>CAVSNU010000004.1:0-5536 GCA_963729445.1 uncultured Chloroflexia bacterium
GGGCTTCTTCCGGACATGCTCATGACTCGGATCTCTCAGATGGGCGAAGACAGCTGTCGGGCTAGCGAGCACTTCCGGCCAGACCCGCTGCAACGGCGCTGGTGCTAGACGCTTGCGCCACCAATAGCAGGCTCGAAACTCGACCCACCATCTGGGGCGGTGCACCTAATCCGGTCGCAGTAGCAGATCAGACTGAAAGGCGATCTCGACGACGCTGTTGGGCCAGAACTGACTGGTGAAATAATAGAGGGACTGCTCGCGGTCTTCGCCGCCTTCGTCGGTCAAGAGCAACTGCTCACAAAAGGCCGCGATATCTTGCACGTCCGCCCGCAGCAAAAGACGAGCGCCATCGAGTCGATCTCTGCCCGGCCATACCCTTGATAGAAAAACCCCTCCTCGCGCCTGCTGTTCCAGACACAGCCGATCCCAGCACCGATAAACATCAGATCACGCTCTTTCGGCGCGATGCTCAGAGTGTCCCATCGACGATGTACAGCGCATCGTTGTGGTCGATCAGGACGTTGCCTGCGTGGATGTCGCCGTGACACAGCACGTAGTCGAGTGAGCGGCCACGGAGTGCCTCGCCAAGTTGCTCGGCGCGATCGACAAGCTCGGAAACGAGATCATGGTTGGCTCGTAGTAGCGTAGCCAGTTGTGCCGCGGTCGGATCATCAAATGCATCATGTTCGACACGAGCCTGGAACGTTCTGACCATCTCGCGCCAATGGGAGGAGTATGTCTCGCGCGGGAGTTGCTGTGTAAGATCTAAGGCAATACCGCCGTGTGCATCCGCTTGAGAGCGACACCGAGGTCGATCCACTGCTCATCCGAAAGATCGCGGTCGAAACCATTCTCTCCTGTGACGAACGGGTAGAGGATCACGGTAAAAGCATCCAGGCGAATCCAGGATTGCCCGGTGGTGGTCACGACAGGAACGATGATCTGCGCGATGCCCAGGTCGCCCAACAATTGAGGGACGAGGATCGTCGTGCTGTCAAGGTCACCGCTTCGCAGCTTCACGAAGTATGGCGTCCCATCCTCGGAGACGGCGCGATAGACCGCCGTATTTACGTCAGCGCCGAGTGGAAGAAATGAGATCTCGGCGATCCGCAGTCCGTAGTCATCGTGCAAACACGAGTTCAGGCGGTCGTCTGGCAGGTCTGGTTTTTCGAGCACTGTTACGTCCTCCCTTCTTCAACACGCTGCGGGGTTAGGTCAAGGTAACATACGCATTCGTCGCTTCCATGCGCTGACTTCAGCACAACGTCCTCGCTCAGACGACCAGGACGGCTCAGTTCCTCGTTCAACGTTCTCATGGTTCTTCTTGTCCTTCATGCGAGGTGTATCGAGACTGCACGAGAACAGGATCGGATACGCCCCGGTCGCGAACGATGAGCCGGCGGTAGAGAGCGATGGTCTGTGAGAGGACGAGGGCCGAGCCGAGCAGGGCGGCCTGGATCGAAACCGTGTTGCCAACCCAGCCAAGCGCGGGCCCACCCACGGCTTGACCGATGGAGTTGGCCTGGCCGGTCATCGAGATTACCGTAGCCCGCGTTGCCGAGTCGAGGTTGTGATTCAGCCAGGCAGACTCGACCGGAAGGCTGACCGAACTGACGATCGTTCGCACCCAGAGCATGGCGAAGGCGAGCCAGAGATTGCCGCTCAGCGCGAAGATCACAACCGCCGCGACCTGAAACGCGGAGCAGGCGGCCAGCAACCGTGCCGGGGCACCGGCCCCGAAGGAACCGGGATTCTTGCGCTTGAAGATCTCCGAGGCCGCGAGGCCGAGCAGCATGCCGATCACCCCGCTGATCCCGAACCAGATCACGGGACTGTCGGTTCCGAAGGCAGCCGGGAAGTCGAAGCGGTTGATCGCCGAGGGAATGTACAGGCGATCCCACGCCTCGGCGGCAAGCCCGGTTATCAGGCTGATCGCGATGATCACTTTGACGACCGGGCGCGCCATCGCCAACCGAAAGCCCTCCTGCGCGGTTGCCGTCATATGTCCGAAGGTGGAGCGCTCGGCAGGCCGAGTGGCACGCATGTAGCGTTCCGGCATGACCAGAATCATGGTGGCAGCGAGCGCGAACATGCCCGCACCCGCGAAGACCATCGGCAACTGGATATGGATGAGTCCAAGTAAAATGTACCCCAGCGTTCCCGCCAGTCCGCCTATCAGCCACATTTGCCTACCGCGCAAGAAGATCGGTCCAACCGCCTCTTCACCGATCTCGTCGGTGATCCAGGCCTCGATGGCACCACTGGTGAATGTGTTGCCGAGACCCCAGAACACCTGACTTGCGAGCGCGGCCCAGAATACGGGGATCGCGCCTTCGAGGGTGTAGCTACAGCCGATCAGAGCCACGCCGATCAGTATCGAGATGCGGCGGCTGTAGACGTCGGCAACGATGCCGGTTGGGACCTCGAACAGGAAACAGGTGATCTCGAGCACTGTTCCGACCAGCACCATCTGGAGTGGGCTGAGACCGACGACGGTGACGTGGTAGATCAGCTGAACGGTAAAGAAAAGCGAGTGGCAAACCGACCGGACCGCCATGAGGACCAGGTACACCGGCACCGGGTTATTGCCTCGGCGCCTGTCAAGAAGGAACAACAGCACGGTTGAGTATCTCCTGGGTGCATTTCGGCATCACAAATGCCCCACAGCATCTGCTGCGGGGAAATCATCAAGCGCGCTATGCCGAGGAGAAAACCGTGTCGTCGGGTGGCGTCATCAGGCGTGACGCGAGAGATCATCCGAGGAGGGCGAGACTCATCCGGCATGCGCGTGCAGAAGTAAAGGCAGGCATGGAGATGAACCTCCGAAATCAGGAAATGGACGAAAACGAACTCTTGACTCGCCGAGTATAGAGACGGCGCCGTGGAGAATTCAAGGGGTTTGAAGCGGGCACAGTCAAGGACGAGTGGGCGGCGTGAGCTGATAGGGCTTAAGAGAGTGGCTAACCTTTTAATATCCCACCGCCGAATTGACAAGCTAGGTTCTTGAAACCGTGTTGCGCCGGGAAGCTGCACCCCGACACCTCGTCAGCTCCTCGGTTGGGGAACACCTCACCTCTCGAGAAGCGTGTCATGGAATCCCAACCCAAGCATTGCCGGTTAGCGGGAAGCGGCGGTCTAGACTGGGTCGTGGGTCGGTTTGACCACGCCCTGTTCAGGCTGGTTCGAACAGTTCAACGAGATTGCCGGACGGGTCATCGACGAGGGCTTGCCTTCCTCCGTTCCCAACCACGATGTCACTGCGGAAGCGACATCCCGCACCCTTCAACTTCTCCACAGCGGCGGTCAAGTCCTCGACCTCGATTTGAATCCGATTCCAGCCGCCGGGCGCAGGCACCTGGCCGTCCGGCGTTGCCTGCCCGGCCCCGCCGGCACCGGGTTGATTGAGCAGCAGCTGGAGATCCCCGTTGGACAGGCTCGCGAAGCCGGGCGCGGGGTGCAAGTCGACGTGAAATCCGAGCATCTCGGTGTAGAAGGGGATCGCCGCGCTCACATCGGTGACGACATATCGGACCCTGATCTTACCCATGCCTGAACCTACCCCTAACATGCTGCACTCGGGCTGCGTCTGAGCGTTCACGCCGTTCGCTGCGGGCCTTGCCTTTGGCCCTGCCTTGAACGTTCGAACATGCCCCCCATTGTCGCATACCAGGAGCTGCCTGTTAGGCGGAGCCGCTTTCAAACTAACCCACTACCCGGCCTTGGCGTCTATATCGAAGTGTCGCATCTTGCTAGCATGGACTCCGCGCTGAATTGGTGACCTGAAGGTGGATGCACAAAATCACGGTAGTAAACACGCGAGTGGTAGCCCATTACACCGCCGCTCCACGAGAATCCAACGCTTTGGGCAGCTTCCTCTAATTGGAGGAGCGGTTCACAAACTGCGGGATCATCGAGTCGTTTCGCTGCGCTATCGAACTGTGTCAGCAGTTGCCTAGACTTCTGTACGAAGACTGCGTAGTCCCTCACGAAGATCCTAACCCCTGGATTTCGTAGCGACAAAAACAGTACCGTAATGATAGCTCCATTCTAAGGAGGCCGAGGTATTCAGAGGATTGGCGATGGGAAGGGCCGGACACGGCGAGTCGGGCATCCCAGGAGACTCGAACTCCGGCACGGAGGTGGCCATAAGAAAGATGTGGCGCGGCATAGCCCACCGCCGAATTGACGGACCGTCCGGCGGATCTCTATAATGCAGGGTAGGTTCCTCTGAGGGGTGTGGCCCAAATCCGACTGAAGAGTGAGGCGAAATGAAGCTAATTATCACCGTGGTTCAAAACAAGGACGCAGACGAAGTCGTCGACGCGCTCGTCGCAGCCGAATTCCGAGCCACGCGTTTCGCCAGTACGGGCGGATTTCTGCGCCGTGGCAACACCACCATCATGATCGGCGTTCAGGATCAGCAAGTCGATCAGGTGCTGGACATCATCCGTGACGAAGCGCGTAGCCGGGCCGCTCAGACTGAGGGCGAGCAGGACGCACAGACAGCCGCAGCCACCGTCTTTGTTCTCGATCTTGAGGAATACCAGCGCCTCTAGAAGTGTCTGCCCTCGGGCGGATCTGTTCTAGATAGAGGGGTCAACGATGACCCGAGCGCACCCGCCGACCATTTTTGGAGTACCCCTACGTACCTCGTGGAACTCGATACTCTAGTGGCGCTCTGCCTCACCGGCATCTCACTCTACGAGTTCGCGCCGCGTGCCGCCTCCGACGCCGAGCTCTCCCGCTGGCTGGCTGGCGCAACCGCGCTCATCGCTGGTATCGTCACCTCGATCCTCGCTCACGAATTTGCCCATGTCTGGACCGCGCGCCGCTCCGGCACGGTCCTGGACGCGCTCGAACCGTCACTCTTCGGCGCTCTTCCAGACACCAGCTACGCCCCGCAATCACCCTCCGACGATGTGCGCGTTGCCTCTGCCGGCCCGGTCATGAACCTGGTGATCGCGGCGCTGTCAGGCCGGTGCGTGGCTCGCGCTGGGATCTCCAGACACGATGCCCGGGCTCGCAACCTCTTCGGTGGTTTCAACCTCGGTATGGCGGCGTTAAACCTCTTACCCGGCTATCCCTTCGACGGCGGAAGACTCCTCCGCTCATTCGTCTGGTATCTCTCCGACGATCTGGTCGCGGCAACGCGTGTCGTTGCCATCTACGGGCAGCTCCTCATTTTTATGGGGTTCCTTGGTGGAGCGATCCTCCTCTCCGTGGGCGAGTCAAACGCGGTCTGGGGTGCCTGGATAGTGATTCTGTGCTGGACGCTGAACCGGGCACGCAGCGCAGGCGTCAACCAGACCGAATGGCGAGAAGCCGGCAAGCGGCTCCAGATCGACGACCTCTTCCAGGCGGGCGTCAATCGTGTGCCGGCGTCATCCACGATTGACGAGTCGATCGAATCTTTGCTCGACAACTATCGCCGGGGGCCGACGCTCGTGGTCGATGGGTCAGAGGTTGTCGGCGTCGTCGATCTGCATTCGTTCCGCAAGATCCCTCGTGCCAACTGGACACACCTGACGATCGGCGA
>CAVSNU010000005.1:0-1351384 GCA_963729445.1 uncultured Chloroflexia bacterium
GTCTCAGGCGGGTGGCCGAGGCCGGCCTGACGGCCGGCATCAGGAGCCCGAACATTGCCTGCGGGCAAGCTCGTGGACGTGTTTTGACTACGTCTTGCTCATGCATACGGCGTATCTCGGCGCACGGCGCCGGGGTGTCCGCTCTGTATGCAGTCTCCAGCCAGAGCAGGACTAGCCGGCGTAGCGCGCCCCGCCCGCGGCGGCCAGGCGGTCTTTATTGAGGCGACGGTTCAGGTGCAGGCCCTCCAGGATGAACTCAACGCCGGAGGCAACGGAGGCCGGTTCAGCCGGAGAGTTCGAGCTTGGTGATAGCTTCGCGCATCCCGTCCATGTGCGATACCTGATGCACGTACTCCATGGCGCCCATCGAGTCAGACACCTCCACCGCGGGACCCGTTATCGAAGGCCAGGACCAGATCGTCGAAGTCGCGTACCGAGAAGTACTTGTTGAATGTGCTGACGACGGCGCCCTGGATCAGTTTCTCGATCACGCGGTCCTCCTGGGCGTCACCCATGGTCTCCAGCTCGATCTTGCCCATCGTGGAGGCGGACGGCGCGGAGATCGGAGATGCGCGGCACGGCCTGTTTCTCGTGGTCCGGATGGCTCGCTTGAGGGCGTTCGCGACCATGTTCTCGTAGTTCGCGATCGACATGCGCGCCGAGACGCCCGAGCGCTGGCTGATTCGTGGCTGCGCCGCGCCAGGTGCGTGATCTCGGCGATGATCTCCTGGATGTAGTAGGGGACGGCACCTGGATGCCGTCGGCGCCGAAGCGCACCGCTCCTGGCTCATGATGTCGATCTCGAGCTCGACTGTCTTGGGGTAGTGCGTGCGAATCTGTGAGCCGTAGCGGTCCTTCAGCGGGGTGATGATCCGCCCCGGTTGGTGTAGTCCTCGGGGTTGGCGCTGGCGACGACGAAAACATCCAGCGGCAACCGCACCGGTAGCCGCGAATCTGGACGTCGCGCTCCTCCATGATGTTGAGCAGGCCGACCTGAATGCGCTCGGCAAGATCGGGCAGCTCGTTGAGGGCGAAGATGCCGCGATTGGTGCGCGGTATCAGGCCGTAGTGGATCGTCAGCTCATCGGAGATGTAGCGGCCCTCGGCGACCTTGATCGGGTCAACCTCGCCGATCAGGTCGGCGATTGTCGTGTCTGGGGTCGCCAGTTCTCAGCGTAGCGACGATCGCGCCCAACCACTCGATTGCCGTGTCCTCGCCGCGCTCGGCGATGAGGTCGCTTCGCATGTCGCGAGATCGGTTTAAAGGGGTCGTCGTTGATCTCGCGACCGAAGACGACCGGAATCTCTCGTCGAGAAGGTTGACAAGCCTCCGCGCCATGCGCGTCTTGGCCTGGCCGCGCTCGCCAGAAAGATGATGTCCTGTCCGGCGAGGATGGCGTTCTCGATCTGAGGAATGACCGTGTCCTCATAACCCATCACGCCGGAGGAGAAATCGATTCTCCGGTCTGCAGTTTTGTTATCAGATTGCGCCGCAGTTCCTCCCCGGACGGGTACCACGGAGTGTCCGCTCTCCCGGAGTTTCGCCGAGTGTCTTCGGTAGGTGTTGATTAGACATGGCTGAGGTTTGCCTTTTGGTAGAGTCGTCAGGCAGGCCCAACGAGCGTGACGACCATGCCGGCGGCAGGGCCTGAATCTGGCACGGAATCTGTCTAGCCATATGGTTCGTATTCTGGAACCAGCTGGGATCAACGGTGAAACGGGGACGGACCTAGTTCGAATACATGGCGGGTTTCAAACGCATCTCATCGTAGATCTAATCCTACTGTACGCTGCTTGGCGACCGGTAGGAATTCATTCCTCTACCGATGGTTTACGTGTTGCCGGGCTACCTGGATCCCTTCGTTGGGGATGCGGACGCCGCGCAAGTCACCGACGCGCACCGTTTCCGCGCCCAGAATCGGCGTCACTCCCCGCCAGACCCCGGCCTCCGACGATGGCTTTCTGGCGCTCCTCCGGTAGCGAACAGGGTTGGGATGTTCTCTTCGAGCATTGTCCAAGGCAGACACAGGCTTCATCGTGACACCATCGAGACTCGTCAACAACATTGTCGTGTGTCACACGGGCCGGTAGACACGGGGATGCTCCGGGCCGGAAGGTCGAAGGTCTGGCCCCGGGGAGCGTCATAAGATTGGTCTTCCTGACTCAATGCCGGCTCAGGCGTTCTCCGAGCGATGTGCCGGCCGGTGGCTTTCCGGTTGCCGCCGCCTTGTCGTCTAGCCGGGCGTAGGTACGCTGCACGTAGCGCACGCCGAGATAGCGCAACGGCTCGGGCTCCCAGTTCGGAGATTGGTGACCGACCGGCGGCAGGTCAGTAAGCGACGACTCCACTCCGGTGATCAGGTCCGCCAGCACCCGGCCGGAAAGATTGGTCGTTGAGACACCCTGACCGGTGTAACCGCGAGCCGTGGCGACTCCCGATGCCGGGTCGTAGGACATCGTGGGCATCCAGTCACGAGGCACGCCAAGCGGGCCTCCCCAGGCGTGCGAGAAGTCTGCAAGCGTCAACGACGGAAACCACTCCATGGCCGCGTCTCTCAACATACGGTGCGTCGGTCCATGACGGTCGTACTCATCGGAGATACTGGACCCAAAGTGATACGGTGCCCCCCGGCCTCCGAACAGGATGCGCCCGTCAGTGGTGCGTGACAGATAGTCGACGGTAAGCCGGTTCGATCGAGCGCACTCCCTGCCGCGCCAGCCGATCTCGGCCCACTGGTCGTCGGTGAGGGGCCGCGTCAAGGCGCGATCAGGGAGTAGATGGGGATCAGCTGGCGGCTGAGCTGTTTCATCTGCGACAGGTAGCTCTCCCCAGCCAGGACGATTGTTTTGGCGCGGATGTCGCCCTTCGGCGTACGCAGAGCCGGATTTGCCCCCTCGACATACGAGGTAACTGCTGTCTGCTCGTAGATGGTCGCGCCCCGACGCTCGACGACCCGCGCGAGCCCGCGAGCGAGTTTTCCCGGGTGGATTGTCGCGCAATGCGGCGTGAACAACGCTCCGAGTACGCCTTGAACGTTGACGCGATCCATAGCCTCACCGGCGTCGAGCAACTGGTAGTGTCCGTCGAGACCGAACCGGCGATACGTCTCGAGCGACCGCTCGATGAGTGGAACCTGGTGTTCGCCACGGGCAAAGCGCAGCGCACCGCCCTTCTCGTAGTCGGCGTCGATCCCCTCCTCTTCGGCGACCAGTCCAACCTCGTCCACCGCGGCGATCATCGCGAGCTGCAGCTCGCGTGCGGCGTCGTCACCAAAGCGACGTCCAAGCTCGTCGAGTCCCATCGGAAACCCAGACGAGCACCAGCCGCCGTTGCGGCCGGAAGCGCCGAAGCCGGCGATCTCCTTCTCGGCGATCGCTACCTTGAGGGTCGGGTCACGTTTGAGCAGGTAGTAGGCGGTCCAGAGCCCGCTGTAGCCCGCTCCAAGGATGGCGACATCTACGTCCACCGAGCCATCGAGCGCGGGACGGGGAGTAAGGTCGTCGCCGCAAGACTCCAACCAGTAGCTATAAGCCGGATAGTACTTCGCCCACGGCAACGTCGTCCTCCTCGTGCAGTCCTAAAGCGCGTTCATGAGGACGTATCCTAGCAGCACGATGATAAACAGCGTGAAACCAATCGCGATGATCAGGCTAGCTCCGATGCCCGCACCGACGGTAACATTGCGCGCCGTCTCGCTGCCTTCGGCATCGTCGTCGAACTCACGCTCGACCGGGGCCTGTTGTGTCGAGTACTGCTCGTCCGCTTCCGGTTCTCTGCGCTCTTCTGCCGTCATGCGCGATCCCCCTTTGATTCAGCACGTAGCTCGCGGTGGACATGCCCGCGACCGCACATCCATCTGGACGCATGTATCCAGTGTAAAGGGGTATCGCCTGCGGGAGATCTCTACAAGGTCAGGTAGAGCGCGAAGCCTGGATCGCCTGGCGGACGGCGTCTACCTCGACGAGGTCCTGGTTGAGCCAGGTTTGAAGCAGATGCTCGCGGCGGCTCAGGAGTCTCGTCGCCTCGCCATCATCGCAACCAAGCCAGTGAGTGATGCAGTCCACCATGCGTCCAGTGCGGTGTTCCAGATCCGATCGCAGCAGCGGGCGCTCGGAAATCGGTTCGATCCGATACGGATCGGCTGCGCCGGTGAACCGCTCAACCCCCGTCACCCGGCGCACCAGCCGGTTGTTCACGTGTCCGAGGTTGAGCGTCACCACCAGGTCGATTGTTCGCAGGTGGGTGGGCGGGACCTCCAATGGATAGCGCACGAGCAGATCTGCGGCGTCTCTAGCCGACGACGCGTGCATCGTGGTGACAAAGGCATAGCCTGCCATGCCCGCCTCGAACACCCGGCGCACGCCTTGCCCCCAGAGATAGGTCGGCAGGTGGGCGCTGATTTCGTTACACAACAGGTATGCCTGCTGCGGCGGGACGGTATCCAGGAAACGAAAGCGCTCGTACCAGCCGCGCAGGTAGATCGGCTCGATCTCCGGGTAACGGAAATCGAGTAATGCCGTGAGAAGCGTCGTCTTGCCGGCCTCATTCGGTTCGGCGACGACGATCAGCGTGCGCTGCAGCTCGATAGCCAGGCTCAGGAATGCCGCCAGCCGGGCATCCAGCGCCCCGGCCTGGATCAACCAGATTAACGAGCGCTGATTTGGGGGTGTCCAGTGGTAGCCCCACCAGCCGAAAGGCTCGTCGTAGCGAGTGGCTGCCTCGTGGTCAGCGTCTGCGGAGGAGTTTGGCGGAAATGGGCCTGAGCCGGTGTTGGACTTCATGGTCTCCTCAGGAAAGCGGTTCTCGAACGTGGCACGATGATACTCTAGAAAGTGGCGGCGATGACGGCGTGATCGTAACCCGAGGAGCGCGACCGCCTTTAGCGTTTTGGACTAGCATCTACTTGCACGCCGTCGCGGCTCGGCAGAGATGATGAAATGTGGCAAACGCTATCGTGCAAAGTTCGCAGACGCGGTTCTGGTTAATCGTCTACCTGGTAATCGAATGTGTCGTGCTCGTCAGTTTTGTGCGGCAAACGGGCATCTTCTTCCATGTCGGGCTCGATTATCTACCCAGCTATGCGGCAGCCGAGATGTTGATCGACGGCGGCCGCAAAGACCTCTATGACACGTTCCTACAGTGGCAACGACAGCAGCCGGTGCTCGAGCGCTATGACGTCGGCTGGACGGACCGGATGGTCCAGCCCTATGTCGCACCGCCCTTGCTGGCGATGCTGTCAGTCCCGCTGCTGCTCATCAGCCCCTTCTTGGCCTGGATCACCTGGGCCGGTCTCAACCTGGGCGCAGTCGTGGCGGCCGTTGTCGCACTGTCGCGCCGGTTGCACATCCACTGGTCAACCGTTGCCTTCCTCGTGCTCGGTTCGTTCCCGCTCTTCTACACGATCCTGCTGGGACAGGTGGAGGGAATCCTCTTCCTGGCCATGGCGATTTTTGTGCTGGAGCTCCGGCGCGGCAACGAGGTGCGCGCCGCGCTGGCGCTCTCGGTACTCGCGCTGAAACCGCAGCTGCTGATCGCGCCGCTCGTCTACGTGGTTGCGACGAGCCACCGCCGGGCGTTCATTACCACTGTGCTGGCGGGTGTGGTGCAGCTCGGCGTGTGCGTGCTGCTGGTTGGCGTCTCCGGCATGCGCGACTATATCCAGTTCGGCCGGCAGTTATCGGAACCGGAAGGCACGGCGGCGACCAACGTGCTTGGCATGGTGAATCTACGGGCGATGGTCGTGCGGGCCTTTCCACACGAGGCGACCAGCTTGCAAAACGCCGTTATCGTGGTGCTATCTGTCGCGTTTCTAACTGGCGCAGCGTACTTGTGGCGGCGCCTGGGGCGCGACGCGCTCCTGGGCCCGGGAGTGGGACTGCTGATGGCCACCACCCTGCTAACTTCCTATCACGCGCTCTACCACACCGCGATTTTTGCCATGCTGGGTGCCGTGTTCCTGTTGGATCACGCCTATCGTGAGTCGAATCTTGCGGCGGTCGAGCGGATTCTCGGCGTCTCCTGGCTGTTCTTTTCGTTCGGGCCACTGCTCCCGTTCCTGGTCGTGCCGTCGTCGCGGGTGCCCGCCGTCATTAGCACCGTCGGCGTCATGATCCTCTTCGGTCTGGCGCTGCGCGGTGTGCTGGCACAGCTGCCGGCGCCCTCAACTGTGGAGAGTCTGGCACGTCGCGAGGTGGACCCAGGGCCCTGATTTCGGGCCCAATCGTGGTTTGGGATGGCCTTGCTATACTGAGCGTAGAGAAATCTGGTGATCGACGCCGCTTCCTCATGGTTTCCTGGCACATCCGACGGCGCGCGATACTGGATCGGCTTGCTCAACTGTGAGCGGCAATTCGCACCATCGGGGGCCCAAGTCTGGGTTATCCGGGAAGAGGAGTGACTGGTAACAGTATGGCGCAGGATGGGTACGATCTGCTCTTTTTAGGCGGCGGCACCGGTGGCTATGTGGCCGCGATTCGCGCGGCACAGCTTGGTATGCGCGTCGGCGTTGTTGAGAAGGACCTTGTCGGCGGAACGTGCGTGCATCGCGGGTGTATTCCGGCCAAGGCGCTCCTCAAGGCAGCCTCGGTCGCCACGACCGTGACGAAGGCCGCGGAATTCGGTGTGAACGTCAAGGGTGTCGACTTTGACTATTCGCAGGCCATGAAGCGCTCGCGTGACGTGGTTGATCAGAACTACAAGGGCATCCAGTTCCTGTTCCGCAAGCACAAGATCGACACGATTCAGGGCTGGGGCACACTGACCTCCCCGACGACCATCAGCGTGCAGGGCGAGAACGGCGAGGTCAAGGAAGTCACCGGCAAGAACATCATCATTGACACCGGCTCCACCCCACGCGAGATCAAGGGCCTGGAGTCAGACGGCAAGCGCATCATCAACAGTGACCACGCCACCTACTCCGGCGATCTGCCGAAACGCGTCATCGTGCGTGGTGGTGGCGCAACTGGTCTCGAGTTCGCGAGCGTGTATCGCGAGTTCGGCTCGGAGGTAACACTCGTTGGCCGGGTGGCGCCGAACGAAGACCAGGAAGTCTCGCGCGATCTGGCACGTGCCTTTGGCCGCCAGGGCATCAAAGTGCTGGCCGACGTGCGCCCGACGGCTGATGACTTCAAAGTGACCTCCAAGGGTGTTACGCTGACGGTCAAGAACGAGAAGGGCAACGAGACAATCGAGGCCGACGCCCTGCTGGTGGCCATCGGCCGCTACGGGAACGTTGAGGGCTTTGGCCTGGAAAACCTGGGCGTGAAGGTCGAGAACGGCTACATCGCGGTAGATGATTTCATGCGCACCAACGTCGAAGGCGTCTACGCCATCGGCGACGTGACCGGCTTGCAGCAGCTCGCCCACACCGCCATGCACCAGGGCATTGTGGCAGTCGAGACGATTGCCGGGCACAAGCCGGAGAAGCTTGATTACAACAAGATCCCGTGGGTCACCTACTGTCACCCGGAAGTGGGCTCGGTTGGCCTGACCGAGGCGGAAGCACGCGATGCCGGCTTCAATGTGAAGATCGGTAAGTTCCCGCTCTCCGCCAGTGGCAAGGCACGTGTTGAAGGTGACACCACTGGTTTCGCCAAGATGGTAGTCGACGGCGACACCGATCAGATTCTGGGCATCCACCTGCTGGGCGGCCACGCGACCGAGCTGATCGCGGAAGCCGGTCTGGCAATGCTCTTCGAGGCAACCGCCTGGGAAATCGGCATCACCGTCCACCCGCACCCGACAATTTCCGAGATCCTGCATGAGGCGGCGCTCGACGTATCGGATCGCGCTCTGCACATGTAAAGTCCATCGGCCCGTGCTGTCTGGCACGGGCCGTTTTTCACAATCGAATAGCGTGAAGCGCTGGCGCTTAAACATATCCTCCCCACGAATCTCAGAGGCGAGACGAGGCCCAAGGACGGGCCGTAGCGAATGGAGGCGACGTGATGGCGACCGTATCAGGCCGGCCGGATGTCGATGTAGACCTTACCCACGAGCAGCTACGCGAGATGTATGAGCTGATGCTGCTCGCTCGCGCGCTCGATGAGCGCATGTGGCTGCTCAACCGCGCCGGACAGGCGCCCTTTGCCGTTTCCGGGCAGGGCCACGAAGGCGCACAGGCGGGCGCCGGCTTCGCGCTTGACCCTTCCAAAGATTGGCTCGCCCCCTACTACCGCGACCTGACACTCGCCCTGCGTTTCGGCGTCACCCCACGTGACGTGATGCTGCATATGCTGGCACGTGCCGCAGACCCCAATAGCGGGGGCCGGCAGATGCCAGGGCACTACAGCTCGAGGTCGCGCCGCATCCTCTCGGTCTCCAGCCCCATCGCCACCCAGATTCCGCACGCAACCGGCGTTGCCTTTGCCGCCAAGGCGCGGGGCGAGAACACGGTGGTCATCACCGGGTTCGGCGACGGAGCCACCAGCGAGGGCGATTTTCACGAGGCGATGAACTTTGCCTCGATCTACAACCTGGGTGTCATCTTCCTGTGCGAGAACAACGGCTATGCCATTTCGGTGCCGCAGAAGAAGCAGATGGCGGTCGAGCGCGTCGCGGATTATGCCAGGGGCTATGACATGCCGGGCGTCACCGTGGATGGGCTCGACGCGGTCGCGGTCTATGCGGTCGCCAGGCAGGCCGTCGACCGCGCCCGCAGAGGCGAGGGGCCGACCTTGATCGAAGCCATCGTGCGCCGCTTGACCCCGCACTCCAGCGATGACGATGACCGCACCTATCGCAGTGCCGAGGAGCTGGCAGACATGCACTCCAGCGGTCCGCTGCGGGTAACTCGAAACCGGCTTGTTGAGCTGGGTGCGCTGTCCGATGAGTGGGAGCAAGAAGCCAAAGAGCGCATCAAAGCGCAGGTAAACGACGCGACCGAGTTTGCCGAGCAGTCCCCGCTACCTGACCCGGGCACATTCAGCGATCACGTCTATGCGGAACAAGGGCCGTCGGATATAGCCGGGCGCTCGGGTGGCGCGAGCGCATCGGTCATCCTGAGCGCAGTCGAAGAGCTTGCCCTGAGCGAAGTCGAATGGGATCTCAAAACACGACACCACGGGAGGGTAGAAATTCATCCACATCGTCAGTCGGCATGACCGACAAGCGCGTAGAGAAAGGGGCTGTCTGGTGGCGACGAAGCTACTGATTGAGGCCATCCGCGACGGGCTGGCCGAGGCAATGGAACACGATGAGCGGGTCATGATCATCGGCGAGGATGTCGGCCGCCGAGGCGGCGTCTTCCGCGTCACCGAGGGCCTTTTAGATTCGTACGGCGAGATGCGGGTCATCGACTCGCCGCTGGCCGAATCACTCATCGTCGGCGTCGCGATTGGCGCGGCAGCCAATGGAATGCTGCCCGTGGTCGAGATCCAGTTTCTCGATTTCATCCCGCCGGCCATGGACCAGATCATCAGCGAAGCTGCCAAGATACGCTACCGCTCGAACGGCGACTGGGACTGCCCGATCGTGATTCGCACCCCGTACGGTGGTGGTATCCACGGCGCGCTCTATCACTCGCAATCCTTCGAGTCCGTATTCACCCACATTCCAGGCCTGAAAGTGGTCGCGCCCATCGATCCGGCCGACGCCAAGGGGCTGCTCACCAGCGCAATCTACGATCCCGACCCGGTCATCTTCCTGGAGCACAAGAAGGGTTACCGAGCGATCCGTGGTGAGGTGCCGGATAACGGCCATACGGTCCCGATCGGCAAGGCGAGGGTCGCGCGCGAGGGGAGTGATCTCACGGTCATCTCTTACGGGATGTACTTGCTGGAAGCGCTTGCCGCGGCCGACGCCTATGTTGAAGAACAGGGCGGCTCGATCGAAGTGATCGACTTACGCTCCCTCAAGCCGTTGGACAGCGACACCATCCTTGAATCAGTCATGAAAACCGGCAAAGCGCTCATCGTGCACGAGGCGCATACCTTTAACGGGATCGGCGCCGAGATTGCCGCGATCATCGCCGAAGAGGCCTTTGCCTATCTCGACGGTCCGATAACGCGGCTCGCGTCTCCAGATGTGCCCGCCATGCCGTTCAGCCCGCCGTTGGAGCAGGCGTATATCCAGGACCAGAACGACATCCGGGCTGCAATCGACAAGCTCGCGGCATACTAAAGGCGGAAGGACACTCCCACATGGCTGATACAAGGCAGGGAACCCAGGTCGTCATGCCGAAGCTGGGCGAAAGCGTTACCGAGGGGACGCTCGGCAACTGGCTCAAGAAGATCGGTGACCGGGTCGAGAAATACGAGCCGATGGTCGAGGTCGTCACCGACAAGGTAACAGCCGAGATCCCGGCGCCGGTGACTGGTATTCTGACCGAGATTCTGAGCGGCGAGGGTTTGACCATACGCGGTTGGGACACCGATTTGTGTCATTGACACCGGCGCGGGAGCGTCTACTCCAGCACCCGTCGCTCCCACTACAGCGGCAGCCGAGGATACTGAACCGGCGGCGGAACTTGGTGATGCGGTCGCTACTGGGCAGATTCCAGAACCGAATGGCAAGTCGCGTCCCGTTGCAGGCGATGAGCGGACCGCCCGTGAGAACCGCGACGAGGCAGCCTTGCTCCAGCGTCGCTCGTCGCCACTGGTACGCCGGCTGGCCGCCGAGCACGACATCGATATCGCCTCAATTGAGGGCAGCGGCATGGGTGGCCGCGTCACGAAGGCTGATATTGAGAGCGCAATTGCAACCAGAGGCGCTGCCGAAACCGTCCCCGTTCCTGAGCCGGTCCCCGCAGTGGCACCGCCAACCCCGGCTCCGCAGCCGCAACCTGTGTTCGCGCCACAAGCCGTGCCGCTCATGCCGGGCGACGAAGTCCTCCAGGCCGGCCAGATGCGCAAGCAGATTGCCGAGCACATGGTCCGCTCCGTTCAGACCGCTCCACATGTCACGGTCTGGATGGAGGCGGACATGAGCCAGGTCGTGACAGCGCGCAATGCCAACAAGGACGTCGTTCCAGCAGCGCGAGGGCTTCGAGCTCACGTTCATGCCGTTTGTGTTGCAGGTTCTGGTGCAGGCCTTGCGCGAGCACCCTGACATGAACGCTGCCTGGGACAATGGCAAGATCATTCGCCGCAAAGCGGTCAACATCGGCATTGCAGTGTCGCTGGACGACGGGTTAATTGTTCCGGTCATCAAGAACGCTGATGAAAAGAGTGTCGTCGGTCTGGCGAGGTCAGTGCGAGATCTGGCGCTGCGGGCGCGTTCCAACCAGCTTCAGCCGGACGACATCACGGGCGGCACCTTCACGCTGAACAATCCGGGGACGTTCGGCACACTCTTCTCCACGCCGATCATCGTCCAGCCGCAAGCGGGGATACTCTCCATCGAAGCCATCACCAAGCGGCCGGTTGTGGTTGACGACGCTATCGCGATCCGCCCGATGATGAATCTCTCGCTGTCGATCGACCACCGCATCCTGGATGGTCTCGGCGCCGCACGTTTCCTTGGCACGATAAAGCGCGGGCTGGAGTCATTCCCGGTGGACGCGGTGATGTAGTGCGAAGGGGGACTCAGGATGGTTGAGGTGGTGACGAAGAACGCCGTGCTCGACAGGATCGATTCCGAACAGGCACAGTGGGAGGATCTCCTGGCCGAAATTGGCGAGGAGCGCATGAACAGGCCGGGCGCTGCCGGCGAGTGGACGTTCAAGGACGTGGTTGCCCACCTGTCGGGCTGGCGGCAGCGGTCGCTTGACCGCCTTGAGGCAGCGACTCGCGGAGAGCCTGAGCCGCCTCCGCCCTGGCCCGAGCATCTGGTAACCGATGACGAGATAAACGACTGGATGTACGACAAGAATCAGGATCGCTCCCTCCAGGACGTGTTGGGCGAATCGCGCGGCACGTTCGTCCGTATGCGGACGAACGTGCAAGCGTTGCCCGAAGAGGACTTGACTGATCCCAATCGCTTTGGCTGGATGAACGGTCAGGCGCTCGGCCCGGCCATCCTCAATGGCTCCTACTTTAGCCACCTGCACGATGAGCATGAGCCGGCCATTCGCGATTGGCTTGCCGCCGGTGACTAGTAGTGGGTCCGAGGGATCGAAGGACGCGATCAACGTCACCCGGTCCGATATTCAGAACGCCGTCCGCCAACTGGGAGTCAGCGCCAGGTCGTTGTGCGTGCATTCGTCGCTACGGTCGTTCGGGCGTGTCGAGGGCGGCGCGAACGCAGTCATCGATGGATTGCTCGCTGAGAGCTGCACCGTGCTCGTGCCGGCGTTCTCCAGCTACTTCGCGATTGCGCCACCGGAGGGCATGCGTCCCGTGCGCAATGGCTGGGACTATTCCGTGAAGTGGGCGCTGCCAACATCAACGAGGCTGCGCTACACGACCGAGTCCGAGCTGATTGACGACGACATGGGCGCGGTCCCTACGGCCATTGTGTCAAGCACGCAGCGGGCGCGTGGCAATCACCCGCTCAACTCATTCGCAGCGGTCGGCCCATCGGCCAACGATCTGATTCGAGGTCAGTCCGCTCTGGATGTCTACGCGCCGCTGCGTGAGCTGGCGCAGCGTGATGGTTATGTCGTCTTGATGGGAGTTGGCCTGGACCGCATGACTGCCCTACACCTCGCCGAGCAGAATGCCAGGCGGACCCTGTTTCGCCGCTGGGCGGACGACGTGGCGGGACGTCCGATGATGGTCGCAATCGGCTCCTGCTCGAACGGCTTCCCGAACCTCGAAAACGTGCTCGCTCCGCTTGAGCAACAGATCGTCGTTGGAGAGAGCCTGTGGCGAGTCTTTCCGGCACGGGGCGTTCTGTCCGTAGCTGAACAGGCGATGCGCAACAATCCCGGGATTACCCGCTGCGATGACCCGCTCTGTATCCGCTGCATCGATTCGATAGCCGGTGGCCCCATCCTCGACGTATGAGGTGCATTGAAGCCCCTCAGTCTGCGCACAGGCGCGATAGACCACGATCCACGTAGCGGCGCAATTCATTGCGCCTTGCCTGACGGCTCGAAGGCACGAGAGGGCGCAATGAATTGCGCCGCTACGTGGAAGATGAGCCAGGTAATTGTCAGGTTCCATCCAGCTTGATTCTCCGAAACTCTCAAGAATACTCCATGTTCATCATGAAAGATCAAGATACCGCCACACGCATACTATCGGCGACGAGATCTCACACGCTGACCGTGCATCGCGGCGTATGGCTAGCGAGGAGACCTTTTGGTCTATAGTTTGCGGAGTCATGGCACGCATTCACGGAGGCGGGAAACAGCATGGAGCGGCACGAGTTTCTGGAACAACTGGGGCGCAACCTTGAGGGACTCGAAGCCTGGAGCGAGCGCTGGGAACCGTTCGAGGTTGACGACTCGCTGATCGTCGAGCCAGAACGGGTGACCGAGATCATGTCGGAGCTCGTCGAGCGGCTGCACGAGAACTATCCCTACTTCCACCCGCGCTACGCCGGACAGATGCTGAAGCCGCCACACCCGGTCGCGATGCTGGCCTACGCCACGGCGATGCAGATCAACCCGAACAACCACGCGCTGGACGGCGGCATTGCCACCTCACGCATGGAGCGCGAGGTCGTCGCCGATCTCGCCAGAATGGTTGGCTACGGAGAGACCCACCTGGGACATTTGACGGCCAGCGGCACCATCGCCAACCTGGAAGCGCTCTGGATTGCGCGGTCGATCCACCCTGACAAGGCCATCGCCATGAGTGAGCAGGCGCACTACACCCATGGGCGCTGCCTGTGAATTGCTCAAGGTGCGCGTGATGACGATTCCGACTGACCCGAACGGGCAGAATGCACCTCGGCGAGCTGGACCGGGCCCTGTCGAGCGGCGAGGTCGGTACCGTCGTCGCGACGGCTGGCACCACGGCACTCGGCGCGGTCGATCCATCGACAGGATTCTACCCATGGCACGCGCGGCCGGCGCACGGGTCCATGTCGATGCCGCTTACGGCGGGTTCTTTGCCCTGCTGGCGCAGCTCCAGGAGCCGGTTGTAGAGCCTGGACCCTTCCGGGCGTTCGCCGAGTGTGACAGCATCGTGATCGACCCGCACAAGCACGGACTCCAGCCCTACGGTTGCGGTGCGGTGCTCTTTCGCGACCCGGCCGTCGGGCACGTACTACCAGCACGACTCGCCCTACACCTATTTCACCTCCGATGAGCTGCACCTGGGCGAGATCAGTCTGGAGTGCTCTCGCGCCGGGGCATCAGCAGCGGCACTCTGGGCGACACTGCGCTGCATTCCGCTTACGCCGGACGGCGGTCTTGGCGCTGTGCTCGCGAAATGCCGCCAGGCAGCCCTCGACTGGGCCAAACTCCTGGCAAAGAGTGACCGCTTTCGGCTGGTTGTGGATCCGCAGCTCGATATCGTCAGCTTCTATGCTGTCCCCGTGGGTGGTGGCAGGCCGCGCGCGAGCCGGATCAGCAGCCTCAACGACACGCTCTTCCGCCGGGCGATGGAGGACAGCGAAAATCCGCTCTATCTCGCGAAACTGAGTGTCAAAGATACGCAGCTCTCCCCACGAGATCCATCAATCGTCTGGGATGAACCAACCGTGACCGTGTTGCGAAGCGTGGTGATGAAGCCCGAGCATGCCGCGCTGATCCCCGCGATCCACACGACGGTTGAGCGTCATCTCTCTGAGATCGAGGGCTAGATGGCCGACTATCGCCGGATTGGCCGGATTATCCGGCTACAAATCCAGACGAGCAGCTTGAAGGTCGATGGCGAGCCACTGCGCTATTACACGCCCGAGCCCATCCGGTGTGTCGAAGCGCTGCATCTCTCAGAAGGCAGGATCGCGGGACTGGTGGACGAGCGAGAGACGGTGGATGTCCACAGCGCCGTCCACCCCGATTCTCGCAACAGGGGCAATGGCAACATGCTCTCGGTCGTCTTCACCGGGCACTACGCCATCCTGCGCGACCGCTACGGCGAGCACATGCGCGAGGGCATCGCTGGCGAGAACATGCTGGTTGAGTATGACGACCGGCTTGAGCTCGCTGATGTCGAGCGCGGGCTGGCGATTGAGGGAGCGGATGGACGACGGATCGAGCTCGATACCGTCTCGGTCGCCCATCCCTGCGTGGAATTCAGCCGCTTCGCGCTGGACGATCGCAACGCGCCTTCCACGCTAGTGTCTAAGACGCTCAAGTTCCTTGACGCGGGTACGCGCGGCTTCTACGCCGTGGTCACGTCGCCGCTACCGGCCCGGATCGAGCTCGGCGACGTGCTGTCGGCTAGAGTTTGACCGCCGTGCCTGCCGCGCTGACCATCAACATGTTGCCGCCACCAACCGTCTCGTAGTCGATATCGACGCCGATAACCGCCGTCGCGCCGAGCCTGGTGGCCTCTTCGGTTATCTCGTCCAAGGCTGTCTGACGCGCTTTACGGAGCTCTTGCTCGTACATGCCGGCGCGTCCGCCGAAGACATCACGAAACTGTGCCCCGATATCTTTCAGCACGTTTGCGCCAAGGATCGCCTCTCCGGTGACGACGCCCAGGTACTCCTGAACCGGCCGGCCTTCGATGGTGTTGGTTGTGGTCACGAGCATGTCATCAGTCCTCCTTCGACATTCATCTTTTCTGCGCGGATTATGCCGCAGCGTCTCCGTGGTGGATCGAAGATCAGCCGTTAGCACCGCTTTCTAGCGGCGCGCCTTGAACTCCTCGCGAAGCTCCGGAATGACATCGTCGGCGATGGCGCGCATCGTGCTGTTCGGCGCTGTAGCCGGAGTACCGAACAGAAACGAACGCACGCCCACGGCGGCGTAGCTGTGAACGTGCTCGCGGAACGAGTCTTCGGATTCCATCGCCGTCGCTCCGGTAGAGAGGACCCAGCGGATCTCAGCAGGATCACGGCCAATCTCTTCGCAGATGGCGTTCAACTCTTGCCCTTTGGCCCGGTACTCCTCGGGTGTCCCGCCACCGTCCCACTGGTCGGCATAGCGCGCGACGTGTCGCAGCATGCGCTTGCCGGTCGAGCCGATCAGGATTGGAATGTGCCCATTGACCGGCTTTGGCTCAAACGGGGCGTTGACGAGCGAGTAGTGCGCACCGGTGAAGTCGCTGCGCTCTTGCGTCTCAAGCATCCGGTACATCTCCATTTGCTCGCCAAAGCGGTCGACACGCTCTCCGGGTGGCGGGAACGGTATCCCATACGCCTCGTGCTCTCGTTCTTGCCAGGCCGCGCCGACTCCCAGAATCAACCGGCCGTCAGACACGTGGTCTACGGTCACCGCGTTCTTGAAGAGCACGATGGGCTCGCGGTGGGTAATGCCAGCCACCATCAGACCCAGCTGCACGTTGCTGGTCAGTGTGGCGAGGGCCGCGATGAGTGTCCAGCCTTCGAGACACTCGCCGAGCTCCTCATCCTGGCGCAGTCCGAAGAAGTGGTCAAAGGCCCAGGCGGAGTCCCAGCCGCTCTCGTCCGCCCAGAGCCAGGTCTCTTTGATGACATTCCAGTTGCGGTAGTGCTGGCCGGTGACGATGCCGAAGTCTAGCTCGTCACAAGGTGGATTCTTTCCATGGGTTGGTCCTGCCATGCGTCTGGCGCTGCCCTTCTGAGGTGGATGCGAACAATCAGCGTCCAAGCTACCACACCCGGTCGGGGGTCAGTTGCCCTGTGGTTTCGGAACGGGGGCGAATTGTTCGCTGGCAAGCTCCTCATAGTCGGTGAGCAGGCGCAGCCAGTGCTGGGTGTAGCGGTCGGCGGCCGGTCCGTCGGATTGCCGCTCCGCTTCCAGAATCAATTCCCAGCCACGCTGGAGCCGGGATTCAAGCTGTTCGATGGTGGCAGGTCGATCGGTCATCGGGATCAGACAATCCTTCGTATCGTCGTCGCCGCTAACCGTACTATGCCGCCTGTTTTGCCTGTTGTCTACGCGTCGCCGGCGCCGGCATCCGGGATGACCGGCGGCACCAGCCGATCAACCGCGCGCAGGCGCAGCGCCGCAACGGCCCCGATAGCCATCAGCGCGGCCATAACCGGCCACAAGAGCACCGGTCGCGACAGATCGAGCGCGATGCCGGCTGTCAGGGTCGCAATGGCCCACGAGCCGCCCCAGGTGATGCTCAGAAGCGAGAAATACCGGCCGCGCAGGTGCAGTGGAGCCAGGCGAACCGCGATCACGGCCGTCAGCGGCATAAAGATCAGCTCGCCAGCGGTGAATGCCAGGAACACGAGGATCGCCGCGGCTGAGAAGCCCGGGGTTGCCATCATGGTGAGAAAGGCGATCCCCCAGATGATCGACGCCAGTGCCAGCAGCCGGCCCACGTTGCCACGATCTACCCGGGCCGCAATTGGCACCTGGGTCAGGACAACGAGAAGCGTGTTCATAAAGAAGAGCGCCCCGATCCTGCCCTCGCCGATCCCGGCCTCCGCACGCAGGAATGCCGGAACGCTCATGTTTAGCTGGGTAAACCCGAGCACCAGGGCAAAGAGGACGGCCATGCCGTACATGAACGTGCGATCGGAGAGCACGTCGCCCCATGTGCCACGCGCGCCGGAGTCCGAGGTCGTCGGTAGCGGTACGCTCGGTACCGTCTTCCAGATAAGCAGCCCGCCGGCAGCAATCAGGACGGCGCTCGTAATGAAGAGCAATCTGTATTCCGCAAGTCCTCCGCCCGCCACCATGACCCCACCGAACAGACCGCCCAGGCCGATTCCGGTCGCCATCCCCACACGAATCAATGACATGGCCGGTACGACCTTGTCGGCATCGGCGAGCGAGGTGACAACGGTATCGATCGACGGCCAGTAGGACTGGCTGGCGCAATAGAGCAGCAGCGAGACGGCCATAAAGGTCAGCGTTGAATTCGCCCATGCGCTGAACAAGGTCGCCAACGACATCGCCGCCAGCGTCCACAGCAGGACAGGCCGGCCGCCGCGCTTGTCTATCTGGCCTGCCACGAGCAGCACAAACGCGATGCCGGCTACGCCCGCCCCAGCAATCACAGCGCCCACCAGGCTGGCCCTGATACCGACGATCTGGCTGAAATAGATCACCATGAACGGCACGACCATGCCACGGCCTGCCCACACCGTGAGAACGGCCGCCGCCAGCGCCCAGATTGAGCGTGGGTACGCGTCAATCTGGGCCCGCAACCGCTGTCGCAGCCCTGCCTTCGGGAGCTCGGGTATCACGACCGCCTCGGGCGTCTCAATGAACGACATGGCCGCGTAGTCCTCAGTCAACGTGTGCGCGTAGCAACCGGATACCGTCACCGTTCAGAATTGGCTGCGGAATGATGCTCTATGACGGGGCTCAATTACCATGCGAAGGATGTCGTATTTTTACGGCCATGTGTCAGGACGCGAGTACGCACCCGGCCATGAAAAGCTTGGCTCTAGCTAATTATTCGGACCTGTGCGTTGTCGAGATGCTCTGTTACCATCGTACTCACATGGCGTAGCTAATTTTGGCTACACGGACGAAGTACCGAAGTACTAGTCCTTCGCAGGAGAGATTGTGGCAGTGCCCACATCCATGGGGAATGGAGGAGCCAGCTATGGAGTATCTTCCGGCTTCACCCGTTGAGGTTGATTCTGACAACTTCATGCCGGAGTCCCTCACCGTTCTAGAGGCGGCACGCCGCGCCGGTGTCACTCAGAGCGCTATTATACGCTGGATTCGCAACGGATACCTGGCGGCGACCCCAAGCGCCGACGGCTGGCAGATCCCGGCAGCGAAGCTCGCACAGGCCCAGGCGGCCGCGGACGCTGCACGCGGCACCGGACCCGTGCCGCGCCAGACCGGACCGCGCCTTGTGCCGGCTCCAGCGGACCTGCGCCGGTCACTCGCGATACAGGCGCATGACGAGCCCGCCCGGCTGGACGTGATGGGTGAAGCGCTGATTTCTCCGCTCGTTGAGCTCATTCGCGATCAAACCGACGTCGTGCATGACCAGGCCGAAGTCATCGGTTGGCTGCAGGCGGAGCGCTCGCGGCTCAATTCTGAGCTTGCAGCGTTGAAAGGACAGGAACAGGCCGCTGACGCTGACCCTGCACCTGAAAGCGCCGCTCAGTCGCCCGCAGCATCTGATGCAAACGTAGACGAAGTCGTCGGCTGGTTGTGGAACGATTCGGGACATCCATTTGAGACGGCGACGCGGGAAGCACGTCCAACAGCCGAGACTGACTCTCCGCATCCCGTGGCAAGCTCGCAACCTGGCGAGCACATGGTGTTTGAGACGCCTGCAGCGGAGCTTGAGGCGTGTGACAACGCACGAGCGGATGCTGTTCAGGCGGCCCCTTCCAATGCCGGGAACCCCACCGGCGAACCTATACACGAGCCCTGGTTCGTCGTTCGAAACGACGCGGTCATGGAGGCAGTGCGGGACTCGAAGTTCACATATGCCCCCAGATTGAAGCCGATCTCCCTGCGCAGCAACGCTGATATCCGGGGCGACGGCATGTTGAACGGTCAACGCGTCAGTGGCGTCGACTTGAGCCAGATGATCGATGAAACCGAACGCAAGATCGCGCAGATGTGGCATGCGGAAGCCGAGCTGCGTTCGAGCCGGCAGGCAGTCCACGGAGAGTCTTACGACGTCGATGGCCTGGAGTCAGAGCGCGCTTCGTTCTGGCAGCGCCACTGGCCTCTCAAGCGCAAGTCGTCCTGATCAACCTGGGACGAGCTCAAACTCCAACGACCGCCACTCCGCCCGATCGATGGCGGCGCGCATCGACTGCTGGTCGCTGAACGTTCCTTTTAACAAGCGTCCAGCGGAAACAAGGCGCACCGCTTCTATCGAAAAAGGCCAGGGCTCGACGCTGAAGCGCTCGCGCTCTTGATCGATCCGTTGAAAGAGGAGTGAGACCGGTCCTTCAACAGATGGTATACCCGCAAACCTGCGCTGATCCGCGATGCCGCCACACAGCGCGAGTGACAGATAGTCCCATGCCGCGACCAACCGCCGGTTTCGGTCAACAATTCCGGGATCGATGAATGCGGAATAGCGTGGTTCCTCAGCCATCTGGTCGAGCAACCGCTCTTCGAATTCCGCCCCCTCCGCGATGAAGCGTCGTGCCGCCTCAGCCTCTTCGATCGAATCCCGCGTGAAGTCATGCTTCTGATATAACCCGGTCCCGTGAAGGGAGACAAGCAACGCGACGTATGGCCCATACACCAGCGCCCGCAGTCCAGCCGACGCCCAGATCCCGACGTGCTCGCTCGTGGGGAGCTCCATGAACGTTCTGGGGAGACCGGTGGCAGGGTTGAGCGTCGGTGCCAGTTCCCAGTCCAGCCAGCCAATGTCGTGTTGTTCGGCAGCCAGGCAGACTTCGGAGTATGGCTCAACCAGACCGAAGAGTATGTTGCCCCAAGCTGCGGCGAGTTGCCCCGATACCCAGGCGTGGGCTGGCTGAGATACTAATAGCGTCCCTTCGTCGATATTTCGATGGAGCATGCTGCCTCGCTTTCTGGGTTACACTTTTTGCGCTCGAGGAGTGTGCACCGTCTCGAACAAACGATACGTGACTTTGCGTCATTGATGCGCTGTCCGCCATAATCACGGTTCATGCAGCGGCGGTACTCTGTTGCGCCACAACCGTCGTAAGCGCTAACCAGGCTGGGCGCTCGCAAATAGGGACGCGATTCTGTCGAATGTATTCACGTAAACGCAGGCAGTATAGCCTCGGCCGGCCGCACAAACGTGTGCCGATGCCGAGTCATCCTCTGCCGCGTTCGCTCGGAGCAAGGCCGGCTGGCGCAGCGTTCGTTCCCGCGGCACCGGACAGTGACTCACCACCAGTTCACCGGCGTCATGCCGAACGCGAGGCGAGCTCGCGTTCGCATAGCCTGCGCGCCCTCGCACTCTTCATTATCGCCATTGTGCCCGTGAGTGTTGGTATCTGGGGGCTGTCGATCGTCGTTCCGGTGGCCATCGAGGCTCGCGAGGCGATGGGCGAAGTGTTCGTCACCCAGGTCGATCGGCCGCATCTCGACGGTCTTCAGCCGTCGCCTCCAGCGCTACCATCCTCGGTAGCCGGCGCGAGCTCTTCGACTCCGCAGGCAACCACCGTTCCCGGGACTATGGGCTCGCTCACCCCGATACCTGCCCCTGGCGCCACCGAGACGCCCGTTGGCCCTGCGGCGACACCCTACCCAGAGTGGGATGGCAACGACCCGATCCACATCCTGTTGCTCGGTGTTGATAGCCGGCCGGACGACAAGGATCCGCCGCGCAGCGACACGATCATTGTTGTGCGAGTTGACCCCGGCGCACAGCGAGTCGACATGTTTTCGGTCCCGCGCGACCTGTTGGTTGAGATCCCTGGCTATCGGGCTCACAAGATAAACGCGGCGTACGTCATTGGGGAAAACGACGACCTGCCCGGCGGAGGCGCGGTGCTGGCCGCCCAAACGATCGAGTACAACTTCGGGATTCGCATCGACTACTGGGCAACGGTCAATGTGCTTGGCATGCAACGCATCGTTGACGAGATCGGCGGCATCGTTGTCGATGTGAAAGCTCCGATCAAGGACGACCAGTACCCGACCGAGGATTACCGGTACACGCGTGCATATTTTCCGACCGGACCCCAGGAGCTAGACGGCGTGCAAGCCGTGCGGTATGCGCGTACCCGGCACGACGACAACGATTTCAAGCGGTCCGAGCGGCAACAGGAGGTATTGCTGGCGATTCGCAACCAGGTGCTCGTGTCCGGCGTGATCACGAAGCTACCCCAGTTGATTTCCGAGGTAGGAGATTCGGTGCGCACCGATCTATCCCCGGGTCAGGTGCTCTCACTGGCGCGGTTGGGCCAGGATCTTCCGCGAGAGCAGATCTACAGCCACTCCATCAATGCGCTGGTTGAAGAGCAATATATCGACGGCGAGTTCTTCTTCATCGCGGACTGGTATTCGGTGCGTGAACTCGTACAGAACCTGCCCGGCGATTCCGACGCGACGACCAATCCCGATGAGGTCCCCGACCCCGACGAGCTCTCCAATCCTGACCAGCTCCCCGACCCTGAGGAGGTCCCCGATCCCGGCGAGCTCGCCACGCCCGATGAGACATTCGACCCGGATGCGCCGGTTCCGGCCGACGAGACCACCGACCCCGGTCTGACCGCCGACCCAGAGGAGATCATCGAACCCGACGAGGGCACGACCTCCGATCCCGAGGGGGTCGAAGACGACGCTCTACCCTGATGGATTCAGGTGGATGAGGGATCCGTTGCCTGCGCTTCACGCCGTGCGGATTCCCGATCTACGCAACGATAACGATCGAGAAAGAGAAACGGTGTGAACAGATGACAGAGACCCCGCTTGTCGGAGTGATCATGGGTTCGCGGTCGGATTGGGACACGATGATTCATGCGACCGAAACGCTCGATGTGCTGGGTGTGCCCTACGAGGTGAAGGTTGTCTCGGCACACCGCACACCCGATTTGTTGTTTGACTACGCCGGCACCGCTGAGTCGCGTGGTCTTGAGGTCATCATCGCCGGCGCGGGTGGCGCGGCACACTTGCCGGGTATGGTCGCCGCCAAAACGACGCTGCCTGTCCTGGGCGTACCTGTGCAGTCTCGGGCCCTGAACGGGCTCGATTCTCTCTTGTCGATCGTCCAGATGCCGGCTGGCGTTCCGGTCGGCACGCTGGCGATCGGACAGGCGGGGGCCGTGAACGCGGCCCTGTTGGCGGCTTCGATTGTCGCCAACGCCCACCCCGAGCTCAAGGACGCGCTGCAAGCCTACCGGGAGGCACAGACTGAACGGGTGCTGGAATCCCCGGATCCACGGGTTGATCGATGAAGCTCGGCATTCTCGGTGGCGGCCAGCTAGGCCGTATGCTGGCATTGGCGGGGTATCCGCTGGGCCTGAGGTTTCGCTTCCTGGATCCCTCCCCGGACGCGACAGCCGGTCATCTGGCGGAGCTGGTTGTTTCGCGTTATGACGACCTGGAGGCGGTGGAACGCTTCTCCGAGGAGCTGGACGCCGTTACCTACGAGTTCGAGAACGTGCCGGGCGAGACGGCCCGCGTGCTCGCTGCCCGGCTGCCGGTGCATCCGACTCCGAGGGCATTGACCGTTGCCCAGGATCGCCTCGTGGAGAAGACGTTCTTCCAGAAGCTCGGGTTTCAGACACCGGCATTCGAGCCGGTCGACAGCCGAGAAGATCTCGATGTGGCGTTGGCTCAGATCGGCCTCCCTGCCGTGCTCAAGACTCGTCGTGACGGGTACGACGGCAAAGGCCAGACCGTTCTCCGCAATCTGGCTGATGTCGATAACGCGTGGGAACAGCTTGGCGGTCGCGCGCTCATTCTGGAATCGTTCGTCCCCTTCGATCGGGAGTTGTCGATTGTCGCCGTTCGTGGCCTCGACGGATCGTTTCGCGCCTACCCGCTGGTCGAGAACGAACATCGCGACGGGATTCTCGCTCGGACGATCGCTCCCGCGCCCGGCCTGACCCCAGAGCTGCAGGAGCGTGCCGAGGCGTGTGTCTCAGCTGCTATGGCCGAGCTCGATTACGCCGGCGTGATGACGATCGAATTCTTCGACCACCAGGGGCATTTGCTGGTGAACGAGATGGCGCCCAGGGTTCACAACTCCGGACACTGGACAATCGAGGGCGCCGAGACGAGCCAGTTCGAGAATCACCTGCGGGCGGTGCTGGGTCTGCCGCTTGGCTCAACCCGCGCGAACGGCTACGCAACGATGCTGAACCTTATCGGGGCGACACCGGAACCCGGAGCGCTTCTCGCCAGCGATGGTGTGCACCTGCATCTCTATGGAAAAGATCCTCGCCCCGGCAGAAAGCTCGGCCACGTGACGATCTGTGCGCCCGATCCGGCCGCGCTCGAAGAACGCCTGGCGGCGTTCATGAACGGACTGAGCCGCCCGTAGCCTGCCGGCCGCCACTACTGATCGGTGGATTGACGCTTCTCCTGGGCTTTGCGTATCCAATCGCGCCCGATCGTTGTCGCCTGGGAGGTCAGCTCGCCGGCCTTGCGGCCGATCTCGCTCGCCTTCTCGGTGGAGTATTCACGCGCGAACAGCATCATCTCGTGGGCCGTCGCGTGATCCAGATCAAGCTGCTCGCGCGAGAGCCCGGCGCTGGCGAGATGGTGCTCGACGACGTCGGGCGGCGCGTCCCGGCTCCACGATGCGAGGCTCTGGAGCACGGGCAAGATGGTGCTGATCCGGCTGATCATCCTGAATGCCGGCACCATCTGCAGCGGCCCGGCAGAACCAGGCATCCCGCGTCGCTGGCCCATCTCGCGGGCGGCGCCCGGTAGCGGGCTGATGCGCTCGTCGCGCGCCAGCCGTTGGGCAAGGTTAAGGTAGGTTGGCACGCGACGCAGCATCTCGCTGCCTCGGTCCTTGAGCTCCTCTTCGATTACCAGGGTCGCTCTCAGGATCTCGGCGATCTCTGTCTTGTCGATTTCCTCCGGGTTATAGCGCACGAGCACGCCGTCACCGCTCGGCTTCGCCGACTGTATAGGCTGACGCACCGCGAGAGCCGCGGCAACAGACCGGCGCTCTGCGGCCGGGTCCCGGTCCGCGGTTCCCTCCGGCCATTCCCAGGTGAGGCAGATCACACCCGGCGCTTGTTCCTCGGCCCAGGCACGTATCTCGTTCGGGTCCAAATTGTGCTACTTTCATCGTTATCGGTACGGCAACCGCAATGTGCTTCAAGTCTATGCATTAAGTGCATCGCCTGGCCACGCGCTGGAATGTACCCTGCCCTACCGCTTCAGTCCCTGCACGTAGTCTAATTGGGATCGGGAATCGGAGAATACCAGACGCGAACGGAAAATGTGAAGGTGGGGATCTTGGCGGCCGAGGAGCAGAAGCAGCAAGCAGGGTACCGGGCGGCGCTGCTCGTAGAAGACGGCATGACGATTGGGCTCGGCAGCGGCTCGACGGCGCTGGCGTTCGTGCGAGCGCTCGGCGAGCGCATCCAATCTGGGCTGCGGGTGCGAGCCGTCGCCACCTCGTCGCAAACCAGCCAGGTTGCGCGCGAAGTTGGCATCGAGCTCATTGAGCTGGAAACGTGCCTCGATCTGGCCGTCGATGGCGCAGACGCCATTGAGCGTGGAACGCTGAACGCCATCAAAGGGCTGGGGGGTGCGTTGACCCGCGAGAAACTGGTGGCGCTGGCTGCCCGCAAGTTTGTGCTCGTGGGCGACGCCAGCAAGGTCTTCGATCACCTGTCCGAGAGCCAACCGCGCATCCCCATCCCGGTTGAGGTGTTGCCCTTTGGTTGGCAGCTAACGCGTCGCCGGCTCAGCCTGCTTGGCGATCCCGTCCTGAGACTGGTCGAGGACGCGCCGTTCATCACCGACAACGGCAACCTCATTCTTGACCTGTACTCGGCTGATTTCGGTGACGTCGCCGGGCTGGCGCGCGTCATAAAAGAGATCACCGGCGTGGTGGAACACGGCCTGTTCCTCAACATGGCCTCGCTCGCCATCATCGCCGGACCGGACAGCGTCGAGGAGTTACTGCCCACGGCCCCGTGAGGGCCGGTGGCCGAATGATAGAGAGGAATCCGCTTCCTCGTGATGTCACAGAAGAAGCGGATTCTCGTTGCTCCGGAAAATCAAATGACGGAAGGCGGGCGTTACCCGCGCGCCCTCGCTGCCATCTCCTGGTCGACTTCGTGGGGCCAGGTGCGTCGCTGCTCGTCAACGACATTGACTTCGAGCGTGCCGACCTTCTCGATCTCCATCTTGGCGTGGTCGCCGTGCTGGAGCGGGCCGAGTCCCTGGTGGTTGGTACCGCAGCATGATGACGTCACCTGGCACCAGCGTCATGTACGACGTCATGAACGCCAGCATCTCGACAACTGGATACTCCATGTCAGACGTCGAGTAGTTCTGCCGCTGCTGGCCGTTGACCGTCAGCGTGATCTGGCAGATTCTGGGGGTCGCCGACCTCGTCCGGGGTCACGATCGCCGGGCCAAGCGGCGTGAAGGTGTCGAACGACTTGCCGATGCGGCTCGGTCCCATGCGGCCTATTCCGCGCCCGGAGACATCCATCGCGCAGGTGTAGCCGGCCAGCACCTCGTAGGCGCGCTCATCGGCGGGCAGATCCTTTGCATCGCCTGCCGATGACCAGACCCAGCTCGGCTTCGTGGTGGAAAATCGTCGCCGGGTGGTTCGGAAGCACGACGGTGCCACCCGGATCGAGCACCGAATCCGGACTCTCCAGGAACATGTCCTGCTCTCTGCGCTCGCGATCGACGCCTTCGAAATAGTTACGGAACGCGGCGATGAGCTTCGGTGGGCGCGGCACCGGCGCAAGGAGCGTTGCGTTTGGAGCGACATCCGCGCTGGCCGCCAGTTTCTCAAGCTGGTCGCGGCGCTCTTGAAACACTGCCAGGACCCGCGGCATGCGGTCAGCCCCGGACCGGTAGGGGATATCTTCGAAGACCGCAGAGACGTCGACGACGCCGTCTTCGCGCTGCACGCCGATGCCGAATTCAGCTGTGTGGACCAGTTTCATTAAGACTGTCCTCCCTGCGCTGGGGCGGGATTCACCGCACTGGCTCTGAATCCGCTCAGCCATCTCTTCGTCGATTCCACGCTGCCAGCCGCGCGCCTCAGAATCCTTGACGTGCAGCGCAAATTTGCCGATTCCCTCGATACCCGTGACCACGGTGTCACCGTCCTGCATCGCGCCCAGACCCTGGTGGTTGGTGCCGCAGCAAATGACATCTCCCGGGCGTAGCGTCGTCACCGAACTGATATAGGTCAGCAGCTCAGGGATCTGACGCTCCATGTCGCTGGTGTTGTAGTCCTGGCGCAGCTCGCCGTCGACCTCGACCGTGACGTGCAGCTTGTGCGGATCGTCGATCTCGTCCGGGGTGACGATCCACGGTCCGAAACCGGCGAAGGTATCGAACGACTTGCCCAGGAAGCTGGAGACTTCAGGCGCCCCGAGCCCGCGTGCCGAGACATCGTTGAAGACGGTGTAGCCGAAGATGGCGTCCATGGCGTTCTCTTCGGTGAGGTTCTTCGCTTCTTTGCCGATGACCAGCGGCAATCTCGGCCTCGTGGTGGAAGATCGTCGCCTGGTGCGGCGGCAGGATAACCGTGTCGCCATCGCCGACGATCGCTTCCGGGGATTTGAAGAAGACGTCCAGAATCTGCTTCGGACGGTCGGTGCCCTCGCGGTAGTTTCCGATAAGGCAGATCGATCTTGCCTGGCCGGTTGAGCGGTGAGTTGAGCTTCACGTCGACTGAGCGGCTTGCCGCCGGCCAGCGGCCGCTCGGCTCTCGATCTCGCCTTGCACCTCGTCCAAATGGGTGATGAGGTCTGGCAGCAGATCCTCTGGTCCGAGAGGGTTAAACTGCTCCAATAGATCGTTTAACTCGACAACGGTATCGTCGGGCTGTTACGACGCCGATGCGGTCGTCGTCATACATAGCGATGCGCATATCGCGCTCCTTTCCGTTCATGACATTCCCTGCGACCGGTAAATGCTTTATCGCATGTTGTTAGTGCGTTGTCAATCAAAATGAGATTGTGTGTTTTGGAGTTGAGGAGCGTCGCATCCGGATCCTTTAGAGATCACTGCAATCGTGACGTGCCACGTGAGAGGCTACGCCGACCAATGAGGTCCGATCTATGCGAAACTGTTCGCGCCTGTAACTCCAGGCAGCCCGCGAGGGCGAAAGGTGCGTTGGTTTCGCCGGGAGTGGCGGATTTTAGACCTGACGACGGATATACGAGGAGGATACATGGCTGAGCGGCAGCCCCTGCGGATTGGTATCGCCACCGGACAGCGCGATCCATGGCCGGTACTGGTTGAGAAATGGCAGGAGATCGAGGCGCTCGGGTTCGATACCGGTTGGGTGGTCGATCACTTTCTGGGCGGTGAGGACGAGATGTCCCCTACTACGAGGCGTGGACCCTTCTTGCAGGCCTGGCGGCCGTGACCGAACGGATTCGACTCGGGATCATGGTCTGTTCGAATACCCATCGCAACCCCGCTTTTCTGGCCAAGCAGGCAGTTACTGCCGAGCACATCTCCAACGGCCGCTGTGATTTCGGGATCGGCGCCGGGTGGTACGAGCGCGAGCACGAGGCCTATGGCTACGAGTTCCCCAGCCCGAAGGATCGGGTAGACATGTTCGCCGAGGCGCTTGAGATCATCGACAGCCTCCAGGCAAACGAACGCACCGACTTTGCAGGCAAGCACTACAAGTTCGTCAATACACCGTTTCTTCCGAAACCAATTCAGCGGCCGCGTATGCCGGTAGTGGTCGGTGCAAGTGGCTCCCGGATGCTGCAGCTGACCGCCAAGCACGCTGACATCTGGAACACGCGCTCCCCGGTCGCCGAGGCCGCCGCCAAGAGCAAGGAGCTGGACGCTGCCTGCGAGAAGATCGGCCGCGATCCTCAGTCCCTGCTGCGTTCTATCTGGCCCTACCAGCACCCATTCGACTCCGTCGACAACTTCCGCGATGTCTTCGATACATACTATGCGGCCGGCTTCCGCGACTTTATTTTCGGCTATCCGCCGGATGAGGAAACCGTGGAGGTCATGCACCAGGTCGCGCGTGACGTGATCCCGGAGCTGCGCAAGCGGTAGGCAGACGGGGTGTTGTTACAATGGTGGTACGGAGATTCGCAACGTCGATAACATGAGGGAGGCCACATGAGCGAGCTTCAAGGCAAGAACGTTGCCATGGTTCTGGCGCCGAACTTCGAGGACTCTGAAGCGATCGATCCCAAGAACTATCTCGAAGAGCGTGGCGCGAACGTCACGGTCATCGGGCTTGAGACGGGAGACGTTCAGGGCAAGAAGGGTGGCTCGTTGCGTGCCGATACCACCTTCGACGAGGTGAATGTCGACGACTTTGATGCGTTGGTCATTCCTGGCGGCGGCGCTCCGGAGAATCTGCGCATTCACGACAACGCCGTTCAGTTCACGCGCGACTTCACCCAGAGCGGCAAGCCGGTGGCCGCCATCTGCCACGGCGCGCAGCTCTTGATCTCGGCTGATGTGATCCGTGACAGGACGATCACCTGTGTCAACAAGATTCGGGATGACGTGCAGAACGCCGGCGCGAACTATGTTGATGAGGCGATTGTCGTGGACGGCAATCTCATCACCTCCCGGGTACCTGGCGACATCCCGCAGTTCAACCAGGCCATCGCCGAGAGCCTGGCGAAGGTGCCGGTTGGCGACTAACCCCTCGCGGCAGTGACGATCCACGTAACCCGATACCTGGCGCCGTTTTCCGTGTAGCGGCGCCATCACGGGGCGGTCAACGTGCTCCGATGAGCGAGCGCTGCCCTCTCCGACGCACGGGCGGTCAGGCAGGCCGCAGTGATGAAATTGACCGCGGGAATCCGATAATTGCTGGCCCCATCTGCGTAGCGGCGCAATTCATTGCGCCCTCTCCGGCGCCCGAGCAGCCAGGCAAGGCGCAATGAATTGCGCCGCTACGCATTCCTATTTACCGGATCAATCAGGATAAACTCATTATTACGCGCGTACCCACAAGTGGTGATCATCGCGACTTAGCGGATGAACCAGGACATCTTCATAAGTACCTGCGTAGGCACCATCCGGGACAACCTTCAGCGGCGGTCCCATCTGCACCTTCTTGCAGTCCAGCTATGGGCTTTCATTTGATCGTCACAGTCGCCGCGTATCCTTGACGTAGTGGGGCGACGCAGCCTCATGGCAGACACCACATCTCTGCCACCACAACCTCAAGGAGACCGTTATGAGCAACCTTCCCGCGCAGGAGGCACTGGAAGCCCGTATCGAGCCGATTGACCGCAGAATCACGAGGTGGATGGCACGCTACAGCATCCCCTATCTGCGGGTAGCCCTCGGTATCGTATTCTTCTGGTTTGGTGCGTTGAAACTCGTCCCGGGCTTGAGTGAAGCTGAAGATCTGGTCCGAGCGACGATCTTCTTTATCGACCCGGACATCTTTATGCCGATCCTGGCCGTGTGGGAGATGGCGATCGGCCTGGGGCTGATCTTCGGGAAGTTCATGCGCCTGACCTTGCTACTGCTCTTCCTGCAGATGCCGGGCACCATGCTACCGCTTGTGATCCTGCCCGATGTCACCTGGCAGCATTTTCCGTATGCCCCAACCCTTGAGGGACAGTACATCATCAAAAACCTGGTCTTGATCGGTGCCGGTCTGGTTCTGGGTTCAACCGTCCGCGGCGGCGGAATCGACCCTGAAAATAACGACGCGGCGAAAACACCGGAGGAGTGTCGCTAGTCGGTCAGCCGTGGATCCAGCGCGTCACGCAGGCCGTTGCCCATCAGGTTAATAGCGAACACGGTTATGTAGATCGCCAGCCCCGGTAGCACAACAAGCGACGTCGACCGCGACCATACCCGCTGGGCGTTGCTCAGCATGTTGCCCCAGGATGGGTCAGGCGGCTGGATGCCCAGGCCCAGGAAGCTCAGCGATGCCTCGGTGAGGATCAGCGCCGGAACCGACAGCGATGCCCACACAATGACGACCGGCGCCACGTTGGGCAAAATATGGCGAAAAATGATCCGACGGTTGGTCGAGCCCACGACGCGCGCGGCGTCTACGTAGTCACGATTCTTGGCAGAGATGACCTCGCCTCGAATCAAGCGCGACAACGTCACCCAGGCGACGCCGGCGATGAGTCCCGCCAGAAGAACTGGGCCCATCGAAAACAGCGTGGCGACGAGCAGCAAGAGAAACAGCGTCGGGATCGAGAGCATGATATCGACGAATCGCATCAGGACGCCGTCGACCCAGCCGCCGTAATATCCGGCGAGCAGCCCCACGGTTACCCCGATCGTCATCGCCCCAAGGACGGCAAGCCCGGCGACACCCAGACTAACCCGGGCCCCGTAGGCGAGCCGCGTCGCGACATCCCGGCCTACGTCATCCGTTCCGAGTAAATGACCGTCTTCACCGATGGGCTTATAGGCGTTAACAAGGTTGATCTCCGAGAGCGAGTGGCCGGTAACGTATTGCGAGAGAAGACCGGCACTGAGCGCGATGAGGACCATGAGTAGCAAGACGGCCATGCCGAGCATGGCGAGCTTATTGTGCCGAAATCTGCGCCAGGCCATGCCGAGGTAGGTGCGCCGCTTGCCCAGGTCGGTGAGACGTTGTGTTGACTTGCCGGTGACGGGCTGTGCGTGGCTGGACGGTGTACTCTCTAGGCGCTCGCCTGAACTCATGGTCGTCTCCTCAAGTCTGCCACCACCGTCCCCTTCTCACGTTGGTACGTCCGGATGCTACCCGTGAGGTCCCGCCACTCGATCACGCTCCCAGAATGCCGAACGGCGAGCTAATCATAACGAATTCGCGGGTCGAGAAGTCCGTACACGATATCGGCAATCAGGTTGCCCAGAATAACCAGGAAACCGACGAACACGACGATGCCCATGACCATCGTGTAGTCCTTGTTGATCGCGGAGTTAAAGGCCAGTTGACCGGTGCCCGGCCACGTGAAGATCTGCTCGATGATCAACGAACCGCCGAAAAGGTCCGGGATTGCGATGCCCAGCAGGGTCACGAGCGGCAACACCGCGTTACGCAGGCCGTGACGGAAGATGACGATGCGCTCGCGTAGCCCCTTGGCGTTGGCGGTACGCATGTAATCCTGGTTCAGAACTTCAAGCATCTGCGAGCGAATGTACCGGGTCCAGGACGCGGTCTGCACGAAGGCCAGAGTGAACGCCGGCAGGAAGAGATGGTGCATCCGGTCGACGACGCCGCCTCCTCCGCGCAGCTCGTGCGTGCCGCTAGCCGGGAAGGTGATGGGCCAGCCCCATTCGCGGGCTTTTACCGCGAAGAGCAGGATAACCATGAGTGCCAGCCAGAACGTGGGCATAGAAAAACCGGCAACCGCAGTGGCGGTCGCCGTGTTGTCAAAAGCCGAGTTGCGCCTTACTGCGCTATAGACACCAACCGGAATAGAGAATATCAACGACATGACCAACGCGGTACCGGTCAGGAGCAGGGTGCTCGGGAGTTTCTCAAGAATGGTGTCAAGCACCGGACGCTGGTTACGCATCGAGAGACCGAAGTCCCCTTGCGCGAGGTTACCCACCCACACGAAGTAGCGGATGTAGAGCGGCTCGTTGAGCCCGAGCTGATCCTCCATACGCTCGATATCTTCCTGGCTGACATTGGGGTTGAAGGCGAGGCTGCTTAACGGGCTCCCCGGCACCGCGTTGGCCAGGAGGAACGTGATGAGCGTGATGCCGATCATCAGCGGGATCATCTGCGCCACGCGTCTGAGAATGAAGGGGCCCACGTTGCTCGCCTTTCAGATCCTGTTCAGGTAAATCGAAGAACCTCAACTGTCAACTTGAGCTTATTGAAGGATCATAGCCTAAAGAATTCGCCGGATGCGAGTCGCTGGCGGCGCGGAGATCGTTCCATAAGCTCAGGTTGCCAATGGCGGTGATGGCCCGTCCTGCAGCGAGGGTGCGCCCGGTTGGGCGCGCCCTCGTACAGGATGCGTGGGTGTTACTCTTCGACCCACCAGTGCTCAGGGTTGAAGCGCGGATTCACATCGTTCGCGATGAAGTTGTGCACTCGCTTATTCACGCCGATGATAGCGCGTGGGAAATCGATGATCGGCATCGGCAGGTCCGCAAGCATCGCGTTCTGGTAGTCGGTGTAGAGCTGGATGCGCTCCTCCTGATCGGTGGCGGCCAGCGCCTCCAGAAGCAGGGCGTCGACTTCCTCGTTGCAGTAGCCGACAGCATTGAAGCCGGAGCCGTGAGCGGCGCAACTGTACACTGCAGACTGGTCAGGGGTGGCCGACCAGTTGAAGCCGACCAGGAACACTTCGAAGTCAAACGTGGTGGTCAGTTGCTCGACAAGCTGCGGGAACGGGATGAGATTCGGGGTCATCTCGACGCCGATCTGGCGCCAGAACTCCTGGAAGGCCACCAGATAGGCCTCGCGCACCTGGTTACCGGCGTTGGTGTTCATGGTGAACGCCAGGCGCTGGCCATCCTTCTCGCGAATGCCGTCGGCGCCAGGAACCCAGCCCGCTTCATCCAACAGCTGCATGGAGAGTTCCGGATTGTACTCGTACGGCTCCTCGATACCCTGGGGGTTGTAGGCCCAGGAGAGCGTTGGCATCGACCCGACGGCGACTTCACCATACCCAAAGCGCACCGACTCGATCAGCGCCGGGCGGTCGATGGCATGGAAGAGCGCCTTGCGGACTTCGACTTGCTGGAAGAGGGTCGTCTTCTCAGGGTCGAGGTTCGTCCCGTAGAAGGTGAAGTCCAGGGTCGGGAAGTCAGACACGGTGACATCTGTGCCGTCAAGCTCTGGTACCGAGACCTCGGGCACGACGCCCCAGTCGACCTCACCGGTGCGGAGCTGTGCGACAGCGGCGGCCTGGTCGGGGACTACCTTGATGATGTACTGATCGAGGTATGGGGTACCGTCCCAGTAATCGTCATAGCGAATGGCCGAGACTCTGTCGTCGACGATCCACTCCTCGAACATGAAGGGACCGGTGCCGACAACGCGGGTGGCATCCTCACCGTTCGAGCCAGGATCATTGACCATGGCAGCCGGATCAACGTCGGCCCACACGTGCTCGGCGATGATGTTGTACACACCGAGATCCAGCGGGAAGTCGACCAGCGTGTCCAGGAGGTTGAACTGGACGGTCAGGTCATCGACGACTTCGACGCTCTCAATCTTGGCCGCAAAGTCACTGGTGCGCGGGGAACCGACAGCCTCATTGAGATGGGTGTCATAGGTGAATTTCACGTCATCTGCGGTGAACGCTTCGCCGTCGTGCCAGGTCACGCCTTCCTGAAGGTTGACGGTCCAAACACTGGCGTCCTCGTTCGTTGCCCAGGAAGCAGCCAGGCTACCGACTGGCTCGATTGTGTCTGGATTGGGTTCGAAGAGCGGCTCAAACATTACGGCATGAAAATTGGAACTCGGGACATCCGCCGTGAAGATCGGATTCGTGGTCGAGATGTCGGAAATGGACGCCTCGATCATGACACCGCCCGGGGTGCCTTCCTCCATCTCGTAGCCCATCAGGCGGTCCCCGCCCTCGATGGTCTCGCCCGCAGCACCGGCACCATCCGGCGTTCCTTCAGCGTCCGGGGTCTCTTCGTCTGCTGGAGTGCCTTCAGCGGTGGCTTCGCCTTCTGGAGTCTCTTCGGCAGTCTCCTCGGCGGCAGCCGCGGTGGGAGTGGTGTCGTCTCCGGCGGCCTCTTCCGTCGGTTCGGTTGCAGGGGCGGCTTCCGTGGTTGCCGTTGGATCTTCGTCTTCGTCACCGCCACAAGCGGCGAGCAGGCTTCCGATGATCGGAGCGCTCAGGCCGAGTGCCGTGGCACGCTTGAGTACATCTCGCCTGTTGAGACGACGCGTTAAGATTTCCCCTCGAAGCGCAAAGAGCTTCGACCCGTCTGTCTCCATGTATCTCTCCTCCTACTGTCGCCGGGCCCAGCAGTATGTGACTGAGCGGGCAGCACGGCTTTACCAGCTATTCTGCGCGACACCCCATCACGCCATTCATGCCGGTAACAATTCCCGTTTAGAATACTATACATCTCCCGGGGGGATAGTCTTCACAACGGCAAATTGTTACTCACGACGATTCCTTACCATCGTTTATTGAGATGACCGCTCCTCTCCTCTACTCTCCAGGCCAGTTTGCCCAGCTCAAAAATCTACGCCGGCATGTCAAAATAGACGGTCCGTGTTTGGGTGAAGAAATCCATCGCCGCGCGCCCCTGCTCTCGCGAATACGAGCTGGACTCCTTCATTCCGCCGAACGCGACGTGCGGCTCGGCGCCTGCCGTCTCGGAATTCACATGCACGATGCCCGCTTCAACAGAGCGCACAAACTCAAACGCCGCCTTGATATCGCGGGTCACAATTGAGGCGCTCAGTCCGAATGCCACATCGTTGGCTATCCGTATTGCAGCAGACAAATCCGGCGCACTCATAATGCCCACAACCGGCCCAAATATCTCTTCCTGCGCAATTCGCATCTCAGGCGTTACCCTGCCAAAAACAGTGGGGGTGACAAAGAAGCCACTGCCGTTCGTGCCGGTATCACCGCCTGCGAGGAGCTGCGCTCCCTCACCCTGTCCGATCTGCACGTAATCAAGCACCGCCTTGCGACGCTCCTCCGAGACGAGTGGTCCCATGTAGGTGCCCGGGTCGATGCCAGGGCCGATCCGCAGTGCGCCTACTCTCTCAATTATGGCCGCGGTGAAGTCCTCAAGGAGTGGCGCTTCCACGATGACGCGACTGGTGGCGGTGCATTTCTGTCCGGTGGACTTCATCGCACCCGAGACAGTGATCTCAACCGCCTGGCTCAAATCTGCGTCAGCGGCAACGACGACAGGGTTCTTGCCGCCCAGCTCAAGCTGGACTTTCGCCCCGCGTCCCGAGGCGGTGGCATAGATCGAACGACCAACCGCTCCTGAACCAGTAAACGTCAAACCCCGTACAAGTGGATTCGTCGCAAGCTCGTCGCCGACCACGCTGCCAGGCCCGTGGACGAGGTTCAGGACGCCCGGCGGCACCCCGGCTTCCGCGAATACCTCGGTAATCAGGTGTGCGGTGAGCGGGGTGAGCTCGGCCGGTTTGAAGACCGCGACATTACCGTATGCCAGACATGGGGCGAGCTTCCAGACCGGTATCGCGACCGGGAAGTTCCAGGGGGTAATCACCCCCACGACACCCAACGGTACGCGTTCTGAATACAAGAACGTTGAAGGATTCGCCGAGTTATACGTTTCACCACTTGGGCGCCAGGGCTCACCGGCGAAAAACCGCAGGATTGCGACTGCCCGCATGGTTTCGCCGACGCCCTCGGCGATGGTCTTACCCTCTTCAAGTGTCAGCGCTTCGCCAATCTCCTGTGCGCGACGCTCCATGATGGCAGCTGCACGCTCCAGAAGTCCCGAGCGATCGGCAGCACTGGAACTGCGCCAGCCTGGAGCGGCCTTCGCGGCAGCTTCGATGGCGCGCTGGGTGTCCTCACGGGTTGAGCGCGGGAATCTGCCCAGCACCTCGCTCGTGTCGGCCGGGTTGCGATTCTCGTTGACGTCGTTGGACGATGCGTCAACCCACTGACCGCCAATATAGTTCTGGTAGGTCCGGTTCTCCATCGCGGAATCCTCTCCGGTATTGCTGCCCCGTCGTTATACAGATCCTAACCGAGAAGCATTCATTTTGGGCTGGTAGACTGCTGATTCGTTCCGCCAACGTCTGCCTGATTGTCCAGCCTGACACGTGCCGTCCACCACGAGGAAGAGGTATCAATGCACCCGATAGACGAAGTCAGTCGAACGTATCTGATCGCCGGCTTGCGGCTTGGGCGGGATATCGATGGGTTCGTCGACAGCTACCATGGACCCGCCGATCTTCCGGCGATCGCGGAGCGCGTCGATCCAGACCTGGCCCTGGCTGAGCTCGATGCCGCCATCGCCGGGGTCGATGACGCAATCCGCCGTTCCTACCTTGAGTCCCAGGCGCGTGGAATGAGGATGGCCGCGCGCGTCGCTTCCGGGGAGTCCGTTGGCTACCGCGACCAGGTTCAGGCGAGCTACGATATCGAGCCGCAGTGGACTGACGAAGCAGCGTTCGAATCGGCCCATGACATGCTCGACCGGCTGCTCCCGGGTTCCGGCTCACTGCCGGAGCGCCAGGCCCGTTACCGGAAGCAGTTCGAGCTTCAGCCGGACCAGGTACTCCCCATCGCCGAGCGCTTGCTGGCCGATCTCCGTGCCCGCACGGTGCGCATTGTGGATCTACCCGAGGAGGAATCGGTCGAGCTGCAACTGGTTACAAACCAGCCCTGGTCAGGCTACAACTGGTATCTCGGCAACATGACATCGCGCATCGAGATCAATACCGACCTTCCCGTGCGGCTCAACGCGCTGCCCGATCTTCTGGCCCACGAGGCCTATGCCGGTCACCACACCGAGCACAGTATGAAAGAAGCGCTGTTTCTCCGCGATCGAGGGTACGGTGAAGCGGCAATTGCCCTGTTGACGACGCCGCAGGCTGTGGTGAGCGAGGGTATCGCGACGACGGCGTTCGATGTCCTGGTCCCACAGGAGGAGCAGGTCGAGTGGCTGCGACGACACGTCTACGAGCCGGCCGGTCTGGTTGTGGACATCGAGAGCGATCTCGCCATCCAGCGTGCCGCCGAATCCCTGGCGGCGGTATCCGGGAACGCCGCGCTCCTGCTACATGACCAGGGACGTACCGTCGATGAGGCGGTGGGCTACATCAGCCGCTACCGCTTGCTCTCGGAAGATGAGGCGCGCAGGAGTGTGCAGTTCTTGACCCACCCTCTCTTTCGAACATACACGTATACCTACACTGCCGGTCATGAGCTGGTGCGTGGCTACTTACAAACCCGGCCCGACGCACGCGAAGGGCTTCGCGCCCTGCTCACCGAGATGTGGACGCCCTCGCGTCTGCGGGGATCTGCCCTGGCGCGCTCTTCCGACGACGAACGGTTGCCGTCCTGATCGAGCCACGGTCGCTGCGGGGGTACAAACGGCGTAACACACATCATCATGAGCGGTTCCTCCTTTCATCCTCGGCGTTCACCAGCCATCCGGGGTGTTCATAAGCCATCCCGGGTGTTGATCAGTCATCCTGAGTACTCAACCACAGGGGAGTTGTCACGCTCCGGGCTTCCGTCGGTCGATCGGGGAGGACACCATCATCCTGCGCTTATGAGTCATCCTGAGCTTGTTCGTCATCCTGCGCCTATGAGTCATCCTGACGCAAGGAAGGATCTCTGCGTCAAACGCCTCGGCAATCAAGCAAGAGATCCTTCCTTGCGTCAGGATGACGATCAAGCTCAGTACTGGACCACAGGGCAGCTCCGGGGTTCCTATTTGTCCGTAGGGGAGGAGCTCGTCTCCTCCCGAAACCCCGGTCCGCTCGACGGGAGGAGACGAGCTCCTCCCCTACGGGAGTGTCACCATCATCGTGGTCGAGTACTGAGCACCAGCGAAGGATCTCTGGCTTGACACCGGAGACGTTTGACGCAGAGATCCTTCCTTTCGTCAGGATGACTGATTAGGCGCTCAGGGCAGGCATGAAGTCGAATGGATCCGTTCAATGACCTCGTCCGGGATCATGCCGGCGTAGGTTGCCCACCACGTTCGCCTTGCGACGTGCTGAATGCCGGGCAGGTCGTACTCACCAGCAACCCGGACCAGCAGAGATACAGACAGGTTGGTCATGCGGTGAACTCCATTGGGGTTTCTGGGCGACACCGCTTATGATCGTCTCATAGACGACGCTGAACGCATTGACATAAAGGAAGTGACGATGCCACGCCCAAGGGATCTCATCGACGTCTCAGTCGTGATATGGCCGGGAGCTCTGCAGTGGCCCGGCGAGGAAGTGCTTGAGGTACGCGCGCTCTCAGCCTTGCCGGCCGATCCAGCCGCGGTGACCATCATCACAATGACGACCCACACGGGGACCCACGTCGACGCCCCAAGCCACTACTATCGGGATGGAAAGACGCTCGATCAGATTCCATTGGATCGATGGGTGGGGCCCTGTTTCGTCGTCAATCTATCCACGCTGGAGGCTGACATCACCGCGCAAGATCTGGATGCCGCCGGTATCCCCGACGGCGTGACCCGGCTTGTGTTGCGAACACGCAACTCCGAGCTCTGGCGTACACACCCCCAGACCTTCGTGCAGGATTACGTCGCCCTGGCGCCCTCGGGAGCCCGCTGGCTCGTTGAACGCGACGTGCGCCTGGTGGCGATCGACTACCTCTCGGTCGGGGCGTTTGGCCCCGAGGGCGTGGAAACGCACCAGATCCTGCTTGGCAACGACGTGTTGGTCGTTGAGGCGCTGAACCTGACGGATGTCCCGGCGGGGCCCTATGAGCTGTTGTGCTTCCCGCTCAACATCCGCGGCGCTGACGGCGCGCCCGCCCGGGTAGCGCTACGAGCTATGGACGGGCAGCCCGGTTAACCGCTCCGCCGCGGCGTCGATGGTGTCAAACTCCTTGGCAAAACAGAATCGCGCTTGCAACGGAGCGCTCGCCGGATCCAGGTAGAACGCCGACGGCGGAATTGCCGCAACTCGCTGCTCCACGACGAGGCTGCGGCAGAAATCAACGTCGGTCTCAAATCCGAGATGGCTAATGTCCGAGAGCAGGAAGTAGCTCCCCTGACAGTCCAACGGTGGTAATCCGGCGTCCGCCAACACCGCTCGCAATCTATCGCGCCGCAGTGAGTAGCTGTCGACCAGCTCCCGGTAGTACCCGCGCTCACCGGCGGTCTCCAGGGCAACGGCCATCGCTTCCTGGAACGGCGTGGCAGTCGCGAAGACGTTGAACTGATGCACGGTCCGAAGGGCAGCGTTCATCTCAGCTGGCCCTGTCACGTAGCCGATCTTCCAGCCGGTCATCGAGAAGGTTTTGCCGGTCGAATTGAGCGTCAGCGTGCGCTCCCACATTCCCGGCAAGGTGGAGATCGGGATGTGTTCGTGCTCGTCGAAGACGATGCGATCGTAGACCTCATCGGCAAGCACCAGCACGTCGTGTTCCTGGCAGACGGCGGCGATCTGCTCAAGTTCCTGCCGGTTGAACACTTTGCCGGTCGGGTTGTGCGGCGTATTCAGCAGCAGCAGCCGGGTGTTTGGGCCTACCACTGCGCGTAGCTCATCGGGGTCGAAGGACCAGGTGGGTGGAGTGAGCCGCACAACCTTCGGAATACCGCCGGCCATAATCACCTGGGGCACGTAGGCGTCGTAGAACGGTTCAAAGAAGACCACCTCGTCACCGGGGTTGACGAACGCGAGCATCGAGATGAAGAGCGCTTCCGTTGCGCCGGTGGTAACGGTCACCTCGCGGTCGGCGTCAACCTGCCGGTCAAACCGCTGCGCCCAATCAGCAGCGATTGCCGAACGCAGCCGGGGCGTGCCGTGGCTGGGTGCATACTGATTCATGTCGCGCCGGATCGCCTCAGCCGCGGCTTCCTTCACGAAATCCGGGCCGGCGAAATCCGGGAAGCCCTGTCCGAGATTGATCGCCTGGTGAGCCACCGCCAGAGCGCTCATCTCGGTAAATACCGATGTGCCAAATGTCGCAATTCTGTCCGCCCCGGCTGGCCGCATACTCTCTCCCCTAGCTAACCTGCGTCATCTCTCTCCTGGCTTCGGAGTATAGCGCCCTTCCGCAGGGCTTGAGTCATCCTTGCGATGCCCCTTTAGTCGCCCTGAGCGTTCATCAGTCATCCTGAGCGTTCATCAGTCATCCTGACCGCCAGCGAAGGATCTCGGCTGGACTCTCGAGGCGGTTGACGCAGAGATCCTTCGCTGGCGCTCAGGATGACTGATGAACTCAGGATGTCTCTCTGTGAGAGCGGGTGGCTCAGGACGTCTTCGTATGTCACAGCGGAGGCAGTACGTCAGTACTTCCCTGACCTGGTACCTATCGCGCTATGCCGTGCTCGTTAGTGTGGGTACGCTGACCTGTGGAGACCCGGCTTTGATCCGTCTCCGGCATTGGCTTGCAACCAGAGAGCGGTAGAAAACGATGACAGCGACGAGCAGTAAGCTCGAAAAGATTCACTTGCATTCTCCTCCGAGGGATCTTCCCGGCTCGCCCAACGTGGGAGGCGCGACGATCGAGGCATACACCGCACCGGTACCGGATGCACCCTCCGAAGTAGCGTCGCCTGCGTCCCGCAAAGCGCGCCTCAGCCCCGTGCTCAACTTGCAACCTGTCGCGCTCAACGCGCTGCCGCAGTGGGGCATCATCGCCGGGTTGGCGGCGTGGGCAGTGGTATCGTCGTCAGGTAGTCCGGCCGGCGTGGGCGCCGCGGTCGCACTGGTTGTGGCGGGACTGTTGCAGATGCTGATCGTCCTGCGCATCAACCGCGGGGTTGTATCACAGCGCGGCGGCCAGGCGATTGCCAACCTGGCGTTTCTCCTGGCGGTGTGCTTCACGGGCATGGTGGGGGCGACGCTGGTTAGCCCGGTCGTGCTGCTGATCCCCGCACTGGTTTGGACGCTCGCCGCTACCAGCCCGAAACCCTGGATGGCCACTCTTGGCAGCCGCGTTGCCATACTGGTGACGGCGGTCATTGCGGTGCTGAGCGCATCGCGATTTGCCGAGAACCCCACGCCGGCTTTTCAGACGGTCGCGATGGGTGTGACTCTCGCGGTGGCAACGCTTGGAGCGGCCTGGCACGGGCGGCAGGTTGGACCCCGCCTGCTCGAAACGACGCTCGCGGACGCGACGCCGGTTGACTCACCCAGCGCAATCGAGCCCCTGGATGTGGTGCGCCTGGAAATCGCCGGACTGAGCGACCCGGCGGGTATCGCGGCGGCGGCAGCGGCCGCCCTGGACCGCCGGCTTCTCCCGTCGTACATCGCCATTGTCGAGAGAGTGCCCGAGGGCCACTCGTTTGTGCCGTTAACAGAGGTTGTCAACGACATGGCCCTGACCGGGCTAGGTCGCAAGTTGGCCGGCATCACGGAGAGCGCCCTCTCAAAGGGGTCGGCACTCTGGATCCTCGATGACACTGATCAATCTGTCACCGTCACCTGCCGGCGCATGGGAATCCACGCAGCGTTGATCGTTCCGCTGGAGCATCTCTCCAACCGCATCGGCGCCATTCAGATCGCGTGGACAGACGCTCTAGGTCCGGCCGCACTGGCGGAGGCGCTATCGTTCAGCACCGAGCTCGCTCGGCTGGTAACACCGGATCTGGCAATCGCCCAGTTTTCGTCTGGAGATCGAGCGCGGCTACTTTACCGCGATCGCATCGCTGGCCGCCCGGGTGGATGACCGCGATGCGTTCACCCGCGGTCACTCGCGGCGAGTGGCCAAGCACGCGCTCGCCATTGCTGAGGCGCTGAATCTCGACGACGACCAGCAACGCAAGCTGTTGTACGCGGCCGAACTGCACGACATCGGCCGGATCGGTGTTAGCGACGACATTCTCAGCAAACCAGGTGCCCTGACCGCTGATGAGCGGGCGCAGGTACGCGCTTACCCACGGATCTCGGCAGATATCGTGGAGCCCCTCTCCTTCTTCACCGACGTTCGTGAAGTGGTGTTGCACCAGAACGAGCGCTGGGACGGTCAGGGTTATCCTGGCAAGCTCAGTGGCATGGATATCCCGTTGCTGTCGCGGATACTGGCGGTCGCTGACGCCTTTGACGCGATGACCAGTCCACGCGCATATCGGTCGGCGATGTCCGCCCAGATGGCGCTTACGGAGCTCTGGAAAGCGCGCGGCACCAAGTATGACCCCGAGATCGTCGAGGCCTTCGTTATGCACGGCAGCGTGCGCTCGAAAGTGGCGTAAGGCCTCGTCCGTGCTCCCCGCTTCACGGTGGGGCGGGGAGCACGGACGAGTGCTAGACCTTTGGAGCTTCGGCCTCGATCGTGGCGAAGGTCTGAGCGTCCCAGCGTCCGGCGCAGTGAGCGTGGTGTTCGGCGATCCGGTCGCCGTCAAGGATCAGCATGTGCATCTGGCGCACGCCGACAACCTCGGGGGTGTTATCGCCGGCCTCAAACCTCTCCCATCGCCGCTCGAACTCAACGACAGCGCCACGACTGGTCGGCTCAACGTGAACATCCCTGAGCGTTGCAGCGTTGGGGTACCACTTGATCAGTTCCTCAGCGATTCGTGCAGGGCCCTGGACCGCAAAGTTCCATTGGGGCACGGTGGCGGAAAAGACCGCCCCCGGCGTGTAATGCTCCTCCATTCCGCGCCAGTCGCCGCTCTCCAATCGTGCGAGAAAAGCGTCAACCGCCGTTGTCGCCGCCTCCATCGTTCCTCCGATCATTCACTGGGAGGAAGCGATCAAAGACCGTGGGGCACGGCATCCTTCGCGGCCTGATCCGATATCCAGCTAAAGACCACCTCGCCGTCTTCAAAGACCGGTGGTTCCTCCAGCAGCTCCACCAACTCGCGATACCAACGATCTTGCTCGGGATCGTTCGCGTTGGCGAAGTAGCTCTCTCGGCTGTCGAAAATGACTACACCCATGAACTGACGCGGATCATCGACCTTGCGGAGGACGTGGAGTGCGACTGCACCTTTGACCATTGGCTGGCGTTCCCGGACCCATCGCTCGCTGTGAGAGAGAACTGCACTCTCTTGCCCAGGCTTCAGCTTCATTCGATAGACAGATCCAAACATGGTGGCCTCCCTGTACCGTAACGCGTGTCCGTCCTGTCCGTAACAGTAGTGATCCCGCGCGCTGCCAGCATCGTGGAAACCACGGAGGTTCACCGGGTAGGGGTACGGATTTCCTGGAGTGCTCCGCAACAGGGAAAGGGTTACATCGGAGTATTGACAAGGCCCTTGTGGACCGCCCAGGCCGCGATCTGGGCGCGAGACCGGAAATCCAGTTTGGCGAGAATGTGACTGACGTGCGTCTCGATCGTGCGTTCGCTGACCACCAGCGTATCGGCAATCGCCCGGTTCGACCTGCCCCCTGCGATCAGCGTAGCGACATCCCGCTCGCGAGCGGTCAAGCCGTCGAAGCGCTGCTTGGCGATGCGGCGCGTCTGCTCCTCCGGCATTGCTGGAAGGCGCGCGGCCGCTCGCTCCAGAAACGCGTCCCGTGCCAGGGAGTCGTCCAGCGTACGCGCGATCGCATCGAGGGTTACCGCTGCCTCAGGGCCGCGCCCGAGAATTGCCTGAATGCGCCAGACCAGAGGCTGTGCGCCCTGGCTACTCGCGGCTGCCAGCGCACTCTCGAGCTCCACTCGTGCCGGCCCTTCCCGTTTCAGGGCGCGCAACACCCGTCCGCGAAGGAGCCCTAGCCGTGGTAGGACGTGTCCGTTACCAGCCGTCGTGCTCAAGCGCTCGGCACTCTCCATGGCCACGGCCGGATCATCCTGGGCCAGCGCAAGCTCGGCCCGGGTATACCAGACGAGGCGTTGGGCGAGGGTTTCGAGCCCCATCCCGGTGCTGAACCCCTGCTCGAGCGCGGCAGACGCTTCGTGAAGATCACCGTCAAGAATGCAGCCATTGGCGAGGTAGCCGCTCGCGGCCCGGAACCAGTAGCGCGAACCAATCTCGCGCCCCAGGTCGAGGGCCGGCACGAGCGCACGCCGGGCTGCAGACCCATCGAGGAGATCGAGGTAGAGCGCCCCCAGGCTACAGCCGGCGGCGGCCATCCATTGCCGGTGCTCAATCTCCTCGGCGATTCTGAGCCCTTCGGTGAGCGCGTCGATTGCGCGGCCGTAGCTGCCCATCGCGCCCAGACAACAGCCGAGCCGGAGCAGCGCGTAGGCTTCGCCGGCGCGCCAGCCGATGTCCCGGGCGATTTCAACCGCTGCCTCGCCGTCGCGCACAGCCTGTACGAGTCCGATCGCGGCACTCGCGGTATCGCTGTGGTAGGCGGGCCCCTGTACGGCCATCGTTGCCAGGCTGAAGACGAGACCCTGCCGGTCGTCAATCTCCCGGAAGCGCATCGCTGCATCGTTGAGGCTCTCGTAGGCCTTGCGCAAGTTGCCATTGACGTGGTGAGCCATGCCGAGCAAGGTCAGCGATTGGGCGATGCCGCGGCGGTCGCCCAGTGCGCCGAAAATCTCCTGGGCCCGCCGGTGAGATCGCCGAGCATCGCGCGTGGCTTCCACCCGGAGATACCAGTTTCCCACCCGGTTCAAGCTGTGGGCAAGGAGCGTTGGATCGCCGATGAGCCGCGCTGATTCTTGAGCACGGCGAAAGTAGTGACCGCTGCGCTCGTAGTCCCTGCCCGACCAGAGCATGCCCAGGTTGATCAGGGCCTGCCACTCCTGACGCCGATCGTTGGATGCTACGGCATCGTCCAGTACCGTCTCATAATCCTGGCGCGCGTGGTCGAAGGCTCCCACCCACTCATAGACCTGACCGCGCCGGCGCAGCATGTCGACCGGAGCGGCCATACCGAGGTGGCGTGCCGCATCGAGCGCATGACTGAAGTGCTCGATCGCGGCGTGTGGTGAGTAGAGGTCATGGGCATTTTCACCCGCCCGTCGCGCGTATTCCAGGGCGCCTTCCCAATTGTCGCCCTCGTAGAAGTGGTAGGCGAGATCTGCGAGGCGGGAGTCGCGCCTGTCAGCGTACAACCGCTCAAGAGCCGAGGCGATCGTGCCGTGCAAGCTCTTGCGCTCGCGCACGAGGAGGTCGGCGTATATCGCCTGACGGGTCAATGCATGCCGGAATGCGAAGCGATCGGCCGATTCTTCGACGACCAGCTGGGCGGCGATGAGCTCCTTGATCAAACTCAGGAAGCGCTGCTCGCCATAGCCCGATATCTCCTGGAGCAGTGCAAAATCGAAACGGCGACCGGCTACAGCCGCGAGGGTCAGCACGCGGTGTGCCTCCGGGCTCAACGGCACGAGCCGTTGCTGGACGGCGTCATGAATGCTGCGAGGTATTTTCAGCTCGTTCAGCGCTTTGCGGTCCCAGACCCCGTCGTTCAAAAAGATGTCCCCGCCCGCAACAAGCGATTTCGACACTTCTTCAATAAAGAACGGGTTGCCCTCGGTGAGCTGCCACATGGCCTGCAGGAAATCCGAGCGCACCGGCCGGTATTGGCCAAACATCTCTTGCAGCATCAGCTCGACCTGGTTCAGGTCGAGCCGTTCGAGTGTCGACTCGCCCGCGAGGCGCTCCCGGTCAAGGCTGGCCAGGAAGTGATTCAGCTCGGTGTGTGTTTCGTCGCTGCGGAACGTCAGGAGCAAAAGTGCCGGCCACTCCGGGACGCTGCGCGCGAGGTGCAGCAGAAACTCCAGGCTGGTGGTGTCGCTCCAGTGGATATCTTCGATGACGATCAGCGTGGGGGCAGCAGCCGCCAGTCTGGCCAGCAGCGACGACATCGACCGCATCAGCCGGTGCTTCTCCTGGTGTGGCTCCAGTTGGGAGATCGGCTGCACCTGGGGAACGATCGATTCGAGCTCTGGAACGAGCTTGACGATATCTGGAGCGGTGGGGCCGAGGAGGTCGGCGATCCTCTCGGGCCTGACCCGGGCAAACAGCGAGCGCAGAAGATCGAGGATCGGTGCAAACGGGAGGCGCCGGTCCGGCTCAAAGCAATGGCCCTGAATCACCCGCATGCCGGTTTGCGCTCGTGCTTCGGCCACCAGCCGGGACTTGCCGATGCCGGCCTCTCCGGCAATCAGGAGTGTGCTGCCGTGCCCATTGCGTGCCGCGCGGGCGAGCCGGTCAAGCCGCTCAAGGTGTGCGTTGCGGCCGATGAGTGTCGGGCAGAGGATCGGCGGATCGAAGCGCAACCCGCGGTCGATCTGGCGCGCCGGTACAGCCGGCGGGTGATCAGCAGGACTGGTTCCGGAACGATCCATCACAGGACTCTCCCAGTCTGCATTCAGGTTATGTCATACAGCAAAGCATACTCGCATCGGTGCATCGGTCAAGCGAGCCCAAAGCGGTTGCGGGCAACGGTATCGGTATGCGCTGATGGACGTTACCTGCGCCATCCGAGCATGGGGCGTGGCCCTCTCCTGCGCGCGGGCGGTGGGGCCGGAACGTCGGGTGTGGGCTTTAGGGGCGACTCGACGAGTCGCCCCTACGGCGCGTGCTCCGCGCTTCGCAAGGAGCATGATGGCTTGTACGGGCGCAATGATGAGGTTGTCCTGATTGATCCGGTCATGAGGAATGCGTAGGGGCGCAATTCATTGCGCCCTGCCTGAGCACTCGTGGCGTCGGAGAGGGCGGCAATGAATTGCGCCCCTACGCAGATGGAACCCCACAATGATCGGATGAACCAGGACATCTTCATCATTGCGCCCTGCCTGAGCACTCCTGGCGTTGGAGAGGGCGCAATGCATTGCGCCCGTACGCAGCGGATCAATGGAGACCGTCCGGATTCCTCCGCGTCATTCGAGCCGGTGTCAGACGACTTTCGGTATCGGGACGTCGATGATCGTCGGCCCGGTGTGGGCGAGCGCCGTGGTGACCGCGTGTTGCAGGTCTGCCGGGCTCTCGACACGGACGCCGGGGATCGAATAAGCGTCGGCGATCTTCACGTAGTCCGGGTTCACCAGGTCCACCGCCATCGAGCGCTCTTCGCCATACTGCCAGTGCATGGCGTCCTTCACGGCGGTGTAGGTCGAATCGTTGAAGATGACAATCGGCAGACTAACGTTGTGTTGAACCGCCGTCGCAACCTCTTGCATAGTGAATTGGAACCCGCCGTCTCCGACGATCGCCACCACCGACGTATCCGGTTTGCCGATCTTCGCGCCGATAGCGGCCGGCACGGAGAACCCGAGCGTGCCGTAGGTTGACGGGAAGAGGTAGGTCCGTGGCAGGTAGGTCGGGTAGCGCTCGTTCATGCGATAACTCATCATCGTCATGTCCTGGACGATGATCCCGTCACGCAGGAATCGCAGCGCGTAGCGCGTCGATATATCCAACAAACGGGGCATCGCCCTCGTCCTGAGCCTGGATGCGAGTACGATAGCTCTGCACTTCATCAGGCGAGGTTTTCGGCGAGATCGCATTGCGCTGGCTGCGCAATGATTCAAGCAGGGCGTCAGACGTAGCGGCCGCGTCCGCGATAATCGCCAGCGCAGGAGGACCGTAGTTGACCATCGCCTCAGAGGGGTCGATGTCGACACGGATCAACGTGTCGGGAACCGGCATCTTCCAGTAATTGGTTTCCTGAGCGCCAAGCTTGGAGCCGATAACCAGCATGACGTCAGCGTCGTTGAGAAGCTCGTCCGCCGGGTTCTCGTCGCCCCAAGGGTTCCAGGCATGGCCAAGGCTGTAGGGATGGTCGTCTGAGACGACGCCTTTACCCATGATTGACGAGATGACCGGCGCGCCCAGGATCTCCGCGATCTCGGTGATGGCCGCCGCCGCGCCGAGCGCGCCTCCACCAACATAGATAAGCGGCTTGCGGGCGCCTGCGAGCATCGCCGTTGCTTCGTCAACCTGCTCGCGGGAGGGAACTGGACGGTAGCCGGCGCTGGGTGTCGGCAGGTGCGAGCGGCCCTTCTCGACCATCAGGTCGATCGGCAACTCTACGTGGACTGGTCGAGGCCGGCCGCTGCTCGCATCCAGCACAGCGTTGTACACCTCGGTCGCGATCTTGTCGAAAGCATCGACGGAGACGGATTTCTTGGTGAGGATGCTCATCAACCCGGATTGATCGCGAATATCATGGAGGTTTCCGCGCATCTTGTTGCGGTAGGGGCGCTCGATCTGGGATGAGATGATAACCACCGGCGACGAGTCGGCATACGCTTCGCCGACCGGCGTGGCGACGTTGGTAATACCCGGTCCAGTGATGATGATGGCGACACCGGGCTTTCCAGTCGCGCGGGCGTAACCGTCGGCCATGAATCCCGCCCCCTGCTCGTGGCGGGCAAGAACGTGGCGGATCGAGCTGGACTCCAGCGCGTCGTAGAGCGCCAACGTGTGGACGCCGGGGATGCCGAACACCACCTCTACGCCGGCAGCTTCCAGCGCAGCAATCGCGGCAGCCCCGCCGGTCCTCATTTCAGGCATGTTGTCGTGGCCCCTTCCCTCTTGTATCGGTCGTATGCGTTCCTGAGTCTACACGGCAAGCAAGCGGTTATCCCGCCGGATGCCCTTGATCGCGGCGGCGAACACGCTAGACTGTGCCAGTCTGGCTGAAGACATCGAACACGAAGGAATGAAATTGTGACCGCGACTGCGACAGTTGACAAGACGGGCCGGCTCGCTCCGGTGTTTGAGCGCATTCAGGGATTTATCTCAAAGGGTGAGATCCGGGGAGCGGCGCTGGCCGTTGCTCAGGGCGGCGAGCAGATTGTCGAGTGGCAAGCGGGCGAGTCCCGCGACGGAGTTGCGGCCAAGCCGGACACACTCTGGCCGCTTGCTTCTATCTCGAAGCTCTATACCGCCGCGCTGATCATGGTCCTTGTTGAGCGCGGAGAGCTGAGCCTGTCGACGACCGTGACGTCGGTCCTGCCCGCCTTCAACCGCGATGGTCGCGAGCAGATCACGCTGCGCCACCTGCTAACGCACACCTCGGGCCTGATTTACGAGTCGCCGGACATGGAGCAACTGCTCATCCGACAGACCTCGATCGAGGAGCTGGTGAATGAGGCATACGTCCACCCACTCCTCTTCGAGCCGGGCACGAATCTCAGTTACGCCGATTACAACTACGCCCTGGCCGGCCGGGTCGCGTCGGCCGTGACCGGCACTCCGTTCCCGGAGCTCGTGCGTACCCTTGTGCTCGAACCCGGAGACCTCACTGACACATTCATGCCGCCGCCCGAGAGCGAGTACGAGCGGCTCGCCAAGGTCGATGGCCCGCTAGCCGAGGGAACAGATGGGGCGATGTACAACTCGCCCTACGGCCTGAACCTGGCGCACCCAGCGTTCGGGACGGTTGCAACCGCGAGCGACCTGTTGAAGTTCGGGCTGCTCTTCGCCCCGAGCGGCAAGACGCGCATCCTCTCTGAGGCCGGCGTGCGCGTTATGACGACCGACCAGACCGGCGGGGCGATCAGCATCGACACCGCGTTACTGGGCGGCGGCCAACGTCCCTGGGGAGCAGGTTTCATGATCAAGGGACGCGGCGGCCAGGGTGGCGATCTACTCTCGCCAGAGAGCTTTGGTCACGGTGGCGCCAGCGGCTGCGCGCTCTGGGTTGATCCGGTTGAGGACATCGCGATCGCCTATGTTTCCAACACTCACGCCAGCCGGAGCCGGCCGATGTTTGTCGAGCGCGTCAGTCGCACGATCAACGGGACGCTGGCGGCGCTGACGCGGCGCTAGAGCCCTCGTTGAGCTGTGCTCAGGAGCCATGCGCTGCATGCTCCTAGCCCACCAGCTCCCCGATCGTCTCGGTCGCTTTCAGTCCGCTGCCAGTGAGGAGAACGACCGAGTCACCCTCGGGGATCGCTCTTCCATCGCGAACGGCAACGCGGAATGCTGCCGCGCCGACGGCAGCGGTGGGTTCAACGTAGAGTCCCTGGCTCCACAGCTCGTGGAGGGCTTCCTTGATGTCCTGTTCGGTGACGGCTTCAACCCACCCTCCGGAGTCGCGCAGGGCGGAGAGGATCTGCCGTCCGCGAGCCGGTTGGCCGATCTTCGTGCCTTCGGCAAGCGTTGCGCCAGGGAGTACCGCGGCGATGTCCTCTGCTCCGGATTCGAATGCCGGCAGAACTGGCGCGCAGGCGGCTGGTTGTGCCGCGATCAAGGCTGGTAGCCGGCCGGGAACAGCATCAAAACCCCGCCGGCCACCGACAAAGGCGCTGCCGCCGCCGGTGGGAACGAAGACCGCTGCTGGAAGCCGGCCACCGAGCTGCTCCCAGACCTCGAAGGCCCAGGTCTTGACGCCTTCGACAAACACGGCGTGCCAGTTGTGGCTGGCGTAGAACGATGACGGGTCACGGTCTACCGCCTGCCTGGGCGGCCGAGGCCACCGCGTCGCGGTTACCCTCGACCGGGATGACTGTCGCCCCGTAGGCGCGCGCCTGCACGAGCTTTCCGGGTGAGGCGTTGGCGGGCGCATAGACCGTGCATTGAATGCCGGCTGCCGCGCAGAAACCAGCCATCGCGGCGGCGGCGTTCCCGGAAGAATCGACGACCAGCCGATCGAGCCCGAGTCGCGCGAGATGTGCGACCAGCACCGCCGCGCCACGATCTTTGAATGAGCCCGTCGGCAGCGCGGCGTCGTTCTTGAACCAGACCTGCCGACCCGCTAGCGTGCCTGGAACGAGTGGAGTCAGCCCTTCACCGAGGGAATACTGAGCGGGACGCTCAACGGGCAGCAGACTCGCGTAGCGCCAGAGCGTTGGCTCGCCCGAATCGATCTCTTCGGGCGTCAGCGTGTTCGGCCCGATCAGCTTGAAAGCGCCGCCGTCAACCGGGCAGCGCCAGAGCCGTGTCTCGATCTCCTCATGGTGACCGCATCTCTCGCATACGTAGCACCAACCGTTCATGCGCTGCTACCCTTTCTCGCCGGTGTGTCTCTGACGTGAGAAACTCGTACCTAGAAGTTAGAGTCGATGCCAGTGTAGCAATGACCGTGGACGACAGGTAGACGTCTGGAATTGAGCCAACAGCCGATGGATGGATTCGCGCTTCGCATTCAAACTCGTACTCCCGATTTTCTAATCGATGTTTCGCTCGATGGCGGCAACGAGCTCATCTCGCTGCTTGGACGCTCGGGCGCCGGCAAGACGGTGGTCTTACGCTCCATAGCCGGGGTGTATTCGCCGCAACATGGCTTGATCGAGCTCGGAGACCGCATCGTCTTCAGCTCGGTCCAGGGCGTAGACATTCCGCCGAGCGAGCGCAGGGTTGGCTGGGTTCCGCATGTCACCACCCTCTTTCCCAACCTGAGCGTGGCCGACAACGTCGCGTTCGCCTTGAAGAAGCAGGACACGGCCTCGCCTGAAACCGGCAGGAGGCGAGTTGCCGAAGTGCTTGACATGATGCAGCTCACCGCGCAATGGGAACGGCTGCCCTCACAGTTGACGACCGAACAGCTCCAGAGGGTCGCGTTCGCGCGCGCGTTAGTCATCGACCCGGATATTCTGCTGCTGGATGATCCATTCTCCGACCTCGATATCTCCGCCAGACGCCATGCGCGGCAGGAGTTTCAATCCTTACGGGAGGCGATCAACGTCCCGGCCATCCTGTCCACAACCGACCTTGAAGAGGCGTATGAGATTTCAAGCCGCATCGCGTTGATCGACCGCGGTACCATCTTGCAGTGTGATCCTCCGCGAACACTCGTCATGCGCCCGGCCAATCGCGCCGTCGCCGACCTGGTCGCTGTCGGTGAATATCGGGCGCGGGATGGTGGTCGAGGCAGTCGAAGGCGGGGTGATGGTGCAGACCCGCCTGGGGAGATTGCGCGCGGCCGGCGTCTATCCACTGGGCGTCGATGTGGAGATGGTGATCCGGCCCGAGCACATCCAGCTGCTTGCGCCCGGCGAAGCCGAGGACCACGCGGACAATATTCTGGTTGGGCGGTTAGTCGAAGCCGTTCGGCACGATGATTTCTTCGAGCTGACATTTATACCGGATATCAGTGGTGATCCATTACGGATAACGATGAGCGATCTTGCCTATCGAGAGCCGGTGGTCGACCCAACCCGGGAGAGCCGCGTGCGGTTTCCTCCGCAGGCGATCCACTTGATGGCATTATTGCCGGACACCGACGCACAGACAGCACTCGGAAACGACATCTAAGCAGTAGGCCAGCGCATCGTTCGAAATGAATGGATGGAATCAGAATGCAGGTAGCCGAACAGGTCGAGGCGGCGGTCAGGAACTACGGAGAGCTGCCGCAGATCCGGCTTGATGAACATATCGCTCCCGAGACCCTCTATATGGCGACACCGGATCGTCTGGCCTACGCGTTGGGGTGGATCGCCGCCAACGCGATCGTTGCGGCGCGCTTCCTGCCGTCCGCCATCGACGTCCTGCCGGTGTTCCATCCGGAACATGGCTGGGATCGTTTCCTCATCACCCGGCGGGTGAGCTGCCGGAACTACGCCAACGAGCCGGCCGACAAGTTTGGCCTGCTCATGTTGAGCGGTGAAGACGCGCCCAGGTTCACCACCGGCGGGGGCAAGACCCGTCTCGCACTGGGTCAGGCGCTGCAGGATGATCCGGAGGGCGCGATCGAGGAGCTGCTCTCGCTGATTCCAGCGCCGCGCATCGAGGGAGGCAAACACAGCCGTTGCGCGCACCAGCTGGCCACGCGCTACCCGCTCTATTACAACGTCGCCACGGAAATGATCGTCGAGAATCCGGGGGTTGTCGGCGCACGCGAGATCTATATCGACGACCAGGCCATTGACGGCCAGTATCACCCGCTCTATCTCCATGCGGTGGCGCTGTCACACAGTGGTCCCGACGATCGTACCGGCGCGGTGCTCCCGGTGATGGTCTACGACTGGTTCCAACTGCAGTACGGGGAGCTCTTCGCGTTCTTCGATACTCCCGGGGCCCGTTCGATCTATCGTACCGACCGTAACACCTGGTCGCGAGTGCGCAAACAACTCACCAATGAACCCGATGACACCGTCAAACAGCGCATCAGCAACTGGCTGCGCATCGGCGGCGCGCCGGACCCCTCGCTGGACGCACCATTGGAAGGCGCGGATACGCTTCCAGCTGCGGGTGGGAAAGCCTGACGCGCCTGCGGCGAAGTGTTGGGACACCTTTTATCTACCTGCGTTAGTTGCTTACGATTTATTGCGAGTCTACACTACAATCGATGCTACAGCGTAACGCACGATCTTGACAAAAACTTCTCCAACTCATATCGTCACTGCTGCATAACCGGTCCGCGTTTCGTGCTGGACGGATTCCAGGAGCCTGTTTGAACGCCGGGATCGACGGTTGTGTCTTGCGCCTGTCATAGGCTTGAAGAGGAGAATACATCTATGGACCGAGCTTCACAGCTGACGGAGATCCTTCAGCAGATAGCTCCAACTACCCGTCGAGAGTTCCTGAAGCGCTCTGCGATCATGGGCGTCTCCATCCCGGTGATGGGATCGTTGCTGGCGGCCTGCGGCGGCGATGAAGAGGAAGCCGACCAGGAGCCGGGCACCAACACCTCTGCCTCGACGCCCGCTGAAACGGGTGGCGCTGACGCCGACGCAACCGAAGAGGGCGACGCCGACGGCACAGCGACCGAGGCTGACGGTGACACGACCCCCGGGGCCGAAGATGAGTCCACCCCAGCCGATGCCACGGGTAACAGCGAGGCAAAGCAGGGCGGCACGATCGTGTTGCTGGGTCACCACTCCATTGACAGTCTGAGCCCGGACGACGTCGGACGGACGGTCGAATGGGTGCAGATCGCGCAGATTCACAACGCGCTGCTCGAGCTCGATCCCTGGTTCGCGCTGCAGCCAACGCTCGCCGAGAGCTTTGAAGTCAGCGATGATGGCCTGACCTACACGTTCAAGTTAGTCGAGGGTGTGCTCTTCCACGATGGTGAAGATTTCACCGCCGAGGACGTCAAATACACCTTTGACTACTATGGCAATCCGGACAACGCTGCGATCACTGCCAGCAACTTCGACGGAATCACCGCGACCGAGGCAATCGACGATTACACCGTTGAAGTCACGCTCGAGGAGCCGAACGCGGCCTTCCTGACGCGGGCCGGGCAAGCGTTCATCCTCCCGGAGCACCACCACAGCGCGATCGGAGAGGATGCCTACAAGACCAATCCGATCGGCACCGGCCCCTTCTCGCTGGTGGAGCAGCGCGCGGCCGAGTACGTCGAGCTCAAGGCGTTCGAGGATCACTTCCGGGGCCGCCCGAACATCGATGGTATCCGCCAGAATGTGGTCCCCGAAGACTCGGTGCGCGCGATCGCCCTCGAGACGGGCGAGGCTGACTCTTCGGTCTGGCCGCTGTTGACCGAGGACAATCTGCGCTTCGTCGATGATTCGAACTTCACCGTGTTCGTCACCTCGTCGGTGAGTGCGAACCACTTCCCGATGAACAACACGCGACCGCAGTTCAAGGAGAAGGTCGTGCGCCAGGCCATGATGCACGCCCTCGATCGGGACGAGATCGTCAACGACCTCTGGCTTGGCGCGGCGGTGAAGGCAACGGCGAACCTCTCGCCGGCACTCGAGTTCTACTACGAGCCGGACGTGAAGCTGTACGACTACAACCCTGAGCTGGCCATGCAGATGCTGGACGAGGCCGGCTGGACTCCGGGGCCGGATGGCGTCCGCGAGAAGGACGGCGTTCGCCTGGAGTGGACCTGTGCTGTTGGTACTGGCGATCAGGCTCGCAAGCCAATCGTCGAGCTGGCCCAGGTGTACTTCGAGGTCATCGGCCTGCGCATGAACATCGTCGAGAACCCGGCCTCCTCAGCCGGCATGCGCGACGGCTCGATCGACATGGCGCACTATAACTGGACCTACGGCGGCAACAGTGGTGAGCCGGACCCATCCAACACCCTGCGCTCTGACTCGCTGAACAACTTCAGCCACTACCAGAGCCAGGAGATGGACGACCTGATCGACCAGGGTTTGCGCGAGACGGATCCCGAAGCACGGCGTGAGGTCTACAGCAAGATCCAGAAGCTCGTCGCCGAGGACGTGCCGTTCCTGTATATCAAGTACTGGGACTGGTTCAACATCTTCACCTCGCGCATCAAGGGCCTGCCGGAGGATGCGCTGGCCGGCTCGAACCTCTACCCGCAGATCTACAAGTTCTGGATCGACGAGGATTAAAGGTTATCGCGGTTTCGCGAGCGTCTGAACGAGCAAGGGAGCGGCAAGCATGCCGCTCCCTTCTTGCGTCTCGCTGAGCCCGCGTTCGTTGTTTGTCCCGCATGATCCGCTCTTCACGGGAATCACATATCGTACGGGCGCAATTCATTGCGCCTTGCCTGGCCGCTCGGGACGTTGGAGAGGGCGCAATGAATTGCGCCGCTACGCAGATGAGGGCCACCATTATCGGATGGACTCGGCCATTTCCATCATTACGCTCCATCGGCATCAAGGTAGGATTCACAGGGTGGAGAATGCTACTCTGGTGGTCATCCTGAGGCAACGAAGGATCTCGAGTTGGGCTTTCGAATGAGTAAATCAGAGATCCCATTCGGCTTCGCTCAGGGCAGGCTCTTCGTTGCCTCAGGAGGACCGGAAAGGCCCTTGTCCTCCCTAACATTGGCTTACGTTGATGCGCATGGGGCGCCATGAAATGCGCCCGCACGCAGAGAAGCGCCACTCTCATCGGATCAGGTCTTCATATTCCGTGAGTGCGCGCGTACCTCTGACGAGCCCGCTGCGACCTTGTTCAGTGCGCTTCCTTGAGAATCGGGATAACGAACGCTGTTCCCTGATCTGCGCGCCAGCCGTCCTGGTCAAGGTCTGCGAAGCTGATGCTGGCGTCCATCCAGGCTTCCAGCTCCGCTACCAGCAGCACGTAGACGCGCTGTTCGGGGCGTTGCCGGCCAAGGTCGAGCAGATCCTTCCAGAGCGCCTCGGTCACCACCCTCCAGCGATGCCCTCTCGCAAGGACCTCGCTGCGGCGCCGCGCAGCCATCAAGGCAGCGGGGTCGGGCGAGAGCAAGGCGGGGCGGTCCAGCCCTACCAGGTAACCAACTCTCGCCGCTATCTCTCCTCGTTCGATGGCACGCACCAGACGTGCCGTCGCCGGGCTGTATCTGTCTGACATCTTCGGCCCACTCCCTCTCAGCACCTATTCTCGCATTCCACAACCCTTGGGATACACTGTGACCGATCAAGTAGTTTGTGAACTGCGTCGAAAGGATCCACGCTTGCGAGCGATTTATCTCAGCGGCGAGCACGTGTACCTGCGCGGCATGCAAGAGGACGACAAGTCCCACGCCGTCGCCTGGTACGACAGCGTGTTCCCGGTCAATTCTCCGTTCGGTGAGAAGCAGCTCGTGGAGCAGCACAACTCGATGTGGGACGTCCCGGAGCGACAGCTCGCCATCGTGCGCTCCCAGGATGATGCGGTGATTGGCGGAGCGCGCATCGGCTTTGACGCGAACCGGCGGGCGGAGATTCGACTGCACATGGCACCTGCATTAGAAGACAGTGATGACCTCCAGGGCGAGGCGTTGCGCTTACTCGTGCCGTGGCTGCTCGATGAACACAATATGCGGCGCGTACACGTTACCCTGGCCTCCGACGAAGAGGCGACAATTGCCGCGGCGAAGCGTCTGGGCATGTTCGAGGGCGTGCGGCTGCGCCAGTTCTTTTACAGGCGAGGCGCGCGGGCGGACGGGCTCATCTTCCAGATCCTCAACCCCAACGAGGAGCACAGACATGCGTAATCCAGTCATGGTTGGCGAGCGAGTCTACCTGCGCCCCCTGGAGCCGGATGACGCAGATCTGCTGGCTACGTTTGAGGCGCAGGAGACTGATACCCAGATCTTTATCGGGGGCAGGATCCCGCATAGCCCGATCGCGATCCGCAAGCTGTTCAGTGACGCTTTCAACACGCTGCCGCCCGACACCGTCGCGTTCGCTGTCTGCCTCAACGAGGACGACACGCTGATCGGCCAGATGGGCATCACCGGAATCGACTGGGTCCATCGCCACGGCGAGACGTTCTCGCACCTGGCGCCAGGCAAGTATCGTGGACGAGGCTATGGAACCGAGGCCAAACATCTGCTGCTCGAATATGCCTTCGAGCATATCGACCTGCATGTGCTGACGTCGTGGGTGTTTGAGCAGAACGAGCGCTCGGCTGGTGCGTTGGCAAAGCAGGGTTATAAACCAGCCGGCCGCATGAAGGCCGATGGCATCAAAGCCGGCGTGTACTACGACGACCTGGTCTTCGATCTGCTGCGGGACGACTGGCTGGCGGCGCGCGACGCATGGAGGGAGCGCAGGCAAGCCGGCGGAGCTGATGGCCCAAGCTGAGCGGGAGCGGTCTCTCTGGTGGACCGCGGCCCTGGTGGCGCTGGCAACGGTCTTCATGCTCCAGTCGAGCCGGGTGTTTGTTGGCTATCTCATCTTTGTCGTCGACCAGAGTCAGCGCGTGACCCTGATAACAACCGCGTTAGCCGTCTTTCTCGCCCCAGGGTTGGCCTGGGCGTTGGTTCGAGCAGTGGGCACGCAACGACTGCTCCTTGCATCAACGGCGATCCTCGTTCTCGCACGCCTGACGCTCCAGTTCTGGCAAGAGCCTGCCCCGCGCATCGTGCTCGGCGCAATCGTTATCGCCGCGTGGGGCTGGCTTACGATCGTGGCGCTGCATCGCTTCCGGGACGGTGCGGCGTTCGGCATCGTTCTGGCGCTAGCGATCGACGTTGCTGTGCGGATCGGCGCCGGTTCGATTGACCTGCCGTGGATGCCCGGGCTGGGTGCGCATCTTGTAACCGTCCTCCTCGCGCTATTGCTCGTGCTGGCTGCGTTTCACGTCGGTTCGCGCGACAATCTGTCGAGCGGACCGGCCCTGCCCCTCGTCGCCCTTGGTCCCGCGCTGGTGCTGCACCATCTGGTCACCGGAAATCTGGCGCTGGCGCAGGTAACGACCAGTCTGAGCTTTCCGGCTGCCTGGTCGGCGCTGGCGGCGGGCTTGCTGCTTGGACTGCTAGGGGTCGTGTTCGCCGCCAGCCGTCCGGCGCACATGCTGTCCAGCCTCTTCACGGTGTTCGCCGGCGGCATCTCTCTGTTGTTGTTCTGGGCGACCTCGACTCTGCCCGCGCTCTGGCTGGTGATCGCAACCGCATCGATCACCGTACTGACCTCGCGCGCATTGATGACCGGCCAGTGCACCACGCAGGTGAGCGGAATCGGGCGTGCTGCCGTTGCTGTTACCGGCGGAATGGTGCTCCAGGTGCTGCTGTTGTTCGTCTATTACACCTTCACCGGCTGGTGGGCGATGGTCGCTGTTGCCTGGGCGATGTTGGCGGCGGCCACGCTGATGGTGAGGCCGCCACACCGCTTGACGACACGCCCTGTTCCGCGATCGATCGCCGCGCCGGTCGTCATGGTCAGCCTCGCGCTGTTGCTCGTCTGCGCCTGGCAATTCGTCGTCTGGACTGAGCCAGAGACAAGTGCCGCCTCCAGCCGGGAGATCACCGTCATGACCTACAACATTCAGTCTGGATTCGCGGTCGACAACGTTTGGAGTCTGGAGGAGACGGCGCGGGCGATCGAGACCGAAGACCCGGACGTTCTCGTGTTAAACGAGGTGGGGCGCGGATGGCTGGTAACGTCGGGCAACGATGCGATTCCCTGGTTGAGCCGAAGGCTGGGCATGCAGTATGTCTGGGGGCCTGCGTCCGACGATGACCTGTGGGGCAATGCCATTCTCAGCAAGTTGCCGATCGCTGAAGGCAGCGTGGAGAAGTTCGCCTCTACCCAGAACTTGAAGCGCTCGGCCACCGGAGTCTGGGTTCGTGTCGGTGAGCGCGGCGTCTGGGTCTTTGGCACCCATCTCGACAACCCCGCCGGCGCGGACGAAGTGCGGATGGAGCAGGTGTCTGAGCTCATCTCCTTCTGGGACGAACGGCAGCCGGCGATAGTGCTCGGCGATCTCAACGTGGACGCTGACGACGTTGTTCTCACGACCTTCGCTGATCTGGGCTTTCTCGATCCTGGCGTACAGCTTGGCGAAGAGGCTTTCACGTCAGAGGATCGCCGGAGGATCGACTATATCCTCACGTCAGACGGTATTGAAGTGATCGACATCTGGATACCTGACACCTGGAAATCCGACCACAAGCCGGTCGTAGCGCGGGTAAGACTAGGACAGTGATCGGCCCCGCAAACGCCGCGTCGTTCGCTGCGTGTTGCGAGATCGCGCGTTTCAGTCCATGATTATTCGATCTCGCGAGAGGCGCGGGAAGTGGGACCTGCGTCCAGCTGTGCACCACACGCTGAAACTAGATGGAGTCAAGGATGGTTGAGACGCCGACGAAGTTCGATGTGCGCCATAAGAGCCGCACGATCCTGGATGGGCGCGATCGCGCCGCCGCCCGCTCGTATCTCTACGCCATTGGGCTGGAAGAGGACGATTTCAAGAAGCCGGTCATTGGCGTCGCTCACTCATGGATCGAGACGATGCCGTGCAACTTCGGCTTGAGGAAGCTTGCCCAGGAAGTGAAGAAGGGCATTCGCGAGGCCGGTGGTGTGCCGATGGAGGTCAACACCGTCGCGATTAGCGACGGCATCACCATGGGTACCGAGGGCATGAAGACTTCGTTGGTCAGCCGCGAGATCGTCGCCGATTCCATCGAGCTTGTGGGCCGCGGCCACATGTTTGACGCGATTATCATCCTGGCTGCCTGCGACAAGACCTTGCCGGCGGCGGCCATGGCGCTCATCCGGCTCGACATCCCTGGCTTCATTATGTACGGTGGCTCGATCATGCCGGGGAACTTTCGCGGCAAGGATGTGACCATCCAGGACGTGTTCGAAGGTATTGGCGCGAACGCGGCCGGCAAGATGAGCGATGCCGACCTGCTTGAGCTTGAGCAGGTCGCGTGCCCCGGCGCCGGCGCCTGTGGCGGGCAATTCACCGCCAACACAATGGCCACGGCAATCGAGGTACTTGGGCTCTCGCCTGTCGGCATGGCCAGCGCTCCGGCGGTAGACCCTCGCAAAGAGAAGCTCGGCCGCAAGGCGGGCGCGCTCGTCATGGAGCAGCTGGAGCAGGGCCTCAAGCCAAGCGACATTTTGACGAAGCAGTCGTTTTTGAACGGGATCGCAAGCGCAGCGGCAACGGGCGGCTCGACCAACATCGTGCTCCACTTCATGGCGATGGCCATGGAAGCCGGCATCCCGTTGACGATCGATGACTTCAACCCGGTTAGCGACAACACGCCGATCATCGCCGACCTGAAGCCGAGTGGCGAGTACACGGCGGTCGACGTCTTCAACGCGGGAGGTATCGAGCTCATCACCAAGCGGCTCATCGAGGGTGGCAAGGTCGACGGGAGCCAGTTGACACCGACCGGCAGGACGCTGGCCGAAGAGGTTGCCCACGCCGAGGAGACGCCCGGGCAGAAGGTGATCCTGACCGTCGATACTGCCAAGAAGAAGACCGGTGGTCTGATGGTGCTCAAGGGCAATCTCGCGCCGGGCGGCGGCGTCATCAAAGTCTCCGGCGCTGAGCGCACGCGTCACCAGGGTCCGGCCCGCATCTTCGAGCGCGAGGAAGACGCCATGGCGGCCGTCACCGCGCGCCAGATCAAGTCTGGTGATGTTGTTGTGATTCGCTACGAGGGGCCGCGCGGCGGACCGGGCATGCGCGAGATGCTCGGCGTCACGGCGGCGCTCGTCGGCGAGGGTCTTGGCGAGACGGTTGCCCTGCTGACGGACGGACGCTTCAGTGGCGCGACGCGGGGCTTCATGATCGGCCACGTCGCACCCGAGGCCGCAGTAGGCGGGCCCATCGCGGCACTGCGTGAGGGCGACATCATTACCATTGACGTTGAGCGAAAACTCCTCGAAGTCGATCTCACTGACGAGGAGATCAAGTCTCGGCTGGCCGAGTGGACGGCGCCGAAGCCGAACTACACCTCAGGTGTACTGGCGAAGTATGCGGCGCTGGTTTCTTCGGCAACTGAGGGCGCGATAACCCGTCCGGTGCTGTAAAATCGGGGCACGATGATTCGATACGCGCCCGTCTCGGATGGGCGCGTATGGATAGATAGAGTGCTCATGGCGACGATCTCGGCCCGAGACGACGCAGTTCCCGGGAACGCTGCAACCGAGGATTCCACGCGGGCGGCGGCCACTGACGAGCATGAGTTCAATTTCAAGGGCACCGCGACGATTGCCGGAGCCCACTTCTCGCACGATCTCTACTCGTCGCTGCTGGGGCCGATGATCGCCGTCGTCCAGGAGAAGCTGGCGGTGTCGCTGTTCATCGCCAGCCTGATGGTGCCCGCTCAGCAGATGCCCAGCATCTTGCAACCGTTCATCGGTGTGTTAGCAGATCGCACGAGCAAGCGCTGGTTCGTTGTGCTTGCCCCGGGGTGGCCGGCGTCTCGGTGTCGTCGATTGGTCTGGCGCCGCACATCAGCGTCGTGTTGCTTCTGCTGATCGCATCCGGGCTCGCTTCCGCCGCATTCCATACACCGGCTGTGGCGCTGGTTGGAGAGTATGGCGGCAGGAAGATGGGCCAGGCCATGGCGATCTTCATGGCCGGCGGTGAGCTGGCCCGTGCCGTCGGCCCGCTGATGATCACCGCGGCGATCGCCCTCTTTACGCTGGAGGGGTCATTTGTCGTCATGGTATTTGGCGTCGTCGCGTCGATCCTTCTGTACTTCACGATTGACACGACAGCTAGCGACGCGGCGGAGAAGGCGAAAGTGAAGGTGGCGCTGAAGCCGTTGCTGCGCGCGCGCCGCAAGTCAATCCTGGCGTTGCTGGGCTACGCAGCCGTCAAGAATCTGGCAACCGCTCCCTTTTCAATCTTTCTGGTGGTCTATCTCGTCTCGAAGGGGCGCAGCGAGTGGTACGCCGCGTTCGCGCTCTCGACGCTCTTCGTGGCGGGGATTCTCGGTGGATTCATCGGCGGCACGCTGTCAGATCGCTTCGGTCGCCGGAACGTGATGTTCGTCACTGCGATGGGCACCGCCCCCTTGTATTACCTCTATCTCTGGCTGGAAGATGGCTCCATTCTGGTTCTGGCGCTCCTGGTGATCGCCGGCGTCGTCTCAATGGCGACGCGGCCGATCCAGCTGGCGCTTGCCCAGGAAGTGTTGCCGGAAGCGCGCGGTCCAATGGCCGGCGTGATGCTGGCGTTTGGGTTCGTCTCGATGAGCCTGATCGCCCTGGCGTTCGGCGCCATGTCCGACGCCATCGGTATCGAAGTCACCTTCTGGGCGATACCGGCCACGGCCTTTCTCGCCTTACCCCTGATCGCCATGTTGCCGCGACGTGGTGAAGCATTGAAGCAGCCGGTAGCATCCGATTAGGGCCGCTCTCCTGGTGGTCCTTCTCCGGGCTCCCGAGCACTCGTTCGTGAATGAATCGTCATCCCCGCCGAGCGTCAGGACACGAGATAGGCAAACTTGATATCTGGCCTTCGTGGTGACGTTCGGCAATCATTGTGTCGGTCTTTCGTTACACATGCACTACACCTATCTTACCCATGACCGCCTTGCTCAGCATTTGCTCAGTTCGATTTCGGGATTGATGTTCACGCTGCTCAGGTTGGAAACGGCGCGCGACCATCCCCTATTCTCAAGGATTCCGTCGCCGCCGCACCAGCGGTGTCTCTATTGTCACCTGAATCACATCTCGTGTGTCATCTCACCGACGGTAAGAATCGTACAGTGAGGTACCTCTAGCACACACTAGGTCTTGGCGCTGGTTCTTTGGACGCGACGCTGTCAAGGCGATAGCGTCGATCGACGCCAACTAGCGCCAACGACACAAGTGAAAGGCCCCGCGGTCCTGGCGAACGTTCCTCCCATCCCCACTACTGCGGATGTGACGTTCGATTTTGTCCGGTTCTTCAGCGCCGACCTCCGCTTCGAACATTGAGCGCAAAGGGAGGACCCTGCCAATGATGCGCTGGATCATCACCTCAAGCATGAATTTTCGGCTCTTAGTCGTTGGTGTTGCTGTGGCGATCATGGTCTATGGAGTCGTGCAGCTGCGCGACGCGCCGGTGGACGTGTTGCCCGAGTACGATCCGGTGTACGTAGAGATTCAAACTGAGGCCCTCGGGCTCTCCGCGAATGAAGTGGAAGAGCTGATCACCGTTCCACTGGAGCAGAACCTGCTCAACGGGGTGGCGTGGCTCGACGACATCCGCTCCGAATCGGTGCCGGGTCTATCGTCGATCGTCCTGATCTTCGAAGACGGCACCGACCCGTTGCGCGCGCGGCAGGTCGTACAAGAGCGTCTCACCCAGGCGCGTGACTTGCCACGAGTGTCCAAGCCTCCTGCCATGATCCAGCCTCTGTCGTCCACGAGTCGAGTGATGATGGTCCGGCTGACGTCGGAAGAGGTGAGTCCCATCGAGATGTCCGTTCTGGCTCGCTGGACGATCAGACCGCAGTTGATGGGTATTCCCGGCGTCGCCAATGTCGCCCTCTGGGGGCAGCGGGAGCGGCAGCTGCAGGTCCAGGTTGATCCGACGCTCCTGCAAGAAAAAGGGGTTACCTTAGACCAGGTCATTGAATCAACCGGCAACGCACTCTGGGTGTCGCCACTGAGCTTCCTCGAAGCATCCACGCCTGGTGTCGGCGGCTTCATCGATACTCCCAACCAGAGGCTCGGTATACAACACCTGTTGCCCATCACAACGCCGGAAGACCTGGCGCAGGTACCCATCGAAGGCTGCACCGGCAGCTTCCCGACAGTGACGCGACACGTTGACGCGATCTGCCCGGCGCCGCCAGAGGCTCGACCGCTCGTGCATCTCAGCGAGGTTGCGACGGTCGTCGAAGATCACCAACCGCTCATCGGTGATGCAGTCACCGGCGATGGTTCCAGCATGCTGCTGGTGATCGAAAAGTTTCCCGAGGCCAACACGCTGAACGTGACGCGGGACCTTGAGGCAGCATTCGAAACGATGCAACCCGGTCTTACCGGGATTGACGTCGACACAACGGTCTTCCGGCCCGCGACGTTTATCGAATCGGCGATCGACAACGTCTCGATCGCGCTGCTCATTGGACTGTTCCTCGCGCTGTTGATCGTCGCCGCCCTCATCTTCGACTGGCGCGTCGCGCTGATCAGCGTGGTTGCGATCCCCTTGGCGCTGATGACCGCCGGGGTTGTTCTGCATCTCCGTGGAGCCACCTTTAACACGATGATCTTCGCAGGGCTCCTGATCGCTCTGGGCGCTATCGTGGATGACGCCATCATCGACGTAGACAACATCAAGCGGCGTCTTCGGCAACATCGAGATGAAGGCGATAGCCGGTCCACGGCGGCTGTGATTGCTGACGCGTCGCTCGAAATGCGCGGCCCCATCATCTTCGCAACGCTGATCATTGTGCTGGCGGCCGTGCCGGTGTACTACCTGGGGTATTCCTGGGGGTTGAGCTCGTCCTTCTTCCAGCCGATGGTTGTCTCGTACGCGCTGGCGATACTGGCCTCGCTCGCGGTCGCCCTGACGGTGACTCCCGCGCTCGCCTACCTCCTGCTGTCCGGTGTGTCACAGGAGCGACTTGAGTCCAAGCTCATGCGGGGTCCACGACACGGGTATGGAGAGATCCTGTCACGGATCGTCCGTCAACCACGCTGGACGTACGCGGCGGTAGGGATTGTGGCCGTGCTCGGCCTCGCGGTGTCACCTCTGCTTAAGCAGTCGATGTCGCCCTCCTTCGAGGAAAACGATCTTCTGGTCTATTGGGAAGCAGCTCCCGGCACGTCGCACCCGGAGATGGTGCGGATCACAAGTAATATCAGCGGTGAGCTGCAATCCGTCCCTGGTGTGCGTAACGTCGGCGCCCACGTAGGTCGCGCCGTGACGTCCGATCAAATATCGAGCGTCAATGCCGGCGAGCTCTGGGTTAGCATCGATCCATCGGCCAATTATGACAACACAGTTGCCGCGGTCGAGGACGTGGTCAACGGTTACCCCGGACTCTACCGTGAGGTGCTGACCTACCTGGGCGAAAGAATCGAGGAGGTCCGTACAGGGTCGACGGCCGATTTTGCTGTGCGTATCTACGGGCAGGATCAGCAAGTCCTGCGCAGCAAGGCGGCAGAGGTCCAGCAGGCTCTCCTGGAAATCGATGGGCTTGTCGACGAGCGGGTTGATCTCGCCGTTGAAGAGCCTCAGCTGGAAATTCAGGTCGACCTCTCCGCGGCTCAGGAGTATGGCATCAAGCCCGGCGACGTTCGACGCGCGGCGGCCGCACTGGTGTCAGGCGTCGAGGTGGGCAGTCTCTTTGAACAGCAGAAGGTTTTCGAGGTGCTCGTCTGGAGCACGCCCGAAACACGCCACAGCCTGAGCAGTATCCAGAACCTCCCGATCGACACTCCCGACGGCGGACACGTACTGCTGAAAGACGTCGCCGCCGTGCAGTTCGTCCCGACGCCCAGCAGTATCAAGCACGACGCCGTCTCACGCTATATTGACGTCACCGCGAACATAAGCGGGGAAGACGCGGAATCCGTGGAACGGGCTGTCCAGCAACGCCTGGCGAGCATCGAGTTCCCGCTTGAGCATCATGCACAGGTGCGCAATGCGCTGGCAGATCGCGATGCGGACGAGATGCGCTTGCTGGGCTTCGCCCTGGCGGCCACGGCGGGCATCTTCCTGCTGCTGCAAGCTGCCTTCGGGAGCTGGCGTCTGGCGATGCTGGCCTTCCTGACCTTGCCGATCGCACTGGTCGGCGGCGTGCTGGCGATCCTCGTTACCGACCGTGTCATTGAGCTTGGCTCGCTCATCGGCTTGCTGACGGTGTTGGGTATTACCGTCCGCAACGTCATCCTGCAAGTCAGCAATTACCGACGGCTGGAGCGGGAGCAAGGCACGAGATTAGACACCGACCTGGTCGTGCGCGGGGCACAGGAGCGGATGGTGCCGATCCTGTTGACGGCTCTCGTGACTGGCGTTGCCCTCCTACCGTTCGCGATCGCTGGAAGCAGACAGGGACTCGAGATTCTCCATCCCATGGCGCTCGTCATTCTCGGAGGGTTGGTGACATCAACACTCGTTAGCCTGTTCATCATCCCCACTCTCTATCTGCGGTTTGCGCCGAGCCCTCAACCTGAGCCGTCGCCACCGCAGCCGAGCATCGATCCGGCAGGCAGCCCGATTCCAGCTTCGGATTAGATGAGTAGCAGGGAAGCTTATACGAGGAGGAAGCTCGATGCAGGATAGGAATCGATGGATCATAGCGGGACTCTTGATCGTCAGTTTGAGTATCTCCGCCTGTACACAGCAGTCGGGTGCAGAGGCGGATACGTCCGCACAGGATGAGCCAGCGGTCGTCGAGGAAGTAGATGGATCAGAGTTTAGCCGCGTGACATTGACCGCGAAGGCAGCGGAGCGGGTCGGTATCGAGACCGCCGAGGTTCAAGAAGAACAGGTCAACGGAGCGCAGCGACTGGTTATTCCCTATGCAGCGGTGCTGTACGGGCCAAACGGCGAAACCTGGACATACACGAATCCAGAGCCCCTGGTCTTTGTCCGGCACCTCATCAGTGTCGATTCCATCGAGGGTGACCGGGCGATACTGACGGAAGGTCCCCCGGCTGGTACCACGGTTGTGACGGTCGGTGCGGCTGAGCTGGCTGGCAGCGAGTTCGGCGTCGGGCATTGACCGCAAAGGGAGGATCCGACCGATGATGCGCTGGATCGTTGGATCGAGTCTGCAGTATCGATTCCTCGTGGTGGCTGTTGCGGTAGCGATGATGTACTTCGGGGTAGGGCGCTTGCGGGACACGCCGGTGGACGTCTTCCCCGAGTTCGCGCCGCCGCGGGTCGAACTTCAAACAGCGGCCCTCGGACTTTCCGCGTCTGAAGTGGAAGAGCTGATCACGGTGCCGCTCGAGCAATCGCTCGCCGGGGTACCGGAGCTCGAAGTGATGCGTTCCAAGTCGGTTGAGCAGCTCTCGTCGATCGAGCTGATCTTCGAGCGCGACGCCGATCTCTTTACCTCGCGGCAGCTGGTTCAGGAGCGCGTTGCGACGGTGGCGCCAACGTTACCGTCCTGGGCGGCGCCGACCGTGATGCTCCAACCGCTGTCGGCGACGAGCCGGGTCATGAAGATTGGGCTCTCCTCAGACGAGCTATCCCAGATCGACATGTCAATGGTCGCCTACTGGAAAATCAGGGCGCATCTCCTGCGCGTACCCGGCGTCGCTAACGTGGCAATCTGGGGCCAGCGCCAACAGATGCTCCACGTGCAGGTCGACCCTGAGCGGCTCAACGCCAACAGTGTCACACTCGACCAGGTCATGCGCGTAACCTCTGACGCACTCGACGCTGGACTCCTGAAGTATGCGGATGGCGCAGTGGTGGGTACCGGGGGTTTCATCGACACCCCCAACCAGCGCATCGGGATCCGGCACCGGCTGCCCATCGTCTCCCCGGACAGTCTGGGCCAGGTCGTGGTTGCCCAGAGTAATGGCGATGTGCTGCGCCTCTCCGACGTTGCCGATGTCGTTGAGGGGCATCAGCTGCTCATCGGTGACGCCGTAATCAATGACGGTCCCGGGCTCATGCTCATCGTTGAGAAGCTCCCCTGGGGCAACACGCTGGAAGTGACACGCGGGGTCGAAGCCGCGCTCGACGAGATGCGGCCCGGCCTCACCGGTCTGGAGATCGATTCCGAGATCTTCCGGCCGGCAACCTTCATCGACACATCGATCAACAACCTGACGAACGCGCTGCTGGTCGGCGCCCTCCTCATGGTGCTGATGCTCTTCCTGTTCCTGTATGAGTGGCGTGTCGCCCTGATCAGCGTGGTCGCGATTCCGCTCTCGCTTGTGGCTGCCGGGCTGGTCCTCCACCTGCGCGGGGAACGACGATCAACACGATGATCCTGGCCGGCTTCGTGATTGCGCTCGGTGACGTCGTCGATGACGCCATCATCGATATCGAGAACATCGTCCGGCGCCTCCGGCAGCACCGGCTGGAAGGTAGTGACAAGTCGACGGCGAGCATCATCCTTGACGCCTCGCTTGAGGTGCGTAGCGCGATCGTGTACGCCACACTGATCGAGGTAGTGGCGATCGCTGCCGGTGTTCTTCCTGGAAGGGCTTTCCGGCTCGTTCTTCCGGCCGCTCGCCTTCTCTTACGCGCTGGCGCTCTTGGCCTCGCTCGTCGTTGCCCTGACCGTCACACCCGCGCTGGCGATGATCCTGCTATCGCAGGACATCGCTCGAGCGACGCGAATCGCCGATTCTGCCGATGCTCAAGCGAGGTTACGGACGGGTCCTCTCCCGGCATCGTCGCCCGGCCGCGGCGCGGCCTACACACCGGTGGCGGTCGTCTCGATGGTCGGTATTCTGGTCGTGCCCCATGCTTGGGCAGTCCTTGCTCCCCTCCTTCAAGGAGCGGGACTTCCTGATGCACTGGCTGACGCAGCCTGGCACATCGCATCCGGAGATGGTCCGGATTACCACTCAGGCAAGCGAGGAGCTGCGGTCCATCCCGGGCGTGCGCAACTTCGGCGCTCACATCGGGCAGGCCATGCGTGGCCGACGAAGTGGTCGGTATGTACTTCGGCGAGAACTGGATCAGCGTCGATCCCGAGGTCGACTATGACGAGACGCTCGCCGCTATCCAGGAAGTCGTCGACGGCTATCCCGGCCTCTACCGCGACGTGCTGACCTATCTCAAAGAGCGGATCAGGGAGGTGCTCACCGGATCGAGCGACGCCATCGTCGTGCGGATCTACGGCGATGACCTGGAAGCCCTGCGCAGCACTGCGGAGGAGGTGCGGCAGAATATGGCGGAGATCGACGGGATCGTCGAGGAACATGTCGAGCTGCATGTCGAGGAGCCGCAGATCCAAATCCGGGTCAATCTCGCCGCCGCCCAGGAGCATGGGCTCAAGCCAGGTGACATTCGACGCGCGGCCGCTGCCATCCTGGGGAGCGAGGAGACCGGCGAATCTTTACCATAGTGGCAAGATCTACGATGTCCGGGTGATCGGCACGCCGGAGATGCGCCATAGCCTGAGCAGTGTCCGCGACATGCTGATTGACACTCCCACCGGAGATCAGGTGCGGCTGGGCGACGTTGCTGACGTGGTCTTGGCCCCAACCCCGAACGTGATCGAGCGAGAAGATCAGTCGCGCAAAATCGACGTGAGTGCCAACGTACGCGGACGTGATCTCGGCGCCGTCGCGCGCGAGGTCGAAGCGAGCCTTGAGAACGTCGACTTCCCGCTCGGGCATCACGCCGAGGTGCTTGGTGAGTATGCCGAGCGGCAGGAGGCACAGCAGCGCCTGTTCGGCTTCGCCCTGCTCTCTGTCGGTCGTCATCTTCATGCTGCTGCAGGTGTCGTTCGGGAGCTGGCGGCTGGCGACACTCTCCTTCCTGACCCTGCCCATGGCCCTCATCGGCGGAGTCCTGGCAGCCTTCGCCAGCGACGGCGTCATCTCGCTCGGCTCGCTGGTGGGCTTCCTGACCGTTCTGGGCATCTCCGCCCGCAACGGGATCATGCTGATCAGTCACTACCAGCATCTGGAGCGCGAGGAAGGCGAGGTCTTCGGCCCAGGGCTGGTGATGCGTGGAGCCCGCGAGCGGTTGTCGCCTATCCTGATGACGGCGGGGGCGACCGGGCTCGCGTTGATTCCGCTGGTGATCGCCGGCAGCATCCCGGGCCATGAGATCGAACACCCGATGGCGGTCGTCATCCTGGGCGGACTGGTGACTTCCACGCTACTGAACCTGTTCGTCGTTCCTTCACTGTACCTGCGGTTTGCCAAGGGCAGCAACCCGACGCCGCCGAGTACTGCCGGCGCCTGACCGGGCGCATGCGCGTAGATAGGGCCACCTTCGCCAGTGACACGCATTGGGCGAAGGTGGCTTTCCCGTGTGCCTGACGGCGGGCTGCCGCGCTCCGCTTCCTTCCATCTCACAGTCCCCGCGCTTGTTTCTCTCCGGATGATGTGCCCTAATTGGCAGGCTGATACCCGTCGCTTGCAATTGGACACCTATGACCGACGCAACCAACCCAACGAAGACCGTCGACGCTCCTGCCGTTGAAACACCCGTGAACGAGTTCAACGCGCGTGGGACCGCCACGCTGGCGGGGGCCCACGCGGCGCACGACCTGTACGGCGGTTTCCTGGGACCGCTCCTGCCGGCAATCCAGGAAAAGCTCGGGTTGTCACTGACGATTGTGAGCTTGATGATCCCGGCACAACAGCTGCCCGGAATCCTCCAGCCATTCATTGGCTATATGGCGGACAAGACGAGCCGGCGCTGGTTTGTGGTCATCGGGCCCGGTATGACCGCCGTCTCGATCTCTTCAATCGGGCTTGCGCCGCACATCAGCGTGGTGCTGCTGCTGTTGCTCGTCTCGGGACTGTCCTCAGGCGCGTTTCACGCTCCGGCAGTCGCCTTGATGGGAGAGTACGCCGGGTCAAAGGTCGGGCGCGCCATGTCATTCTTCATGGCCGGGGCCGAGTTCTCACGCTCGCTTGCGCCAATCATCATTACGGCGGCGATCTCCTGGTTGACGCTTGAGGGTGCGGCGCTGGTGATGGTATTCGGTGTGGCCTCGTCGATCTTTCTCTACCTGACGCTCGACACCAGTGCCAGCGACGCCGCGCGGCGCGAGGGTCCCAAGATCGAGCTGCGGCCGCTACTGCGCGCGCGACGCAAATGGATCGCCGCGCTCGTCGTGGTCGTGACCTTCAACGCGATTGCGACCGGCCCATTCCACTACTTCCTGGTGAAAATGCTACGCGACAAGGGCCACAGCGAGTGGTATGCCGGTCTCTCGCTCTCGACGCTGTTCGCCGCCGGAGTCATAGGCATGCTCCTGGGCGGCACGCTCTCCGACCGGATCGGCCGGCGCAACACCCTCGCGCTGGCCAGCGCGTCGGCAGTGCCATTTCTGTACGCCTATCTCTGGTTTGAAGACGGCAGCTTGCTCCCGCTCGCCTTGTTGATTCCGGCCAGCATGGCGTTGACGTCGATTCGGCCCATCATCCTGGCCGTGGCCCAGGAGATGTTGCCCGAGGCGCGTGGCTCGATGGCAGGTGGCCTGCTGGCACTAAACTTCGTGACGTCCAGTCTCATGGCCTTCGCGTTCGGTGCGATCGCCGATGTCATCGGTATCGAGACCGCCTTCTTCTGGATTGCCGGAGCGTCATTCCTGGCGCTGCCCTTCATCGCGCTGCTCCCGTCGCGCAGCGAGCAGATGAGAGGGACCGTCGTCTAGGCGGGCGGCATTGGCTTGCCGGCCATTGCCAGGACTACAATTCCCTCAGCCGGCAGAACCCCATAGAGCAAACACTAGGTCGACACCGGCGCGGCGTGCTTCGTCTGTTCCACTGGAAAGGTGGCCGTCATGCTTGGTCGCGTTGCCGTGCTCGCTGTTCTGTTGCTGGTCAGCGTTCTCGCGAACATTGTCCCGGTCTCGGCGGAAGATACAGCCGTCACCGTCTACGGTTTCGACACGACCGAGACCGTGATTGCTCTTACCTTCGACGCCGGCTCGGACCGGGGGTACGCTCCGCACATCCTTGACACCCTCCAGGTCGAAGGCATCAAGGCCACCTTTGGGATGACCGGCTCTTGGGCTAAGCAGAATCCAGATCTTATCCTGAGAATGGTTCAAGAGGGTCACCACCTGATGAACCATACCTGGACGCATCGCTCGTTTACCGGCCGCTCGACCGGCCAGGCGCCGTTGAGCGCGGTGGAGCGTGCCGACGAGATCGCCAGAACGGAGACCATCATTCGCCAGCAGGCCGGCGTCGAGCTCAAACCCTACTTCCGGCCTCCGTACGGTGACGTTGACGACTCGGTGCTGCGCGATCTTGCCGCCAACGGCTACACGGTGAATGTTATGTGGACTGTTGACAGTCTCGGTTGGACCGGGATCTCGGCACAAGAGATCACGCGGCGTGTTGTCGACGGCGCGACACCTGGCGGCGACATCCTCATGCATGTCGGCGGCCAGTCCGCGGACGGGCCTGCGCTGCCGGAGATCATCCGCCAGCTGCGAGCGCAGGGTTACCGCTTCGCGACCGTAGACGAGCTCTATACCGGCAGGATCGATCCTGTCAGCCGCTTCTTTCCGGAAACCGGCTTCGACGTGCAGGGCAGCTTCCTGACCTATTGGAACCGCTTCGGCGGGCTGCCGGTCTTTGGCTATCCGATCACTGCCGAGCTCGAAGAGCGTGGCGCGACCGTGCAGTATTTTGAGCGCGCTCGATTCGAGTGGCGGCCCGGTTCCTGGCCGGAGCGCAACGATATTCTGCTCGGTCTCCTCGGGGTTGAGTACGCGGCGGAGAAGGGCACGCTGCCCGCCTTCCAGCGTGCAGGAGCATCGACGAGCGCAAACTGCACCTACTTCTCCGAAACCGGCCACAATCTCTGCTTCGGGTTCCGCGAATACTGGCGCAACCACGGCGCGCTGCCCATTCTGGGGTATCCAATATCCGAGGAGTACACTGAGAATGGCGTAACCGTGCAGTACTTCGAGCGCGCACGCTTCGAGTGGCACCCTGCGAACGACCCGCCCTGGGACGTCCTCCTGACCCACCTGGGACGGTGGAAACTGGAACAGCGTGTGCGCTAGAGCGTGCTACGATGGGCACGACAGATGAAGTGACGGATAGAGGGAAGGGGCGCAGGCACATGGCGCGTTTTCATGGAGTGTACCCGGCGATCGTGACGCCACTAACAGAGGATCGCGAGATCGACCGCGATGCCACACATCGCGTCGTCAACTATCTCATCGACAATGGTATTCACGGGATCTCGGCACTGGGGTCGACCGGCGAGTGCGCCGGCCTGACGAAAGCCCAGCGACGAACCTATATGGAGACGATCATGGAAGCCGCGGACGGCCGGGTGACGGTCATGTCCGGGGCCAACGGCACGGCGTTCGATGACGTTGTGGCCGATCTCAAGATGGCCGGCGAGATCGGCGCGGCTGCCGCCCTCACCCCACCGCCGTTCTACTACCCGCTATCGGTGCAGGCGGTTGTCGACTATTTCGAGGCGTTGGCCGAGGTAAGCCCGGTACCCATCTTCCTCTATCACATCCCCCGGATGACGAAGGTGCCAATCGCCGTCGAGGCGGTCGAGAAACTGGCGCGGCACCCCAATATCGCCGGGCTGAAAGATAGCGATGGTAACCTGGGCTATTTCGCGGAGGTCGCTCGTGTTGCCAATGAGGTGGATGATTTCAGCGCCTTTACCGGCGGTGACAACATGTTCTATCCGTCGCTGGTCGTTGGCGGACACGGCATCATTGGCGCGGGCGTCAATGCCGCGCCAGCCGAGGAGCGCGCCGTCTATGATGCTTTCAAGGCGGGCGATCACGAGGGAGCACTCAAGGCCCAGCACAAGCTCAACCCGATGTTGGCCACCTATCGCGGCGGCGTCTTCCCCTCGGGTGTCAAGGCGACACTGGCGGTGCGTGGCCTGTGCGGTACCACCATGACACGCCCGATTCCCGCCGCCACCGCGCAAGAAGTCGACGCCGTCCGGGACCACATGGAGTCGCTCGGGATGCTCTCCTCCGAGGCGGTTCGCGCCGATTAGGTCCTCTGTACGGCATCGTCGTGGCCCCGGCCGGAGCTCTGGCTGGGGCCGTCCATCTTTGCTTCACATGTACACTCACCTGTATGGCGGCAGTCCTCAACTTGAATCTGATGCCACCAAAGGACCTGCCGTTACCACGCAAAGGAGCGACATGGTTCGTAAAGTTACTGCCCGGAAAGCCCTATCCACTTGGGGCGACCTGGGATGGCCAGGGTGTCAACTTCGCAATTTACTCTGAGAATGCAACGCACGTTGAGTTATGCCTCTTCGATGACAAGCATGCGACCCAGGAATGCGAGCGTATTCGGCTGCGTGAGGTTACGGCCCACATCTGGCACTGCTATGTGCCGCACATGTGGCCGGGGCAGCTCTACGGCTACCGCGTGCACGGACCCTACGAACCACAGCATGGCATGCGCTTCAACCCGAACAAGCTGCTGATCGATCCTTACGCCAAGGCGATCGCGGGCAAAGTCAACTGGGAAGCGCCGGTGTTTGGCTATACCCTCGGCGACGAGGCCATGGACCTCTCAATGGATGACCAGGACTCCGCCTGGGGGATGCCCAAGAGTGTCGTCACCATCCCGACCTTCGACTGGGAAGGCGATCAGCAGCCACGCACGCCCTGGAACGAGTCGGTCATCTACGAGGTGCACGTCAAAGGCTTCACCCAAAAACACCCTGGCGTGCCCGCGAACCTGCGCGGAACCTATGCCGGACTTGCGTCGCCGGTGATGATCGAGTATCTCAAAGCGCTGGGGGTCACCGCGGTCGAGCTGCTGCCGGTGCACGATTTCCTGGACGATAAGCACCTGGTCGACAAAGGACTCACGAACTACTGGGGCTACAACACGACCAACTTCTTTGCGCCGGACGCGCGCTACTCCAGCGCCGGTGACACGGGCGGGCAGGTGGCCGAGTTCAAGGCGATGGTCAAGGCGCTGCATCGTGCAGGTATCGAGGTCATTCTGGACGTCGTCTACAACCACACCTCGGAGGGCAGCGAGCTCGGGCCGACGCTGAGCTTGCGGGGTATCGACAACGCCGCCTACTACCGGTTGGTGCCTGACGATGAGCGCTACTATATGGACTACACCGGGACCGGCAACACCTTGAACGCGCGGCACCCGCAAGTGTTGCAGCTCATCATGGACAGCTTGCGCTACTGGATCCTGGAGATGCACGTCGATGGATTCCGGTTCGATCTTGCGTCCGCGCTGGCTCGGGGTTTGCACGACGTGGACCGGCTTGCGGCCTTCTTCGACATCATTCACCAGGACCCGGTGATCTCGCAGGTGAAGCTCATCGCCGAGCCCTGGGACGTGGGCGAGGGTGGTTATCAGGTCGGCAACTTCCCGGTGCTCTGGACCGAGTGGAACGGGAAATATCGCGACGCCATCCGGCGCTACTGGCGCGGCGACGACAGTCAGGTCGCTGAGCTCGGCTACCGGTTGACCGGCAGCAGCGACCTCTACGAGGGCGACGGACGGCGGCCCTACGCCAGCATCAACTTCATCACCTCCCACGACGGCTTTACGTTGCATGACCTGGTCAGCTACAACCAGAAGCACAACAAGGCCAACGGCGAGGACAATCGCGACGGGGCAAACGACAACGAGTCCTGGAACCACGGCGTCGAAGGGCCAACCGACGACCCGGATATTATCGAGCTTCGCGAGCGACAGAAGCGCAACTTCCTGGCCACGCTCCTCTTCTCACAAGGGGTGCCCATGATCTGTGGCGGCGACGAGATCAGCCGCACGCAGTGCGGGAACAACAACGCCTATTGCCAGGACAACGAGATCAGCTGGTTTGACTGGGAGCTGGACGAGCGCCGGACTGCGCTGCTCGAGTTCACCCGGCAGCTCATCCGTATTCGCCATGAGCACCCGGCGCTACGGCGGCGCAAATTCTTCCAGGGCCGGCGTATCCGGGGCTCGGATGTGCGCGACATCACCTGGCTGCGTCCGGACGGTCAACAGATGACGGACGAAGAGTGGGACTCCGGCTGGGTGCGCTCGCTGGGGATACGGCTGGGCGGCCTTGCGTTGGACGAGTACGACGCCCTCGGCGAGCGCGTCACCGACGACACCTTGCTCATCCTGATCAACTCGCACGACGACGCCGTCCCGTTCACCCTGCCAACCTCGGCTCAGGGCCTGCACTGGGACGTGGTGATCAACACCCACGCACCTGCCGTGGCCGAGGATGAGCGCCCGATTCCGAACGGCTCCGCATTCGATCTCCCGGGCCGCTCGCTCGTGCTCCTGCGCCGGCATGACGTTGACGAAGAGGCGTAACGGGCTGCCACGAGACCACGATCATGCCCCCTTCGAACCGCTCTCGTCAGTCGCCAGTCGATACCCGACGCCCGAGGTCGTGACCAGATAGCGGGGGTGAGCCGGGTCCGGTTCGAGCTTCTGGCGCAGGTAGCGGATATACGTCCTCAGGTAATCGACCTCGTCGCGATAATCGGCACCCCAGACCTCGGTCAGCAGTGCGGTGTGCGTCATGACCTGGTTAGGATGGCGTGCGAGGGCGACCAGGAGCTGAAACTCCGTCGGCGTGAGGTGCACGAGCTTGCCGGAGCTCGTTACCTGCTGGGACGCGAGGTCGATGACCAGGTCGCCCAACTGGATCTTCGCCGGGCTGTCGGCGCCTACCCGTGTCCGGCGCAGGATGGCACGCACCCTGGCCAGCAGCTCCTTCGCGCTGAACGGCTTGGTGATGTAGTCATCGGCGCCGACCTCGAAGCCACGCAGCTTCTCGTCCTCGCGGGTGCGCGCCGTCACCATGATGACCGGGACCATCGAGAACTCGCGGATACGCTGGCACACCATGAACCCGTCGAGCTGTCCCGGCAGGAGCAGATCCAGCAAGATCAGGTCCGGGTTCTCAAGCGCCGTCTGCTCGATGGCGCGCTCCCCATCCGGAACGACCAGCACCTGGTAACGAGCCGACTCAAGCACGGCACGAATTAACCTCACCAACCGCGGCTCATCCTCCACGACGAGAATCTTTGCTTGTGATTGGGGCGCTAGCTCAGTCATGTTCCCATATTACCGTTACGCGCGCGGGTGTGGAATTGTGAACGCAAGTGTCGTCCCACGTCCTACCCTGCTCTCAGCCCAGATTCTGCCACCATGCGCGCGCACGATCGCGTCACTGATGGGAAGTCCCAGTCCCGTGCCGGCCACACCCTGGCGATCCACGGAGACCCGAAAGAAACGCTCGAAGAGCTTGTTCAAGTCTGCTGGCGCGATACCAATGCCCTGGTCGACGACACTCACCACCACTTCACCCGGGAGCGTGTCACCGCGAACGACGATCAGGCCACCGTCCGGAGAATACTTCACTGCGTTGTCGATCAGGTTCCTCAGCACCTGTTCAATCCGCTGAGCATCGGCCTCGACGACCGGAAAGGTGGAGGGGAACATTTGCACGAACTGGTGCTGGTTGCTCTGAATAGCGAACCGGTCGACAACGCGCTTGGCAATGCGCGGTATCAGGATTGGTTCCAGCTCGATCCGCAGTGAGCCGGCCTCGATCGTCGCGGATTCCAGGATGTCCTCGATCAACCTGGTCAAACGGTCGCTCTCGTCAGCGATCGTCTCCAGGAACTCCGTCTTCGTCGCGACTCCCCAGTCGGCATCCTCCAGGAGGAGCGCTGTCGCATACCCTTTAATGGAAGCAAGGGGCGTGCGCATCTCGTGAGACAGAATCGAGATGACGTCGAGCTTGAGCCCCGCGGCGTCTTCCAGGAGCCGCGCGTGCTCCGCAGTCGATTGCTCGCGGGCATCAATAGCGGTCGCCACGAGATCCCCGGCGGCCGCAATGCGCCCCTCATCGAGTTGGAGCGAAGGCCAGGTCTCCCCCGGTGCGTCATGGACGACGATCGCGCCGAGCAGCCGGTCCCGGGAACGAAGTGGAATACAGAGACGGCTCCTGCCGTCGTCGTCATCCACGCGCGGCGGTGGGGCGAGCGGGTCGAAGAGCTCGATCGTGACCGATCGGGACGGATCAAGCATGGCGGCGACCGCTACCGGCGCGAGCGCAACGATGTCGTCGACCGTCGCCGCCGCCAACAATAGGCGCGCCAGCGGGCCAATCGCCTCACCCGACAATGCGTTGTGTTCCTCTGCCGGCATCTGAAAGCCCTTGTTCCTGGCGCGAAAATCACGGTTCACAGGATACCGCGCCCACCGCACGTTGGTCACGAGACCGGACGGGCCTAGTACACTGCCTAACCGGGTACGCGACGATCGATTGCGACTTGAGGGCACAGACATGGAGATTTCGCTATCGCTGGTCCTCGATGCATCCGGCACAGCCGTGTTCGCCCTCAGTGGCGCGCTGCTGGCCGTCCGCAAGAATCTCGACATCGTGGGCATCGTTGTCCTGTCAGTGGCCGCCGGTCTCGGTGGGGGCATCATCCGAGACGTGCTGTTGGGTATCGCTCCGCCCGCGGCGCTCGAAAATGAGCTCTACCTGCTGCTCGCGATCGGCGCCGGCGTCCTTGGATTCTTCTTCCATCCTCGCATCGAACGTTTGAACGCGAGCATCCGGGTCTTCGACGCGTTGGGGCTCGGGTTCTTTGCTGTCGCGGGAGCGCTCAAATCCCTCGATGCCGGTCTCGGACCCCTGCCGGCCGTGCTCCTCGGCGTTGTGTCCGGCGTCGGCGGCGGAATCATCCGGGATATCCTGAGCGTGGAGATTCCGCTCGTGCTGCGTCGTGACATCTATGCCCTGGCCGCGCTGCTGGGAGCGCTCACCTGTGTCGTAATTGTGCGCAGCGGACTCCCGACCGGCCTGGCAGCGCTGCTCGGCGTGGGCGCTACATTCACGCTGCGCATGTGCGCCCTCATCTTCGATTGGCACGCGCCGCGCCCCCGGCCCCCTCGTCCAGCCGATGACGATGAGCATGCCAGCGAAGACATCCGGCCTCGCGTCTGAAGCGGATGAGCCTCAATCGACTCCGGCGCGTTCATAAACACACCAACGCCCTGCCCCTGTTACGCTGAAAGAGGAATGACAACGCAACGACGCCCGTCAGCACGCAACGCCACTGAATTTCCGCACGGACTAGCGCAAGACGGCACTCCAGAAGGAGGACTTTCATGATCAGCACCATCGTCGTTCCTCTTGATCGCTCCCCGGCCGCCGAGCGAGCGCTACCGTTCGCCGAAGTGGTCGCAAAACAAATCAACGCGGGCATCGTCTTGCTCTCGGTCATCGATCTGCCGCTCGAGCTCGAAGCGTGGCTCGAGGCGCAACCCGTAGCGGATGTCAGGAGAGAGATTGAAAGCGAGTACCGCGAGTACCTCAGTGAGGTCGCGGAGCGCATTGATCGCGTGCCGGTGGACACGGTTGTACGGTTCGGAGCCCCCGTAACCCAGATCCAGAAGTTCGTGGGCTCTCTGCCGGACGCGCTCGTCATCATGGCCAGCCACGGGCACTCGGGGTTCCGTCGTCTCATAGCCGGCAGCGTCACCCAACAACTGGTGCACCGGCTCCTGACCCCGGTCATCGTCGTGCCGGCCAGCGTTCCAGATCCGCTGCGACCGCCGTCCGGCGCGGTGGGGAGAATTCTCGTCCCGCTCGATGGCTCACCCTTTGCGGAGCACGCGCTGCGCACCGGCCTGAATATATTCGGCTCGGCGCGGCCAGATCTGGTTCTCTTGCGCGTTGTTGAAATACCGGTCATGGCCATTGGCGTGGATCCGGCATTCGATGTCTATGCGTTCCAGTTGTATCTCGACGCCGTCCGCGAAGTGGCCGAAGAGTACCTGGACGAAATGAGTGTGCGGCTTGCAGATGAGGGGTACCCGGTCTCGATTGAAGTCCGGATCGGGTCGGTTGTGGACGAGATCAATAGCGTGGCCGAAGAGTACGACGTGGACCTGCTCGTCATGGGGACGCATGGCCGCTCAGGCATCAACCGGCTCATCTTCGGCTCCGTCGCCGAGGCGGAGCTGCGTCTCGCACCAGTCCCATTGATGGTCGTGCGTCCAGACGAAGCAGCCCTTATGGAGAGCGAGGAAGCCGCTCAGGCTGAGGCCCCCGTCAACTCGGAATCATGACGACGTGCAGCGCGCTATAGCAGGAGCCAGAAGGCAATCCCCGCGTGGGCTGCGCTGGCAAGAAGGAGCACGATCAGGAAGCTGAGATGTCGAGTTTTATGCCGAAAAGCCAGGCGGCCAGCCCAACCGCCGGCGAAACCGCCTGCCAGGGCGAGTCCATGCAGAACCGTCTCGGGAATGCGGCCACCCCCGCTGGCGGCCCGACGCTTGTCGAGCCCGTAGAACGCGAACAAGACGACACTCAAGCCGGTCATCCACGCCAGGTAGAGCGGGACATCGATGATCAACGCGATACCCATCGTGATGACCGCGGCGGCGAGCAGGCCGACCAGCGCCCACAACCTGTACGGTGAACGGTATCTGCGCGTCCGCCGGTTGTTCACGCGTGCCTGAGCCCCTCCCGTTGCCACCACTCCGGCGTCCATGCGACGCGCAGCCGGTCCACGGGTCGCCCTCCGGCTAGCGCCACGCCGAGAATCTTTGCTCGATCTTGCCGGTGAGTGCCATCAGGACGGTGCCGAGCAGCGCGTAGATGACGACGACCGCAATCATACGGTCCACCCGAAAATACGAGACGTCCGTCTGGATCATGCCGCCGAGGCCGGTGAGATCGAGAAAGATCTCGGCGATCACGACGCCGATCAACGCCCGCCCGATGCCGATGCGCATGCCGGCGATGATGTAGGGTACCGCGCCCGGCAGAATGGCGTGTCGAACGAGCTGTTGCTCGCTTGCGCCGAAGGATTTCGCAACCTCGATGAGGTCCTGACGAGCGTTGCGAATGCCGGTCGACGTGTTGATCATGATGGGAATGAACGTTCCGATGACTACCAGGAAGAGGCGCCCAGTATCGCCCACCCCGAACCAGAGGATGATCAGCGGGATAATCACGACGCGCGGGGTGGCGTAGATCGCCTCAATATACGGATTAAGAATCGTCTCCAGCAACGGGATGCGGCCAATGAGGACGCCTCCAACGAGCCCAATCGCTGCCGAGATCGAGAACCCGATTGCCAGCGTCTGCAACGTTGTCAGGAGCGCCGGCCAGAGCTCCCCAGAGGTGAACAGCTCCCGGTAGGCCAGAACGACCTTCCATGGGGCTGGAAAGAGGAGCGGATCGATCCTCCCGGACATCCATTGCCAGAGCGCGATGAACAGGCAGAACGCGATCGCTGGAAAAATGATGGTCGGACGGGCAAAGAAATAATAGATGCGTCGGAGGGGTCCGGACCTCGGGCCGGGCGCTCCCCGTTCGCTCGTGAATGTAACCGGTTGAGCGCTCATACTGCATTCTCTCTCATCGCTTGGAACCACTTCATTTGCCAAATATCCTGTTGTGCCGGAGATCAAACGGTTATCGTATGCGCCCCGGCAGAGTGCCGGAGCGCATAAGACTGAACCGGGAAATCGTTTCTACTGGCTACACATCGACGCTGCGTGCCGGAAGTACAGGCCTACTGCCCGCATCCCGCCGCTGCCGCATCTTCCAGGAACGAGCGGTCGACAAGATCCGCGCCTTCGACCGGGGAGGTAATATCACCGTTCTCCAGCATGATATCGGCGACTTCCTGAACACCTTCTGGTTCGAGCAGGTCGGCGACATCGGTGGGATACATGTCGATCTCAATCAGCATGTCATAGAGGGCGCCCGTTGCTTCCTCGGTTGCTCCCTCAACGTTCTCCAGTGTGTACGCGATGAACTCCTCCTTGCTGGAGTTGACCCACTTGTAGGTTTCCAGGTTCGCGCAGGCAAGCGCGAACATGACGTCTGGGTTCTCGGCAGCAAAAGTCTTGGTGGTATTGATGCCAGACTTGGTGGAGCTTTCGACTAGCTCAGTCATGAACACGAGGCCGGTAACATCCTCGCTACGGCGCTGGAGCTCAAACCAGTCACTGAGGAAGATCGTGGCCGCATCGACGCGTCCCGCCAGCAGTGCGGCCGCTCGGTCTCCACTGCCGCCAATCTGCACGAAGTTGACGTCGTCTAGCGCAAGACCATTCTTCTTCACTGCCAGGCGGGAGAGCAGCGTATCGTACCCGGCCGGTCCGGACATGCCGATCGACTTGCCTTTGAGGTCGGCGACCGAGGTGATATCGCTCTTCGACACGAGCACGTAGTCCATCTTGTCCTGGGTGCTCGCAACGGCAACGATGTCGGCGCCGGCTGCAGCGCCGAGGATCAGCTCGTCGGTACCGCCGCCGGCGAGGTCAGTCTGGCCCGCGATCAGTGCCTGCACGCCGGTGGTGCTGGTCAGCTCGATCATGTCGAGCTCGGCACCCCACTCCTCCAGGAGGTCGACCATGTAGAAGGTGATCATCGACAGGGCGGACGGCTGCGCGGTCGTCAGTCGCAGCTTGACGCCGGACAGGTCGATCGCGGCGGCGGGGTCTTCGCCCTGTGCCTGATCCGGGGTTCCCTCGGCGTCACCACCTGCAGTGGTTGCTTCCGCAGTCGCGTCGTCACCTTCGGCGGTTGCTTCCGCAGTGGCGTCACCTTCGCTGGTTGCTTCTGCAGTCGCATCGCCCTCGGAATCGTCGGTGGTCTCTGTTGCATCAGAGGAATCGGCCGCAGCAGTGGTGGCGGTCGGCTCGGCGTCGTTCCCGGAATCGTCATCTGAACCACAGGCGGCGATCAAGCCGGACAATAGCATCAGAGCGATGAACAGCCGGAGGCTCTTCATCAACCCTGCATTACCTGTCACACGAACCATGTAGTGTTCCTCCCGATAATCTTCGTGGGTCAAATAGCTGGACCCAAGAGCAGCATCATGTGCGTTTTGTGTGCGAGCTACACACGGCAGTCTTCTGCTGGGCTTCTCCGTTCACCTCCCTGTTGCTATACGGTTCTCCATGGAGCGACACGTCGCTCGATGACGCCCACCAACTTGGACAACCCTATCCCCAAGATAGGCAAGATTAAGATGGACGCGATGAGGTAATCGGTGATGAAGCGCGATCCGTACCCCGAGATGAGTCCGCCGATTCCGCCGAGCCGGAGATAGACTTCCGCCACGGACATTCCGACGACGGCGCGGCCAATACTCAGGCGCAAGCCCGCGAAAATGAACGGTACGGAGGACGGCAGAATGACCTGCAGCAGCGTCTTCAGCCGGGACGCGCCAAAGGACTTGGCAACGTCAATCAGATCGTTGGGCGCGGTGCGCACTCCGGTTGTCACGTTGTAGAGCATCGGGAAGAAGGCAGACTCGAAGACGACAAGGACTTTCCCGGTCGTACCGAAGCCAAACCAGACCAGAATGATGGGTACCATGGCGATACTCGGCGTGGCATACAACGCCGACAGGTATGGGCTCAGCGTCAGATCGGCGACTCGTGAGCGCCCCACGAGCACGCCGAGGACGAGCGCCAGTGACGCCCCCAGGGCGAAGCCCATGCCCAGCAGCTTCAGGCTGGGCAGGAGTGCGTCCATGAGCTTGCCGCTCGACAAGAGATCCCAGAACGCCTTCATGACTTGCGAGCCGGGAGGGAGAATGAGCGGGTTTCTCGCCCGTCCATAGGCTTCCCATATTCCGATGAAGAGCGCCAGGAAAGCGAGCTGCGCGCCGATCCGAAAGCCCCGGCTCTCGTTGAGCGCGGCGGCACTAGGTAGTCGCATCGACGCCCGCTTCCCGTTCTTCTTCTATGAGGTCTCCGCGCAGCATGGCCCAGATCTGGCGGCGTACCTCGATGAAGCGCGGATGGCCCCGCACGTCATACTCCCAGCGCGGCCGGGGCAGATCCACTTCGATCACCTCACGAACCCGTCCGGGCTGGCGGGTCAGGACGACAATCCGGTCGGCCAGATAGACCGCCTCGTCCAGATCGTGGGTGATGAAGAGAACCGTCTTCTGGCTTGCGGCCCAGATGCGCGTCAGCTCTTCCTGCATGAGCTCACGCGTCTGCGCATCGATTGCGCCGAACGGCTCATCCATGAGCAGGATCTCCGGGTCCGTCGCCAGTGCGCGGGCCAATCCAACGCGCTGCTGCATGCCCCCGGAGAGCTGGTGCGGATAGCTCTCCGCGAACTTCTTCAAGCCGACCATCTCAAGATGCTCGAGACAGCGCCGGCGAACCTCTTCCTTGGGCAGCTTCCGGATCTGAAGCGGGAAGGCGACGTTGTCTATGACCGTTTTCCAGGGGAAGAGCCCGAAACTCTGGAAGACGATGGCCCGATCCGGGCCAGGCCCGGTGACCGGGACATCGTTGATCCGAACGCTGCCGCCCTGATGATCGGTGAGCCCTCCAATAATCCTCAGGAGCGTCGTCTTCCCGCAGCCGCTCGGCCCGATGACTGCCAGGAACTCGCCGTCACGAATCTCCAGATTGATATCGTCCAGGGCGTGGACATCGTGGTCGACGCCGCTCTTGGACCAGGTGAATCGCTTCTGCACCCCGTCGATGACGATCTTGGGGCGGGCGGATGAGGTCTCATAGACGCCTCCGCCCCTGGTGCTTCCTTTTGAACCTGTCACTCTCGTCTCCCTGCGCTCGCAATGACGGACTGGATCGCTTCGATCACCTGAGGATGCGACCCGCACCGGCACAAGTTCCCGGCGAGGTACTCCCGGATCTCGGATACATCGGGTTGCGGGTTCTCCTCAAGCAGACTGCGCGCGCTGAGCACCATTGCCGGCGTGCAGTAGGAACACTGGAACGCGCTGTGCTCGACAAAGGCTTGCTGCACCGGGTCGGTGACCTCCCCGTCAACAAGCAGCCCTTCCGCGGTGGTGATCTGCTTGCCCTCGTTCAACACGGTCAAGCTCAGACAGGCGCTCACCGGCAGCCCATCAACCAGAACGGTGCAGACTCCGCAGATACCGATGTTGCAGGTACTGCGCATGCTCATCAGTCCCAGTTCACGTCGCAGCGTCGTCAATAACGTTTCGTCGTTCGCCACCGTCACAGGGTGGTCTACACCGTTGACGTGCAGCCGTACGGTCGACTGTTCTGTGTTCACGCCTTCTCCGTCTCTGTCGCGTTGTGTAGCGCCGTGTACACTCGTTCGGCCGTCATGGGCAGGTCGTAGATGCGCACTCCTGTCGCGTGAAACAGGGCATTGCCGATAGCAGGGGCGACGACCGGCAGCGTCATCTCGCCGACACCGTGAATCTCTGCGTCGGGGTCATCGCTCTCAAGCGAGCGGCTGGTCATCTCCAGCGGCAAGTCGAGAAACGAGGGGATCATATAGTCAGAGAGGTTCGGGTTAACGAGCTGGCCGCTGTCGAGGACGTACTCCTCGAACAGCGCCGGGCCCACGCCCATAATGACGTTGCCCTCATTCTGTTGTCGCACCATCACGGGGTTGAGGATCTTTCCGGCGTACGACGCCGCGTGGCAGCGCAGAATGGTGATCTTGCCAGTAGAGGTATCGACCTCGATCTCGACGCCGAAGGCGCCCTCATGCCAGTGCACCGTCGCGATCCCCTGGCCCTTTTCGTCCAGGACTCCATGCCCCTTCGGGCTCTGGAACGTTCCCGCGCCGCGGACTGCTTCGATACCGGCCTGCTGCAGCACGGTCTGATAGCTCAGGCTGATCTCCGGGTTGCCGACAACGCTGATGCGTCCGGGCGCTACCTCAACGTCATCGACGCTGACTTCAAGCAGCGGCGCCGCAATGCGCGCCAGCTGTTGCTTGATGTCCGTCGACGCCTCCCGGAGCGCAAAGCTCATTGAATAGGCGGTGCGGCTGGAGCTCGTCGTCGTATCGAACGGCGTTTCAAACGTGTCGGGCTGGATCGCCTCGATCCGCTCCAGCGGAACGCCGAGCTCGTCAGCAACGAACTGCAGGAGCGTCGTACGCGCCCCCTGTCCCATTTCGACGCTGCTTGAGAAGACGTTGCACCCACCGCGGTCATCCACCTCGACGTACGCCTCTGACCGCGACGGAGTGGCCGTGTGTTTGATCAGCAGCGCAACACCTTTGCCGCGCACCACGCCGCCGCCGGCCGTCGCCTGGCGAACGTGACCGTCTTCCGGCTGCCAGTCGATGGCCTGGGAAACCTCGTCGAGCAGGTCGAGGTAATGCACGTGGGGGAACATCTCGCCGGTGGCATAGGTGTCACCGTCGCGCAGCAGATTCTTGCGGCGCACCTCAACCGGGTCGAGCCCGAGGTCGGCCGCGATCTCGTCGAGCTGCTGCTCGTAGGCCCAGCACACCTGTGACGTCATCGCGCCACGAAACGGTCCGGTCGGAACGGTGTTCGTGTAGAACGCCCTCGACGTCACGCGCACGTTGGGCGTGCGATATGGTCCCGGCGCGCGCACCATCCCCTGCTGGGTCGCACCCGGGGATGAGACGGCGTAGGCACCTGCATTCCAGAGGACATCGACCTCGCGAGCCACGAAGGTGCCGTCGTGCTTTACCCCGGTCTTGATGCGCACCGTTGCGGCGTGCTTGGCGATAGTCTGGAACACCTCTTCGCGGGTGAGCGCGATGCGCACCGGCCGCTGCGCTTTGAGCGCGGCGCAGACGGCCATTGGCTCAATCTTGACGCCGCCCTTCGCCCCGTAGCCGCCACCGAGGTTGAACGTCATGACGCGGACTTTTTCCGGTGTCGTCTGCAAGAGCTTCACGATTCCCGCATGGACGCCGTGCGGCGACTGGGTCGAGGTCCAGACGTGCATGCAGCCGTCGTCGTCCATGTGGGCAACCGAGACGTGCGGTTCCATCGGAACATGGTTTGCAGAGGGGCTGGTGTACGTGCCTTCGTAAACGCGGTCGGCCGCGTTCCAACCTGCGTCAAGGTCGCCGTGCTCGAGCAACCAGCTCCCGCACCCATTGTCGGGCCAGGAATCGTGGAGGACCGGGGCTCCGGGAAGCGCCGCCTCCCCAGCGTCGACGACGAACGGTAGCTCCTCGTAGTCGACATCAACGAGCAGGAGAGCCTCAGCGGCGATCTCTTCCGTCTCAGCCACAACGACGGCGACGGCATCGCCAACGTAACGTACCTTATCGATCGCCACCACCGGCTGATCTTCGCGCCGCTGTCCATACAAGGGGTGCAGGCCGCTGTCTGGTCCGAGGTCGTCACCGGTCAAGACGGCGATCACCCCGGGAAGCGCCAGCGCCGCGGAGGTATCAATGCTCTTGATTCTGGCGTGCGGAACGGGGCTCCGCACAACGCGCCCGTGCGCGAGATTGGGAACCTCATGATTGAGCGTGAACTTCAGGGTTCCGGCGACGCGCTCGGCCGCGTCGAGCATCGGCATCGAGCGCCCGACCCAGGGCTGTTCAGCTTCGGTCATCTCAGGCAACCTCTCCCTCGCTCGTCAGTGCCGTGAGCGCACGGGCTACGAAGACCCGTGTCATCTGGCGGCGATACCACTCGCTTCCGCGCAGGTCGTCGAGCGCCTCGATCGCTTCGGCGTATCCATCCGCAATGCCCGCGATCGTCGTCGCGTCCAGTGACCCGCCCAGGGCGATCTCTTCTAGCTCCGGAAATCGCTGTGGTGTCGCTGCTGCCGCGCCAACCGCGACGCGTAGCTCCTCGACGGTCGTACCGTCCCCGGCAAGGCGCAGGCACGCGGCCACCCCTACGCAGGGGCGATCCTCCGACGAGCGGCTGCGGTACTTGAGGTAAACCTGCCGTAATGGGGGGTCGGACGTGGGGATCTCGATCGCCGTGATGACCTCGGCGGATTCGAGCGACGTGCTGTAGAAGCCGGTCAACAGATCCTCAACGCTCGACGTGCGCGTCCCGGCCGGGCCAAGGATCTCCACTGTTGCCCCCAGCGCCACGAGCGTGGCTGGCGGGTCGGAGGCGTAGTCGGCCTCGGCGAGGTTACCGCCCAGGGTCGCGACGTTCCGGATCCGGACATTGCCGACCACCTCGCAGGCGTGGGCGAGCGCCGGGAGGGCATGCTGGATAGATGGGTCCTTTGCGACCTCACGCAGCGTGGTCGTCGCGCCGATCGTGATCCGGTCGTTGTGGACCACCACGCCGTGCAACGCAGCGATGCGCTGCGTGCTGACGAGTTGTTCCGGGAAGACCAGCCCCTGTTGCATCATCAGGACGAGCGCAGTGCCGCCGGAGATGATCTTTGTGTCCTCAGCGTCTGCCAGGGTCGCAACAAGGTCTTCTAATGCGGTGGGTTGATGCAGCTTCATGTTAATTCTGATCTCCACGGCGGCGAACGCCCTTGAACTTCTCCGCCGCCCCCTTTGCCATGCCGCGCATCGCGATTGATGTCAGGCTTGGAGCGTTGAGCTCGGTAGGTCCGACGTCCGCGTCGGGGTCGCCCATCGAGCGACTCTCCACGCAGCGCGCAAACTGGCCGATCATCTCGCCGGCGATCGACTGAATGACACCTGTGCCGAACTGACCGAGGCGGCCGCGAAGCGCCACGTCCGCCCGGCTCGTGATCGTCGTGACGTTTGGCTCTGTCTCTGCGAGGCGGGCCTCGAGCGCCACCTGGGCCTTACTGCCGGTTGCGCGGTCGCTGCCCTCACCGCTGGCAACGATCACATCAGGACTCTGGCTGCCATCGATCGTGACTTCGCCGGTGAACGTCGCCCGGATCGGGCCGACTTTCGCCTTCAGGGTCGCCTTGTAGCTCCCCGATTCTGTCGCGGTAACGTCTTCAACCCCTGGGACGCAATACAGCATGCGCTCGGGCGACAGGAGAAATGCCGCCACCTTGTCACGAGACGCGGCGATGGTAAATGTCTGCTCGATAATCACTGCCTGTTCCTCTCCATCTCTCCGGAGAGATCGCCAAAATGGTTCGTCACGATGCTTGTCTCACCGTGTTGCGAAGCGTGCCGATGCCCTCGATCTGAATCTCGATCACGTCACCGTCCACGACCGGTTGCGCGCCCAGCGGCGTGCCGGTGAGGATGACGTCCCCTGGCACCAGGGTCATCGTGCGGGTGATGTACTCGATAATCTCCGGGATCTTGAAGATCAGGTCGTTGGTGCGGCCATCCTGCTGCAGCTCACCGTTCACGCAGACCTGAAGGGAGAGATCGCTCGGGTCGATCTCCGTCTCGATCCACGGGCCGAGCGGGCACAGGGTGTCACTGGCCTTGGCACGCGTCCAGTGCTGATCCGTCTGTTGCCAGTCGCGGACGGACATGTCATTGCCACAGGTGTAGCCGAACACGTAATCAAAGGCCTTCTCGGCCGGGACCGCGGTCGCGGTCTTGCCGATGACGACGGTCATCTCGCCTTCGTATACGAAGGTCTCAATCCCGGCCGGGCGAATGATGTCGCCGCCGGGACCAACCACCGAGTTTGGTGTCTTCAGGAAGGGGACGGGCGAGGTCGGATAGTCCGAGCCGCGTGCCCGAACCGCGCTGTCGTAATTGCGCCCGATGCACAGGATTTTCGAAGGCTCGCATGGTGCGAGGAGCGACAGGTCGGCCAGATTGCCGACGACGTCACCCACCTCATATTCGCCATAAATCGTGCCGGTCACCGACCGGACGGTTCCATCCGCGCCGGCCACGCCGTAGTGGGCCGTGTGCCCGTCCTCGTATCGAACAAATCGCATGGGACTCCCCTCAACTGCCTCAACAACATCTCTATCGACAACGCTCATCCCACACCGCACGGATAGCCGCCACTGATGCGGCTACCACGGCAGGTGACCACGTGCTCTTGGATATCCCCACTACGCTGAGGTGGGAGTCCTCGCCATTGAAGACCCATCTGAGATAATAGTTATATGATTTATCTGTTAACTTGTTTCTTGTCAAGAGGGTTCGCGAAATTGGGGTAGCTGACCGACGAGCAGATGAACGAGAGCGGTGAATTGACCCGCGCTCACTTGTGCGCTACGATCGCTTCGCCAGGGGCTGACAACAATACAAGCGAAGTAAGAAGAGGCAGTGACCATCTATGGTTGACCAATTGCCACAAATCGGCGGTCGAGAGCGACATGCCGAGCAGATCTACTGGGCGATCGTGACTTGGCTCTCCGAGAACGATTTGCGACCGGGCGAACGCATGCCCGGCGAGGTCGAGCTCGCCGAGCGCTTCGCCGTGAGCCGTCCCACAATGCGGGAGGCGATCCGTGTGCTTGAGTATTCGGGCCTGGTGGAATCGCGCCGGGGCCGCAACGGCGGCCTGTTTGTCGGTAAGGGCGCGATCCCCCAAGTCATCGGCGCGCTGCGGACGCTGTTCATCATCGGGGACAAATCTCGCGCAAACTTGCGCGAGGCGCGCGAGGTCGTTGAGGCCGGTGTCGCGCGTCTGGCGGCATCTCGGATCACGGAGGCGCAGCTCGCGATCCTGAAACAGTCCCTCGACCAGCTAGCGGCCGACAAATCGGTCGAATCCGTCCGAAAATCCAACAATGATTTTCACCTCACGATTGCCGAGGCATCCGGAAACGACATGCTGCGTGGGATGATGATCGCCCTGCACAGCCTGCACAACGAGCTCGTACAGCACACGCCGGACGAGATCGAGGCCTTTGAGCTCAAACTGTCAGGCCACCGCCATATCTACGCCGCATTGAAGAAGCGCGATTCGGACGCCGCCGGGAAGGCGATGGTCGAACACATCCAGTCCATGCGCCGCCATAGTCTTGCGAAGGAGACTGGCGAGTCACCGCTAACGCTTTTGAATACGGAACCGGTGGAAATCTCGCCAGAGTGACCTCGCCTTCATCGCTTGACGCTTCCTGTGCTGTAGGCTAGAAACCTCATAGATCCCTGTCGGCCGCTGCGAGCCTCGTCGAGGCTGGGAGACGGATGCCTGGCACGTTGTCAGGAGACCTGGGTAGCAGGGATCAGTTACGTGGAAGCGGAGAAGATCGAGTGAAGATCGTTCGTTACGCCGACGGAGACTCGGCTCAGCTCGGAATCGTCGAGGGAACAACCGTCTACCGCGCACAGGGCGACATGTTCGGGCAGCTCACGCGGGGTGAGCAAGTTGGGCAGCTCGACGATCTTTCGCTTCTGACGCCCGTCGACCCAGGCAAGATCGTTGCCGTCGGTCTCAACTACGCGCTGCACGTCACCGAAAATGATCCGACACGGGAAGTGCCGACCGAGCCGGTGATCTTCATGAAGCCGACCACCTCGCTGCTGGCGCCCGGCGGCGTCATCGAGCTGCCTCCTGCCGACCGGATCGACTACGAGGCCGAGCTCTGCATCGTGATGGGCAAGGAAGCGCATCGGGTCTCTGAAGAAGACGCCTTGAGCTATGTTCTGGGCTATACCTGCGGAAACGACGTCTCGCATCGCGACTACCAGCGCAAGGATGGCCAGTGGGTGCGCGCCAAGGGATTCAACACCTTCTGCCCATTGGGGCCGGTCATTGAAACCGAGCTTGACCCTGGTAACGTGGCCATTCAGTCGCGCTTGAATGGTGAAGTGCGCCAGAACAATCACACCAGCACCCTCATCTTCAACCCTGCCTACCTGATTAGCTTCATCTCGGACGTCATGACGCTCTACCCTGGAGACGTCATCATGACTGGCACCCCCGAGGGGGTTGGGCCGATGCAGCCGGGAGACACGATCGAGGTCGAGGTCGAAGGCATCGGTGTGCTGCGAAACACCTGTCGCGCCCGCGACTAACGTCCCGCCACGACCAGCCTGCTCTGCCGGGTGCTGTCTCTTCCAAGACGCGCCCGGCAAACACGCCCATAAGCACTCTGCCTGGTCGCCGTACTACAGCCCCGTTTGTCTCTCGTAATCCAAGACTTTAGAGTGATGGATCGGGCAAGGCCGGCGATGTACCGTAGGGGATCACCGTCCGTGAAGGATGGGCTGTACCTCTGCCTGAACATCCCGGAGGACGACGAGCTTGGGTTACTCTGACACGCAACACGGTCCAGCCAGTCAAGCGGCAGCATCGAGGCGGAACGGCCACGAGCCTCCAAGACGCATTCTCCTCGTCGGCGATGACCGCATGACGGCCGATGGGCTACGGCCCGTCATTGCTCGCCACGGCCACAACTGGGAGAGTGTTGTTTCGGCGACATACGAAGGCTCCCTCAACCTGCTCAGCGATGAGCTTTTTGACATCGTCATCGTCGATCTGCCAGCACGCGACACCGGCGGAATCCCGTTTCTCCGGTTGGTACAGGAGCGTCACCCAACGACCGTGCGCATCGTGCTCTCCAGTAGTCTCAAAATTGCCTCAAAACTGTACGCTGTCTCGATGGCCCATCAGGTCCTGGCAAAGCCCTGTGATCCGGTGGAATTGTGCAACGTGCTTGAGCGGGTACTCGCTCTACAAACGGTGCTCGACAAGGATGCGATCGGCCGTGCTGTCGGCAACGCCAACAATCTCCCTGCGGTCCCCCGGCTGCTCGCCCGCCTGCAGAGCATGTTGACCGACCCCACCGTCGGCGCGCAGGAAGTTGCCACCGTCATCGAGCAAGATCCCGCGATGAGCGCGCGAGTCTTGCAGTTCGTCAACTCGGCCTATTTTGGACTGGGAGGCAACGTCAGCACGGTTCGGGATGCGGTGCTGCGGCTCGGCTTCACGATGATCAATAATCTGGTCGTCAGCTCCGAGGTATTCCGCTCGTTCAGCAAGTATGGCCACGGCCACGGGCTGGGCTTGTGGATCGAGTCGCTCCAGAATCATTCACTGCTCACGGCCAACATTGCCGCCGGTATGTTCACCGACCGGCGCCAATCAGAAGACGCCTTTACCGCGGCGCTCCTCCACGATACCGGTCAGCTGGTGCTCGCCGACCGGCAACCTGCACAGCTGCGGAAACTGCTCGCCATTGCCCAGACAACGGAGCGCCCGATGTACGTCGTTGAGCAGGAGCTGAGCGAGATTACCCATGCCGAGATTGGCGCATATCTATTGGGCTTGTGGGGCTTACCCCACCCGATCGTCGAGGCGATTGCGCACCATCATCAGCCCGCGCGCGTGGAGCAGCTGCAGTTCAGTATCCTCAGCGCGGTATATGTCGCGAACCTCCTGGCCCACGAGTACTCGCGCCGAGGGCGCCCAACCCGGACCGAAGGCGAGACGCGCCTCGACCTCGAATATCTCAATGCTCTGGGGGTAACGGATCAGCTCCCCAGGTGGCGCATCCTGGCCGCGCGCCTCGCCGAGGCGTAGCAGGGGTTGATGCGGGCAGCCGGCCCGCTATGCACGGAAGATCCCAGGGGCGAACAAAGAAATCGTCGCCCTTTATCCGATAATTATGGCTGCTTGCGCCGCTACGCAGACAGGGCGCGTTTGGGACAGGGCAAAACAAACCCAAGCCTGGCCGGATGGATCCGGCCAGGCTTGGGCAAAGAACTCCCGGCGATAGCGTATCCGAACCAGATACCGCTCAAACCGCTCTCAACCGGTTACCGCTTCAGATTGACAAGCTCCTGGAGAATCTCGTCGGACGTCGTGATGACGCGGGAGTTCGCCTGAAAACCACGCTGCGCCATGATCGTGCTGGTAAACTGCTCGGCCAGGTCAACGTTGGACATCTCCAGGTAGCCGCTGGCGATCGATCCACGCCCCTCACCGCCAGGAATCCCGAGAATCGGGTCGCCGGAGTTGGCCGTTGGGCTGTACATGTTCGCGCCGGACTTGCTCAGGCCGCCCGGATTGGGAACGGTAGCGATCGCAACCTGTCCCAGCGTCTTGGTCGTGCCGTTCGAGTAGACGCCGAGGATGCCGCCGGTCTGCGTCACCGCGAATGACATGAGCCCGCCAGATTCCGAGCCATTAGCCACCGCCGTCGCGCTATCTGAGCCCGACAGCTGGCTCAAGCTGCTGAAATCGCCGCCATTCGGGATGACGACATCGGCCGCGCCGTTCGTGAACGTGGCCGTCAAATCACCTGACGGGGTAACCGTGTCGATCGTCCCTTGATCGGTGAAGGTGATGCTGCCGGTCGCGTTCGTGAGCGTTGCGTCAGCTGGATCCGCAGTGTAGGTATAGCTCCAGGCGTTGGTGCCGGTCTTTTCGAAGGTGAGCGTGAGATCGTGGGTGAAGCCGAGCGAGTCCACGACGCTCACCTCGGCATCGAAGGTATCGCCCGTGGCAGCAGCCGCGTTCACGTTGCCCTGAATCGCTATCGCTGTACTCATGGTTGCGTCGAGCTGCTGTCCGAGCGGGATGGTAATCGGGCCTACCGCTCGGGTCGAATCGACGACGCCGAGGTCGTTGGCCGGCCAGCCCATCACGTACATCCCATTCGAGGGGTTGACGAGGCGGCCGTCGACACCAACGTCGAAGGCTCCATCACGCGTGTAGAGCTGCTGTGTCCCGTCGGACATCACGAAGAAGCCCTCACCCTGAATGGCGAGGTCACTCAACCGGCCCGTTGCCTGCAGCGCCCCTTGCGTATGAATGGTGTCGATCCCGCTAATCGCGACCCCGAGGCCGATCTGCATCGGGTTGGTTCCCCCGAGACCTTCGGTTGGGTTGCTCGCCCCACGCATGGTCTGGTTGAGAATGTCCTGGAAGCGGACACGCCCGACCTTGAAGCCAGTGGTGTTGACGTTCGCAATATTGTTCCCGATCACGTCCATCCAGTTTTGATGGGCGCGTAAACCGGAGATGGCTGAAAACATAGAACGCATCATCGTGCAGATTCCTCTCGACCTTGTGCTGACCAGCAACCTGCTGCGTCAGTAAGTTCCGACCGCGGTGCGATTCCCGGCACCGCGATTGCGTGGCGCAGCGTCTTCATGACCTGTTCCGAGCCGGCCTCCATTTCCATCTGGGTCGCCAGGGCAAACTCCATGGCATGCGTCATGGCTGTGCTGCTTCAGCTGGTTCGTCGGGGGCTGCGTCACCGGCCGGTGGGTCTGACGCGGGCGGGACCTCGGGCTCAGCTGGTTCTGCGGCGGCTGCGTTGATCGACATGACGTTGCGCACGTCGACGTAGCCGCCATTCACGGCCAACATCGGTGTGCCATCAACGATCGTCACACCGGTCACGACGCCTTCGACCAGCCCCTCGCCGTCGTTGGAAATCGCAACTACCTGCTTGCCGACGAAGGTCGCGAGCTGTCCAAGCGTCGTCAATTCCGCCGATGCGGTAAGCGTCTGATTCATCTGCTGCATCTGCTCCAGTACGTTGAACTGGGCGAGCTGCGCGATGAAATCGCGGTCCTCGATTGGATTGAGGGGGTCCTGATTGCGCAGCTGCGCGACCAGCAGCATGAGAAACTCCTGCTTATCAACCTGCCGCGTCCCGAGCTGACCCGACGGCGGCGTGGTGGACGTCTCAGTTGTGGCCTGCGTGCCCGTGATGCTCATTGCGTGGCCTCCTTCCTGGTGTGGAATCTTCGAGCCTGATCGTCAGGCCCGGAAGTCGACATGGTGCCGGGACGGCATCACCGGTACATTCACCAGCTCCTCCTCGTCGGTCGATTGGCGCTGCGCCGGGTCGTGCTCCAACATGGCGCCCGTACGCGCAGCCTGTTCGCGGCGAGGGTCCCGATCGCTATGCGACGAGGCAAAGCCCAGCAGGTCTCCAGAGCTCGCCGACGTTGCCTCTGGGGGCGCGAGCGCGGCATGCACCTCGATGCGCTGGACCAGCACGCCGCTCTCGGCCAGTCCGCGCCTCAAGTGCTGTAGCCCACTCCCAAGCGCCTCCCGCGCTTCGGGGCTGGCAGCAATGAGCTGTACCTCGATCGTCCCCTGGCGCTCGATGAGCCGGACGTCAACCGTGCCGAGCGACTCAGGCTCCAGCCGCAATCGAACGCTGGATTGGCCACCCTGGGCAAGCTCCTGGATTCGCCGCGTCACGTGCTCGACCGTCGTCTCACCGGCCTGAGCCGAGGCTGTCACATCTAACGATGACGCCAGCTTGACGGTGGTTACCTCCCCATCAGCAGGCAGGCGAACCGGCGTCGTGGAGGTAGCGAGCTGAAGCTCAGTTGGCCGCTGGTCCTCAGGCTGGCGGCTCTCAGCCTCAGAAAATGCCTGCATCGAACCGTGCTGCCCGGCAGTGGATTGCATGAGATGAGTGACCGCGCCCGGGCTGATATCAGGCTGATCCTGAACCGATCTGACGGGTGCCTGGGACGACTGGTCCGTGGCGGCAACCACGGTTGACGCAACAGGTTGATTGCCAGCGTCGACGCGTCGAGACGCAAGCAACCCCTCCATCTCGGGAGACACTTCAAGGGACTGCAGCTGAGCGGCAGGCGCTGAGGCGGGTTGTTGCTCTACCCCCGTCTCCGAAATGGTTGGCGGGCTGGAAGCCTGAACCGGTGACGAAGTGCTCACCGGGGTTGGCGACGCCGCGTTCCCGGGTTGGCCGGCTTGCTCGCGAGCACTCACGAGCCGGTTGGCTGGCTGGGTGACTTCAACAGCATTGCGGCCGCCCGCCGGCAACGAGTCGCTCGTTGTCAATTCGAATGCTGACCCGGCTGGATCGGCGACAGCCTGCCCAGCGGGTGCCCCGTCCGGCGCGGGGGGCTGCGTTGGCCGCATGACTTCCCCGTGCGTTTCAGGCACACGCTGGGCGAGAGCCGGTTGGCCGTCGAGCGGTGTCGCTTGCGCGGTCCTGGGAGTCATCCCCCCTGGTAAGACGTCCTCGTCCGTTGGCGCTGGTAACGGTACACCCATCTCAATTCCGGATTTGGACTGCTCCCCTGCATCTCCGGTGATGCCGGGAACGAGCTGGTCGCCACCCAAGCTGAGCGCAACCGTCGCCGCCGGTGGGACAAGCTCGTGCGGCGTGTGAACGACGCCGAGCAGGAGAACGTCGCCGCCGAAGCCGAGCTCCTGCGCCTCGCCGTCGTCAGCGAGCTCCGGATCGGGCTCCGCAGCAATCTCCCTCGTGCCGGTCACCTGCTGTGCGGTGCCGCCGAGCAGGAAGGCCAGCAGATTGTTGAAGGAGTGCTTGACACCACCGGCGGACTCAGCCGTCGCTGCTCTGCCTCCAGTCTTCGCCTGTGTGGCGGCCGGCTCCTGCTGAGCTGGGCGGATCAACATCTCCATAAGCGGTGGCCCCTCTAGAAATCATCAGTCGTCTGGGCGTTAGCGTCCGTCGTTCGCGATCATGCGCTGCATGGTGAAGCGCCGCGAGAGCGCTTCCGTGAGGGCGTTAAACTGTAGGGTCGTTTCAGCAAGGATGGCCATCTCGCGCTCGATGTCCACGTTGTTACCGTCATTCCGGACGCTCGTGCCGGACGCTTCGACGACTCGCGGCTCCATGCCTGCCGGCGTTTGCCCAGCAGGAAGATGCTGTTGATGTGTGCGCACGGCAACCAGGGTTCCGGGCGCTGAACCAAGGGCTCGGCGCAACACGGATTCAAACTGCACCTCTGACGCCTTGAAGTTCGGCGTGTCAACGTTGGCAACGTTGTTGGCCGTCTCGCGCATCCGCAGTGCCAGCGCGTCGAGGGTACGTGTCGCGACGGTTGTGGGATCAATGTTATTTGAGGGGGCCATGCTCTCTGCTCCTTCGCATTCCTAAACGGTTCCGGCGAATTGCTGGTAATACTCGAGTACCCTCGGAACGTACGCCTGGGTCTCGTCGTACGGTGGAATCCCGCCATACTCTTCGACGGCGTATGGTCCGGCGTTGTATGCCGCAAGAGCGAGCGAGACATCACCATCGAACCGGTCGAGCATGTCACGGAGAAACCGCACGCCGCCGTCAATGTTCTGAGCCGGGTCGAAGCTGTTCGTGACCCCGAGAATGTCAGCCGTCTCGTCCATGAGCTGCATCAAGCCCTTCGCACCGGCATGGGAGACGACCGAGGGATCGAAGCCGGATTCAACTTGAATCACCCCCGCAACCAGGGCCGGATCGACCCCATAGCGCTGAGCCGCCGCGGTAATGAGATCGCTATATGGGACATCCGACGCGATTGGGTGCGGAGAGCTGGAGACGGGAAAGGTCACAGGGGCGATGCCTGCCGGAAAGTCAGAAGGCATTACCGTTTGCGGCATCAGCGCCGTTGGGAACGCTGGCGTCGTGAAGAACTCCAGCCCGCCCGGCTGCGTTGCCTGGTTGGGCAGATACCCCTGCGAGGCGAGCGTGCTCAGAAACGCGCTCATGTCACTGCCCGCTGAATGCCGGCAACGGCTGCCCGGCCTGCTGTGTTGCCTGGCCCGGCATGTAGCCGCGCGCCGCGAGGGCATTCAGAAACGCGTTCACGTCCCCGCCACTGGTGTTCACCTTTGCCGATCGGATACCGAAGCGTCCTTCCTGGGTCATGATCCTCTCGGGTGGAATGACTACCGGGTCGCTCATGCTTTCATCCCTCCGCTCATCGCCTGCTGGTTGCCTCGACTTGTCGTCGCAATCTCGTCGATCAGTCGATCCTGCGCGGCTCGCATCCGCTGCTCCTGCTCCTCGTGATGCCGCTCACGCAGCTTTTCGAGCGCCCGCTCATCAACCCGCCGGCTGAGCAGCTTGTCGCGTGCCTCCGCCTCGCGCTGGTCCGCGTCAACGACGGTCTGCTCCTGATGCAGGACCACGACGCGCAGTCTGGCATCATGCCGCTCCGCCGCAAGCAGTGTTTCAACGTCAAGCGTCACGCCGGACTGCGCCCGGCACACACAATCCGCGAGCCCGGCCCGCTCCTGGTGCAGGAGATTCAGGGAGCTCGTCGCCTCCGTCACAGCCCGCTCACACTCCGCCAGCTCGTGCTGCGCTTCGTTGGTGAGGCGTTGCCGGTACTCCAGCACGCGCCGGAGACGAAATGTTCGGTCGTTCCTGGAGCTATCCATCGATTCTCATCCTCATGCAGCGCTCATTACGCGCTTCGCAACACCGCTTCGAGCCGGTCAATGGATTCTGTGAACGGCGTCTGTTCAGTAGGAAGCTGTCTTAAAAAATCCCAAATGTTTGGCATCAACGCGATCGCGCGGTCAACGGCGGGGTTCGACCCGGCGACGTAGGCCCCAATATCGATGAGATCGCGCGCGCTCTCGTACCACGCGAGTGTTTCGCGCAGATCGGACGACAGCCGGCGATGACGCTCGTCCACCACCACGTTCATCAGCCGGCTAACACTGCCGGAGACCTCAATGGCCGGGAAATGACTCTTGTCCGCGAGCTGTCGTGACAGGTGAATGTGGCCATCCAGAATGCCACGCACCGTGTCGGTGACCGGCTCGCTGAGATCATCACCCTCGACAAGCACGGTGTAGAACGCGGTAATACTGCCCAAAATGCCGTTGCCACTCCGCTCCAGCAAGCGCGGCAGCACGGCAAACACCGATGGGGTGTATCCGCGCGTCGCCGGCGGTTCGCCGGCGGCCAGGCCGATCTCGCGTTGCGCCATCGCGAAGCGCGTGACCGAGTCCATCATCAAGGTGACGGCCAGGGATTGATCGCGGAAGTACTCGGCGATCGTCGTCGCCGTCCAGGCCGCCTTGATGCGCGACAACGCCGGTTGATCGGACGTCGAAACGATCACCACCGATTTCGCCAGGCTCTCCGCGCCAAGATCATTCTCGATGAACTCCTGGACCTCACGGCCACGTTCGCCGATCAGCGCGATTACCCGCACGTCGCTCTGCGTGTTGCGGCAGATCATGCCGAGGAGCGTGCTCTTCCCGACGCCGGAGCCGGCGAAGATTCCCATGCGTTGTCCCTGAGCACAGGTAACGGCGGCGTCAATGGCGCGCACGCCGGTAGGCATGACCTCGGTAATAGGAATGCGGTTCATCGGATTTGGCGGCGACATATTTGGCCGCGCCACATCGCGGCAGTGGAGCGGCCCCAGATTGTCGAGCGGCCTGCCCAGACCATCGATGACGCGACCGAGCAGCTCGGGACCGACCGGGACGCTGAGCGACGCTCGCCGCGGAACAACCCTGCTCCCCGGGCGTACCCCACGGAGATCAGCGAGCGGAACCAGCACCAGCCGTTCATCGCGGAAGCCAACGACCTCGGCCGTGATCCGGCCCTCCTCGCCCAGCGACGGGAAGATGTTGCAGATATCGCCGATCTCCAACTCGAGTCCTTCAGCCTCGATGGTCAGCCCGATGCCCTGGACGACCCGGCCCTCGCGCCTGACGGGTATCAGCTCATCGAGTTTGTCCCGAAACGGCTGGATGAACACCGGCTGCGTGTCCCGTTGCGCGTTACTCATCGTCGATCACCTGTGCCAGCGCATGCCGGATCTCGCTCAGCTGGGTCTTGATGCGCGCGTCGATAAAGCCGGACTTGGTGCCGATCATGCAACCGCCGGGACTGACGAGGGGGTCGGTCAGGATCTCAATCTGTCCTCGCTTGCTGCCAAGTGCGTTGGTCGCCCAGCGATCCAGGACAGGGTAGTCATTGGGGTGCACGATGACCTTCGTTACGCGCTCGATGGGCGTGTGACGCAGCGCGAGGGCAGCCACACGCTCGACCGTGGAGATATCGAGACTGATCTCCTTGTTGATGACTCGCTCGGCAACGGCCAGCGCCAGCGCCACAAGCTCCGCCTGGCAGGTGGCTCGCAGCTCAGCCGCAGTCACGGTTGCCTGCTGGATAAGGTCCTGGAAGCGGCCAAAGGTCGCCTCCATCTCGGCTTGCAGCTGCGCTTGCACCTCCTCGCGCGCCTGGGCTAGCAAGGCGGCCTTGAGCTCGTCCAGTTGTGCCGCCTGCTCGGCCTGCGCCTGAAGTAACAGCTCAGCGGCTCGCGTCTCCGCATCAGCGACGATGGCATCCGCGCGCTCCTGTGCCTCGCGAACGAGGGCGATCGCCCATTCGCGGTCGGAGCGCGACGGGCGTGGCAGTATCGGGTATGCCTCAATACCTGGAGCGGCCTGTTTCATCACGCGGGACGGAACATGGTTAGCCAAGCAGCTCCTCCTCCCCGCGAGCGATGATGATCTGCTCCGATTCCTCAAGGCGGCGGATGATGGTGACGATGCGTTGCTGCGCCTCTTCGACATTTCGGATGCGGACGGCGCCGAGATACGCGATCTCCTCACGCAGCACCTCGGCGGCCCGCGACGACATGTTGTTAAAGATGTGCTCTTTCAGATCGTCGCGGGCCGCCTTCAGCGCCAGCGCCAGATCCTTCGAATCGACGTCGCGCAGCACGCGCTGGATTGCCCGGTCGTCGAGCAGAATGACATCATCAAAGGTGAACATGAGCTTCCGGATTTCCTCGGCGAGTGCCGGGTCGCTCTCCGCGAGACGGTCGAGAATGTGTTTCTCCGTGCCCCGGTCAACCGTCGTGAGGACGTTGACGAGGTGTTCCGTCCCGCCGACGCGCATGGCGTCCTGGGAAATCAGCGAGGACATTCTGCGGCGCATCACTTCCTCAACGCGCGCCACAATGTCTGGCGGCGTCCTGTCCATCGCCGCGATACGGCGTGCCACGTCGGCTTGCAGCCCATCGCCAAGGTTCGTGAGCACCATCGCGGCCTGCGCCGCCGGCAAGTACGACAGAATGAGGGCGACGGTCTGCGGATGCTCGTTCTGCATGAACGCTGCCATCTGCTTCGGGTCCGATTTGCGCAGGAACTCGAAGGGTGCCGCCGGGTGCATCGCAACGACGCGCTCGAGGAGCGCCGCCGCATCCTCCGCCCCGATGGCCAGGCTCAGCATCTCGCGGGCGTAGTCAACGCCGCCGGAGGCAATAAAGCGTTGCGCAAGCACCATTTCATGGCATTCATCCATCAGCGCAACGCGATCGGCCTCGCTCAGCCGGCCAAGGGCGGCCACTTGAACCGTCAACGCCTCCATCTCGTGCTCTTTGAGTTGCTTGAGCACCTTCGAGGACGCCTCGGGACCGAGCGCAACCAGCAGTCCGGCCGCTTTGGTAACACCGCTCAGTGTTGATACGCCTGGCGATTGGGCGAGTGCGCTAGCCATAGCCTACTTATCCTCGTTCATCCACAGGCGCACCAGCGCAGCGATCTGAGAGGGGTCCTTTTCAGCCAGATCCAGCACCTGCTGATGTGCGACTGAGGGACGTCGGGTCGGCAATGGCGGCGGAGCAACCTGAGGCTCGGCTGCTGGTATCTGGAACGTCGGCTGCTCTATCTCCGTCGCGGAGAATGAAGCGCCGCCGGCATAGCCCGGGTTGTATTGAGGGATCGCTGGATACAGATCGTCCTCTGGCTTCAGGAGCACACGCCGTGCGATGAGGATAGCCGCGATCGGGATCAGGATAATGCCCAACACCTTCAGAATCGAGAGCAGCTGATCCAGCCGGCTTGCCCCGGATTCGGGGACCTCAAGATCCAGCGCCTTGAAGGGCACTGCGCTCACCGTCACCATGTCGCCTCGCGCCAGATCGATCCCGGCAGCGGCGGTCACGACGTTCTGAATCTCCTGCGCGACCATCGGATTGACTTCATTGCCATCCAGCAGAACCGCGACCGTCAGACGCTCCACCTGCCCGGGAGCTTCGACCACACTCTCGACCCGGCGCGAGAGCTCGTAGTTCGTCGTTATGTCACTTGACGAATACTCCTGCGTGTCGCCGCCGAGCGCCTCCTCCTGGAATGTCTGCGTGTTGTTCTCGGTGCCCGGCACTCCCTGGCCGGACGTCGTGCTTCCAGAAGACGTTTCCGTCGATTCCTGCTGGCTGCGGATCTGCGGCTCGGTGTTATCCGGTGAGAACGTTTCACTCTCGACCGAGCGTTGATCCCAGTTCAGCACGGCATTGACCCGCACGATGGCGCCGTCTGACCCTGCGACTCGATTAATCATCGTTTCCAGGCGCTGACTAAGGTCGGTCTCGTACGCCTTCTGCATGCCGAAGGTATCTTCCGCGCCGGCAAAGGCCGTGTCCCCCTCGGTCCCCGACCAGATGGACGCGCCGGAATTGTCGATCACGGTGAGGTTCTCAGGACTCAGGCCCGGCACGGAACTTGAGACCAGATGCGTGATGCCTTTGATCTGCTCTTTGGCCAGCTTGCCGCCCGGCTTGAATTGCACGACGACTGCCGCGGTCGTCGGCTCCTGGTTGTCTGAAAAGAGCGACTCTTCCGGAATGACGATGTGCACCCGCGAGGCGGCGACCACATCGATCTTGTTGATGGTGCGCTGCAGCTCACCTTCGAGCGCGCGCTGATAGTTCACCTGCTGAGCAAACTCAGTGATGCCGAACGACGATTTGTCAAACAGCTCGAATCCGACGCTACCGCCCTTTGGCAGACCGTTGCTGGCGGCGTCCAGCCGCACACTGGCGACCTGTTCCGGTGGCACACGAATGGTTGACCCGTCGGCACTGAGCTCGTAAGGGATCCCCTGAGATTGGACGTGCTCCACGATCGCCGCGGCGTCATCGCTCGCCAGCCCGCTAAAGGCCGTCTGATACTGCTGCGACGGGCGCGACAGCATGAGCAGCCCGCTGGCCAGTAGCGCGACGATTGCGATCGAGATGACGCCGACTCGCTGATTCTGAGAGAGTCGTCCCCAGAGGTTGCGAAGCCATGCAAATTGCTGAATACCCATTCAATGTACACCTTCGCCGGTGAACCGCACTACAGCGGCATACTCATGATCTCCTTGTACGCGTCAAGGACCTTGTTGCGTACCTGGAGCGCAGTCTGTAGCTCAAGACCCGTCGCTTCGAGCGCAACCATGACCTCGTGCAGATCGACATCCTCGCCGGCTGCAAGGCGCGTGACGAGCTGGTCTGCGCCGGCCATTGACGCCCCGAGGCCTTCGATCGCGTCGCCAAGTACATTGGCAAACGATGCGCCCGGCGGCTCGTTCGTCATTCCGGCCGGTTTGATCGCCGGACTCGCAAGCGCCTCGAGCGGCATGCCAACTGGTGTGATGGGAGACATTCTTATACTCCTAACCGGCGCGCGGTGTAGTACCGCGGCCCCCAATAGCTGTCCCACAAATTGCTGACGACAACGCCGACGCGTTCACTGGCGGCGTGCAGGAACCGGCCGTCGCCGATGTAGATGCCCACGTGCGAGAGTCCCCAGGCGTCGGTGTTCTGGAAGAAGACCAGATCTCCGGGCAGCAGGGCGTTGGGCGCAACGTACGACCCGCTCACCACCTGGATGTTGAGGTCGCGCGAGAGCTGCGTCGCACCGACCTGGTTCACGACGTAATAGACCAGACCGGAGCAATCGAATCCGGACGGCGTCGTGCCACCCCAAACGTAGGGCACCCCAACATGCTTGAGCGCCTCGGCAACGATGGCCGCACCGAGACCGGCCGTCGCAGGTTGGCCGGTGCCGACAACCGCTAGCTGCGGCGTTTCCGGCTGACCACTCGCCCGAGCGGGATCACTCGCGCCTCCCGATGATGTGACCGTTGCGGCCGCATTCGTCCAGACAAGGTAGTCGCTGTGGGACCAGCCAACCGTGCCCATGTAATCGACCTGGTACCAATCGTTACCGGAGTCATCCGTTGCCGGTCCGGCGGTCACGGTTGTCACGTCGCGTTCAGGAATCACTGTTCGAACCGCCGAGCCGTAAGAACCCTCAACGCGCAGATTCGCCCCGGCGCCATCGGTGCCGCTGACCATCGCCCGCTCGCCGATCGTCAGATTGGCCGGGGTGGCGTCCGTGACGAGCGGGTCACGCTCCCCGGCCAGGGGTGACTGCGGCTGGACGATCGATAAGTAGGCCATCCGGCTATAACCAGACGTTCCTTGATAATCAAGCAGTGCCCACGGTTCCCCGGAAACGTCGACCAACGCTGTCTCGACAACACTGGCCACCGCGCCTTCGGGCATCACCGTGATGGTCGCCGCCTCCAGGGAGGCTTCCGCGCGCAACCGCAGGCCGTAGCCGCCCGTGTTAACGACGGTGGCGGCGCCCGGCGTCTCGACAGATGCGTCGCTCTGGCCGTCGCCGGTGACGGTGGTGGAGACATACGCGGCGCTCACCCATCCGCTGCTGATCTCGCCCCAGGCATCCGCGGTCACGTGATACCAGCTCGAGCCGTCGTCGGCCGTCACCGGTCCCTCCAGGACGGTCACGACTGTGCCCTCGTGGAGCGTTGTGCGAACACCCGAATGCAGTGTCGGCTCGGCGCGCAGGTTCACCCCATCACTGCCGGTCTGTGCGATCTGGACGACGTCGCCGATAGCGACAGCGGGTGCTGCCGCGACTGGCGGCACCAACCCCAGGCCGATCACCAGCGCGAATATGAGCACGAGTGATTTCTGATGTAGATTCCGTTGTTGCACTGATGTCCCATGCCCCACCGGCGAGGAGGTCGCTCCCTCCATGCCATTCACGATGTCGTGGCTAGCCGCGCCCAATCTGAAGCGCCCGCAGCGCCAGGTTCTTGGTCGCGTTCAGCACGGTCACGTTGGCCTCATACGCGCGGCTGGCCGACATCATGTCGGTCATCTCGGTGACGATGTCGATGTCGGGAAAGAGCACGTTGCCGTTCTCATCGGCATCGGCGTGTTCGGGGCTATGTACCTCACGGACCGCCGTTTGATCGGCGTGGATCCCCACGACCGCGACGCCGCGGCCGGCAATGTTCGACGAGGCCGCCAGGCGCTGCTGGAAACCAACGCGGTTGGACCCACCAGCTTCCGCACGAAAGACCACCTGGCGCCGGTGATAGGGGCCCCCGTCAGGCGTCCGCGTCGTTTCGACGTTTGCGACATTGCTCGCGATGACGTCCATTCGCAGCCGCTGTGCGCTGAGGCCAGACATGCTAATACGCATGGTGTCGAGAATACTCATCGAGCCCACCCTTCCCCGTGCCGGTCGATCGCCGCTACCTACAGCGACGAGCGCAAACCCCAAGCCAGCAGACCCAGCGACTCTCCTCACAGGAAGCGCCGCCGCACCCCGGTTGAGCTCCTCATGGAGTGACGCCGTAAGGAACGCGGCCGGGCGCCGTGATCCATCACTGTGTCTTGCGGTCATGACCATAGCAATCAGGAGGGCAGGGCAGCATCCCCCAACGGTCCCGCCGGGCACGAGCAAAAAGTCTTACATGCACAAGTAACTCTGGGAGCCCGTCTGGCGGAACTCCCATCTCAACGATGTCTGGGGCGGGTTAAATACGCTCGGCGCGGACCACCAATCGATCGAGAAACACGCCGTCGGACACGCAGGTGAGCAGTGTCACCCGCTCGTACAAACCTTGATGCAGGACACTCGTATCCTCTTCAGGCACCACCGTTGTGGAGACCACCTGATACGTGAACTCTCCGCCTGAGCTGCGCAGCAGGATCTTGTCGCCTACCTGTACCTGTGACAGATTGACGAACACGCCGCTGCCGCCCTCCGTGCTGACGTGTCCCGAGATCACGATGTTTCCGGGCTCTCCGGGATGCGCGGTGCCCATGTGATGTGCTGCTGTCTGCACCGGCACGAGCCAGGTCCACCGATCGCCATCCAGTGATGAGGAGATACTCTCCACGGTGGCATCCAGACCAATCACCGGGATCTGGAGGACGGTTGGCCCCGGCGTGCGCAACGCGGCCGCGGCAACGCTCCCCTCTTGAAGATCCGGCCTGGCAGGCGAGGACACTGGGCGCGCGGTGCCGGCAGGAGTGGATGGCGCAGTCGGGTCAACCGCCTGCGCAATGCTCGTCGGAGCCGGGTTCCGTTCAATGGTGACCGTGACCGGCGAGCTGCAGGCGGCGGTGCCGGCGACGACGAGCAGCAGTAACACCCGGCGAACGTGCCGCAATGCCCCGGTCCTTAACCGTAACAATCGATCATCTTCTGAACGCCGGTGTTGTTTGCCCACTGATACCCGGACACGACACCAAGGCCGTCATCGCAGGCGTCAAGCTCAGCCTTGACCTCCCGCAAGCGCTCCAGCGTGCCACGCGTGATCTGGGCATCGAGCTCTCCGAGCTCGATCAGCACGTGTGCCAGCCGGTCCCTCTCAGGGGCCGATAGCGGAGAAGTCGCCGCGCCGTCGAACTGCTCGAACAGCGCCTGGCGCGCGTCCGCGACGCGGAACACGGTCTCCCAATCGCCGTCCCGCATCGCTCGTAGCTGCTCATGTGCATTTCGATGGAGACCTTCACCTGCCTCCAGATGTGGATGGTGACGCTCAGCATTCATGGCCTGACTCAATTCCAATCAAGCGACCGCGATCTGACTGGCTGCGCGAGGCGACCCGTGTGCCGCCTGCTGCTGGGCGATGTCCTCCCAGGTTCCCAGGAGCTCGACAAGCATCCGGCGCACTTCAGCCGCGGGGGCGGGGTCCTTGCGCAGGTTGGCCTCGATCATCTGCCGCTGCATGTAGTCGTAGAGCCGGTTGAGATTCAGGGCAATCTCGCCGGCATCAAGGTCCAGCGTCCCCATGAGCTCCGCAACGACCAGCTGCGCCCGGATGAGCAGACGATGGGATTGTGCCGGATCGCCCGCATGCATCGCCTGTTCCGCGCCGGCGAGGAAGTTGATCGCGCCCCGATAGAGCATGATGACGAGCTCGACGGGATCGGCAGTCTCGGTCGCTACCTTGCGATAGTGGTCATATGGGTTCATCATTCCGTTGCCCCTTCGGTGCGGATGATCGTTAGTCGCGGCTGTCCAGGCCCGAGAGTTGCGATGCAAGGGCAGAGCTCTGTGTCTGCAGTTGGCTTAACAGCCGCTCGAGGCGCGTGAACTCCGCCACGAGTCGTTCCTGTTTCTTGCCGAGCCGGCCCTCGAGACGTTTGATCGAATCGTCAACCGCCGTAATACTCTTATCGACCGACGACACCCGTGACGTGAGTGCGCCGTCGGGTCCTACGTTAGCCGTAAGGTACTGATTGAGGCGGGTCAAAACGCCCTGTTGGTAGGTCACGTCGATCTCTGTTGTCGCGCCAGTGAGTGTGGCCTCGGCCACCAGGGTCAGGCCGGGAATGAGGGTGGTATTCGTGCCGCCTGGCGCGATCGTGCCGGTAACGGGCGCTCCAGCGACCCCGAGGCTGTTGATGAACGTGGCCGTGAGGTTGCCTGCGCCGTCTGACACGATCTGGTAGTGGCCGCTGCCGGTCAGGTCGGTTGGTGTCCCCGCGATCGAGGCGATATCCCCGATGGTTGTCGGCGCGGCAGAGTGTGTTGCCGCGAACAGCTGAAAGACCGCCTGAGTGTTCTCGGTCAATGCCGCACGCAGTTTCGTCTCGTTGATGGTGAGATCGTTGGTGGTCCCAAGCGCGCTGCCAAACGCACCGAACGAGATCCCGACATCCCCCAGCGTTCGATGCAGCCCGGTTTCAGTAATCGCCGGGCTGATCGCGAATTGCCGCAGGGAGCGCTCCAGCTCTCGAGCGCCGCTGTCCCCCATCAACACGCCGCCCTTCTTGGTGGCCGCGTTGTAGGCGGTCTTGTCGCGCAGCAGGCTCATCGTGCTGTTGTACTGCTCCACAAATTTCTTCACGGCGCCCACGGCCTGGTCGATATCGGGAGCGACCGTGATTTCCGTCGCGGTTGCGCTCGTCGCGTTGAACGTAAGGGTCACTCCGCTAATGGCGTCTGTCACCCGGTTGGAGCTGCTATAGCGGGTCGTCAGGCCGCCGTCGAGGCTGTAGGCCGCATTGGCGCCGAGCACTTCAGCTGCCGCGGAGTCGACTCCGAGAGCGCTCAGCAAGGAGCCGGTGTCGGCCACCTGCATTGTCACGCTGCCGGTCTGTTTGTTCTGCAGGATAAAGCGGTCGTTGATCGCGTCATAGCGCGCCGTCACATTCGCGGACGACGAGTTGATGCGGTTGATAACCGTGTTAAGTGAGTCGGTGGCGGCGTTGTAGGCGATCTCGACGTTGTTGATCGTGAGCGTTCCGCTTCCGGTGACCGGCGTGGTGAATGCCGCGTTTGCCAGAGCCTCACCGGTCTTCGTGCCGGCGAGGCTGCCGGTTGCCGCGATCGTGTCGCCGGAGCGTGGCGCCGCCAGCACCTTCGTGGCGGACAGGAAGTTCGATGTATCACCGGACGAGCCAAGCTGCATCGCACCGCCGGCCACGTTCGCTTCAAGCGCCAGTCGATGCCGCCCGTCGACGGTAACGAGAGACGCCGTCACGCCCGTGCCAGCCCCGTTGATGCGAGCCACCACATCGTCCAGCGAGTCGCTGGCAGGATCGACGGTCACAGCCACGCCGTTGATCGAGAAGGACCCGGCAGTTACCGGCGACGCAAGATTCGTGGCGTTCAGCGCAGCGGATGTGGAGATCTCGGCCGCGATGGGCGCTTCACTGCGCCGGGTTGTGCCTGTGGCGAGCTGGCTGATGGTGACGGAGTACGTGCCTGCTACGGCTTGGGCGCCAGCCGATGCAGCCAACGAAGGGTTCGGTGTCGCGATCTTGACGGTATTTCCGGCGATGGTGTCCTGTTTGACGAGGGATTTGGCCGTATTCAGCAGGTTCTGAACGCGCGAGGTGACGTCTTTCCAGGCATCACGCCGCAGCTCGATGCCCAATTTCTTCTGTTGAAGCAAGCCAATCGGGCGCCGCTCGATCGCCATCATGTCGTTGATAATGTCGGATGTATTCAGGCCCGAGATGAGGCCGTCAACTCGAAATCCGCTCATAGCGTCCCTAATCTTTCATTGCCGCGCCGCGCTCACATCGCGCATGGTGACGTTTCAGCGCTACCCCTGAAGGTGCCGGCGCAGCTCGTCCATCGGGATCTGTCGAATGACCTCGTTGCTCACGCTATCGACGATCTGGACGATCACCTGCGAGTTCTCGTCATCCACCAGAAACCTCAGGTGCTGTGACGATGCCAGGCGCTGCAGGAACCGGGCGTCAATGCTCAGGTCGACAAGATCAGCCGGCACTCCGGAATGCAGCTCGCGCTGGCCAGCCTGGTCGGGATCGCCGGCGAGGGCATGCGACAGGGGACTCGCGAGCCGGTCGACCGTGTCCTGCCTGACCTCGCCTATCGCCTCTATGCGAGCGATTGAATGTGCCATCTGATCTCCTTCGTCGTGCCTCGTGTCGCGCCAATGACCAAAGCCGTCGTCCATATACTGAATGATCGGCAGGACCGCGAATTTCTTGAGGGCTGATCGTCCAAGTGGGAACGCCATGGATCGAGGAGGGGAAGAGACCCAAACCGCTGGGGTCCCACACGGGAAGCACGCTGGACACGGAGGTGCTCCAAGTACCGGAGGTGATCTCCGCCTGCGTACGGGCGGCAATTCATTGCGCCCTGCCTGACTGTTCGTGGCGTCGGACAGGGCGCAATAAATTACGCCCGTACGCATTGATTCAAGGGATCATCAGTCATCCTCGGCGTTCATCAGCCATCCCGGGTGTTGATCAGTCATCCTGAGCGCCTTGATAGTCATCCTGAGTACTGGACCACAGGGGAGTTGTCACGATTCGGGGTTCCTACCTGTCCGTAGGGGAGGGCTCGTCTCCTCCCGCTTGGAGCGGACCGGGGGTTCGGGAGGAGACGAGCTCCTCCCCTACCGGGGGTGACACCAGCATCGTGGTCGCGTACTCAGGATGCTAACAGGCTCAAGATGACTATCGAGCGCAGGATGATTGACTAGGCGCCCGAGGTAACTTCAAGGCGCTCAGGGGACTGGTTAGTGCTCGAGATGACTAGTCAAACGTTTGGGCTACCAGGCAGGGCACGATTGAATGACGCCCCTACACATGTTCATCGAGATGTGGACTGCATAGAGAGACTGGGCCGGCGAGTCGCCGGCCCAGTCTGGGGGAAGAAGGGGTAGACGTTTCTACCGCAGCAGGGACAGGATCGACTGCGGCGCCTGGTTGGCCTGCGCCAGAATCGACGTGCCGGCCTGGGTCAGGATCTGGGACTTGGTCATGTTCACGACCTCGGTGGCCATGTCGAGATCGCGGATTCGCGACTCGGACGCCGCCAGGTTCTCGGCAGCGACGCCAAGGTTGGCGATCGTGTGCTCGAGCCGGTTCTGTGCGGCACCAAGGCCGGAGCGTACCTCAGAAATGTCCTTCACCGACTGCTGGACCGAGTCGACCAGCGCCCGGAAGTCGGCCTGGCTCGGGTCGGCCACATCGACCGCCGTCACAGCAGCGTCGAGGCTCGCCGGGCCGGTACCACCCGCGTTGCCGATCAGCGTCGAGCTCACCCCGGAGATCGTCAGGGTCAGCCGCTCGTCCGCGGTTGAATTCGCACCAATCTGCAGCTCAACACTCACCGCACCTGATGTCACGACGGCGGCTGTGGCGGTAAAGTCGTATGTATCGCCGACCGCTGTCGTCGTGCCGGCCATCATCAAAGGCGATGCTGAGACCATTCCCGATTGCGACGGGTGTGGTGCCGCTCACGGTGATCGCCGAGCCCCACGTCGTGCCGCCGTCGGTACTGACCTCGATCGAGTCGATTACCTGAGTCCCGGCAGCATCGGCGCCCGAGATGCTTGCAACACGCACCGAGTAGTTCGCGTCCGCGGTGCCGGTATAGGTGCCGGTGATGGTCTCGCCTTCAGCGGTGGCATTCGACGTCGTGACGGAACCGACACTGGCTGCGGTGGTCACGGTGTCGGCGACGCCGCTCAGCACCTTGGTGCCGTTGAAGTCGGTGGTCGACGCGATGCGGTCGACCTCGGTTCGCAGCTGCTTGAGCTCAGACACCACCTGGACGCGGTCATCGGACGAAAGGGAGCCGTTGGCCGCCTGCAAGCCCAGCTCGTTCATGCGCTGCAGGATACTGTGCGTCTCGTTGAGCGCGCCCTCAGCAGTCTGAATCATTGAGATGCCGTCTTGCGCGTTACGCGACGCCTGGTTCAGCCCACGAATCTGGCCACGCAGCTTCTCACTGATGCTCAACCCGGCCGCGTCGTCCGCGGCGCGGTTGATGCGCAGGCCGCTGGACAGCTTCTCAATGGACTTGGCGTTCTGCGCGCTGGCGATGCCCAGGTTGCGCTGGGCGTTCATCGCGTTGATGTTCGTGTTAATACGCATGGTATTCGGCCTCCTGTGCCATGTTATTCCGAGCGCCGCATCCGTGCGGCGTCTCACCGTCTAATGTCTCGTCCCCGGTCACGCCCGCAGGGACACGCTTGCGGTCATTCAGTGCCGCGGCTGGTAGACCCGTATTCGCTCGCGAGGAGCAGATTCTCCTTTCTGTACTCAATCATCGGCAGGATCGCGAAGGACTTGAGCGTCCGCGACACAACAACGACGCCTGGCCGCTTTCCAGAGAGCAACCAGGCGCCTACAGCGACGTTATGTCAGGTGACGATCGTGTGGATTCGGCGACGGGATCAGCGCGGCGGCGCGTCCTCCGGCGTCTCGGCCGGCGCGAGCCGGGACATCAAGAGATCACGAAACGGTTGCAAGGCATCCCGGTTCAACCCTGGACGAGCGTCGGACTCTTGCCGGTGCGCATTCAAGATCTCTTGCGCCTGCTCGGACGGCATCTCAGTCAAGAGTGTGACGGTTTGGCCGGCCGCGCCGATGGCGACCACCCGCTGATCGATGCGAATCAGGTGGATGGCGCCATGCTGACCGAGAGACAACGAGTCGAGTGATTCAAGCAGGCGTGTCTGGGTCGCCACCGACGCCACGCGCGAGTTGATGTATTTCAAACCCCGCAGAGCGACGTAGATACAGACGATGACGACCAATAAGGGCAGCAGAATACCGCCCCATAATCCCCAGGGGGAGAGCGATGGAGTATTCTCCCCACCGTCGAGCTGCTCGTATCCGTCCGAAAGATAGCCTGTTGCGCCGCCGGCGCCTTCGACCGGTAAGGGCTCGGACGGCGCCGGGTCCGAGGACATCAGCCCGTTGACCAGGTAGACAGCCACGATCGCGATGAGCGCAATACCACCAAGCAGCAGCCAGGTACGACGCTGAGACTGCCTTGCCGGCCCAAACGCTGGCGGTCGTCCTTGCCACATGGATGTTGGTCTCCTCAACTGCCCGGGAGTCGATGATCTGGTGGAACGATCTCAATAATCCGGATTGCGAACTTTTCGTCGACCACGACCACTTCGCCGCGAGCAATCAACGTCTTGTTGATCAGGACATCGACCGGTTCCCCGGCAAGACGGTTCAACTCCAATACTGAGCCTGGATGCAGGCCGAGGACATGCTTGATCTGCATGCGCGCGGAGCCCAGCTCGGCCGTCAGCTCAACCTCCACATCGCGCAGCAGATCGATACCCAGGTTTGAGTGCTGGCCGGGCTCATCCTGCAGAGGAACGAATTGTGCCGGCCGGATGTCCGGACCTGTCGCAGGCTTGTCCCGCGGCGCGCGCCCATCTCTCGCCACCGGTGTACCTTCCAGATCGACGTCGTTCTCGTCGAATGTCTCCCATTCAACCGGCTGCTTGTTTTCGACCCGTTGGTCGCGTGACTCAGTCACTATTCGCGTTCCCTTCCGAGCAGGTATTCGGGCTGGATATTGTCCACGAAATCGACGATTCGCACCGCCAGGTGCCCGGCTTGCTGGCCCGGCTGGGCCAAAAATGCGTCTCGATCTCCCGCTTTGACCACAAAAGGGCTATTCGCCGCGGAATCCAGACGAATGACGTCGCCGACCTCCAGGGTCAGCAGCTCGGCAATACGCAGCGTGGCCCGTCCCACCTCGACACGCAGGGTCAGCAACGCGTTCTCCATCTGCTCGATCAACGCCTGCGTCGAGCCATCACCGGTCTGAGGGCGGAGATTCGCGAAGAGCAGCCGGGCGTTGAGGCGCGGCATGAGCGGTTCGAGCGTCGAGGCCGGCAGACAGATGGTGAGCTTCCCCTTGGCCTCCAGCATGCGCACGTCGTGGCGCAGGATCACGGCGACGCCCGTCGGCAGGGCCCCTTGAATCTGCGGCGGCGACAGCGCCACGTCGCAGCGTGACAGCTGTAACGGAGCTACCTGGTCCCAGGCGGCGATGAACTCCCCGATCAGCCCCCGCCCGAGATCCTCTAGCAGCAGCATCTCGATCTCGGTGACGGGCGCATTCCCGCGGTCGTGTTTGCCAGTGCCCTCTCCACCCAGCAACCGATCAACGGTCACCAGCGCGAGATTGCGATCCATCTGAAAGATGACGTTCCCCGGGAGCGGATCGAGCTCGCTCACGAACATGACCGTCGGTACCGGGAGCCGGTCAACATATTCACCAACGGTAGACTGTTCCAGCCGCTCCAGCTCGATATTGACGGCCGAGCGGACGCTGCTGCCCAGGAAGTTGGCCGCAAAGCGGCAAAACAGTTCCTGGATCGTCTGAATCGACCGCATGTGGTCCTTTGAAAACTTATCCGGCCGGTGGAAGTTGTACAGCACGGGTTCCGGCGGATGCCCCGGCGACGGGCCGCGCTTGCCGCGCCGCTTGTTAGCGGCGCCTCGATTGCGAACATCCATACGCTCAAACCCCGCTCTGTCGTTTTGACACTACTGAATCAGAAACTGGGCGAAATAAATCGCGTCGATGTGTTGCTGGGTGAGAATTGGCGCGAGGCGTTCTATTAACTGGGCCTTGACGCTCTCTTTCCCGGCCGGTGTGGAAACATCGGCAACCATCTGCGCCGTGAGCACCATGGTCACCACGTCCTGGATCTGTGGCATGAGCGGTTGGAGCTGGGCGAGGGCTTCCGCCTGTGCGTCCTCCAGCTCTCCTGCGTCCATTCCGGATGTGTCAATGTCATCATCGTACAAGCTCAGGACAATCTCAACCTTGATGTAGCGGTATCCGCCAGGGTCCCCCAGGTTGACGACGCGTTCTCCCAGCGATACCGGAATGGCCGGCGCCCGCTCGTGTGCCGGCTCGGAGTCCGGGCTCCCGGCAGTGGGTGAGGCGGCCTCGCCAAGCTGGATGTGCAACGCGCCGCCGGCCACCCTGGGCACCACGACCAGGAGGAGGAGCACGGCGAGCGTGACCACTCCAAGCGCAGTGACAACGATTTTTATCCGGCCCGAAATCTGCTTCATAGGTTAACTCGCCCACTCTGTACACTCGGTTACGTTCGCGGTCATTGGGCCGGGGGAAGATCCTGACTGAAGCCCCCTCGCTCGACAATGACGATATCGACGCGCCGGTTCAGCTGCCGTCCCTCGACCGTGTCGTTGTCGCCCCGCGGCCGGTACTGGCTGTATCCGACGGCTGCCAGCCGCTCAGACGGCAAAGCATGGATGTCTGTCAGGTAGCGCAGCGCCGAGAGGGCCCGAGCCGTCGACAGCTCCCAGTTGTCCTGGTAGGCCGCATTCTCAGGCGGAGTGCTATCCGTATGGCCCTCGACGCGCACCGGATTCGGCAGCGGAGCGATGATCTCCGCCAGGGCACTCAGCACGTGTAATCCGTCCGGCCGGAGCTGCGCTTCACCGGGCGGAAACAACACCGCGTCGGTCAGGTGAATCACGATGCCCTCACTGGTGAGCTCGACGTCGACACTGTGCACCGGCAACTGTAGCCGCTCGACGATCCTGGCGATCTGACCCCGTATCGCCAGATACTCCATAAAACGAGGCTCTTGCTCAATCGACTGCGAGGCCGGGACCCGATCGGGCCACTCCACCACATCGACATGGAAGGCACGCGAGAGCGATTCGCTGACCTGTTCGAACTTCTCGCCGTCGGCTTCCGACATCGAATACAGCACGATAAAAAAAACCAGCAGGAGCGTGATGAGATCGGCATAGGTGATGATATAGCGCTCACGCGAATCATGTCCTTGCGTTGGCTTTTTTTTTCGACGCAGGCTCATGGGTTAGGACTCGCCGCCTGCAGCCATAGCAGGCGCACCGGCGCCTGGCGAAAGGTCAGCCATGCTGCCACCCGATAGGACCATGATCTGGTCGCGCATCGCCGGCGGGATATACGCAAGCAGTTTCTCCTTGAGCACGCGTGGATTGTCGCCTGCCTGAATCGCGAGGGCGCCCTCAACGACCATGAGCCGCTCTTCAACTTCCATCTTGCTCATGAGCTTGAGCTTGGCCGCGAGCGGCAAAAAGAACAGGTTGGCCGAGCCAACACCATAGAGCGTGGCAAGAAAGGCAACGGCGATCGAGTGCCCCAGATCCTCCGGGTTCTCGAGATTGCCCAGCACCATGACCAGCCCCATGACGGTGCCGAGGATGCCCATCGTCGGGGCGAAACCACCCATGGTCGTGAACACGGCAGAACTCTGCTCGTGCCGGGCCTCCATCGCTTCAACATCCTTGAGCAGGACATCCTTGGTCGTCTCAGGCGCCGTGCCGTCGACTACCAGCATGACGGCCCGGTTGAGAAACGCGTCGCCCGACTGACGGCCTTCGAGTGCCAGGAGACCATCACGGCGCGCCAGCTCGGCCAATCTGACCATCTCCGCAAGAATGGAGACGCGTCGATCCGGGGCCGTTTTCAGCGTCGCCATGACGAGGTGTGGCAAGCGCAGCATGTCGGCGATGGAGTGACTCACCGTTGTGGCGCCCACCGTTCCACCGATGACAATCAAGAACGCGGTCGGGCCGAGAAGGGCACCCAGCTCGCCACCCTCGATGAGATACCCGACGATGATCCCCACGATTCCAACGACAAGCCCGACAATCGTTGCTAAGCCCATAGATCGTTACTTCTCTCCCTCAGAGCGAGCGTCTCGCACGCCGCGCTCCTGAGCTTGCCCGCTCCTGTCTGCCCCGGGACCACGTACCGTGCGCTGGTAGGCAATGACGCGCTCGACGACTTGCGCGACGGACTCGCGCACCGTGAGCTTCTTGTGTGTGGTGAGCGTGATCATCGTGTCCGGTATCGCTTCGATGGACTCGATCAGGTCAGCGTTCACCACGATTGGGGATCCATCCAGGCGTGTAACCGTGAGCACAGCGCGTTCCTTCTCGTCTGTCTACCCATCGTTGACTCCGAGTCAGTAGACGATCCTACCCAGCGGCCCCACCGCCATCAATGACCCGATGGTCTTAATTCACAATAGCCCGAAGCACACTATCGTCCTCAAGCCATCCTCGTTCCATCCTGACACTAACGGGACCAACGGGGGATTCATTGCGCCTGCCTGTCAACCGCACACTTTGTACTGCCACAACTCACTGCTGGGAAGCGGCGACAGCATGCCTGCGGAGATCTGACGAGGAGTCAACGAAATTGCGGATATCGTCCTGCCAGGCGAAGGGGCAGCCGGATCAGCACGCCACCGCCAGCGCAGGCTTGCCCGCACGTCGACGCCCGGGCAGGTTGCGACGGCTCCTCATTGTGGCTCCATGTGTCGTCTTGCTTTTGCTGACAGGCTGCACGGCTGACGCGACAATGGGCGATGCCCGGATTCAAGTAGAGTCGCAGGCGCAGGCAGAGGGTGACGCGTCGCCAACCTCGGGCCTGGAGGTCTTCTTCCTGCTCACGTTCTTGAGCCTGATCCCCACCATCCTGATCGTCATGACGTCGTTTACCCGCGTGATCATCGTGTTGTCGTTTGCGCGCAACGCCATTGGCGTTCCGCAGCTGCCCCCCAATCAGGTGTTAATCGGGCTCGCGTTGTTTCTTTCGATCTTCATCATGGCTCCGGTGGGCAAGGAGATCAACAGCGCCGCTCTCCAGCCCTACCTTGCCACCGAGATCACGCAGGCCGAGGCGCTCGATCGGGCCGCGGTCCCGATGCGGGCGTTCATGTTCAAACAGGCGCGCGAGCGTGACATTGCCCTGTTCATGCAGCTCGGTGACCAGCCGCGTCCGAGGAACGAAGCGGATGTCCCGACCTGGGTGCTCGTGCCGGCCTTCATCGTCAGCGAGCTGAAGACGGCCTTTCTCATGGGTTTCGTGATCTTTATCCCGTTTCTGATTATCGATCTGATCGTGTCGAGCGTGCTCATGTCGCTGGGCATGATGATGCTGCCGCCGGTGATCGTCTCACTGCCATTTAAGGTGCTGCTCTTCGTCATGGTCGACGGTTGGGACCTGATCATCCGTTCGCTCGTCATGAGCTTTCAATGAGAGGACGACCGCGATGAGTGAGATGATGCTGCTCGACCTGGTAACGGCCGCCATCAAGACCCTCATGTTCGTTCTCGCCCCCCTGCTGCTCAGCATGCTGGCAATCGGGTTGGTGGTGAGTGTGTTCCAGGCCGTGACCCAGATCAATGAAGCGACGCTCGTCTTTGTGCCCAAGATCGTGGTGACGTTCGTCGTGCTGATCGTCGCTGGTCCCTGGATGGCGAGTCAGATGTTCCAGTTCACCTCACAGGTCCTGACGATGTTGCCGTTGCTGGCGCGTTAGGGGAGACCTGTGCTCATCAATTCGCCGCTTCTACCGGAATCCCCAGCCGCGTTCGTGCTCATGCTCATCCGCATCGGCACGCTGCTGATGTTCGTCCCGGGATTCAACGGGCGCACCGTACCCGTTCAGATCAAGGTCGCGTTCACGGTCATTCTGACGCTGATGCTGGTGCCCTTCGTTCCGGCCGTTGGCACCGAGCTGAGCGAGACCGGTCCGTTCGTCATCGCCGCCGCGCAAGAGCTCCTGGTTGGGCTGCTCATGGGCTTCGCCGTCGCGCTGGTGTTCGGGGCGATCGAAATGGCAGCCAGCCTCATCAACATGCAAATGGGCCTGAATCTGTCACCGGCGTTCAACCCGACGTTCAACATGAGCGGCGCGCCACTCGATACCTTCTACCTGGTCACCGCGACGCTGATCTTCTTCGCGGTGAACGGGCATCACATGCTGATCGTGGCCCTGCAGCGCAGCTTTGAAGTCGTGCCGCTCGGTTCCGCGACGCTTGCCGCTACCGCCGATCACCAGCTCACCGGGCTCGTCAGTGCGATGTTTGTCGACGCGTTGCGCATCGGCCTGCCGATCGCGGGGACGCTGCTCGTGGCGGACGTCGCACTCGGGATCCTGAACCGTATGGTCCCGCAGATGAATGTGTTCTTCGTTGGCCTGCCGGCCAAGATACTCGTCGGATTCGGCCTGGTGCTCGTAACTCTCCCGTTCCTGGTGAACGTTCTCACGACGATGGTAACCGGCGGAATCGTGGATGCGATCTCCAACAGCGTGCAGATCGCCAGGTAAACGAGCATGAGCGCGGAGCGAACAGAACAGGCCACACCCAGACGGCGCAGCGAGAGCCGGAAGAAAGGTGAGATCCCCCGCAGCACCGAGCTGACCGGCGCAATCATGCTCCTCAGCATTGTGCTGTTTTTTCGGTGGTACGCACCCTACGCCATTGAGCACATCAGCAACGTGATGCGGCACTACTTCGCCGGCCTGTATCAGCCGCAGATTAGCGTTGCCGATCTCGAGTATCTGCTGTGGTCCACCGGCACGGTCTTCGCCCGCATCGTGGCGCCGGTCCTGGCGCTGGTAATCGGGTTGAGTGTCGTCAGCACGATCATGCAGGGCGGCCTGGTCTTCGCGTGGAGCCGCATCAAGCCGGACTTTAACCGCGCCAACCCGGCCAAGGGCCTGCAACGCCTCGTTTCCAAGCGCGGCGCATTCGACACCGGGAAGGCGGTCGCAAAGCTCATCATCGTCGGCGTTGTCGCCTACCCACTGCTCCGGCGCGATGTTGAGTACTTCGCAAGCCTCACTGGCGCCAGCCCACAGATGGTTGGGCAGGCGATCGGGGCCGCGCTCAACGACCTGGCGCTCCGGACCGGCGGCGCATTTCTGGTGCTGGCAGCGATCGATTACGGCTACCAGCGCTGGGAGTTTGAGCAGCGCCTGAAGATGTCGAAACAGGACGTGAAGGACGAGCATCGGCAGAATGAAGGCAACCCCGAGATCAAGGCGCGGGTGCGCCGCATTCAGCGTCAAATGGCCCGGGGCCGCATGCTCCAGGACGTTCCCAGCGCGACGGTCGTCGTGACGAATCCGACCCACATTGCCGTGGCGATCCGCTTCGATCTGAGGAGCACGCCCGTGCCCATGGTAGTTGCCAAAGGCAAGGGGGAAGTTGCCAAGCGCATCAAAGAGCTGGCGCGATCCAACTCAATCCCGGTGATTGAGAATAAGCCGCTTGCGCGCGCGCTCAGCCAACTGGCGGAGGTCGGAACCGAGATCCCCGTCACGCTCTACGAGGCGGTTGCGGACGTAATTGCCTACGTCTATCGCCTGCGCTCGGGCCGATTCCTGGAAACGGAGTAAACGACGATGGAGAGACGTGGCCTGCACCCCGGCCCGGCAACCGGCATCGCGCGCATGGCGCAGTACAGCGATGTGTTGCTGGCGGTCAGCGTCATGGCGATCATCGCCATGATGATCATTCCGCTACCACCGGCGATACTGGACGTCCTGATTACGTTGAACATCGCTGCCGCCGTGACGATCCTGCTCGTGGCTCTCTATACCCTTGAGCCGCTGCAGTTCTCCGTCTTCCCGTCGCTATTGTTGATCGCCACCCTCTTCCGGCTGGCGCTCAATGTCAGCTCAAGCCGTCTGATCCTGCTCGATGCGGATGCCGGGCACGTGATCGAGACGTTCGGCTCGTTCGTCGTCGGCGGCAATCTGATCGTCGGCATGGTGGTGTTCCTGATCCTGGTCGTCATCCAGTTCGTCGTCATCACGAACGGTGCCGGCCGCGTCGCCGAGGTGGCGGCACGCTTCACCCTGGATGCGATGCCGGGCAAGCAGATGGCGATCGATGCCGATCTCAACGCCGGCATGATGGACGAGCACCAGGCACGCGCGCGGCGCGAAGAGATCCACCAGGAAGCGTCGTTCTACGGCGCGATGGACGGCGCGAGCAAATTCGTCAAGGGTGACGCGATCGCGGGCATCGTCATCATCGTCGTTAACCTCATCGGAGGCGTGGTGATTGGCATCGTCCAGCACCATATGTCCGCCATGGAGGCACTCAACACCTTCGCGTTGTTGACGGTTGGCGACGGTCTGGTCACCCAGATTCCGGCGCTGCTCATCTCAACCGCGACCGGCATTATCGTCACGCGCACCGCGTCTGGCAACAACCTCGGCCGTGACGTTGCCAGCCAGCTGCTCGGCGGCTCGCGCTCCCTCATGATCGCCGGCGTGCTGATGGCGCTGCTGGGGCTCCTCCCCGGTTTGCCGAAAGTTCCTTTCTTTCTCACTGCCGGCGTCCTCATCCTGGTTTCTCAACTGGTCCGCCGGCAAGGTAACGTGGTGCTCGAGGAGGAGGCTGCCCCCGCCCCCTCCACGGACGAAGATCTCACCCAGTACCTCAACGTCGATCCCATGGAGCTGGAGATCGGCTACGGGCTGATTCCGCTGGTCGCTGATGAGCCAAGCAGCCAGCTGCTACCGCGCATTACGCTGGTCCGCAAACAGGTGGCGCGCGATCTCGGCATCATCCTGCCGACCATCCGCATCCGCGACAACCTGCAGCTGGGGCCCAATGAGTACTCCATCAAGCTGCGTGGCGTGGAGGTCGACGGTGGCGAGATCTACCCCGACCGGCTCATGGCGATGGATGCCGGCGGCGCAACCGGGGAGATCGATGGGCTCGATGGCGTCGAGCCGGCGTTTGGATTGCCGGCCCGCTGGATCACCGCCGGACAGCGGATGGAAGCCGAGATGCACGGCTTCACGGTCGTTGATCCGGCATCCGTTGTTACGACGCACCTGAATGAGATTGTGCGCAAGCACGCGTCAGACCTGCTCACCCGGCAAGATGTCCAGAAATTGCTGGAGAACGTGAGCAAGCAACACCCGGCGGTGGTCGATGAGCTCGTTCCACATCTGCTCGTGCTCGGTGAGGTCCAACAGGTCCTGCAGTTCCTGCTGCGCGAAGGCATCTCGATCCGCGACCTGGTGACGATCCTGGAAGCGCTGGGCAACCAGGCCCGGTTCACGCGCGACATTGCCGTGCTCGGGGAGCATGTGCGGGCGGCGCTGGCAGCCACCATCTCGCAACAGTTCGCCTCGCCCGATGGCAGTCTCTACGTGCTCACGCTGCAGCCGGACGTGTCGTCGACGCTTGTCGATCAACTGCAACCGAGTGAGGGTGGTCCACATTTGACGTTAGACCCTGATAAGCTTCAGCGATTGCTCTCGGCACTCGGCGGCGAGATGGAACGGGTGGCCGGCCTTGGCCACCAGCCGATTCTGCTCGTTCCCGCGAGTATTCGCCTGGCGCTTCGCCGCGCGATTGAGCGGTCGTTGCCGAATCTGGTCATTCTTTCGTACCGTGAGATATCGTCGACGGTACAGGTGCAGGCTTCCGGATCGGTGAGATTCTAACGTGGTTGTCCGAACATTCCGCGCAGCAACTGTCCAAGAGGCCATCCAGCGAGCCAAGGAGGAGCTTGGCCCGGATGCGTTGATCGTTGAGATGCGGCGTGTCCCGGCCGAAAACCCCCGCGACGGCCGGGCCGGCGATGTCGAGATCATCGCCAGGCCAGACGATTCGCGGCAGCCCGGCGCAGCGCGTGGGTACGCGGGTCAGCGCACACCAGGGTCCGCCTACGCAAGCGATGGAGCCGTCACGCCCTCCGGCGTGTCCACGCCGGCACAACATATTGTCGAGTGCCTGCAGCAGTTAGGCCTGGCCGCGCCGCTGCTTGACGACCTCGCGGCGAGCTATACCAGGTTCACCTCAGCCGCCGAGCGTCGCGCGGCCCTTGGGATCGTCTTGCAGGGGGCCGGCATCACGTCCACGGACCTGATCGCCAGATCCAACCAGCGGCTCGTGGCGGCGCTCATTGGCCCCAGTGGGGTCGGCAAGACCACAACCATCGCCAAACTGGCTGCAATAGCGGCTCGCGTCCGGCGGCAGCGCGTCGCGCTGATCACCGTCGATACCTATCGCGCCGGCGCAATCAACCAGCTGCAGACCTTCGCGAACGTCCTGCAGCTACCGATGTATCCCGCATACAGCCGTGAGGAGCTTGCACAGGCGCTCCATGCCACCCGCGACGCCGACGTCGTGCTGATCGACACGCCGGGGTGCAATCCTTACAACGGCGAGATGCTCAAGGAGCTGCGCGACCTGCTCGGCGCGCGCGACCCGATTACCTGTTACCTGACACTTGCCATGACGGCCGATTTCGGCGATCTCCTGCAGATCGGGCAACGCTTCTCGCTGCTCAACCCCACCGGCATGGTGGTGACGAAGATCGATGAGACCTTGCGTTCGCCAGCGATGATCGGTCTCGCCCAACGGCTTCAGCTCCCGATCCACTACATCTCGACTGGATCACAGGTTCCCGACGAAATCAGCCTCGCGACGCCCGATCTGCTCGCAGACCTGCTCATCTATGCGACGGAGCTCTGGGGCCGCAGAAGACCCTGACCCCGGCGTCCTGCTGCCCGGCGCGCACAACGAGCAGTGCCTCGAAACCCGGATCGGTGCGCTAACGCCCTCAGGGAGTCGTCTCAGGTATACGCTCCGCGCGGACGACCAAGCGCTGGTCGTAGCTTCCGCTGGCTTCGTCAAACGTTCCGCCACAGGTGATCAGGGTGATCGACTCGGTGCTGGTCGGCGCGACAATCTCTTGAACGGGCGCTTCCGACTCAAGATAGGAGTCGACGGACGTGACCTGGTATTCGTGTCGACTGCCGTCTTCCAGGTACACAGCGATGGTGTTGCCGTGGGTCAGGACGTCAAGGTCCCAGAAAACCGCCGGTCCAGCGTCTCGAAAGTCATAGTGGCCGGCGAAGATCGCATTGCCGCCTCTTCCAGGAACGCCACTGAAGTCATACCAGGCGACCTCGAACGGTTGCTCCGGCGACTCCATCGTCTGGTTGGCGTCAAGGCTCTTCACGACCACCGGGGCATCGACGCCGATAATCGGGATCATTAGCCGCACCACGCTGGACGGCTCAAGCGATCCAGCCAGGCTGGAGGATGGCCTCCGGTGGACGGTGTCGCCGGCCGGATTTGGTGCTGCCTGCGCTACGCCTTGCACCTGCGGCGATGACGACGTTGCTGAGAGCGACCACGTCTGCGATGTGCTCAGCGCAGCGTCTGCCGCCGGCTGGTCATCATCACGGTCATCGTTGCGGAACGGGACGCGCACAAGCTCAATCATCAGAATGACCGTGATGATGACCAGCGCGGCGATCACAATCAAACCCAGGATACGCTTGCGCTGGCGCTCGATATGTGCCTCACGCGTCGCCGGTCCATGTTGCCATGCAGCGCCGGCGACGGGACGCGGGGGCTGTGGCGGGCGGCTGGCAGGCTCGCGTGGCCAGAGGCGCTTCTGTGCTCGCTTCCCGGCCGGTGGGATCATCGCTGACCGCGCCATCTCCAGATTCTCGTGCCGGCCGTGGCGGACAGCCCGAGCAGGATCAGACTCGACGCGATGACCATGAAGCCGTTACCAGCCACGCCACTCTGCGACGTACCGTCACCCGTTGCCGGCAGTTCGGTCACGACAACCGGAGTCGGCGATGGGCGTGCGACCGGGGTCACCCCGATACGGGGCGTCGGTGTCGCCACAGCGGTCGGCGTCGTTGATGCACCTGCCGGCCGCGTGGGCGTTGCCGGCGCGGCCACGGTTGGCGACGGTGTGCCGGAGGGTGTTGTCGTGGGCAGCGCCGGAACGACCGTCGATGATGGGGTGCCGGATGGCGACGGCGTACCTTGCTGTTGCTCTTTTTCGAACGCTCCGATATCGCAAGCGGCGCCTTGCGGACGGCCAACCCTGCGTTGGTCATCGAGCGGACAACCCGTGGCGAGCCCCTGGTCAATGGCGGCACTGCCGGCCATCAGGGCGTGGGTGAGGGTGGCGCCGCCGTTATCCTGGAGGGGGCCGAGGCGCGCATCGGCGTCTTGCAGATCACCGTCACCCGTGAGGCTACAACTGCGTCCATCGTCGCTGTTGTTCCCGGCGGAGGTGACGGCTCCCAGGCAGTTGCTGCCTCCCGAGCCGCCGGCAAGGATCGTGTTTGTGACCGTGACGACGCCGGATTCGTTGGTGATGTTCGCTCCAGCCGCAGCGTCGTTGAAGGCCGCCGTCACGCTACTGAGCTCGGTGTCGGCGCCGACGCCCGTATAGACGCCACCACCATTGACGCTCGCCGAGTTCCCGCTGATGGTTGCGTTGACGAGGCTCAGCTCCCCAACGTTGCTCACACCCCCGCCCGACGACGCGGTATTGGTGACCACGCTGACGTGCGTGCCGGTAAGCGCTCCCTCGTTGGCGATGCCACCGCCGAGGCCGGCAAGTGAGACGTTCTCACTCACGGTCGTCCCTCCAAGGGCCGCGCCACCCCGCGTAAACAGACCGCCGCCACTGCTGCCTGCGCTGTTGCGGTCAATCGTGCTGCCGGCGAGGATGACGCCGCCAGCGTTGTACAGGCCCCCACCGGGACCGTTGGTAGACTGATTTCCGCGCAGCGCAGAGTCAATGACCGTCAGCGACTCAGACAGGTTGTAGACGCCGCCGCCGTCGGTGATGGCCGTGTTGTCGACGATCGTGCTGGTCGAGACCGTCGCCGAGCTCGCCGTTGCGTCGACATAGATGCCACCTCCGGCGAGAATGGCGCTGTTGTGCTCGATGGTGCTGCCGGTGAGTGTCAGGGAACCAGTGATGTAGATACCGCCACCGCTCACCGTCGCGGCGTTGCCGCGCACGACTGTCGTCGAGATTGCCGCAACGTCCTCCAGCGCAAATCCACCGCCGCTCTGCGCGGCGTTCTCTTCAATAACCGTGTTGCCGTTCGCCACGAGCGACCCGAAGCTGTAGATGCCGCCACCTGACCCATTCTGCGCCGTGTTGCGCGCGACAGTAACCGTCGTCAACGCTAGCTGCCCGGAGCTCAACATGCCGCCGCCGTGACCGTTCTGCGCGACATTGTCATTGAGAGCAGTATTGGAGAGGGTCATGGAGCCGTCGTTATTGACGATGCCGCCGCCATCTATGCCGGCCGTGTTCTCGCTCACGGCGTTCCCGCTGCCCAGCGTCACGGCGCCCCCGTCGTTGTAGATTCCGCCACCGTGGCTCACCGCCACATTGTTTCTGACATGGGTGCTCGTCAGATCCAACACGGGCGCCGCATCATTGAAGATCCCGCCGCCCATATCCGCACTCGCGTTCTCGGCGACGAGGCTGTTTTCAATCACCGCTGAGCCCTGGTTGAAGATGCCGCCGCCGTGGCCGCTCAGCGTCGTGTTGCCGGCGATGGTTGTGTTCACCAGCTTCAGGTGGCCCGAGCTAAACACTCCGCCACCGTTGCGACTGGCCTGGTTATCACTCACCGTGACGTCGGAGAGGTCCAGTGTGCCGCTGTTGAGGATCGCCCCGCCGTCTTCCGCGTCGGTAGTCGCGCCGTTGCGCAGTGTCAACCCCGCGATCCCGACGCTGTTGGTTCCAACGATATGGACCAGGCGATCCGGGTCAGCCAGGGTGGCCCCGTCGACCACCGTCTTGCCGGCACCTGCCCCGACAATCGAGAGATCGCTGGTAATATCGAGGTCGCCTGTCGCAGCCGCGTCTTCCTCGCTACCGGTAAGCGTCAAGGTGTAGACGCCCTCAGGAACGCTAATCGTATCCCGGTCTTGTGACGCGTTTGCCTCCTGGATCGCGGCCCGCAGGGTACAGAGACCGTCGACGGTTTCACACTTACCGTCTCCCGGAATCGCATCCACCGCGTCGGCGGTGTCGTTTACGGCGTAGCCCTTGGCGTCGGCGTCATGCGGTGCCGCGAGGCTGAGCGCCGAGGCAATGACCAGCGTAGCCACGATCGTCACCAGTTTTCGCGCCGGCAGCATGTGCCCCATCAAGTGTTCTCTCCTGTGTTTCTCAATGTTGTTCGTCACAGATCAACGAGCGCTGCATCTGTTCGTCGTGCCGGCGCGTCACATCAAGGGTGCACGAGTGCTCGGCCCGTCGCGCCAAGGTCCCAAATATGTCAGGCACGCTCGCACATGCGCGCAGAGCGATTTCGCCACCTGCATAGCCTACGTAGCCGCGAGCGCCCTCCGCATACCCCAAAGGTCCTTAGACGGAGGCTCATAAGTCGCGGTCATGCACTGGCCGGGACAATATTCCTGCCTGTCACAGGTACACAAATCTAGAGTGGTGGGAAGTTTGTCCTCTGGAGTCAGGACTAGCGAGGTATGCGTTAGCGCGGGCAATGTCACTATGATCCGAAGGTGCCCTTCTGGGGAACTCGGGCATCAGTGCGGCCGCAGGCGTATGGGCGGGAGGGATACCGGCGATGTCAACCGAGCAGGAAAACGAAGTTCGCCGGTACGCGTTTGCCGTCGCTATCGGCGCATTCCTCGTCAGCTACCTTGTCACGATGCTACGCACACGCTCCTTTGAGTGGGCGATATTTGCGAGCTCGCTCGTGCTGGTCGTCATGGTTGGAGCCGGTCTCTTCGTGACCTCCTTCATACGGGTCACGTTGACTGACTCAGCGGAGCGCTCACCAGAAGCACCAACCGGTCCTAAAGGAAGAGCCGTCGACCTCACGCTCCAGGATGACGATCGCGACGAAGTCGCATAGCGCCCGGGCGTCTCACACAGACGACGGAGACTGGCGAACACTGGCGGGTTCAAGAAACGGATAGCTGGCGGCAATGACAACGGCATCACTCTTCTCGACAGCGAGATCAAGCTCGCCCCCTTCGTGGCACGAGTATGTCAGCGCGAGGGACGCCAATACGCGCGAGCGTCTGATCTGTCAATATGCGCCGCTCGTCAAGTACGTCGTCGATCGGCTGCGCCTCTCGCTCCCGCCGGGTGTGGATCGAGACGATCTGCTGGGCTATGGCACGATCGGGCTCATCGAGGCGGTCGATCGGTTTGACCCGCAGCGCGGCGTCAAGTTTGAGACGTACGCGATCCTGCGGATTCGCGGCTCGATCATCGACGCGCTGCGCAAGCTGGACATCCTGCCGCGAGGAGTGCGTGAGCGGGCGCGTGCCATTGAGGCCGCCCATCAAACGCTCTTGCAGCGCGACGGCGTCGTGCCGTCAGACGAGGTTGTCGCAGCGCACCTCGACATGCCGTTGCCGTCGTATCGGCGGGCCCTGCAAGATGCGGCGTGCAGGGTATTGTCGCTCCATGCCGGCAGTGAGCGGGACGAAATCCCGGTCGAGGAGATGCTCGCGGATGAGGCGAGCAGTGAGCCCCTCGACGCGGTGCTCGAAATTGACCTCCGCGCGTGTCTCACGCGTGCGCTGGACGAGCTTCCTGAACGTGGGCGTCTCATCGTGACCCTGTATTACTACGAAGAGCTCACCATGAAAGAGATTAGCGCGGTGCTCGGTGTCACGGAGTCCCGCGTCAGCCAGCTCCTGACGCGCTCTCGATTCCAGCTTCGAGCGCTTCTCAATCGCCAGGGGATTAGTGAGTTTGAGCTTCCGCTGTAGCAGGCGGTATGGAGGAATGATCGCGATGTTCGGGATTCCACACATAGACATTGTGCTGTTGCTCGGCTGTCTGGCGATTGCGACCGCGGCGGCCTGGTCGTCCGCGGACATCAACATCCGCACCCGTGCCATAGAACGAGACCTCAACAGCCTCTTTCAGGAGGCCTGGGAGCGCCAGCAGGCAGCGCTGGCCGCTCCGCAGTGGTCGGACCGTGCTGAACCCCTGGCCCCGCCGGTGTTTGAACCGTTGTACGGGCATGTCTTTGAGGTGCAGCCGGAGAACGAGCTCCAGGCAGACTGGGAGACCGGTTCCCTGCCGAAGCTTGATGAGCTGGCCTCGCAGCTGAGCCTCCAGTCACCGGATCTCCTGCGCCACACGTTGAGCGGAGCACTCGATCTCGGTGCGGCCTCGCACCGATTAGGCACCGGCCGTCAGGAGATGCGCCTGCTGCGCTGGCTGTATTCCGCGCCGAAGGCGGGCTAAGGCGATGGACCAGCAGCGAGGTTTTACACGACGACTCAGATCGGGCGCCATCCTGTGCGTGGCGCTTGCCATCGCTTGCGGCGGCGCCGTTTTCTCACAGAGCACAGCGGTTCATGCGGAAGCCCAGGCGGTGCGGGTTATTCTGTCGTACGTCCCGATCATCTCCAACTGGGGACCGCCGGACGCCAGCGGCGTCGTGTTGATCACCTACTCAGAGGGCGATGTGCGCGCCGATCTGGTGGGCCTGCCGCAGCTTGCGGATGATGAATCGTACGAGATGTGGTTGATGCACTCCGAGAGCGGCGAGATGCACAGCCTCGCGCGGTTCACCGCGCCGGCGGACGGCGCGGTAACGTATGTCGATCAACTCTTGCCGGAGGCGATTCCCGATCGCGGCTGGGACTACGTCCTCATCTCGGTGGAGCCCGAGCCGGACCCTGATCCGGCCGCCGATCCACGGCGCACGATCACGGGCGCGATCCCGGGCACAGCCGCCGAAGGGGAACAGTTCCCCCCGCTGCTCCCGCAGACCGGACAGCGCATCGAGGCGACAACGTCGCCGGCGCTCATTGCCGTCTTCGCCGGCGCACTGGGCGCCGGATTGCTCGTCTACGTCGCACGAACCAGATTCAGCTCCTGGCCGGTGCACACTGGTGTCCGAATGGAGGACCGATGATCCGCGCGTTGTATCAGGCGACGTCGGCAATGATGGCCCAGATGGCCCGTCAGATCTCGATCAGCGCCAATCTCAGTAATGTCAGCACACCCGGCTATAAGGAAGATAAGCTGGCAATCGAGGACTTTCGGGAGATGTACCTGCACCGGATCGCCGGAGACGATATACGCGGGATCGGATCGCTGTCCACGGCGGTCCGCCTGGACGCGACCAGCGTCAACTTCGAGCAAGGATCGTTAATCGAAACCGGGAACAGCCTTGACCTCGCACTGGCTGGAGATGGCTTCTTCACGATCGAGACACCGGCCGGCCTGCAGTACACCCGTGATGGCTCGTTTCACCTCGATGCCACCCGGCAATTGGTCACGAGTGATGGCATGCCGGTGCTCGGTGAAAATGGCCCGATCGCGGTGCCGCAAGGGGACGTCTGGGTCGACGTGGACGGGACGGTCAGGGTGGGTGACCAGATCATCGACCGCCTCAGGTTGACTGCGTTTGAAGACGTCGCGACGCTACGCTCGATGGAGAACAACCGCTTTGAGGCCGAGGGCGACGGGGTTCCCGCGGAGACAGCCGGGGTGAGCCAGGGCTTTCTCGAACAGGCGAACGTTGACCAGACACAGGCGATGGTCGACATGCTGGCGGCCAACCGCAGCTATGCACTCGCCAATCGGATGCTTCAGGTAGCGGATCAATCGCTCGGTCTGGCAGTAAATGAAATCGGTAAAGTCGGTTAACAATATGCTGGGAAAGTGCAGGGCTGCGTTTCATGAGTGGGATGTTCCTTTCATCGGTGAGCGGTTTGAGAGCTCAGCAATCACGGCTCGACAGCGCCGCGAATAATCTCGCGAACCTGTCGACGACCGGTTATAAAGCGACCCGCCTCGATCTCGCCGCCCTTCCGCAGCGGCCGCTGGAGATCGCGCGAGCCGGATCGACGCCGCTCTCGCTCACCGGGATTCGCGGCGGCGTTGCGCTCGTGGGCACAACACACTCCTTTACGATGGGCGGCTTGCAGACAACCACCAGCTCTACCGATCTCGCTATTCTCGGCGAGGACGCCTTCTTTCAGGTGCAAACCCAGGATGGCAGCATCGCCTACACGCGCGACGGTCAGTTCTCGGTGGATGGGTCGGGACAGCTTGTGACGGCGAACGGTGACGCCATTGAGCCGCCTGTCCGGGTACCCGCCGGGATGACTATCTCGCATATCACCGGAGAAGGCGTCGTGATGGGTCTGTCGCCCAACTCCGCGTCGACGCAGCCAATCGGGGTCATCGAGCTGGCACGCTTCCCGAATCCGAACGGGCTCCTGCTCGCCGGCGGCAACCGGTATGTGGCCAGTCCAGCGGCGGGCGCCGTCGAAACCGGCAATCCAGGCTTGAATGGCTTCCCGCAGGTTGCCAGCGGCGTGCTTGAGGCATCGAACGTCGACCTCGCGGAACAATCAGTGACGTTGATAGAAGCGCAGCGCGCCTACGCGATGAATCTGCGCGCAATACAGACGCTGGACGAGATGATCGGCCTCGTCGTACAAACCCGTTCCTGATCGATGCGTGCCGGATAGTCGTAGACTCATGCAATCCGGGACACGTCCGATAATGGAAGAGACGCAGGTGCTTCCCGGTCGTAGGGCAGCGAGTCACTCGAATACCTAGGAGAACGTAGCGATGATCGAACGAGCGGGGCAGCAGCGCATACGCGATGCCTACCAGACGCGGCCCGAGCAAGCATCAAAGGTTGAGTCGTCCGACACCGCCAGAACTCAGCGGAAACCAGCGGCACAGCCGCTGGCGACGGGAGATTCGGTGGAGATTTCGGATGAAGGCATGCGTGTCCTTCAACGCGCGGTCGAGACCGTGAAACAGGCTCCCGACATCCGTCATGAGCGAGTGGCCGAGCTGCGTCAGAAGATCGAAGCGGGCGAATATCAGGTAACGTCGGCTCAGCTCGCCGCCAAGCTCGTGGGCGAGCCCGATGCTCCGCGTTGATACCTCTGCCGGCGAGAGCGGCCAACACCCTGACTCCGCGCAACTCGTCGCGTCGGTCGAGGTGCAGCTGCAGCAGCTGATCCTGAACCAACGTGAGCTGGGAGCCCAGCTCGAGCAGTTGTTCGACGCGCTCGCGCACGGGGATTCCGTCGCCGTTGAACGCATCGCCGGTGACGTTGCACGGCTCGGTGCCCTGGGCGTCGAGCTTCAGGACACGGTTCTAGACGCCGGGAACGTGCTGGCGGCAGCCAATCCCAGCCTCGATCGACCGTCGACCGTTGCCGGCACGATTGCGCTCGCGCCTGTTCCGGCGACCCGTACACGGCTCATGGAGAACGTCGAGCAGCTGGCGAAGGAGATTGAGCGGGTCGCCATTACCCGCCTGCGAGTAGGCGAACTGATCCGCGACCTGAGCACGCTGCAACACCAGAGCATCCTGGCTTTCGAGCGGCTAGGCACGCTCGACCCCCTCTATGGCAGCAACGCTCAAAGCCGCAACGTCGCTCCCCAGCAGCATCTCCTCAACACCTCCGCTTGACCCGCCCCTCATGTTCCCGCCGCATCGGCCGATGATGTACATGAAACATCGCGTTTGACCCCAGGGGGAGTCCGAAATGCAATCTACGTTTGGCCGGATCGAAACGCTCATGCGAGCGATGCAGGCACAGCAGCGCTCGATCGAAACGAGCAACCATAATATCGCCAACGCCAACACGCCCGGGTATTCGCGGCAACGCGTCGATCTCATGACCTCGCCCCCCTACACGGTCCCATCGTTCACGCGTGCCACGAACGCCGGACAGATTGGGACCGGTGTATCGGTGTCGGCCGTGCAGCGCGTTCGAGATGGCTTCCTGGACCGGCAGTACCGCACCCAGCTGGAGCACCTGGGTGACTCCTCCGCCCGCTCGGAGGTGTACCGGCAAATCGAAGTCGTGTTCAACGAGCCGAATGAGTCGGGGCTCAGTGTATTTGTAGAGCGGTTCTGGGGATCGTGGCAGGCGCTGGTCAATAGATCGGGCGACATGGCCACGCGCGGCTATGTTGTCGAAGAAGCGTCGAACCTTGCCGCCAACTTCAACCGCACCCGTCAACAGATTGAGTCACAACGGACGGACACGGTCGAAAAAACCCGGCTCCAGGTGCTGGAGATCAACACCATTATCCAGGACGTTGCTGACTTGAACGTCCAGATCGTGGCGGTCCAGACCGTCGGTCAACAACCGAATGACCTCAGTGACACGCGCGACCTGCTCCTGGACCGCCTCTCGAAGCTCATCGGGACAACGACCGTTATATCGCCGGAAGGCGCGGTCAACATCTACATCGACGGCAAGCCGCTCGTCGACCGCAACAGAACGAACGCCCTGGACACAGCCATCGACCCCGTAACCGGCGATCTCGATCTGATCTGGGCGAAAGATGGATCGGCCGCTGGCGGCAACGGCGGATCAACACTGGCGTTAATGGAGATGCACAACGTTGAGATACCGGACGTCCTGACCACGCTTGCCACATTGCGTGACGAGATTGTGAACCAGGTCAACGCTGCCCACCGCGCTGGGTACGGCCTGCAGGACCCGCCGGGCGCGCCGGCAGACCGTGATTTCTTCGAGGTGTTGCCAAACGGTGACATGCAAGTGAGAGCAGAGATTCTGGCCGACCCCGGGAAAATCGCCGCGGCTTCAGGAGGTGGAGAGCCGGGTAATGGGGACAACGCGCTAGCCATCGCAAATCTCCGCCACGTCTTTTCGATGGCAGGTGGGACCGCGACCATGGGTGATTTCTACAACACCCTGATTGCTCGAATCGGCGGCAAGGCCCGCCAGGCCATCAGTATCGAAGCGAACCAGGAAGCGCTCACCTACACCATCGATCGCCAACGGCGGGAGCTCTCAGAGGTTTCCCTCGATGAAGAAGTAGCCAACATGGTCAAGTTTCAGCATACATATCAAGCCGCGGCGCGGGCCATGACAGTCGTCGACGAGATGCTCGACACCATCATCAATCGTATGGGTACCTTCGGACGCTAGGAGAACTCGACATGCGCGTAACACACCAGATGATTACGGACACGATGCTGCGGAGCCTCACACGGAACGTCTCACGCCTGGAGCAGCTTCAGGAGCAGATTACCTCGGGGCGACGCGTGAGCCGGCCATCGCAGGATCCGATTACGGCCGCGGCGGTCTTGAAAATCGATTCATCGGCGGCACAGGCCGCGCAACATGTGCGCAACGCGGACGACGCCCGTTCCTGGCTTGATATCACCGACCAGGCACTCCACACCATCGGTCAGAGCCTCTTGCGCGCGCGGGAACTGGCCATCGCCGCCCCAAACACCACCATGTCGCCCGAAGGACGCGCCGCGATCAGCAAAGAGCTCACCGGGCTCATCGACCAGGTCATCACGACCGGCAACTTCTCGTTTGCCGACCAGTACATCTTCTCGGGGACCAAAACGCGCACGCCGCCGCTCGATTCGTCGGTCAGTCCGCCGGTCTATCAGGGTAATACCAATAGCGTCAACAGGATCATCGATGTTGGGGTGACCATTCAGGTGAACGTGACGGCCGACGTGGCCATCATGCCAACGATCAACGCTCTGCTGCGTATTCGCGACGCCGTCGACGCCGCCGACAACCCTGAGATTCTTGCCGGACTGCAAGACCTTGATGCTGCCCATACAACCCTGCTGACCGCCCAATCGGGGGTTGGTGCGCGGGCCAACCGCCTGGAGGCGCAGCGCGAACGCCTCCTGGACATCCAGACGAACCTCGCGAGGCTGCGGAGCGAGCAGCAGGACGTTGACATGGGCGAGGCGATTGCCGACTTCGCGGTGCAGGAGATCGTGTACCGGGCTTCGCTCCAGGCAGGCGCCAAGGCCGTCCAGCCCAGTCTCATCGATTATCTACGATAGCGGAGGTGTTTCATGTCGTTGCACTATCTCCATCATGCTGGTGGCCCATCTGATGACGAGCTTCTGTCAGACGCGATCGATGACGAGCGCCGCAGTAGGCCGGTCATCGTCTTCCCCGACGGGCTGATCGGCTGTTTCGACTGGAAGCGGTTCACGCTCTCGGTATTACCTGATGATTCTGGGATCGTGATGCTCCAGTCCCTTGACGATCCGTCGGTGAGTTTCGTGCTGGCGCCCGTGGTCGAGGTCGCGCCCACATTCTTTGAAGCCCTGGCCGCGGACGATCGCTCACGACTCGCCTTACTCGGCATCAAGCACAACCCGGCTGCCGAGCTCTACTGCACCATCACGATGCATGCCACGGGCGAGTTGACCGCCAATCTGCTTGGCCCGTTGGTCATCGACTCCCGCAGCGGCTGTGGCACCCAGGTTGTGCTGGCTGACTCAGACTGGTCGCCACGGCACGTCATCCCGGTCACGGGCGAGTAAGGAACAGACGCATGCTCGTACTTGCCCGCAAATCCGGCGAATCACTGCAGATCGACGGCTCCATACGCGTAACGATCCTGAGTATCGAGGGCGATCGTGTGCGCGTCGGGATCGAGGCACCGCGCTCGATCGCTGTTGTGCGCCAGGAGATCCTAGAAGCCATCTCCGTCGAGAATCGGCAGGCCGTGGTTGGACAGGCCGACGAGTCGATGCTCCGCCGGATCGGCAAATGCCTGAAGGCCGCGCCACCCGTCACGAGCGTCGATCGCGTGGCCGATGAGGCGTCGTCACCCCCTCTCAACGGGATCCAGCATCCATAGGAACACGCCCCCATCTGCCGAATGCGCCATCATGTCGTGGATTCCTCTTCTTGCCCCAGGACTCGAACAACACAGCAACCCAGCGCCAACCTCAGTGCAGCTGCTCCCCACGTCTTTGACCAGGGCTTCATCCACGACAAGTGGACGAGCCCGATCAACCTGTGGGAATATGGCGCATGTTGATTCAAATCGGACCAAACCGCAGGAAGGACCCCCGTTGGACGAGCAAGAGCAGCACGCCTTCGAGCTGGTCGAGGGCAAAGAGGAGCGCATCCTCCAGCACTACCGCACCCTGATCGGCGTCGACACCACCGTGCCGCCCGGCAAGAACTACGACACCCTGCTCGACCTGATCGAGCCCGAGTTCCAGCGGCTAGGCTTCACGACCGAGCGCGTCACGATCCCGGACGAGCTGGTGGCCTCCATTCCGTTGCCGCTGGAGGGGCCGAGGGTCAACCTGGTCGCCACGCGCTGCCACGGCAAAGAGCCGGTTACGATCTACGCTCACATGGACGTCGTGCCCATCGAAGAAGGTTGGAAATACGACCCCTTCGGCGCGGAGTACGTCGACGGCAAGATCTACGGGCGCGGCACCGCCGATATGAAGGGCGCCATCGCCTCGGTGCTGACCGCCGTCGAGGTCATGGACGAGGCCGGCATCGAGCCCAACCACGACCTGATCGTCTGCCTCTGCACCGACGAGGAGATCGGCGGCTATCCCGGCATCTGGCACCTGGCCAAAGAGGGTTACGTCAAGGGCCACATGCTCTGCCTGGAAGGCGGCCAGGACCCGCGCATCGGGCTGGCATCGGCCGGCTCGATGGACGTCACCGTCACCACGATCGGCGAGAGCTGCCACTCGGGCATGAACTACCTGGGCACCAACTCGATCGACGGCATGATCCCGATCCTCAACGAGCTCTACGCCCTCAAGCAGGAGGTCGAGCGGCGTGAGGAAGCCGGCGTCCCCGGCCCGCCGCACGCTAATGCCCCGTCGAAGTTCATGACCCCGATGTTCAACTTCTCGATCATCAACGCCGGCGTGAAGTCCAACATCGTGCCGGCCACCTGCAAGCTGCTCATCAACCGGCGCTATATCCCGAGCGAGAAGTTCGAGGATGTCGTGGCCGAGATCAAGGAAGCGGTTGACCGCGGCCTGGAGAAAAGCGTCGCGCTGGACGCCAGGGTCGAGGTCTTCCACACCTACCCGGCCATGCGCAAGCGCGGTGACGGCCCGCACACCCTCAAGATGAAGGAAGCCTCCAAGCTCGTCCACGGCTACACGGACGAGGACTTCGTCATGACCGGCAGCTCCGGCTCAACCGACATGGCCAACGTCCAGCAGGAGCTGGGCTGGGACGACATCCCCTTCCGCGGCCCCGGCCGCATGGACTCCCGCGCCCACGGCGCCAACGAGTTCGTCCGCATGGAGGACGTCAAGTCCCACATCAAGGAGCTGATCCACTACCTGGCGTTCTAGTAGATCAATCCCTGAGCGCTGACACGGCCCCTCAATCGGGCCGGGGCCGTGTCTCGTGTTGCTCGGACAAAAACAGCCGCACAGTGATTGTTGACCTGATCGTTCCAGAATCGCTGTAGTGTGCCTATCGACTCAGCAGCGCGAACCATTCGGATGTAGACATGGCGAGACCCACGACCATCTGTCGCCAGAGCAGAAGGCGGGTGCTCGTGCATCCTTCGGTGACAACAGCAGCCGGGGATTCGGCCTTGCCGTCTCCACCCGGCGCAACGATCGGGCAACAGTCCCCGGACGGTTCGGGCGGGACGGTGGCTATGGCACGTCCGGGTATTCGGATCCCACCGAAGAGTTAGTCGGCATCCTGATGACTCAGCGACTTATGGATTCACCTGAACCTCCGGGCGTCTATCTCGATTTCTGGACCTCGGTCCTACCAGGCGATCGACGACTGAGGCGCCTCATCGCGCGCGGAACTCGTACGCTTCTGGAACGACGCTGGCAGGCCGTTGCAGAAGCGTGCCCCGTCTATGATTGAATGCTCGGGGGATTGACAGTGTGGCAATGCCTGCTAGTATACGTACAGATCATTTGTTCTGGTCTGCGCGCGGCCGTGGCCCCATTTTGATTCGCCGATCCACCACCGGTCGAGCGCGCAGATGCGTGGCTGGAAGGCGATCTGCTGTAGGCGCGCGAGCGCTGTGACCGGTTGTTCGAACGTGAGGTAACCCGGCATGTGCAGAAACATCAGGACGCTGTTCAACTTTGAGCCGCCGGCCACGGAGGAAGAGATTCACGCCGCATCACTGCAGTTCGTACGGAAGATCAGCGGCATGAACAAGCCATCCAAGGCGAACGAGGCCGCCTTCAACTCCGCGGTCGACGACATCGCCAAGATCTCCAATCGGCTTCTCGCCGCACTCGAATCTAGCGCGGCACCGAAGGATCGCGAAGAAGAAGCTGCCAAAGCGAAGGCGCGCTCCGCTCAAAGATTCGGCCAGTAAGTCCACCGTCTCAACGGTTTCAGATTGAGGGCCAGACGCTGATGAACGAAGTCGCAGCTGACCAGGTACGCAACGTGGTGGACGACGTCTACCGCACGGATTCCCGTCGCGTCTTCGCCACCCTCGTCCGCCTGCTCGGTGACTTCGACCGCGCCGAGGATGCGCTGCACGATGCCTTCGCGGCAGCGTTGCAGCAATGGGCACGAGACGGCGTGCCCGCCAACCCCCGGGCGTGGCTCGTTTCGACCGGACGTTTCAAGGCCATCGACAACATACGGCGACGCGCCCGGTTCGACAAATCATTGGCGACGCTCGCCGAGCAACTCGACCTTGATACGCACGACGGCATCGGGAACGACGACGAGTGCATCGAGGACGACCGGCTCCGGTTAATGTTCACCTGCTGCCATCCCGCCTTGTCGCCGGAGGCTCGCGTCGCGCTGACGCTGCGGGAGGTCTGCGGCCTGACGACGGAGGAGATCGCGCGTGCCTTCCTCATCGCGCCCCCCACGCTAGCCCAGCGCATCGTGCGCGCCAAGGCAAAGATCCGCGACGCGCGCATTCCCTATCAGGTGCCGTCACCGGAGGAGCTACCGGACCGGTTGGACGCTGTCCTCCAGGTAATCTACCTGGTGTTCAACGAAGGGTACTCCGCCTCATCCGGCGCGTCGCTGACGCGGGCCGATCTCTCGGGCGAGGCGATCCGCCTGGGGCGGCTCCTCATCGAGCTCCTACCCGAGCCCGAGGTGATGGGCCTGCTGGCGTTGATGCTGTTGCAAGAGTCGCGCCGTGAGGCACGTACCTCGCCGGCAGGGGATCTGGTGCTGCTGGAGGACCAGGACCGTTCACTCTGGAACCAGGGGCAGATAGCGGAAGGGACCGCGCTGGTCGAACAGTCGCTGACGTCACGCCGGTTCGGCCCGTACACCCTCCAGGCGGCAATCGCGGCCGTGCACGCGGAGGCGCCCGATCCCTCCGCGACGGACTGGGCCCAGATAGTCGAGTTATACGGCGTGCTGGCGCGGGCGGTGCCGTCACCGGTGGTCGAGCTAAACCGTGCAGTGGCGATAGCGATGCGCGACGGCCCTTCGGCAGGCCTCGACCTTATCGACGCCATCCTGGGACGCGGCGACCTGGCCGACTACCACCTGGCGCACTCCGCGCGAGCGGAACTGTGCCTGCGAGCGGGGAAAACAGCGGAGGCACGGGCTTCCTATGAACGCGCGCTGGAGCTCACGCAACAGGAGCCGGAAAAGCGCTTCATCGAGAACAGGCTTCGTGAGCTGCGGGATTGAAGCAACAACGACGAATATTGCACATTCAGTCGCGACCCTGTCGATTCTGGTATCCGCCGAACGACTATCTAGTGAATGCAGAGCCAGGGCTCATGATCCGGTCGCGATCGCCCGGAGGGCCGGCTCAGAATCCAGAAGGAGAAGCGACGATGCGATTCATGGTGATCGTCAAGGCCAACGAGGCATCGGAAGCGGGCGAGATGCCGGATGAGAAGATGCTTACCGACATGGGGAAGTACAACGAAGAGCTGGTGAACGCCGGCGTAATGCTCGCTGGCGAGGGGCTGCACCCGAGCTCGAAGGGTGCTCGCGTCACCTTCTCGGGGGACGAGCGGACCGTGACTGATGGGCCATTCACCGAGACGAAGGAACTGCTCGCGGGATTCTGGCTGTGGCAGTTGGATTCGTTGGAAGAAGCGATCGAATGGGTCAAGCGCTGCCCCAACCCTATGGATGGGGAGTCTGTGATCGAGATCCGCCAGGTGTTCGAGGCCGAGGACTTTGGCGCTGAGTTTACCCCCGAGCTCCGGGAGGCAGAGGAGCGCTTACGCGCGCAGTTGGAGGCACAACAGCAGTAGGAACATGGCCAGGATGGCGGGTTCCATTGTCAACTGCGGAGCCCGCTGAACGACTATCTGGTCTCAATAGTATTTCTGCTTTCTGCGAGGCAAACGCATGGAGGTTTGGTACCGATGTCGTCCACCACATACGCGTCCACAACATCCGAATCGCGCGCCGTTAACTGGAGGCAATTCGCACTCGTGGGCCTCGGCACTGTGGTTGCCGCCGTTGTCGCGAACACTCTCTTCTATTACATCGGTGGCGCGCTCGTCACCTACGACCCGGATTTCGTCATTCTGACGAACCCGGGCGGCACAATTCTCTTCACACTGGTTCCGGCGATTGTCGCGGTGCTGCTCTACGCGGCCCTCCTGCGCTTCGCCAAAGATCCGGCACGCGTCTTCAAGATGATCGCCGCCGTGGTCCTTATCGTTTCGGTGATCCCCGACTTCACCTACCTCCCCTCGGTAGAGGGCTCGACGGGTGGGCAGATAGCGATCCTTGTGCTGATGCATGTCATCGCCGCCGGGGTAATCGTCGGGATGCTGACGACGCTCACGCGCCAGCACTCACGGTAGCACGTCAGACGAAGTGGAGCGCCTCTTACGAACAGGTTCGCAGATTACAACGATCTCGTCGACACTCGGCATGAGAATGGAACGCGCTCAACCTGGGCAAATCGTCCATACGAACCGGAGGACCGGCATGAGAAAACTGGTCGTAGGCAAGTTCTTGTCACTGGACGGGGTCATGCAAGCGCCCGGCGCGCCCGACGAAGACCGCGACGGCGGGTTCGAGCACGGCGGCTGGGCCGTACCTCACTTCGACGACCAGATGGGCCAGATCATGGCTGACTTCACAGGCCGGGTTGGCGGGCTCCTCCTTGGACGGAAGACCTATGACATCTTCGCCGCCAGCTGGCCGCTCGTCGATGACGATGATCCCATCAGGGCGACGCTCAACCACATTCCCAAATACGTCGCCTCCCGGACGTTGAACACCGTCGACTGGAACAACTCGTCCCTCCTCGGCAGCGACATCGCCGGGGAAGTCACCAGGCTCAAAGAGCAGCGAGGCGGCGAAATCCAGCTCGCTGGCAGCGGCGAGCTCATCCAGACGCTGCTGCGGCACGGCCTCATCGACGAGTATCGCCTGATGATCTTCCCGGTGATCCTCGGCAGCGGCAAACGATTGTTCGCCGAGGGAGCCATCCCGCATGGTCTCACACCGGTCGAAACCACCACATCGAGCACCGGCGTCACGATCAGCACCTACGAGCGCACAAGCGACCTTACATACGGCGCCATAGGCCCTGAGCAACAGGTCGACCAATGACGAAGTAATAGCCCGGCTCTAATCAGGTAGGAGAAATCGCAATGTTCAATCGGGTGGAACAACTCGCCGCACAGTTCGAGGCGGTCAACGACGAGCTCATAGAGAGTGTCACGAGATGCACCGACGAGCAGTGGCGGCAGCCGAGCGCGAGCGAGAGATGGCCGGTCGGGGTAGTGGCGCACCATGTCGCGGCGGTCAACGGTGGTTTCGCCCGATTCGTCGAGAAGCTGGCGGCGGGGGAAACGTATTCGCCGACCACCTCGATGGACGAGATCCACAAGAGCAATGCGCAACACGCCCGCGACTACGCCGAGGTTGGCAAGCCGGAAGTACTCGACGCGCTACAGACGAATGGGGCCGCCGTCGCGCGAGCGCTCCGTAGTCTCGACGAAGAGCAACTCGGTCATACCGCCGGCGTCTTCGGCGGCCAGGAGATGACCGTGGCTCGCGTGGTGGAGTATGTCGTGGTCGGCCATACCGCAGAACACCTGGCGAGCATACGTGCCACGATCGCCGATCAAGCAGTACGCGCCGATTAACAGCCGCAGTGGATGCCGGAACTTAAGGGACTGCCCAAATCTCAGAACTCGCGGATTCCGTTGTCGATTCGGGAGTCCGCCGCACGACTATCTAGTGAATGCAGAGCCAGGGCTCAAGATCCGGTCGCGATCGTCCGGAGGGCCGGCTAAGAATCCAGAAGGAGAAGCGACGATGCGATTCATGGTAATGATCATTGCCGATGAAACCAGCGAAGGCGCCGGAATGCCGGACGAGAGAATGCTGACGGCGATGGGCAAGTACAACGAAGAGCTAGTGAACGCAGGTGTGATGGTCGCCGGCGAGGGACTTCATCCAAGCTCGAAAGGCGCTCGTGTTACCTTCTCGGGAGACGAGCGGACCGTGACTGACGGGCCATTCACCGAGACGAAGGAACTGCTCGCAGGCTACTGGATCTGGCAGGTGGCCTCACTGGATGAGGCTATCGAGTGGGTCAAGCGCATGCCCACTGCCCATGAGCTGGGAATCCCATCTGACACGGAATCAACCATCGAGATCCGCCAGGTGTTCGAGGCCGAAGACTTTGGCTCTGAGTTTACTCCCGAGCTCCGGGAGGCAGAGGAGCGCTTACGCGCGCAGTTGGAGGCGCAACAGCAGTAGGAACATGGCCAGGATGGCGGGGTCCGTTGTCGATTTCGAGTTCTGCCGAACGACTAACTAGTGTCACCGCTGAGTGACATGAGCGTAGGGCCAGGTCGCAGCCGGCCGAAGATGTCCGGGTGACCTGGCTCTCAATACGTAGGAGGTAGGTGTGATCTCGCATATTCACTCGACAACAATCGCCGTCGCCGATCAGGACGCAGCGCTCGATTTCTACGTGAACACCCTTGAGTGGGAAATAGGGATGGACAACCAGGTGGGCGAAGGAATGCGCTTCCTGACGGTCGTTCCTCCAGGCGCAACGACCCAGCTCGTTCTCGGTCACTCGAGCTAGTTCGGCGGTGACTACCCTGCGCCGGGCAAGGCCGGCATCGCGCTCGTTACCCCCGATATTGACGCCACCTACGAAACCCTGAACGAGCGTGGCGTGAAGTTCAAGCAACCAGTTGAGGTCATGCCGTGGGGACAAAAGGCGACATGGTTTCACGATCTCGACGGCAACGAGTTCTTCCTGGCTGAGGGGTAGCACGCTTCAAACCTGCAGGAACCACTCGGTATCAGGCCGCTCCGGTGCATGCATCTGCGGGCGGCTCGCAACTCAATATTGAAACGCTGAAGGGCTAGGACGATGACTAGCACTGTTCCTCAGACCGGATACGCTCCGGTAAACGGTCTCCAGATGTATTACGAGATCCATGGCACCGGCCAGCCGCTGGTGCTCCTGCACGGCGCCTTCATGACCATCGAAGGTTTCGCGCCACTCATGGAATCGCTGGCGAAGGACCGCCAGGTGATCGCCGTCGAGCAGCAGGCCCACGGGCGCACCGGCGACATCGATCGTCCCTTGACCGTCGAGCAGATGGCGGATGATACCGCGGCCCTGCTGCGACATCTTGGCATTGAGAACGCCGACATCGTTGGCTATAGCATGGGTAGCGCCATCGCCATGTTCCTGACGATGCAGCATCCAGAGCTCGTGCGCAAGCTGGTGATCGCGGCGGCGAGCTACAACCAGGACGGACTTCACCCCGGCATCCTCGACGGCATTCAAACGATCACTCCTGAGGCCTTCGCCGGATCCCCGATGGAACAGGCCTATCTCGACGTTGCACCGAATCCCGGCGACTGGCCGGTCCTGATCGAGAAGATTAAGCAACTGGATAGCGATGTTCCGAACTTGCCTCCGGAGGCCGTGCAGTCGCTTCAGGCGCCCACGCTCGTGGTAGTAGGCGATGCCGACATCGTTCGCCCGGAGCACGCAGTCGAGATGTTCCGGCTTCTCGGCGGCGGTGTGGCTGGTGACATCGAAGGACTTCCGCCAGCCCGGCTTGCCGTGCTGCCCGGCACCACCCATATCACGCTCATGGAGCGCACGGACTGGTTGCATTCGATGATCACCGAGTTTATCGACGCCCCTGCGCCGGACGCAGAGTGATCCGGCGTGACGACATAGAGATGCAGGGGAGGACCTCGTGTCTTCCCGCGACTCAGGGGATGGCCACACAAAGAATGAGGTGCAAGCCGACCCCTGGGTATCCGAGACATGGCGTTTCGGAATCGTGGTTTAGCCGTTGTAGCGTTCGCCGGTGCGTGTCGCCGGATATACACAGAAGGAGTGGTCTATGAGCGGGGTGCGAGTGCTGGTTGGTACGCGCAAGGGCGCATTCATCCTGACCTCAGACGAGAAGCGCGAGCAGTGGGACGTCAGTGGTCCCCATTTTGCGGGCTGGGAGATCTATCATCTCAAAGGCTCGCCGGTGAACCCGAACCGGCTGTATGCGTCACAATCCAGCGGCTGGTTCGGGCAGGTCATCCAGCGTTCTGACGACGGTGGCAAGACGTGGGAGCCAGTCGGCAATCAATTCACATACGATGGGATCCCGGGCACGCACCAATGGTACGACGGCACCCAGCACCCCTGGGAGTTCACGCGCGTCTGGCATCTCGAACCCTCCCTGACGGATCCGGATACCGTCTATGCCGGGGTGGAAGACGCGGCGTTGTTTCGCTCGACCGATGGCGGGCAGACGTGGCACGAGCTCTCGGGGCTTCGTGAGGCCAAGGGACACCTCTGGCAACCAGGCGCTGGGGGGATGTGTCTGCACACGATCATCCTGGATCCAGGCGATCCGGAGAGGATCTTCGTCGCCATCTCTGCGGCCGGAACATTCCGCACTGACGACGGCGGCAAGACGTGGCGGCCGGTCAACCGTGGCCTGCTATCCGAGTTCGAGCTCCCTGACCCAACTGCCGATGTCGGCCACTGCGTCCATAACATTGCCATGCACCCATCCCGGCCGAATGTGCTCTTCATGCAGAAGCACTGGGACGTCATGCGCACCGACGACGCGGGCGAGTCGTGGCACGAGGTCAGCGGGAATCTGCCGAGCGATTTCGGGTTTCCGATTGCCGTTCACGCGCACGAGCCGGACACCATCTACGTTGTCCCGATCAAGAGCGACTCCGAGCATTTCCCACCGGAAGGAAAGCTGCGGGTGTACCGGAGCCGAACCGGTGGAAACGAGTGGGAAGCGCTCACGAACGGCCTGCCGCAAAGCGACTGCTACGTGAACGTGTTGCGCGACGCGATGACCGTCGACTCGCTCGATTCGTGTGGGATCTACTTCGGTACCACTGGCGGGCAGGTGTATGCGTCAGCCGACTCGGGCGACACCTGGGCAGCGATCGTCCGGGATCTTCCAGCCGTCACCTCTGTGGAAGTGCAGACGCTGCGATGATCCGCGTGGAGATCCCGTACCATCTGCGGACCCTGGCAGGCGTCGACAGAGAGGTGCAGCTCCAGGTTGAGGGTCCGGTCACACAGCGCTCGATCCTCAACCAGCTCGAGGCAGCCTATCCGATGCTGCGCGGGACGATCCGCGACACTGTCACCCAGGAGCGCCGGCCGTTCTTGAGATTCTTCGCGTGTGGTCAGGATCTGTCGCACGAGTCGCCGGACGCCCCACTTCCCGACGCAATCTCGGAAGGGTCCGAACCATTTCTGGTTATAGGCGCAATGGCCGGGGGCTAGATCCGGCGTCTTGATACCGGGTATAACCAGATGCACAATGCGCGGAGGTGCGGGCATCTTGAACCCGAACGACCCGGTCGAGCGGTCATTGCATATGGAGGAAACCACTTGAAGTACATGCTGCTGATTTACGGTGACGAGCAGACCTGGGACGACACCTACCTGGCAGAGTGTTACGCGGAGTCCAGCCAGCTCGCCCATGACATCAAGAAGAGCGGGCAATTTCTTGCCACCTCTCCCCTGCAACCGACATCGGCGGCGACCAGCGTCCGGATTCGTGACGGCAAGCGGGTGGTGACCGATGGTCCGTTCGCCGAGACGCGCGAGCAGCTCGGCGGTTATTTCCTGATCGAAGCAACCGATCGTGATGAGGCGATCAACATCGCCTCCCGGATTCCAGGCGCGCGCAGAGGTACCGTCGAAGTCCGGCCGGTAGTGGAGCTTCCGGGCCTGCCGGAGAGCGATAGCGAATAGCGCGAGCCTCGATTATCACTGCATCCACCGCGTCATATGGTTACTGGATAATGGCGCGTCGTGTGAGACGTGAGGGCGGCTAACTCCGGCAGGGGCGTCCCCGCCCCTGCCGGGTGGCCAACCGCTGCCCTACGTAGGATGGCGCAATGATGGAAGTCTCCAGTTTCATCCGCTAATCCACACAATTCCGATGGTTCGTGCGGGCGTCATTCATTGCGCCCTGTTCAACGCGACGGGCAGCCAGGCAGGGCGCAATGCATTGCGCCCGTACGCAGGTGAAGGCGCTGTCCATGTCGTCCCGGCGAGAGAGTAAGGCGCTTGATGACGCTGGGCATGACTACCTCCACTGCCCGCAAACATCATCAACGCGCCACAGGTCGGTACCGTCTCCGCCCTGCTGGACAGAGGCGGTCAACTGGGATTCCTTGACCTTCAGCAGATCAACTGTCGATTTCGTCGTTCGCCGAACGACTATCTCATGTCAGCGGCAATTCGACGACATTTGGAGAAAATGATGAAGTACTTGTGCCTGGTCTACCACGATGAGCAGAAGCTCAATGCCATGTCGCAGAGCGAGTACGACGCTCTCGTGGATGAGACCATGGCGTACAACGAGGACATGCGGCAGAGCGGACACTATGTTGCTTCGAACGCGCTGGAATTCATCCAGTCGGCCACCTCGATACGAGTTCGCGACGGCAAAGTGTCCGTCACGGACGGTCCCTTCGTCGAAACGAAGGAGCAGCTAGGCGGGTACATCCTGATCGACGCCAGGGACCTGAACGAGGCCATCCGGGTGGCCTCGAAGATGCCGCCGGCTCGCATGGGTGGTATCGAGGTACGCCCGGTCAAGGATCTCAGGCCCCAGTAAGCGCGACGGGGCCGTCGTTCGTCGAGACGATACAAGTCCGCTTCACCTCGACCCGCTGGCGCTTCTAGGCGACGAACCCCCGGTTCCGCGTTGTAAAGTAGTACTACGAAGGGGATATGGGAGAGAGGACGCCATGAATGTCCAGGTCTCTGATCTCACCGGCAGGTACGCGATCACGCTCGAGGATGGCCAGGCACTTCTTGAACAGCTTCAGCCTGCCCTCGAGAGGGGCGAGGCCATCGAGCTTGATTTTGCCAACGTCGACGTCTTGGCATCCCCGTTTTTCAACGCGGCCATCGGCCAGCTCGTTGAGCACTTCGACGCGCAGACACTCAGCCAGCTCCTGAAGATCCGAAACCTCAGTCCCAATGCGGAGTCGCTGCTCCAGCGTGTGATTACGAACGCGACGCAGTATTACTCGGAGGAGAATATGCGCACCCAGCTTGACCGGATTCTCGACGACCAGACCGGCCGCGATTAGTGCCGCTCAACGTATCAGTTGCAGCGGCGGTTGTTGATCTACGCTGGGATACGCCGCAAGCAGAGGACCACTTTTATGTCGATACCAATGTCTGGTACTGGCTCGCCTATACGCGCGCCAGCCAGTTAACGGAGAGGGTACGCCGCTATCAAATAACTGACTACCCGCGATACATCCAACGCTGCCTGCGGTCAGGTGCCAGGCTCTATTCCAGCGGACTTTCGATCAGCGAGCTTGCACACATCATTGAGCGTTCGGAACGCGAGCTCTTTTCCCAGGGAATAGAGGATGTTGATACAAAATCCTTCCGCTATAACTTTCCCGCCGAGCGCGACCGTGTCGTTGGGGAGATTCAAGGCGTCTCGTCCCAGGTCCGTTCGATGTCGAGCGTCATCGAGACAATGGTCGACGAGAGGCTCCTCGCCAGGGCGTTCGGACGCATGGACAGGGAGCTGCTCGATGGCTACGACGCCCTGGTCGTCGCGCGCCTGCTCAGAACTCACGATCCGCAGGTAATCACCGACGACGCGGACTTCTCGACCGTGCCCGGGATTACCGTCTTTACATCCAACTTCACAATCATCGACGCAGCCCGAGAGAGTGGGAAGCTCATTCGCCGCTGAACGTCGCACCCCCTTATTCCTCGAACATTACCCTTCCACCCACAATCGAGGCATGGCTCTCTGGCACCAGCGGGCGCCCGGAAGATCGCTGGATCGTCAACCCCAAATGCGCGATAATGCACGACATGAATACGAGCACTTGTGAAGTCCAGGCGAGGCTGTGCGCAGCGATGCCAACAACGCGAGACACGACTTGAGAATGAGCCGTCCGTCTGGACTGCATAACCAGATAATCGCCGTGGGTGTTGGTGGACAACATCAGCAGCGATTGCATGGGCATGTCAGTCATCCTCATAGACCGGTCAAACAATGACGAAGGAAGCCACCGCCCGCATCAAGATCAACAAGCTGCTCGAAGCGGCCGGCTGGCGTTTCTTTCCGGAAGGCAACGCGCCCGCCAACATCCGGCTCGAACCCAGCGTCACGATCAAGTCAACCGACCTCGACGCGCTCGGCGAGAACTTCGAGAAGACCGAGAAAGGGCTTCATCGACTTCCTGCTGCTCGACGCAAAGGGCTTCCCGCTGCATCGTCCTCGAAGCCAAGGCGGAGGACAAGAATCCGCTCGTCGGCAAGGAGCAGGCCCGCAAGTACGCCCGGTCCCAGAACTGCCGCTTCGTCATCCTCTCCAACGGCAACCTGCACTACTTCTGGGATCTCGAGCGCGGCAATCCCTACATCATCACGGCGTTTCCCGACACCCGACTCGGTCACCGGCTACCAGAAGGTCACGCCCGAATCCGCAGCGGCTGATCGACGGAGCAGGTCGGCGACGACTACATCGTCCTCACCCAGCGCCCGAACTACGCAGTCCGAAGCCGGCTGGAAGAACGAGGCGGAGCGCCCGGCTACATCCAGGCCAACAAGCTGCGCTTTCTGCGGCCCTACCAGCTGAAGGCCATCCACAGCCTTCAGGCGGCGGTCAAGGACGGCAAGGACCGCTTCCTGTTCGAGATGGCCACCGGCACCGGCAAGACCCTGACCGCCGCCGCCGTCATCAAGCTGTTCCTCCGCTCCGGCAACGCCAGCCGCGTGCTGTTCCTGGTGGACCGCCTCGAACTGGAGGACCAGGCCAAGAAGGCCTTCGCCGCGCTGCTGTCCGCCGACTTCCAGACGGTCATCTACAAGGAGAACCGCGACGACTGGCGGCGCGCCGAGATCGTCGTCACCACCGTCCAGTCGCTGCTGTTCAACAACAAGTACCAGAAGCTCTTCTCGCCGACCGATTTCGACCTGGTCATCTCCGACGAAGCGCACCGCTCCATCGGCGGCAATGCCCGCGCCGTCTTCGACTACTTCATCGGCTACAAGCTCGGCCTCACCGCCACGCCGCGCGACTACCTCAAGCGATTCGACAAGCGCAAGCCCGACCACCCGCGACCCGCGCGAGGCCGAGCGCCGGCTGCTGCTCGACACCTACCGCACCTTCGGCTGCGAGAACAGCCAGCCCACCTTCCGCTACTCGCTGCTCGACGGCGTGAAGGACGGCTTCCTGATCAACCCGACCGTGGTGGACGCCCGCACCGAGATCACCACCGCAGCTGCTCTCCGAAGAGGGCTTCGTCGTCTCGTTCACCGACGACACGGGCGAGGACCAGCAGGAGGCCTTCAAGCAGCGCGAGTTCGAGAAGCGCTTCTTCGCCGACGCCACCAACCAGCTCTTCTGCAAGACCTTCCTCGAGAACGCCCTGCGCGATCCGGTCAGCGGCGAGATCGGCAAGTCGATCATCTTCGCCGTCAGCCAGAACCACGCCGCCAAGCTGGCGCAGATCCTCAACCAGATGGCCGACCGCATGTTCCCCGGCAAGTACCAGTCGGACTTCGCCGTGCAGGTCACCTCGCAGATCCCCGACGCCCAGCAGTTCACCATCAACTTCACCAACAACAACCTGCTCGGCTCCGGCAACTTCCTGCCCGCCTACAAGACCAGCAAGGCGCGCGTCTGCGTCACCGTCGGCATGATGACCACCGGCTACGACTGCCCGGACATCCTCAACCTCGGCCTCTTCCGCCCGATCTTCTCGCCCACCGACTTCATCCAGATCAAGGGCCGCGGCACGCGCAAGCACGACTTCCTGCGAGCAGCTCTTCGACGACAGCCTCAAGGACGGCGTGCAGCAGCCCGGAGAAGACCGCCTTCAAGCTCTTCGACTTCTTCGCCAACTGCGAATACTTCGAGGAGGAGTTCAACTACGACGAAGTGCTGAAGCTCCCCCGCCCGCAAGGCAAGCGGCAGCGAGGACGGCGGCGGACCGGGCCCGGTCGCTGGTCGGCGGCACGTACGAGCACCTCGGCGCCGACATCCTCGTCGACGATCAAGGAAGAGACCATCGGCTACGAGGGCATGAAGATCGACCGCATGTTCTTCGAGAAGTTCGAGGACACGGTGCGCGAGAACGACGACCATCGCCGCAGGCCGTCGAGGCCGGGCAGTGGGACCGCGTCATCGACTACGTGAACCGCGAGGTCTTCGACAAGCCCGAGGAGTACTACACCCTCGACAAGCTGCGCAAAGCCGCCGCCGTGGACCGCCGCCTGACGCTGCGCGAGATCCTGGAAAAGATCTTCGGCCTCATCCCGCGCTTCAAGTCCAAGGACGAGCTGCTGGAGGAGGAGTTCGCCAAGTTCGTCGCCGACTACAAGCCCGACGAGGCCGACGGCCATCCCGGCCATCAAGACCTACTTCAAGGCTACGTCACCAGCGACCAGGTCCGCCACATCATCGACAGCAGGCAGTTCACCGACCTGGCGACCAATCCGCGTCTTCTCGACCCGCGACTTCAAAGCCGTGCCGGAGAAGTACCGCACGCTCATTCCCGAATACATCAAGGACTACGTCTCCTTGAACCAGTTCGCCGCCTAAAGGAGACCCATGCTCGACACCGACACCAAACGCCGCATCGACACCGCCCGCGACATCCTCGTCGGCAAGGTGCCCGACCCCAAGATCCCAGGTCGAGCAGATCACCATCGCCCTGATCTACAAGTTCATGGACGACATGGACGCCGAGGCCGAGGAGCTCGGCGGCAAGCGCAAGTTCTTCGCCGGCGAGTTCGCCCGCTACGGCTGGGCCAAGCTGATGCGCTCCGGCCTCGGCGGCCACGAGATGCTCGAGCCTCTACGCCGAAGCCATCGCCAAGATGCCGGAGAACCCCGGCATCCCGCCGCTCTTCCGCGACATCTTCAAGAACGCCTACCTGCCCTATCGCGACCCGGAAACGCTGCGCGCCTTCCTCAAGATCATCGACGAGTTCAGCTACGACCACTAGCGAGCGCCTGGGCGACGCCTTCGAGTATCTGCTCTCCGTGCTCGGCTCGCAGGGCGATGCCGGCCAGTTCCGCACCCCGCGCCACATCATCGATTTCATCGTCGAGATCATCGACCCGAAGAAGGACGAGACCGTCCTCGACCCCGCCTGCGGCACGGCCGGCTTCCTCATCTCCTCCTACAAGCACATCCTCAAGGCCAACACCGACGCCAAGGGCAACAGCACGCTGACGCCCGACGACAAGGGCCGCCTTGCGCCAGAACTTCAAGGGCTACGACATCTCGCCCGACATGGTGCGCCTCTCGCTGGTGAACATGTACCTGCACGGCTTCACCGATCCGCACATCTACGAATACGACACCCTCACCAGCCGAGGACCGCTGGAACGAGTACGCCGACGTCATCCTCGCCAACCCGCCCTTCATGTCGCCGAAGGGCGGCATCAAGCCGCACAACCGCTTCTCGGTCCAGTCCAAGCGCAGCGAAGTGCTGTTCGTGGACTACATGGCCGAGCACCTCACGCCCAACGGCCGCGCCGGCATCATCGTGCCCGAAGGCATCATCTTCCAGAGCCAGACCGCCTACAAAGCAGCTGCGCAAGATGCTGGTGGAGAACTACCTCGTCGCCGTCGTCTCGCTGCCGGCGGGCGTGTTCAATCCCTATTCCGGCGTCAAGACCTCGATCCTGATCCTCGACAAATCGCTGGCCAGGCAGAGCGACACCATCGCCTTCTTCAAGGTGGAGAACGACGGCTTCGGCCTCGGCGCCCAGCGCCGCGCCATCGACAAGAACGACCTGCCGCAAGTGCACGGCCGAGATTGACGAGTACCTGCGCCGCCTGCGCGCAAGGCAAGTCCGTCGCCGACTTTCAGCCCAGCCTCGGGCTGATCGTGCCGAAGGAAAAGATCGCCGCGAATGGCGACTACAACCTGAGCGGGGAGCGGTATCGGGAGGCTATCGCGCCATGCACTGCAATGGCCACTGGTTCCGCTTGCGGAAATCTGCGAATGTCGCAGTGACCTGTGGAATGCGGACACGAACGAGCCTCTGCGCGTCGTCACAGATTCTTCGGAATCACTGAATTTCACAAAGACCGGCTTCCTAGAGCTTGACGATGTCGCGAGAACATCCAGTCGAGGTGTAAGCAGCTTGAGTCACGCTTGCTCCAATACGGCGACATTCGTTCTCGAAAGATCTGGCGGAGCCCGACACAGCACTGTCGGCCGTGTCGCTCTCTTCAACCTCTCAAGTGGCGAATACGTCGTATCAGCAACTTCACATCACGGATCAGAGCAGTCAATCAACGGGCGGATCCTATTTATATCTGGCTAGTGCTGAACTGCTTCTACCAGACAGGCACAACTGATGCATTGCAGAAACGATCACCAGCGGCATCTGCAATCTCGATAATCCGCGCGACTACTAAGCACTTCCAAATCCCCCTGCCGCCGCTGGAGGTGCAGAAGGAGATCGTGGCGGAGATCGAGGGCTACCAGAAAGTCATCGACGGCGCCCGCGCCGTCCTCGACAACTACCGCCCCCACATCCCCATCCACCCTGACTGGCCGATGGTGGAGTTAGGGGAGGTCTGCGAGATCAATCCGGAGACTATCAATCCCGTTTCAGAATATCCGAATCAGACGGTTTTCTACGTCGATATTTCGTCAGTTGAAAGCGAAACGGGTAGGTTTCTGGGGTACAAGGAAATCGCCTCATCGGAAGCTCCAAGTCGGGCGCGGCGCGGTATCCGCGGAGGCGATGTTCTTCTGTCAACAGTACGCCCTAACCTGAAGGCCTTCACTCTTCTACGTGAGGTGTGTGATCGCGCAATTGCTTCAACGGGATTCGCCGTACTCCGTGCACGGAATGGAGTGGCTGAACCGGCGTTCATTCTTGCCTGGGTATCATCAGATCATGCTGTGAGCCAAATGGTAGCCATGATGGGCAAAGGGGCATATCCGAGTATCAATCAGTCAGATGTTTCTGCTATTAGGATCCCTCTCCCACCCCTCGCCACGCAACAGCGAATCGTCGCCGAGATCGAAACCGAGCGGGCCCTGGTCTCCACCAACCGGGAACTGATCACCCGTTTCGAGAAGAAGATGCCGCCGCCATCGCCCGCGTCTGGGGTGACGACGTACCTATTTCAGGGGAGGCGTAAGCGATGGAAGAAGCCGCCGGAGCTCTACGAGCTACCTGCCGCTCTCCTTCAAGAGCCCGAAGGAGCAGGAATACATCGCCTTTCTCTGGGACGCGTTCGAGACCAACTACACCCACGGCAAATACCAGTTCGCCTTCCTCGCCTACCACATGCTCACCATGAGCTTCGTCTATTTCAACATCTGGCAGATCAGGCAGGCGAACCGTGGGACTTCGAGAAGGCCTGATCGGTTTCGCAAGGACATGGAGAAACAACTTCTCGAAGCGACCTCGCCATTTACGTTTTCAGCACGGTGAACGAGAGCAGCGTGCTGCGCTTCCTCAAGCTGATCGCGCTGTGACAACGGCAAGATCGGCACCTACGCGAAGTTGGTGCACGACCGCAACGATACCGCCCATCCCAACGGTAACATCTTCTTCAGCACCCAGATGCACTCGACGCGAAAGATCAATGAGATCCTCGCATGGTCAACGAAATCCAAACCCACTCAAACTCAATCATCGAGCACTGCTACCGTGAGTTTCTTCTCAACAATCACGACCCCGAAGATCGCGAATACCCTGAGGCGGCTGATCAGATCCGCGAGGTATTGATTCACGAAAATTATCTCTCCAAAAGAGATATTGATATCTGCTTGGGTTATGACGTTTCCGCACTCATTGCTCACGAGCATCACTCAAAAATGGAAGACCTTCATCGCGCGCTTGACACGGAATACCTTGAAAATGAATGACCCCATGCGCGCCTCATCCCCCAAACACCACCTTTCCACCCGCAATCGTCGTCTCAACGTTCAGGTCAAACAGCGCGTCCGGCTTCACCGCGAACGGATCATCCGACAGCACCGCGAAGTCGCCGAGCTTGCCGGCAGTGATCGAACCTTTGTCGTGCTCTTCGAAGGCTCCGTATGCCGGCCAGGCACCAAAGAGCTTGAAGGCCTGGGCGACGGTGAGCGCTTCGTCCGGCACATAGGTGCCGCCGCTCAACGTCCGGCGGGTGACGGCGCAGGCGATGTTGAAGAGGGGGGCGATGCCGTCGGGGATGGAGCCGGTGGAGTCGCTGCAGCCGATGACGCCGAAGCCGCGATCGACGAGGGTGCGCAGCCGGAAGCGGCGCGGCCAGCGTTGGGAGTTGGGCAGGGAGAGCACGTCACCCTGGGCGTAGATGAAGGCCGGGGTGGTGATGGTCAGGATGCCGAGCTTCTGGACACGATCGATGTCTTCGTCGTCGATCAGGTAGTCGGCGGAGTGCTCGATGCGGTGGCGGTGCGGAGCGGGACAGCGGCGCAAGGCTTCCTCGACGCCGTCGGCAATCAGGCGGATGGCCGGCTGGGAGCAGACGTGCATCCAGAGCTGCTGGCCGGCGGCGTGGGCGCGGCAGATGAACTCGATCAGCTCGTCCTCTTCCCACTTGAGGTCATAGATCCGGTTACCATAGCCATCGTGGCCAACACCGTCCACAAAGATCTTGACCCCGCCGAAGCGCATCCAGTCGTTGCCGAAGCCCGGCTTCAGGCCCATCGCCAGCAGGCCGTCCAGGTCGATCTGGTGTCCCACGTGAGGGTACATCCGGAAGCGGATCGGCAGCTCGTTCGACTCTTGCAGGTCCTGCACAGCCAGCATGTCGTGTTCTGAATACGGCAGGTTGTGAATCGTGGTGACACCCTTGGAGATGAAGAGCTCGACGGCTTTCTCACGGATCGCGCCAGTTACCTGCTCGCGGGTGAACGGCGGCACGAGATCCCAGACTTCGGTCAGGACGCCGGTCGGTGTGCCGTCCTCGGCGCGATGCAGAACCGTTCCGCGCGGCGGCTCACCGTCCCAGAGCCCGAGCTCTTTCAGGGCCAGTGTGTTCAGCATGGAGACGTGCAGGCTGGAGTGGATGGCGATCGGGTGCTGGTCGGAGATGGCGTCCAGCTCCTGGCGAGTAAAGAGTCGTCCCTCCTCCACACGCGCGTAGAGGTTGAACGAGCAGCGCACCACAAGCCACTCCCCCGGCGGTGTCATACGGATACGCTCGCGGATAGCGTCAGCGATGGAGACCAGCGTGTTGTGTGGCGGAGTCGTTACGGAGAGGCAGAGCGTCAGGGCACAGCAGGTCATCTCAAAATGGGCGTGGCCGTCGATGAAACCCGGTACCACGACGCGCCCAGCGGCATCGAACACGTCTGCACCGTTCGCCGCTGCCAGCACATCACGGTTTGAGCCGACCAGCGTGATCCGGCCGTCCCTGACGAGCGCGGCCTCAGCCCGCGGCATCGCCGGGTCCATCGTCCGCAACCTGCCGTTGACGAGCGCGATCGATCCGTCCTGCATTGTGTGCCTCCGTGCCATGCGTACTCGTGCTGTCTCTCACGTCAAGGATCATAGATGAGAATCGTCTTCCCCACTCGGAGGCCGCCCCCGGTCGTTCCACTTGCATGAACGTTGACGGCATCACGTCGGGCGTTGGTCGTCGAATTGCTTATCCTTGCTGCATAGAGGGAGCCGCTATCCTGATGATTCAACGCTTGGAGCCGTGTGGTGATCGATCAACCCGTGCCTGATGGGCAGTTGTCTGCCGAACAGATCCGGCCACGTTCCGAGCCGAGCCAGAGGATCGATGCTCGCGCGCTCCGGGCCTGGCGGGTAACGGGCGTGCTTGAGTCCGCCGTCATCTTCCTGGTCGCGGCTGGCGTTAGCGTTATTATCAGGCAGCTGGGACTCTCCTGGTGGATCGCCGGCGCGGTTCTGGCGCTGGCCGGGCTCGCCGGCGTCGTCTTGATCTGGCTCGTGCCGCTCGTTCGCTGGCGGCACTGGCGCTATGAGGTGACCGAGCAGCAGCTGGACCTGCAACGCGGAATCGTGACGCTCACCCGAACCGTCGTGCCGATGGTAAGGGTTCAGCATGTCGATACGAAACAGGGACCAATCCTCAGACGCTACGGACTCGCCTCGGTTGAGATCGCCACGGCAGCCGGTACACAGGAGATTCCGGCCCTGGCGGTCGATGTCGCCGACGAGCTGCGCACCCGCATTGCCCGGACAGCCGGGGTGGCCGAAGATGTCTGAGCCTCTCCGCCTCCATCCGGCCGCGATCGTGCTGTGGACGCTCCGGTTCGCCCGCGAGTTGTTCATTCCGGCCATCATCCCACTCTTCATCCAGTTCTTTCGACAAGGACTCGATGTTCTCAGTACCCGTACCGTATGGCTCGTCGCCGCTGGTGTGCTCGTCCTGCTCGGAGCATCGGCGACGTACGGCGTCCTGGCCTGGCGACGCTTCACCTACCGGGTTGAAGACGGCGAGCTACGCGTCGAGCAAGGAGTCATCAGCCAGAAGCGGCGCTACATCCCACTGGAGCGCATCCAGGCTGTTGATGTCTCTCAAGGGGTGCTCCAGCGCCTGCTCGGCGTCGTCAGCGTGCAGGTCGAGACGGCGAGCGGCGGGGGTGGACGACCGGAGGTGTCGCTGGCCGCGGTCTCTCGTCAGGACGCCGATCGGCTCCGTCACGCGCTGGCCGGGCACGCGGAGACGGTCGAGCGCCGTCAGGAGATGAGGGCGACGGCACCAGTGCGCCGGCTCTCGTTAGGTGACCTACTGATCGCAGGAAGCACGTCGGGCCGGGTTGGCGTTGCGTTCTCGATCGTTGCGTCGGCGCTCGCGTTCGCAGATGACCTGATCCCGTTCGACCTGCTTAGGATCCAGTTCGACCGCTTTTACGGCGTTGGTACCGTGCTCCTGGCGGGCAGTATCCTCATCGGGTTTGTCTGGCTGCTGGGAGTGCTTGGCACGGCGCTCGCCCACGCCGGGTTCACCCTGACCCGCGACGGCAATACCCTCACGATCGAGCGTGGTCTGCTGGAACGCCGGCACGCGACGATCCCGATCGACCGCATCCAGGCCATTCGGATCGTTGAGGGGATATTGCGCCAACCGTTCGGGTTGGTCGAGCTGCGCATCGACAGTGCCGGTTACGGCCAGCATGCCGGTGAATCGACCGTCCTCTTCCCGTTGTTGCGCCGGCGTGATGTCTTGCCCTTCCTCCAGGAAATGACCCCGACCCTGGCCGTCCTCGCAGATTTCAACAGACTGCCATCGCGCGCCAGGCGTCGCTACGTCTTCCGCTTCTCGCAGGTGGCCCCGGCCATGGTGCTAGCGATCCTGCTGCCGGTGCTGCTGCTCCCATGGGGGCTCGCGGCGCTCCTGCTCATTCCGTCCGCGATGCTGCTCGGGCTGTGGCAATACCATGACGCCGGCTGGGTTGTCGTGCAGGACACGCTCCTGATCCGCTCGCGACTGCTCGCTCGCACGACCGCCATCATGCCGCGTCGCCGGATCCAACAGGGAGAGTCCCGCCGTTCGCCGTTCCAGCGGCGCGCCGCGCTGGCAACGTTCATCGCCCGGGTCGCGTCCGGTGGAAGCGGCGCAGCCATCGACCTCCAGCACATGGATGAGCAGGATGCAGGGGCGCTCCTGGCCTGGCTCGCACCTGGGCGACGGGCAGGACCAGTTATACGATGACGTGCGGGACCAGGCCCTAACCCTGGTGAACAACCAGCGCCTCATCTTCAAGAACCGGCCCAACCACCTCCAGCGCACGTCCTCCCCGGGCGAAGACCTCGCGGATGGGGAGCGCCAGCGCCTCGGGTGGATTCCCACGGTGGGCGCGTAGCCGCTCACCACTGAGGGCGAACACAACCCTGCCGATGCCGCTGTTGTAGATAGCGACCGAGCACATAGCGCACGGCTCGGTGCTGGCGTACATCGTGCAGCGCGATAGCAGATCGGCATCGAACTGGCGGGCGGCGTCACGCGCGACCTTGAGCTCGGGGTGGGCGGTGAGGTCGGCGTCGGTCAGGGGGGTGTTCTCTGCTTCCAGCAACACCTGATCCCGATCGTCAACCAGCAGCGCTCCGAAGGGAGGATTACCGTGTTCGCGGGCTCGTTCCGCCACCGCGATGACGGCTCTGATGTGGCGCAGGTCGGGGTCGTGCATGGGGCGGTCCTTTCTGCATAGAACGGTCACGCCCATCTTGCCATAGCGACCACGAACCACAATATGAACGGCCCTGCTCTCCACGAACTGGAGAGCAGGACGCTTCCTTTCAGGAAAGGGAGGCGGACTATGCGCCGGAAAGCATCTCCACATGGTGGCGCTTGCAGATGCCGGCCATCTCGTAGCGATCGGGCGCGCCATGCTGAGCGATCTCGCTCATCTCACACAGGAACGTCTCGTGACCGCCGGGCGCGAGGCTCACCATGACGCGTCCAACGGATGTTCCGATGTTCTTGAGACTATGCGCCGTTCCGGCGGGAATGAACGCCGTGTCGCCGCTCGACGCCGGCACGGTCTCCTGGCCCAGCAAGATGGCAAACCTGCCTTCGATAATGTAGATCGCCTTGTTCTCGCGGTGGCAGATGTGAGGCGGTGATCCGGCGCCGGGCTGCACGATCTGCTCGATCATCGAGTAGGCGCCCCCGGTATCTTCCGCGCGAATTCTCGGGACGATCTGCATACCCATCATCGAACAAGGCTGAATCTCTGCAGTCGTGACGAGCCGGGGTGCCTCGGTCATGATCATGTTGTGGCTCATGGGGTATGGTCCTCTCTACACACCAGACACACCAGTTGCGTGCCCCAGCCACCCTCGATGTGGCTGCGCCCCATAAGAGTCGTCACGCCCAACACCTTCGTTGAGCCGTGATCTATTGTGCCGTCGAATCCGGTCCATCGCATCGGCCAAAAGGAGTATTCGTGGCACGGACAGATCCGCGCGCTAGGGACGGTGAACCAATCCGCCCGTGAACGCAACAGACAAGTTAGAGATGGATGACGACAGACTGATCGCCGCGGTCAGCGCAGGCGATCATGCGGCCCTACGAACACTCTTTGACCGGCACGCGCCCTGGGTCGCCCGACGGCTGCGGCGAGTCCTGCCGGTGGACGCTGTCGAAGATGTGTTGCAAGAGACCTTCATCGCCGTCTGGAAAGGTGCAGGACGTTACCACGGCGGAGGTGATGTCGGAGCCTGGATCTGGGGTATCGCGCGCAGGCAGGCAGCACTCTGGATGCGCAAACACGGACGAGCACTGCCGGTCTGGGACGCAGACGAGTCCGACGGCCCGGAGATGCAAGCGGTGAACCGCGTCGATATCGAACGAGCTCTCGAAGGGCTCGGACCCAACGGCAGCGAGCAACGCCGACTGGCACGGCTCGTCTTCATCGAGGATCGTCCGCTGGCCGAGGTCGCGCAGGAGCTGGGCATCCCGGTGGGGACCGTGAAAAGTCGCCTCTATCGGGTGCGGCGCGTATTACAGGAAGCGCTGGGAAAGAACCACGATCATGATCGATCCCGACAGCCGCTGGGACTGGTCCAGCCGTTTGCCTGCCGATCGGTGGTCCATGATCGCGGCAGCAGTCCTCATCACGATCGGACTCTGCACGGTCACCCTGCAAGGGGCGCGTGACACCGGAGACGATGGCCTCTAGGCCATACTTCCTCATATACAGGTCGCAGCCAATCATGCAATGATGCGTGCACAATGGGACATGTCGCGTCACCGTTGCTTGTGAATGGGACAAACGCCGTGAAGGCACCTCCAGAAATCGTAACCTCGACCGGCGATGGCTGGCAGGATGTCCAGAACGCGGTTGATGCGAATTACAAACGGCTGACCGCCGGGCAACGCAAGGCGATTGACCGATTGCTGGCCGACACCCGCTACGCCGCTGTCATTTCTGCTCCTGAGCTGGCCCAGGAAGTCGGTGTCAGCGAATCAACGATCACGCTCGCCGCCCAGGCGCTCGGCTTCGCCGGCTATCCCGACCTCCAGGCGCGGTTGCGCGAGCGCTTCTTCGGGGGAGTCCAGGAACGCATCGCCCACGTTGCCAGGCTTGGAGAGACACCCGAAACGGCCGCGATTCGCGTCATGCTGGAAGATGCCGAGACGGTCCGGATGACCGCCGAAGATTTACCGCTGGTGACGCTGAGCGCTGCTACCGAGATACTGGTGAACGCGCGCAGGGTGTATGTCTTCGGCGCGCGTGGGTCGCACGGTGTGGCGGTCATGCTCGGCATCGGCCTGAGACTGTTGCTGCCGGATACGCACGTGCTCAATCAAGGGGCGGGCGATCTCGAGGATCAGCTCATCACCATGGGGCCGCAAGACGCCCTGATCGCGGTCAGCTTTCGCAGGCTGGACCGGATAATGGTCAACGTCGTGCGCCATGCCTCGCAGCTCGGCGCGCGGACGATCGTCATCAGCGACCAGCTCTCCAGCCCGGCAACCCGCCTGGCGGACCTCACCCTCATCGCGCGGGTCGGTCCCTTACGGCTCATTCCGTCCTTCGCGGCGGCCGCCAGCCTGGTGAACGCACTCCTGACTGCCGTGTCGCTGCGTACGCTGGATGATTCCTCAGTCCGTCTCGAACGGGCCGAGCGCCTCTGGCAGGAGTTCGACACCTACGCCGAGAGCTGACCGCTTCCAGGCACCCTTCTCAGACAGCTATCGAACCAGTGGAGGGCAACGTGGGACGGTCGAAGAAACGGCCATTTGACCTGGACCTCGCGCTCAAGCGCATCGAGGACGCCATCCGGGACTACCCCAAGGCTGCCCTCTTCGAGCTCTATGAAGAGGGCTACACAACACTCTTCCAGCAGCTGGTGGCCTGCATCATCTCGATTCGCACCCGCGACGAGACGACCCTGCCAGTCGCGCGCCGCCTGCTTGAGCGAGCACCCACACCCGCCGCGATGGTCAAGCTCACGCCGGCCGAGATCGAAGAGCTCATTCGAGAGAGCACGTTCACCGAGCAGAAGGCCAGGCAGATCCTCGCCATCGCCTGCTCGGCCGTTGAAGACCACCAGGGCGAGCTGCCCTGCGACCGCGACGTGCTGCTCGCCTTCTCCGGGGTTGGCCCAAAGTGCGCTAATCTGGCTCTTGGCATCGCCTGCGACTATCCCTTGATCGGCGTCGACATCCACGTGCATCGCGTGACCAATCGGTGGGGATACGTTCGGACACGCACGCCGGAAGAAACCGCCGTCGCGCTCCACGAGAAAGTGCCCAAGGAGCGCTGGATCGACATGAACCGCCTACTGGTGCCGTTTGGCAAGCACATCTGCACCGGCAAACTGCCACGCTGCTCCATCTGCCCGGTGCTTGACATGTGCCAGCAAATTGGTGTGACTAATCATCGGTAACCTTATTCACATAGATAGATACCGTGATACCTTTGCGATATCCTATTGACTGCGGGAGATAGGGTGTGCGCGTGAATGTGCGTTACCGTCGCCCATACCTACAGAAATACTGCGCAGCCGATACACCGGAGCGAGCATGCATTATCCGCGTGCTCGGAACAGGGCCGTGTCTGCGCGGAGGTCATCGATCAGCGTCGCAGCGGCGACTCACGCTGCCAGTTACATGTACGGGCTCGCAAACTGCTTGACTCAACTGCGACAGACGAAACAAACAATCCGCGAATAGAGCACGACGTAGGGGAGGATAATGTCAACCAGGCAAGACCGGCGAGCGCAAATCATTCAGAAACGTAAAGAGGAACAACGCAACGTTCAGGACCGTTACCGCCGTCAGAAGACCCAGAAACGACTTCTCATCGTCCTGGGCGGTCTCGCCGTCGTGGCGATCGTTGGCTGGATCGGATACGCGATCTACCAGAACCAGCAAGACAAACAACTGCTCGGCGACGTTCAGTCGTTCGACGGCCTTCTCGCAACACATGTTGAAGGGCCGGTCGAATACGCGCAGAGTCCGCCAGTGGGTGGAGAGCACCACAACGCGTGGCAAAACTGTGGCTACTACTCCGCACCAGTCGCCAATGAGAACGCGGTGCACTCGCTCGAACACGGCGCGGTCTGGATCACCTACCAGGAGGGTCTTCCCGTCGAGCAGATCCTGACCCTCCGGGAGAAGGCCGAGAACCAGTCCTATGTTCTCGTCAGTCCTTATCCGGACCTTCCGTCTCCGATCGTCGCCTCTGCCTGGGGCAAGCAGCTCCAGCTCGAATCAGCCGACGACGAAGCGCTCGATGCATTCCTGCGCACGTACCGTCAGGGACCGCAGACGCTTGAGCCAGGTGCGGCATGCACCGGTGGAACATCAGCAACCCAGTAGAGCACTGGAAGCGAGTTATGGATACAACCATCGGCCAGAGGCCGGCACACCCGGAAACCAGAACGACACAGCCCAGAGGGCAGCGGTTGACGGCGATCGTCATCATCGCGACCGTCGCCGTCATCCTCATTGCCGGTCTCGGCGTGTGGTCGCTGCTGCGCTCAAGTACCCCGGGAGACGATTCAGCTGAGGCCGGTTTCGCGCGCGATATGTCGATCCACCATGCCCAGGCAGTTGAGATGTCCTTGATCGTCCAGGAGCGCACCACTGATCCGGACATCCGGATTCTGGCGACCGACATTCTCTTGACACAGCAGGCGCAGATCGGTCAGATGCGCGGCTGGCTCGACGCCTGGAATCTGCCGCCTAACGGTCGCGATCTCCCGATGACCTGGATGGGTCACCCAACGGAGGGGCGCATGCCCGGCATGGCCAGCCCGGAAGAGATCGCCCAGCTCCGGGAGCTTCCGGTCCAAGAGATGGAAGTCCTGTTCCTGCAGCTGATGATCACGCACCACGTGGCCGGGGTAGAGATGGCTCAGGCCGCGCTCGACCGAACCGACAACCCCACCGTCGAATTCCTCGCCAATGCCATGGTCGTCTCGCAGCAGAAGGAGATCGACGTGATGAATAACATGCTGGCGAGCAGGGGGAGTGACCCTGTGCCGGCGGATTCATCAGACGGTCACGAGCATCACCACGACTAACGTCATGCCCCTCGCGAGTGGATCGTCTCGCCGGTGATCCACTCGCCCGCGTCACTAGCAAGGAAAACGATGAGCCGCGCCGCGTCGGACGGTTGGCCCATCCGGCCGAAGGCCATGTTTGGCAACGTGGATTTCTTGAATTCCTCAGTCATCCAACCAGTATCAGTCCCACCGGGATCCACTGCATTGACGGTTATTCCCTTGGCGGCCACCCCGACCGCCAACGAACGCGTAAACGCTTCAACGGCGCCCTTCGTGGCCGCATACGCTAGCTCTGCCGGCATCGCTCCGACACCTTGCCCCGAAGAGAGATTGATGATGCGCCCGCCTGGTCCTCCCGGATAGCGGCGAGCGAACTCAGCCGACAGGAGCGCCATCGCCCGCACATTGACTGCATAATGAGCGTCGAGTGTGGCGGCATCCAGCAGCTCATACCCTCCACTGGTAGAGTGAGCCGCATTATTCACCAGAATCACCGGCGCTCCCAGATGCTTCTCCGCGGCATCCAGCACACGCAGATGTGCCTCCGGCTGCGCAAGATCGATCTCCAGCGCGCTGGCGCGCACGCCCATTGCACGAATCTCGCGCGCCAGATCCACCGGTCCCGCTGCATCGATGCCACTACCAGGGCGTCGTCATAGGGTTGCCAGTGAGTGAACAGAATATCAGCGCCATGACTGGCGAGTGCCAGGCAGATCGCTGCTCCGATGCCTCGTCGCCGGCTCGCGCCGGTCACGATCGCAACACGATTGCTCAGGTCAAGCGTCACAGCATGGGACTGCGACATATCATCGGCCTCCAGACTTGCGAGGTGAGCGTCGGACGTGACGGAACCCCCTATTCTTCAAACCCCATGCGCATCAACTTACGCGGCGTCAGAGAAAAGGAGGCATTCGTCAGTCATCCTGAGGCAACGAAGGATCTCTAGCTGGCTCGTCGAATGGTGAACCCAGAGATCCTTCGTTGCCTCAGGATGATTTCCATAGCGTGGCTCTCCGCCTCGTAATTCCTCCCGTTAATGCATATGGCCGCTTATTCTTCTAACCCCGCTCGCCCAGATCCACCCCGGCGCGCAGCTCTTTCTGGTAGATGACGTAGGTGCTGGTGACGTGCATCCCGGCCCGCCCATACAGACGTGGAGCGCCGGTGATGCTCTCGGCGTCAACGCTGAGCCAGACATTGTGTACGCCGCGCTGGTAGAACGCGCCGAAGGCATGCCGCAGCATGGCGAGGCCAAGACCGCGGCCCCTCCACGGACGGCGCACACCCACCGTGTCGACCACAGCCTGGCCGGCAACGACTTTACAGAGGCAGATGCCGGCAAACTCGTCATGATCCTCGGCGAGAAACCAGAGTTCCGGGTCAAAACTGTCTGCACTGGTAAGCGTCAGGAAGCGCTCGAAGGTGTTCTTTGGCCTGCCCCAGAGGTCGCGAAAGCTGTCTTCGACGGTTTCATAGGTCGCCCGTTCGTCTTCTCCAGGGACAAAGGGCCGTACAGTGATACCGTCCGGCCACACGGGCGCCGGCGGCGGTTCCGGAAGGTCGATCTCCATGGTGTAGACAGCGCGCACCGGGGCATAACCCTGCGATTCGAGCAATTCCCGAGCAGCGCCGTCCGTCGCGGGTAGATAGTGTCGCGCCACAACCCGGGCATCATCCGGCGCACGGTCGATGCGATCGCGTGTCCAGGTTTCGCCCCACTCGACAAGCGCACGGCCAATACCCCTCCCACGGTGATTGGGATGAACGTAGCCATAGACTGAGACTGACACATAGGTCCGGTTCAAAATGTCAACGCACGCCACAATCTGCCCGTCAGGCGCGACGACGACGGCAGCTTCCTCGGCCAGTTCGATCAATTTCCAATCATCCAGAACCTCTGCAGCCGTCGTCTCAGCCTTGCCAGTCCCAGCGACCTGGCAAGCAGCGATGACTGCGGCCACAGCCTCTGCGTCTTCAACCGCGGCCTGCCGGACGGAATATCCCGTTGGCAACTCAGGAACGTTCACGGTAGTTACTCTTCTCCTGGCGTCCCACAATCGCCGCGTACGCCTCCGGGTCGGTCGCGCCCTCGGTGACGAACAGCAGCACGCGGGACTCCTCGTTGACTCCAAGGACTTCCCGGTTCTGGGAAGCCTGCGGCCCTGCCAACAGCTCGATCAGACCGCCCAGACCGGCTGCACCGGTCTCTCCCGCCACCACGCCGACACCCGCCAGCAACCGCATCGCCTCGCGGGCGCGGTCGTCGTCGATCTCGACGAAGACATCGGTCCCCGCAGAGACAACCGGCCAGGCAAGCATCGAGGGCGTGCCACAGTTGAGGCCGGCCATGATCGAGTCTTGCGGGCCGGGTATGGTGACGATCTCGCCGGCCCGCATCGACGCCAGCATGCAGTTTGCAACCGTCGGCTCGACCCCGACGATCTTTGGATAAGAGTCTCGTCCAGGTTGGCGGTAATGCGCGACGACGGCCGCGGCCAGCGCCCCGACGCCGATCTGGACCACGACGATATCCGGCCCCGGCTCGTTCTGCGACGCGAGTTGATCGTCCACTTCGGCCAGGATCGTGGAGTAACCATCGATGACGTTGCGCGGCACGTCCTGGTAGCCCTCCCAGGAGGTATCCGAGATCACCAGGCAGCGCTCGCCGGCGTCCTTCGACGAGAGCGCAACAGCCTCGTCATAGGTGCCATCAACCACCGTGACGCTCGCACCCTCGCTAGCGATAGCGTCGATCCGAGCCTGCGAGGTCCCGGCCGGGACGTAGATGTTCGCGTCGAACCCGAGTAAGGCCGCCATGCGGGCTACGGCGCGGCCGTGGTTGCCGTCGGTCGCGGCGGAGAGCGTCATCGGCCGCAGTCCGTCGAGCAACGCCGCCAGCTCGTCGATCGTGTTCCAGCCATCGAGGTCCGCGCGCTTCTGGAGCTCACTATAGATCGCCCAGGACGCGCCGAGAATCTTGAAGGCAGGCAGCCCGATCCGGCTCGATTCGTCCTTGACCAATACCCGGCCGACGCCCAGATTCTCGGCCAACGCCGGGGTGTCAACGAGCGGCGTCGGCTCGTAACCGGGCAGGCGCCGGTGGAACTCCAATGGAGCTCGACCCGGTGAATGACCGACCCCGGACGCTGATGCTGCTTCGTTGTAGAAAACGCCTGATTGCAATTTCATGATTTCTCCAGTGCAGATGGGCGTCGCGGCGAGACGTTGCCCACCGGTTCCAACGCTTTCAGGGTGTGTCCAGTATGGGCGACGGCGCTCGGCATGATCGCCCACACGACAGTTTAGAGCAACCTGCTCAAGCTGGCGCGCTGGTCGGCAGGAACGCCCGGCCGGCGGAGCTGCCGCCGTTGACAGCCAGCACTTCCCCGGTAATGAAATCAGCGTAGGACGACGCGAGAAAGAGTGCAGCGTTGGCGATGTCTTCCGGCTCGCCGATCCGGCCCCAGGGAATCGCCTTCGTGAGGGTGGACTTGTACTCGTCAGAGATCGGGGAGACCTCGCCCTCGACATCGATCAGTCCCGGTGCGATGCAATTGACGTTGATCTTGTGTTGCGCCAGCTCAAGAGCCAGCACCCTGGTGAACATCACGACGCCGGCCTTTGAGGCGCAGTAGTGCGACGCCCCGAGCCGGCCACTCAGATATGAACCAGAGGACAGGGTAATGATCTTGCCCTGCGTGCCGCTGGCAACCATACTTCGCGCCGCAGCCTGGCATGTCAGAAAGACGCCGCGCACGTTCGTCTCCATCACGCGATCCCACTCGGCGACGTTCATGTCGAGCACCAACGAGCTCGGGTATATCCCGGCATTGGCGATCATGACGGTCACCGGCCCAAGCCGCGCCACGGCAGCCGCGACAAACGCCTGCACCGAGTCAGCGTCGCGCACATCGACGGTCTGTGTGAACACCCGCTCCGACGTACCCAGGCGAGATACTGACCTCTCCAGCGCCTCGGGCCGGACATCTCCCAGCGCAACCTTCGCGCCGGCATCGTGGAACGCCGCCGCCAAGCCAAACCCGATCCCGGCCCCGGCGCCGGTGATCAACACTGTCTGCCCGCTGTAGTCCAGCATGAGCTCTCCCCTCTCGGTGTACGCCGAAATGACGCTCCGTGTATTGACAAGACATAGCCGCGTGTTAGTATCTAGTCAATATACACTGTGTACAGTAGATAAACATCTCGGTGAAGCAAGGCCGTCTCCCACCCGGTAATCTGGAGAGGAGCGTCACATCGACAATGGCAAGGATGGGCCTCAGTACCGCGTGCAGAGCGCGTACGATGCCCTGCGACTACTTGAAACGATTGTCAGTTCCGGCGCCGGCTTGAACGCGAGCGAGCTCGCCTCCCAACTCGGCGAGAGCCGCAATCGGGTGTTCCGGTTGCTGCGCACGCTCGAAGAGTCCGGATACATTCTCCAGGACGCGAGCTCACGCGTGTACCGTCCAACGCTCAAGCTCATGTCGCTCGGGCACGTCGTCGCTCGCACCTATAACCTGGAGGCGCTTGCGCTCCCCATCATGGAGGATCTGCGCGCTCGCAGCGGCGAGACGGTCTATCTTGTCGGCAGCGAAGGCGACGAGGCAGTGGCCTTGCTCAATCTCGAAAGCAGCCATCTCAACCGCATCTCCGCTCAACCGGGCCGGCGCTGGCCACTGGGACAGGGAGCAGCCGGGCTAGCCCTGTTATTAGGCCGCTCCGAGCGACGCATTGCCCAGTACCTCGATCTGCATGAGGAGATGCGCGAACCATTTGAACGTGCCCGCGCACGATACGAGCGCGATGGCGTCACGTTCGTTGACGGCCGTCATGATGACATCCACGACGACGGTGTGATGGCGGTCGGTGCTCCGATCCCAAACCACGTTGGTGGCTTACGGGTTGCACTGGCGGTCGCCTGGCCTATCAGCCGGCACGGCGTTGACTACGACGCGCTACGGCGCATGCTGCTCGATAGCGTCGCAGAACTGCAGCGAGCCCTGGGAGGCGACCTGCCTTCCCAATCGAGCCAGCCCACGAGACCACAGTCAGGCGGTTCCTCGCGGAAGGAGGCAGCCGCGACAGATTGACATCCCCTCACACTGCATGGCAGCAACGCATTGATAGTTCATTCTGTTTTTCTAGCGAATGGCGGGCACCACGGTCTCAACTCTCAACACATAGATAGAAGGAGGAGCGGCACATGCATTCAGGATTGCAACGACTGGCCGACGAGTTTCGCCAGGGTCACATCACACGTCGTGAGCTGGTGTGGAGAGCCAGTGGCTTCGTCGGTGGATTGTCACTCACCGGTTTTCTTGCCGCTTGCGGAGCGAGCGACGAAGATGCCAGCGTGGAAACACCGGATACCGCGAACCCCACGGTTGGAACCTCAGGTGGCACCGCCCCAACCGCAGCCGCAACAGACCCAACCGAGCCGGCCGAAGTCGCTCCAGGTGGAGAAGCGAAGAAGGGTGGCACGTTCTCGTTCGCCATCATCGCCGACCCGGTGCTGAACCCTCTCATCTCATCGGGCGTCCAGTCGGTCATGGTCAACAAGGTGCTCTTCAACGGCTTGACCAAACCCGAGCCCGGCACCCTTCAGCCGGTTCCGGATCTTGCGGAGAGCTGGGAACCGAACGAGGATTTCACCGAGTGGAGTTTCACGATCCGCGACGGCGTCACCTGGCACGACGGTGAGCCGTTCACGGTTGACGACGTCATTTTCACCTATGACCGCAAGATGAACGAAGACGGGCTGACGGCTGCCTTCAAGGAGCTCACTTCGGTCGACAAGGTCGATGAGAAGACCGTGACATTCGTTCTTTCCGAGCCGATGGGGCACTTTCCCGTGTTGATGAGCTACAACGAGTTCATCGTGCCCAAGCACATCCTCGAGGGCAAGACGATGGTGGATTTCACCGAGTTCTCGAAGCAGAACCCTGTTGGCACCGGGCCCTACATGATCGAGGAGTTCAACGCCGGCAACTACGTCTCCGCCACCAAGAATCCGAACTTCTATCTTGGTGAGCCTCACATCGACCGCTACGTCTTCAAGGTGTTACCGGATGTCAACTCCCAGGTGGCCCAGATTCGAACCGGCGAGCTGACCTTCGCGACGATCGAACCGGTAAATGTTGCAACGCTCGAGAGCGCTCCCGGCATCGTCATCGACCCCATTGATTACGTCAACCATTACTACATCTCCTACCAGTGCACGCGGCCGATCTTCCAGGATCGCGAAGTGCGCCTGGGGTTATCGTATGCCCTCAACCGGCAGGCCATCCTCGATAGCGTGACCCTGGGTTACGGAACCATCGGTACGGGAACAATCCCCACCGCTCTCGGCTGGGCGTATAACGACCAGCTGGAACCGATTCCCTTCGACAAGGCGCGATGCCTCGAGCTCCTGGCTGAGGCCGGCTGGGAACCGAACGCAGAGGGCAAGCTCGAGAAGGATGGCCAGCCGCTCGCGTTCACGCTCTCGGTCGACAAGGGCAATCCGGCGCGCGAGCAGACGGCCACCATCGTCCAGCAGATGTTCATTGACGTCGGTTGCGAAGTCGAGCTGGAGACCATGGACTGGGGCTCGTTCTCGCAGCAGCGCTGGCTTGGCGAAGACTACGACGCGATGCACATGTGGTGGATCACGCCGCCTGATCCAGACCAGCTGATCTTCTACGGCTGCGACGGCAGCAGTAACCACCCGAACTTCTGCAACGAAGAGATGACCGAGATTCTGGAGCAGGGTCGCTCGACGGCTGATCCGGCCGAGCGTGCCGAACTCTATTACCGCTACCAGGAGCTTCAGATGGAAGATCCGCCGGTGTCGGTCCTCTACTACCCGAAGGAGATCCGGGTGTACCCCGAGGCCCTCAAGAACGTGCCGAACATCGGCATCCGGGACTGTTTCCTCTACTCATACGACATGTGGCTCGACCAGTAGAGAACACCGGAGAGAGGCTGCAACACAGCCGTCATCGCGAGCGCAGCGTAACGTGACCGGAGGATCTCGTGCCCATTAACGAAGGTGGGCCGAGATCCCTCCACTGCAACCAGGATGTCACGTCTCGTGTACCTCACTCGAGTCAGGGGGGCCTGTGGGCGCATACGTAATACAGCGACTACTCCATTCAGTCATCGTGTTAATTATCATCTCCATCGTGACGTTCGGACTCGTCAAGGCCGCACCAGGTGGTCCCGGAATCCTGGTCGATCCAACACTCACGCCGGAGTCCCGCGAACAGATGGCACGCGGGACTCGGCCTGGACGATCCGGTGCCAGTGCAGTACGTCAAATGGGTGAGTAAGGCGGTAACCGGAGACTTCGGCCGCTCGATTATGCAGAAGCGGCCAGTGATGGACATGATTGTGGAGCGCCTGCCCGCGACCGCCGAGCTCGCCGGTGTGGGACTGCTGCTCGCGGTCATCGTCGGCATCCCCTTAGGGCTGATCGCTGCCCAGCGAGCGAACTCCATCTGGGACCGGCTCATCGTATTGCTCGGCACGCTCGGCATTGCGATCCCCGGCTTCTGGTTTGCGATCCTGCTGATCATCCTCTTCTCCGTCCATCTCGGTTGGCTGCCCTCTGGCCGGCCGGTTCACGATCGGGGATGCCGGCTTTGTCGACCGGGTCAAGCACCTGATCCTGCCGGCCCTGGTGATCGCGCTGTATTCACTCGCGCAGCTCACCTACTTCACGCGCTCCAGCATGTTAGAGGTCCTGCGGGCCGACTACATTCGGACCGCTCGAACCAAGGGGCTCACTGAGCGCGGGGTGATGACACGCCACGCGCTACGCAACGGTCTCATCCCGGTTGTCACGATGCTGGGATTAATGCTCCCCCGGCTGATCGGCGGCGCGGTGATCACGGAAACCGTCTTTGGCTGGCCGGGGATGGGCAGGCTCGCGGCTGACGCTGCATTCCAGCGCGACTATCCACTGATCATGGGTATCACCCTCGTGGTGTCGGTGATCGTCATTCTCAGCAATCTCCTGACGGATCTCATGTACTCGGTCATTGACCCTCGTATTCGACTCGGAAAGTAGAGGGACAGGGCAATGAGCACCGACACCAGTACACAAACGACTGGAAAAGTCAGCAGCAACCTGCTCATTCGCGAACCTATTCATCGCTCGGCGCTAGCTGATTTCTGGATGCGTTTCCGCAGGAATCGCTTCGCCGTCGTGTCGGCAGGCTTCCTTATCCTGATCCACGTTGTGACGCTGCTTGCGCCGCTCATCGCGCCATACACACCCGAGCGGATCGACCTCAACAACCCACTCGTGACCTTCTCGTCCGAATACCTGCTGGGGACAGACGAGAATGGACGGGACATCTTCTCCCGCCTGCTGTTTGGCGGACGCGTGTCGCTGATCGTTGGACTGGCGGCGGTCATCATCGCCGTGCTGATCGGGACGCCGCTGGGGGCGATATCCGGCTACGCGGCAGGCCCGGCCGATTCGGTCATCATGCGCATCACCGACGCCTTTCTGGCGATCCCGACCTTCTTTCTGCTACTCACCGTGCTGACCCTCTTTGGGACCACGCTGACGAACATCGTGCTGGTCATCGGGTTAACCAGTTGGATGAGCGTGGCCCGCATCGTGCGCGGTGAGGTCCTGAAGACGAAAGGGGAAGAGTTCATCACCGCCGCACGGGTGAGTGGGGCGAGCGCCAACCGCATCGTGATTCGCCACGTGCTGCCGCAGGCGATCCCGTCAATTATCGTCTCGGCAACGCTCGGCGTTGCCTTCGCGATCCTGACCGAGAGCTCGCTCTCGTTCCTCGGCCTGGGCATCCAGCCCCCACTGCCAAGCTGGGGCAACATGCTGTCGTCAAGCCAGTACTATGTCTGGAGCGCGCCGCGGCTGGCGGTCTACCCGGCATCCTGATCGTGCTCACCGTTCTGGCCTACAACACCTTGGGTAACGCGTTAAGAGACACCCTCGATCCACGGCTACGTGGCCGTTGATCTGTCGTTTCGCATGTATGGGAAAGGGAACTTCAAGTGCCGTTTGAACGACCACAGTGGCCCAACGGCCAGCGCTGCGCGGTCACGTTGACCTTCGATAACTTCGGCGAGTCGCTCGATCTGCTGCGCTACGGCCACGCCGGTGGGGCCAACGCCGATGGTGTGTACGCTCCTCGGCGCGGTATCGAGCGCGTTCTCGATCTCCTCGAACGCAAGGGGATTCCCGCGACCTTCTACCTCGAGGGCTGGAATGTCCGCAAGTACCCGGAGCTGGCGTGTGAGATTATCGCCCGTGGCCACGAAGTGGCCGCCCATGGCTGGATGCACGAGACCTGGAACGAGCTTGCTCCGGAGCGCGAGCAAGAGCTGATCAAGCGGACAACCGAGACGATCGCCGAGATTACCGGGCAGGCGCCGCGCGGCTGGCGCTCGCCGGCTGGACTCACGACAACGTCGACACTGTCGCTCCTGCACAAGGCCGGTTACTTCTACGACAGCTCCATGGGCGACGACGATATCCCGTACATGATCCAGACCGGAGACGGCGAGAGCGAGATCATTGAGCTGCCCTGGTCCTGGCCGCTGGATGACGCCGTCTACTATGCCCACCCTGGAACGATACGCCGGCCAAATGAGGTGGTTGATCTTTGGATCGATGAGTTCCATGCGGCGAATGAGCTGACTGGAACCTACATGCTGGTCTGTCATCCCCGCTACGCAGGTCGTCCGTCGCGCATCCTGGCACTTGAGCGCCTGATCGACCACATCCAGGAGCATGACGGTATCTGGTTCGCGCGCTGTGACGAGATGGCCGAGGTCGTTCAAGGAGCGAGCTGGCTGCCGCATCATGCCGCGCCGGCTGTCATGGAGGCTGACTGATGGCGATCGGTCAACGGGTCGTGAGGGTGGAGGAGATCTACCACTGGAAGTGGACATGGTTCTGGAGGTCGAGCCTGGCGCTCCGCCGTTTGCGATGGAGGGCGTCGGACTCGATCGCCACTGCGATGTCGTGCGGGTTACTGCGGACGGCTATGAATTGCTGACGCCGTTTGACCGTGGATTACTCGTCGTCAACGGAAAGGCCTCCGACTGATGAGGTTCGGAATCGCCCTGCCTAACTATCCGGCAGGCGCCACGGTGGAGGGCGTCGTTCAGGTTGCCCAGGCAGCAGAAGAGCTTGGTTTCGTGTCTGCCTGGACGACCGACCACGTCATCATGCCGGTCGATCATACAGGTCCGTACCGTGAGATCTATGAACCACTGATGACGCTTGCCTATGTGGCCGCCCTCACCGAGCGGATCACACTCGGGATTTCGGTCATTGTCGTTCCGCAGCGCAACGGAATTGTGCTGGCGAAGGAGCTGGCAACACTGGACCATCTCACCAAAGGCAGGCTCATCGCCGGCGTGGGCGCCGGCTGGAATAAAGCCGAATTTGAGATGCTCGGTGCCGGCGACCGCTTCCATTATCGCGGGAAACACCTCGACGAGACCCTGCGCGTCTGGCGTCACCTGTGGACCACGCCCGAAGCCGGCTTTACCGGACGCTTCTACAATCTGCCGGCAGTCGCGTTCGGACCCTTACCGGTGCAACAGGGCGGACCACCCTTCTGGGTCGGCGGATCATCGGAAGCGGCGCGGCGTCGGGCCGGGCGCTTCGGCGCTGCCTGGCATCCGGTCGGAATCAGCGCCCAGGACCTCGCCGAGCAGGGCCGGCTTGTTCGGGAGACCGCTGAACAGGAGGGTAGACCTACGCCGGAGTTCGCGCCTCGGTTACCGATGAGGTTTGGACCCAGCCAGGGCGGTCAGATGACTGCCAGCCGCATGACCGTCCTCGAAGCTGAGCCGGCCGAGATGGTTGAGAAGCTGAAAGCCTATGAGGAAGCGGGCGCGAGCGAAATCCTGTGCGTGTTTGGTTCCCCCGACGGTGCCTACGTGGTTGAGCAGATGCGCATCCTCAACAGCGAGGTGATGCCGGCGTTTCGCGGCTAATAGAGCCTGACTGGTGGAGGCGCGTGGGGCGGAGCCTCCACCACCCCCTTCTCAGGCGCCCTGCTACTCCGCAGCCGTGTCGCCATCGAGCGTCTCCAGGAAATCGACCAGAGCCTCCAGGTGCTCTGGCTCGATCGTGCCCGCATAACCCGGCATGTTACCGCGACCGCGCAGGATGGTGGTCGTGATGATCTCGCGATCGAGACGCCTGCCGACATCGTCAAGCGGGGGGCCGGTACTCCCACCGAAGCCGCCAAGCGAATGACACGCTTGGCATGCCTGCTCCTGAAACACCTGCGCGCCGAAGCGCTCGTTCTCGTCGAGCCCTTCTAGCGCGGCGGCAGGAAAGGGAATTTCGTCAGTGGCTTCCAGAATCGGCGACCAGGGAGCGCGATGTCCCTGGTAACTGAGCGCGACGAACGCCACCAGCATCAACACCACCGAGACGACAGCCCATGGGCGGCGGCGTGGGCTCCGCTCGCCCCGGTTGGCCAGGAAAGGTAGCCCGATCAACACCACTCCGATAAGCGCGGGCAAACCGACGATCACGAGCGTCTCTATCTCGTGGGGGATGAGGGCCAGCAGCGCGAAGAACCAGAGGAAGTACCAATCCGGCCGCGGATACGTCACGATGAACGTCGGGTCGGCGATGCTGTGAAGGTCGGGCGGACCAAGCACAATCGCCATCCCGATAATCACGAGGACCAGCACGAAACCAGCAAATGCATCTCTCCAATACGAATCCGGGAAGAACGGAATGCCCTGTTCGTGCAAGATGCGCTGGTACTTCTCATGGTATGTTGCCGGGTCAACCGGCTCACCCTCTTTCGGCGGCTCCGACACTCCCAGGCGCACCACCAGGTAGAGATGCACGGCCAGAAACATGAATAACATCGCCGGTAGAAGGAAGACGTGCGTTGCATAGAAGCGCGTCAGGGTAGCAGGGCCGACTGTCCAGCCGGCCACGATAAGCTGCATCAGGACGTCGCCGATCACCGGCACCTGTCCGGCCTGGGCTGCGGCAACCACGATGCCCCAATACGAGCCCTGATCCCAGCGCAGGAGCTGTCCGGTAAAACCAAGGGCGAGCGTCAACAGTAACAAGATCGACCCTGAAACCCAGGTGAACTCGCGTGGGTACTTGTATGCGCCAATGAGGAACACCTGGGAGAGGTGGGCGAAGACGAGCGTCACCATCGCGGCGGCACCCCAGTAGTGAATGCCGCGAACGGCCTTGCCCAGCATGCTGTCTTCGGTGATGAACTGGATACTCTGAAACGCCGCATTCGGAGACGGAACGTAGACCATCGCGAGCGCCACACCCGTCACCACCTGCACGACCAGCGCCACCAGCACCATGCTGCCCAGGACATAGGACCAGTCAATGTCCTTCGGCACCGGGTGGCTGATCACCGGCCAGATCCCGGTCCGAATGCCGAGGCGTTCATCAAGCCAGTCAAAGACGCGGGATGATGGTTCTCGAACACTTATCCTGCTCACCGTCGCTCCCCTCCTCACAGCCTGGTTCGTCGCCGTGCGTGGGCCAATTCCTCGGGGCGGGGTGGCAGGGGGCGTGTCTGCACCTGGAGCCGGCCGTCAACGATCCGCGTGGTGAACTCGTAGAGCTTGTGCTGTGGCGGTCCCGCGGCGGGCGACCCATCCTGGTAGAACACGCCGCCGTGGCATGGGCACACGAAGATCCGCGCCGATTGCAGCCAGTTCACCGGGCAGCCGAGGTGCGTACAGTGCACCGAGAAGACAACAAACTCCTGGGGACCGATCCGGCGCACGTACACCGACGTCAGAGCCGTCAAGCCCGCCCATGGCAGAGGCGAGGGGTCTTCATAGGCGACGAGCACCGCCTCGCCCTCAGGAAACTCGTCCACTTCGCCAACATCGACCCAACGCGGCTCCGGCTGGCGTACAAGCGGCAAGAGCAAATAGCCGATCACCGGCAGACCGACGAGCGCACCGATCGCCAGGGTGAGCACCACGCTGACGTTGGTCAGGAATCGCCGGCGCTCAGGACTTACCGGCCCCGCATGACGCCGTTCCGTGTCGACCTCAGCCACGTTCTTCCCTCTCCATGACGGGGGTGAGCGCGCCTTCTTCCTCTGCCGCTTCCTGTTCAACGATCAGATCGATGATCCAGCCGCGTACCGCCCAGGCGAACAGGACCAGTCCACCAGCTGCCACCAGAGGGCCGAGCGTGAGCCCAGAGGCAAAGACCGTAATCCCTAACCCCATCACCATCGGCCAGATCGTCGGCTGCGGGAGATGGATGTGCTCTGCTTCCTCCGGCTCGCGCTCATGCATCTCAGTCACCTCATTTCCCGGCACGATCATCAAGAGCTCGACCAGAGATAGACGAGCGAGAAGATGACGACCCAGACGACATCGACGAAGTGCCAGTAGAGTGAAATCGCCTGTAACGCCCCTTCGCCGATGCGGAGAAAGCTGCGTCGTCTCGTGAGCAGCCCCAGGATCGACAGCAAGATGAGGCCAACGAAGACGTGCAAGCCGTGGAACCCGGTGAGCAAGTAGAACGACGACGTGAACGAGCCCGTTTCCAGGGTGAAATTCTCATTGACGAGCTCGCTAAACTCCCACAGCTGGCCAAGCAGGAACGTGGCTCCCAGCAATATGGTCGCCACCAGCCACACACGCGTACCTCGCAGATCGCGGCGTTCAAGCCGGCGCTCGGCAAAGACGGCCGTGCCGCTGCTGGAGAAGAGCGCCAGGCTGAATAACGCGGTCCGGCCGACATCCAGGTGGTCACGTAGCTCTACGCCAACGCCCTCCAGATGCCACAGATAGACGATGATCAAGAAGATGAAAAACACCGCCTCCGAGCCGATAAAGAAGAACATCCCGAGCCGGTTGTGACTGATATCCATCACTGCTTGACCTTGTCCTCTTGCACTTGTGGCAGGTCGGGATATTTCTCGATCCAGAGTGGGCGAGAGCCTTTCACCTCAGGGATTTTGACGAAGTTCTCGGGCGGCGGTGGAGAGGAGGTGGCCCACTCCAGCGTCCAGCCGTCCCAGGGATCATTGCCGGCCAGTTCACCTCTGGTTGCGCCGTACCAGAGGTTGATCATGAAGAGCACCATTCCAGCGGTCAGCGCGATCATGCCCAGTGAGGAGATCAGGTTCAGCTCTCCCAGCCACTCAAGGTCGGGGTAGGTATAGACGCGGCGGGGCATTCCAAACGTTCCCATGAGGTGCATCGGCAAGAACACAACGTTGAAGCCGATGAAGGTGAGCCAGAAGTGCCAGCGGCCCATTCGCTCGGACATCAGCCGGCCGGTCATCTTGGGGAACCAGTAGTAGGCTCCCGCAAACAGCCCGAGCAGACTGCCGCCGACCAGCACATAGTGGAGGTGCGCCACCACGTAATAGGTGTCATGCACTTGCCAGTCAAACGGCACCACGGCCACGGCTACTCCGGTGAGGCCACCGAGGGTAAAGGCCACCAGAAAACCGATACAGAACAGCATGGCGGTCGTCAGCCGGATCGCGCCGCCCCACATCGTGGCGAGCCAGGTGAATATCTTGATACCCGTCGGAACGGCGATGACCATGCTGGCGGCTGAGAAGAAACCGAGCTCAACGTGCGACAGCCCAACCACAAACATGTGATGCGCCCAGACCAGCAAGCTGTAGAACCCGATGGCGATCGTTGCCAGTACGAACGCCTTGTAACCAAAGAGCGGCTTCCCCGAGAAGACAGGGATGACCTCTGCCAGAATGCCGAATACCGGCAGGATCATGATGTAGACCTCGGGATGGCCGAAGAACCAGAACACATGCTGGTAGAGGATCGGGTCACCGCCCAGACGCGGGTTGAAGAACCAGGCGCCGAAATTACGCTCGAACAACACCATGATGACCGCCACCGTCACCGCGGGCAACGCGAAGATGATCAGGAGCGCGGTCACCAGCATGCTCCAGACGAAGGCCGGCATCCTGAACCAGGTCATCCCGGGGGCACGCATCGAAATCGTAGTCACGGTAAGGTTGATCGCGGCGGCGATACTCCCGACGCCGGTCACCAGCAGCGTTAATCCCCAATAGTCCATCCCAACACTGGACGTGTAATCCGCCGTCGAGACCGGCGCGTGAGCGAACCAGCCCGCGTCGGGCCCACCCTCGTGAAAAAAGCTGAAGTAGAGTAACAACCCGCCAAACAGGAAGAGCCAGTAACTGAGCGCGTTCAGCCGTGGGAACGCCATGTCCCGCGCACCCAGCATGAGCGGCAGCACGTAATTGGCCAGACCAATCCCGGCAGGCATGATGACCAGGAAGATCATGGTCACGCCGTGGGTGGTGAACATCTGGTTATAGAAGGAGGGGGAAACGATCTCTGCTTCCGGTACGGCGAGCTGGGTCCGCATAACAACCGACTGCAAGCCGCCCAGAACAAAGAAGAACAGCGTCGTTATCAGGTAGAGTATTCCGATCCGCTTGTGATCGACAGTTGCGACCCAGCCCCAGAGCCCTTCTTCACTGGTGACCCTGGGCTGTGGTTCCGCGGGTTCGATTTTGACAGCCACGATACATTCTCCTACTGTGGTGGGCCAACCGCCGCTTACTCCAGGCTCAGCATGTACGCGACAAGCGCCTCCAGATCCTCGTCTGAAACGAGGGTCGCGGGCATGAGGTTGCCGGGCTTGACCTCTTGAGGATCGCGCAACCAGCGCTCCATGTCGTCCCGATTCACCTCCACTACACCGCCGGCCATGATCTCCCGGCTGGCGACGTGCGTGAGATCCGGCCCGGCATTCTCCTGCGACTCCGTTCCACGGATGGTGTGACAGTTCACGCAGTTCGATTCGAAGTAGACGTCCCGGCCGCGCTCTACCAGCGCCTCTTGCGGTTCGACGGCGTCGGACGCTTGCTGCTGCGCCCAGGCCATGAACGCTTCCTCCGGCTCAACGACGACGCGCACATACATCCAGGCGTGCTGGGGACCGCAGTACTCGACACAGTTGCCCGTATAGACGCCTTCTCTATCCGCGACCAGCGGCACGTAGTTCCATTGACCCGGTATGTTGTCGCGCTTGCCCTGCAGCTGCGGAACCCAGAAACTGTGGAGGACCTCGTTTGAGGTCAGCGCGAGCTCAATGGGTCTGCCCAATGGCAGATGCAGCTCGTTGTCTGTGCGCACGTTAAGCTCCGGAATACGGAACTCAAACCACCAGAGCCTGCCAATCACTTCCACCCGGAGCGGGCGGGCGGCGGCAGGGTCATCGGTAGGAGCTGCTTCGGTCATCCCGGCGCCGGCATCGACGGACCCCATGACGCGGAGCATGATAAAGAACACCACTGCGAGCAGCAGTGCCGGCGTGACGGTCCAGATGATCTCGAGCCTGGTGTTCCCGTGCGACGCATGCAGAACCCGCTCATCAGGTCTGTGCCGGTAGCGCCAGAAGATCAGCGTCAGGACGATGGCGACCACCAGGAAGACCAGGAGCATCAGGATATGCACCAGGATTGAGAGCTCGGCGATCTCCCGAGCCGCCGACGACGCCGGATCGAACATGTTGATGAAGGTGACGCCTTGAGTGTTCACTGTCATTCACCGTTCACGCCGGCGCTGCGGGATCCCCACACGCGCTGCCGGCCGGTTTCCGGGCACTTATCCGCTCGGTCTCACCTACGTCTTCTATCATCGTATCGTATCGCTGGTCCCGCCTATGTCTCCCTGTACTGAATGTCACAGATTTCATCGTAGCACTACAGAACGCAACACACACGGGCACTACGGTTGCGAAGGTCAGCCGTGCCCAGTGAGTCGCGCCGCGACACGTTATACTGGCCGCATCACGATACCTGCACGCCAGAGGAGTAGTCAGAAAGGGATCTCTCTATGACCGCCACCGAGCGTTTCTCGCTGCCCGACCATAGCGGACTCAAGAGCCCGTTCGCCGCGCTGCATCATGTGGCGCTGGTGACGAACGACATGGAAAAGACGGTCGCCTTCTATCGTGACGTCCTGGGCAGCGAGATCGCGATGGCACACCGTCTGGAGCGCGAGGGGGAGGAACGCCACTACTTCATCACGGTGGCGCCAAACACGGTGTTCGCCTTCTTTGAGTTTCCAGACGCCGAGCTGCCCAAGCTAGAGCCGGCAACCATGCCGAAGAGCGGACGCTCGCTCGACCACATCTGTTTCCACGTAGAGAGCATGGATGCCTGGCAGGGTTGGAAGCAACGGCTCTCCGAGGCCGGCGTCGAGATCATGCCGGCCGGAGACCGGCCCTCGTTCTTTTTTGCCGACCCCAACAACATCGTTATCGAGGTCGCCCTGGGCAGCACCAATCCCGGTTTTCCGATCCACGACGATCCGCGCCCTGCCTACGATTAGACGGGACTTCGGATCAGAACCGGCTTCAGCCATGAGAGATACGCACGGGCGCAATAATGAGTTTGTCCTGATCGTCACAATCTCCGTAGGGGCGCAATGCATTGCGCCCTCTCCGGCGCCCGGGCGGACCGGAGAGGGCGCAATAAATTGCGCCGCTACGCAGACGGTGCCCTCCAATTATCGGATTAACTGGGACATCTTCCATTATTGCGCCCTCTTCGATGCCTGAGCGGACTACGTGATGCGGGTCATGCTCGTGCCGTCCGCTTTCGACGCAGCAGCACACCGCCAGCGATCAGGCCGACACAGGCTGCGGCGGCGATCAACCCGATCAGGCCGGTACGGCTCGGCGTTGCCTCGTCGTCCAGCGCGGCGAGCGTCGTCGCGACAATCCGCGCGGGTTCACTACCACTGTTCCCACGCTCGACTGTCACCCCCTGCTCTTCCGTACGCGTTTCACCGGCGACGTAGGCCGTTTCTCCCCCGTCGCTATTCCGGGCAGCCAACTCGCCCTGAACGACGGTCAGGTACGTCTGGCCGGCCGAATTCTCGGACGTGGTCCAGGTATTCGAAGAGTAATCGAGCACCTCATGCACGACTTCGTAGTCGGACGGTGGCTCTGGAATCTCGAACATTGCCTGGGTAACAACCTGCGGCGGTGACGCGGTCTGCGCGCCAGAGCTGGCATTCACATAGGTTGTCATTTGATGACCGGCCGGCACGAGATATGTCACCATCAGGGTGGCTGGCTCGGCGGTAAGATTCGTACCCTCGTAGAGGCTCTCCGGAACCTCGATGAAATCGTCTCCGGCCCGGTAGATGTGTGCCTCACCGTCGGCAATCAGCGAAAGCTCGCCGGTCAGCATCGTGATGAAGCCGGGACCACCGTGCTGATGCAGCGCCGCGACCGCCCCAGGGGCGAATTCGAGTACGAGCTGATGTGCATCCAGGGGCGCTGGCGGCGGGTCATCAACCGTGAAACGTGCCTCGGCAACAACCGTGACTTCTCCGGATGACTCCTGCCCCGCGATCATGCCCGGCGACAGCCCGAACACTAGCAGCGTGGCGAGCACCACCACAAACCTGAACGAAGCGGTTCCTCTGAGCACCTGAAGTCCAATCCTTCACGACAGCGTAGTTCCGGTCTGTTGACATCATTGCTGTGGCGCGGGAAGGGGCCCATCCCCCATTCGTCCAGTTGGCGCAAGGGAAGACAAAGCGGCCCTGCCGGATCGGCGGGGCCGTTGCATATTTCCGTGGTAGTGGGAATGGGTAAATGACGCTACGCCATCGCCTCAGGCTGAGCATCCGTGTCCGGAGGTCGCTCCAGCGTGAAGCCCTCTTGACCGCCAGCCTCAACGTAGTCCAGGACGAAGCCCTCCAGGGTCTCGATCAGCGGCTCCGGGATAATCACCACTGGATCGCCGCCTCTCTCAACGACCTGATCTGCCTCGTTGGGCGACATCAGCGCGAGGCCGAGATTCTCATCCTCGGTCACCACCAGGGTGACACCTTCTCCAGGGCCGGCGTCGCTCTCGTTGCGTAATTCTTCCAGCTTGTCTAGCGCGCGATCTGTTATTTTCACCGATCTTCTCCTCCAATCGCGTCAAGTCATGCCTACCTACGACCCTATCACACGCGACTCAAGCGCAAGGCACATCCCGCTCACGTTTGACGTGGTCGTCCGGCAAGTGGATACGCGTCTGGGATGTCAGTGAGGTCCGGTCGCGGCTCGCCGGCGAAGTCCAAAGGAGAGACCGATGATGACGAGCCACCCCGCCATGGCCGGCTTTGACCACAATTGCGTGTAATTCAGCCGATCCTGGGCTACCCGGTCCTTCTCGAACGCGTAGCGCTCCGGTTCGGACTCTTTGTACTGCTCGACGTACATCAACTCTTCGCCGTGCATCTCCCAGAACGACTGCATCGAGCCTCGCCCAGTGTCGTCTTCGAGCAGGTAACGCGCCGGAATCGTCATGTACCCCGCGATGCCCAGCATAACGGCCAGGAGCGCATAACCCACCGAGACGCAGAGCGCCGTACGCCACCACGAGCGCGCGGGAATCAGGGCAACCATTGTGCCGATCAGCACGACCGGGGTAAAGAGCATACCCGCAAAGAAGAGCGCCCCCGCAATCGCCTGGGTGTGGTCGCTCCGGAGAACCGCTATCACCGCGACTGCTGCGAGAAACCCAAGCACCCCGGCGATGAGCGGCGCGATCCGGCTCCATAGATGGGTACGCAGGTGATCGTCAGGAGTAGAGGTTTGTACCATGAGAGCAATCCCGCCCGCCTGCCATAAGTGAAATATCGAGGAGACCAACACGTGCGTCTAGTTTCAACCAGCATCCGATGGCCCAGTCTAACTGGCTGTGTTATCTTCACACAACTCTTGAGTAATGCGAGCACGGGGTACGATGCCTGACCTGCCAGAAAGGGATCTTCGTGACGCGACTGACGCGCAACCTCCATGCATTCCCTGCAACCCAGCTGCTTCAGCAGGTTCGAAGGCGCGAGCATCGCCGGCGAATCCTACTCTGGATCTCGGTGACTGGGATCGGGTTCGCGATTGGCGGCGCGTACGACGTCCGCAGGACCACCGGCTACCTGCACGACCTGATGAGCGGGCGGGACGATGTTGTTCTGACGCAGTCGCTCTATGGGTTTACCGACGGGTTCTTCCAATACACGCTGTCCTATATTGCGCTCTTCCTGCTCGCCTGCGGGTTCGGGTGCTTCTTCGTGATTATGCGAGAACCTTCGGAGAAGCACAGGAGGGACGGCCACCCCCGGTTTCCAGTAGTGTTACTCGCTCCGACGTGGATTCATGCTCTGCTTCCTTTTGGGTACCGTCATGAATCATGCACTGGTACAGCGTAAATTCTCCGATGAGCTCGCCCACTACACCCACGCGCGGGAGCTCGCACCGTGGTTCGACAGCTGGAGCTTCTATTGGGACACCGGCATCGTTCTTGGCGGGATACTGGTCATCGTATGGAGTTGCTGGCTGCTTCTCATTCGTCCGCTGGTACGCCGGTAGTGTCGTCACACTCACCCAGCCTGCGCGCCAGAAATCGTCGCTCGGCATCATTGACGGTCAGGGCAAGGGCGTGCTGGTAACACTCCCGCGCGCGAGCGATGTTGCCGGCCCGGCGGTGGAACTCGCCAGCAGTGGCGTGCAGAAGGTAGTAGCTGTCCGTGCCCTTCAGGCAGCGGACCTGTTCAAGCGCGGCCAGAGCCGTTTCCGGACCGTGAACCATAGACAGAGCGACGACCCGGTTGAGGGCTGCTACCGGCGAGGATGTCAACCTGACGAGGTCGGTGTACTGGTCGAGGATAACCTGCCAGTTCGTTCGTTCAAGATCGGGAGCTATCGCGTGTTGAGCCGCGATTGCAGCTTGTAGATGGTATTCGCTTCGCTCGTCACCCATGGCCGATCGCACAAGCTCGCGCAACCCGGCGGCGATCAAACCGCGATCCCATAGCGTTCGGTCCTGATCGCCAAGCAACAGCAGGTCACCCTCGACGTCGGATCGGGCGGGCAGCCGCGACGCCTGGAGTAGCATGAGCGCCAGCAGCGCATGGACCTTTGGATGGTCTCCGACCGGACGCCCAGCAAGGATCGAAGTCAATCGAATGGCCTCCTCGCAGAGGTCACGCCGCACGAGATCCGCTCCCGAATGTGCGGTATAGCCCTCATTAAAGAGCAAGTAGAGCACGCTCAACACCGAGTCGAGCCGCACGGGGAAATCGTCGGCCTCAGGGACGGCGAATGGGATCCCACGCTCGCGGATGGTTCGCTTAGCCCGCACCAGGCGTTGAGCGATCGTCGCTTCGGAGGTGAGGAAGGCCCGCGCAATTTCTGGCACACCGAACCCGGCCAGCGTTTTGAGCGTTAGCGCTACCCTGGCGGGTGGAGAAATGGCCGCATGGCAGCAGATAAACATGAGCCGTAGTTGATCGTCCAGCAACTCGTCGGTCAGCGATTCGAGGGCGGTCTCAGGATCATCGAGTTGCCTGTCGGCCAGTAAAGCAAGCTCGGTCTGCTTCGAGCGCCAGGTCGCCTCGCGCCGCAGGATGTCGAGTGCCTGGTTGCGGGCCACCCGGATGATCCAGCCGGCTGGGTTCTCCGGGGCTCCATGATACGACCAGTGCCGCAACGCCTTGATCAACGCCTCCTGGACGGCGTCCTCAGCAAGCTGCAGGTTGTGCGGACCGAGGATACGGGTCAGGGTAGCGACCACCTGTCCCGACTGGTGCCGGAACAGGTGGTCGACGAGCGGAGGGACGCCGGTTGGCCGATCAGGAGGAATGGTCGACAACTCCTCGCACCTCAACGAACCCGCCGTGCCCCAGGACCGGGCAGCCCCTCGCGATCTCACACGCCTCGTTCAGATCGCTCGCTTCAAAGACGTAGTAGCCGCCGATGGCCTCCTTCGTCTCTGCATACGGCCCATCAACCACGAGCCCGCCCTGCCCGTTACGCATCACAGCGCCGCCTGAAATCAACTTGTTGGAAGCAACGAAGCGGCCTTGTTGACGAAGCTGACTGTCCCAATCAATGTATTGCTGGACAGCCGCCTGCACCTCTTCTGGACTCATTGCGTCGTAGACATCATCACAGCCACGAATCAACACCATAAACTCGGCCATTTCCTGACCCTTTCGTTCCGTCGTCTCGATGCGTCACCGCTACACTCACGGCGGTGTTATCTCTATGACGAACGGGACAGGCGAAAATCGACAGGTCGTCTGCGCCTCTCGCAGCTCATCCCATTGCGGGACGTGAGCGTACAGCCCTCCACTACGCGAGGCCTCGAGCACCCCCGGGTGCGCTCCAAAGGCACCTGCCTGTCCAAGCAAGGCAGAACGAATGACGTCCGTACCATCCTCACAGCATCCCTGATACGCACAATCCCCTCCGCCTATCCGGGAACATCCAGGGCGAAGCGCACCGCCTCATCAGGTGTCATCTGCCGGCCGAAGGCAAACGCGGCGTCGAACTGGTTCGAGGACATCTGGTCCTGTATCAGGCGGGTCTCGCGGTAGTAGATACTCTGCACGGCCGGGGTCATGATCAGACCGGTCAACTCCAGGATTGAGCTCACCGAGCCGCACAACATGGCTGACCGCTCGGCCTGCCCCAGACGGACCGCGACGGCGGCAAACCCAAGCAGGGTGTAGAACACGCCGTACTTGTCCCCATTGTCACGCTTCAGCTGCAACGATTCCGTCAATCGCACCAGAGCTGCTTCGAACTGGCCCGCGAAGCACAGCGACGTCCCGAGGTAGAAAAGACCCCACGACAGGTGCGGGTTGTCACCCAACTTCCGGCACAGCGAGATCCCCTGCTCCAGCAGCTCGATAGCGGACGCAAGGTCTTCCTGCAGCATCGCCGAAAGACCGAGGTCGAGATACGAACGGGCAATCCCGACACGATCCTGCTCGCGCTCATAAATGGCGTGCGCATTACGTAAGGAAACCGCGGCCCTCTCAAACTGGCCCGTGGTCGAAAACAGGATGCCCAGCTCCGAACTGCAGAGCGCCACGCCCAGCGGTTCATCAAGTGACCGCCAGACATCGAGACTCGCTTGATACCGGCGCTCAGCACCAGCATAATCGGCTGACACATAGAGAAGCGAGCCGAGATGCGAGAGCACTAGCGCGACACCATGGGGGTCATCAACCTCACGCCACAGGGCAAGTGCCAAATCCGCATACTTGTGCGCAAGCGACACATCACCCTGACTCAGTGCAAGATGCATCGCCCCGTTTAACACGCTGCCCAGAAGTCGCCCGTGTGCGCCGTCAGCCAGATTCATCGCCGCGTCAATCCAGGATGAACCCTCCCGGAAGTAACCGTATTCGTGCCAGTATGGCCAGAGCGCGCCGGTTAGCCGCAGGGACAGGTCAGAGGACTCCTGGTCGGCCGCCCACGCCAGCGCCGCGTTCAGGTTGACGCGCTCGCGATCGATCTGCGCGAGCCACGCTTGCTGCCGAGCCTGTGGAACATAGCGTTCGGCAGATTCGGCGAGGCCCAGGAAATAGCGAGCATGGCGCAACCGGAGATCATCCTCATCCGCACTCGCGGCCAGCCGCTCCAGGGCATATTCACGGATTGTTTCGAGCATCGCGAAACGCCCGTCAGGCTCCGTCACGATCAGGTTGCCCTCGGCCAGCTCATCCAGCCCGTCGCCCACCTCACCGCATACCACCATTGCAGCATTGGCAGTCCAGCCACCGGAGAACACGGACAGCCGGCGGAAGAGCTCCTGAGTATCTGAAGAGAGCAGCCGATAGCTCCAGTCGATCGTTGCCCTTAGCGAGCGCTGCCGTTGTGGAACGTCACGAGGGCCATCAGACCCGAGATCGAGCCGTCCGGGGAACCGTTCGAGCAGCGCTTCCGGCGAGAACCTGCGCAGCCGTGCCGAGGCCAGCTCGATCGCCAGCGGACTGCCGTCCAGCCGTTCGCAAATCTCCACCACGCTCGCGACATTCTCCGTGGTGAGGGCAAACGCGGGGCTGACCGCCACCGCGCGGTCGACGAACAGCGTTATCGCGGGGCTGGCACGAATCTCACCAGGTCCGGCGTCGTGCTCCGGCAAACTCAGGAGCGACACCGGGCGTTCGTGCTCCCCGCTAACCCGCAGCGGGATACGGCTCGTCGCCAGCACCTTAAGGTGTGGAGAACTCCGTAACAGGCTGGTAATCTCCGGCCCCGCCTCGACGACCTGTTCCAGGTTATCCAGCACCAGCAGCACCTGCCGCTCGCGTAGATAATCGGCCAGGCGCTCACCGCTCGATTGCCCGGCCACATCACGCACCTCCAGGGTGCGGGCGATCGCCGGAGCAACCAGGCTGGGATCAGTGACTGTGGCAAGAGGGACAAAGAATATACCGTCCGGGAACACATCCTGCAGCTCGTTCGCCACATGCAGGCTCAAGCGCGTTTTCCCCGCGCCGCCCGGCCCGGTCAGCGTCACCAGGCGGACATCCTCCAGGCACAGCAGGCCAGCCAGCTCCAGCGTTTCATCCTCGCGGCCAACGAACGACGTTAGCCCACCCGGCAAATTGTTGCGCGTCTGTGTGATCCAGCGGCTCAACAGTGGCCGCTGATTGACCGGTGCTTCCGTAACAAGGAAATTCAGGGAAGGCTGGCCCATGGCTCTTAACAGCCGTTCGGTCTCAACCCTGTTGAGTTTCAGCCCGGCGGCGACCTTGACAACGCCTTCCCAATGGTACGATCGCGACTGCCCCCGCCGCCAGCGATCGATCGTCGCCCTCGGCACCCCCGACTCCGCGACCAGCTGATCGAGGCTCACCCCTCGCCTGCGCATATGCCCGCTTAACAGCGCTGCTACCGATGCGCCATCCACCAAACTGCCCCTCGATTCCCAAACCCACGCGCCAGACCACCCTCATGCACTTTTTGTGACCATGAGCATTGTACGGCTGCTACGTGTTTGGCGATAGCCCCGAAGAATTAACGATACATGGGTCATCCTGACGGCTAGTGAAAACTCGCGTTCGGTGCTACTGTGCTGCTAGTCCACAATGGGAACCAGGGGAAACTCGTGTGTATCTCTGACCGCCGATTCGAGGATTTTGAGATGTTTGTCGAAAACCGCAATGGATCGGAAGACCGGCGCCTAACGCATGCCCCAGGACGCGATTACGTGGCAGCATCACCGTCCCGATGAGCAAGCAATGTCGTCTGTGACGGCCCTTCCCCTCCGCGCCAAGCTCTTCTATGCCGCCGGCGGGATAGGCTTTGAAGCCCTTAACCAGAGCCGCAACGTCTGGCTGGTGTATTTCTATGCACCGCCGGAGGGGGCGGACCACGCGGCACTGCTCAAGCTGACGACGGTGAGCGTGTTGCTGTTCGCGGGGAGGTGCATCGAGGCGTTTGACGACGTGCTGATCGGCTACTGGAGCGACAGGACGAGGTCGAGGCTGGGGAGGCGGATTCCGTTTATCGTGGGGGCAGCGCCGTTGTGGGCGCTGTTCGCGTTTTTGCTGTTTGTGCCGCCGGAGACCTCCAGCGGGGTCGGTGACGGCACTGTATTTCTTTGTGGTGCTGGAGGTGTTCCACCTGTTCGGGACACTGGTGAACGGACCATACAGCGCGCTGATTCCGGAGATCGCGAGAACCAGCGAGGACCGGGTAAGCCTGGCCGCGTTCGCTGTCTATTTCGGGATTGGCGGGGCGGCGGTTGGGCTTGTGGGCAGCGGGTTGCTAGTCGATCATCTCGGGTTTCCGGCGATGGCGGCCGCGATGGCCGGGCTGGCGCTGGTAACGCGGTATATCGGAGTGGCGGGCGTCTGGAAACGGGTGAACCGGGAGCAACCACCTTCCATTATGTCGCTCAGAGAATCGCTCAGAGCCACATTCTCCAACACGCACTTTCTCTTCTTCCTGCCCTCGTTTGTCCTGTTCCTGGTCGGGTTGACGATGCTGACCGGGCTGCTGCCGTTCTATGTGAACGCCATTCTCCGGGCGAACGATGAAGGCACCTGGGTGGCGATCCTGACAGGGGTGTCGATCGTGGCGATGGCAGTGTCGGTGCCGGTCTTCGCTCGTCTTGCGCGTCGAACGTCGAAGCGGCACGCCTATCGTGTGGCCATGCTGGCGGCGGCGCTAGCCTTTCCGGTGCTCGCGCTGCCGGGACTGATCCCGGGCATACCGCTCAGTGTGCAGGTAATCGTCGCCATGGCGATCGTCGGCGCGCCGGTCGCGGCGGTCTATCTCTTCCCTGGACCACTCATCGCCGACATCTGCGACCACGACGCGCGCCAGACCGGCGAACGACGCGAGGCGACCTTCTACGGGGGACATACGTTCGCAGAAAAGACGGTCGGCTCGCTTGCGCCGCTCCTTCTGGCGCTGGTGTTGCTGCTTGGCAACAGTCCGGAGAGCACGCTCGGGGTCAGGCTGGTTGGGCCAGTGGCCGGGCTCATCGTCTTCGCCGGCTACCTGATCTTTCGCCCGTTCGATTTGCCGGAGGAGGTTGAGCAGGCGCACTCGATGCACCGGGATCAGGTCGCTAAGACCGTGGCGTAGCGGGCGGACTCAACAAAGACCACCGCGCCCTGCGTGGCCTTATGGGATGTTGGAGAGGGCGCAATAAATTACGCCCCTACGGGGGCATGGCGGCTCTCAATCGTTTGGCGCAAATCGAGGCTCACTTACTCGATGTGACACAGCGAGCCTCTGGCGGAGCAGGCGATTCCGGTGTACTCTGCCCGGCGAGGCGGTGCAGCGGGCAACGTCGTGGGGTATGGGAGCAGACGTGAGCGTAGCCGGGCGGACGAGACAGCAGGTGCGCCGCGTCTTTTTCGGCTGGTGGATCGTTCTCGGCGGAATTGGGCTCCAGATCCTCACGTCCGGGCTCATGAACCAGGCTTACGGCGCGTATGTCGTGACGCTCCAGGCGCAATTTGGCTGGAGCAAGACCGCCTTCTCCATTGCCTATGCCATCCAGCAGGTCGAGAGCGGGCTCCTTGGACCAATCCAGGGCTGGATGCTCGACAGGTTTGGCCCGCGACCCGTGATGCGCATCGGCATCCTGCTGCTCGGCAGCGGCTTCATGCTCTTCAGCCAGATCAACACATTGCCGATGTTCTATCTTGCGTTCGTGCTCATGGCGATCGGCATGAGCATGTCCGGCTTCGTCTCGTTAACCACCACGCTCATTAACTGGTTCGAGCGCCGGCGTGGAACGGCCCTCGGGATCATGCAGACTGGCGGAGCGGTCGGAGGGCTGCTGGTTCCGTTGGTGGCATGGTCGCTGACCGCCTATGGATGGCGAGCGACCGCCTTCGGTTCGGGCGTGGCAGTCATCACCCTGGGATTACCGCTGGTCCAGCTCATGCGCCACCGCCCGGAGGATTACGGGTTGCTGCCTGACGGTGCGCAACCGGCGTATCAGGGCGAGTGGCCGCCACCTGGCGAGGACTCGGTGCTCTCGACCTCATCCCCGAGCCGGGTCGATTTCACGGTGCGCGAAGCAGTGCGCTCGGGTGCGTTCTGGTTTCTCTCGATCGGGCACGGCCTGGCGCTGTTCGTTGTGGGCGCGGTATCGGTGCACCTCATCCCGCACCTCAAGGAGGACATCGGCATGTCCCTGGCGGCGGCGGCCACGGTGGTGTCCACCATGATCGGCGCGATGATGGTTGGGCAGCTCACCGGCGGAATTCTTGGGGACAGATTCAGCAAGCGCTGGATATCGGCCATCGCGATGTTCGGTCACGCGCTGGCGATGCTCACACTGGCCTTCGCCCACAGCATCACACCGGTCGTCATCGCGGTCATTTTACAGGGGTTGGCGCACGGCACCCGGGGCGTTCAGATGATGCCGATGCGCGCCGACTACTTTGGCCGCACATCGTTCGGGACCATCATGGGCTTCTCGTCCATGGTCATGATCTGGGGCACCGTCTCAGGCCCCATCCTCGCCGGCCAGATCGCCGACCGCGTCGGCGACTATCGCCCCGCCTTCCAGATCATGGCCGGCGTCGCGCTGGTGGGGTCAGTGTTCTTCATGCTGGCGAAAAATCCACGATTGCCTCAGAGATGACGCCGGTCAGCCGCACCGTGTCTTTCGTGACGATCTCGACCCGAATCCGAAGCAGTTCGAGCAGGTGCCACCGCTCTTCAAACGTCATCATGGGAATCGCCGTTTCGACCGTTTCCGACAAGGCGTGAAGCGTGGTTTCCATTTCGGGGGTCAAAATGGTGCGCTGCGCCGAGGCCGACAGGTATCCTATGTTTGAAGTGTCGGTCCTTGAGGCTCAATGCCTCTGTCCTAGTAGCTCGCAATACCAAGGTATGAGCGAAATGCCGGGTGAACGTCAAACACAGGGGGTGATCCTGCCGCAACGATAGCATCTTGAAACCGGCGCTCACGAGAATGCCAGGTTCTCGATCCATCGCATCGTCCAACGCTGATAAAACCTATTTCGTACAGAGATCGTAGGACATCGTTACTGGACTTCGCCCACGTATATCCAGAGTCAAGCAACAATTCTAAGGACTGATCGGCAAGTTCTTCGTGATTGTTCACTGGGCTCATGCAACCATCGAACGAGAGCCTGGCGAGTTCGATACCCGGATAGGCAAACAGATACTCAGTCCGAACAGAGTCAAACATCCATTCCGAGTGAATACGTTCGGCCGCTAGTATGTCTTCCGGTTCGACCGCGCTGCCGCGCCGCTGCCGCGAACGATCCAAGATAGCTTGGCAAAACGAAATGAGGTCTCTCGGACGCATCAATGTGCGCGAGATCACATACGAAATAGTGGTTCTTGAACCGTCCACTGTACGCGGAAAAACCGCTGCCCATGCGTCCGCCGCTGTGCTGAACGTTGCGCCGATTTGTTTCTCAATGCGAGATGCTATAACATCGACTAGCATTTCCTCTGACCAGCGCATATTCGATACTGCGCGGTTTGCGTAATCGGCATCACCTGAACGCAGGTTATCCAATATGTCCTGACGTAGGAAGACTGCCGTTCGTATCTCATTGTTAAAGCGCCGCGAAATCACTCGCAACTCGTCAAGAAGCGACCGAATCCATTCGATCGAAAGATCCGACGACGGATCCCAGCGCTTGTCGAGATCGTCTATAGCAATGAAAATTTTGTATCGCTTAGAGACATCCTTCAGACTACGCTCAAGCCCATACATCCGGCTCTCACCGACAACCTTTTCGACCTCCGTCTGCACATGTTCCGGCAATGTCCCAGCAGTGCTTTTCCGTACTGCCTGCATCGTGTCAATAATCCGCGCTTGAAAGTCGAGGCCAATTGGGCCTTTTAGCTCCCTTGATACGCCCTCAATCCGTCTCCTAGACTGTTCAGGTATGCCGTGGTCCTCAAGGATCGAGGATCGATCGGACATGATCGTCTTCACGATCTCTGTATATATAACGAAGCGCCAGAAGCTGGGGTAAAAGAATGACGGATGGACGGACACCTTCAGTTCATTGAGCAAACGAATGATCTGATCTACGGGTGCGTCTAGCGGCGAGATCGCGACTGGAACATTACTTTGGCGGTTCTGCAGCGTGTGCTCCAAGAGGCGAAAATTCGCGGTCTTTCCGATTCCTTTCCGTCCCACAAATATCTCACGCCGACCGTTCAACGCGTCATCGAATTCAGGAGTCTCCACGTAGTAGTCGGCAAGGGAGGAATCCATATTGGCGTCGGGTGATCCAAGGTAGGAAACAGGAGGGCCAGCGTTACCTTGCGAGGACGATCGTGGGGTTGGAGGTCTACTTGTGAACTGAGGCGTTGCGCGACCTACGTGTGCGCTAAGTTCAACCGTTTCCTCTTTGTCTTGTTCGCCTTTGTCTTGAAGCCAATCTTGAACAATTGTCGTTGCTTGGCTTTCACTCGTATAACGGTGGAGCACCGATCCCAAGTCGAGAATAGACGCACTCGGCTCCCCTTGAAGCAAGAGGACTTTCTTTCCCCAACCTATAGCTAGTCCCATCAGTAATGCTACTGTAGCATTACGTTCCTCATGATCTCGGTAGTCAGTAGATACCATATGTCCAATAACCGCACCGGCAGGGGCGATTTGGGCGGCTTGTTCAACAAAGTTATCAAAGAGTGTATCGTCAGGATCGGTTATCGTTAGGTTGTCAAAATCGCTTGATTTGTTTATAAAGTTTAGAGCAACCCTTCGAACTGCTGCCGAGTGATCGTCAGTTACAGAGGGGGCATAGTGCAGTATGCGTGATGCCATCACATTTTCTGAGATGCCTTCGAGTACGGGCACAACTCGTCCACGGAAGCGGTTACCTACAGCCCGGCTTCGATAGAACTCTTCTACCCACCGGATGATATGAGGTCTAGTCTCATAGTAGCACTGCTCCATGGTGCCAAGAATGCGGAGCGTTTTGGTCTCCCGTAGTTTGTCAACGAGAAGGATCGGCTCCCGGCCCAGAGCCATTGCTGTACCAACTTCGACAAGCACGTTGAGGTTGAGCTCTGATATCTCAGCGATAAGAACATCATGCTCCAGTATGGCCTTTGTGACCTTGGTATAGATCGTTCCTCCGCGACCGAGCGATTCCCAAGTTGAAGTCGTGAAAGAACGATCCGACAATTCCTTCGCCAAAAGGCGCATTTGATCGGCACGTAGGGTAGAGCTAGGATATGCATGAAAGATTGAGCGCCCGCCACGATAGCTTATGTCCCATTTGACGGTACGCGCTTCAGGAGCAAAGTACTGAGTATGGTTAAATGTTTTGGTTGGGGTCGCGCTGGACCGTCGGTCCTTTCGCGTCTTTTTCCGATTTAAAGCCACAACCGCATCCTCGAGCTGATCAGAACAGCGTGGTCAAAAAAGACTCCCTCGGCCGGAGAAGTCCAACTTCGTCATCGGGTTGGCGAGCTGATCAAATGGTAGCAGGTGATACAGAATTTGCCCATTGCAAACGATGTTCTTAAAACAACGTCGATTGGTGTTTCCAGAACACCAGATGCTTATCGACTGCACAGGTTCACAGACGGCGATGGTACCCAATGGGCGTCATGATGCATCCGGATACACAAGCGTGGACAGTGTGCGGTCAATCAGCGGCCACGAACGCGATCTGCGGCATATTGGCGTCGTTACTACGGAACAACATGACGTTGTTCGTTGACGAGTTCACGTTGTTCTATAACGGAATCTTGGCCTGCCCTCGACGCGAAAGCACCGCTGGTAGTGCAACGACCTTGGCAAACGGCACGTAGAGGGGTCGATCGTGGATTATTCGTCCTGGCGAAGAAGCCGCAAGTGCCTGGTCGTTCCGCAGACTAACAATCATGGGGGTGGTTGCGGGATGGATGTCCGACCCGGTCGAATCTGGGCTGCCTCACGATGGAATGGGCAACCGGAAACCCGACTCATCATCCCGTTCACGCACGAGCATTCGATACCACTCCACCGGCGTTCTTCGTGAGAACCACCATTGCAAAAAGGGGGGGGCCGTAATGCATTACGGCCCCCCTTTTATTGTCAGCAGCTGGACTATGACCTAGTCGGCAGCAACGACCTCTGCCGGCTTCCGCTGCGGCAACTTGTAGACCTCGCGCGCGTTCTCTGAGAAGACACGGCGGCGCAGTTCGTCCGGCATTGCGGGCAGGGACAGCTCCGGCGAGTCGAAGTCAAAGTGTGGATAGTCGGAGGCGAACATGAGCGTCTTCTCGGCCTTGGCCCAGTCAAAGACGGTCAACAAACGTCGCTGCGGTTCCGGTGACTCCATCGGCTGAGATGTGAAGCGGCAGTGATCGAAAATGTACTCACTCGGGGCCCTCTTGACCCACGGTGTTTCGCGGCCGAGGGCCTTCCAGTCCGCATCCATGTGCCAGAGGAAGGTGGGCAGCCAGGTGTAACCAGCTTCGACACACACCACCCGCAGCGTTGGGTAACGTTCGAACAGGCCTTCGAAGACCATGCTCGCGAGATGCGATTGCATCGCGAGCGGTCGTGTTTGCCGTACCTCAACGTAGTACGAGGCCCTGCCCACCGGACTTGGACCTTCATTGCCCGTATGGATCACAAACGGAATATCGAGGTTTACACAGGCATCGAATACCGGATCATAGAACCGCTGGCCATAGGGAACGTCAGCGCCATTCGGAACGAGGACGCCTACAATGTCCTCATGTGAGCCGATGCGCTCGATCTCTTTGGCGGCCAGCTGGGGGTTCTGAACCGGGACGATCGCCGCGCCCTTCAGCCGCTCGTCCTTCTCAAGCCAGTGCTCGATCATCCAGTCGTTGTACGCGCGGGAGAGGGCGGCAGCGTAATCGACATCTGGCAAGCCAGGAATCGGTCGGTACTCTTGTCCGAGGAGAATCGCGTATTCGATGTTATAGACGTCGAGATGCTTCTCTTTGAGGATGTTGACGTCCGAGGCAGGCGGTGAACCATCCTCAGGCCACGAATCGGCCCGCCAGCCCTTATCGCCGCCATTTGGATATCCCGCTCGCTGGGAGAGACCTGTCCCAAAGAGCTCAACCCGCTCCTGGTACGCCCGGGGAAGGTACGGCATCAGGTCTTTCGGACCCTTTGACTGTTGATGCACGTCGCAGTCGATAAATGATTCACCCTTTTGCAGAGACATACTCACTCCTTAGAACCACGTCAAACCTGGCGCGACGTCGTACACACGACAACACTTACACGTGGACGATTACGAGCCCATCCTCGACCGTAACCGGAAATGTATCGACCGACGGATCCTCCCCTTCCACGCCATCCGGCTGCTCTACTGTAACTTCATACGTCCGAACTCGCACTTTATGAGGGTTAAACACGGACCGGCCGGTTTCGATATCGAACTCCCAACCGTGCCATGGACACTTGACGATCTCGTCTTCTCGGCCATACAGCACCTCGAACGGTTTGGAAGCCAGCGTGGTACCGGTCACTTTTCCGAGGCACAGTGGAGCGCCATGGTGTGGACAGCTGTTCCTAAGCGCGTACAAGTTGCCTTTGATGTTGAATACCCCGATTGAGGTTCCGTTTACGTCAATGATCTGACGAGTTCCCGGCGGGAACTCACTCAATCGGGCGACGACATGCTTGTCCATTACACTCCCTGCTCAGTACACGATCCCAACGGCGACGAGTCTAGATAGGACGATCGTCCAAGTCAACCCGGTCCATTATCGATAACCAAATATGCAAGAGCTAGTCTTTTTGCTGTGACTCATAACCTGCGGAACGCAATGCCGGCGGCGACGCGGGGGCGACGCGGTCGGCCCGCGCTGCAGGGCATCGACGTTGCCTGGACCCCTCGTCGTGCCAGCGGCGTTGTAGCATCATTCGCTCTCCTGCCGCGGCAAAAATGTGCTGCCGCGTGCCCACCGCCCTGTACGCAAAAATCACATGGACGCTCCTGCTACTGAACGACACGTGCTGAAGGCATCGTTCAGCCTCGTTCGGGCACAATCGTACCCTATTAGTTATTTGATTATATAGTTGACACTTTCTATTTGGCGGTGTTAGCCTGCTCTTCGTCAAAGCAAGGGGGTTTGACGCTTATGGTGTGTAAGTCGTGCGGCCATAGCATCCCCGCACAATAGGAGGATTAATGTCTCAGATCGGGTTCGAGGACTCACTCGATGGGTCACTCAATGGCCGAACATCACGCCGGTTGTTGCTGAAGCGATCGGTGGCTCTTGGGTTGAGCGCTCCCGTTGTTGCCGGATTGCTGGCAGCCTGCGGCGGTGACGACGAAGAGGATGCGCCTGCAGGCGGAAGCGACGCGAGCACGCCATCAACGAGCGATGCGAACACTCCCGAAGCAGAGTCCGAACCCACGACGGCTGCGGATGATGGATCGGACGAAGAAGAAGCCACCCCCGAGGGGGACGCCAGCTCGTCAGATGGAGAGGCGGCAGCCGGAACCGGTTCCATTATCGTGGCCGATGGTACCGAGCCAGAGAGCCTCTCGCCGCCGCAGGGAACGGGTGTGGCCCACCCCATCAACGCCATTTACGAAGGCCTGGTTGAGTTTTCAGGCGACCGTGAGCTGACGCCGAAACTGGCGACCTCATGGGAAGCGTCTGACGATGGAACCGAGTGGACCTTCGAGCTGCGCGAAGGCGTCAAGTTCCACGACGGCACCGATTTCAACTCCGCCGCCGTCAAGGCAACCTATGAGCATCTGGTGGATCCGGATCTGGCCGCGAATCGCCGTGGCAACTACCTCCTCATCCAGGAAGTGGACGATTCCGAAGATCTCACCGTCCGCTTTGTGACTGACCCCCCAAACCCCGATTTCGTCTCCCTCATGACCGACAGCTCGTCGTTCATCGTTAGCCCAACGGCGCTCGAACAATACGGTGCGGATTTTGGGCGAAACCCGGTCGGCACGGGTCCCTTCAAGTTCGTTGAGTGGATCCCGAATGACCATGTTTCGGCAGAGCGCTTTGAGGATTACTGGGGCGAAAAGCCGGCGGTTCAGACCTTCGTGTACCGGCCGATCCCAGAAGTATCCACGCGGGTAGTCGTTCTCCAGACCGGCGAAGTGGATGTCGTCTTCAACCTTCCCTCCTCCGACCTCGAAAGCCTCGAACAAACTGAGGGCGTCACGATTCACACCGAGCCAAGCCTGAGCGTCGTCATGATGGAACCCCGCGTCTCAGTCCCGCCGCTCGATGACGCCCGGGTACGACGTGCCCTCAATATGGCGATCGATAAGGATGCAATCCTGTCGAACGTTATGGGAGGCAATGCACTTCCCCTCACTACCCCTGGCGTCCCGGGCCTGGCCGAGACGGTGAACTTCGATCCGCTTGCGTTTGACCCGGAGGGTGCAAAAGCACTCCTCGCCGAGGCCGGCTATCCAGACGGTATTCAGGTCAACATCACCTACACCGGCGGGCGGTTCCCCGGGGACGATCAGGTCGTGCAGGCAGTTCAGGGATACTGGTCCATGATCGGCGTTGAGGCAACGATCAACCGGACAGACTACGCCACGTTCGTAGACACCCTGCGGCGAGATCCGGCGGAGATGCCTGGTGAGATTCTCATGCCAAGCCGGTCGAGCGTCACCAACGACTACCACATCTACCGGATGTACCACTCAGAGGCCACGCACGCGGATGCCGCGCAACGTTCCGGATACAGCAACCCGGAAGTTGACGAGCTCCTGAATGCCGAGCGCGAGGAATTCGATCCTGAGGCGCGGGCAAAGATATTCGCTCAGATTCAGGAACTCCTGTGGGAAGACCAGCCAATGATTTACCTCATGCAGCAGGTAGAGCTGTGGGGACAGCGGGACAATGTCTCGGGCTTCACGATTAACGGGCAGGGCAACTTTGTGCCGGCACAAGCGAACAAATCCTAGGGGAAGAGCGACGTAACAGCCTACGCTTTCTTCGACGCTTTCCTTCCGAATATCCCGGCGTCAAGCCGTGGGGATCGCCCTGCCTGACAGCTCACGCTGTCAGGCAGGGGATGACTAGCTAGCACGTCCAATGTGAGTGAACGCATCCGGCATGCGTCTGTCGAAGGGAAACAACATGGAAATCATCGCTGGCAAAGAGGTTCTAACCACACTCGAAGAGCTTGTCGATCCCAAGCGTGCGGCCGTTATCGTTGTGGACGTTCAGCACAATTTCTGCTCGCCTGGAGGATCCTGGGCAAAACAAGGCTACGATCTCAGCATGATGGAGACCGTAATCCCGAATATTGCTCGTCTGCTCGCTGCTGCGCGCGAGCATGGGGTTCGCATCATCTATATTCAGGCCATGACGATGCCTGGGCTGGCTAGTGTATCGCCATCACAACTCCGGTTTAAGACTCAGAAATGTGGGTTCCCGCCTGTCGATATCGATTCGGAATCCGGCACCTGGGGCACAGAGATTCTGCCCGAGGTGGCGCCACAGCCGGAAGATCTCATCATTCCCAAGTGGAGATCGAGTGCGTTTGTAGGCACCCAGCTTGACCTCGTCCTTCGAAGCAGCGGCATTGAATCCGTAATCGTTTGCGGCGTTGCCACGAATGCGTGTGTTGAGAGCACGATACGCGATGCCTTCAACACTGACTTCTATGTCGTTGAAGTCGAAGACGCCGTTGGTGCCTATGAGCGTCGCCTTCATGAGGCATCCATAACCGTAATGCGCACTCGAGTTGACGTGGTCTCCTGCGACGACGTCATTGGCGCGTGGAAGAGTGGGGCAGCGACTGAGGAGATCACGGGCAGCGTGGTGAGTGCAGGCTCCACGGGATAGTTGCTTCGATCCAGGAGAGACGAAACTCTGGTTTGTATCTCGCCAGCTCGGCAGACGAAGATCTACTCGCATCTGAGGAGGATGAATGTCTCGTGTAGAGGTCGAGGACACGCTCGGCCACATACCTGGTGACTCAATATCACGTCGGTCGCTGTTGAAGCGGTCTGTGGTTCTTGGATTGAGCACCCCGGTCGTTGCTGGGTTACTCACCGCATGTGGCGGTGATGAAGATAGCGAGGATGTTCCCGAGGCTGCGGGAGGAACCGCTGTCGCGTCTCCAGATGCAACAAGCGATGAGGGTGGTAACGACGACGCTACTGAGGAGCCTGACGATAACGCATCTGGCGGGTCATCAACGTCGGCTTCCACCATAACCGTTGTCGCTGGAACTGAGCCAGAGAGTCTTTCGCCTCCGCAAGGAACCGGTTCAAGGGACCCGATCAATGCGATGTTTGAAGGCTTGGTTGAATTTTCCAACGACCTCGAGTTCATTCCGAAATTGTCGCCTGCGTGGGAGGCGTCGGAAGATGGAACCGAATGGATCTTTCAGCTACGCGAGGGTGTGAAATTCCACGACGGTACGGATTTCACGTCGACAGCGGTCAAAGTAACGTTTGAGCATCTCTTAGACCCTGAGCTTGCGGCGAACCGCCGTGGCAATTATCTGATGATTCAAGAGGTGGACGATTCCGAGGAACTCTCCGTCCGCTTTGTTACTGATCCGCCCAACCCAGATTTTCCATCACTCATGGCCGATAGCTCCGCATTTATTGTGAGCCCAGCGGCGCTCGAGGAATATGGTACGGACTTTGGGCGAAACCCGGTCGGCACAGGTCCCTTCAAGTTCGTAGAGTGGGTCCCCAATGATCACGTCTCAGCCGAGCTCTTTGAAGACTACTGGGGAGAACTGCCAGGCGTTCAGTCCTTTGTCTATCGCGCAATCCCAGAAGTATCAACACGCGTCGTCGTTCTCCAAACAGGAGAGGCCGACGTTGTATTTAACCTTCCATTTGCTGGTGCTGAGAGTCTGAAACAGGAACCAAACGTCACGGTTCACACATCACTCAGAAACAGCGTTCTTCTAATGGAGCCAAGAGTCGCTCACCCGCCGCTCGACGACCGACGAGTACGGCAGGCGCTCAATATGGCGATCGATAAGGCCGCGATCATCTCAAGCATTATGGAGGGCAATGGAGTTCTTCTCACGACTCCAGGTGTTCCAGGTCTGAGCCAGACTGTGGAACTGGAGCCGCTCCCGTTCGATCCGGAGCAAGCGAAAGCGCTACTCGCAGAGGCCGGATACCCGGACGGTCTCCAGGTCACGCTCATCTTTACCGTCGGCCAGTTCCCCGGTGACGAGCAGCTCGTACAGGCGGTACAGGGCTACTGGGCGAATATCGGCGTTGAGACAATTATGACGAGACAAGACTACGCTACGTTTGTGAACTCCTTGCGAACAGATCCAGAAGAGATGCCCGGCGTGATTATCATGTCCCCTCGGGCGAGTGTCACCAACGACTACCACATCTACCGGATGTACCATACCGAGGCCACACACGCGGACGCCGCGCAACGCTCTGGATATAGTAATCCGAAGGTTGATGAGTTGCTCAACGCGGAGCGGCGAGAATTTGATCCGAAGAAGCGAGCAGAACTGTTTGCTGAGATTCAGGAGCTGCTCTGGGAAGACACGCCGATGATTTATCTCATGCAGCTGGCAACAATCTGGGGACAAAGAGAGAATGTCTCCGATTTTGCAATTGATGGACTAGGAAACTTTGTGCCAGCTCAGGTCCGAAAGGCCTAGGGGAGGAGCGGCGTGACAGCCTACGTTTTCCGACGCTTACTCTGGGTTATCCCAGTGTTGCTCGGCGTCTCGTTACTTGTATTCGGAATCATGAAGATGGTGCCGGGAGACGCGGCCGAGGCGATGGTCGCGCTCGACGGCACCGCCGAAGATGTCGAAAACATGCGACGCGTACTCGGGCTTGACCAGCCTGTCTACGTGCAATACGGGCGTTTCGTCCAGCGACTCGTGATGCTCGATCTCGGCGACTCGACGGTGAGTCGACAGCCGGTGATTTCGGAAATCACGAGTCGCGTCCGGCACACAGCTGAACTCGCTCTCGTGGCGTTTCTGCTTGCGATAACCATTGGTGTCGTCACCGGCGTCATCTCGGCCACGCTGCAGTACAGCATCTGGGACACCATAGCGACAATTTTCGCGGTGCTCGGAGTATCAATGCCGATATTCTGGTTTGGCTTGATGTTGATGTTGTTCTTTTCGGTTCAGCTCGGCTGGTTTCCCGCCACCGGTTCCGGATCGTTCAAGCAGCTCATCCTGCCCGCCATCACGCTGGGGTCCGCCTCAACGGCGATCATCTCGCGCCAGACACGGTCGAGCATGCTCGAAGTTCTGCGCCAGGATTACATTCGCACCGCACGAGCGAAGGGGCTTACCGAGCGCGTCGTTATTTTCCGGCACGCCCTCAAAAATGCCCTGATTCCGACCATCACCGTTGCGGGCCTGCAAATCGGCTACTTGCTCGGCGGATCCGTGCTCACGGAAACGGTGTTCGCGCGCCCGGGGCTTGGTAGCCTGCTTGTGCAGTCCATCAACTCGCGAGACATCCCGGTTGTCCAGGGAACGGTCATGATGCTGGCGGTTGTCTTCGTCATTGTGAACCTGCTCGTGGACCTGCTTTACGTGAAGCTCGACCCAAGGATTAGCTATGACTAGGAATCAGGAGTACCGACATTACCAGGTGGCAACGGACGGACCAGGAGGCAGCAATGGCTGATGCCAGCGTTTCCCCCGAGATCGCGCAGTCAAAGAAAGGGCCGTTGTCCCGTTCGCGATTCCAGTCATCCATCGTCTTGCGACAGTTTCGTCGTAGCCATCACGCTGTTGTTAGCCTGGTTGTTCTCATCATCTTCGTTTTAGGAGCGATCGCGGCGCCGGTCATCACCTCGCACGATCCGATTGCGTTCGACCTCGGCAGCAGCCTTGCGCCTGTATCGCTCGATCATCCGCTGGGTACCGACGAACTTGGCAGAGACATCCTGAGCCGCCTGCTGCACGGATCCCGCATTACGTTCCTGATTACGATCGGCGCAGTCCTGTTTGCGCTGGTGGTCGGCACTGCAATGGGTATCACGGCTGGATTTCGTGGTGGACGTACAGATAGTTTCATCATGCGCTTCATCGATATCCTGCTGGCGATGCCGATGTTCTTGCTCGCCGTCGTGATCATCGCCGCGCTGGGCGCAGGAACGTACAACGTCATCATTGCCGTGGGTGTCGGATCAATCCCCGACTTTGCGCGTATCTCGCGCGGCTCCACCATGTCCGCGAAGCAGGAAGATTACACCCTCGCGATTCGCGCCGTCGGTGCCTCGGACTTACGCATTATCACCCGGCACATCTTGCCGAACGTGCTGCCCCCGCTGCTCGTGCAGTCCACCTTGCGCCTCGCGACAGCCATTCTTACTGCGTCCGGCTTGAGCTTCCTTGGGCTTGGCCCGCAGCCGCCCACACCGGAGTGGGGCGCGATGCTGAGCGCTGGCCGAAACTACATCACCAGCAGCCCGCAGCTTGTTATCTGGCCAGGTGTCGCCATCCTACTCGTCGCGGTGGCGTTCAACCTGGTTGGGGATGGGCTGCGCGACGCGCTTGACCCACGCCTGAGGCGTTGATAACTGGGATTCACGCGATGGTCGGGGTCCAATTCAATGCCCATGGCGCAAAAATGCACCTCGATAGCCCCGGACCTACAAGATCCTGAAGCAGGCGCGAACGCACGGAACCGTTTCGCACGCGACGCACCCGCGGCACTACCCAGATACTGACCTGAGCTACTCAAATTTGAACGAGTATTCATGGAGGCTAAGAACGATGACGAACACAGTGCGGACGGCTGAGATGACCTGGCGCGACGTCGAGAAGGCGGCAAGCCGGGGCGCAGCCGCACTTGTGCCCATGGGATCGACCGAAGAGCACGGTCCGCACGCTCCTACCGGTGATTTTCTGATCGCTGACGAGATCTCCGCCCGTGTAGCGCAGGCAAGTGGCGACATCGTGATCCCCACAATTCCGTTCAGCTACTCGGAATACTTCCGCAATTATCCAGGTACGATCACGTTGCAAGCAGAAACGTTGAGCAGGCTGGTGCAAGATGTCGTGTACTGCCTGCTTGACCAGGGCTTCAAGCACGTTGTCCTTGTCAACGGCCACAAAGGTAACGAGCCAATCCTCCTGCCACTCATTCGCCGCATACGCCGGGAGCGGGGCATCCTGGTACCCGTGGTCGCCCCGCTCGGCTTCGGGCTAACGAATGACTTGCAGCGCGAACTGTATGGCGATACACCAATCGGTCATGGTGCGGAACCGATCGGCTCGATTATGAGTTACCTTCATCCCGAACTTGTGGACCTTGAACGTGCCGAGGACTGGGCTTCCAAGCCGTTTCTTGGACTCAACACAGCCGGGCTCAATGGGGTTTTGTTCGAGGGACGTTCCGTTGCGATGGCTATCAACATGGAGGAAGTAACCCCTCCCTCGGGCAGCCTGTCGGATCCGCTGGCCGCATCTCCAGAAAAGGGGCAGCGGATCGTTGAGAACGCCGTCGAGAGTCTTACCGCATTCATGCAATGGTTCAAGACTGTGGATCCGACGGTCAAACCGTAGGCATTCAACAACCCTGGCGGCCCACTGGTAGAGACTGCACACCTGACGATTGAACGCGCTTGAGTATGAAGAACTAAGGAGAGCCTGATGGTGAGTTCGCTGTTTATGAACTCGGCCGACTTCGATGCGCACCGAAGCACAACCGATCTGGTCCTACTCCCCCTCGGGGCTGTCGAGATCTACGGGCCGCATCTGCCACTTGGCGCAGACGGTATCGCAACTCAGGCGCTAGCCGAGAGAATCGCCCAGGAGGAACCCGCCTTCATCGCGCCGCTCATTCCGGTGGGCTACTCGCGCAAACTGCAGGGCTTCCCTGGAACGCTCTCGGTGCAGCCATCATCGCTCATGGCCTACACGCGCGACATCGTTGAAAGCTTCATGGTGTGGGGCGCCAAGCGCTTCCTGTTCCTGGATGGACATGCCGGCAACGTGCCGTATATCGCCGAGTTGGCGACACAGCTCGAAGACGAGCACGGCATCGTCTGCGCGCAGATCGACTGGTGGCGATTCATTCAGCCTCTGGTCGAAGACCTGGTCGAGTCGGATGCCTTCCCGCACGGCCATGCCTCGGAGTTTGGGACTAGCGTGATGCTTCATATCGTTCCGGAGCACGTGAAGATGGATCGTCTCATCCGCGACATGCCCACCACGACCGATCCCTACCCGGAATTCATCCGTCCAAATCAGGGTCGAGACCGCAGCCCCTCGGGTGTTATCGGAGACGCCCGGCTCGGCTCGGCGGAAAAGGGAGAAGAGGTCATGAACCGGGCTGTCGCGCGCGTGCTCGAGTTCATTCGCAGCGAGCAATTCTGCTCACCTGCGTCGTAGCCGTATCGCGCTCTCGCCAACGAGAGCAGACGAAGAACCGAAACTGATGGTTGAGACCCGTTAGGAAGACACATGTCCGCACACGATAGCTACGTTCCGGTGATGAAGGCTGATGAGGTCCAAGAAGGGGGACTCTATCCCATCGACGTCGATGGCAACGCGCTGATGCTCACGAAAGTCGACGGCGAGATCTACGCCGTTTGCGGAATCTGTACCCATGAATATGCCGAGCTCTGGGACGGCGAGCTTGAAGACGACACGATCTGGTGTCCTCTCCACTCTTCAGGGTTCAGCATCAAGACGGGCGAGGCCACCAATCTCCCGGCAGTCGTGCCCCTGCCAACCTATGACGTTCGTATTGAAGATGGCCAGGTTCACGTGTCGCGAGCCTCGAAGAACGGCCAGGGATAACCGTTGGATTCCACCTCTCACATTGCCCTCCTTGGAGGCGGTCTCGCGGCGCATAGTGCCGCCGAAACCCTCCGCAAAGAAGGATTCGATGGCCGCATTAGCCTCATCAGCAGTGAAGCGCTCCAGCCATACGACCGCACATTGCTCTCTAAAGCCCTTCTCCAGGGCACGCGCAGCACTGATGACCTCGCCTTTCGCCCCCTGCAGCACTATGAAGACCTTAACGTTGACATGATGCTGGAGATGGAGGTTACCGCTGTCGACTTTTCGACACGGGAGCTGACGATCGCCGGGACTGACACCGTCAGCTTTGATCAGCTCTTGATCGCAACCGGAGCAACTCCTATCCGGCTCCGTGCCCCCGGTTTTGATCTTCCCGGAGTGCACTACCTTCGAACGGCTCACGATGCCGCAGGAATTCAAGAGGCACTTCAAACCGCCGAACGCATCCTGGTCATCGGGAGCGGGTTCATCGGGGCAGAGGTCGCCGCGAGCGCCCGCATGCTCGGCAAAGACGTTACCCTGGTCGACCTCCTCGGCTCACCGCTTGCGGCAGCTCTGGGAGACCGAATCGGCAACATCTATACAGAAATCCACCGGAAACATGACGTAGACCTACGCATGCGGAGTCGAGTTACCGAGTTGCGGGGTGACCAGTGCGTTGAGGAAGCCATTCTCGCGAATGGCGATCGAATCCCCTGCGACCTTGTCGTAGTCGGAGTCGGCGTCCGCCCGGAGACGGCCCTGTTTGACAGCACTGAGCTTCACATAGATAACGGTGTGCGCGTCAACTCGGCCTGCGAAACGAATATCGCTGGGGTGTACGCAGCCGGCGATGTTGCGAACTGGTGGCACCCAAAGATCGAGGGCCATATACGGATCGAACACTTCAATAATGCGGCCGAGCAAGGTGCTGCGGCGGCGAAAGCGATGCTTGGACAAGCGGTCTCGTACGCACCACTCCCCTATTTCTGGTCGGACCAATATGATGTGAACCTTCAGCACGTGGGCTATCCAGGCCCCTGGGACGAGCTGATCCTTCGTGAGTATCCGGACGACGGTGGATTCACGGGCTTCTACCTCCACCAGCAGAGAATCAAGTCCGCGGTCACCATCAACCGCGCCAGAGATCTTCGGTCTGTGCGCCGGTTCATTGAAGGTGATGCCGCTATTGATCGTGAAACCCTGGCGGATCCGGAGGTCGATCTCCGCGAGCTAGCGAAGACGATCAAGGTCGCTGGCTAAGCGCATGTATGGGGACCGGAGACGCTTTCTCTTCTAGACTGAAGCGAAAGAACCGAATCCGAGATTTTGACTCGTTATGTTGATATCAATACGGAAGGGAATACAATGACCAACTGGTCTCAGGTGGAGGATGCGGTTTCCAAGGCAGAGTCGCTAGGCGGAGTTGGAGTCAGCATCATCGCTCCTGACGGAAGTCGGTGGGAGCATAACGGGCAACGCAAATTTCGCGCCGCGAGCACGATGAAGATCCCATTGATGATCGAAATCTATCGGCAGGTTGATCGGGGCGAGCGTTCTCTGGAAGACATCATCCCCCTCAAGCCTGAAGATAAAGCGATCGGCAGTGGCGTGCTACTCCACCTCCACGACGGCATTGAACTGACACTGCGTGACCTGGTCTATCTCACGATGTCAATCTCGGACAACACCTCAACCAACATGTTGATTCGCATGGCAACGATGAACGCTGTGAATGAGACCATGCGAGACCTCGGCATGAACGGCTCGAATCTCGGTCGTGAGATGAAGGGCCGGCCGGCGATCGAAGGCGAAGAGGAGAATTGGGCGCTACCCGACGATTACGCTACCGTCATCGAGGCTCTTCTCGACAAACGCACGGCGTCCGCTCAATCCTGTGATGAAATGATCACGATGCTTGAGCGACAACAGAACCCTCGTCGTATTGCCCGGCACCTCCCGGAAGACGATAGCATTCGTTGGGGAACCAAGACCGGTAGCATCAAGGGCGTCACGAACGATGTTGGATTCGTTACGACTCCAAAGGGGACCCTGATCCTCGCGGTCTTCACCGACGCCATGCCCGACCAACACACCGCTGAGCAAATCATTGGTGACATCAGTCGAGCGGCCATGCTGGATACTGGAATCCTCTAGCCTGGATCACACTTCTTGGCGAACATGCCGTCACCCAATATGTTGCGCTGGTCTTCTTTCCTAATAAAATAGGGCGTTGCTTGAACGCGGATGGGAAGCCATCCGCGTTCGTCATTTCTGAAGAACCCCTCGTTTGAGAATCGACGCGCCCGGCGAGTTGCCGATGACAGTCCGTGAGCCTGCCCTGATAGTGGGGTCGGACCGACGCATATCAGCGATCAGGCGAGAAAGAGTGCGGTACGCTTGATCGCCCCGTGGAACGAAGGCCGAGCGTCATCAGGGAGCGAGTGGCACGTGGAGATCCTGGTTCTCAAGCTCCTCCTGACACCGACTCTGATTGGTGCCGTCACTCTCGCGGGCCGTCGTTGGGGGGCGGCTGCTAGCGGCTGGCTGGCAGGATTACCACTTACCTCTGGACCCGTTGCCTTGTATCTCACGCTCGATCAGGGTGTGGAATTCGCCGCCACGGCGGCCGTTGGCACGTTGGTCGGCCTCGTGTCAGTTGCGGTTTTCTGCGTTGTCTACAGCCGGCTCGCACCGCGCTGGAACTGGAGGCGTACCCTCGTGGCGAGCTCCCTCGCATTTGTCGCGGCAACGTCGGCGCTCCATCGAGTTACGCTCCCGTTGATTCCGTCCTTCGTCGCTGTCTGCGTCATTCTCGCCATTGCCGCGTACCTGGTGCCTGAAAACCGGGACCCCGATCTATCGGCAGTCCCTTCACGTTGGGACCTTCCTCTGCGAATGATCGTTGCCACGAGTTTCGTACTCCTCCTCACAGGCTGGGGAGAGCTGTTGGGCCCGAGACTCATCGGGTTGGTGGCGCCGTTACCGATCTTTGCGGGAATTCTGGCGGTATTCGTGCACCACTCCCAGGGGGCGACAACCGCGGCGCGTCTGCTGCGCGGTGTCATTCAGGGTTCGTTCGCCTTTGCCACCTTCTTTCTGGTCGTGGCGCTCCTGGTCGAACGAGCCGGGATCGGTATCACCTTCGTGAGCGCGACCGTCGCGGCATTCGCGGTGCAGGGCCGGCGCATGCTTCCGGCATCCCTCGCCTGGATGCGGGTGCGCTCCAGTAGATCGCGCTGACGACGATGACTCGTGCCCGGCTAGGCCACACCGTTTTCCTCGTGGTCGAGTCGTGAGCATGAGGTTTGATTAGCCAACCGATAAGCGTGGCCGAAGGAAATTGAGAATCACCGATGCGGCGAGCCGCTCCGTTACTCCAGCTGGATCGAGCTGCGGTGCCACTTCGACGAGGTCGAACGCGCCGATGGGGGCGGCAATCGAGAGCTCGTCGACCATATCCAGGAGCTCGCGTGGCGTCATGCCGTCAATATTGATCGACCCTGTGCCAGGGGCGTAACTGGCACCCACACAATCGATATCGATCGTCAGATAGACTGCGTCGCAATCGTGCGCCGCCCGGTCGATCGCCTTGCGGACGACGGGCACGGCGCCTTCGGTGCGGACATCGTTGATCGTGAAGATATGGCAGCCTTGCTCGTGTGCCCAGTTCCATTGATCTTCGCGGACGTAGCCACTGGTCCCTATCCACGCCATATTGGCGGGATCCAGGAGCTCGTGCTCGCTGGCACGCCTCGCATTTGAGCCGTGATATTGCAACCCGAACACGGGGCTCTCATCGGACAAATCGAGGTGCGCATCGACCTGGATATAGCCCAATCGTTTGGCGCCTCGCTCTGCCATGGCGTCAGCGAAACCGAGGAAGGCAGGGTACGTAATGTGGTGGTCTCCACCGAGCAGTGCTGGAAACGCGCCTTGCCGCAAAATCGCCGCAACGCCTCGGCGGATAGAGTCCATGTTTCTCGGGATGTCGTTGGGATACATATTCAAGTCGCCAACGTCAGCAAGCGCTTCTTCTAACTTGCGCGGCGCGATTCGTTGCCCGGTCCTTACGTCGACCAGGCTGCCCGCCTCAGCCGTCTGAAAATACCAGGCGAGGTGGAGTGACGTCTCCCGAATTGCGCGCGGCCCGTAGCGCGCTCCAGGCCGTGCGCCGTTCGTCGTGTCGTGTGGCACTCCGGCGATGGCGACCATGCCTTCCGCGAGATCGTGGATGTCACGCACCGGTGCCCGTAAGAATGTTGCCAACCCTGCCCATGACGGCAGTGCCTCGCGGGTGTACTCGGTAGCAGTTGGATGCACTGGCCGCGCTCCTTTACTCATCAACGGCATGGATCTCATCCGCACCGCGCACAATCGGGTCCACTCGCCGCAGCTCCTCGAGAGGGATATGGCACCAGATGCTGTGCCCATCGGCGTCAATCTGTACCGGCGGCATCTCCTCTTCACAGATGCGTCCGATCTTGCGCGGACAGCGCGTTTGGAACGGACAGCCCGAGGGCGGATTGGCCGGATCTGGAACCGCACCCTCCAGCCGGATGCTCTTTTGATCGATGTGTGGATCGGGCACCGGAATTGCTGACAGCAGGGCCTCGGTGTACGGGTGATACGGTGGTGCGAAGACGGCGTCGGAGGTTCCAGTCTCGACGATGTGCCCGAGGTAGATGACCGCGATGCGGTCGGCGAGGTAACGGACCACCGCCAGATCGTGCGCCACAAACAGATAACTGGTCCCCAGCTCTGCCTGAAGACGCGCGATCAGATTCAGGATCGCCGCCTGCACCGACACGTCGAGTGACGACACCGGCTCGTCACAGAGCACCAGGTCGGGGTTTGACGCAAACGCGCGCGCGATACCGACACGCTGCTTCTCACCGCCCGAGAGCTGGCGAGGGTAGCGCTCTGCGTGTCTGGGGTCAAGGTTGACCAGCTCTAACAACTCATCAACGCGCGTCTGCCGCTCAGCCTTGCTCATATCCGTCAGCAAAGAGAGTGGACGTTCCAGCGCCGTTCTGACCGTTTGTCTTGGGTTCAGCGATGACTCCGAGCTCTGGAAGACCATTTGTAGCTTCCGCCGGATGCGTCGCGGACGTCGCTCCGCCAATTGCTGGATCCGCTCGCCGTCGACAGCAATGTCTCCAGAGGTGCGATCGACCAAGCCGACAATGCAGCGTGAGATCGTCGTCTTCCCGCATCCGCTTTCTCCGACCAACGCAAGTGTCTCACCCCGTTGAATCCTGAGATCCACGCCGTCTACCGCTTTCACCACCCGGGTCTTACGGCCAAAAAAGAGCAGGCCACCGTCAGTCGACGTGTAGTACTTCTTGAGGTCGTTGACCAGCAGCAGCGGCGCCCCGTCCCGGGTCAGACCCGGCCCGGTGGCGAGCGCATGCATCTCAGCATCCCCAAATCGAGACGTCTGCTTGTCGACTTCCTCCCAGAAGAAGCACCGGCTCCGGTGGTCGACGTTCACCGCAAACAGCTCTGGTCGCGACTGCCGGCAGTGCTCCTGCGCATACGGGCAGCGTGGCTCGAACACGCAGCCCGGCGGCAGCTCCGCCGAGGATGGGATGCGGCCCGGGATCGGTTTGAGTGGCGCGTCATCCTTACGCTCGCCTAAGCGCGGCACACAGCCAAGGAGTCCGAGTGTATAGGGGTGCCGGGGATTATCGAAGAGCTCGTCAACCGCCGCGGTTTCGACCAGCTCCCCAGCATAGGCCACCGCGACACGATCGCTCACGCGCGCGATCACCCCAAGGTTGTGGGAGATGTACATGATCGACCCATTGACACGCTCTTTGAGCTCGCCGACGAGGTCGAGAATGACAGCCTCAGTCGTTACGTCGAGACCCGTCGTTGGCTCGTCAAGGATCAGGAGATCGGGGTCACAGGCCAACGCCATCGCGATCAAGATACGTTGCTTCTGGCCGCCCGACAGTTGATGTGGATAGCGATCCATCAAGCTGGTGGGATTCGGCAGGTTAACCATGGTGAGCAACTCAACGATGCGATCGTGCCGCTCCCGCCCTTTCAGGTGAAGGTGTGTCGTCAGCACTTCGCCGATCTGCTTCCCGATTTGAATCGACGGAGTGAGCGAGGTTTGCGGGTCCTGGAAGACCATGCTCATCCGGTTGCCGCGCAGCTGCTGGATGCGCTTTGGCCCGGCTGCCCGTAAGTTCTCGTTGCGAAAGAGGATCTCGCCTGACCGGATTCTCCCCGAGCGACCAAGATGCCCCATGATGGCGTAGGCGAGCGTGCTCTTCCCGGAACCGGATTCTCCGACAATGCCGACCGTTTCGCCGGGGAAGAGCTCGAGGTCCACACCACGGAGCGCATCGACACGATTCGGCCCACTATTGAACGACACGTGCAGATTGCGCACGGTGAGGAGCGGCTCCCTGGCATCGTTGGTCTGCAGCATTATAATCGGGCTTCCTCTCCACCATAATTGAGAACTTCCCGAATTCCATCCCCCAGCAAGTTGACCCCCACGATGAGGATAGAGATTGCGAGCGCCGGGAAGATAACCATCGAAGGCGCCTCAAGGATGAAGGTGCGGGCTTCGGCCACCATCAGTCCCCAGTCGGGGGTAGGTGGTTGCGCCCCCAGGCCGAGAAACGACAGCGATGTCGTGAGCAGAATCGCGTACGACATGCGGATCGCAGCTTCGACGGTTACCGGCGCGCTCACGTTGGGGAGGATCTCCCGAAAGAGAATGTAGGCCCCCGATTCCCCGCGCAGCCGTGCCGCCTCGATAAATTCCTGGCTGCGGACGTCGAGGGTCGCGGCTCGCACGACTCGTGCCACCCTGGGGATGAACACGACGCCGATGGCAAGCAACACCGTCAAGGCTGAGGAACCCAGTGTCGTGACGATCAGCAGCGCGAGCAGCAGGGACGGGAAACTCATGAACCCGTCAACGATGCGCATCGTGATCTCGTCAACGTGTTTTCCATAGTACCCGGCAGCTAACCCAATGGCCACGCCGCCAGCGACGCCTACCGCGGTGGCGGCGGCTGCCACCAGGATGGTCCTGCGCGCGCCGATCAACACCCTCGAGAAGATGTCACGGCCGAACTGGTCCGTGCCGAACCAGTGCGCGCTTGATGGACCCTGATACGCGTTGACGATATCCAGCTCGGTCGCGGAATACGGCGCGACCCAGGCGCCGGCAATCGTTATGAGGACATACACGGCAACGATGACCGAGCCGATTCGGCCGGCACGGGTCTGCATCAAGTGCCGCGTCAGCTCACGAGCTCGCGCACTCCTGCTGGGGGCCTGTCTGGCGCCCTCGACCGTCGTAGGAACAACATCTGGATTGTCTCGGCCAACGCGAGTATTGTTGGTCGTCGTCATACACACCACTCCAGATCAGCCTGCGATCCGGCATTAGTAACGAACCTGCGGGTTCAGAACGGCGTAGAGAATATCGGCCAGAAGATTCGCGAACGTGTACGTTGCCGCCACGATCAGAACCGTGACTTGCAACAAGGGAACGTCGTTGTTCTGCACGGCGGTCACGATCAAGCGACCGAGCCCGGGATAGGAGAAGACCGTCTCAACGACGACGATCGCTCCAAGCATGTAGCCAAGGTTGAACGCGATAATGGTGACGGTGGGCAGCAGGGCATTTCGAAGAGCATGTCTCGCAACAACAACGAATCGAGGCAATCCTTTGAGGGTTGCCGTGCGAACATAGTTCGTGTCCATGACTTCAATGAGGCTGGCTCGCATCATGCGCGATGTATGGGCGAGCATACCGACCGTCAACGTCGCCGCAGGCAAGATGAGGAACTCAATATTCTCGGTAAGACTGGCCTGTGCATCCATCACGCTGGTGGCCGGAAGGATCGAGAGCTGCGACGCGAACACGAGAATAAGAAAGCTTCCGATTACAAATTCGGGGAACGAGATCGAGAACAGGGTAAACGTCGCGATCGTGTGGTCGACGGCACTATCGCGGCGAAGGGCCGCGATCACGCCCAGGACAATTGCTGTCGGGACGCCGACAGCAAATGCAAGGACCGCGAGGGCGGCAGAGTTCCGCAAGCGCGGACCGATAAGCTCGGATACCGGTCTATCGAAACGCAGCGAGCGCCCCAGGTCCCCCCGGGCGATACCGCCAATCCACTCGCCGTAGCGCACGACAGCAGGCCGGTCGAGCCCCAGTTCTTCCCGGAGCCTCTGCCGTTGCTCTTGCGTGGCCTCCTGCCCGGCGATCATTGTGGCGACATCTCCGGGCAGGATCTCGGTTACTGAGAAGATGACGATGGACACGATGAACAGGGTCAGCAAGATAAGTACGAGACGACGCAGGATGAATGAGCCGATCGACATGCGCACGCTCTCTTCCCCGCTCGGGCATCACCGCCGGCCACATCGCGTTGATCACTCCGTGCAACCTGGCTGACATGTACCTTCTTCGTTGGCATACATACAGTGCGTCACGAACGCCCGGCAATCTCCGTTGTGCGGACCATCAGTACGTGACCTGATGCCGTCAGGCAAACCGGCAAGGCGCGCCTCGCGACACGACTAGGTATCGAGCCAGACCCGGGTGCAATCAACCCAACCAACCGGGTGGGCGTAGTAATCCTTAACTTCATTCCGGTGCGCGGTGATGTGACTCTTATGGTAGGCGATCACCGCCGGTCCATCTTCACTGACGATGCGCTGGAGCTCCGCATAGATCTCCATGCGCTGTTCGGTGTCTGTTTCCTCACGGCCCTCTTCCAGGAGCCGGTCGACGTCTGGATTTGAGTAGTGATACTCGTTCCATGAACCAGTGGAGTGCAGATAGGGATACAACGTTTCATCGATCGAGGGCCGGCCGCCCCAGTTCGAGATGTAGAACGGCGAAACACCCTCATGCTCGCCGAGGAGAATGTTCCACGGAATGATGTTGATCTGGATGCGGAAACCGGCTTCGGCAGCCTGTTCAGTGACCACGGTCGCCTGTTCAGGCAACCCCTCGCGCTCGTTCGACGTAATGAGCTCGAGATCGAGACCGTCCGGATAGCCTGCCTGAGTCAGGAGCTCCCGCGCCCTGGCGACGTCCCGCTCCTTCATCCCCGTATCGACCCAGAATGGGGAGGTTGGCGGCACGTGATGGTCGTTCCCGAGCGTCCCGTGCCCCTGGAGCACAGCCTGAAGCATGTCGTCGCGATCGATCGAGTACTTGAGCGCCTGGCGCACCTCCACCTTGTCGAACGGGGGGATGTCACAGCGCATGACGATCGGTTGAAATCCCGGCCCGGGAATCTCGAGGACCGTTACATCAGCACTGTCTTGAAGGGTGCTAAACGACGTCGGCGAAATGGACTGGATGATATGGATCTCGCCACCGGTGATCGCGGCAACCTGACTCGATGCTTCCGGGATCTGCACTTCGACAACCTCGTCAAGGTACGGCAGACCCTCTTCCCAGTAATCCTCATTCTTGACCATGACGGTCCGGCCGCCGGGTTCGTAAGTCTGCATCTTGAACGGCCCGGTTCCCTGCGGGTCGCTGTTCAGCTGGTCAGCCGGCACATCACTCGGCAGAATGCGGCCGAAGGTGGACCCGAACGCGGTCGGGAAGTCGGCGTACGGACTCGCCAACGTGAAGATGATGGACTGGTCGCTCGGCGTCTCAATGGATTCCACCAGGGCAAAGAGGGATCGTCCCGGCGACCCGGTTGCTTCGTCCAGGAGTCGATTGAACGTATAGGCGACGTCTTCGGAGGTGAACGCTTTTCCATGATGGAACGTCACGTCCGACTCCAGCTCAAACGTGTAGACCAGCCCATCGTCCGAAATCTCCCAGCTTCTGGCCAGGGAAGGCTGGAGCATCAGCTCGGGATCAACGGTGACGAGGTTGTTGTAGAGCGACGTGGTGATCAAATATTCCGGCCTGGCGACGGTGCGCGCAGGATCGATGAGCGCTGGAGCGTCGGGGAACGAGATCACGAGGGAGCCCCCGGGCCTGCCTTCTCCCGGAGCCTCCTCATCGCCGGTGGCTGTACCTGGCGTCGAGTCCGCGGCTGGTGGCACCGTATAGTCGGGAGCCGGCGTCGCCTCGTCGCCCGTCGCAGCGGTTGGCGTCGAGTCGCCTGCCGCGGCCGGCGGCGCTGTTTCCTCAGTGTCGCTCTCCACATTCTCGGCTCCACACGAAGCCAGGAGTGACCCAAGTGCTGGGACTGAAGCTCCCAGGATCACAGAGCGCTTGATCAATTCGCGCCGAGTCGTCGAGGTTGTGAGCGCGCGTATTTCGTCGAATCTCTCGCTGTGACGCATCGTTCTGCCTCCTCGCCTTCTGACACGACTGAAGCGGCTTACGACACTCCGATTTGAGGAATGTCAACGAAAGCGTGCGTGGTCATGGATACGGCTTTGGCGCTCGAATTGGCCTGCGTCGAAGGCGCCTGCTTCGACGCCGATCCGGCCATTGTGCGCGAGCGCCCCGAGCATGTTCAGGATGAGACGGGCAGCCAGAAAACTGGTGGTGTTTGCGACGTCGAGATTGGGGACGACTTCGACGAAGTCGAAACCCACGACATTGCCCTTTGCGGCGATCCCTCGCAGCAGCTTCGTCGCCTCGTAATACGTCACACCGCCGAACGAGGTTGATCTCACGCCCGGCGCGATCGACGGATCGAGTCCATCCGCGTCGAGGGTGATGTAGTACTGGTCTACGTCCGGGATCTCGCCCAGCACCGCGTTGACGCCCATCTCATGCAGCTCATCGGCGCCGACAATCAGCGCGCCGTAGGCCGCCGCGTCGTCGAATTCCTGTTGACGCGCGCTTCCGGTACCCCGGATGCCGATCTGCGACATGCCGCTTACCCACGGCATCTCCGACGCGCGTCTCATCGGGCTGCTTAACCCCTGACGCACACCATTGCGTTCGTCTCGCCAGTCAATGTGGGCGTCGATCTGCACAAGGTGGAGCGGGCCGCGGTTCTCGTAGGCCGGCAGTACCGGATTGGGTACGGCGTGGTCACCACCCAGGATGATTGGCGTAGCTCCACGGTCGAGAATCGCGTTCATGACGCTCGTGACGTTAAGAAAGTTGTCCTCATACGCGCCGGGCATCATGGCAACGTCGCCGCAGTCCACGATACGCACATCGCGACCGGCAAAAATAGGGCCCTTGAAGTCGTAGTCGTAGTGCGACAAGCGTGAGGCGAGCCGTAAGGATTGCTCGCGGATCGCCTCGGGCGCAGAGCTCGACACCTGACGCGACGCCGGCATATCGTAGGGCTCCGTGTAGGGGACACCGATCAGGGCAATGTCCGCGTCCAGTGCATCCAGATCGTTGCAGCGCGGCACGTCAAGAAATGTGGGATATCCGAGGGGAATTGGAACGGTAAGCTCTGACACTGTCATAGCCCTTCTGCGATTGCCGCGAATATTGATCAGGCGATAACTGGTGCTCTCCGACGCGCGAGAATTCGGCCGCGTAGAGGCGGCGCAAGGGCCGCATCACACGTGGCTGGCAGTGAGCCGGCCCTTGCGCTGCAGATAGTCCGGGTGCTCGACGAGCCGGGCCATCAGCTCAATGGCCAGTTGCGCCCCCAGAAAGGCGGTTGCCCCGGAAGCCACGTCAAGCATCGGGTTGATCTCTACGATGTCAAAGCCGACGATCTCGCTGTGCTTGGCCAGCGCGAAGACCGCCTCGCGCAGCTCGTCGTAGGTGAACCCACTCAGTTCGCCTGAGGCACAGCCCGGAACCAGCGGCAGATCGAACGCGTCGATGTCGATGGTGATGTACAGCTGTCCACCGGCCGGGAGCGCCTCCAGGATGGAACTGGTCCCCTGCTGGCGAATATCCTTCATCGTAAGCACCGTCGTGCCGCTCTTGCGCGTGTCCTCGAGATCTTCCTGACGGGTGCGAACGCTGCGGATGCCTGCCTGCACCAGCTTGGTGACGTTGGGCAGCTCCGAGATCAAGCGGAGCGGCGTGCCGTTGCTGAGCTCGACCGCATCGGTGGTACGCGCATAATCAAGATGGGCATCAAATTGGACGACCGAGATCGGCTGCTCGTAGGCGCGTACCACGGGGTAGCTGACGCCGTGGTCGCCACCGAACACGACCGGCACCGCACCGCGCTCCAGGAGCAGCCGAATCGCGGCCGTGATGTCGTCATAGGTCTTGGCGCGGTTGGTGTGGGTAATGTCCACGTCGCCACAGTCAACGATGCGGTTGTTCTTGATTTCGTACTCGAGGAACCGGCGTTCCTCGTTGATGTCGTAGTACCCACCGCCTGCGCGTGGCGGACCGTAGCCGGCAAAACGGATGGACTGCTCCCGGACGCTGCGTGGACCAAAGCGCGCGCCGGGCTTCCACGGCCCGCCGTCGTCGGTAGGGATGCCGATGAAGGCGAGGTCGGCATCGACTGTTGCGAGATCGGTCTGGATAGGTGCGCGCATGAAGGTTGGGATGCCAGTGAATGGTAGATTAAGTCGGTTGCCAGACATCGCTTCTCTCCGGTTCCGTTGCGTGGATCTCCCTATTCGACTCCTTCGCCGCTACCTGCATGGCGGGCAGTGCCGGCCGTCGCAGGTGTCGATGTGTCTGACCGGATCTCTTCGAGGTACTTGTACGCCGTGGCACGCGAAATGTGTAGGCGTGACGCAACATAGGGTACGGATCGCTGAAGCTCGAAGATGCCCCGTGTGTCCAGGATGCGGAAGATCCGCAGCCGGTCTTCCTTGGTCATGCGGCTGACGGACGTCCCTCTCGCAATTTTTTCCTCCTGGATCGTATTGGTGACGATTTGCCAGATATTATCCGTGAACGTGATGGGCGCTGACGGGTTTGAAGCGGGAGCGATCAGAGGCTTAATGGCGCTCGCAAGATCACGGAGATTGGTGATATCAAAATTGATGCCAAAGGTGCCTATCGCTCTGTTGTCTGAATCGTGCAATAGGATTGTCGCTGACTTCAGAACGCGCCCGGATTGTGTGTGCATGGTGTGATACAGAGGGTCGTGCGCTCGATCACCCTGTGCGATGAGTGAGAGCCCGATTTCGGTCATGGACCCCCCAATCGTCCGACCGGTTACGTTTCCTTCGATCGCCACGATCGAATGCTCGGGATAGCGGAAGTCATGGATGACGACCTCACAGCTGGAACCGAAGGTCTCCACTATTGCCTTCGCTATCGGCCGCAATAAGCGTAGGTAATCATCAATGGCAGCACCGTTGGGATCCAGGGATGGCCTCCTGTCGCTACGCGAGGAGTGACAGCGTCCCGTCAGTACGATGAGCGGCCTGCCTGTGCGTTCGAGTACGTCGGTACGCACACGATAGCGGTGCCTCGACAGATTGTCAATATGCTTGACAGTCGGTCTCGGATCGCTACACGACGCCTTGACGGATCGTCTCCAGAGCGAGTACGGTCAGTGTATCTGGCGCATGATCTCTATAATGCACGGCTCCCCGTAGACGCCAACCGACTTGCCAAGCGCCGCACCTGGAGGGTGCACGGCATGACGGTTGATCTGTACGACAGCGCAAGGGCCTGCAGCGACGATTTCCAATCGTGAGGTTCAGGTGCGTCTATTAATAGGAAGGTCTCAGTCCATGACCGCACCGACGCTGGGATTTGTGGGCCTCGGCCGAATGGGTAGCCCGATGGCCGGACGCCTCGTATCTGCCGGGTACCAACTGGTTGGCTTCGACCCGGCCGGGACCCGTGAGCGCCTGCCGGTCGGCGCCATGGTTGCCGATTCCGTGCGCGAACTTGCCGCGGAAGCCGGCACGATCTTCCTGAGCGTCCCTGACGGCGCCGCCTCGCGCGAGGTCTGCAGTCAGATCGCGGAGGCCAACGATCCGCGCACCCGGACGGTCGTTGACCTGTCCACCATCGGTATCACGGCCGCGCGCGAGTGCGCCAGGCTGCTGGAGGCCGCCGGCGTGGCGTACGTCGATGCGCCGGTCAGCGGCGGCGTGGCCGGCGCCACCAGCGGCTCACTGGCCATGATGATCGGCGCCTCGGACAGGCTCTTCCAGGAGCTCGAACCGGTCCTTACCGTCCTCGCCCGGAACCGTACCCGGGTCGGCGACGCCGCGGGCCAGGGCCAGGCCATGAAACTCGTCAACAACTACGCCTCGGCCGCCGCGCTCGCGGCGACCTGCGAGGCGACGGTGTTTGGCTCGCGCCTGGGGCTCGACCTGCCAACGATGGTCGCGGTATTGAACGTCTCGAGCGGGCGCAGCGCCGCGAGCGAGGACAAGTTCCCCCGCAGCGTCATCCCACAGACCTACGATTTCGGCTTCGCCGGGTCCCTCATGACCAAGGACGTCGCGCTCTACCTCGAAGATGCCACTGCCGCGGACGTCCCGCACGACCTGGCCGCCGCCGTCGCAGCCGTCTGGAAGCGCTTCACCGCCGCCCACCCCGATGCCGACTTCACCTATCTCCACAAGTACCTCGAGGACGGCGGGCTGTAGATCCCTCCCGTCCAGCCCGGCTTAGCCGGCTCTTGCGAAATAGTTCGCCCGTCGCCTCTTGACCCAGGACCGTGGCTCGCTGGCCGGCCTGGCGCCTATCCGGCCGGAACGCGACCTGCGAGCTCCTCGCCTCAGGAGGCGAGGATGCAATCCACATACGCCGACGGGATAGTAGCTTCGGCTTCGTTCCATTCGCCGGGCCACCAGTACTCGGCCATGAGGCGTCCCATGAGGCCATTTACTACTCCGGGCTCACTCTCCGGCGCGATCGAGCGGTCACTACTCCCGTGCGCCATCGCGCAGTAGGCAATTCGCACGTCTGAGTTCAGCACGATAAACCCTGCATCGACGCGGGTACCCGGGAAGAAACCCGTCTTGCAGCCCAGATCGATCAACGTATTCGAGTTCAGGATCTTGGCGCTCATCTGACGGTAGTTGAGGTAGCGAGGCACCTGGTCCAGGTACTGTTGCTTGCGCATGATGTCCATCATCGCCTCAGAGGCGTCCGCATCGACCATCTCACCGTGCAGGAGTAATTCATTGAACCGCATCAGTTCCACGGCAGGAGCTTCTGCGAACCTGCGCACATCGCTGCCGATTGCTTCGAAATCAACGCGGTTGTGCAAGAGGACCTGACCAAGCCCATACGGCCGCATCGTCTCGTTGACGACATCGACCCCGCCCACGCGGTCAATGAGCATGTTCGTCGCTGTGTTGTCACTCACGATGGTCATCAGCGTCGCCAGATCGAGAATCGTTGGCTGTAGCTGAGCGCCGAGCTCCTTCATGACCCCTGATCCCCCGACGAGGTCGGATTCCTTGACCTCAATACGCTCCTGAAGGTCCAGGCTCCCGTTCCGCAGGTGGGTGTACACCGTGGCGAGAATCGAGAGCTTGATCGTACTCGCCGTCGGGAAGATGGTATCGGCATCGATGAGAATCTCTTCGCCGGTGTCGAGATTCTTCGCCGCAAACGCCATTTCCCCTGAAAAATCTGACCGCACGCGTTCAATCGCTCGATCCAGATCTTCGCGAGTCGAAATCTTACGCATCGTACCTCCCATAAGCCCCTTCAAAAACGTCACCATATGCTGGTGCCTCTTGCGTGCTTTGTCAATGTATCGTATATATCCGTCTTGGCTGTGAGTACGCGAAAAGATATTACTCGTTTGATCAGCCGTCGGTGGAACGTTGGGTATAGAAAAGGCAAATCACGATGGACCGGCTCTCAACACTCGAAGAAATAGTGGGGTTCTTAGGACCGCTCTCACGTCGAGCCTTCTTGAAGCGTTCTTCAGCGGTCGTGGCCATTCCAGCCATGACGTCGCTGCTTGCCGCCTGCGGCGGGGACTCGGACGATAGCGGTGACAGCGGTGACGAAGGTGACAAGCCTCAAGCAACGTCAACCACCGGCACGCGCGCATCTATCCCTACCGTCTCGATTCAGTCGAACGCGACACCAACCGGCGAAGCTGAGCCGGATGCCACCGAAACAGATACCGAGGCTACCGAAGCGCCCGAAGAGACGCCATCTTCAGACACAAGCGACAGTGGCGACACGCCAACGCAGGGCGGCACCCTGATCGTTCAAGGGAACCAGGAGATCTCTTCTCTCCACCCAGACGATGCTGGCGCGACCGTTCACTGGGTAATCGTGGCTAATCTCCACGATGGACTCGTCGAAGTCGACAAGGATTATCGCCTGGAGCCGATCCTTGCGGAATCTTTCGAGATCTCTGACGACGGCCTTGAGTACACGTTTGTGCTCCGTGAGGGCGTGCTGTTCCACGACGGCGAAGAGTTCACCTCCGCGGACGTGAAATACACGTTTGAGTGGTACGCCGATCCCGAGAGCGCAGCCCTGCTCGGCAACAACTTCGCCGCGCTCGATTCTGTCGAGACGCCGGATGACTACACCGCTGTGGTCAAACTGAGCGCAGTCGACGCATCTTTCCTCCTGCTTGCCGGCACGACATTCATCCTTCCTGAGCACCACCACGGTCAGGTCGGGAAGGAGGGTTATGCAGCAAATCCGATCGGTACCGGCCCCTTCAAGCTGAAAGAGTGGCGAGCGGCTGAATTTACGGAACTCGAGGCATTTGACGACTACTTCCGCGGGCGGCCCAACATCGACATCTACCGAGAGACCAATGTTCCGGAAGAATCCGTGCGCGCGATTGCTCTGGAAACTGGCGAGTCGCACAACTCGGTCTGGCCTCTTACAGCACAGGACAACCTGCGTTTGATGGAGGATGACCGATTCATCGCCTTACGCGCACCTGCACTCTCAAACAACCACTTCCCGTTGAACAACACGAAACCAGCGCTTGCGGAGAAAGAAGTTCGCCAGGCGATGATGTTCGCCCTGAATCGGGATCGCATGGTGGACGACCTCGAGCAGGGATTGGCAGTCAAAGCTACCTCCAACCTTTCGCCCGGTCTCGAGCTGTACTATGAGCCGGATGTCAAGGATTATCCCTATGATCCAGAGCAGGCAATAGCACTTCTCGACGGTGCCGGCTGGGTTCCTGGCGACGGCGGCATCCGTGAAAAGGATGGCGTGCGCCTCTCGTTCACCTGCACTGTGATCACGGGCGATCAACGCAACCGGGGCAAAGCAGAGGTTGCTCAAGCCGACCTCGCCGCAGTCGGTGTCGAGATGAAAATCGAGGAGCAGCCAGTAGCGTCGATTCTCGCCGGCTTCGACAGCGGAGACCTGGATGCGTCGATCTTCAACTGGACGTACGGCGGCGCGAGCGGCGAGCCGGATGCCCGCACCTCGCTCAAGACGGGGTCCGCCAGAAACTTCTCCCAGTACAGCAACCCGCGAGTTGATGAACTGCTGGATGCAGGCGTGGCGACGGCTGATACAGAAGAGCGCCAGGCCATCTACAGCGAGATTCAGCAGCTTGTCGCAGAGGATGTCCCCTTCCTCTACATCATGTTCTGGGAGTGGATCGAAATCTGGAGCAAGAAGGTCAAGGGGCTGCCGGAGTCTATCGTCAACACCAACGCGCCCTATCGCTTGATCTACACGTACTGGCTCGAAGAGGAATAAGGCAGCTCAGCATGCGGCGCTCTCGGGGATAGGGCCGTCCTGTTCTTGAACGCTCGGCACGCCACCGCTCCTGGTGCCAGGAGCGGTGGCGTGTACCCCAAGCGGGAGTCGTTGAAACGAGCTTGTTCGTCAGGTTGTCGATCGTTGATAGAACGTTCTTGCCGTTCGAACGGTAATGAACAAGGTCGGTGGGAATGCTAGCCTACTTCATCCGGCGTGTAATTCACGGTTTATTGGTCATCTTCCTGATCAGCGTCGCCACGTTTGGAATCTTGCAACTGGCGCCAGGAAGTCCGATCGACGTCATGTTGGGAGACACCCAACTAACGCAGGACCAACTCGACGCCGTAGAGCGAAAATGGGGTCTTGATCGCCCGTGGTATCAGCAGTACTTCACCTGGGCGGGGAACATGCTCCGGGGTGATTTCGGTGTATCGATTGTGCGCACTGGCCAGCCCGTCAGTGACATGCTGCGCGACGCAGCGCCGGTCACACTCAAGCTCAACGGAATCGCGTTCGCCATCGCGCTAACAATCGCGTTGCCCATGGGCGTCATCGCAGCTATCCGGCGCAACTCACTGTTTGACTACAGCAGCATGCTGGGGGCAACGCTTGGCGTCGCGTTACCATCGTTCTGGATCTCACTCATGCTCATCATTATCTTCGCGTTGAAGCTGGGATGGTTGCCTTCGTCTGGCTCCGGAACCTGGAAGCACTATGTCATGCCAGTCGCGGTCCTTGCCGTTGAGCAGACAGCCCTTTTAGCACGAGTCTCGCGTGGTGCCACTCTTGAGGTTCTCAAGCAAGATTATGTCACTACGGCGCGAGCGAAAGGGCTTAGTGAGCGACTGGTCATCGCTCGCCACGTTGTCCGGAACGCCATGCTGCCCATTGTCACTATAGTCGGTCTGCGCATCGCCTTTCTCTTGAGCGGAACCATCATCATCGAAACGATCTTCGCATGGCCGGGAATCGGCCGGCTCTTTATGGATTCCGTCTTCCGCCTCGACTACCAGGTTGTCCAGGCAATCGTTCTGCTTCTGAGCGTGTTGGTGGTTGTAACGAATCTGCTTACAGACCTCCTGTACGCGTTGATTGATCCGCGTATTCGGATCCGATAGCTGAATAGGTAGGATCAGTTCCCATGATTAACAAGCTTCGAAGAACCAGTGCAGTGGGCTCTTCTCCCTCGGCGTTATCTGCCCAGGAGAACAAACAACGCTCCGAGTTCGCACGTTCGTGGAGACGCTTCAAGCGTTACCGTCCCGGGCTGATCGGCCTCGGTTTCATCCTGATCCTGTGTGTCATCGCAATCGTCGCGCCTCTCCTTGCACCCTATCCACCATACGCTGTCGATACGTCACGGCTAGGCGAAGGTCCGTCGTGGGCACACCCTTTAGGGTTTGACCAGATTGGCAGAGATATCCTCAGCAGGACCATCTACGGCTCGCGGGTAGCACTGCTGGTGGGTTTGATCGCTACAGGGATTGCGGTGTCAATCGGGACGACGGTTGGAGCACTCGGTGGCTATTTCGGTGGCTGGGTTGACTCTGTTATGTCTCGGCTTACCGACACACTCATGGCGTTCCCGATCCTTGCGCTGCTCATTACGCTGTCCGCGGTCCTTGGACCAAGCCTCAAGACCGTAACGATCGTGATTGGAACGACGGTCTGGGCCACCTACGCGCGAATCGTTCGCGCGGATGTCTTGAGTCTGAGGGAGCGTGAGTTCGTGCAATCGGCTCGCGCCGTCGGCGCGACTGACTTCAGAATCATCTTCCGGCACATCCTCCCCAACGTTCTGGGGTCCGTCATTGTGATCGCGACACTCGGTATCGGTGTAATCATCATCATTGAGGCAGCGTTGAGCTTTCTTGGGCTGGGGACACAACCTCCGACAGCTTCCTGGGGCGGAGACCTGTCAGCGGCCCGCGTCAATATGCGGAATTACCCTCATATCGCAATTGTGCCCGGCGTCATGATCACGCTGACGGTGCTTGCATTCAACTTGCTAGGTGATGGGCTGCGCGACGCACTGGATCCACGGCAGAAAGAGTAGTCATTCACTCGCGACAGGATCTCTGTCACGGGAATGAACCCGCGCACCTCGCTCAATTGGGCGTCCTGGTCAGGACGCTCCGACGACGAAGCCGGATCGGATGACGTCATCTGATCCGGCTTCTTGATTCTCCCTCATGATTCTCACGTACGAGGTCATCCCACACGGCGCGTGACGTCGCCGGCCGACCAACCGTCACTTCTCTACGGCCTGACTACCAGCGTTCGACGCACACTGGCTCAACAGCGATGCGGGCGACTGACCGGCCGCGGGCACACCGATGACGGTGAGGACCCGGCGGCCGGCCGGGCGGTTGAAGTCGACCTGACGGCGAAACGCCGGATGACTGGCCTATTGGGGGAAACCATCGCGAGCGTAGCTTCCACATAGGTTTCCTTGAGCAGGAACACGTACTCCCTACCTTGTGCCACTGGCACTGGTCGGCGACACGTATCGGTCCGGATCAGAGCCCGCGCACCACCTCACGTTGCCCCGTAATTGATGCTCGTCTGCAGCTGGTTTGTGTAACCAACAGAGCGCTTACTTCATGAATGCCACACTCATCCCTGAGCGGCCGCCGACGATACCTGGGACAAACAACCATCCGCAGGAACAGCTAAATATGAGATCTGCGTCCAGATAAACGGGCTATCGGGTCTCGCATCTCGAGGGGACTCTCCGCTTCCGAATCATGGTTGGTGTCATGTCCATCCTGCTTGACAGCCATTTTCATGCACGAGTAGTATGTGCCGCACAAAGTCAGATCATCTGCAATCCGCGCTCGGCATATTGTCGGCGGGACAAATGGAGGAGTAGCAACGTGGAGGAGTCTATCCTGCGCATGGTGCCGGCCAACCTGCGTACAGGCCTGTCGCGTCGCCAATTGCTGAGACGCGCAGCGGTCATGGGACTGGCAATTCCTGTCGTCAGTGGGTTACTCGCAGCTTGTGGCGGCGATGAGGATGAAGACGACACGGGTGGTTCTGGAGCCACCGACACGACTCCAACCGACGCTTCTGCGTCTGATTCGACGCCCGCCGCTTCCGGCTCGTCGCAGTCTGGCGGTGAGGTCAAGAAAGGCGGAACACTCGTCTTCGGCCACAATCGCGAGCCGGATTCACTAGACCCCCACAAGGTCACTGCCGTCATTGCGACCGACTGGATGCTCAAGATTTACGACACGATTGTTACGGTCCAGCCTGATCTCAGCACCATCGATCCCGGGCTCGCCGAATCCTGGGATGTGTCTGACGACGGACTGACCTACACGTTCCATCTGAAGGAAGGTGTGGAATTTCATAGCGGCGACCCGTTCACGGCGAGCGATGTCAAATTCACCATCGACCGCTGGTTAGCTGACGAAACTGCATCGCCGACCAAGCACCGGGTTGCCGGTATCACCAGTGTGGAAGCCCCCGATGAGCAGACGGTTGTTCTCAATCTGGAAGCCCGCAACAACGAGCTGCTCATTAACCTCGCGAGCGGTTTCGGTTCTATTCTCAACCAGAGCTTTGTCGAAGAGAGTGGCGCGGACTACGGGACACTGGTCGTCGATGGTACTGGACCGTTCAAGCTGGATAACTGGGCACCCCGCGCAGAGGCAACTCTCACCCGTTTCGATAAGTACACGTGGGGACCGCCATTCTTCGCGAATCCGGGGCCGGCGCATATCGAGACCCTGACTTTCCGAATCATTCCGGAGGACACGACGCGCATTCTTGAGCTCCAATCGGGCGGCGTTGCAATCGTTCCAGTCGTTCCAACGAATGAGGCGGCAAATCTTACCGACTCCGAAGACATCGAGATTATTGAGGGACGCAGCGGCCAAACCACCTATCTCGGGATGAACCTGCGCAAAGATCTGATGGCGGATGAGAACAAGCCGGTGCGTGTGGCGTTCATGCATGCGATCGATCGTGAGCAGATCGTAAACGAGATTCTTTCGGGTTACGCCGAGGTGGCATGGGGACCGGTCGCTCCCTGGGTGAAAGGTGCCCTTCCGGATGTCGAGCAGTACGGATACGCATTCGATCCAGAGCTAGCGAAAACGACTCTCGAAGAAGCTGGCTGGGTCGACAGCGATGGCGACGGCATACGTGAAAAGGACGGGCAAAAACTCTCCATTCCGATTTACGCTATCGCTAGCGACCAGACCCAGGAGATGATGGGACTGTTCTCCAGCAATCTCGCGGATGTCGGAATCGAGGTTGAGTCAACCTTGATTGAAGAAGCCGCCATCTGGGCCCGCCTGGCAGCCGGTGAACATACCGTCATGCTCATGGGAATGCCCCACTCAACCCCGGACGAGATTCTAATGTTCTATTTCCTTTCGGAAAATCAACCGGCACCAAACCGCTTCGGTTTCTCAGACCCAGAAGTCGATGAATGGTTAAAAGATGCGCGGCAGGCAGAAACCGACGAGCAGTGGCTGGAGGATTACCACAACATCCAACAGCGTGTCCTCGAAGCTGCTTTCTGGATGCCGGTGTACCACCCGTACCAGCTTGTCGGCGTTCACCAGAGCGTTCAAGGGTTTCACTACTATGGCCTCTACCAGATGGGGTCCTGGAAACTCCTCGACGTCTGGCTGGATGCGTAGCCCGGTAATGTGCTGACTTTCGTTGTGGCGGAAGGAGCCTTTCCGCCACAACACCAACTGGATTGGACGGCTTCGTGGGGGTTTACATCCTCAGACGACTGTTGCTGATGATTCCCGTCCTCCTCGGCGTCACGATCATAGTCTTCATGATTATTCATCTCGCACCTGGCGATCCCGCTCAGATGGTTGCTGGACCGACTGCGCCGCCGGAGGTTGTTGAGAATATCCGTGAGCAGCTCGGGCTCAATCGCCCGATTATGGTGCAGTATGGAACGTACATGGGGAACGTCTTGACCGGGGACCTTGGCCGCTCGCTCGTCACGCGCCGGTCAGTAAGCGATGAGATTCGGAACTCGTTCTGGTACACCCTGGAACTCGTACTTGTCGCCCGCGTATGGTCAATTCTCGTCGCCATCCCGCTTGGGGTCCTCGCCGCTTACAAACGCAATACCATCTGGGACAAGCTATCCATGGCGTTCGCTCTGGTCGGGATTTCGTTCCCTATCTTTTTCGTCGGTCTGCTCGCAATATGGCTCTTTAGCGCAAAGCTCGGCTGGTTCCCGATCTCAGGTCGCGGTGGCACGCTCTGGTCGATTGACGGATGGAAACACGTTGCCCTTCCGGCGTTCACGCTTGGTTTCTTCCAGGTGGCAGCACTCGCGCGTGTCGTCCGGTCGAGCATGCTTGAGGTGCTCCGGCGCGATTACGTCCGCACGGCCCGGGCAAAGGGGCTAGCCGAACGCAACGTCCTGTTTCAGCACGCCCTGAAGAATGCGCTATTGCCGGCCATAACGGTCATCGGACTGCAATTCGGCTTCCTGCTCGGCGGTGCTGTAGTCACGGAGACGATCTTCTCATGGCCAGGCATGGGACGCCTGATTGTGGGCGCGATCAACTACCGCGATTTCCCCATGGTGCAGGGTCCGATCCTCGTCCTTGCGGCTGCATTCGTCCTGATTAATCTGGTGGTCGACGTTTCGTACGGCCTCATCGATCCAAGAGTGAGGACATCATGACGACGTCAGACGTAACAACAGCGCGTCCGGGGCAGATGCTCGAAGCGACCAATCGCCGTCGGGATAACGCTCAGGCATGGTACCGGCTCCTGTTGCGCGACAAAGTCGCGACCATAGCAGGGATCATTCTGCTGCTCATCGTCCTGGCGTCGGTCTTTGCCCCGCTCCTCACCAGCAGCGACCCAGAAAAAGCGCAATCGGGAATGCGGCTTGTTAGTCCCTCCTCTACCAACTGGTTCGGGACGGATGAACTTGGTCGGGATATTCTCAGCCGAGTCCTCTATGGTGGCCGTATCTCGCTGACAATTGGGTTTCTCGCGGTTGGCCTCGGTTTGAGCATCGGAGGCACGCTCGGTCTGGTCGCTGGCTATTTCAGCAAACTAGATAACCTCATCATGCGCTTGATGGATGTGGTGCTCTCATTACCCGGAATTCTCCTGGCGATTGCAATCGTCGCTGCGTTAGGGCCGGGTGTGTATGAAGTAATGATCGCCGTGGGTATCGGTTCGATTCCCGTTTTCGCGCGCGTCGCTCGCAGCTCTGTCCTCACCGTTCGTTCAGAAACGTATGTCGAGGCCGTTCGGTCGGTGGGAGCGAACGATACGAGGATTATCGTCCGGCACATCTTGCCGAATTCGTTTGCTCCGATCCTGGTCTATGCGACGTTGCAAATGGCAACGGCTATTCTTTCCGCGTCGATCCTGAGCTTCCTCGGACTCGGTCCTCAGCCACCCACCCCAGAATGGGGAGCGATGGTGAGCGCTGGACGTCGGTACATGACGGATACACCGCACGTGGTCCTGATACCCGGATTTGCCATTTTTATCGTCATTCTCTGCTTCAACCTTCTGGGAGACGGGTTGCGCGACGCGCTCGACCCGAGCGTGCACGATCGCTAGACAAGACCGTCGTCGCTCTAAGTCATGCGAAGATATTGGAAGGAATACAACATGTCACCCGCTCCAAACGCCACAACTGAGCGGCTCTGGAAGGAAATCGACTCCCGCCAGGACGAGCTGACCGAGCTGGTCGCTGACCTGGTCCGGTTCCGGAGCGTGCTCGGACAGGAAGCAGGCGCTCAAGCGTACATCGCCAACTATATGCGCGAGTCCGGGATGCAGACGGATGTCTGGGAGATCGACGAGTCATTGAAGGAACTCCCCGAAGCTGGCGACAGCGGAGTGCCCTTCGCGGGGCGGCCCAACGTGGCGGGTACTGTCCCAGGCACGGGCGGTTGGCGCTCCCTGATCCTCAACGGCCACATCGATGTCGTCAGCCCTGAGCCAGTCTCTGCCTGGACGCATGATCCATGGGGAGCCGAGATTGTGGACGGCAGGATGTACGGCCGCGGCGCGTTCGACATGAAGAGCGGGGTCGCGATCAACCTCTTTCTCCCGCGTGTCCTTCGAGATCTGGGTATCAAGCTCAAAGGCGATCTGATCGTTCAGAGCGTGATTGAGGAAGAGTGCACCGGGAATGGCGCCCTCGATGCCAGTCGACGCTACAAAGCCGACGCCGCCATCGTTACCGAGCCAACGAATGGGGAATTCACAAATGCCCATGTCGGCGTGATGTGGTTCCATGTCCGCGTAACCGGAAAATCCGCCCACGCAGCCGTCGCTCCAACCGGCGTGAATGCGATCGTGCACATGGTTCCGATCATCCAGGCACTCCAGGAACTGGATCGAAAGATGAATGAGACCGGCCACCCGGCGTATGTTGGCTTCGATCACCCGATCAATCTGAATATTGGCGTGATCCAGGGCGGAGACTGGCCGAGTACAGTGCCGGGAGCATGCGAGCTGCACTGTCGTCTGAGCTTCTTCCCGGGTCGGTCCGTATCCGAGATACGAAAAGAGGTAGAAGCAGCGATCCAGGCTGCTGCCGACGATGATCCATGGCTGTCTGCAAACCGACCGGTCGTTACCTACGATGGCTTCCAGAGCGGCGGTTCTATCGTCTCCCCGGATGCACCGCCGGTTGTTCTCCTCGGCGAGTGGCATCAGGCGGTCACCAGCGACGAGCTCAAGATGCAATCGACTACCGGCACGAATGACATGCGCTATTTCAACTTTCAGGGCATTCCTGCAGGTTGTTATGGGGCCTCTGGGCATGGCGCCCATGCCGCCGATGAGTGGCTCGATGTCAGCTCCCTGAGCCGCGCGGCAAAAGTAGTTGGCGCCTTCGTTCTCGACTGGTGCGGGGGCGAATAGTTGCGATGGCAGACGAGGAGATCAGCACACGATGAGTGATGCGTTCATTATTACCAACGGAACGATCGCAACGATGAATCGGGCTCAGCCGGAGGTTGAGGCGGGCGGGATCATCGACGACAAGATTATGGCTGTTGGGACATGGCAGATGATCGAGGCTGCTCTACCAAGAGACTTCCGGACCTTAGACCTCGCTCGAAGCTTCGCGATGCCCGAGTGTCGTTAGCGGTTAGACGAACATGACGCAAGGCGGACTGTTTCACTCTTCATATCGCCGCTGGTACGGCGGTTGATGACGTCATTCCACCAACTGCGATGCCTCGGAAGTCGTTATCTGTATTGTGTGTGTCGATACTGACCACAGAGAGGGTTCATTTGATGTCCAACCCTGCCCACGCAGACCGGCCGATGGCGGTGTCAACTCGTCAAATTGAAACGAGCCGTGTCGTTGTGACGGAGTGGAGATTCTCACCGGGAGCGCACACCGGCTGGCACATGCACGCTTACGATTACGTCGTCGTCCCGCTGACGACTGGTCGGCTACTGCTGGACACGCCCGACGGTTCTATCACCTCCGAACTGGTGGCCGGCCAGTCATATAGTCGCGACAAGGGTGTCGAGCACGACGTGATCAACGACAACGATTTCGACTTCGTTTTCGTCGAGATTGAATTGAAACCGTAGGTTACGTTCTCGATATGCACTGGCTCAACAACGATGCGGGCAACTGTCCGGCCGCGGGCACACCGATGACGGTGAGGACCCGGTGGCCGGCCGGGCGGTTGAGCTCGACTGACTGGGCATCAGGATAGACGGATCGGATCTGGGCGAGTGCGTCGTGGTTCCACTCGTGGACGATGATGACGAGCGGGCGTCCACCAGTGTCGACCGGTAAACCAGCGGGCGGGTTGAGGAGATCGCGGCGGTCGACTGCGTGACCCAGGTAGCGGCTCGGGCCGTGACGAGCGTAGATCCGCGGTGCGCCAACGACCAGGGCAACGGTGTCGGGGGGAAGCCCCTCCAGGCAGCGCGCTTGTGCGGTATGTGCGGGTGCGAGCCGGTCGGTCGCCCCCGGCTGAACGTAGCCGTACGTGTCCCACAGACCGGCGATGAGCGGCACCAACAGCACGAGCGGCGTGACGATTTTCGCCAAGCGCGCAGGCAGACAGGCCTGAGCTAGGCGCCTGCACCATTCGACGAAGAGTGCCGCAGCAATAAGTGCCGGCACCAGAGGGTGAATGAGCCGATGCGCTTGTCCTGCCGTGTCGGTCAAGATGCTCGCGAAGATGACGGGCACGACAAACCAGACGAGGAGCAGCCGGGCCTGCAGCGTCCGAAGCCGCACGCACAGCAGCACGAGACCCAGCAGGGCCAGCGGCACCAGGATCAGGTTCAACAACGGCGCATCCATAAACGTGTAGAACTGCGCACCGTACAGCGAATCGCCTTGGACCGTGAACGCGCGAACCGTCCACACGACCTGCTCCCAGAGAATCCCGATCTTGTCCGACGAATCCGTCCCATAGCGGTCCGCCAACCGCTCCCAGTGATTCCAGACTCCGCGCGATCCCATATGGTCGGTGAAGAGGTGCGGATTGCTGGACAGGTGCGCCAGCATGGGCGACAGCGCCAGGAACCCGCCGAGGCCGGTCACGCCGATCGACCGCCCCCACGTGCGCCAGTCACGGGGCGAGACGAGCAGCTGTCCGGCCAGAATCAGGAGCAAGACAGGTGCAAGCAGGCGTGCACCGAAGTGAAAATAGAAACCCAGGCCGCCCGCGATGCCTGCCAGGAGATACCAGACGTCCCCTCGATGGGAGAGACCGCGTGTCAGGCACCAGAGGCTGAGACAGGCAAAGAACGGCATCTCGATCACGTTGAGCGCCAGGCGGCTGAAATGGATATGGACCGCCGACGTCGCCAGCAAGAACGCGGCGAGTGTGGCGGGACGGCGACCGGAGAGTTCGCGGACCAGCAGGTAGAGGGCCGGCACCGTGGCCATTCCGACCAGCGCAGACGGCAACCGAATGGCCTCCATCGTCGGCCCGAGCAGCGCGATCAGCGGTGCCAGGAGGTGCACATAGAGGGCCGGGTCACCGAGGAATGCGACACCAAAGGGGTCGGGGCCGCGCCCTTCCGCGACGGCTAGTCCGAGAACCCCGAACTCCCCCTCGTCCCCGATGATGCCATTCGGCATCGTCTCCAGATTGGACAGGCGCAGAAGACCGGCCAACAGCGTCAACCCGGCGACGATCAGCACCTCCTGAGACCGGATGGCGAGGCGTGGCACTCGAGGTCCATCGCAGCGCGCCTGCAACAGGGCAACGCCGGCCACCAGGCTGCCAAGCCACGGCAGGGCGACCCGCCACAGCGTGTGCTCGGCGCGAGCGAAATAGATCGCTATGCATTGCCCGCCGACCAGCATGAGGAGCAGCAATGTCTGGCGGCTGGGACGCCATTGCGCCGCACGATGCCGCGGGATCATGGTTGCATCGTTCTATCTACATCGTGAGCTATCAATTGGTTCCAGTTGATTGTCCCATTCGCATCACGTTACGCGGCATCTGGGCCGCTTCTGGTCATCCCTTCGGCGTTGCTCGGGGCAGGCTCTGAGCGCCAAACCGATCATCCTGAGCGCCTAACCAGACATCCTAAGCCTGTCAGTCACCCTGCGCGCCTAACCAGTCATCCTGAGTACTAGACCACAGGGGAGTTGTCACGATTCGGGGTTCCGCCGGTTGGTAGGGGAGGAGCTCGTCTCCTCCCGCCTCGAGCGGACCGGGCTTTCGGGAGGAGACGAGCTCCTCCCCTACCGGGGGTGACACCATTATCGTGGTCCGGTACTCAGGATGACTGACAGGCTCAGGATGACGAACACGCTCCGGATGACTGCCATATCTGGTGGTTGCCCTTACGCACACAGAGGCTATGGTCGCAGCTATCGCGCAAGCATGCAAGGACGTTCATCTGGACGCGTCGTCAGCCCAGACAGTAATGTACCTAGACGGCTTGTTCCTGTCGCAGGACCAGCGTCTGGTGCGTATCTACCTCAAGCGTCTGTGGATCGATCACCACGCCATACTCGGCACGCGCGCGTTCCCAAGAGACACGTCCGTCGCGCACGTCGATGCGCACGGCCTCGGGATCGCGCAGCAGCGGGTTGCCGAAGCCACCACCCCCTGCTTGATGATGGTCGATGACGTCGCCTTTGTGAATCCACTCCGTGAACTTGGTACCCACCTCAACCGGCCGGTCATTCTGCAGGAAAATGTTCCTCGTCGGCGCGCCGGGCTGACCACCGGCGAGACCATACGGACGGAAGCGTTGGCGGTCGCTGCGGACCTGGAGGACGCCCTCTTCTTCGAGGAAGCGGAGCCGCTTCCGCACGCCCATACCGCCGCGATGCTGGCCGGCACCACCCGAGTCGCTGATGAGCTCGTACGCTTCAACCAGGAGCGGATACTCTGCCTCGATCATCTCGACAGGGTTGTTTGAAAGATCCGAGAAGATGTTCGTGACCCCATCTACCCCGTCTTTCGTTGGACGCGCTCCCCAACACCCGCAGATGAACTCGACGTAGATGAATGGGTTGCGCGCGGCATCGTAGCCCCCGATGGAGATGCCGGTGTTCCCGCCTTCTCCGGCCGCGAACACTTTGTCTGGCTGGGCTTGCGCCAGCGCACCGAGCACCGTGTCCCCGATTCGGAACGCGGTCAGTCCCCGAGCTGCTACCGCGGCGGGCAAGACCGCGTTGACGATGCTCGCTTCAGGAGCATCGACGCTAATCGGGCGGAACATCCCGGCATTGTTGGGGATGTCACTCGACAGCGTACAGCGAACAGCAGCGTAGACCATGGACTTGGTGACTGAGAGCGTGGCATTGATGGCCGCCTTGACTTGCGGCGACGTGCCCTCGAAGTCCGCGTGAATCTCGTCTCCAGCGACCGTGAGTTTCACGCAGATTGGGATTGGCTGGTCGTCAAACCCGTCGTCGTCGATGTAATCCGTAAATTGGTAGACGCCGTCCGGGATAGCCTGGATCTCTGCCCGCGTCATGCGCTCGGAGTAATCGAGCAAGGTTTCGAGATAGCGATCGACCTCGTCCACACCGTAGCGATCCGTCAGCTCGAGAAAATTCGTCTCCGCCAGATGGCACGCTGCGAGCTGCGACTGAAGGTCACCTTGCACCTTTTCGGGCAGGCGCACGTTACTGCTGAGCAGCTGCAGTAGGGTGCGGTTTGGCTCGCCTCCCTTGTAGAGGAACACCGGAGGGATTCTTAGCCCCTCAGCATAGATCTCCGTGGAGTCAGCCGCATTACTGCCGGCAACCCGGCCACCTACGTCGGTGTGGTGAGCGATCGTGACAGCATAGGCGACGAGCTCGTCCGCGGCACTGAAGATGGGCTTGACGACGAATATGTCGGGCAGGTGCATACCGCCGCGATAGGGGTCGTTCATCAGCCACACGTCACCAGGTCCGGTCTCAGGACCGAGCTCTTCTATTAAAGAGAGCATCGCGTCTGGAACCGAGCCAAGGTGCAAGGGGACGGTGAGTCCCTGGGCAACGAGCCGCCCATGCCGGTCACACAGGCCCGTTGAGAAGTCCATGTTGTCACGCACCACGTTCGAGTAGGCGGTGCGCACAATCGTCAGCGCCATGTCGTCAACGATGGCGCCGAGCGCATTCTTGATCAGCTCGAACGTGACCGGGTCCGCTACGTTATAGGTCATGAGACTCATCCATGCTCTCGATGATTACGTCTTGTGTTGAATCGAGCCAGGCACGCCATCCGGGAGGTACGACGATCGTCGTGTCGTACTCCTGGACCAACAGTGGTCCCGGCAATCCCTCGCGCAGGTCTTCGCGGGACACGACGTCGGTGCGCAGTGTCTCGGCGATGTCGGCGAAATGCACGTCCCGGGTCGATCCTGGAGTCATGTTGCCATTCAACCGGCGTGTGCTCCCGCCGTGCCCATTGCCGCTCGGTTGACCGTCATTCACCGTGACACTCAGCCGCAGATTAACCAGCTCCAGGGGATTCTCTTCGGAGCTATGGCCGTAGCGTCGCGCGTGCGCTTCGTGAAATTGGCGCGCGATCTCAGCCACGAGCGTCGAGCGACCAGTCGGTTCGTGGTACGGGACGTCGATGGTCAAGCAGAACGACTGGCCGACATAGCGCAGATCGGCTGCGTTGCTGTAGCGCAGCTGGTCGTCGGGGTATCCGATACGCACGAGATCGTGGAGCGCGCGCTCCTGCATGCCCTGCATCTCATGCACAAGCCGGTCCGCAGTCAGCTCGGCCAAGCGGGACTGAAACGTCTGCACGTACTGATGACCCACGGAGGCTACGGCCATCCCGATCGAGCTAAAGAGACCGGCGTGCGGCGGAACGACCACCCTCTTGATGCCCAGATCGCGGGCCATGAGAGCAGCATGCACAGGCCCGTTCCCGCCAAAGGCGATGAGGGCGAAATCGCGCACGTCCAGGCCCCGTTCGGTTGAAACGGCACGAATGGCACGGCTCATGCGGGCGTTGCCGATGACATGGACAGCGCGAGCGGCCTCGAGCGGCCCCATGTTGAAATGTCTTCCGAGACGCTCCAGCGCCTTCCAGGACAGATCGGGATCGAGTCGCAACGAACCGCCTGCCACCCCGTCGGCTCCGATGTATCCCAGCACCACATTGGCATCCGTGATCGTCGCTTCTTCGTTGCCGGCTCCATAGCAGGCGGGACCGGGCACCGAGCCGACGCTGCGCGGCCCGACTTGCAGCGATCCGCCGTTGTCTACCCAGGCAACCGACCCGCCGCCGGCGCCCACTTCCGCAAGATCGACGGCCGGTATGCGCAGCAGGTAGCCATCGCCCTTGATGAGCCGGCTCCCGATGGTCATGCCGCTCCCGACCTCGTACTCGTCCGTCAGCGCGACCTCACCGCCTTCGATCAGTGCGGCCTTGGCGGTTGTCCCACCCATGTCGAACGTGATCGCCCGGGAGATGCCGAGGTCTCGAGCCACCGCCGCTCCACCAATCGCGCCGGCGGCGGGGCCGGACTCGATCAGGTAGCAGGGTCGTTCCTGAGCAGACTCCACGCTCATCACTGCGCCGTTCGACTGCATGACGAGCAGGCGCGCGGTGATGCCCGCCTCGCGCAAGCGGGTGCTGAGCGATTGCAAGTAGCGGCGCACCACCGGCTGCACGTAGCTATTCACGACCGTCGTGCTCGTCCGCTCGAACTCTTTGATCTCCTGTACGATGTCGGTCGAAATCGACACGTCAACCTGCGGAAGTGCCGCGCTCAGGTAGTCTCGCACCTGCCGTTCGTGGATGGAGTTGGCGTATGAGTTGATGAGACACACCGCCACGGCCTCGATCGCATGACTTTCCAGGAGGTTCGCGATCGCCGCGAGGCCATCGGCTTCAAGCGGGACGAGAATCTCGCCCTGCGCACTGATGCGCTCGTTCACCTCAAGGCGCAGATACCGTGGGATCAATGCTTCTGGCTTGTCCCAGTTCATGTTGTAGAGCTCAGGAATGCGCACCCGGCGGAGCTCCAGCACATCGCGAAACCCGCGCGTGGTGATGAGGGCGGCCTTCGCACCCGCCTTTTCGAGCACGGCGTTCGTCGCCACGGTGGTGCCGTGCACGATCTCGTCGATCTGGCCCGGCTCCAGATCGTGGACGGCCAACAGCTGCGTAATGCCCTCGATAATGCCGAGGCTGTAGTCATGGGGCGTCGATGAGACCTTGCGCGTGAGGACATCGCCGTTGGACCCGAGGAACACAACATCGGTAAACGTGCCGCCAATATCAACACCAACGCGGTACGTAGGACGCGATCGATCTGTCACGTCAGAACATCTCCTTGATCTGTCGATTTCCTGCGATCGCACGCCGGCGTCACAGTTCCCGCCTCTCCCCTGGTGACCACGCGCCGTTGGACGGTCGATGCCCCACGCGCACGCAGTCCACAGACTGCGGGTATATCAGTTCTACACATAATTTCGTGAGCGCACCTTCCCGAGGCAGGCCAAAGATCCGTGCCCTCGGTGCCGGTACGACGTTCTTCCCCGTTTCTGGGCCGGCGTGGCGCTGGACCCGGTGTAGCGCCCCACGCCGGCGTATATCCCGGACATCGAGGAGGAACCTTTGATTTCGCTCGCTACATCACTCCTTGATCACACCTCGGAGGCGGGGATCGAGGACGTCACGCAGGGCGTCGCCAATGATATTGATGGACAGGACGGAGACCATAATGGCGAGTCCGGGAAACGCGGTAATCCACCAGGCGCGTGTCAGGTAGATACGTGCCTGGCTGAGCATGGAACCCCACTCGGGGCTCGGCGGCTGCGCCCCGAGCCCAAGGAAGCTCAGACTCGAGATCGCGAGAATGGCGCCGGCAATACCCACCGTGCCAAGCACGATCACCGGGGCAATCACGTTCGGGAGCACATGCCGAAACATCTGCCGCTGACTACTCGCGCCAAGGGCGCGAGCGGCCAGCACGAAGTCATACTCCTTCACCGCCAGTGTCGTGGCGCGCACAATGCGCGCATACCAGGGGATGGCGCTGATACCCACCGCAATCATCACGTTGGTCAGGCTGGATCCCATCGTACCCATGATGAGGATCGCGAGGATGATGCCGGGGAAGGCCATCAGCACGTCAATGCTGCGCATGAGAAGACTGTCCAGCCACCCGCCAGTAAACCCCGCGACGAGCCCGAGGAGTGTCCCGAACGAGGCCGCGATGCCCACCGCAACGATGCCGACCGTGAGCGAGATCCGGGCGCCGAAGATCACGCGGCTGAAGATATCTCTGCCGAGCTCGTCCGTGCCAAACACGTGACCGCCGGAGGGCGGCTCCAGAAGCGCTGCCGACTGCTCGAGCGGGTCCATGGGTGCCACGACCGGCGCGGCAATGGCCGCCAGGATCATGAACGCCAGCACGATCATCCAGACCAGCACAATGCGATTCTTGATGAGACGCAGCAAGAGCCGGTTGCGCCGCACCGAACGTTCCCCTGCCCCCTGTAGGGTTTGACCGGCCGCTGGCCGTTGAACGGCTTCAGCCATGTCGCGCTATCCCACCGCTATTCGCTGAATACATCATGTCAACCGAATCCTTGGGTCGAGAACCCCGTACAGCAGGTCAACGACTAAGCTCGAAAGGATATAGAAGGTGGCGTAGAACAGCACGATACCCTGCACTACCGGGAAATCACGCGCCTGGATCGCCCGGATAGCCAGAGAGCCCAACCCCGATCGTGCAAAGACTGCTTCGATAATGACCGTTCCAGCCAGCAAGCCACCAAACTGGATACCGACAACGGTGAGCACTGGGATGAGTGCGTTGCGGAACGCGTGACGCACGATGACGACCCGTTCGGCAAGGCCCTTGGCACGCGCCGTCTGAACGTATTCGTGCCGCAGGACTTCCAGCATGCTGGATCGCGTCAGGCGCGCGATGATGGCCGAGTACGACACACCGAGGGTGAGCGCCGGGAGGACCAGCGCCCGTATCCCGGTCCCCCCAATAACCGGGAACCACCCAAACTGAACGCCAAACACCAGGAGTACCAGGAGCCCAAGCCAGAAACTCGGCATCGACAGTCCAGTGAGCGCCACCAGCATGATCGAAGAATCGATCCACTGCTTCTTCGACACCGCTGCCAGGACGCCGAGAGGAACGCCGATCAGGACTGACACCGCCATTCCCGCGAGCGCGAGCTTCAACGTGTTTCCAAGCCGGCCCGTGATTTCGTCGAGCACCGGAGCGTTGGTGAGGAGGGATCTGCCGAGATCACCCTGCAGGATCCCACCCAACCAGCGCATGTATTGAACCGGCAGCGGGTCATCCAGCCGCAGATGCGCTCTGAGCGTTTCCGCGGCCTCCCGGTTGGCGTTGCCAGCCAGAATCTGATCGACTGGATCGCCGGGGGTCAGGTGCATCGAAAAGAACGTGACCAGGCTGACGCCGATCAGAATCGGGATGAGACCCAGCAGCCGTCGTGCCGCGTAACTACCCATGCTCGCTACTCATCGATCCAGGCGTCAGTCAGCTCCCAGTCCATCGCATTTGGATAGAAGATGACACCCTTCACCCGCTTGTTGATCACCGTATTCTTCGCGGGTGAGTAGAGCGGCAGGAAGATGGCTTCGTCCATCATGTAGCGCACGATCTCTTCCACGGCGGCATCCCGATCCGCATCGAGCGTCGTGCGCTGCTTGTCGATCAACGCGTCGAGTTTGGGGTCGTTCACGCGCGACCGGTTCAGACCGGAACCGCCATCTTTCGGGATCTGCGGTGAGTAGAAGAAAAAGGCCAGAATGTCCGGGTCAACGGTGTCATACCCAAAACGGAAGAGGTCATACTCGCCACTGTTCAGCGCTGCGGTGAGCGCCGCCTGCTCGAGCGTTTCGATGGTGACATCAATGCCGAGATCTTTCGCCTGCGCCTGGGCGAGGCTCGACCAGCGCACGTACTCTTCAGTCCCACCGGCAACCAGCGTCACCTGAAACGGCTTGCCGTCGCGTTCGATGATGCCGTCGCCATCGGTGTCCTCCCAGCCGGCTTCCGCCAGCATCGCCTTGGCTTTCTCAAGGTCGTACTGCGGACCCTCCTCCTGCTCGCCCGCCCAGTAGTGCGGGAGAGCCGGCACGATCGACCCGTACATGACCGTGCCCTGACCGTTCTCCATAACCTGCAAGAAACGCTGCCGGTCGAACCCATGCATCAGCGCCTTGCGGGTCGCTGGGTCGTCGAAGGGCCAGCGGTCCATGTTCCAGGCCAGCGCAGTGAGTGCGCCGGATGGCCTCGTCAGGATCTCAAAGTTAGAATCACCGGCAAACTGGTCATAGAACTGGTTCGGAAGGAATGCCATATCCAGCTCACCACTCTGCAGACCGGCGACGATCGTGCTCTGCTCGGCAATGAACTTGAAGAAGATCTCATCGAGGTACGCTACACCCTTGTTCTCCAGGAATCCCGGACCCCAGGCGTAATCTTCATTGCGGACAAGCGTCAGGTGATCCCCGGCGAGCCACTCCTTGAACTTGAAGGGGCCGGCCCCAACCGGGTTGCGCCCGAAATCCTCGCCAAATTTCTCGCGCGCTTCCGGCGGATGGATTCCGAACCAGGCGTCCCAGAACAGGTGGCTAGCCATCGGACCGTACGGTTCAGGTGAAGAAATCGTGAACGTGAAGTCGTCCGGGGTATCGAAGGTCGGTTCTGGCGGGAGGTAGATGCCGGTAACCCAGGTAGCGTTTGCCGGATCCACAGCGTACTCATAGATGCTCCGGACGACATGTGCATCGAACGCGCTACCGTCGTGGAAGACAATGCCTTCCTTGATTTTGAACGTCCAGGTGAGCAGGTCGTCCGAGACCTCGATGGATTCGCTCATCGGCCCGACGATGTACTCGGAGCTGTATGGATCCTGGACCATCAGGGAGTCGAACACCAGACCCACGATGTTGCCTTCGAGCACGCCTGAAATGTACTGGGGGTCGAGTGAGGTTGGCTCGGTGTAGCCAATGCGCAACGTGCCGCCGCGCTTAGGCTCGCCCGCAGGGGACTCGCCGGAGCCGCTCTCCGCAGGAGTAGATTCGGCAGCTTGACCGGAGTCCCCGGTGGACGTCGTCGAGGCGCCGCCCGGTTCCTCGTCGTCGGACCCGCACGCCGCCAGGATTGATGGGATGGTCGCGCCGGCGGCGACTCCAGCAGCGAGCTTGAGCAGGAGACGTCGACTCACTTTCTCACCGCTGCGAAACACGATACTCCGCTTTGTTGGGTCATAATCCGGCAAGCTATTCCTCCTCAACAAGACCTTGACATCAGCTCTATCGCCATTGGGTTAGACGCGAGAATGCGCTCGAACCTCCTTCATGAGTCCTGACCGCAGATACTTGACTGCGAGCGGAGTGATGCGTCCGTCAGTGGTCACGTACTCACCCGGCTCAAGGTCGGCGAGGTCGAACGGCAGGTAGGTGCCCCACGAGCGGTCCTGGTACAGCTGCTGCTCTGGAGATTCCGGTTCCGGACCGCCCGGCCAGCCGTAGCAGTACCAGAAACGTCCTTTGCTGGGCTCGATAATCTCGGAGCTGACCGTCCCGCCCCAGAACGGCCGGTCGCCGTTGGGGTTTCCACGAGCACAGATAGAGACGCCGATGCGGTCATGACCCTCCTGGTCAGCCGTGATTGCCGTCAGCGACTCAACGCTGATCGAGCCCTGTTGCTGACCGATCAGGTCGCAGGCGCGCTGGTAGCGATGCACGGATGATTCGCGGAACTCGGGACTTCCAACCGGCACCATGACGTCGGAGATCCAGTGATTCGCGCGGGCAATGACCCCGTCTCGAGCACGAGTTTCAACGTGCATGGTCTTCGTGCTGATCTCGACAAGCGCGATCTCTCCGCGAGCATCGGCAAACAGGAAGTTCCCGTGGTAGGCACGCGGATAGCGCTCCACGAGCGCTAGCGCGTCGTCAATCGTCGCGGCCTGCGAGAGCAGGAGCCGGCCAAACTGGTTCAAGGGGACGCCGATCGCTTCGCGGTCGTTGGGTTCGGTGGACGGCATCACATACGCCCAGGTGTAGGCAAAGCCCGCCGAGTTCAGGCCACGGGTGTGCATCTCATTGAACGACACCGGCGGTGGAGGCGAAATAATCTGGGTAGCGATGAAGCGATAGCCGTCGTCTGGCTCCACGACAACAAGCCGGGTGCGAGTCGTGAATGGGTCGTCACTGTTGCTCCACACGAGCACCGAACCGTCCGCTGTGGCCGCGCCACTGGCTGCGCCAATTGTGCATGCGTCGATTGCCTGGTGGTCCATCACCGCTCCTTACCGCAGAGTCAGCCGATTCGCTCGGATGACCGAGAGATATACCGTGCCCACTTGCCACACGAGTCCGTCACCCGGTCTGCCTCCGCTCCCTGCGGGGGCCAAGACCAAGGGGCCATCGTTACCTGGACCGCGACTGTGATGTCATGCGCTGGCGAGGATGGCTGACGTGTCGCGCATTATGCAACTCTGTTTCTTATTGCGAGACAAGTTATCATGTATCATGGATGCTGTCAATACAGTGCCGGCCGGCCGGTCATGCAACGCAGCTAGGAATCGATTCTGGTGTGGGATGAGCGAGCGCGATAAAAATTCGATCCAGTCGGTTCAACGGGCGCTGACGATTCTGTCCCACTTCACACACGATCATCATCGCTGGACGGTCACGGACATGGCGCGTGCCACCGGCTTGCACAAGAGTGTCGTGGCCCGGCTTCTCTCGACCATGGCGCAGGAGGGGTTCCTCGTACAGGACCCTGTCTCGAAGGCGTACAGCGTCGGTCCTCAGGCGTTCGCCGTTGGCAGCGCGTATCAACCCTATGCGGTGTTTCATCAGATCACGCGCCCGGTGATGGATGATCTGACGATGCGCACCGGGCACTCAACGACCATCGGCGTGCCGGCCGACCGGCACTTCATGGTGATCGACGCGTTCGAGTCGCGGTCGTCCATCCGTGTCGCGTTTGAGATTGGCGCGCGCCCCTACTACCACGCGGCCGCCATCGGCAAGCTGCTTCTCGCCGCGATGCCGCCCGAGCAGGTGCTGGATATTGTGGGGCCAGACCCACTGGTGCAGGTCACGCCGCATACGATCGGTTCAATCGAGGACCTGGTGGTTGAGCTCGACTCCATCCGGCGGAGCGGTGTCTCGATCAGCCGCGAAGAATCGATCATCGGGGTAGGCTCGGTCGCCGCCGGGATCGCGGACGCAACCGGAACCTGGATCGCCGGAATCTCGAGCGTGTATCCGATACATGTCGTCTCTGACGAAGAGGTCGAGCGCATCGCGACGATGACGCTCGAGGCTGCTCAACAGATATCCGCACACCTGGGCAGATTTACGGCACGCGCCCATCCAACTGCCCGCTCGCTGGCTTCCTGACAGGCTCGCGAACGGGCCCGTCCAGCCCTCCACCGGTCATCCCCACGCCGAGGCCAAGGAGGGTCCCGAAGCATGAGCCCATCATCGGACAGGTGATCAGACTCGCGCGTTTCTGAGCCCGCTCACCTGTCTGCTTGTGGTACGTGGGTGTAGCTCTATTGGTCCGAGAAATCCGACGGGCACCGTGCCTGGCAGATCGGACCTCGATCCACAACCACAGACCCCTCACTCCTGCCCCGCATATGAGGAAGGCGAACGGTATCGAGAGATTCCTATAACGAACGGAAAACTGCCTCCGCTGCTCCTCAAACGTGCCACGCTTATAGTGGTGCGGGTCTTGGCTGGAGATGGAGATGCTCGTTCTCTGGTTTATCGAGGATTCGATCGTCGCGCGGGTGGTACAGCGGGTAACTGGTTCTCCATACAGTCACGTCGCGATCGCGGTCAGCGGCGTCGTCTACGAGTGTGTTCGCCGCGGGGTCGTGGCACACGAGGGAGACGCGGCGACGGCCAGGATCAGTGAGGCTGACGCCGCCAAGTATCTGCCGGTGCCCGAACAGGACGAGTATCAGATCGGGTGGTGGCTGCGCCATCGGGTCGGGCAGCGGTATTCGGTCGGTTGCTTCATCTCCGCCGGCCTGGCCAAGGTAACCGGCTACGACTTCGTGATCGCCCTCAGAAATACCTACATCTGTAGCGGCCTGGTCGCCACTGCCCTCCAGGTCGGCGGCTACCTTCCCGCGATCGATCCGAGACTCGAGACACCAGCCTCCCTCGCCGCGACCTTCAACCCGGACCCGGTCCACCCTGTGTCTCTGGTGGGGAGTGCAGGTAGAGTGCCGCGTATGGTCGATGAGCCGAAGCAGCGACAGCGGTACGAAGAGTCGGAGGCAATTCGGAAGGGGATTCGGCGCCGTCGCGAGGAGCTGGCTCAAACCACCGAATCCTTTGAAGAGAGATTCACCCGGCTGCAGGACGAGGTCGATCGATGGAAGCTGAAGTACATACACTGCCCGCTCACTCGCTTCCTGACAGGCCGGCTGTCATGGATGAGACAAGCCGGGGCAGAGGCCGCAGTGCGGCCTCTGCCCCGGAGCCGGTTTCTCGGCACTGACATGTCGTCAAACGCAAGCTAGGCGTCACCCTTGCGTTCCTGGAGATCCATCGCGACGCTGTTCATGCACCAGCGCTGACCGCCCGCCTCCTGGGGCCCGTCGTCGAAGACATGCCCGAGGTGCGAGTCGCAGCGCGCGCAGCGCACTTCGGTGCGAATCATCCCGTGTGAGCGGTCCTCGATCAACGTCACGGCATCCGGCGAAACCGCCTCGGTGAAACTTGGCCAGCCGCAGCCGGAGTGGTATTTCGTCTGGCTGTCAAACAGCAGATTCCCACACGCCGCGCAGTGATACAGACCATCGTCGTCGGTGTCGACGTACTCGCCAGCGAACGGTCGCTCGGTAGCTGCCAGCCGCAACACTGCGTAGGCCTCCGGGGAGAGCCGTTTCCGCCACTCCTCATCCGTCTCCGGCAGTGGCTTGAGCGCGTAGCCGGAAACGTCGGTGGTCATCGCGGGGATTGGACAGGTGACACCGGTCCCGGCGAGCCCGCAGTAGCCGTTCGGCACCTTGTGCAGATACTGCTGGTGGTACTCCTCGGCGTAATAGAAGGGGCCGGCAGCGGCAATCTCCGTCGTGACATCGTCGTGTCCCGTGCGTTGGAGCTCAGCGTTGTAAGCGTCGCGCAGCGCCTGGGCGCTGCGCTGCTGCTCGTCGTCGGTGTAGTAAATCGCGGATCGATACTGCGTGCCGACGTCGTTACCCTGCCGCATGCCCTGGGTCGGGTCATGCGCTTCGAAGAAGGTCCGCAGCAGCTCTGTGTACTGGACCTTCTGTGGATCGAAGGCGATGAGCACGGCCTCGGCGTGACCGGTGCGGCCGGAGCACACCTCTTCGTAGGTCGGATACGGGGTGAAGCCTCCTGTATAACCCGCTGCCGTGGTGTAGACCCCGTCGAGGGTCCAGAACAGCCGCTCCGCCCCCCAGAAACACCCGAGCGCAACAACAGCGGTCTCCAGCCCCTCGGGAAACGGCGGTTGCAGCGGTGTGCCGAGTACTTCATGCCGCTCCGGCACCGCAAATGGCGACTGTGCGCGGCCCGGCAGTGCCTCTTCCGGCGCGATCATTTTGGCCCTGGTGCGATTGAAGAACACGTTTCTACCTCCGTGGTTGAAGCTGGCGAGCGTTGCGCAACTGGTTCTCCGCCAACCGTGTTTGCCGCCGTAGAGATACCAATCTCAGGATAGTGTACCGCCACAGGTCAGCGCTGCGGGACACTGGCAGCTCGTCCAGCAGAAGGATTTTGTTCGACACGTAATGCTAACTTCCGCTGTGCTGGTTATGCCAACACCAGACTCGCCCGCGCGACAGCCGCGACTCGTTGTCTCGTGCAGCGCGGCGCACGTCAGAACCTGGCCCGGCGCATTGCATGTGTTGAAGACTGCTGGGGACCTCGCGAGGCGTCGGAACACACCGTAGAGGCTAGAAGGGAATACCGCAGCTCTGCTCCGCAGAACGGCTCCACTGCAGGAGGTCCTCATACTCGTCCTCATCAAGCGAGAACATCCGCTTGCAATCGGGACAGGTCACGACGAAGAGACAGTCACCGCGTGTTTCACACAACTCGGCAACGTCCCCAAAAAGATCCTTCGAGCACAGGTGTTCTCTGACGAGGTCGACGTTCGGTGATGTGAGCGACGGCATTGCACTCCACCCCTTCCGAGGATCAGCGATTGTTATGTCTTCGTCTATAGTACACCCGACGTGCAGGCCTGCAAGACGCGCCCGGATGTCTGGCAACGTAGCCCACCACCCCGGCATGACTCAAGACGTCGTCGCACACCGCTTCAGACACCGCCGCTTTCCGCTAGGCCCCCTGGCTCTCCAGGAGCTCGCGCAATTTCGCCAGGTCCATCTTCAGCTGGTTGTTGACATTGCGGGTGACCATCGAGCGCAGCAACCTGGGGATGTTGCTATCGTCCGCCTCGGTGACGTTACGGACGAGCGTTCCGCCTTCGGTTGGCTCTACGGTGAACGTCGTCTGCGCGGGCACGGGTCCCGACGCGCTCTTCTGGGCATACACGCGGTTGGGCTCAAGTGTGGTGACGATCTGCTGGACATCTCCGGCCTGGCCCATAAACGCCAGACTCAGCGTATAGGTGCTGCCTTCCTGAACCGGGCCGGGCGACACATCCTTGACCCCCTGCACCGCGCCTACCCAGTCTGGTTGCCGCTCGACATCACTGATGAAGGCAAACACCCGTTCAACGGGTTGTTTGATGATCACACTCGCCTCAAGACGCACCGGTTCACCAGCCCTTCAAGAACACAAAACTCCAGTGTATCGCCCTCGATCTCAGACCGCTCGTCCTACGGCATCCAGTGCTGCGGGTCTTGCCAGCACCACGTGAGGTGCATGAAACAATCTATATCTCCATTTATGCCCAGCACATATAACTTTATACTCGTTATGGATACTCGTACGCCGTAAGCTCAATACGATACGTGCACATAACGCTTGGGCAAGTAGCGAGAGGAGTGAGTAGACATGGTTGACCGAGAAGACCCACGACGCGGCACCCCTCACACGGGGAACGTCCCGCCCCAGACCGGCTCAGATTTGGGAGCGGCGCGAGGACCTGTACCTGGCGCGGCGGGACAACAGCAAGGTGGACAGGATCAACGGCCCCGCGCTACGGATCCTGCCCGGCTCGACGACGTAGCCAGAGAGGCGAAGGACACGGTGGTAGATGTTGCTGCCACTGGGCGCGACAGGGCGAGCGACATGCCCCGCAGCGCGGCCGAGGCCGTCGACGCCCGGCGAGACCAGGCTGCGAACGCGATCGATACCGCGGCGGATCAGCTTCGCGAGCGAGGTGAGAGTCTGCCGGGTGGAGAGCGCACCACCGAAATCGCGTCCAGGGCTGCCGAGAAAGTCGAAGCGACGTCCGAATTCCTGCGCGAGCGCGACGTCCAGGACATCGTATCCGATCTCGAGACGTTTGTTCGCAGTCACCCAACGCAGTCGCTCGTTGCGGCAGGGATCGCCGGTTTCCTCTTCGGCCGAATGCTCCGCGGCTAACCTGCTCCGCTCCGGAAGGATGACGCTCATGAACGCAGCAAACGAGCCTCAAGAGGCGCCCGGCTCCGATTTTGTCGTGGACCCGGCTGGCAGTCCGCGAGGTGAACAGCCGGCCGGAATCGGCGATGATCTACGCTCCATTCCGGAATTGGTGAGTGGCGTCGTCGAGAACGTGCAGAATATTGTCCGCTCCGAGGTGCAACTTGCGAAGGCCGAGTTCCGCGAAGAGGCTCAGACGGCAGCCAGAGCTGCCAGCATGCTGGCAGCGGGCACCATTTTGGGCATCTACGCGCTCGGCTTGCTCCTGATGACGATCGTCTGGCTGCTTGCGACCCAGATGTCCAACTGGCTTGCAGCCCTGATCGTCACGGTCGTTGTCGCCGCAGTTGCCGCGACTCTGGTGATGCTGGGTAGATCGCGTCTAGAGGAAGTCGATCTCAAGCCGGAGCGCACGGTTGAAAGCTTGAAGGAGGACGTCGAATGGGTGAAACAACAGACGCGATAAGAGACCAGATCGACCAGGAGCGTCACCAGCTCGAAGAGAATCTCGTAGGCATCGAAGAGAGAGTCAAGCACACGACCGAGCAGGTGCAAGAGCGAGTTCAGAACGCTACCGACTGGCGACAACAGTTTGAACAGCGCCCCATGCTCGGCCTTGCGATCGCGTTTGGTGGCGGAATGTTGCTGGGCAGCATGATAGGTAATGGTGAAGGCAGAGACCGTGGCTACGGTCCGCCACCCCCTCAGAGCTACGCTCAGCCCTATACTGGCGGCGACCGCAGCGGCGCCGACGTTGGCCGGCAAAACGTGTCCAACACGATGGACCACGTAAAAGGCGCACTGATGGGTGTGGCCGCGGCGCAGCTCAGATCGTTTCTCGGGTCTTCGCTCCCCGGCTTTGATGACGAGTACAAGCAAGTAGAGAGGGAGAGCGACACTGCGAGCCAACGCAGGTCGGGCACCGGCGTGCAGTCAACACCCTATGGCAGCCCAACTCCAGAGCCGCCCACGTTGAGCGATACGCAACCGCGGCCTGACGCTACCGGATAGATGAGGAGGGCCTACCCTCATGGCTCCGCACGACAGCAACCATCCAGGCAGAGCGGGAGCGCTCGGAGTCGTTCGTTGAATTGCTCGTGGATGGGACGTGCTGGGTGCAGATTCAGACCGCTCTCTTCGTGCCAACCGTGGCGATTACCCGCGTTGAGAACGAGACGGTCTCTCTCAGCGTCAGCAAGGATCAGATTGAACACCAGGATTGGAATCACGAGCCGGCCATGACCGACCGCCATCGAGAAATCTCCGACGAAGACGACCGGATCCGCACCGCAGACATCGACGGTGCGATCACCCAGGAAGCTGGCGACAGGATGCATATCGCGGTCTCGGAAGAACATCTGGATGTCTCCACTCGCGAGGTAGAGCGTGGACGGGTCAACCTACAGCAGGATGGCATCCAGGAAGAGAAGTCGCTCGCTGCGCCGCTGCGCGAAGAAGAGGTGCGCGTTGAGCGCTACGACGTTACCGGTCGTCCTACCCGGGGCGACGTTCCTGCGGATGCGTTCCAGGAACAGGACATCGAGATTCCGCTGCGCGGCGAAGAGGTCGTCGTCACCAAGCATGCGCGTGTCCGTGAGGAAGTAGACATCAGCAAGTGCGTGCGCGAACGCGAAGTACCTGTTGGCGACACCGTGCGACGCGCGAAAGTGGATATCGACCGCGATGGCGACCTGGACGACCGGAGGCAGCGCCCGTAATCTGTCGCCCGCTGTCCCCGACCGGGAGTGGGCAGGCTCGCTCCCGTACCGAATTCCGTACTGCCGTAGAACGTCGCCCATGCAGATCACCGTTCTTTACGCCGCTACGTGGAATTGACAGGAGTTCAGTACATGAGCACAAATGATCCGATCCCCGATGACCAAGTACGCGCAACCTCCGCTGCTGCTACGGGAGACGCTGTACCCGCGGCAGCCGTTACGGAACCGATCTACCGCGACCGTGTGCGCTGGAGCCCAACTCTTGCCGGATTGACGACTGCCATAACGACTCTCGTCGTCTTGACGATACTCGGCCTGGCAATCGGGATCAGCGCCTTTGAGCCGGGTGACGCCGGCGTTCGCGACGTGGATACGGGGGCGGCCGCCTGGGGCATCATCAGCGCAATTCTCGCGTTCTTCCTGGGCGGCTGGGTGGCAGGCCGCAACGCGATCAGTATCGGCGACGACAACGGCGCCCTCCACGGATTCCTGGCTGGCGCGGCGACGGTCGTTGTCATGCTCTTCATGATTGGCGTTGGCGTTGGCAACCTGTTGGGTTTGGCCGGCGCAAACATCGACAATATCGCCGCGTTGAGTACCGGCGTCATGGGGCAGACGGCGGCACCGCCACAGGATATCTATGACGCAGCACAAGACGGTGCCTGGGGCACACTCATCGGTCTCGTGCTCGCGCTCGGTGCATCGACCGCAGGCGGCGTCCTCGGTCACCCTGACACCACAGTGATGGCTGAGCGGCCTCGCGTCCGACGCCCCGCTCCGGCCGCTCGGTGAACCAGCGACCCGTCCACGCATCCGCGCACCCAGGAGGGCTATCTGCTCCCCCTGGGTGCGCCCTTTCATCTTCCAACGCGGTCCCCTGCTATTCTGAGTGCAGAGAGATGCACGGTCGTCCCGACGCCTTCGAGAGCCCTATGGCAGCTCCGGAATGACAGCCCATCCAGGCCACGCTCGACGCGCGAGGCAGCACGGCGACACAAAGGTTGAGGAACGCAGATGAGTACCTGGTTCTCACGTCTCACGGTTGGGATGCGGGTGGTTGCAACGGATGGAACGATCGGTTCCATCGCGTCTGTACCGCGGATTGAGCTTGATGGTCCAAACTTGAGGTCAGACGTCATCGTGCTTGCCAATAATGAGAACGCCGGACCAGGCGTTGAGGAGTTTATGCGCGTGTCGCGCGACATGATCGAGCGCGTCCAGGGAGGGGCGGTCTACCTCAATGTGTCCCGACAGCACGTTCCCCGCGCCAGCGCCGCCATCACCGCGACGCAGCGGCTGCGCACGTCGGATGAACCGATGCACATCCAGGTCTCGGAAGAGCAGGTGGTGGTCGATACCCGGGTTGTCGAGCGGGGCCATCTGCACATCCAGAAGAAGGTTGACGAATTCCTCGACGAGCGCGTCGTCCGGCTGCATCATCACGAAACGTACATCGAGCGCGTGCCCCGCAACGAGATCGTCGACGCCCCGATCGAGCCGTACATGGATGGCGACGTCTACGTTGTGCCGGTGCTGGAGGAAGAGATCATCATCCAGCGCAGGCTGCGCCTGAAAGAAGAGCTCCGCATCCATCGCACCATCACGACCCGTGACGAAACGATCCAGACTCCGTTCCGCCGCGAGCGCCTCGTCATCGAAGAGCACCTCTACAACGAAGAGGAGCCCCGCGCGAGATAAGGCGGGGGCGGCTGGCTACACGAGCCGCTGCCGCCGGGCGGCCGCGACGGCCGCGGTGCGAGAGCTCACTCCAAGCTTCCGGAAGATATTGGAGACGTGGGTCGTCGTCGTTCTGGGGCTGATGTAGAGCTTGACGGCAATCTCCTGATTGGAGAGCCCATCGGCCACCAGTTGCAGGATCTCCAGTTCCCGTCGGGTCAGGCCCGGTTCATCAACCGTCTCCAGCGCGTCGGCCGCTGGATCCGGCGCCCCGGCCATGACGATGGCGACGGCACGGTCCACCGGGGTGATGCGCCCTTGTTCCCACGCACGCACGTAGACCTCATTCCCAAGCCGTTCGCGAGTTGCGTGCAACGTTCGCCGATAGCGCTCTTCGTCAATAGCATGGATCGGCGTCTCTTTCGCCAGGCGATGTGCCGCCGCGGTAGCGGCCACCCGAACGGCGATCTCCGGCTGAGATTGCGCGGCGAACTCGGCATACGCCTCCAGATAGGCGGGGATATGCACCGAGGAAGCGAGATCCTGGAAGTGCGCAATACCCTCCGCCAGGAGAGCATGCGCCTGCACCTGTTCCCCCTGGGCGTGGAGCACGCGCGCCAGCCCCAACAAGGTCTGGGCAATACCGTCACGGTCGCCAATCTCCCGCTGCTGCGTGACACTCTCCTCATAGAGCCGACGGGCGTCCTCCAGATGACCTTCGCGGAAGGCGAGGTCCCCGAGTTGCGTGATTACCCGAGCAATTCCAACTCGGTAACCCGTTTCGCGAAACAGTCGCAAACTCTCCTCGTACATCGCTCGGGCTTCGGAGGCCATCCCCTGCAGGTGAGCCAGTTGCCCGCGAATCCTGAGCGACATCGCAATGCCCCACGGCTCGCCGATCGTGCGGCGTAACGCAAGGCCCTCGTCGTAGAACTGTTCGGCGGCGGTGTAATCGCACCGCACCAGGCGAAGGTGGCCCAGCTGCATCAGCGCGCCGGCGATATAGGATTCGTATCCAATCGCTCTACTGACGCGCAGACACTCCTCGAAGAACGCCTGTGATGCCGCGTAGTCCCCCTGTAGATGGCTGAACCTGCCCAGGCCAAAGAGCGAGCCGGCCCTGCCACGTGTCCGCGCGTCCGCTCCGTGGCTGTTCAGGATCTCGGTTAACCAGCGTCGCCCCTCGCCGGCGTGACCGCGAATCTCCCAGAATCGCCAGAGGGCCGCGCCAATGTCCAACCCGAGCCCGCCCTCCCTGGAGGTGATCGTCCAACGCAACGCCACGCGCAGATTGTGGTGCTCGGCTTCCAGCCGGTTGAACCAGGCCGAGCTCTCCGTGCTGGTCATTCCCTCTCCGGCAAGCGTCGCCAGCTGCAGGTAATAGAGGGCGTGCGCCTTGCGCACCTGCTCCTCCTGTCCGCTCTCTGCCAGCTGTTCCAGGCCGTACTCTCGAATCGTTTCGAGCATCGAAAAGCGCAGCTCCCCGTCTTCCTGCTCGCGCTGACGCACCAGACTCTTGTCGGTCAGTGACGCCAGACCGTCCAGCACGTCGCCACTCCCGGGCGGGCACACCGCTTCGGCTGCGGGTAGCGTCCAGCCGCCGTCGAAAACCGACAGCGAGCGAAAGAGCGCTTGTTCCCGCTCATCGAGCAGGTTGAAGCCCCAGGCGATGGCGTTGTGCATCGTCTGCTGACGTGCGGGCACGTTACGTGAACTGCTGACCAGCACCTGGAAGCGCCGTTCCAAGCGCGATAACAGGGCTGCGGGCGAAAGCACCTTGCTGCGCGCCGCGGCCAGTTCGATCGCCAGCGGCAACCCGTCGAGCTTGCGGCAAATCTCGGCGACGAGCGGGGCGTTGGCCTCAGTCAACCTGAAATCGGGGCGCACCGCCCGTGCTCGCTGGACGAAGAGGGCGATGGCATCCATCTCGGCCAGCACGCTCAACGGGAGCGAGTCATCCAATTCTGGAATTGCCAGCGGGGCCAGCGCATATTCATACTCGCCGCTCACTCTGAGCATGACACTACTCGTTACCAGAATCTTCAAATGCGGACAGGCACTGAGCACCTCCATCACCGCTGGCGCAGCGTCCACGACCTGTTCGAAGTTGTCGAGTATCAGGAGCATCCGCCGGTGACGCAAGGCGGCAATCAGCCGCTGACCGAGCGGCCGCTCATCTTCATCACGGACGTGCAGAGAACGCGCGATACTCTGCAGCACCAGCTCGGGGCCGGTGCTGGCAGCCAGCGAGACAAATGCCACGCCGTCGCGGAACTCAGTCTTGAGATCACGGGCGAGCGCAACCGCGAAGCGCGTTTTCCCAATCCCGCCCGGCCCGGTAAGTGTCACCAGGTGGACATCAGGCCCAAGCAAGAGATCGCGTACGTCGCCCAGCTCGCGCTCGCGGCCCACGAGCGGAGTGAGCGGCACCGGCGGATCGGCTGCCGTCTCACGTCGCCACTGGTCCAGCGGTACGATCAACGGTGCGCTAGACGGCTGCTGTTCTGATGGTGTGCCAGCACTCATTGCTCGTGTTGATCCTTCGGTGCGAGGCTCGTCAACCCACACCAGCGTTGCCCGGTTAGCCGGTAGAAGAATCGAAGTATATACGGACGACGGGGGCTCCGGATCAAAACGTCACCGAGCGCGCTGTTCAGTCCGGATAGCTCTCTGACACGGCGTTCATCCACTTCAGTAGAACGAGACCGCGCCCGGTCTGAACGTCTCAGACCGGGCGCGGCTCCATCGATCGTGGTGCTGGGTTAAGGGGCCGGTTCACGGAGGTCTTGAACCTCCACGAGCTCTGCGCTCCACGGGCAGTATCTGCCGACGGTATCTACAAACTCATCGACGTTCGCTTCGACGTAGCTTGGCCGGCCGTCGCATACCTCGATCGTCATCTCCGCCATCTCAGTCGCGGCCGGATCCAGGTGCCAGCTCCAGGGACCGTTGTGATCGGCCTCTCCCGGCCCGCGCAGAATCGGACCGTTCGGGAAGGTCGCGAGGGTCGGATCTGCTTGCAGCGCCAGGATGTCGGTAATGGTTTCCTCGTTGGTCGTCCAGAGGTTGAAGTGTTCGCCGGAGACGTCGAACGTCGCCAGCACGCCACCCTGGAGCTCGGAGAGCTGTGGGTTGTCGGAGACAGGCCCGCCGTTGAGCAAGAGCACCACGCGGCTGATCTCTTCAAACTGCAACACCGTCTGCTCGATCTGCTCCTGAACGCGAGGCTCGTCGCAGACACCGCCGAGGCGCAAGGTGCCGGACAGGTTCACCACGGCGACATCGCTATGTACCTGCACGTCTGCCACGGTGAGGTCGGAGTTCTGGAACACGTTATAGAGTTCCGGCTGCTCATACGCGAGGAGCGCGGTCAGGCTGGCGGTGATTCGACCGGCCACATCCTCCTGGGCGTCGATCTGAACCTCAATTGGCGCGATCATGTCGCCACAGCCAAAGGTTCCGTCGGTCGCATCACCATTCGGCTCGGTCGCGTCTCCGGGCTCTACCAGATAGATATTGACGGTTTCGGTTTCCGGCTGGGCATCACCGTGACGCCAGCGGTAGTAGTGCTGGCCGACGTTGCCGGCCTCAACCAGGAAACCCTCCGGGTTCCCCGGCGTGTAGGTCAGACAGCGGCGCTCGAAGCACTGCCAGAGCACGTCACGCGCTGTCCCGGCGACCTCAACCTCGCTCCAGTAGGCCTCGGTGATCGGGTATCCAACGGCATAGAACGGGTTCTCAAAGAGGTCCTGCTCCACATACGCGCCGTCTTCATGCACCGTGCCGGTCAGATTCATGAAATCCCAGAAGACGGAGGCGACCGTATGGTCGATGCCGGGCACTGTCACACGATAGCCTGCCGTGACGCCGTGCTCCGCAAAGGCGTCGTCCCGGCCGACGGTACCGTTCTCGATCGTCATGTCAAGCGTCGTGCCTACCGTAGCCGCCGGCTCGCCACGCAAGCCGTGGTCGTTGATATCGGCATAGGTCGGGACCGAACTGGTCGTCCGGGTCACCGGCGATCGGCACATCTGCCGGCTGGCTGTCTTCGAACTCATCGTCACCTACCTGGATCCGGCCATCGACCATCTCAACGACCAGCAGACCGTTCGTGACGAACCAGAGCTCATCGTCCGGCGCGTCCGGATTGTTGATCTCCATGCGCGATTTGTCGAAGTACTGGACGAGCCGCTTGTCACCGGTTGAATCCGCGTACGGCTCCATCATGCCCCCGGTGTAGGGTTTCGGGCCCCACATCCAGGTACGCTCGGCCTCGCCCTGTTCAACCGGGAGGTCAGTTCGTGCCCAGCGATCGTCAAACTGGGCATCCGCAAACTCGTGCCCGGCATCACTGCCCTCGTGATACCCGGCGACCGGTGCCAGGCTAAGAACGGTGAGAAGTAGCGCGAGCAGCATGACGACCGGTTTTCTGCTGCGTAACCGAATCACTCTTGGGTCCCTCCTATCGGTGGCATCCTTGCGTCCCATTGGGACAACACCACCGACCCTGACCACCACACCACGCGTGGACGCGCCCCACTGGACCGCGCGTGATGGGAGAACTGCGCAACTGACGAAGATGGACGATGGAGAGGCAGCGAGAACCGGCGAGACCACCTGCGCCGTCGGGTCACCTGCCGTTCAACGGCGTCTCATCATGGCTGTAGGACACACAGCACCTCTACAGCCCTGGGGGTCGGCCACGTTGAGACCCGTCTGATCTGGACCCGCGCTGTTCAGGACGGCAGGCGGTTGCCGATATCCCGCACCGCCTCTATGAGGATGTCGACATCAGACGAGCTGGTCGCCCAATTATCGAACGCGGCACGGATCGCCACTCTCCCCTTCCACCTTGTAGATGTAACGAATACGCGCCCGTCCAGTTGCAGGCCGGTGACCGCTTGCCGGTTCAAGTCGTCTGTTTCCGCAACAGTCAGGCCGTCCGGCGTATACCGAAAACAGACGATATTCAGCCCGGCTGGAGCCATCAGCTGCATCCCCGGCGCGGAATCTACCCAGCCGGCGAAGCGACCGGCGTTCGCGACACAGCGCTCCACCAGCTCGCGGTACCCCTGCCGGCCGTAGGCGCGCAGCGCACACCAGGCCGGCAACCCCCGGAAGCGTTTCGACATCTCCGGCAGATGACTCTCGGGGCTCCAACCAGCATTCGGGTCTGGAGCAATATAGGCGGCACTGGAGGCGAACGCCTGCAACAGTGACTCGTGGTCGCGCACAAACACAAAGCCCGAGTCATACGGCACGTTCAGCCATTTGTGGGCGTCCGACCCGACTGAGTCCGCCTGTTCAATACCCTCCAGCAGATGAGCCAGCCGAGGTGAGGCAGCCGCAAACAGCCCGAATGCCGCGTCAACGTGGAGCCAGGCGCCGCCCGGGTGCGCGCGGCAGAGGGCCGCAACCTCGCCCAGGCGGTCGAACGCGCCCGTATTCACTTCTCCAGCATTGGCAACCACAATTGCGGCTCCGTCGATACAGGCAAGCTCCTTGCGCAACGCCTCAAGATCAACCGCGCCGCCGGGCGCAGGGACCTTGCGGACGCTCCCACGCCCGAGACCGAGCGTGCCGAGCGCTTTGATTGCGCTGGCGTGAATTTCGGTACTGGAGATAACCGGGATCGGTGGATGACCGCCGAGACCGTCCTGCGCGGGGTCGAACCCGTACTGCTTGCCGGCCCACTGCCGGCCCGCCGCCAACCCAACGAGGTTGGACATCGTCGCCCCGCTCGTCAGCGCGCCGTGCCAATCGGACGGCAGGTGAAAGAGCTCTTTGAGCCAGCGCAGCACCGTCAACTCGGTCTGTGCCCCGGCCGGGCTGGCAGCCCAGAGTCCGGCGTTCTGATCGATGGCGGCAGCCAGCCAGTCTCCGGCCAGCGCCGCCGGTGTTGTGCCACCGATAACATAGCCGAAGAACCTCGGACCGGATGACGCCACAATGCCCGGCTCGGCACGCACGAACCACTCCTCGACCGCCGTCGCCGGATCCATCCCCTGCTCCGGCAGCGGTTCGTCCAGCGCCTCAATCATCTGTTCCGGGGTCGCGCCACGGCTGACCACCCGCTCCTGCAGTCCAGCCACATAGGTGGCTGCGAGCTCATAGGCCCGCTCCAGCGCCTCAATGGATAACGCAAACGGATCGTGCGGAGGTGCGGTCATGCACAGGCTCCTTCTCGCTGCTCGCCGTTTCGTGGCGGGACAATATCAAGATAGTCTTCACGGGAGGGAGAGTTCTCGACGAGGGCGATGAGCCGCGTGGTGTCAATAGGGACGCCGCGCTCATCCCTGATTCGAAACGCCGGGCGGCGTCCAGATGATTCCTCGGCTCGAAGGTTGCCAAGAGGGCGGGGTCTCTAATCTCCGGCTGCGACGCTAGGCACGATGGCCAGCCAGGAAGGGTCGAAGCGCTACGCTCTCGTGGATCAACCATGGACCCTTCACTATCTGAACGCTGAATGTCGCCGCCGGTATCTCTATACGTCCCGTCCAGTCACGTTGTCAAGTAGGACGCAACGCAAATCTTCTGTCACGCCGCCTTGGCTGCGCGCTTCTTCGGCTTCACGGCCTTCTCGACAACCTTCTCGCTTGCGACAACCGCGACCCGGCGCGGGGATTTCACCTGGGTCACACGCACGCCGAGCACCACCGGCACCGAGATGTTCGGGATCGGGCTCAGCTCATCTTGCAGGGCACGATATTCCTGTTGTCCGAGCTCGATGCGCAGCGGCACCCGGCCCTGACGCCGAACCGCGCCCAACTTCTCTTCAACCCGTGCCATCACTGAAGTAGCCATCATCATTCTCTCTCATAGCACATCAAATACACACTCGTTAGCCACTCTGGTGACACCAGTTCCGATGGTTGCACAGCCCGGCTCGGAGAGTATCACGCATGCCGAAGTATAGAACATTTGTTCCTATCTGTCACGGCCGACGACGCGTACGTACGGGGGTCTTCACCCCGCGCCGCTATGACTCAGAACCATCCGATACGATTGGTTATGGACGACGTCGCACCTTGAGGAGTGACCATGCAAAAGCACGTTGTCGTTGTCGGGGCAGGCTTCGCGGGACTCTACGCCACCAAGGAATTACGCAAGCATAGTGATGCCCGAATCACACTCGTTGATCGACACAACTACCATCTCTTCGCGCCGCTCCTCTATCAGGTAGCGGCAGCCGCGCTCGAAGGGGCAGACATTCTCCACCCCGCACGCGATGTCGTACGCGACCACCCGAGCTCCAGGTTTATCCTGGGTGAGGTTACCCGTGTCAATCGCGAGCAGCGCACCATCACCGTGGAGGATGAAGAGCTAGCCTACGACTACCTCATCGTCGCCACCGGGAGCCGAACGAATACGCTCGGCGTTCCCGGGGTGGAAGATCACGCAATCGGGCTAAAGGAAATCAAAGAGGGGATGCGCATCCGCAACCGTATCCTCTCGGCCTGTGAAGAAGCAGCTCAGCTGACCGATGAGAACCAGGTGCGAGCGTTGCTCACCTTTGTCGTGGTCGGCGGCGGACCCACCGGTGTTGAGCTCGCCGGATCGCTCGGCCAGCTCACTGTCAGGGTTCTCCCCCGCTACTATCCGGAAATCGATCCGTCACTCTATCAGGTCATCCTGATCGAGTCATCGCCGCGCGTGCTCTCAGGGATGTCAGAGAAGTCGTCCGCCTATGCCGCGGCGTCTCTGAAAGATTTCGGGGTAGACCTGAACCTTGGCACGCGGGTCTCCGAAGTGGGACCCCAGGGAGTCTATACTACCAAGGACGAATTCATCGAGTCGTTCACGAAAATCTGGGCAGCCGGCGTCATTGGTGCGCCGGTCGAGGGTCTGGCACAGCCTGGCCCCGGCCACCGCATCCCGACGACGGCCTTCCTGAATCTGCCAGACGACCCGAGGGTTTATGTGGCCGGAGATCTCAACGGCTACATCCCGCCAGGCAAGAAATGGCCCTATCCACAAGTCGCGCCAATGGCGATGCAACAGGGCGTCCACGCGGCCAGGAACATCCTGCGCGATATGCGGGGCCAGCGGCTGCGGCGCTTCACCTACTCCGATCGAGGCACGATGGTAACCGTGGGCCGCAAACGTGCCGTCGCCGAGATAGGGTTCGTCAAGATCAAGGGCGCGATTGCCTGGATCGCCTGGTTCGCGGTGCATTTACTCAAGCTCACCGGTGGCCGCAACCGGTTGCGGGTACTCGTCACCTGGGTCTATAACTTTGTCACGTATGACTTCGCGGAGCGGGTTATCCAGGACCGCGAGTACTTCCCGAAACTCGCAGGCACGTCCGAAGAGAAACAACTCGATCAGGCGGCAGGCTAACCGTCCCGCAACTCAGACGTTTGACGAGCCCACGGGCTGCTTGACCATGGACCCGGCGACGATCTCGGCCAGGTCGAGCACCGTGAACTCCTCCTGCTTGCCGACGCCGCGGATGCCGTCCTCGAACATGGTCATGCAGAACGGGCAGGCGGCACACAGCACCTCGGCGCCCGTCTCGAGCGCCTCGGTGACGCGCGCCTGGTTGATGCGGCTGCCGCGCGTCTCCTCCATGAACAGGCGCCCGCCACCGCCGCCGCAGCAGAAGGACTTGTTGCGGTTGCGGCCCATCTCCGTCAGCTCGACGCCGGGCATGGCCGCGACCGCGCTGCGCGGCTCGTCGTAGACCTGGTTGTAGCGCCCCAGGTAGCAGGGGTCGTGGTAGGTCACCTTGCCGCGCGCCATCGACGATGCCGGATCGATCTGGATGCGACCCTCCTCGATCAGCTGGTTGATGAGCTGGCTGTGGTGGACGACCTCGTAGTGGCCGCCGATCTGCGGGAACTCGTTGCTGAGCGCGTTGAAGCAGTGCGGGCAGGCGGTCACGATCTTCTTGAAGGTGTAGCGGTTCAAGGTCTCCACGGTCTGCTCGGCCATCATCTGCGCCAGGTACTCGTTGCCGACGCGCTTGGCCGGGTCGCCGGTGCAGGTCTCCTCTTTGCCGAGGATGGCGAAGTTGATCCCGGCCGCCTGCAGGATGCGCGCCAGGGCGAGCGTGGTCTGCTGGTTGCGCGGGTCGAACGAGCCCAGACAGCCGACGAAGAAGAGCACCTCGACGTCCTCGTTCGCCGCCGCCTTGTCGGCCATGAGCGCGACGGGCTGGTCGAGCTTCTTCGTCCAGTCGGCCCGCTGGTTGGGCGGGTAGGAGTACGGGTTGGACAGGCGCTCGAGGTTGTTGAACAGCGGCCCCAGCTCGTCCGGGAACTCGTTCTGCTCCAGCACCAGGTTGCGCCGCATGCCGACGATCAGCGGCACGTGGTCGATGTAGACCGGGCAGTGCTCGACGCAGGCGCCGCAGGTGGTGCAGTCCCAGAGCTCGGCCGGCGAGACCACCCCGCCGATCAGCCCGCGCTCCGGACCCATCCCATTGCGGAAGCGCGCCGAGGTCCACTGCTGGCCCAGCTCGCCCGAGAAGATGGAGCCATGGTCGGCCGCGTAGCCGGCGATCTCCAGCACCAGGTCGCGCGGCTTGAGCGGCTTGCCGGTGTTGAAGGTCGGGCAGTACTCCAGGCAGCGCCCGCAGTGCATGCAGGCGTCGACGTTCATCAGCTGCGCCCAGGTGAAGTCCTCCAGCTTGCCGATGCCGAGCGTCTCGGCCTCCTCGATGTTGGCGATCGGCTCGAGCTCGCCGACCGGCGTGAGCCGCCGGAAGAAGACGTTGGTCAGGCTGGTGAAGGGGTGGATCATCTTGCTGTAGGCGAAGTAGGCCAGAAAGACGAAGGTCGTGAGGAAGTGGCTCCACCAGTTGAGCTGGTGCAGCCCGGTCAGCCAGCCCTCGGAGAGCCCGCGCAACGGGATCGACATGGGGTAGGAGACGAACGACCAGCGCTCCCAGGGATCGCGCTCGACCGCCAGGCGCAGCGCCTGCACGACGTAGCCCTGCACCGCGAGCACCAGCAGGAAGGCCAGGACGAGCACGTCGTCCGGGGCGCTCTCCTGGATCGTGATCCTCTCGACGAAGCGCCGGTAGAAGGCCATCAGGACGCCCACGATCAGCATCAGCCCGCCCAGGTTCATGGCGAACTTGAAGCCCAGATAGAAATCGCCCTGGTAGAAGCTGTAGCCGAAGAGCGGGACGGTGACGTCGTCCTCGAGCATGACGAGGATCGTGCCGATCAGCAGCACGATGAAGCCGCCGAAGATGTTGGCGTGCATGATGCCGGCAAAGCGCTTGTTCTCGCGCACGATCCGGCCATGGAAGACGCTCTTCAGCAGCGCGCCCTTGAGCCGCGTGCCCCACTGGCCGAAGCGGTCCTCGGGCTGGCCGCGCCGCCAGACGCCAACCCGCTTGGCCAGGCCGTAGGCGAGATAGGCCACCGGAATGACCAGCAGCGCGTAGATCGCGATGCGGCCCAGCAGGTCGACGTTCCAGAGAATCTCGCGGGTCGGGTTCACGCGTCACCCGCTCTCGGCTGGTCGCGCGTCTCCCGGGCGGCCGCGCCCCCCGGTGTCGGCCCGAACGCCCGGCGCAGCGCCTGCACGGTCAGCGCGACCGCCAGCAGGGTGGCGCCCGTCATGAGCAACACCACCAGCGTGCCACCCAGGACGCCCCCGAGCCCGGCCTCACCCACCGCCGCGGCCATGCCCACCACGCCGGCCAGCAGCCCCAGCACCAGCGGGACCGTCATGACCGCCACCATCACCAGCGCCACCGGCAACCGTGCCGCCTTCAGATGCTCGACCAGCCGCCACTTGCGCGGCGAGGACAAGCCGGCGTCGACACCGAGCCCGACTCCACCTACGGTAATAAACCCGGCGCCAAACACCTTGAGCCAGTACCAGTGCGCCGTCTCGGCCAGCACGATCAGGATGATGCCCAGGGCCACCGCGGCCGTGGAGAGAATCGTCATGCGGTCTTTGATATGTTGGTAGTTCACGTGCCCTCACCCCTGGACAGCGGCTGTCTATCCCCGCAACTTCTCCGTCAGCTTCGGCACGACCGTCAGCACGTCACCAACAATACCCAGGTCCGCCAGCTCGAAAATCGGCGCGTCCGCGTCCTGGTTGATCGCGATCAGGTACTTGCTGCCCTTCATGCCGGCGATGTGCTGGATTGCTCCCGAGATACCGCACGCCACGTAGAGAGTCGGTTTAACGGTCTTGCCAGTCTGGCCCACCTGGTGGCTATAGGGCACCCAACCGGCGTCGACGATGGCACGGGTCGCACCCGGCGCTCCACCGAGCTCTTTGGCCAGGTTCTCGATCAGCACGTAGTTCTCCGGCTGGCCCAGTCCACGACCGCCAGAGACGATCACCCCGGCATCCTCCAGGTTCGGACCCTCGGCCGTCTGGTCAACCGCATCGACCACCTTTACGCGCAGGGTCGAGGGGTCCACGGGAGTGCTCACCGTGCGAACCTCGGCCTGACCGCCCACAACCTCAGCCGCGAACGATTTCGGGCGAATCTGCACCAGGTGCGGGCCGGAGCCATCCAGCGTCAGGGTTCCGGTCGTCTCCGCACCATAGGGTACGGTGACGCTTAGCTCGCCGGAAGCGCTATAGCCAACGTTGACCGCGTTGGCGATCACACCGACCCCAAGCTTGCCCATCAGCCGCGACAGAATATCACGGGCCGAGAACGTGCTGGGGAAGAGAATGAGGTCCGGCTGCTCGGCCTCGATCAACGCTGCCAGGGTCGCCACCTGTGGCTCGACCACGTAGTCGGCGTACTCCTGCTCCGCGCCATGGTGAATCACCACCGCGCCGTGGTTGCCCAACGCCGCAAGCGCCTCGTCGCCAGCCGGATGCAGCAGCACCGCTTCCGCCGTGCCGAGTTCGCGTGCCGGCGTCAGGAGCTCCAGCGACAGCCGGTGTGGCTCACCCCCCGCAACTTCGGTCCAGACCCAGATTCTATGTGCCATTACCTACTCCTACCAAGAGCCAAAAACGTCCAACTGGCCACCTGAGCGGCTTTAGTCATCCTGTGAGCGCCATGATAGGCATCCTGAACGCCTTGTTAGGCACCCTGAGCGGTTCATCGTCATCCTGAGCGCCAGCGAAGAGCCTGCCCTGAGCGAAGTCCAAGGGATCTCTGAGTCAACCGCCTCGGTGATCCAGCACGAGATCCTTCCTTACGTCAGGATGACTGGTCAGGCGCTCAGGATGACCGGTGGAAGCCGGACGCTCCTCTATACCACCTGAATCTGCTTCAGGAACGCGACGATCTCATCGACGCTGTCGCCGGAGCCATCGTCGGTCACGATCTTGCCCTGCTTCTCCTGGCGCACCTGCTCGAGGTTCACCACGCGCTCTTTCGCGCCGGCCTCACCCACCGAAGCGGGGTCGATCCCAAGCGAGGTGAGGTCACGCGTGTCAATCTGCTTGCGCTTGGCCGCCATGAGCCCCTTGAAGGATGGATAGCGCGGCTCGGCAATACTGGCCGTGACCGACAACAGGGCCGGCAGGTTCGCCTCGATGGTCTGGGTGCCGGTCTCAGTGTCTCGTGTGACGGAAATTTTGTCGCCGTTCACTGTGGCTGAGCGGGCGAACGTCACCTGCGGCAAGCTGAGCATCTCGGCCAGCGCGCCGGGCACCAGGCCGCTGTATGCGTCGGTACTCTCAATTGCCGTAATGACCAGATCGGGGTTTTCTGAGGAGATCACCGCTGCCAGCACGCGCGCCGTTCCTAGCGCATCGGAGCCGGCCAGCGCGTCATCCGTCACGAGAATCGCCCGCTCGACGCCCATGGCCATGGCGCGGCGCAACCCGTCCTCGGCCGCTTGCGGTCCCATGGAAATCGCAACGACCTCGCCACCCTGCTCCTCGACCAGCTTGACGGCCGTCTCAATCCCATACTCGTCGGCCGGGTCGAGGATCGATTGCCCCGGATTACGCACCAGCCGCCGCGTCGTCGGGTCAACCGTCATCGGTATGTTGGGGTCCGGCACGTGCTTGACACAAACGCAGATCTTCATAGATTGATGAACCCTTTCGTCATTGAGCCATTGAGGCAATAGATTACCAGAGTGTCCCCACGAGCGAACGTCATTAGTAGCAGAATTCACGATATCCGCCAGCGATCGGCTCCGTCCGCGATTGACGATCGTCATTCCCCTTGAGATTGCAAGGGACAGGCAGGTGCGCTAGAAATATCCCAGAGACCGTCAATACGTCCACATTCAGTAAGGGGGCGAGCTATGGCACAAGATGTCAAGTCAGATCCCAAGGTGACGCATGTCGCAGCCGGCGAAGGGCCGTCGTTCTGGCTCCTGGGTGACTACTACACCATGAAGGTGAGCAGTGACGAAACCAACGGCGCATTCGCGCTCTTTGAGACGCTGACACCTCCAGACTCTCCGGGCCCTCCGCCGCACTTCCATACCACTGATGACGAGTACTTCTACGTGCTTGAAGGGGTGATGGAAATTCTTGATCTGACCAACAACCGCACGATAACGGCGGGAGCGGGATCGTCTGTCCATATTCCCAGCGGCGCGATGCACACATTCCACAATGCCGGGACAACACCTGCGCGCTTTGTCACGATGGTCACGCCGGGCGGTTTCGAGAAGTTCTTCCAGGAGGCGGGGGATCCTGCAACCGACCCCTCATCGCCGCCGCCCGCCGGTCCACCCGACATCGAGAAGCTCGTACGCCTCGCCGAAAAACATGGCTGCATTATTCCACCGCCACCGGAACAATAAGGGGACAGACAATGGACGACGGCACGCGCAACTTTGAGATCATGCGCGAACTGATGGAGATTCCCGGGCCGACCGGCCAGGAGCGCCATGTCATGAGCTGGCTACACACGCGTTGGGAGGGTAAAGCCGAGCGCGTCTGGAAGGCCAAGGGTGGCAACCTCTTCGCGCATGTTGGCGGTCAGGGGCCGAAACTTCTCATAGAGGGCCATGCCGACGAGATTGGCTTCGTGGTTCGGAGCATTGACGACGCCGGTTTCATCTGGCTCGCCAGCGGTCAGGTCTCCCGCGGCGACATCAGCAAACGCTATTTCATCGGCCAACCGGCCCTGATCCTGACCAGGAACGGGTTGGTCGAGGGTATCTTCGCCGCCACGACCGGTCACATTCTGTCCGACGAGCAGCGACAAAAGGAGAATCTCACCTACTACGACCTCTTTATCGACATCGGGGCGTCCTCGCGAGACGAGGCGGTTGCCTGCGGGATCTACCCCGGGGCCGGCGTGATCTGGAATCCGCCCACGAAGCGCCTGGGAACCCGGGTCATCGGCAAGGCCGTTGACGACCGCTTCGCCCTGGCGATGATGACCCTGCTGCTCGACGATCTCGACATTTCGAAGCTCTCCTACGATCTCTACTTCGCCGCCACGATTCAGGAGGAGATCGGTCTCGTCGGGGCGAGCTCACTCCGCAACGATGTGGATGCTGACCTTGCCATCGCCCTCGACAACGGTCCGGTCGGCGACATCCCGACGGTCGATAGCAGAACCCTGCCCACCCGGCTCGGCGGCGGCCCCGCACTCGTCCATAAGGATAGCCGCGCGCACTACAACGAGGATCTGCTCTGGCGTATCGCCGACGTGGCCGAGTGCGCTGGCATCCCGGTGCAGCACGCCGTCTGGGAATTCTTCGGCAGCGACGGCGACGCGCTCATCCAGCAAGGGATCCCGACCGCGCTGATCGGCCTCTCCACGCGCTACACGCACTCACCATTCGAGATGTTCGACATGCGCGATTTCGATTATTCGCTGGCCCTGTTGAAAGCATTCCTGACGACGCCAGCGGGATAGAGGACATTCCATTCTTCGTACCGGCGCAGGAAATGAAAGTGTCCAGCTTGATCCGGCAATAGGAATGCGTAGCGGCGCAATAAATTGCGCCTTGCCTGACTGCTCGGGCGCCGGAGAGGGCGCAATAAATTGCGCCGCTACGAAGGATGGTTCCAGGAAAGCGTCCCTAGAACATGATGACCGAGCGCAGCGTCTCGCCGCGCTTCATGGCATTGAACGCTTCCTCGGTCTCCTCCAGCGTGATCTTGCGCGTCACCAGCTCATCAAGCTTCAACTGACCCTGCTCGTACCAGTTGGCAAGCAGCGGAAAATCACGCGTCGGCAGGCAGTCTCCATACCAGGAAGGACGCACGTAGCCGCCGGTGTCGAAGAAGCGCTGCAGATCCAGATCGAGCCGTGGACCAGGTCCCGGCACACCGATAAAGACACAAGTCCCGGCCAGATCCCGGCACCAGAGCGCCTGCTCCAGCGTCTCCGGCAAACCCACAGCCTCGAACGAGTAGTTCACCCCGAAGCCACCGGTCAGCTCTTTGATCTTCTCGACCGGGTCGACCTCACGGCTATTGACCGTGTGTGTCGCGCCGAACTGCCTGGCCATCTCCAGTTTGTTCGGATCGATATCGACCGCGATGATCGTCGTGGCGCCGGCCAGCCGCGCGCCCTGAATGACACTGTCGCCAACACCGCCACACCCAAAGACCGCAACACTCGTGCCCGGCTGCACGTCGGCCGAGTACAGCGCCGCGCCAACACCGGTCATCACCCCGCAACCAATCAGGGACATTTGCGCCGGCGGCAGGTCTGGAGATACCGGGACCGCCTGCTTCTCGTGCACGAGCGTGTGCGTGCAGAACGTCCCGATTCCCAGCGCGGGGTTGAGCAGCACGCCATCTTTCCCGCGCATGCGCTTTTCAGCATTCAGGCTCGCGGCACACAGATTCATCAGCCCACGCTTGCAGAAGCGACACACCCCACACGGCGCCCGCCAGGCCAGAATGACGAACTCCCCGACTCTCCCCGGATCAACTCCCGGCCCAACAGCCTCGATGATGCCGGCACCCTCGTGTCCAAGCAAGAACGGAAACCCCGACGTGCCGTAGGTGCCCTCTTTGATCCCCAGATCGGTATGGCAGACGCCCGACGCCAGAATCCGCACCAGCACCTCATTCGGCCCCGGCTCGTCAATCGTGAATTCCTCGATCTCGACCGGAGCGCCCGGTGTACGCGCAATCGCTCCTCGTGCCGTAATGGTCATTGTTTGTTGATCCTCCTGATGTCAGTTGTTGCTCACCTGGAGGGCATATTCGCACGTAGAAGGAGCCTTCGTCAACGAGCGGCTATCGCATGCGGTTTCCGCTCATACGTAAGGTTCATCTCCAGACAACGCTCGATCATGCACATAAGCGTGCTACCATGCTCGAACTCGCTCGAATCCGCTCGTCAGGAGAATTTCGTTGACAAGAACAATCGGTCGCATTGGCGCGCTAGCCGCTTCCCTGTCGCTCATTCTCGCATCGCTCCTCGTCACCCTAGCGAAGGCCGATTCTCCAGCAAATGAATACTTTGATCGCACATGGCAACGAACTGACAAACCGGTCGCGGACCTCCAAATCCACCGGACATGGATATGGGGACCAGAGGCATTTACTGGTGAACTGCCTGAAGCCTATGCCGATGCACCGGGCGGACACCGTACAGTCCAGTACTTCGACAAAAGCCGGATGGAGATCACTTCTGATCCCAGCGTTCCGCCCGACAGCTTTTGGTACGTGACCAACGGATTGCTCGTTAAGGAAATGATCACCGGAAAGATCCAAACCGGCGATACAGAATACAAGACCTTCTCCCCAGCCACTCTAAACGTTGCTGGTGACTCGAATGATCCCAACGCTCCGACATATGCCAGTTTTCACAATCTTCGTTACGCGCCTCCTCTTGCAGACGGCGCCCCAATCACCCAGAGGGTAGGCAGGAATGGCAACGTTTCAGATGATCCAACAATGGCAAGTATGGGAGTAACAGCGGCCTATCGAGTGACCGTTGAGGGAATTGACCATCAGGTGGCCTTCCCATTCTGGGAGTTCATGAACTCAGAAGGACTGGTTTTCCAAGACGGTTCCTTCGTCGGACGACCAGCTCTTTCCGAATCCCTTCTATGCCACTGGCTATCCAATAACTGAGGCGTACTGGGCAACGGTCAAGCTCGCAGGCGTAAACACCGATGTTTTGGTGCAATGCTTTGAGCGACGATGCCTGACCTATACACCTAGCAACGCCACGGGATGGCAAGTAGAAGCCGGAAACGTAGGTCGCCACTATTACACGTGGCGTTACGGACAGTTACCGCGTACAGATCAGCCTCCATCGGAATCTTCTCCAACAGCCACGTCACCGGGAGTAGCTCCAAATCCCACATCAACACCTTGGCCTACGGCAATCCCAACCGCAACCGTCACACCCTCGGCTACAGCTACTCCGATCGATCCACCGTTATCAAACGAGTATCTCCACCCGGAAGGAGCAGTTCGTTCCATCCTCCGTGAGCAATGTGGATGTGAACCATCTACCGGTAACCCTCTCGTGCAGAGAATGCTCGAAAAGGCATACACATTCCGGCACCAATACCATCTAGCGACTGTCAATGTCGGCTCATTCAATCGGGATACAACTAACTTCTACGCTTGGCTAACGGAACTACTCGCAGCGTTGTCGACCCCTGGAGCGGTTCCCCAGTCACTCAATTCGCAGGTCACCGCTGCCATCTATCAGCCAACCTCGCCTATTGGCACTCAACTTCGCCGCCTTGAAGCTGGGCTTGATCCACTATTTGCGCAGTTTGGAGCAGGCCCGGAAGTGTACTGGACATACCTCATAGACCCCGCGGTCAGGATGAATGTCACTCCGATCGGCCATGGCATGTATCGGACCAAGTTTGATCGACTGGTGGATGGCTACCACGACGCGTTTTTTACAGTTCCCGCCTATTCCGGGAGCTTTGGTGACTACCTTGCTTCAGTTGGGTTCTCTTTAGATTGACATCTCCTTGAGAAGCCACGCGTCCTGTTGACACCTCCTCCCAAACCAGTTAGCGTGCTCCATGCACAATGTAGTCAGCGGTTTCACACGTGCAAGAGGCGATTCGTCCGGGCGGGCCAGGTCCAGGAGATCGGCGTACCCGGTGAACCGCGAAACGGCTCGTACAAGGTCGGTGATCTAGCAGGGAGGGTTCCGGAATGGATCTCAACTACACGCCGGAGGATCTTGCCTTCAGGCAGCAGGTACGCCAGTGGCTCGAAGAGAACCTGCCTAAGAAGAAGCTGGTGACGCTGGAGGACAAACGCGAGTGGCACACCAAGCTCTACGAGGCCGGATTCATCGGCATGGGCTGGCCGAAGGAGTTTGGCGGCCAGGAAGCCCGGCCGATGGAACAGGCCATCGTCGGTGAAGAGATGGCACGCGTTAACACACCTCCCGGCGTCGGCGGGCTTGGAATCAGCATCGTCGGCCCAACGCTCATCCACCACGGCACCGAACAACAAAAGAAGCACCACGTCAAGAAGATCCTCACCGGCGAGGAGATCTGGTGCCAGCTCTACTCCGAGCCGAACTCCGGCTCCGACCTGGCCAGCCTCCAGTTCCGCGCCGATATCGACGGCGACGACTTCATCCTCAACGGTCAGAAAATCTGGACCACCGGCGCGCACAACTCCGACTGGGGTCTGCTGCTGGCGAGGACCGACCGCAACGCACCGAAGCACCAGGGCATCTCCTGCATTCTGGTGGACATGCGTCAGCCCGGCGTCGAAGTCCGCCCGCTGAAACAGATCAGCGGCAGCGAGGAGTTCTCCGAGGTCTTCTTCAGCAACGTCGCCGTCCCGGCCGACAACCTGGTCGGCGAGCTCAACACCGGCTGGCGGATCGCCCAGACAACGCTCTCCTACGAGCGCGGCGGCAACACCCTGAGCCGGGTCACGCGCATGCAGGAGTCGTTCGCGCGGCTGGTGAAGGTCGCCAACACCCTGCAGACCAACGGCACAAAGGCCATCGACGACCCGATCATCCGCCAGAAGCTGGGCGAGATCTACTCCGAAGTCGAAGTGTTGCGCTACTCATCGCTGCGTATCCTGAGCCGGCTTGAGAAGGGTCTGCGGCCCGGACCGGAATCATCCATCGCCAAGCTGCACTACTCCGAACTGGACAAGAAGATTCAGGAGATCATCCTCGACATCCTCGGCCCCTACGGCCAGCAGATGGAAGGCGCGCCGGAGGAGTTCATGTTCTCGAACGACAGTGGCTACGGCGAGGCCGGGACCTGGGCCTACTCCTACGTCTGGTCGCGGGCCGGCACGATCTACGCGGGGTCGTCCGAGATCCAGAAGAACATCCTCGGCGAGCGGGTGCTTGGCCTGCCCAAGGAGGTCCGCGCCGACCGTATTCTGGAGCAGGAGAAGGCCGCTGCAGGCGGGAACGGGACTGATTAGACAGCAACACACTGTCGTAGCGGCGATCGGTTCGGTCGCTCATGTTGACCGCCCTTCTTGAAAGGTGTTCGAGATGGATTTCGATTTCAGCGAAGACCAGGTGATGCTGCGCGACCTCGCGCGCGAATTCCTGAGCGAGCAATCCACGGTCGCGCACGTGCGCGAGATGATGAACGACGAGCGCGGCTACGATCCCGCCATGTACCAGGCTTTCGTCCAGCTCGGCATGCTGCCCTTCCCGGAGGAGCTTGGCGGCGGTGGGCTGGGCATGGTCGAGCAAGCCATTCTCTTCGAGGAGATGGGCCGCACGGCCTATCCCGGCCCGTATTTCGCCACGGTCATCCTGGCTGGTGGAGCGATCATGCACTCCGGCGACGACAACGCCAAAGCGCGCTACCTGCCGGACGTTTCCAACGGCGACCTGACGATGACCCTCGCGTTCCTCGAAGACGCCATCGGCTGGACCGAGGTCGCGATCAGCATGGAGATGACCGGGGATGGCGACAGCTATACCCTGAACGGCGTCAAGCGCTTTGTGCCGTTCGGCCATACCGCCGACGTCATTCTGGTGGCAGCCCGTTCCGGAGACGGTATCTCTCTCATCGCCGTGCCAAGGGATGCTGCCGGGCTCACGATCGAGCCGAACGTCATGCTGGATCTCAACTCGAAGGTCTCGACACTGCAGTTCAACAACGTGAAGGTGCCGGCCGCGAATCTGATCGGCGCCGAGGGTGGAGCCTGGCCGGCGCTCGAAGCGACGCTGCGTGACGCCGCCGTCTGCTCAAGTGCCGAGATGCTTGGCGCGGCGCGCCGGTCGCTGGAGATGTCGGTCGACTACGCCAAAGTGCGCAAGCAATTCGGACAGTTCATCGGGCAGTTCCAGGCCGTCAAGCACAAGCTGGCCGAGATGCTGGAGCAGACCGAGAACGGCCATGCCGCCGTCTACTACGCCGCCTGGGCCATCGACGCGAACGCGCCCGACGCCACGATGGCCGCCTCAGTCGCGAAAGCCAACGTCAACGTCGCCGCCCGCAAGGTGTGTGGTGACGCGGTCCAGGTGCATGGCGGTATCGGCTTCACCTGGGAATACGACCTGCACCTCTATTTCAAGCGCGCCAAGCACCTCGAAGCGATGTACGGCGACACCGACTTCCACCGCGAGAAGGTGCTGCAAGAGGTCCTGGCCGGCCGGGTTGCCGGGACGGGTGAGCCGGCGGCGGTCTCGTAGCGTCGTCCCGGCGGGAAATCTCGATATCCATTCCACGGAGAGGAGATCCACACATGAGCGACACAACATCCGAGCGGACGGTGACAACCGTCGACGAGCTCAGGGAGCTGATCGGCCAGGAACTGAGCGTCGGTCAGTGGGTGGAGATCACCCAGGAGCGCGTCAACCAGTTCGCCGACGTCACCGGCGACCACCAGTACATCCATGTCGATCCGGAGCGCGCCAGGAACACCTTTTTCGGTGGCACGATCGCGCACGGCTACCTGACGCTCTCGCTGCTGCCCTTGCTCGGCAAGGATCGGGAAGGCATCAAGGTCGATCTGGGCGGCAAGATGGCCGTCAACTACGGCGTCGACCGGGTGCGCTTCCCGGCGCCGGTGCCGGTGGGCAAGCGGGTCCGCATGCGCTCGAAGCTGCTCGCGGTCGACGAGATTGGCGAGAGCGCCGTGCAGATGAAATATCAGCAGACCGTGGAGGTCGAAGGTCAGGAAAAGCCCGGCTGCGTCGCCGAAACGTTGTCGAGGATCTATTTCTAGCGTTTCGGACGCGATGAGACAACCAGGGAACGGTACCCCTAGTCGCGTTCGATGGTGATGGCATGGAGGACGTGTCGATGCAAGTACCCCCTCGTCGCCGCAGGTGCAAGAGCGGCCAGCAGGAGAGTCGATTGAGCGAGTCGCAGGCCTTCACCCAGGCCATGGATGCGCTCTTCCACCCAAAGAGGATCGCGGTCGTCGGAGCGACCCCCAGGTTGGGGTTTGCGCACAACATCCACCGTGCCATCCTGCGCGGCGGCTACGAGGGGGAAGTCTTCGGGGTAAACCCGAAGTATGACGAGGTACTTGGCTCGCCGACCTACCCGACCATCGACGCGATTCCCGGCGGGGTCGATAAGGCGATCGTCGTCGTGCCCAGCCCTTCGTGCTGGACGTGCTGGAGCGCTGCGAGTCGCGGCCGGGGTGAAGGCCGTCAACATCATCACCAGCGGCTTCGGCGAGCAGGCCGACGACGAGGCTCACGAGCGCCAGCAGGCGATCCGCGAATTCGCCCAGCGCACCGGCATCCGCGTCGTCGGGCCCGAACTGCCTCGGGACTCATCAGCACGCCGGCCAAGCTGATCGCGAAGTCCGGCCCCTATACCACCGTCAAGCAGGGACCGATCTCGATCGTTTTCCAGAGCGGTTTGCTGGCCTACTCGCATCGTCCTGCCGCCCCAGGACCGGGGCTTTGGCTACACCTACGTCGTCACCACCGGCAACGAGGCTGACCTCGACGCGACCGACTTCATGCGCTACGCCATCGAGGACGACGAGACGCGCGTGGTCGGCTGCTTCATCGAGCAGTTCCGCGACGCGGAGAAACTCCTGGAGGTGGCCGAGCTGGCCGCCGAACGCGAAAAACCGCTGGTCGTGCTCAAGATCGGCCGCTCCGAGGGTGGTCGCCGGGCGGCCCAGGCGCACACCGGCTCGATGGTCGGCTCCGACGAGATCATCGACACCGTCATGCGCCAGCACGGCATCATCCGCGTCTATAGCCTCGACGAGATGACCGAGACGCTGGCCGTCTTCCACTCCAAGCGGCTGCCAAAAGGTGGCGGCGTCGGCACGATCTTCGTCTCCGGCGGCGCGGGCGGGCTGGTGTCAGACCTCAGCCAGGATCTCGGCATCTCACTGCCGGAGCTCGCCCCGGAAACCAAAGCGCGAAGCTGCACGACGTCATCCCGGCCTATGGCACGGTCGGCAATCCGCTCGACACGACCGGCCAGGCAGCGCACCCAGCCGGAGATCACCGAAGGTTCGCTGGTCAACATGGCCGAGGACCCGAACATCGACACCGTCGTCTACGGCCAGGCCTACCCGGTGCGTATCGATCTCGACACGCCGGTTGGCAAGGTCGTCAAGTCGATGCCGGAGCGCTATCCGGACAAGTGCTTCTTCATTATGTCGCTCGTCACCGGCGTGGTGCAGTCCGGCATGCGCAACGACGTCGAGCCGGTCGAGCCGGTCATGCACTGGGACGGCGTGCCGTTCCTGCAAGGGCACGGAGAACAGCCTGCGGGCGATTCGCTCGCTCATCCGCTACTCCGAGTTCCAGCGCACGCGCAAGGCTGTAGGCAGTGCCGTCGCCGAGGTCAGCTCGGTGGCCGAACGGGCACGCGAGCTGGTGCGGGCCGCTAACGGTAAACCGCTCGTCGAGCGGGCCGCCAAGGAGATTCTTGCGCTCTACGACATCCCGATCACTCGCGAGACGCTGGCAACATCGGCCGATGAGGCCGTCGCCGCGGCCAACGAGATCGGCTACCCGGTCGTGCTCAAGATCGAGTCGCCGGATATCGCGCACAAGACCGAGGCCGGCGGCGTGTTGCTCAACATCGCCGACGACGAGCAGTTGCGCGAGGGCTTCCAGAAGATCATCGACAGCGCCAGAGCGTACAACGCGCAAGCCGAGATCAGCGGCGTCCTGGTGCAGGAGATGGTCTCGCGGCGGACGCGAGATGATTCTCGGCATGACCCAGGACTCAACCTTCGGCCCGGCCATCGCGGTCGGGCTCGGCGGCATCTTCGTTGAGATCCTGAAAGATGTCGCGCTCGGCGTACCGCCGTTGACCGGGAAAGACAGCCGCGAGATGCTGAGCCGGTTGCGGGGCAAAGCGATCCTTGAAGGCGCACGCGGCGCGGCGCCGGCGGATACCGACGCGCTCGTTGCGCTGCTCGGCGGCTTCTCCCAGCTCTGCATCGACCTGAAGGACGACGTTGCCGAGATCGACATCAACCCCCTCCTCGTCTTCGATCGAGGACAAGGGGCGAGAGTCGTCGACTGCCTGATCGTGCCAAACCAGAAACTGGATGCATAACGAATGCCTGCCAACTCAACCGGAGTGCCGGATACAGTCACACCGACAGGGCCGAAATGACCGTTAAGGGTTTCAAGAACCAATCTACGAACGCTGGAGCCGGATTGACCGAACTTGGCAACATCGTCGCGCTATTCGCTGATGTCCACGCCGAGACGCGCTCCCTGGAGCGCGCTCTCGACCAGTGCCGGGCCGACAATGTCGAGACGATCGCCCTGCTTGGTGACCTCTTCGACCGCGCAGAGGAAGCCGATCGCTGCGCCGCGGTCCTGGCCAACTGGCACGTCACCGGTGTCTACGGCAACCACGAGCGTGACGTCGCGCTCGCCGCAGCAGCCGGTGAGATCCCGCTTGGCGAAGAGACGATCCTGATGTTGAGCGGATTGCATGAGCGAATCGTTATCGGGGACGTCTGCCTCGTGCATGAGCAGGAGAGCTGGGGGCAGATCGACCCGATCGCTCGCATGTTTCACCGGCATGTCGAGACGAACGGCAGCCATCCCGAAGCGAGGATCACGTTCGCCGGCCACACCCATTTCCGGTCGGCCCGCGACGAACGAGGTCACCTGGACATCTCCCGCGGCTCACTTACCCTCGAAGAGCACCGCCGCTACCTGATCAACCCCGGCGCGCTGGCAGCCGGCCAGTTCGCCATCTGGAACCGCCAGACCCGGGTGATCGTGTTTCACGAGATTGAGGACATTCGAGGACGGTTCGTTCGTTCGTAGGAATCCGTCCCACCATCCGTAGGGTTAAACAAGAGGGAGGTTACATGGGGAAACTCGAAGGTAAAGTCGCGCTGGTAACCGGCGCGGGACGCGGCATCGGCAAGGCCGTCGCCCAACTGATGGCCAAAGAGGGCGCGGCAGTCATCGTCAACGACCTGGGTACCGACATCGGCGGTGACGGTACAGACCAGTCGATCGCCCAACAGACCGTCGACGAGATCAAGGCCGCCGGCGGCGAAGCAGCCGCCAACACCGACTCGATTACCGATTACCAGGCCGCCGAGGGCATGGTCCAGCAAGCGATTGACAGCTACGGCAAGCTCGATATCGTCGTCAATGTGGCCGGTATCCTTCGTGACCGCATGATCTTCAACATGTCCGAGGAGGAGTGGGACGCCGTCTCGGCGGTCCACCTGAACGGCACCTTCAACACCTGCAAATGGGCGTCGGTCCACTTCCGCGACCGCAGGGAGAGTGGCCGCATCATCAACTTCTCGTCAACGTCCGCCTGGGGCAGTCCCGGCCAGCCAAATTACGGCGCGGCCAAGTACGGCATCCTCGGCTTCACGGCGGTCCTGGCCAACAGCCTCGACCGCTACGGTGTCACCAGCAACGCCATCCTGCCCTTCGCGGCCACACGCATGATCGATTCGACACCGAGAGCGATGAAAGTGAAAGAAGAGACCGGCAAGCTCCCCAGCGAACTGGCTGCCGGCACCGAGGGCGACCCGGCCAACGTCGCGCCGATGGTCGCCTATCTGGCCACCGACGACGCCGCCATGATCAACGGGCACTTTTTCGGCGTCCGTGGGCATCAGGTCTCGCTCTACTCGCACTGGGAGCTGGCCGGCGTCTTCCAGGCCGACCGGCGCTGGACCGTCGAAGAGATGCTCGAGCTTTACCCCGAGACGTGGGGCAAAACCATCAAGCAACCCGAGCCCCAGCAGGTCGAAGGCTCCGAGCGCCCCGTGCGCGGCTCCGCCCTGCTGCAGCTCAACGAATCCTCCTGGAGAGACATCGCCGACGGCGTCAAGCTCTGGGAGCACGAGGCGTATTTCAGCGCGAAGCGCTAGCGAACTGCGAGGACTGAGAGTGGATCCAGGACGCACACCCAAGTTGCTCATGAGTGAGGCGCTACGTGGATATGCCTACGCTACGCACAAGCGAGACAACTTTGTGTGCGTGTACTGTGGCATGGATGGAAAAGTCTGGCCAAATTGGCTGTACCTGACTTGGGACCATCTATTACCACCAGGACATCTCAAGAGAAACGACCCCGATTTCATCGTGACTGCCTGTTCTTTCTGTAATGTCGTCCATAACAGGACAGTTTTCGACGTCGAGGGCAAGGCGCGAGCAGACCTCATCGAACAGAAACGTCCCATGGTGCTAGCGCGGCGAGAACAGTTTCGCGAATTCTGGGATGCGCACGTTTCCCCACCGATAGGTGAACCAGATCCGGATACATCGGTCCACAAGTAGCACACGAAAGACGAAGGAGATAACTGCATGGGATTACTTGATGGGAAGGTCGCCCTGGTAACCGGGGCGGGACGCGGGATCGGGCGCGGTGTTGCCCTGTTGCTGGCAAACCACGGCGCGTCGGTTGTCGTGAACGACCTCGGGGCGTCGCTCGACGGCGAGGGCGTAGACACCGGGCCGGCCGCGACAGTGGCCCAGGAGATCATCGACGCTGGCGGCCAGGCGGTCGCCAACACCGATTCGGTCTCCGACCACGCCGCCGCCGAGGGCATGGTGCAACAGGCCATCGACACCTACGGCAAGCTGGACATTCTGGTCAACGTGGCCGGCATCCTGCGCGACCGCATGGTCTTCAACATGAACGACGCCGAGTGGGACGCCGTGCTCCAGGTCCACCTGAAGGGCACGTTCAACACGTCGAGAGCCGCGTCGGTACATTTCCGCGAGCGACGTGAGAGCGGCCGCATCATCAACATGTCGTCCAACTCCGCCTTCGGGGCACCCGGCCAGCCAAACTACGCCGCCGCCAAGGCCGGCATCATTGGTCTGACCCTGGTGCTAGCCAACTCGCTGAGCCGCTACGGCGTTACCGCCAACGCGATCCTGCCCAGCGGCTCGACACGCATGATCGACTCTATTCCACGTGCCGTCGAGGCGGTCAAGGACACGGGCAAGCTCCCCAGCGAGCTGGCAATCGGCACCGAGAAGGACCCGGAGAACGTCGCACCGCTGGTCGCATTCCTGGCAACCGACCAGGCGCAGGACATCACCGGTCATATCTTCGGCTCGTTCGGCTACAACATGACGCTCATGTCCCAGCCCAAGGTCATCAAGACCATCAAGGCCGATCACCAGTGGACCGTCGACGAGCTAGCCGAAGTCGTCCCCAAGGCATTTGGCCCCGAATTCGAAGGGGGCCCGGTCAACCGCCCCGGCATCACCGCCATGATCCAGGAGCTCCCCGAGGGTCAGTGGGTCGACGTTGGAGATGGCAAGCGCTACTGGGGTTCGAAGATCGAGCCGTATGGGGAATTGGTGTGGTGACGGTGCGCGAGCGCACACATCGCCGAAATACCAACCGGGCTGAGGGATTCGATTACGCCACGGCTGGCTGGTATTACGTGACAGTGTGTACGCACAAGCTGCAACCAATGTTCGGTGACGTGGTTGATGGGGACATGGTGCCGAACGAGTTCGGGCAGATTGCGGCGACCGTGTGGGATGATTTGCCTGCACGATTCCCGTTGGTGAGCATCGATGCTTTTGTCATCATGCCAAACCATATCCATGGAATCATCGTGATCAACGACGACCCTGAACCCCTCATCATGAATGAGGAAATCTCCGCCTGCGTACGGGCGCAATTCATTGCGCCCCTCCCCCACCGGCGTCAAATATCCGAGTTACCGTCAAACCCCACGGTGACCAGGCAGGGCGCAATGAATTGCGCCCGTACGAATCCAAAGGCCCTGGGGACTGTTGTTCGGGTATTTAAGGCGGTGACGACCAATCGCATTCGACGGTTCGGCATGTCTGACTTCCGTTGGCACCGCAACTACTACGACCATATCATCCGCAACAAAAAGGATCTCGACCGGATCCGAACCTACATCACGAACAACCCTGCGAACTGGCCACATGATCGCGCGAATCGCTCGACGCCATTGAAGGAGACACCCATCCCATGAACACGACCGACATCTATGCCGACTCGATCACCGGCTCGATCGAACGGATCATCGCCTGCATGGATGGACTGAACGCCGAACATCTGAACTGGAAGCCAACCGCACAGGACACGAACAGCCTGTATATTCTGGCGGTGCACACCATGGCGAATGCCGAGCAGACTGTGCTCGGGGTTCTGGGCGGTGAGACCATCGACCGCAATCGGGACGAGGAGTTTCTGGCGACCGGCGACTCGGCTGACTGGATCCAGCAGCGTTGGTCGGCGCTCAAGCCAAAGCTTGAAACGGCGCTTGCGAACCTGCCGCAGGAAGCGTTGGACAAACAATACGAACACCCCCGAAGGGGATCGATTTCCGGATACCAGGCGCTGTTGATCACCGCCACTCACGCGGCCGAACATGTGGGGCATGCCGAAGTGACGCGAGATCTGCTAATTCACACGACCGCAATCAACGGTAATAATCCGTAGCGGCAAATTGCTATCTCTAGCGCCGTTTCGGCTGGTATATGCGGCTTACGCGCCAAACGGCCTGATAACCGGCGTATCGTTACAGCCCGTAAATTCGTTGCAAATTCGTTGTCGGGCCACATTCGTTCAGAAATTCGTTGTCGATTCGTTGCAATAAAAGAAGCGCCCCGTCCTCAAACGAGGCGGAGCGCCGTATGTGCATGGAGTGTGCCGGCCCTGCCCCGGCTCCCGCGTGTACGGCCCGGATGCATCTCCCGCTGTTGCCAACGAGCGCTGTACGTCAATCTGCCGGACGGGTCATCTCGCCCCGCCGCCACTCCACAGCTAGCCGGATCATCGGGTGACGCACACAGGCGTTTCCTCGCGCCACCCCTGCACGGTGCCTGAGTCCGGACGAACCGGCGGCACGAAGAAGAGGAATTGAACCTCTGACTCCAACCTGGCCGGGAGCGACCCGGCCTGCGGCAGGCGTGTTCCCTCTACACCATCTTCGCTGGCAGGCACCTAGAACGCCTGCGTTGTTGCGGGGGCCGGACTCGAACCGGCGACCTGCGGCTTATGAGACCGCTGCGCTGCCACTGCGCTACCCCACAGAGATAAGGCGACCGGATTTGCACCGGCATCCCGAGAATGGACCTTGGCGCGCTGTCCGTATCTCGTGTCTTGCTGTTCGACCACGCCTTGCGGCAAGTATAGCCCATGGCGTTATGCAAATACCTCTTGACAGATTTAGGCGTGACGCCTATTATAGATATATAGACGGTTGGGCGATACGGGAAGGCAAGCGGACATGATCCCCCTCCACGCGGTAGCCGATCAGGCTAAGGTCGAAGGGATCGCCGCATCGCTCGAATCCAATGGCTGGCAAGGCGCGCCGCTGGTGGTCGATGGAGAGAATCTGTTAACTGGCGTCCATCGCTATGCTGCCGCACAATCGCTTGATTGGGTCGACTACGAGATTCCAACCATTGAGATTAGCGACATCTTTGCAGCCAATGGTCTCGACTGGGCGCAAATGATGGAAGAGGAGAACGGCGATCTGGAATATGTTCTCCGCCAACTCCCGCAAGCCGTCCTCGACAAATATGGGATCGACATCCACTAATGACCGGTCCCGACCTCCGCACCGCCCGCAAGCAGCTCGGCCTAACCCAGACCGGGCTTGCCCGTTTGCTCGACGTGGACGTGACGACGATCTCCCGCTGGGAGCGCGGCGACATTGCCATCCAGCACCCAGCGATCCTCCGGCTGGCGCTGGAGAGAATCGCACAGGACTATCCCATCTCCGCCCGGAATGAACTCCAGAGACGGTCATAACCGCATGGCGACGAAGCACTGTGTTGTCTGCGGAGCGGCCTTCAGCGCCGCGCCGTCCTCGAAGAAGATCACTTGCTCACCCGCGTGCTCGTCGGCTCGCAAAACTCTAGCCCATCGCGGGAAACGGAATACCTGGAGTCCATCCGCCCGAGCTCGTCTCTCTGCGCGTGGCCAGACGAAGAACCTCCAGCGCGGTACGTCAGCGGCACAGATGAGTCCCGTCGCTGGTCCGTTCGAGACCAACCAGGAGGCCAAGTGCTGGTGGGTGGTCAGGCTGAGCAGCGGACACCGCTATCAGGTGCGCAACCTCGCCAAATGGTGTCGTGACAACGCGCCTCTGTTCGCTCCCGACTCCTGGCAGAGCGCCTACGACGGGCTGCGGCAGGTGCAGGCGTGGCTCATGGGTAGGACTCCCCGGACAGTTAGCCGCTGGAAGGACTGGACATTGGAGCGGCCTGCCGAGCCACTACCCGATGACATCACCGCGCCGTGACAAAGAAGACGCCGCCACCCGTAGGCAGCGGCGTCTCGCGGAAGAGATGGTTGTGGCACGCGCCATAGACAGGGCCCTTGCCCTTGACGCTCGGTAGGGGTGAGCTAGGTTCTGGCCGCCGCTTTCGGGGCGGAGTAGAGGCCGGCCGCGGCGAGTCCGGCGAGAATGCCGATCAGCACCAGGGTCCCCGCGTTGCCCTCGACCTGACCGGCAAAGCCAGCTATCAGCGCCAGGGCGATACCCGCGAGAACCGACACGAGGCCGGCGAAGCGGCTCGACAAGCCGATCTGCTTGGCGACCTCGACGACCCCGAAGCAGACGCCGGAGAGGAATAAGACGGCTACCATATCGAGTGTTTCCATTGGTTGTCCCTTTCATTTGATGGGTATTTGATCCGTCTGCCAGTCGAAATGGACAATTGTCCATAAAAACGAACAATGTTCATTTGATGGGCGAAACGGCAACAACCGGATAACCGGGTTTCCAGAATATGGCGGTGCACGGTTTGCGTGTCCGGTATCGCTCATGCCGCACGCTCCGGAATCCCTTCAGAGCGCAGCGCGATCACGAGGTCAAACGGCCGCTTGGCACCCTTGATGTACTTGAAGACGGCACGCTCAAACACCTGCGCGCTGCCGTCTGCCGTGGGATATTCCGGCCCCTCCGGATAGCCCCAGAGGGACACCGCGCCGGCAATCGGGTCGTCGGGATACTTCGCCGCCCCGGTATCGAGGAAGAGCCCCTTGAAGCCCAGCACGACCGGGATCTCACCGAACGGGTTGTTCGGCAACACCAGCGCGTCTACGGGCAGTTGCACCTTTAGCAGGCGGTGGATCTCGGCAACGATGCGATTGAGATCGATACCGTCCGGGCACACGTATGATGGGTTGTTGATCCACTCGCCGTGCCCCTTAATGCCATTACGATCAAGCGGGATCTCGCCGAGGTTGCGCGCTCTGACATAGGCGGCGATATCGATCCATGTCTGGGCGAGCACGGTGTAGGCAATGTCCGGGATCGTCTGCCCCGCCAGTTGCTCGTACTCAATGGAGACGGTGTAGGGGTTGGCAAAGGCCGTGGTCCAGGCCGTGTCTTCGATCCTGACGAGCTGCCAGCCGCGGTCCTCAAGCGTCGGGTTGTGCTTGACCAGCATCGTCGCGGACACTGGCGGGCTACTCGTCCGGGTGAGCCACGGCAAGGAGTTGGTACCGCCTGTGTAGTGCTGCGCACCGCCGCGAATGCGCTGGGTGCGACCGCCGTGGTAGTGCGAGAGGTCTGCCGGTTCCCAAACGAAGCCAGGTATCTGTGCTGTCATCGGTAGCCCTTCAACGAACGTCAACAGGTCATTGGCGACCCTTGCCAGCGATTGGCCGTAGAACTCGCCTGGATAGGCCCACTTGCCATTGAGATCGGTCAGCTTTTCGACCGAGCCGGCCCAGCCATTGGACTTGACGATGGCATAACGGCTGCTGTACGCATTCCAAGGTCCGTCACCATGGACATAGCCGGCCAGGTGAGCAGCAACAGCACGGATACCGTCAGCCATCGTCGAAAAAGTGATTGCCTTGTTATAGGGGTCATCATTCTCCGCCCCATACCCTCCGGGGTTGTTCTTGTCTCTGCAAATCAGCGATTGAAAGAACGCGCTTTCGTGGGCGCACAGGGCTGCCAGGTGGTCCGAGTTGACGTTCCACTGCCTGCCGTACTGGACGATCGCCGGGCCGGTATCTGCCGGGATCGGAACCGGTGGCAAACCGACATAGGCCGCGCCTGCCTCAGCGCCATCCTCTAGCCACGCCTGAATCTGTGCCGGTGTCGCCAGCCCCTTGCTTGCAACCCGGCTGTTCCCGCTGTAGGTACTCACGTCAACACCTCCACTATCCAGAGTGCGGCTATCCCGGCGGTCGCATACGTGATGATGAACGCGGCGTAGGCTCTCATCAGAACACCTGCCCGAAGATCACAATCGCCCCGGCGATGCCCGCGATCGATGCCGATGGCGCACCAACCCAGATGATCGCCCGGCGGATGGACTGCACGGTCTGGGCCATCTCGATAATCGGCGCGGTGTCCTTCTTCATTCCATCTATCTGCTTCAGGGGCAGGGTGAGTCGCTCATTCAGGGCCTCCGTTACCATTGGCATCAGGTGCGTCTCTGCCCACACCGCCAGCCGTGTATCAATCATCTGCTCGATCTGCTCCTCCGAGTGCCCGGTGTGGCGCGTCTCCAACGCCACCACCCGTTCGCGTACCTCGCTGAACTGCGCGGCCGCGTCCTCGTGGTTGCGGTCGGACTTGCGGCTCACCTGCTCAATCTGGCGCTCCAGCCGGTCGAAGCGCACATTCATGTGTTCGCTGGTCACCTGTTCGTCGCTCATTAGCGAGCCCTACCTCCCCAGCCATTTATTCCCCGCCTCATCTTCAGCCGGTCGCGCTCCAGTCTCGCCAGCATCGTCGACCAGTTCGGCGGCTGCTCCCCGGCCAGAATCCTGAGCACCCGGCTGGTGGCGTCGTACTCGGTGCCCACGATCATCTGCATTGGTTCGTTGCCCACCTGCACCCACTCACCAGCACGCGCCTTCCACGCCGGCACGACGCGGCCACCTGGCCCGGTCAGCACGTCGTCCGGGCCGATCTCGATCTGGCAACTGGCAATGGGCCGGGAGTGCACGTTGAGGTACGTCTTGCGGAACTCCAGGGCGGCCGCGTCGGTGATCTCGCCCAGCTTCAGAATGGTGCTGCGCTGGAACCCGTAGGTCTCGACAAAGCGGGTGCTGACCTCTTCGGTCGTGGATTTCGTGGCCGTGCCGCTCGACAGGCGCTCGTGCGCGACCGCGCCGGCCATCTGCGTGGGGTCCTCGTTCCAGCTCACGACGCGGTGGTCGAACGGGAGCTGGTAGTGCGGCCGCTCCGGGGCCACGCGGGCCTTGACGGCCAGTTGCTGATGCTCGTAGACCCACCAATCCATGAGGTTGCCGTAGCCGTCGCCCTCGGCTACGAGTTGTTCGAGCACGTCCTCCAGAAAGAGGAAGTGGAACTCAGCCCGGTCGTGGGTAACGAGCGGGTCGTCAAACCAGCCCTCCGGCGCGATCCTGAGCTGTGGCGCGACGTCGGCCACCATCTCGCGGATGATGACGCCGGTGGTCGTGTCGGTGGTATCGGTCGAGCGGTAGTAGTCGTCCCGGATCGCGTCCTTGCCGTAGCCGTTGACGGTGAAGGCCCCCACGCGGCCACCGACCCGCTGAATCGGGCCCATGCGGCCCTCAAATACCGTCGCGCTGCCGAGCTTGACCGACACATGCGCGAACGGCATCCAGCGCAGCTCACGCGGCAAATAGGGCCGTGCCAGCGGCTCGTGATAGCGGATGTCTTCCCGCTCGATCCCGACCTCGAACGAGTGCCAGCCCATCGGCATGGCGGTCGACCAGCGCGCCGCGGTCAGGTAGGGGTTGATGTCCTCCCAGTCCATCCGTGAGCCGTGCCGGGGGTGGCCGATGGGCGGGTAGATCGCGACGCTGATCGGCGGCGGCTCGTTGCGACGCGAGACGCTGAGAACAGTGACGTTTCGTGGCGGTAGGATCAGAATGCCGACGTAGGCCCAACTGATCTGTTGGCGGTCCTCCTGTGCAGCCAGCGAGCCGTCCGGGTTGGGGAACACGCGCACAGACGGGTGCAAAAACCCGATGGCTGACGCTCGCCTGTTGCGCGTGTTCAAACTCATTAGGACCACTCAGCCTTAACGAATTCCGTGCCATCGTCCGAGACGGTGGATGCTCCAACCGGGGTCGTGCCGTCGTCGGCGTAGAGCGTCTGTGTGGTGTTGGTCTGGGTGATCCTGTTCCGGGCTAGCGTCATCAGCCAGCCGATCTTGTCTTTCAGAGAGGCAGTTGCGGCCGGCACGCTGGCTGGCTCGGCAAAGGTGTCGACCGTCAGCACGTCCAGTACCTCGGCATTCACCTCGGCAGGCGAGATGTCGTTGAGGGCTGCAACGCTCACCAGAATGGAGTCCGCAACACCGTCAACGGTTGCCAGTGCCGCTGCTGTCGCCCCGCCTGTCACCGTCGTCACGGTCGGGATCACATTGCCGGTGCCGGCGTAGCCCGTGCCGTCGAAGAACGACTCGGCATTGTCGGCCGCTGTCGTGTCCCCGCTGATCTGGGTGACGTCCACGCGGATATCCCCGGCCTCTTCCGGGTACAGCACAATCGGCGTGGTCTTGGCATTGGTCGAGCTCGTCTTGACGATGATCGCGACGGTATCGGCGTTCATCTCGGTACTGGTGAGGTCCAGGTAGTACATGCCGGATGCCGTGGCAATCTCGGTCGCCTCGTTCGTGCAGTCGGCAAACGTGCCGCCATCTTTCGAGACCTCGGAGTCCAGGCCAGCGGCCCCGGTCACGAGGTCGCCGTCGTTGTCGTAGATCGGGAACGTAACCCGGTAGGCCGTGTTCTTCTTCGGTATCGGCTTCGCGTCCGAGGCAGCCATTTAGAATCCCCTTCCAATGCGAGGCAGGACGAAACCGCCACGACGCAGCGCGACTGGTTGACCTGCGGTAGAAACGGGGGCGGTGGGTGCCGCGTCCCCGCCCGTGCCGACCCCGAAGACGTCGAGAAAATACGCTGTGGCAGTTGATGCGTTCTTTGCGAACGTGAGGAAGCCGACCCAGCCAGCGACGGTGATGGTGCTGTCCGTCACGCTGCCCGTCCACCCACCCGGCTCAGGGGCGCCGTCGAGCCACTGCTTCGCCTGGATGGTGGTGCCGCTTATCCGCAAGCGTGACCAGTTCCATGCACCAATTGCAGGCGCATAATCAGCTACAGCAGATAGGAATTGTTGTACGCCACTTGCGTACTTGCGAATCCCATATGTCCCGTCAGGCTCGGGCGCCTCCGTGTAGAGCGTCTCGGAGGCGGCTGCGCCTGACGCCCGCCCGGCACCTCCGGCAAGGACGGAGGTTGTTGGAACGGCGCTCATGCGCGCCCAGCGGGCAACGATCTCCACATCTGCAACGGAACCGATCGTGTCCCAGGTGATGAGATGCCGGGACTGTGTTGTCTTGTGGATTAACAGCGCCTGCCCGCCAACCGGACCACTCGGCATCCCGCTGCTTTCAACGGAATAGGTCACGCCGCTGGTTACGAACCGGGATGTCCAATCAGCCGGTTGCGCGCCGACGGCGTACTCCGAGAAGTCCGTGAAGTGCTGTGTCATTAGCTACCACCCACCTGCCAGGACTCCACGTCCTCATGGCGCCAGCCCGCGCCCTTGGCGGTCTCTTCCAACTGCGTTCGCTTCTCGCGCTTGGTGCGGTCAGCCTGCGGCGGCAGGTCAACCGGCGTGGCGATCAGGTAGCGGCGCGACGAGATGGCGTTGCCCACCCACGACGTCCCCGCCGGCACATCCGGGCGAATCGGGTCCTCGTCGGTGCCGGTACCGATCAGTGGCACGGTGTAGTAGCGCAGCATCACAGGCTCCCCACGGCCCAGCTATATCGCGGCCAAATCTTCAATGTCACCGATAGACTCATGCCCTCTACCTGTGCCACGGCGTCGGCCGCTTCCATCAGGAACGCGAACATGGTGTCACCCGGCCCGGCCGTCAGTTGACCGGTCGCGTTGACCTGGCCGGCCTCGTCGCCCTCGTCCGTCAGGTAGCCGTAGGCGTGGCCACCCTCACTCGTGCCGATCGTCCAGGTACGCGCCGCTGCCAGTTCGTCCAAGGCCGTCGCGGTGAACTGCGCCTCGTTCACGGGCAGGAACACCAGCGCGTCCAGATCGAACGTGCTGTCGCCGGTTGCGTGGCGCACTTCGGGCGTCACGCGGTAGTCCCGTTGCCCTGCTGAGAGTGGCGCGGCCATGGGTGGTAGCTGCTCGCTCGCCAACTTGATCCACTCCCACTGCCCGTTGGCGTGCGCGGTGAACACCTCGCGGGTGTAGGCCGTGACCGTCTGCCCGGACCCGAGACTGAGGGCAAGCCGGATCTGCGCGCCCTCGCTGCCGTTCAGTGGCACTACGTCGGTCGTTGCGCCGGTCTCGGTCGAGTGGAAGAAACTGGGGTTCGCAGACCCGGTGTCGAGATACTTCCAAGAGCCCGCCTGCGCTTTCCAGAACACGCGGTACTGGGTTGGCGTGATGCCCGTAGGCACGTCCCAGGCCAGTTGCGCGGTCCGGCTGGACGTGCTGGTTGGCTGCACGACACTCACCGTCGCCGATGGGTAGGAGTAGTTGCCGCCGGCGTCCAGCGCCAGCACGCGATACTGGTACGTACCGTCGGTCAAATCGCCGGGGACGGTTGCCGCTTTGAAAACGGCGATCACGTTGGCGCTGGTCTCGGAATCAGGCGAGGTCATCGTCGCGGACTGTGTGCCGAGTGCCGTCACGACCTTGTACTGTGATACGCGCCCCACATTGACGAAGCCACTGCTGTGGTGGTAGTAAATAACCTTGTAGCCGGACGTATAGCCCGCCAGATCAGTTGTTTTCGATTGGGTTGTTGCGTGCGCCGTGAGCACCAGGGCGTGCGCCTGTGTCGTCGTCGTGGTCGTCCCGGTGGGGTGTGACGTGCCCGACGCCGTACCGCTGGACGCGGTCACGTCCAGCGGCGAGCTTGCCGCAATGCCGGTCCATTCCTCAATGGCGATCCCGGCGTCCGCTGCGGCGCTGAACGTGACGGTGACCGTGCCGTTCTCTGCCGCCGAGTTGGCTTTATAGTAGATCGCGACGGTGTACGACCCTTGTGTCTTGGCGACCGCTAATGTCCAGCCGGCCGGCAGGGTGGCTGTCGCCGCGCCATTCTGGTGCAGCGTCAGGACGAGCAGGTTGCCAGCCGTCGTGGATCTCTGCCAGGTCGCAGACACACTCGTACTGGACCCCTCAGTTCGCCTCGAGGAGATCTGTATTAGCGACGGCCCTGCCCCTGCCGTGACCGTGACGCCGGTCGGCTGCATCAGCACTACCGACCAGTCGCGTACCCGCGCCCAGATGTCGTATGCGCCCCGCAGGTAGCGCTCGGCTGGCTGCACGTAGCCCACGGCGCTCCAGAGCGGCGAGAGGGTGGTACTGGCGTAGGGGTCGGCAATCGTGTCGCTCGTGCCCGCCTCAGCGCCGCCCACAATCGGTTTGACCAGCGCGACGTCACCCGAGGCCATGCTCTCGGCACTCTTCACCCGACGTGCAGCTTGTGCAGCACGTGGCCGGTCGAATTGTCGGTGATGGTGGCCTTAACCAGGGCAGGCATGTCGCCGGGATTGCGGCGCGGTAGAGCGTCGGGCTGGCCCCGGTGACTGTCACCGGGTCGTCGACGATCTCGTTGCCCACCGCGCTTTTCGAGCACCCTCAGGATGAGCGAGACCGGGTTGTCCTGGCTGCCCATCCAGTTACTATGGATGCCGCTGATCTCCGCCGCCCGCGAACATGCCGGAGACGATGCGCCAGCGCACCAGCGTATCCGCGCCGGTCAACTGAACCCCGAACGTCACCCACGGCAACTCGCCGGCCGGGTCCGCGCCAATCGTGGCCATGTTCAGGTACGTCTCGATGGCCCGGCGGTTGTTCAGGAGGGCATTCTTGGTCGTGCCCCGGATGTGCAGCGGCACGGTCAGGATGCTGTAACGCGGGTTGGCGGCGTCGTCCTCGACCGTAAAGCCGGACGCCAGCACCAGGTAGTTGGGTTCGGCCAGCGCCAGCCGGTCGTGCAGGGCGTCGCCGCTGGAACCCACCTCCAGAAAGAAATCAGCCACTGCTCGCCCCCACCTTCACCATGGCGTCGGCAAAGACGCGCTTGCCAACTGCTTGCGAGAACACCTGGCCGTCAATCACGAACGTTGCCGCGGCGCTCTGCTGGCCGCCGCTGATGCCGAGCGCCTTGATGACGGTCTCGGCAACGTCCTGAATGAAGCGCTCGCGCTCGGGATGCCCGGCACTGAGCGGCTGCACCATCTCGGTCCCGTCCTCGCCGATCAGCGCCAGCAGGGGGCTATCGATCATGCCGCCGTCGGCGAAGGCGTTGACGCCGTGGCGCGCAGGACCTCCGGGACGTTTGCGCCGGTCTTCGATGACTTCAGCGGGAGATTTCCCGGAGAGCGTCTCCTGTCCCGGAGTCATGATTGGCGGCCGCCATTTGCCGCTCCTGTAGCGCTCAAGCAACTGCCTGGTGATCCCCGAGTTATTGGCGTGCTTCCAGAACTCCTCGTCATCCCAGTACTGCGGGTTCCTGCCCAGGAACGTAAGGAAGCGCCGGATACGGTCCTCAAGTATTTCGACGGGCGTCAGATCGTGGCCCTGGGCGTTCGTCAGGTCCAGGCCGATGCTGTGGTGGTAGCCTGCGGCCTGCATGAGCGGGTGCCCGTCGATGCCCGGGCCAGTCGTGGCACCCCCGGCACCACCCCCGAACGCGCCGCCACCCGAGCCGCCAGAACCCCCGCCAGAACCGCCACCGCCGCCCAGTGACGAGCCGCCGCCACTGGATGACCCACCCGCGCCCTGCTCGGCACCGGACACCCAGCCAAAGCCGGAGGAGGACGTGACCCGGTCGATTTCCTCGCCGAACCCCTTGACAGCTTCAGCGGCCTCCTCGGCAGTCATCCCGGCGGCAATCAACAGGTCGATGATGAGCTGCATGTTCTCTTCGAACTTGGCCGGGTCGGTTCCCTCCAACATCGCTTTCTGGAAGGCTTCCCAGCTCTCGTAGCCCATCTCGGCGATGACCGGATAGAGCTCCTCTTCCGGGATCTCGGCCAGGAGCTTCATGGCGTCTTCCATGGGGATAAAGCCGGAGAGGAAGCCTTCGACCACCGAGCCGATCATGTCCTCGCCGACGTTGCCGCCGTCGAAGACCTCCTGCATGGTCGCCAGGGCTTCGTCGCTGATCTGCTCCATGACCGGCAGCAGACCGGCCTCACCAGCCGCCGCGACGTCGCCAATCAGCGTGTCCATCTCAGCCTGTACCACGTCGCGAGCCTCTTGCATGACCGCGATCGAGGCTGCACTCGCGCCGCTGGCAGTGGCCATCTGAATGGCGGCATCCATCTCGCCGATCTTGTCGGCCATGCTCTGGATCGACTGCTCGGCGTTCTCGTCGAGGGCCGCGCCGAAGCGGTCGAACATCGCGTCGGCCGTCTGCTCGGCCTCAAAGCCCTCGATCAGACTCTGCCCGTACTCGCTGGCGCTGATCTGCCCAGCGATCTCGAGCTGCTTGTTGATGTTGGAGAACTCGTCGTAATAGAGCGCCGCCAGATCGTGCAGGCCGGCCGCGCTGGCCGCCATGTACTGGTCCCAGGCTTGATCGCGGTCGGCCGTTAACTGTTCGATCAGCTCGCCCGACGCGATACCTTCAGGGTCCGAAAGAACCAAGTCGAAGTTGGCCTCGAACGTCGCCGCCGCAGCCTGCGCAGCGATCTCCTCAGCCATGGCCTGACCGATAGCCGTGCCGGCGACGCGCCCGATGGTGTCCAGTTCGGCCTGCTTGGCGGCGATCTGCGTGTCCAGTTCCGCCAGGACCGCCTCGCCCAGACCCAGCTCCTCGGCAATGCGGCGGGCGTCCCAGAGGGTCGCAAGCTCGGCCTCAGCCTCGGCAACGGATTCCGGATCCAGCACGACCACGAGATCGCCCAGGATCTGCAGCGCGGCCTTGTCGGCGTCGGTGATATCCGGGCGGCCGTCCGTGCCTGCGGCGAAGCCGGGGATCTCCCCAAACTTCTCAGCCATCTGCATCGATTCATCGTGGGGGTAAATGTGCGCACCACCGGGCAAGAGCATCAGCTCCGGGCCCTCTTCGCCAACCCATGCGAGCTGGGTGTGATCCACGTCGCCACCATCGGCATACCGGTTTTGGCCGCCGCCGGGGTCGCCATGCACGAAGAGCGTGACGGGCATCGTCGCGCCGGCCTCGATAATGCCCTTGATCCGGGCGATCTCTTGCTCGGCGGCACTGGTCGCCGCGTCGATTTCGATCAGCCAGGGCTTGCTGATGTATTCCAATTGTCTGGCCAGATTGTCGATCGAGCCAATGAGGTTGTTGTTGATGACATCAGCGAGTGCGGTCTGGGCGTTCGTGTTGTCACCGGTTGCGCCGGCCAGCTCATTCTGGAACGTCTGGGCGTCTTTCAGTTTCTGCTGGTACGGCCCCAGATCCTCGTCGCCGCGCTCGATGGCGGCGTTCAGTTCGTCCTGGGCCTCCATGACCTTTTCGCCAGCGATGGCGTAGGCCGCGGCCTGCGTCTCGGCATCCTCAACGCCGCCGGCATAGCGCGCCATGGCGTCAACGCCGTGGTCGAGGACCAGTTGCTCCTCTGCGGAGAGTTCCAGCCCATCAGCCTGCTTCTGCTGGATGCGCTCGTAGGCTTTCTCGATGGTGTTCTGGGCACCAGAGAACTCGGACGCCTGGCCGGTAAATTGGCCCATCATGTCGAGGTTGCTCTGGTAGCCGTCCGACAGGCCCGACATGGTGTCCTGCAGCTTGAGCAGGGCCACAATCGCCTTGGTATCTATCGCTTGCGCGGTAGCAGAGATTGATCCCATATAGGCATCGTTGCCAGAGTTTAGATCATGGATGGTCGCAAGTTGCTGCTCTTGCGTTGCAGCCAGGTCCATCGATGCGGTGTTGACCTGGCCCTGCGCTTCAGCGGTGCGGAACCAGCTATCAACTGACTCGTTGAGCGCGGCCTTTTCAGCCTCCCATGCCATGGCACGCTCGTGGTTGTATTCCAGCCCTTGCACAAGCTCCTGGTCGAGTTTGTAGAGCGGGTTGTAGGCGGTCTCGTAGGCCGTCGCCAGGGCCATGACCTGGGCAGCGCTCGGGTCAGTGTTGACTTGCTGCAGCGTGTCATCCAGCCATGTGATGCCGTCAATCAGCATCTTGGTGTTTGTGTACACGAACTGCGTCTTGCCAGTGTCCATCAGCGTGTCGAGCAGTCCGCCGCTGCCAACGCTCTTGTCGTCAATATTGACGGGGACGGTGACACCGTTCGCTTCGATCTCATCAGCGATATCGGCACCCGCGCCGGGCTTCTGTGTGACGTTCACGACGATGTTGACGACTTTTGGAATCAGGCCGATGCCTTCGGCGAGCTGACTAAACGAACCAGTCGCGTCATCGACTCGATCGATTACCTGCCCGATCCCAACGACCAGCTCGCCGGTACCCTGGACAGCTCCAGCCAAATCGGAGGCAAAGCCGAGCAATTCCTCGCGGTTTTCAGAGACAAAGCCACGCACGGAAGCGGCGGCGTCGGCCATGTCAGCCGCAACCCCGGTTGCGAAGTCGTTGAACTCATCGCCGGTGAGATAGGTGGACACCTCCACGGCGCCATCACTGAGCATCTGGAACATTGGCTCAAAGCCGGTCGCGACGCCCATCTGAAGCGAGTCGACGATCGTCGACCACGCGCCTGAGAACGTCTTGGACTGCGCCTCCATCATGTCGCCAAATTTGAGACCGGACCAGTCCTGGAAGGCATCTAGAAAGACGTCTGAGGCGACCTTGCCCTCGGAGACCATCTTCTGGGATTCCTGGACGGTCACACCCATGGCGTCGGCGAGGATCTGCAAGGCTGGTACACCCAGCTCTTGCAGTTGCATCAGCTCTTCGGTCTGCACGCGGGTCTTCGACTGCATTTGACCCAGAGAGGTGACCATGCGGTCAATGCCTTCGGTGCCTTTGCCCAGGCCAGCGGAAACGTTGCCGATATCTTCCATCAACGGCAGGATGTCTCCGGCCGCGAAGCCCATGGCAAGGAGACGCTGGGAAGCATCGACCAATTCAGGGAATTCAAACGGAGTTTTCGCCGCGAAATCACCGAGATCTTTGAGGAACGCCGCGGACGCCTGGGCGCTACCCAACATCGTTGTGAACGCGATGTCAGCCTGCTCAAGCCTGGCGTTCATGCCGATGGCGGAATCCGTAACGAAGTTGAAGCCAGCGCCGATGCCAGCGGAGACTGCGTTGAAGACCTGCCAACCGGCTCCGATGGCCGCACCCTTGGCCATGTCAGCTCCGAGTTTTGCGAACCCCGAACTTGCCTTGGATGCGCTATCACCGGCTTTCGCGGCACTATCGCCAGCCTTGGTTATTTGCCCACCGGCACTCGCTGCTTGTTTCCCGGCAGTATCAACACTCTTGGCCATGGCCGCGAACTTCTGGCCGGCAGCCTCCGCTCGCTGCCCGGCATTGAGGGCGTGTTTATCGAGTGCGGCAAACCCACCCCCGGACTTCTGTGCCTTTTGGCTAGCCTGTCCGAGTTGCACACCCAGGCTCTGAAGCTCGGCAGTCAGCTTCTTTAGCTCTATCGAAGCGAGATTCTTCGCTCGAATTATCAGTTCTATGTCTTTTGCCACGAAAAAGCCCGCACTTCTCTTAAGGTAAAGAGAAGCGCGGGCTCAGATGAGGCGGCGCTGTTGGCAAGTGGAGCGGCCTGTTACTGCGGGTCCGCTTGCCCTGTGCCTACATTATATGCGACCTGTAGCGCCTTTGTCACTAATCATTCTTCGCCTGCTCTAGAAAGATGGCCGCGACTTCAGCAGCGGATGGAAACGAGTTATAGCCGAGAACATGGACTTCAAGCATCTGAACTAGGATTTCTTCGCGGGTCGACTCGAAGCGCTGTTCGAGGTTTCCGAGTTCTTGTTCGGCGACGACATAGCACCAGTCGGGCGGCGGATCGGCACAATGCATCCTCACGGCGGCATCTAGCATTTCATCATAGGTCGGTGTTGGTTCCGCCGGATCAGAGGATCCACACCCAACGACACCGAACAATACGACTGCAATGAGCAACCAGCGCATCCCCCACCTCTTTCGTTAAGACAACCCACGAGGCCATCTTACGCGAACAGGTTGATGTGCGACTCTTCACAAATTGTGAGTTCAGGTTAAACTGCCAACAAGCCGTACTACGTGCACCATGAAGGGGAATCTATCGTGGGGAACTTCCTAAGTTTTCAGGAGATGATTGCGCCGAAAATAATTGAAGGGTTCTTCGCGGTCGCGACCCTTGGTTTTATCCTGCTCGGTGTCGTTATGGCCTTTCAGGGCAATGACAACGGCCTTTTGTTCGGCGTGCTCGTCGCAGTCGGCGGCCCGGCAGTCACACGCATTTGGTGCGAGTTCCTAATTGTCGTCTTCCGAATCTATGAAGTGCTTAACGATGTCAGCGACCAGTTAGACGACGTGATAGAAGCACTTGCAGAGGAAGATAGTCGAATCGCCGTCTAGCCATTTGCGATAAAGCATCCACCGGGTGTAACACACAGCCAAGGGAGGCTCACCGCCTCCCCTTCGTCGTCGCCTCGTTCCGGTCTATCTACCCCGTGTCCTGCTTCCCTTGAATCAGCCGTATCCGTGGGATCTTAAAGCGCTTTTCGATGGACGCTGCCATTTGCTCACAACCGCGTTTCGTGGCAGCGTCGGACGCGCCGCTGGCAATAATGAGCAACGCCCGTCGCATCTCTAGCCAGAACTCGCGGTCATCTTTCATCCTGCCTGCTCCTAGCGCCACTTCCAGTTCTTCATGACTTCGATGATCGGACCATTGATGTCGTCCGGTGCGTTCATGAGGTCGTCGTACGACCAGCCCATGAACTTGCAGATCACGACTTCGTCTTGGAGCCGGGCTTCTCGGGCGTCGCGTCGTTTGGGTCCGCGTCACGTTCCTCCTGGTAGGCCGTGAGCTCGGCAAGGATCTCGTGCGCGGTCTCCGGGTCAAGCGCCGCGATGGCGTCCTGCGACACCGGCACGTTCTTGCCGTTCTCGTCCACCAGGGACCAGTCCGTAACCCACATGCCGATGCGCACGAGCGGCACCCGCGCGAAGTCGACCTGCATCGTCCCGCCGAAGCGGGTACCGGTCAGCCCGGCGTTGGCCAGCGTCTGCTGCTCGCCGTAGGTGAGGCGCTCTTTGATATCGATCCAGTCGCCGTCGGAGAGCTCCCGGCGAACGGTGGCGGGTGTGACGAAGCGGCTTCTCTTGGCCATGTGGGTCTTCCCTTCCTCATACAAACTCAGGCCTGCCAATCGCGTGGATCGTGAGCCGGTCCCGGCCCTCGAAGGTCACGTTGCGCCATACCCAGGCGCGGGTACCAACGTGCAGTCGCAGCTCGAACGGGCCGCTCGCGGCGATCCAGTAGGCGTCCACTGTCCGCACCTGGGCCTCGAACGTCCAGGTGACGCCCTCCTGGGTGGCGGTCCAGGGCCCGAGCGTGGCGGCGTTGCGGCCGCCCGCCCGGAGCTGCCCGGACACGCCTCGGGCCTTCATTAGGTGCCAGTCTCGAAGCTCCAGTCGCCGTTGGCCATCGCCGTACCGGAGACGCTGATCGCGCCGGTGGCGGACACGGACATGGACATGTCGACCCAGGCCGGACCGGACCAGAACTTCTCATCGTTCAACCGGTCGGGGTACAGGTACATCTTCACGCCGTCGGCGCTCTCAGAGGCCGAGTAGAGCGAGTCGTCAGTGTTGTCCCAGAAGCCCGAGAAGCTGATCGACACGTCCGACAGGCCCCGTACGTAGGACTTGTTGGCCGCGCCGAACTCGGTAACTTCCGGCTTGTCAGACGAGCGGTCGATCGACCACTCCGACATGCCGATGACCGGCGCGGCGTTGCCGCTCGCTGAGGTCGACATGTAAATTGCCCCATTTTTCCCATGAACTTTAGCCACTTGTAACGCACCTTTCTAGTACAATTACGTTGATACCGATCCTGCACAAGAGGAGGTCTTTCACATGAGCGACTCCATTCCTTGCCAATGTGGTTGTGGGGAGATTGCCCCGGTTGGTAAGCAATTCATTCGTGGCCACTGGTCGCGAACGCCAGAGGCAAAGGCGATGTACCAAGCCCGGCGCGTCAAGATTGATCCGCCAAACCCTTCGGGGTTGTGTATGTGTGGTTGCGGGGAAGTGACTCCGGTTGCCACGAAGACGAAGCTTGATCGCCTCGAACTTCGTGGCCATCACCTTCGGTACATTCATGGGCATCACATGCGCGGCAAGAAGGGGTCCACCCATCCGCGATGGAACGGTGGCCGGTATCAGCATAAATCGGGCTACATCTACGTATCTGCGCAGGACCACCCGCGTGCTAACGCGGATGGGTATGTGCTTGAGCATCGCCTCGTCGTCGAAGCGACACTTGGACGGCTTCTCGAACCATTTGAAGTCGTCCATCACATCAACGGCATCCGAAACGATAACCGTCCTGAGAACTTGATCGCGATCCCCTCGCATGCCGGGCACATTGCGATTCACCAACCGCTCGAACACTGGCGTGAAACTGTTACGCCCGAAGACCTGAGCAAGATCAACCGTGATAACGGGCGTAAAGGCTTGGAATCGCGATGGGGTAAGCATTAGGCTACCCCTGCCATCTGAGACCCCATGCCCACACGGGCGAGATCGCTTAGGATTTGGGCCGCGCGCGCGGCGTAGGTGTGGCCGGCAACGGAAGCTGGTAGTGCGGCCGCAATGCGTTGCCGTTCGGCTGCGTGTGACAGATAGAAGCGGATGGAAGACTCCAGGTCGGCAGGATCAACGAATGCCGGCACCAGGTCGCCGAACACCTCGTCAACCTCCTCGCGGTGGTCACTGATCGTGAACACGCCGCAGGCGGCCAGCTCCAGCGCACGCGGGTTGAGCGATTCGGCCTGCTCGGTGATGTGCTCGACGTCGCGCCCAAAGCCGCGTGAGGTGCGGTAGAGGTTCAGGCCGATCTTCGCGTTGCGATAGAGACTGACGGCCTCCTGGTTGCTGACGGCGCCGCCGCGGACATGCGCGCTGAGCGGGTCGTCTTCCCTGAGCAGCGGCCAGTTGCCGTACAGCCCGAGGTCGATCCCCGTCCAGTCGACCGCTGCGAGCACTGCGCAGCGCTCCTCGAAGCCCGTCCCGACGAACACCACGTCGTGCGACGGGGTCTCGTCTAACACCGGGACCGCGATGTTGTGCTTGTCCGGCTCGTGCGCGTGCGGTAAGTAGAAGGTGTTTGCGTTAACTTGCCGCAAATACGGAATACTGGAACGCTCGTTCGTCCAGGCGATGTCGACGTGCTGGATAACCCGCGCCTGTTGCAGATCGTCGTACGGGCTCTCGGTCAGCACGACCCCTACCCGGCGCCCGGCTCGCTTGAGCATGACGATCAGGTCCGGGACCATGTACATGGATGAGACAACCAGCACGAGGTCGACGTCGAAGCGCAGCGCCCGCTCAAGCACGTCGATACCCGCCTTGTAGAGCACGTCGCCCGGCGTGTATGCCGGCGTGCCCGGGTTCGCCTCGACCGCTCGCTTGTAGGCCACTTCGAACCACGAGCCGGCCATCGCGATGCGCTGGTCGAGCGCGTAGTGCACGATCTCGCAGCCCTGCGCCTCCAGGTGAGGCACCAGGCCGTCGTAGATGTCGCTCGTGGCGATGCTGGCGCCCGGGTGGACCGCCAAAATTTTAGGCATTCGTACGCCCCAATTCAGTATAATTGGGTGCACATGAAAGCCCCGGCGACGCGCGAACGTCCCGGAGCATGGCATCAGAAGTTAGGAGCTTCCAATGCGCCCCAAGCGTACCAAGAACACCATGGTTTGCGCGTTCTGCGACATCATCTTTACAAGAAATATAGGCCAGATTCGCACGTATTGTTCGCGTAAGTGTGCGGATGCAGCTAAGATTCAACCGGTGGACGAGCGATTCTGGTCGAAGGTGGATCGCAGCGAAGGATGCTGGGAATGGACCGCTGGTCGTACCATTCACGGGTACGGAAAGTTCTGGATCAATGGCAAGACCACCAATGCCCAGCGGGTTGCTTTCGAACTGACGCACGGCCCGATTGTTGGCGAACTGTGGGTACTTCATCGTTGCGACAACCCAGGATGCGTTCGACCAGATCATCTCTTCCTTGGAACACCTGCTGAGAATTCGCTTGACATGAAACGCAAACGACGTGCTGCAACTGGAGCTCGTCACGCTTCGCAGACTCACCCGCATCGTGTCCCTCGTGGTGGTAACCATGGAAGCAAGACGCACCCAGAAGCGTTGCCGCGAGGAGAACATCATCCTAATTCGAAACTGACTACCAGTGACGTTCGAGAAATCCGCCAACTTGCAGAATCCGGAGTTCCACAAGTCGAGATAGCCAACAGGTATAGTGTCACCCCGACAACCATCGGAGGAATTGTCAAGAGACGCCAATGGAAGCATGTGTCGTAACATCACTCCGCATCCTCCGCATCGTCGTAGGTTCCTTGAACGATCAGCGCCTTGAACGCGACGGCGTAAATGTCACCGGCGCGGGCGTCCCGCTCAATGCTTTGCTCGGCAAACCCGGCATCCGTGAGCCACTGCTCGAGGTCCTCCTCGGTGACATTGGCGTAGAACTCGTCACCGACCCGGCCACCGTTGTTGCCGTGTGGCTGGCGCTCCGGGCCAGCAGCGGTCAGGATCAGCACTCCCGGTACCTGGAGCATTGCGAACGCGTTAGCGATGATCTCAGCAGCGTTCTCGGCATGCTCCAGTACCTCACAGCACACGACTGTGTCTACTGGTTTCGCCGGCTCGTAGGCTGCGCCGTCGGCCACCACGTCAACCCCCTTGCCGGGGCGTACGTCGACGCCGGTGTAGTCGGTTTTCGGGAACAAGTCACGCACCGAACCGTTGACGTTGTAGCTGCCGATCTCGACAACACTCTTGCTCTTCGGTAGCGCCGCCACGGTGCGCTGGACAAACGAATAGGCTTTCTCGTGCATCCTTAACTCCAACCCAGAACGTGGTCGACCTCGACCGATAGATTGATGCGTGCCCGGTGGCACAACGTCTCGGCAAACATCGCCAGATCCACATCAACGCCGGTGATGGTGGTGCTGTAATCACGCACCTCGCTGTCGCCGAAATCCCGCTTAGCGGCCAGTGACCGCACGACCGTCTCTGCCAGTGCCATGAACTCCTTTTCGGATGCCGCTGCGTCGTTCAGGCTGCGGTAGCCGCTGACGATGAACTGGTAGAGCGACGTGTGCGTGCCCAGCACCCCATCCTTTGACGGCTCAATACCGCCGAACTGGACGATCCAGGCTCGAATCTGGGCCACGCCGCCGATCGTCGTTTTGAAATGCTCGGCGAAGGTTGCGACGTTCGTGTCATAGCGCCAGTAGTCGTGCACCCGGCCAATGTCGGTGACGCTGTTGAGCGCTGCCTCAATGCCGTCGCGGATGGTTGCGTAACTCACCGCAGCACCTTGTCGATGATGGCGCTCAGCCGGCGCTCGAACAGCCGCTTAACCTTGGGGGCCTCACTCTGGTACGCCTTCTCGAACATGCGCGCACCCTTCGTGCCGCGCTTGCCGATGGCCCGCGCGATCATGAACGCTGCCTGCCGGTCGCCGCCAAACTTGCGGCGCACCCACAGCTCGATCGCTCCAATCGGTGGCATCCTGCCGGGCTTGCGTCCGGTCTCAATGCTGGCGATCTTGATCGGGTTGTCACGGTTGAACACGCGCCCGGTCAGATCCACGGCCGATCCGCGCACATCGGTTGTGACGCCGGCGCGGGCCAGACCAGTCGCGCCGACCGGGGTGTTCTCAACGACCACGCGCTCAATCTGCGACACCGCAACGTCCATCGTGGCGCGCATCTCGCGCTCGATCATGGCCGGAGCGCGCTCGAACGCCGCCCGGACCTCATCCGCACCGCGCATCTCGATCGTCAGATCGGCCATTACTGCCACCTTCGCGGATGGGTGAGATGATCGACCCCGCTACCGGAGAGCGATGTGTCCCAGTCGATCGTCACCATGCCGGGTACCACGCCCTTGCGGATACCCATCAGATCGCGATAGTCCTGCTCCAGCGCGCGTGACCGCTTGGCCGCGCTCTCGTCCTTGGAGCTGCGGTTGGTCGCGTCAGCGTCGATGGTCGAGTCCTGTTCGTGGATGAAGCGCCCTGCCAGGCGCGCCAGCATGCGGCTAGCCGCCAGCGTCACGAGGGCTTCCTCGTGCCATTCCGGGATCGTGGTAGCCGTCGCGGTGTCCAGATCTTCGATGGTGTGCCGCGCCGTGTAGACCACGCGTACGGTCTCCCCCGCACCCGGCGTGTTGTAGGGCAGCTCAAGCACGACGGTTGTCGCGTTCGATTGGTAGACGTGGTAGTCCGACGCCACTAGGTAGCGCTGCGGCCGCTCGCCGGTTGGGTACTCGACACTCTTGATCTGCGAGAACCCGACGGCGAAATCGCCCGTAAAGCTGAACTGGTACGCGGTGCCGTTGCCGCTGAAATCCTCCCAGACAGCCAGAGGCGCGTCGCGGTTGTAGCGCGACAGCGCCTCCCGGAACGCCTGTGCCTTGGCATCATCCTTCAGGGCCGAGCCCTGGTTCTGCAGGAGGTCGTCAGCGCGTGTCCCTAGCACCGCGTAGTCGCTCATACGTACAGCACCGATGCCACGGCCCCGGCGCCCGTCAGGGTGACGTAACCCGCGCTGCCGATGGTGAACGGCGCGCTTGGCGTGAAGGTGGTCGTCGCGCCAACCGCAGCCGCCAGGGTCAGCACCACGGTGCCTCCTGAGCCGCCCATCTTGAGCGTGAGGGTTGCAGCCGCAGCCGCAGCCGTCAGCGTGACCGCCATCACCGTGTTGTTCGCCCCCAGGTTGCCCGAGGCTGTGAACTCAGCGATCGCTACTGGCCCCACTTAGGCACCCTCATATTCCACGGTGACGCTGAACTGCGGCAGTGCCAGGCCAGAACCAACCTTCTCGAACTGGATCACCAGCAGCGTGCCGGCGTCGACCGCCAGCTTTGATGCCGGCGCATAGAGCGTCAGCTTCTCGCCAATCGCGGCGTCGGTGCCGGCCACGAAGTCCTTCGCGCCCAACTCGGTCGTGCCGGTCCCCGCCGTGCCACCGTTGAGCAGGTTGACGTGGGTCGTGTTGGTGTCCGCGCCGGTAATGGCTGCGTCCGGGCGGATGTAGACCGCGCGAACTTTGGCCTTGAACGGTACCTCGAAGATGTTGACCCGCTCGGTTGCGGTCGCGGCCGCGTGCGCCCGGATCGTGGTTTGGTGCACGTGTACACCCGGAACGTCGTGCAGAGAACTGGTCATGAGTCGTCCTTTCAGATGAGTACGGCGGGCCGGTCAGGTACCAGCCCGCGTCAGGCCGGCGATCTACACGTCGTTGCGATACACGCCGCGATGGTCGAGGTTGACCGCGCCGTAGATGTGGCGGATCTTGTAGGTGATCTTGTCAGCGGTGAACATCGAGCCAACGGTCGGCTGGTCCTGGACAAACAGTTCCGGTTCCTCTCGCCCGTTGAGGAAACCGACTTCAAGAATCGGCGTGTCCTGCGGGTTAGCGAACGCGAACCAGTCGGCGGCATTGGTCCAATCGTCAATGACGATGACCTCATACCCGCCCTGGAACATGTTCGGCTCGGTGGCATTGAACCCGGAAGCCTGTGACATGACCGGCGACCCAACAAGCCGGAACGCTGTCTCGCGCAACTCGTTCGGGATCGCGAGGATCTTCGGCATGTTTGCGCCACCGAGCACGTGCCCGCTCTCGCCGTAGGCCGTCTGGTTACGCATGGCATTCTCAACGGCCAACAGCGCCGTAGCACTTAGCGCCGACGTACCGGTGTTGGCGTGGTCGGCGTGGAACAGAGCCTTGCTGTCGTAGCCCACCGTCGGATTGTCCCGAATCATCGTGTTCCAGATGAAGAAGTACAGCGTACGGGCCGCAGCACGGCCCATCTTGGTCGGTAGCCGGCGGAGAGCACCAACATCGTCATTGGCGACGGTCTCAATGGTGACTTGCTCCAGGTAGCCGCGCTTGTCTGGCCCGTACGATGTCTCCTCGTCGGGCGGACTGTCGGTATTCTGGTAGGTCGCGCCTTCGCCCACGATCGGCAGATCTCCATACCCGCCGTAGCGTGTTCGTTTCTGGTCACGGAAGTCACTCAAGGGGACCTTGTCGGTGACAATGCGGTCCCACGATCCGAAGGCAGGGTGGTCGTAGTCCTTGATCATCTTGCGAGTGATCGAGTCACCTAGCATCTGCCCCCACGTAGTGGAGTCAATCGCTTCAGTGAGCCGCATCGACTCCGGCGCGTAGTGCGTCGCCTCAGACAGGATCGCCATCGGGAGGCGACCGTCGATGTACTCAAAGCGACTGTTCGTGACCGTCCGGAATGCCTGCTTGATTGACTGGAAGCGCGGTACCCCGTCGATGTCCGCGTTCTCGAACAGCCCGTCAAGCGCCTTGCGGTGCTTCTCGTGCTCGTCTTCCGTGATCTCAATCGTTCCGGCATTCGGCATACCCGCGCCGGCCGACTCAGCAATGCTGGCCGCGAGCTTACGATCACGCTCGATGCGCTTCGTCAACTTGGCCTCATCGAAGATCACGCCGTCAAAGTCCTCGCGAATAGCCGCCTTGACGCCTTCCGGAAGTTTCGACTCAGAGAGCGCATCGACCAGCATCAGACGGCACTCGGAGAGCTTGATACGCTCTTCGTAGCGGCGCTCAGCCTCAGTTAGTCGACCGTCATTCTCCGGTTGTGCCGGCTCTGTGCTTGGCGTCGGATCCGACTTGGCCGCCTCGGTCAACGCCTTCGCCAGTTCGGCGGGCGCTTCGGTGGCCAGCTTGGTCATCTCTGCCTCGGTCAGCTTTTCGCCGCGGCGCAGCCGGGCCAACAGTTCGTCCATGGCTCGCAGGCTCCTTTCTTGGCCTTCGTCTACCGCTGCGACAAGCCCAATTAGCTCGCCTCCGGCACTCGGGCGCATCACAATGTCGACGGAATCTACCGCCGTAAAGTCGTCAACACGCCTGACCAGTCCTTCGGTCAAGCGGCGAACGGTCGTTTTGAACTTCCCTGCAGGAATAACGTGAGAGAAGCCGAACGGCACCTTGCCGGTCCTCTGAGACACGTCCCAGGCGTGCATGAACGTCTCGCGTAGCTCGGGCTTGCCCTTGTTGATCTCGAAGGTGCCCTCGATGCCGCGCGCGTTGGTCGTTGGCTGGGTGATCCAGCCGCCAACATCACTGAAGCCACGGTGCGCCGGGCTATGGTCAGCACCACCGTAGTAGACCGTCACGCCCTCGTAGAGTGGCGCGCGCTTGTGCAGCACATCGAGCGGGTACTCCGTCTTGTTCTTGGAGATGCCGGACTGGATGACCTGCACGCGCCACTTCCAGCCCTCGCCGTTGTCGGCAGACTCGATGAGGTTCCCGGCAGACAGCAGCGTGATCGCTTCGGTGGCCGGTGCGGACTCGCCGATCGCCACGTACTCGGTCTGGACGGAGACTTCAGAGGTGTCGCCGAACTCGACCTTGCCGCTGTCGGAGACGGTGTAGTTGCGGCGGTACAGCCGCTCACCGTTGTACATGTCGCCTTGTGGCTCGATGGTGTACACGATGTAGCTGTCGAAGACGTCACGGATGGAGACGTACTGGCCGACCGAGCGCGCTTGGAGTTCCTTGCGGATCAGCCGCCGGATCTCGTCATGGCTCTTGTCGGCTTCGGTGAGGATCGCTGCGAAGATCTTGTCGAGCAAAGCATAATCGCCTAACGTTTGGCGCTCTGGGCGCTCACGGTTAGGCGATCTGGTCGCTCGATATTCGAATGTGCTGCACGCAGTTTATGTCAGGACATCAGCGCGTGTCAACTACGCAGCCTTCTTTCCCTGATCCTGCTCCGCCATGCGGATCCATTCTCGCACCACCTCAAACGGAATCACCGTCACATGCGGCTTGTTATGGTGCCGTGACTTGATGATGAGCGCACCCGCACGCAACTCGGCGACGGGCGTCTCGCACTCCTGGCACTGGATCACATGGCGGTTCTTTGACACTGGTTAGTCCTTCGGTAGATGCACGTCTCCATGGTCCTCTTGGCTGCCGTCGTAGGTGTGCATAATTGGTGGATACTCTGGAGCATTCAGTTCGCGCCAGTCATCCGGAACTTCAAACTTTATGTGTGGATACGTAGAAATGCTCATACGTTCGTAACCCTTTGGCGTCACCCGCTCAAATACGCGTGTGCAAATTCTGGTCATGCTGCCCACCGCTCGCCGCAGTCAGCGCAGACATGGAACCAGTGCCCAAAAATGCGGTGGAGGCTTGTTCTCAGTGAGCGACAAACTGGACATCTAGCGGTCTGGGTCTCGCGGTTATAGATCATCGTCGCCCCTCAATCCACAACGCCATTCGACTCAGCCAATCGTCTACCGCCAATCTCAGGCGATAGCGGCGGGTCATGACTCCATGTCTCCCGGATCCATCTCCACATCGACCGTGTGCTCGTAGACATGGAACTCGTAGTTTCCTGAGGAGCTAGAGCCACCTTCGCACTGCTGCTTATGCCGACGGCCTACCTCCTCCGCCCGTTCCCGGCTAGAGAAAATGCCCAGGTGGTATTCATCCATCCTCCCGCCGTCCACATAGAAGACAACTCGATAGACCTTCACGCCTGCGCCCCTTCCACTACGTGATTCTCAACGTCTCATCATATACCTGGCTGAAATCGAGGGTTAACCGGCACTTGCAGCCGACACTTTCCGAGGCAGGCAGTCTAGGGTCGTGCGGCCCGTGCACCTCGTAGCCACCCACACTGAACATGTCCTCCCACGGGATCGTCGTGCCGTCGAGCGCCACGTGTGCCGGTCGTGGTCGATACATGCCCTTCGGTGCCTTGCCGCGTAGCACCATGCCAGTCGCGTGGGTCCAGGTCTTGCGCGTGCCCGGCACCCGACCCGCTACCTCATTGCCTCGTGCCCGGTAGCCGAGCGAATAGGCGCGGCTGACCTCGGTACGGGCGATCATCTCGGAGCGGTTGGCGATCGTGCCGAACACGGACGGGCTGTCGAGGTTGGCCCCGATGTTCTTCATGAGCTCGGGGAACGTCCGGCCGCCCAGCGACGCCAACTGCAGTTCGGTGTTGATGCGGCGCAGCGCGTCGTCGGTCAAGCCCTTGATCAGGTCGGCGCTGTAGCCCTGCATGACGTTGAGCGTCTGCTGCGACACGCCAGCGATGCCGGTACGGATGCCGGTCGTTGACAGTTGTGCGTTGACGACATCATCGGCCAGATCCCACGCGTCGGCCTGATAGCCACTGACCGTCGTGCGTAGCGCACCCTGGTACTCACGCATCAGCGTCTCGACCTCGGCCTTGACGCGCTGGATATCGGTGATGCCCAGGTCAGACCGATCGGCCAGCTGCGTCATGATGCGCTGGTGGTATTGCTCCAGGATGTCCAGCGCACGCCGGGCAGCGTCGAGGTCGATCTGTTCGGCCTGCGCGACGAGCTTTTCGACCTGCTCAGGGAAGGTGACAGACATCTACGACTTGTGCTTGCCGATGAGCGCGGACTGATAGTTGGCGGTCATGTACAGCGCCTCTTGCGGGGTGAACCCAGCCGCTTTCATGGCCGCAAAGTGCGAGAAGATAATGCCGGCGAGCGGTGCCATGGCAGCCATCCGCTGGTCGTGCTTCATGATCTTGCCCAGGCTGGCGAAGTCAGTTGGTTGGTCGTGCGGTTCTTTGCTCATGATTCGTCTCCCTCGCCCTGTTCAACGATGGCCGTCAACACCGCGAGTGTCGTTGCGTCTATGTCGATTTGACTCGGAGTGATATCCAAGTGCACCTCGGTTAACATGCCGGGGCTGCCCTCAATACAGAAACCACGCAACCCTTTGCTGATATCGATGTCGTTCAAATACACCCGAGCGGAACGAGGGTTCAGTTCATGCTGCTCATACCGCAATCGAAGTCCTACGTCGCTCTTTTTGCTCATGCCGCCGCCTCTCTTGGGATTTCTCGCGCTATCTTTACGATTTCCGGCAGTTCACCGGCAAGAAGAGAAGCAAGACGATACTGGGCGTCCTCGTATGCTTTTTCAGCATCCGCAACTTCCTCGCGGGCCACCGTCAATCGGTTATGTGCGTCACGATACTTCTGAAGCGCATCAATCGTCGGGGACACTTCCTTGTCCATCTAGGCCACCTTCTCCTCTTCACGTCTCGCTGCTAACGCACGTTCGATCTCGCTGCGCACCTGCGCTGGTACCTCCCCGTCCTGCTCTGCCTTGGCGAGGGCATCCTGCACCTTCTTCGCCACTTCGTCCGGGTCAATGTCCGGTCCGAGCTGCCCAACGATGGACAGGAAGACGTTGCGGGCGGTGTCCGTGTCGATCCAGCCGCGCTCCTCGGCCACCACGAGCGCCTGCACTACCTGTGCCACCGTCGTTGCCAGTTGCGCCATGTCGGTCGTGTCCATGTCCGGCAGCACGACCTCGAAGGCCATGCGGGCCTCAATCATCTCGTTGGTATCGTTCCCCTCCGAGTCTTGCGCCGGCACCATCGTAGGCAGCGCACCGGCAGCCACCGCCTCATCCACCACGAACCGCAACGCATCCATCATCACGTCCTGCCAGTCGCGTTGCATCCGGGAGAGCATCTTGATCGTCGGGGTGTCCATCACCGTTCCCACGGCGCGGTTCACGTCGCCACCCGAGCCAAACCAGTGCTCCGGGATACCAGCGCTACCGAGGACCAGCGTGTTCAGAACCCAACCAAGCAGGTTCGTTGCGTCATACGAGTTGAGCTGTGGCGTTAACGCCTTCCAGTCCACGTTCTCGTTATGCACGCGGACACTGCCGGGCTTCGGCGCCTGATAGGCAGCTTCCTGGGCATGCTGCTTGAGGTCACTCGGCGAGGCGTTGGTGATCGTGACGTCCCAGACGAACGCCCGCAGTAGTTGCGCCCGCTCGACCTCCGAGAACGCCATGGTGTTGAGTGCGTCGAGGAAGTCGGCCAGCGGGTAGAGCATCGAGATCCCGCGCAGGCCATCGTCGTTCACCTTGAGGAACATGCACTGCCCCTCGAGACGGCTTGTCTCGGGGTTCTCGTTGATGACGTCGAGAGAGCGTCCGTCTCGCCCGGCATCTTGCGGCTTGAGGCGCACCGAGCGGATGATCTCCCAGTTGAGGGGATCCGGCGCAACCTCTTTCACCATGCGGCTCGGGATCATGCCCCAGCGCACCTTGCCGTCGACCGGATTGACGCCGGCCATCATGATCACCTCGCCGTCACGCAAGCGCATACGGAACATGCGCGGGCCGCGACTGTCCCACTTGTTCACCGGGTCGGTCCAGTGCGTTTCGAGCAGGGCGTGCACCTCCTTGTTGCGGGTCTTGAACTGGACGCCCTCGCCGAAGACGAAATCAGTCAGCAGATCCAGGATACGGTTGGCAATCGGGTTGGCGCGATCCAGGTGTGCCGCAACCTTCAGCATCTTGTCGTGCTGGTGTTCGGGCAGGTCGTTCATCGAGCGGCCAGTTAGCGGCCGGTAGAGGTAGTCGTCGCTGTCGATCATGATCGACTCGGCAACCGCGCCACCGAACCCGAAGAAACCTTTAATGCTGTCCCATGTGCTCATGTCCAGAGTGCTCCTGTTCGTTGTGGCGCGTAGACGTCGCGTACGTCGGTATCGACGGCGACGGATGCGGCGGGTGGCAGCTCCAGCGCCTGCACGACGTAGCGCAGCGCGTCCAGCCGGTGAAACGTCGCTTTGTCCTTGATCTTCTCGGTGGGGTTCCCGAGCTTGTCGAGCTCACGGGCATAGGTGCCGATCTCATCGAGCACGCCGGTACAGGTATCGAAAATGAACATGCGGAATTGCTTGAAGAGCGCAATCACGCGATCGATCCCCGCCTCAACATCCGGTACGGGCGGTTCCTGCACGCGGACCCCGGCGGCCTGCCAATCCATGCGCTGCTGTGTCTCGGATTTGCTACCCCCGTGCCAGGTCATCATGTTGACGCCGCGCGCCTTACGCAGTGCATCAGCCGCGTGCTCTCCGGTCGTCTTGCCGCCGTCGAGGTATTCGTCGTACAGGTAGTAGACGTTGGCTTCCGGGTTACGCGCCAGCATCAGGCGCGCCGTGTTCGTGCCCCCGAAGTCGAGCCCGCCGTAGCGCGGCCACTCAGGGGGTATCGCAAACGGACGCACCTTGTGCCCACCCTCTTCGCGGTACTCGTCTATGAAGTCACCGTAAATCTGCCCGGCCGGACGCGTAAACATGCCGCGGTAGAACATGTTGTACTTCCACGTCGGTAGGCTCCGCTTGGCGCTTTCCGCCTCTTCGTCCGGGAACGCAGGGTTCATGACGCTCCCGAACTGGATGATGTCGATCTCCTCGTCACCGGCGCGCCAGCGGTCGTAAATCATCTGCTTGAGCCAGCCGAGGTTATAGATCGTTGTGCCACCCAGAACTTGACCCTGGTAGAGCGACAATCGGCGACGGATAGCCTCCCATGACTCGAGCCGGAAATCGTCCTGTCCGACTTCATCCAGCCATGCGCCTTTAGCAGTTGCCGACTCGAGGCTATCGCTGTTGGTTGCCGACCCGAAGATGACGCGCGTCTCGCCGTCGTGGAAGGTGAATACCCGATCAGTCCCGTGCCATGTGCCGAGGTCGAGCTCGTGCTGGAACACCCGCAAGAACTCAGGCAGCATCTTGAGTTTGAGTAGTGGGAATGTGGACGTGACCGCCAGATAGTCACCGGCGCCACAACGTTCGATCTCACGCCGCAGCCAGTGCGGGCCGAACGACGTCTTGCCGCCCTGCGTGCCAGCCAGCATGAAGATGAATCGCCGTTCGGACTCCCACGCTCGCCACTGCCCGTCGTGCAAGTGCAGGACCATTTCACCTTTTGACGTTATGTCATATAGCTGCGGGAGCTTGCGGACGAGTGTACTCATTCGGCACCCGGCTTCTCGACGATGATCGTGTGGATCTTGATCGGTCCGCCGTCCTTGCCACTGTGCTCGGCCTGAACGCGATCCTTGTACTTCTCCGGGCTTGCGACCCTTCAGGGCAAAAATCATCAGCGTGTCGGAATACTCTTGGACAAGGCCAACGAGCACCCCGCCCTGGTAGACCGGCTTCTCAACACCCTCTACGGCACGGCGCAACATCTCGTCTTCGATGACATCGCCGCCCTCTTCCCAGGCAGCGTCCCACTCAGCGGCAAAGTCAGCATCAGCCGAGCGATGGTCATAGGCACATCGGCGTGAGATACCAATCGCCCTGCACGCCTTGGTCACACTCCAGCCCTCAGCCAGCATCGAGAGGAACGTCTCCCTTTTTTTAGCTGTGAACTTTGTGCGATTCGCCATCGGGGCTCCAATGCAAAATGCCCGGCCGCGACGTGCATCCACGTCTCTCAGCCGGGCAACCCCAACAGGTTAGATTATGTCGTTAGTGTACTATGCCGCCTTGCTTAAGCTCCACCAGATGCGCTTACCACAATGGGCGCACTCGAGACGCATCCTGCCCTGCTCCACGTAGACCAGCACGCCGATCAGCGGGTAGATGCCGCGTTCGGTCACACGTGCTAGCGGCTCACCGCAGCCATCACCGCGGCAATTGATCAAGCGGACGTTCGGGTTCTCGGCTGCGCTCATCGGCTATCCTACTCGCTAAAGACGGGCATACTCGCGGTAGCGCGTGCGGCTCGTGTGACTATGGGCCCCATGCCGGGCTGGCAACGTTGAGGGCGACAACAGTGGCGCGAAGGTGCTGGTTATGAGATCAGCGACCGCTTCGATTCCCTCAAGGAACTCTCGCATCCCGAGGACGAAACCAATCCAACCTCTTCCGATGTCCGGTCGCAGACCAAGCTTCACTGCCTGCGCACGGTAGAGCGTGTCAATCAACTCCCGGCGTGCATCCCATAGTTCCGTTTCGGATTCAGTCATCACCCACCCCTCTCCTCGTGCATGTCGCCGGGATCGTCCTGTGTGCCGTCGTAGGAGTGGCGGGTGGCCTTGTCTGCGCATCGGTGCGAATGGGAGTACATGCCCTCACTGCGCATCTCGGCATTGGCGGTGTTCGGCACCCACTCACCGCACTGCCGACAACGCAACGAGTACGGGCCACCATCCGCCGGGGCTACCTCACTCATGGCTTCCCGCCTTCCAACTCGTTCAGCCGCTTGAGGCAGTGCATGACCCACGGCGTTTTGGTGTTCGCCTCCAGGTACGGCATGATGATGTTGAGGCGCTGTTTCAGATCATCTTCCTCACGAATCGCCCTCCGGTTAGCTTCTTCCCACGCGGTTAGTCGCCTATCGGCTTCCTCGATATCGATAGCTTCCCCGCGCTCGTGCGCCTGGATGATGATTCGCGCGATGATGGTTTGCCGGTCGTAGGCTCCTACTCGGAGCGGGAATGTCGCCTCTGGCTTCTCACTCATGGTTGCTCCCAACATCGCGTACGACAACAACGTCTCTCTGGCGCTCACGCTGCTCTCCCCTCTCGCGCCACCACCACCAACGGCACGATGCGCCCGACGCGCTCCCGGCGCAGCTCGGCGTAGGCGTGCTCCAGATCCGTCTCGATGGCGGTCATACTGCTTTCCGCCCCTTAATGGTCAACTGGACCGTCCCGTTGGCGTGTATCTGCTGACTGTCGACGTAGCACGAACCAGCACATACGATGATGTAGTCATCCATGATCTCGGCCGATTCCGCGTCACCGGTTTTCAGGTCTTCCACTGTGACGCGGATGCCGTCTTGTTTCTGTGGTTGCTCACTCACGGATTGCCCACTTTCAGTCCCAAGGCGACACGAGCCCTGCGGCCATAGTTGTCAGCCTCGATGATGTGTCCAAGTGACCATCTGCGCCACCCCTCAGCGCAACCGTCCCATTAGCCCAGAGAATGGGACTTGACATTTCTCGCCGTCGTACGTACATTGAGATCCGACGCGCTGAACAAGCGCACACACATTGCTTGACAAAAGGCCCTCAAATGAGGGCCTTTTGTTGTGCTCGATACCTACGCCACTAGCACATCATCAATGTCGAATTGCCGACCCATCCACATCTTCCAGACGCAGAAATGCCGCTTGCCGTCTTCGATGTAGGTGGTGCGATAGGTCAAGGGGACGAGCTGCTTAATCAGCCAGACCAGTCGAGACTTCGTCATTCTGTGTTCCTTTCAGCGACTGCTCAGTGAGCATCTTTGTTGCAACATCGACCAATTCGTCCAGCGCGTCTTGAACCTGCTTCTCCCGTGTATCTATGTCGTCCCCAACGGTTGCCAACCAGTCGCCAAGGTCGCTACGAACGTTACCGACTGCCTGGAGCACGTACTCCGCATCTAGCGTTGTGCCGCCCTTCCGAAGAGCATCCTCAGCGCGACGTGTAATAGCAGCCAGATGGTCATCTGCGTGTTTGATGCATCGGTTCGCTATTCTTGCGCGCTGGATGGCGTCATCAGTAACACGAGGGGTGTTACGCTTAGAGGGCATCGGAACCAACCTTTCCGGTGTCACGCTCCGGGGTGTTAGCGCACCGCCGGGGCATTTCGTTTGTAAGCAGGGAGTAGATGGCCTGACGGCGACGGGCCACGGCGTCGATGCGCGTCTCGGTAGCGGTCATAGCGGCAACACAACTGAGCTTGTACCGGTCTTCTCAACAACGCGATCTATGCACTCACGGCTACACGCAACGTAGGTTTCGTCAACGTTATGATTTGAAAACCACCCCCGAGGCTTATGCCAATCTCCGTAATAGGACGCCTTAACCTCTTGCCGCTTGCCGCAGCCGTCACAGATAAACTCACAGGCCATTACGCCGTCATCCTCTCTTGTTCGCCGCTCAACAACGCCACGATCGAATCCCAATCCGATGGCCGCACCACCCGCGCCACGATGTAGTCCCGCAATGCCTCCCCCTGGTCGAGCGCATCCAGCCACTGTTGTTGCTCAGGCTTCACACGCCCGCGTGCCGCCTTGCACTCCAGAAACACCACCGGATACCAGCCGGTTTTCGGGCTGCCGGGTTTCGCCAGGATCAGGTCTGGCAGTCCCTTCGCGCCTGCCATCATGTAGTACTTGCCCTGCAGTCCCGCGAGCCGGTAGAGCGCATCCGGCACATGCGCGACCAGCCAGCCGTGCAACGTTGCCAGGTCGATAATCTGTTTCATGAACTCGGCCTCACTGATCTGGGCGTCTAGGATCTTGCGGGCGTCACTCATGCCGCCACCTGCTCTTTGATGGACACGACCTCAAACCGAATCACCCAACTCTCCCCCTCGCAGAGCCGCCACCAGACAAAGCCACCCCAACTCACCTGCTCCAGGTAGTCGATCCGCTTTGCTTTCGGCAGTGCGTCCGGGTGTTTCGCCAGATACGCCATCCCTTCGGCCTCGTAGTCACTGTCGGGCGTCTCGCTGTTCGCCTCTTTGGTGACGCTCACGATCCGGAGAGTGGCAACATGATTGCCGCGATGTCTCGGACTGCGGTCGTAGGCGTGCACGATCTGGCCCGGCTGGAAAGTGCGGGCGTAATCGTCATCCCAGTCGCGCCGAGTAACCGTCTTGTGCCCTGCCACCAGGGCCGGCGTCGTCCAGGCAAAGCTGATGATGCGTGCCATCTACGCCACCTTCCGACTATACGGAAACAACTCCGCAACCGGCACGTCGTAGAACGCGGCCAGCCGCTCGCGCGCCTCTTCTCGTGGCACCCACTTGCCCCGCTCGTAGCTGGAGAGCATCCCGTAGCCGATCGAGACCGCCGCAGCGACCTCCCGCACGGTCAGGTTGTGCCGGTAGCGGGCGCGGGCCAGCTCGGTCGGCAGGCTGCGCAGGTGGGCGGCGTGGAGCGCTGCGGCGGTGTCAGTGGTGGTTGTCATGCGGCCGCCTTCTCGTTCGCCAGATCCCGGCCTTCGCCGATGGCTGCCAGTTCCAACCCGGTCAACTCCCTGCGCGTGATCCCGAGCGCGGCGCAAGCCGTTTCCATGTCGATGATCTTCGCTTCGAAGGCCAGGAGAATGAGGACCTCGTCGAGGTCGAACTGCATGGGTGCCTCCTCGTGATCGGCGCGGATGTTGGCGAGGGTGCGCTCGTGGCGGCGGTACTCGTCGTGGTACGCGGTGCTCATTGGCTGGACTCGATTCCGAGGGCGGCACGGGCTTTTTCTATGGACACAGGAGGGACGTTGTACCATCCGGTATTGAGTATCGGAGATGCTTTTGACAGCACATCTTCCAGCGCCTCTTTCACCCGCTCAACCTCGGCGAGTAGCCATTCGGCATCACTCACGTGCAACGATGGCGAGCCACTCATCCACTCCCCGGCGTCGCTGTCACGCCGGTCCTGTGCCACAAGCGCTTTGATACGTTCCATCCGTGCCGCTATCCGTGCCGAGCGCTTCACGGGGTTCGTGGTTGTGTCGTTGTGCGTCATAGGGTGTCATGCCTTCCGATAGATCACATCGCCGTCGTCATCGACATGTGATGGTGTCCAGCCTGTTCTCGCAAAGTAGTCATCGACGAACTTATCAAGAACGATCTCGTTCAGTTGCTGTGCCAATTCATCGTTCGATTCCATCGCCTCCGACACGGCATTCCGGATCTCTTCATCCGGCGCATCGTCCGGCAAGTGCTCTAGAATCGGCTCGATAATGCGATCAAAGGTGCGTTCTCGCTCCGCAAGGTGTCTACGCACTGCGAATCTGGCTTCGTCCTGCTGGTAGTTCACCCGCTCCGCTGCGGTCGTGGTGGGGTCGGTGTGCGTCATGGGGTGTCTCCGTTCAGGGCGGCGCGGGCGTTGTTTATTGCAGCCTTGGCTTTCGGGACGCCTACATAGTCCTCGATGGTTGGGCTGTAGCTATCGAGGTCAACGAAGAACTTCAGGGCAAAGTTCAGAATGTTGTAGGCCCGCCACAGTCGATCGTTCTCGATGCGCAGCGCGCGGTTGGAACCCGAGATTGGGGCTTCTGCATTCGCCGCATCGAGCACCTTTCGGGCGAATCCGGGTACCGGCCCAGACATCACCGTATCGCTCGCTATGCGGTCCAGTGCTCGCTCATAACGAACCACCTTCTCATTTAGTGCATCAACGATTTCAGTGTCGGGGTGGGTAATAACCATGTCACTCATCACTGCCTCCTCTGCGTGCGCGTGCGGGGTCGTGGGGTGTGCCATCATGCCGCGCCTTCCTGCCTGGTCATCCATGCGTTCAGGATCGCGTGGCTCGTGAAGCCGGACTCGACGTAGTACGCGCCGTCGGGGGGCGGGTAGCTCCTGAACGGCGGCTTACGCTCCGGCTGCAAGGCGTGCCAGATGCTGATGACGTCGTTCTGGAAGCCACCGCCGCCGTGCTTGCGGATCCACTTGTCGGGGTCGGCCACCTGGTTCAGGCAGCCATGCACGTTGCAGACCCGCAGGTAGAGCTTGACGTACAGCCACTTGATCTCCATCAGGTTGTCCGACTGCCGGCGACACAACCGATCGTGCTGCCGCTGGGCGCGTTTGTAGTCCGGGTTCGACGGGCCACGCTCCCGTAACCACAGCTCCCCGTTGCGGACGCGCTCACTAAGGACGACGCCCTGCTGCATGGCCTCGTCCAGGTCGTGGCTGACGATTTTCGCGTCCAACCAGTGGGTGATCGCTTCGCTAGCGTAATCACGCTTCTGGAAGCTATCGCTGCGGGGCGCCTGCTTTGCCGTCGATGGTTCGGGGTGGGTGAGGGAGAACGAGCGGTTGGTCATGCTACGTCTCCCAACGGCAAGACGGACTGCTCGATACCGGCCCGGATCTCGTCATAGAGCTCACGAACGCTGAACTGCTCACAACAATTCATGCCGGCAACTCGGTCAACCGTAATCGTGTCAGCGCCGTATTTCGCTTTGCCCCATGCGTTATTGGCACCAATGTGGACCGAATATTGCAGGCTCCCAGCTCCGCCCCATCCTCGCTTGATCGAGTCATAATCGAATCCACGTTCGACATAGCGACGGATGAACTCTTTTGCTAACGCACGCGCTTCATGTCGCATTACACCGCCACCCGTTCCACCCGCTGCATGTGTCGCTCGATGACGCCACCATCCGCCAGGCAGTCCTCCAGCACCTCGTAGCGCGCCAGCAGGTCCGTGAAGCGCTGGGCCATGCGGTCGGTGCCCTCGTCACCATCCGGAGCCGGACCCAGCGCCCAGCCGCGCTCCAGGCGCTCGGTGATGGTGTCGCGCTCTGCCGTCAGGGCGTCACTGGGATACGTCGCCCGGAGCGCGCTGATGGCCGGCAGGTAGTCGCGTGACAGGATGCGCATGAGGCGCTGTTGGCCCCTGTCGAATTGCGGTGCTCCGACACGCTTGAGGCAGTAGCTCACGCCAGCGTTGAGACGGTGTTTTATCTCCACCAAATCATCAAGGGTTGGTACGGGGGTGTTGGAATTGCCAACCCCTGCCCCATCAGGGGTTGGCAGCTTGGCAAGCCCCCCTAAAAGGGGGCCTTTGCCAACCAACCCCTGACCTATGGGGTTGGCAGCTTGGCAAGCATAGGGTTGGCAATTGCCAACCCCTAAAAGGGGCTGTTGATTAGAATGTTGGTTCGTCATCATCCACCTCCAGATGTGCGTATAACTTCTTCCCGAATTTGGCAGTCTGTTGTTTGATTTGTTGGGCCTTCACCGCGTCCCGAATGAGGGTTCGGAGCGTCCGTTCGGAAGCCGGAATTGCGGCGATGACGTCCTCGATTGACCACCATCCGCCATGCCCTCTGGCCCACTCCAGGACGTTGGAAATAGACGCCTGCTGGCGTTTGCTACCGTCCAGCTCCACAACCTCAAACGTGATCGCGTCTCCGTCGCTCTCGATGCCGTACAGGAACGGTGCAACCTGACCGCCTTCCTTTAAAGTGATGGACACCTTCATGTGGTCTTCGGCCTCCGTGGTGCCGATGAAAATACCGGCATCCATGGCCGCCCAGATCGCCGTAGAGCCGCGAATAGACTCGGCCGGGCTCTTGGCTTCGGGGTTCTTGTTGTTGTGGTGCACGACGATGATGCTGACGCTGTAGGTGTCACGCAGGTCTTTCAGCACCCGCAGGAGCGGCATCATGGTCTCGGCCTTGTTCTCGTCCTGCCAGTGCATTTCCCTGAGTGGGTCCAGGATCACCACAGAGGGCTCGTACGCCTCGATAACCTCAGTTACGAGGCGTTGTATGTGTTCCGCGTCATCGAGCCTGAAATGCTGGTTGGTGACGGTGTAGAGGTTTCCACGTACCGTCTCCGGGTGGATGCCACGCCCTTTGAGGATCCCGGCGTAGCGCTTGCGGACGTAGCGCCGGGCTGATTCCTCCTGGACGTAGACGACGGTTGCTGGTTCGGCGACGTGGAACATGCCGAACATCGGTGTCCCGGTCGCGATTGCGACGGACAGCTCTTGTGCGAAGAAGGACTTGAACGTCTTGGGCGGCCCGACAACCAGCGATACCGTGGCGTCGCGCAGGATACCGTCAATGACCCACTTCTCCGGCTCGTCCGGCTCTTTCAGCAGGTCCGCGACATCGATGATGTAGGGGTACGACTCTTCCGTGACCCGCGCGGCCACGTCGAAGGTGAACACCGGGTTGCGCCCGCGCATCAGCAGGTCGAGCTCGGTGGCCGCACCTGGCGAAATCAACGGGGCGTCGCGGTCGTTGAGCTTGGCCCAGCCGCCGACGGTGACGCCCGCTCGCGCTTTACGGTAGGTATCGCGGATGGTGCGCTTGAACTCACGCAGTCGGTCGTCGTCGCCGTGGTCCTCGGCCAGTGTCAGGATGATCTCGGCAGCGTCGGCCTCGGGGACGCTGTGGCCGGCCAGCCACCCGGACAGGTACAGGCACAGGTCGTGCCGGGCATACTCAACCCAGTGCGGTGTGACGATCCTGATGACATGGTGAATCTCGGCCTCGGTGAGCGGTGTGCCCTCGGTATCGAGGGGTTCCCCGTCGCCACGCTCCGAGCGCTCTACCGTCTTCAGCCCGATCGATTCCAGGGCAACAGTCGGGATGCCTGCCCGGTCAGGTTCGACCTCCCAGGTGTACTGGTTGCCGTTTGGGTGGAGCGACGGCGGCGCGAGTGTGTAGTGTGTCCCGGCCCGGATCTCGAGTCGCCCGCCATCTGGTGTCGTGGTGTTGTACTTCGCGGTGGGTCGTTCCGGCTTTACCCAGACGTGGTGCTTGCCGGACCCCGTGCGCACTCGTGGGAGGGTCCTCAGTACCGGGTATTGCAGCGCCATCGTCGGGAACCCGCTGGCCGAGTCGTAATCCAGCGGCACGATGGATCCGGCAATGATGGCGAGCTGGTGGCCCTCTTCCACAAACCATTGATAGCGCTCGCTGGCGTCGGCCATGCGGTGCACGAACTCGCCCCATCTGAATCCCGTTGGAGGTTCCTTGGTGCCCGTCTTGATGGGAATGACTGAGATCCCCATCGCCACGTATCGCTCGGCCGCTTCGTAGATCGCGTTCGTGTTTGGTTCAGCTCTCACGCTACTCATGTCCTCTATGAAGCCTTCTGCTGAGACTGGTCATCCATCAGCGAGCGGTGGTAAATGCGCAGGGCATCCGGAAGCGCAAGAGAGCGTCTGCCTAGTCCGGCATTGCACTCTTCGCACATGCAGCACAGATTCCAGTAGGAGTTGACAATAGTGTCGTCAATATCAAGACGGATACCGTCATGGACGCTAACGATGTGTCCAATGACAATGTGCACCTCAGGTGGTGAAGCTCCGCACATGACGCACCGGTGCCCGTCACGGCTGAATACTCGCTCCCGTAGTGAGGGGCTCACCCCAGAACGTGAGGCCATTGAGCGTGGAGCAATGCCTGCGTCCCGCTTCGATACCCACTTCTGGAGACGATTGCAGCGGCCACAATACAGTCCCACATGAATACCGCTGTCATGCGTCTTCAGGTATCCCTCAGGGCATCCACAGCTCTTGCATCCGCCTAGAATCTCTGCCACGTGCGTCTTCCTTAGAGATACCGCTCTATCGCACAGTGACGGGCAGGACCGTGGCCCCGCCCGCTGGCTGTGCGCTAGAACAGCTCGTCGTCGTCGTCCTCAACCGGAACCGGCTTCGGCTTCTTGGGGGCCTTGTTCTTGATCATGGAGGCGATTCGGTGCCCGGTATCGCCGGACTTCTTCTCGTAGTGCTCAACGTTGGCCCGCCCGCGCTTACCGAGCAGGTCGTCGACGCCGACTTCCTCGTCCTTGTCGATCTCCCGCCCGAGGAGCGCCGTCGCCCACTTGTACATGGTCGACTTGATGTTCATCGTGTAGGAGGTCCAGGCATGGAAGTCCTGCCCAACGAAGTCCTCGCTCTCGTCATCACCCGAGATGACTTCCTCGATCTCGAAGATCCAGCGGACACGTTCCTTGGGCTCTTTGCCGTCGAAGGATGCTCCAAGCCCCATGTTCTCCATGCTCTTCAGCCGGAAGAGATACAGCCCTTCCGGGACGAGCGGGAATTCCGACGTCTCGGTGACTTTGGGTAGTGCGAATCCTGTGGCCATGTCTGGTTTACCTTTCACCTACGGCCAAATGCCAAATACCAAACGCAAAAGTTGTTACGCAGCCCGCGGCTGCTCGTCGCCCGTCTCCGTGCCATCCCGCCGTGCCCGCACGACGCTCCGCACCGCCGCCAGGAGCGCGGTCGATGGCCGTGGCCGGGTCGCTGCGAGGCGCCGGATCTCGTCGCGGGTGTAGCTGATACCGACCGGCTCCGGGCGCAACGGCAGCCCCCGTGCCAGCAGCGCGGCGTTGCAGTCGGATCGTGTGTGGGGGTGTGTTTCGTTGAGCTTTTTCATGTCTAGTTCTCTTCCCTATATCGAGGCTTAATCGATGACCTTTCGGCCACTCTTGAACTCAAGGAACCGCCGTAGGATCAGGCTCGCCGTCTGAGCACGAATGTGGATCTCGTCTCCGGGTTCTCCGGTTTCGCGCTTCTGCAGATAATCGATATGCATGTTGAGCCACGCCTCGAATTGCCGGATCACTTCGGCATTTGATGTGTCAGGCATCGTCGTTACTCTCTTCCTTCAATGAGCCGCACGACCGCCGCCATCCAGCCCGTCTGCTCCAGGACGACGCAGGTGAGCGCGCCCATGAGCAGCAGCGCCGCCAGCGCCGCGCCGGTCGTGATCGGGTCGGCGGTCATGGGGTGCCCTCGTGCCTCGGCTGAAACATGAAGCAGCCAAACCAGTCGCGCGTTGCGAAGTAATGGTTATCAGTGTCCGGACCCTCAACGAATGCCGGGGATGCATCTTCCAGTTCGTCGTAGAGATTGCATCGACCAAGGCGGAACGGAGCTAAATTCCCGTCGTCTATTTCAATGTCGCATTGCCAGTAGCAGCAGTGGAAGCAACTCTTAGCCTTCATAGTCCTCGCACCAATCGCTCGTGACCAACGACTGCATCCTCGGGGTCGTAGCCCACCAAGCCAGAGACGATCTCCGCCTCCTGTGCCCGCAGCACGGGGTCGTCCAGGGCGTCGTACGCAGACGGCAGGCACAGGCAGTCGTCGCGGCCGCAGACGGTGCAGATGGGTGGGTAGTCGGGCTCTGGTCCGGTCGGGCCGCAGGTCAGGCCATAGCCGCTCATGACTGGGCCTCGTGGCCGTGGTAACAGGGGACGCACATAAAGCAGAAACTCAGCAATTTCTCTTCGGGCATGACTTCGCCGCACACGAGACACCGGGCCAGCCCATCCCGTTCGAGCTGGTCCTGCTGGGCGTCGTCGCGCGCATCAGACTGAATGTCCTCGTCGGTGCATAGGTAGTAGCCGCTGACGGCTGTGTCGGCTGGCTGCGGGTCTTCCGTGTGTTCGCGTAGCAGCACCTCACAGGCGGCAACCGTCGACCATGCCCGGTCATCGACCGTCATGCCGGTGCGCTCATCGTGGAGCAAGCCCGCGCAATAGCCCATGATGTGGTGCAGCGCTTCGATGTGGTCTAGTATCTGCAGGACATTGCGCTCGTCCATACAGGCGCGTTGCGATGCCAGTTGGCGCAACGCGTCCAGTTGTTCCTTCGTGAGAATCCGCTCGTCGCGTATGCCGTCCCAACTCACGCCGCCACCTTCTCTTCCGTCAGCCGTGCCCGGCGTCGCGCCCGGAGTCGCGCCATGCCACGCTCGTAGTCATCCCGTGTCACCGCGGCCTCCCACGACGCCTCGCCGCAGCTCGGGTTGGTGCACTGGTTCCAAATGCGGCGGATGCGGTACTTGTCGTTGCGCGAGTAGCCTGTCATGTGGGCGCCGCAGGCCGGGCAGACGTTGCGGCGGCTCATGAGCGTGGCCTCCCCGCGCAGCGTCGTCAGCGCCATCCGGATGCCGTCCGCGTAGGCCGTGGCACGGTGGTACATCTCTTTGTAGTCCCTGCGATCTCCGGCGTTCTTTGCCGCCTTGGACTGCGCCAGTAACCGATCGGCGTCATCGTTGGCGTTCGCCAGCAGGGACTCCAGCCGATGGATGGCCTCGGGGACGGTGTTGGGTGGTGCCATGGGTTCTCGTTTTGCTGCTATACTCAATGTCAGTTCCAATTCGTTCCAGAAATCGCCGTCTGGCCCTGTTGCAGCAGGGTTATGCGGCTCCGTCGAAACCGCGCGCCTCTACCAGTTCACGGCGTCGTCTGGCGTGCGTGTAGGTTGGCGGCTCCTCTAGCCCGAAGTTGAGCGCGTAGATTGCCTCGATGCGTGCGTTGTCGGCTTCCTGCGCTTCGTAGAGCGCGTCGCCGAGCAGCGAGAGCACCGGCTCCTCGCGTTCGGGGCAGATCGAGCCGTCGGCCAGGAATAGCACTCTCGCGCGGCGTTTGGCGTCGGACAGCAGCGCCACGACATTCGACGACCGCGGCGTCTTGTAGGCCATCCCTTTCTCCTTTCCTGTCAAGCTTCGCAACGGCACAGTTGCCGTTACAGTGGGATCGGGAGCGGGAGGGAACGCAAGTCCGGATATAGAGTCTCGGGATACCCCCGCCCGCCCCCTGGTTGTTGGCACGCTGAGTGGCGTCGTTAGCGCATGGCCGGCTCCGATCTCGCACAGTCGTGCAGTCGCTTCGTTGAGCTCATGCTCAGGCCCGCGGCCGCTCATCAGCCGGAGGCTGGGTAGCTCATGGCCACCTCGCAGAACACGAACGTCAGCGGGTGTACAAACGCCGCGCTCATGTCCTGCGAGGTAGCGGCGATAGCAAGAGATCGCCACTACCCGAGAAGAGGAGGAATAGGTGATGTCAGGGGTCGCATCACCACCGAGGGCACGACCGGTAGTCACGCGCTCGGTGGTGACGGCAACGATGGTGGCGTTGCCGTCGACCGGGGTGAGTCGCGAGGGGGTACGGAAAAGAGTGATGGTCATGGTTAAGCGGCCTTCGCTGCCGGTACGTTGCCCATGCCACGGGCAATCCAGTCGGCAACGTGCTCGGGCAGGATGCGATACGGCGCGCCGGGGCTCGACTGAAACGAGTCCAACTTGCCGCTGTGCCCATCGGGCAGCGCCAGGTAGTTGCGGATGGTCTGCTCGTTCATGCTGAGGTCGGTCGCCAGTTGCCTGACGGTCCACGACGACCGGCGCCGGCAGAAGTCGGTGATCTGCTGTTCGGTTGAGCGCTCACACTCCAGCTTCAAGATGCGCTCATGCAATGCGTCAAGCTGGGCGACAATCCGGTCGAAGACGCTGTTGGCATCGGCGGCGATGGCACGAGTTGACGGTGACGATGTGCTCGTATGGATGGAAGGGGTGTTGTTATGCCGCATGAGAGGCCTCCGCCGCATCTACCCCATGAAGTGTCGAGATTGCTGGTGCTTCACCGAAGCGGTCGAAGCACTCGTTCCGCAGTTCTTTCGCCGCCCGATGATTTTCGTCTCGGTTGCGAAGGTGCTCGGTGATGTTGATCTCATAGTCAGCGAAGGTCCAGAGATTACGCTGTTTCCACAGGTGCTGTCCGTCTTCGGCAACGTCCATCGTCTGTCCAGCAAAGGGCAGGCCGCTCTTGTCAGGGGCTTTTAGATGCTTGCGAATATCACCCTGCGCGAACCGAAAGAACGCCCGTTCCCGATCCTCTTCGCCATAAATACCGCGATCAATGCATTCCTGAGCGAACATGCTGGTGGACATCGTGCCGCCAATGGCTTCAAAGAGTTGGCGTACACGCTCTGCCCGGTTGACAACCTTGCGACCGCCGATGAATGTGATCTGATCCGTCATGCTGATTCCTCTCGAATCTCATTGATGATCGAACGAACGTCCTCTCGTATTGCCGCAATCCGCGGAGCAAGTGGGTCGTCGGGAATCAAACTGGCGCACCGTTTGAGTTCCTCATCAGCACGACGCAGAATCGTCAGGCGCGGGTCTGGCATAGGCGGCACCTCCGCCAGCGTCGTGATGACCTTGCTCTTGTCACGCATATCGGGGCTCTTATGAAGGGAGTAGAGTTCGTGCCGTTCCGGCTCTTTGCGAGTAGTAATGTTGCGCAACATCTTGAGCGCGTCGCGTGGCGGGATCGCTGGCTGATCGATGATGGCGACGGCTTCGGCGCGTTCTTCGCTCGGGAGTTCATTCAGGTGCGTGCGGGCTTCCAGAACGTGGTACTGCTTCCAGTCCGGCTTTTGGAACACCGGAAAGGCATCGGCCGTTTCGACGTGCTGCTCGGCTCGAACCAGTTCTGTCGTGCTCGTTCCGATAGCCTCAGCAACATCCGCCTTCGGCACCTCATATTTAGGCTTTCGGCCTCGGGAGTCTTTTTCTACCAACTTGGTAGAAATAAACGGGGCAACTACCGCCGCTTTACGAACCATCTCCTTGGCAATCTCAAGTTCACTAAGATCCTTGCGCCGAAGATTCTCTTCCAGCTCGAACTCGCGCAGTTCCGAATCCGACAAGTCACCAACCTGGCGCGCCTCGATCCACTGTCGACCAAGCAATTCGCACGCTCGCAAGCGGCGCTCACCGGCAACCAATCGATGGGCCCCATCGATGATGACCGGATGGAACTGGCCGTACTTTTCGATGCTCTTGGCAAGCCCGGCGATATCGCCCAAGTCCTCGCGCCGGCGGTCGCCAACGTTGATCTGACTGATGAGGGTTTTGACGATCATGCTAGGCCGCCACCTTTTCCTCTTCGAGTAGCCAATGCAATGGCACCCCGAGCGTGTCGGCTGCAAGCGCTGCAAAGCGCCGAGAAATCGGCTGCTTGCCATTGATGAACCTAGACACTGTTTCTTCAGCGTATCCAGTCTCTATGGCCAGCCATCGTTGGTCATTGTTTTGAGCTGCAAGCACCTCGCGAAGACGCCGAGGGCTAAAGATCGGTTTATCAGGGAAAGGGCTGGAACTCATTGACTGTCACCTCTCAAGGACACGTGACCGCATGTGATACTCACATGATAATCAATGTCCCTCAAGATGTCAATAACTTGATGATCATGGATTACACTATCGCCATGAATGACCTTTCATTTGGCGAGTGGCTCGAAGATCAAATAAAAGGCTCTGACTATCAGCAGCAAGAATTTGCTGAATTAGTCGGCGCTGATCCAAGCACTGTTTCCAAATGGATTTCTAATGAGAACAGGCCTCGGGAAGACCGCTGTGACCGCATAGCATTGGTACTTGGTGTAGATCCAAACGAGGTCCGGAGACGAGCTGGTCGTGCCGAGAAAAAGCCCCGCCCAGAGACGTTGGGCCTCCGCAAAGCTGTTGAAAGGTTCAAATCAAGTCTAGATGCGGCGCTTCCGTTCGGCGCTCAGCAGGCTATTTACACCGTGTTCGTGCCTGTATTAGGAGGCGCTCCGGCTGGGGGCCAATCGTGGTCGGCTACGCCACAAGGCGTCATGGCCTTTTCAACGGGTGACCTTGCCGGGATCACTGACCCTGCTGTAGTGCTCGTTCGTGGAGACTGCCTGGAAGGCCGCAACATTTATAGCGGTGACCGACTTGTCATTGACCGGCAAGCTTCTCCCGAGAATGGAGACGTGGTGGTTATGCGGATCGGTGAAGACCACACAGCTAAGGAATGGTGGCTTGAGGAGGATGCCGTGATTCTCCGGGCAGCCTCGCCAGGTTATCAGCCCATCAGGATTGATCTCGACGAATTCAATCAAGAGAACGTCGAACTCATCGGGGTTGTCAAATTGGTTTACGCGCTCAGAAGACCCTAGTGGCGGGTCCCTTGTCCAGCAATAGAACATGTGTTCTATTCTCCGGTACTATCGCCTATACTTCAGGAAGGACGATGACCTAGCGTATGACTGAGAATAGAGCGATAGCGGTGTATGAAATTGGCAGCGGTCAGGTCGAGCTTCAGGTTGATGCCGACAACCAGACGGTTTGGCTAACACAAGCAGACATGGCAACGATCTTCGACGTGAACGTCAGTTCGATTTCCCGCCACATAACGGAGGTCTATGAAACCGGTGAACTGGAGCAGGAGAACACTTTGCAGAAAGTGCAAAGTGTTCAGTCCAAGAAGCCGGTGAACACCTACAGCCTCGACATGGTGATTTCCGTCGGCTACCGGGTGAACTCCCTGAAGGCAACGCAATTTCGCAAGTGGGCAACGAAGATCATCCGCGAGTACAGCACCGGTGGTTATGCCCTCAACACCCAGCGGCTGGAGAAGGATCCGGCGGCATTTGCGGAGTTGCGAGCAGAGATCCGCAGGATACGGCTTTCGGAGCGGGAGACGTACCTGAAGGTCACAGACGTATTCAAGACAAGCGCCTCAGATTACGATGGAAGCTCTCAGACCGCCCGTAGCTTTTTCGCCATCGTCCAGGACAAGTTTCACTACGCCGTCACACAGAAGACAGCGGCGCAAATTATCCTGGAGCGCGCATCGGCAGACAAGCCGAATATGGGGCTGATCTCTCTTTCTGGAGAGACACCAACACGCGAAGAGGCGCGGATAGGCAAGAACTACCTCAATGCGGAAGAGCTGGAGTTCCTAGAGAACATCGCTGAACAGTTCCTGTTGTTCTGTGAATCGGCAGTAATGCGCAGGAAGGAAATGATGATGGAAGAGTTCCTGACGCGCCTGAACATGCTGCTGATGGCGAATGAATACCCCGTTCTGTATGACTACCCATCCTATTTGCGTTCGCAAGCCAATACACATGTCGACAACGAACTGAAAAGGTACCGTGCGCTACAGGCAGGAGATACGCCCAAGGCATTGAGTGACTAATGGCCAAACTCAAGGGCAACGTCTACCGCATCGGATCGTCCTGGCGGGTTAAGTATCCGCTCGGCAAAGACCCTGCGACCGGCAAGTACCGCACCATCCAGGAGCCCTACCCCACCAAAGAGCTAGCCACCGCCCGGCTGGCCCGGCTGCGTGTCGAGGAGATGGACGGCGTGCTGATCGCGCCGTCACGTCTGACCGTCGCGCAGTTCAGTGGCCGCTGGCTGGATGCCAAGGCTGCGACGGTCCGCCAGGCCACCATCCGCACCTATACCAACCGCGTCGCCATCCTCAACCGCTACCTGGGCCACCGCGTGCTGGGCAGACTGGACGCGCCGGCGGTGCTGGCCTTCCACGCGGCCGCACTCAAGGAGCACAGCCCTTCAGAGGTGCACCACACGCACGTGGTCCTCTCCACCATGCTCAACGACGCCGTGCGCTGGAACATCATCGGTCGCAACCCGGCCAAAGGCGTCAAGCCGCCGGCGGTCGAGCGCCCACCGCGTACCGTCTGGGGCCGCGAGCAGATGGTCCGGCTCCTTACCTTTATAGAGGGCCGGGATGACGAGGCCATGTGGCGGCTCCTGATGACGACCGGCATTCGCGTCGGCGAGCTGTGCGGGCTCAAGTGGGACGACCTGTTCGGTGCACAACTCACCATCCGGCGCACGATGACGATCGGTGTCGGCAACCGCGTCCACTTCAACGAGCCTAAGTCGAAGGCCGGCCACCGCGTGCTGGCCCTGTCGTCGCAGACCGTGGCCGCGCTTGAACGCGAGCGTGAGCGGCAACGCAGCCACCGCGCCAGGGTGGGCGACTGGTGGAACGCCGACGGCTGGATGTTCCCCTCCTCGCGCACCGGCGCCTATACCTACACCTCGACCGTCGGCGACAAACTGCGAGCGCTATGCAAACTGGCCGGCATCCCCTATATTGGCGCGCACGGTATCCGGCACACCTACGGGACGGATATGATGCGGGCCGGCGTCTCGCCGCGAGTGGTGCAGCGGCGCATGGGCCATAGTGATGTGAGGGTGACGTTGAACCTGTACTCGCACCCGGACGAGGCCATGGACGAGGCTGCGGCCGACGTGATCGAGCGGCCATTCGTTGCGGATTCGTTGCGTTCACTTGTGATTGCGGACGACTTTCCGCAGCCACAAGCCAAACGTGAAATGTGACGAGAGATCTGCTAAAAGCACAGGGATAGAACAGCAACCTTCGGAAAGGGAGGAACAACCCAGTATGAGTATTTCAGGAAAGACCGCCATCGTGGGGGTGGCGGAATCAGACCAGATCGGGAAAGTGCCCGACAAGCCGGCAATCATGCTGCACGCCGAGGCAGCCCGTTCAGCGCTGGCCGAGGCCGGCCTGACCAAGGACGACGTTGACGGGCTCTTCACGGCCGGCATCTCGACCACCGAGCTCGGCGAGTACCTGGGCATTGAGCCGAAGGTGACCGACACGACTGCGGTTGGTGGCTCATCGTTTGTCATTCATATCGCCCACGCCGCCACGGCCATCGCGACCGGCCGCTGTGAGGTCGCCCTGGTGACCCATGGCGAGAGTGGACGCTCGCGGGTCGGCATGAGCCGTCCGGCCATCGGACCCGATTCGCTGCGCGGGCAGTTTGAGGCGCCGTATGGATTGCCGCAGCCCGTCGGCGCCTACGCCATGGCCTGCACCCGCCACATGTACGAGTACGGCACGACCAAGGAGCAGCTGGCGGAGATCGCCGTTGCGACCCGCAAGTGGGCCATGCTCAACCCCAAGGCCATGATGCAGGACGAAATCACGATTCGAGGACGTCCTCGATTCGCGCCAGATCACCTATCCGTTCAACCTGCTCGACTGCTGTCTCGTGACCGACGCCGGCGGTGCCTACGTCATGACCTCGATCGAGCGCGCGCAGGGATCTCAAGCAGACGCCGATCGCCGTTCTCGGTGTCGGCGAAGGTCACGACCACGCCATGATCTCGCAGATGCCGAGCTACACCAGCTTCGCGGCCAAGCACTCCGGCAAGCGCGCCTTCGACATGGCCGGCGTCAAGCACGAGGACCTCGACCTGGCGATGATCTACGACTCGTTTACCTACACCGTGCTGCTCTCGCTCGAAGAGCTGGGTTCTGCGGCAAGGGTGAGGGTGGCGATTTCGTCAGCGGCCAGCGCACGGCTCCGGGCGGCGATTTCCCGATGAACACCAACGGCGGCGGACTCTCGTACACCCACTCCGGCATGTACGGCATGTTCGCCATCATCGAGGGCGTGCGCCAGCTGCGCCACGACTACGCCGACCAGGGCATCCGCCAGGTCAAGGACGCTGAGCTGGCGCTCGTCCACGGCACTGGTGGCGTGCTGTCATCCGCCGGTACCGCGATTCTCGGCACGCGCGTAGGGGAGCGGCATTGCCCCTCCCGGGCAGAGCTCGACGAGTACGCCCCTACGAATATTGATCGCTCGAATGGAGACGTTACTATGGCTGATTACAAGAAACCGCTACCGCAGCCGGACCCGGTTACCCAGCCGTTCTGGGATAGCCTCAAGGCGCACGAAATGAAGATCCAGCGCTGCAACGACACCGGCAAGTTCTTCTTCTACCCGCGCGGTATGAGCCCGTTCACGCTCTCGGACAACATCTCCTGGGAGCCCGTTTCCGGCAAGGGCACGCTGCACGCGTTCACGATCGTCTACAACCAGCGCCCGCCCGGCTTCGCCGAGGAGGTGCCCTACGTCGTGGCGATGATCGATCTGGACGAGGGTGCCCGCATGATGACCAACCTGATCGATGTCCAGGCCGACCCGGAGCACGTCAAGATCGGCATGCCGGTCGAAGATCGTCTACGAGGACGTCACCGACGAGATCACGCTGCCGAAATTCCGGCCGGCGTCGTAACCAGGGCGTTCGCTTGAGCAACGGCATACAGGCGCAATGATGAGGTTGTCCTGATTGATCCGGTCATGAGGAATGCGTAGCGGCGCAATGTATTGCGCCTTGCCTGTCCGCTCGGGCGCCGGAGAGGGCGCAATGAATTGCGCCGCTACGAACATGGGGCCACAATTATCGGATGAATCAAGACATCTTCATAATTACGCCCGTACGACCCACCGTGAACCTTGCGAATAGCAGATTAGCCAGGACTGTCCATAATTGCGCCCGTACGACTTCTCACCGCATCTGTGTGAATCCACCATCCGAAAGGTTACCCATCCCTTGACCATCCAGACCAGTGCGCCACGCTTTGAGCCAGTAGATCCCCAGGACGCAGAAGCCTTCGTCCACATGCTGGCCGTCCCCAACGAGGGCATGATGTCAGGCCAGCCCACCAATTGTTACCTTCTGGGATATGTCGCTGGGGGACGGTCCGCTCACCCTGGTCGATTGCGGCTCCGCCGGAACCCTGCCGATCTTCGAGACCGCCTTCGAAACCCTGCGCGTCGATCCGGAACGGATTACCCGCATCGTCCTCACCCACTGCCACCCGGACCATGTTGGCGGGGCACCCGAGCTGAAGGAACGCACCGGCGCACCCGTCTGGGCGCACCCGCTGGAGAAGCCTCCGATCGAGCGCTTCGCCGCGACACTCGAAGTCGATCACTGGATCGAAGACGGCGTGCCGATCGAGTGCGAGGGCTATAGTCTGGAGCCGATCTTCACGCCCGGACATGCACCGGGCCACGTCGCGCTGGTCGAGTCGACGTCGCGGCTACTGCTGGCCGGCGACATGATCTCAGGCTTCGGCAGTGTGGGCATCTTCCCACCGGACGGCAGCGTGTCCGCCTATATCGAGAGCCTGCGCCGCCTCCTGGCGATCCATGACGCCGAGCCGTTCAACGCCATCTGCCCCGGTCATGGCCCGGTCATCCCCGCCGTGAGGGAAAAGATCGTCTGGTACATCGAACACCGTCTGGCGCGAGAGGAAGAGATTGCTGCGGACCTCGGTGCAGCGGGGCCCTCCACCATCGACGAGCTCCTGCCGATGGTCTATCCCGACGTCCTGCCGCACCTCACCTACGCCGCGAAGGCCACCCTCACCATGCACCTCCGCAAGCTCGCCGAGGACGGCCGGGTGGTGGTTGACGATGAGGAACGCTACGCCCTTATTCATCCATAGCTCTCGGAACCGGTTGCCGCCGCACCGGGCAGAACCAGCCGCCGCCGAAGTCCCGCCACAACACGCTGCCGCGCTGGAGGCAGAAGCGGGAAATCCCTTGTAACCTATTCCCCGTCCTCTGCGTCTACCCAAATAATGATGGCACGCTGCAGGAGTTTCGAGAGGGGCAAGGTGGGACTGACCGCGACCGTTGCGCCAATAATCGATGATGAGGCGGCGTTGGCGGAGCGTGCGCGGCACGATCCTCGTGCGTTTGAGGCGCTCTACCTCCGCTACCTGGACCCGGTCTATCGCTACTGCTACCGCAGGTTAGGCAGCCGTGAGGAGGCCGAGGACGCCACCAGCCAGGTTTTCATCAAAGCGTTCGCCGCGATCGCAACCCACCGCCCGGGCGCCTTCCGGAGCTGGTTGTTCACGATTGCCCATAACGTGGTGGTCGATGTCTATCGCCGTCAGCGCCCGACCCAGCCGCTTGATGCTGCCGGAGATCCACCAGACGCCGCACTGACACCCGAAGAGGCGGCTCTCAAATCCGACGAAGGCCGCGCACTGCGCGCTCTGTTCCACGAGCTGACCGAGGACCAGCGCAGTGTGATGGAGCTGCGTTTGGCAGGGCTCACCGGCGTCGAGATCGCCCAGGTGCTCGACCGCAGCCACGGTTCCGTCAAAACCATCCAGTTCCGCGCCATGACCCGTTTGCGCATCCTGCTTGGCGGTACCCAGGGAAGTAAGGAGGTGCGCCATGAATCAATCTGAACTCGATCGTATGGAACACCTCAACCGCTATCTTGACGATGTGTCGCGTGGGATGAGCCCGGCAGCAGGCGCTAGTGATCTCGAATTCGCCCAAAGCTTCCAGCGGCTGCAGCAGCTCGACCGTACCCCTGGTCCAACGTCCGCCTTTGCCGAAAACTTGCGGCAACAGTTGGCGTCTCAAGCCGACGCGTCCGTGCAGGTTTCCCGGCGACGCATCCCCCGGCACTGGATCCGGCGCGTCGACATCGCCTCGGCGGCCGCCCTCGCTGCCGCGATGCTCGTCATCGTGATTGTCTACAGCACCAACGAACCACAAGGGCAAGCGTCCAACCGGGTCGCCATCACGAACGAGCCGACGCCAACCATCCTGGGCAGCGTAGGGTCTAATCCGACGCCGACCGGTCAGGCGGTCGCCGTCGTCTCACCGGAGCCATCACCAACGTCAACGTCTCCTGCTCAGGAAACCGAGGAAACGGTGATTCAGCCACCCGTTCAGGCTTCCGATTTTCCAATCTACGCGTCGCTGGAGCAGATCGTCAATGCTGCTGATGTCGTTGTGGTGGGACAACCAACCGGCAACGTGACGCAGGAGGAATCCGGCCAGCGTCAGTCCGAATTTCTCGTGGACCAAACGCTTCGTGGACGCGTGGACGGAGAAACGATCCTGCTCAACGAGTCCACCGACCTCGTGCCAGGAGATAGCTACGTGTTGTTCCTCTCCCACTCCGCATGGAGCGATAGCGCGCCCTACTCCACCATCTGGACGAGTGCGGTTACACGGCTCAATGATGGACGCATCGTGCCATGGGAATCGTCCGGGTCTGAATATCACGTTGCGCGAGAGTACGCGGACCGGCCATTGGAGGAACTCGCGCAAGACATCGCCGCCATCCCTGAGATTGAGCCTCGTATCGAGCGTCTGATCGTCGAATATGACTGGACGCCGATTGGCAAAGGGCTCCTGCGGGTCGTTGAGATACCTGCCATTGAATCATTCAGCGACAGCAAGCCACTCCGTTACAGCGACGCATCCTGGGAGATGGCGCTTGAGGCCAGCCGGCGGGTCGGGCTCGACTTCAGCCAGTTCGCCGGACAGCAGTTGCAGATCCTGCCCTATTACCTGGAGCGTAGACCAGCAGACGGCGAGCGCAACGTCCAGGCCATGCTCCTGATTTCCGAGCAGCAGATCGTCGGCGCGTGGGTCGTCGTGAGTTTGGAAGCGCAACCATTCGGGCTGGACCAGCGCGAGCAGGCACTAGGCATCCCGGTCGCCGTTCCCACGCTGGAGCCAACGTCGACATGGCCCGTTCCAAGCGGCGAAACCGTCAACCCGGCCGAGTTGTACGATCTGGCCGACGCTTCCCATCTCATATTGTGCTGGCCGTACTGTGACGAGACCGCGCAATCGGATGAGGTACGAGAACAGATCGTCGACGCACTGAGCACCGAACTGGTGGTCGAAGACATCAGCACCTATCCAACGCCGACTCCGGACTACTCGCTGGAGCAGGCCAGCGGTGACTTCGTCAACATCCTCTTCTGGGAAGACACTCCATTTCAAGGCCTGTCAACAGCGTTCGGCTACGACCGGCAAACGGGCAGAATCCTGCTCCCGTTCGACGGCGGCTGGGTTGCGGCACCGCCCGAGTTGGCGACCATTTTCGACGAGGTGGAAGTCCCTCCACCACCGTCGAAAACCAAACCGTAGGCGGATGGCCGGTCAACCCACCGTTTCGATTGTTGGACTGGAAAACGAGCTATTCGAGCCTTCTCAAGACGGTCGATTGTCGAAGGGGCGCAACAGATTGCGCCCCTGGGGATTATGCAAAAAGTTCATCTATAGACCGCTTGTATTTCTGGAATTCTTCGATGATACTGTTCCCGGCATCAACAAATAGTGGGGTTTCGGCGGTCCACTAGATAGCGACTCATCTGTTCCGCCGCGCAGTCTGTGTCGTTAGTCTGGGCAGTCGAAGGAGCAGGACATTGCAGCGTCGCTCGGGTCACCGCCTATCCGTCGTCGTTATCGCGCTGACCGTCTGGGCAAGCGTTGCCTGTGGGTCCGACTCGGGTCAGTCGGGTGAACAATCTAACGTGACAGCCACTCCCGCGACTGAGCAGACCGAAGTGGCCCAACCGACTGCCACCGCATCCCAACCCGACCCATCACCGACCCCGGCGACCGAACCAACCTCAACGCCAGCACCAGCTACGACGCCAACCCCCGCGGCGACGCCGACACTCGAACCCGTTCCAACGGAAACACCCGTTGAAGCGCAGGCGGTGATTGACAGTTGCGGTGGAACGACACTCAGTTATTACCCATGGGAAACGGAAATCCCGACAAACATCGACCAATGGAACCGCATCATTAACGCTGCCAACGAGATCACCACCGCGTGGAACGGTTTCGTCGCAGCGACGGACGCAGTGCCGGATTATGACAGCGTCGTCGGGAACGAGGCGGTCATCAGCGCAGCAACGTTACTCACGAGCACGATTGAAGCTCAGTACCCGGTCATCGCTGTAGAGGCCGATCCAGCGACGATGTTCGGTGCGCTCGCGCAGGCCGAACTGAATACGGCAGACGCGATAGTTGAACTGGCGCGGCTCACCGTTACCGCTGCAGGCGGTGATGTGAATGCCTGGAATACCTCCATTGATCAATGGAGTATCGTGAGTAGCGCGATTGATGGAGCAAGCGCAGTGCACGATATCGCCTGCGAATACTGGATCTCCGTTGGCAGTTAGTGTCTGACGGTGCTAACACCGCCACTATGTTGAATTCCAGTTGCCGGGGCTAGTCGAGCCCAAACAGCCCCGGCAAGGCCGCAACGCTCGGCAACAGATGGGTGTGCGGCGTCGGACCGAGTGTCTCAATCGAATGCGCCCCACTCAAAACGCCGATCACCCAGCCGGCACGAGCGTTGTTCGCTGCCTTGAGATCGAGGGGCGTGTCACCAACAACCGCCACCCGCGAGACATCATGCACCCCCAGATCGGTCATGGCGCGGTAGATCAGATACGGAGCCGGTCTTCCTTCTGGGGCGTCACTGCCGGAGAGCACGCAATCAAACAGCTCTCCCCAACCAAGCCGCCCCACCAGCAGATCGACCAACCCGCGATCAAACCCGCTCGTCAACGCCAGCTTGATGCCGGCCTGTCTAAGCGCGCACATCGCCGCCTCAGCGCCCTCGATCTCCCGCACCTCGCCGGTCTCATATTCCCGTCTCAGCGCCCCCTCGAACGACGCCAGCGCTCGCCCGGCAACGTCCTCCACCTCAGACTCCGGCAGGCTCCGCCCGGCCAGCTCTCGAAACACCCCCCGCTTGTTGGCTCCCCGCCGCGCTGCCAGATCTTCCTCGGTGAACGGGATGTCGAACTCGGTCAAGGCCGAACGGTAGGCAGCCAACACCGCACCGTCATCCTTCATTACGGTGCCGGCGAAGTCGGATACGAGCAGTTCAGGCTGCACAGTTAAGATTCCTTCTACATCTAGATCATCGTGGTCGGTTGAAGTCATGGTTCGATCAACATCTCCCCAACACTGTAGCAGCCCGAAGCCATGAGTGGTGGTGGAAACTTTGTTGTACGCTGCTGGATGTCCTCCGGGCAGGTTGTGATACAGTGTCGACACTATCAATTTGAGTTTGCCAATTTTTGGTGTTTCAGCATTTCGATCTAGATGCCGCCACGGACTGAACAGATACCGATCACGTTAGAGAAACGGGGAAGGGGATTTCTAGCCTTGCGGGGTCATGATGAGAAGGGGAAGAGATGAAAATCAAGCTAAAGTGGGTGGTATTCGGCATTCTCACGTGGTTAGTGGTAGGTGCCGTGGCAGAGGTTGTTTTGGGTGTATCGTCATTTTCCGGCCTGATCGGCGCGATCGCTGGTGTGGTTGTCGGTATTCTGGGATATAAGAACGACAGGGATACTCAGTCGAGCGAAGCCACTGCAATTAGACCGTCCGATGAAGGTGACCTGTAAGTACACCAAACCAGGGTACATCAAGCACTTAACCGGCATGAGGCGAAGGAAATCGCAGTGGGAATTCTTGACAGGCTCGGAGGAGTAAACGACTCGACTATCATGTCAGAGGCAAATATCATCTTTCATCAAGGACAAGAGATTCGTGTAGTTTGGAGTGACCACCAGCTTTCTGAACCAGCCCAGAAGATCGGTTTTGCCTACTTTGATCCTAGTCGAATATATATGTTTGATCACATTTACCTCGCCATCCTTTTCAACGGCACCGTTTTACGAGGCCTAAAGTCCCATCCTGAGGACCAAAGCTACACTTTCCGTGTGGCAAGCACCTTAGCTGATCAGATGCACTCACACGGGACACAGGCCCAGATGCTTCAGAATGAGCATCTAATCACATCTTCTTCAGCGCCAGTCACCGATCACTTCCGAACGGTACTCTACCGAGGTAGGAGCGGTAACCTAATGAACCGGGACTATACCGTGAAGTCAACCGACGAAGGCGGATTTAGCGCAATGCTCTTCCTATTGTTCTCTGTCGGTCGAGCCTGCTCCGACCAAGAAGCCATGTTCTTCGCCGACTGCCTCGAAGCTACTAACTCCTATTATCTCCAGAACTCGCCCAATGCAATGGCATCAGAAGTGGGTGCCACGGTTGCGGGGATTGCTGGTGCTGTCAGCAAGGCAGCACAACGTTTCGGGGATGCATTGGGGATTGAGGTACCAAAATTCTAGCAACCCGCGAAAGATCGGACAGAGTATTATCTGGTTATCGTGAGGCGCGGCTTAGCCTGCAACAACAAACGTCCGCGCGGCGGCGAGGGCTTCCTTTAGCTGGCCGTCGTGGATGGCCTCAGCCGGAGAAGTGTCCCCGAGTTGAGGATTCAAGCCGATAAACCACGCACGTACAGTCTGCGGCGAATCGTGTTCGAGCAACAGCAAGGCAATTTCATACGCTGTGCGCAGCCGTTGTTCCGTGAATGGATCGCGGATCTCGGTTATCTCGCCACTTGCCCAACGGGAAACCGTCTTGCCCTCTTTTACCCCAGCGATAACCGCCGTAAGCCGGCGTGACAGAAGCTCCTGGAGCTGACCGGCAACTTCGCTGACCGGTGCGCTCACTGCTTGTCGATGGACCTGTTGTAGAGCCGTCGCAACATTCTGAGCTGTCATATCTGCATCCCTACTAGCACGCCATCGTGACCCTCAGATGACCCATGTATGTCCAGATTATCTATGACGGACAGCGCACTGTCAAGACACCCTCGGCAGCTCCGCTGAGGGTGTTTCCAGAGCGAGCTCTTCTCTTAGCCGAGACGACGTGCCGCTACCCCACCGTCCGGAACTCGACCCCCGGGTTGTTCTCGATGCAGTACTGGACCTGCCATTCCGATGAGAACAGGGCGACGATGTGGTCGTCGCCGTCGCGGGCGCGGAGGACGGTGTTGGAGGGCCAGGTGATCTTGGACAGGACCTCGTCGCCGCCGACGACCCAGCGGGCGTGGGTGTAGGGCAGGCGGTCGATGGCGGTCTCGACGCCGTACTCGGACTGCATCCGGGCCTGGACGACCTCGAATTGCAGCTCGCCGACGGCGGCCAGGACCGGGTCGGTGTGGTGCGAGTTGAACGGATAGAGCACCTGGATCGCGCCCTCTTCCTCAAGCTGGCCCAGCGCCTTGTGGAACTGCTTGTACTTGGTGACGTTCAGGTTACGGACACTGGCGAAATGCTCCGGCTGGAAACGCGGGATGGCCTCGAAATTCGACCGGCCCATCCACACTGATCGTGTCACCAATGATGAACGCGCCGGGGTTGATCAACCCGACAACATCGCCGGGGAAACCCTCTTCGATCGTCTCACGCTCGCGCCCGAAGAAGCGCACCGGGCGGGTCAGGCGCAGCTGCTTGCCTGAGCGCTGGTGGTTGACGGCCATGTCCTTCTCGAACTTGCCCGAGCAGATGCGCAGGAACGCGATGCGGTCGCGGTGCTGCGGGTCCATGTTGGCCTGGATCTTGAAGATGAATCCGGAGAACGGCGCGTCAACGTCGACCTCGCCATCCTTGCTGCCGCGTGGGCCGGGCGGCGGCGCGAGATCCAGCAACGCCTGCAGGAACGTCTCGACACCAAAGTTATTGAGTGCGCTGCCGAAAAAGACCGGCGTAACATCGCCCATCAGGAACCGCTCGCGGTCAAAGGTCGTGCCGGCACCTGAGATCAGGTCGACGTCCTCACGCAACTGGTTGGCGGCTTTCTCGCCCAGGACATCGGTCAGCTTCGGGTCGTCGATGCTGCTGACCTCCACCGGCGCGCGGCGCGCGCCGTGCTCGGTGCGGCTGAAGCGCAGCACCTGCTGGTGTTGCAGATCGTAGACGCCCTGAAAATCGACGCCGTCACCGATCGGCCAGTTCATCGGCGCGGCTTCAATCTGCAGCACCTGCTCGATCTCGTCCAGCAGCTCCAGCGGGTAGTAGCCGGGCTGGTCGAGCTTGTTGATAAAGGTCAGGATCGGGATGTTCCGCATGCGGCAGACGTCGAACAGCTTCTTGGTCTGCGGCTCGATACCCTTGGCGGCGTCCAGCACCATGATCGCGCTATCGACGGCCATCAGCGTGCGGTAAGTATCTTCACTGAAGTCCTGGTGACCGGGGGTATCGAGCAGGTTCAGCCGGCAGCCCTCGTAATCGAACTGCAGTGAGGTCGACGTGATCGAGATGCCGCGCGACTGCTCCATCTCCATCCAGTCGGAGGTGGCGTGGCGCTGATTCTTGCGGCCGCGCACCGATCCGGCCAGCTCAACCGCGCCGGAATAGAGCAGCAGCTTCTCGGTCAGGGTCGTCTTGCCGGCGTCCGGGTGCGAGATAATGGCGAAGGTGCGCCGGCGGGCTACTTCATCGCGCAGCGTGTCAATGGAATTGCGTTCAGCAATCTGGCTCATGGGTATTCCCTCTTCAATGGATAGACGCGCGATGACCTGGTCTACGCGTAAGCAGGCTCGGGTCGAGCGAAGGCCATAATGACCATCGCCATAATCGGTAGACTCGCCATCAACGTCAATCCAAGGGTGTACCCTCCGGCATATTGCTGTAGTGCGGCGAGCGGCAGCGGGCTAATTGCGGCACTGGTAATTGTAACCATCATTGCCGACCCTTGAACTTTACCAAGTCCATGTCTTCCATAATAGTGCGCCCAGATCACCCCGGCGAGAACGGCCTGGATTCCGCCCGAGATACCCAGGATCGACGCATAGAGGGTTGCGAGCAACGGGTTGGTGACGATGTGGATCGTCAGGGTACCGGCCAGCAGAATGCCCATGTTGATGATGAAGAGTCTCTTCGGGCCGATGCGGTCAACAATAAAGCCCGACATCGCGCCCGAGATCGCCGAGGCGATCGCGTACGGCACGAAGACGCTGGCGGAGACCGCCGCGCTCACACCACGTTCCTCAAAGATCGAGACCTGGTGAAAGATCAGGGCGGTCACGACAAACGACGGCACGGCCAGCGGAATCGCCAGCATCCAGAACATCGTGGTGGTAAATACCTTGCGCGGCTGGTCGGCGACGCCTGTCTGCCGCGCCACCGTTTCCTCCAGTGGAGGCTCGGTCGCACCATCCGGATGCATGCCCATGTCCTCCGGCCGGTTGCGGACAATGAAGACGGCGGACGGAATAATCAGCGCCCAGACGATGATGCCGAGCACCACGTACGCTCCGCGCCACCCGATGCTGTCAATGAGATAACGCGACAACGGCGGCAACAGGGCGTTCGACGCCGCGAAGCCGAGTCCGACAATAGCCATCGCCCGGCCACGGTAGCGCACAAACCACTGCGCGGCCAGCAGCGTCGCGTTGACCGGCATGGAGCCCTGGCCAAGCGCCCGTAGCGCGGCAAAGGCGATGAAGAACGCGATCGGCCCGCTTGCCGCCGCCATACCGAAACAGGCCAACCCCAGCCCGAACGCCACCAGCCCAACGACAAGCCTGGGGCCATAGCGGTCGGCCATCCGGCTCACCATCATCACCATCACTGCACTGATGCCGGTACCGATCGCGTAGAGCGCCGAGATATTGGTCCGTGAAATGCCGGTGTCGGCAATCAACGAGTCGATAAACACCGAGAAGACGTACGACTGGCCCGGTCCCGACGAGAACGCGATCAACGTGCCGACCGCGACCACCGCCCAACCATAGAACGGCAGCTTTAGTCCCAGCACGTGGGTTCGCTTCTGCGTCTCTTCCATGTGTGGAATGCGCCTCACCCTTCCTCAACGCTCAGACCGAGCGTTGAGCGTGTTACTGACTCCGTTGCACTGTTCGGGGATCTCGGAATGCTCGCCCGGCCCATTCTATACCGATACGTCCCCGGTTCACGGCTGCTGGCTACGGCTCATCACGTACTATGGAAATATCCGCCACCCTGAGGAAAGGATAGTGATGGTATGGCTATAAACCTGTTCGACTGGGACCGCTACATCGGCACCCACATGACCCCGGTAGACGCCGTCAACAACGCCCGCGCCGCTGGACAGACCTTCGACGAGTACGCGAGCGAGTACGCCAATAGCCAGCCCTCGGAGGAGATTTCGGTCGACGAGCTCGCCAACGGCATGGCCGGTGCCATGCGGCAGGCTGCCCACAACCTGGCCCATCACAGAGTCGTCGGCAACCCGAGACCTGAGCCCTCACGCCGCGAGGATCTTCGCAAACGAGCCGGCTGACGACCTGGAAAACTACTACGCCTGGGTTCAAACGGCCGGCGAGCGTGAGATCCTGGACCAGATCACGACCAATGAAGCCGGATGATCGTGTTGCCCGGCTCGTCGCGTATTATTGCGAGCACGCCGTCGACGAGTAGTGACAAGATATGAGACGAGAACCTTGTATAACCCATCCAGGAGAGTCAGCACTTTCCTCAGCCTGACCGCTGTCCTCATGCTGCTGACCTGCACGCGTGCCCTCTCTGAACCACAACAAAGCAGTGATCCATTCGAGCGCACCTGGGAGCGTACCGACCGCCTGGTCGCCAGCGAGCAGGTCTCACGTACCTGGATGTGGGGGCCCGAGGCGATCGCGGACATCCGCACCGAGCCCTACGTTGATGCGCCGGGTGGTGAGCGACAGGTTCAGTATTACGACAAGGCACGCATGGAGTTGAACGATCCGGAGGGCGACTCGAGCTCCGGCTGGCACGTCACCAACGGCTTGCTGGTGGTCGAGATGATGACCGGCAACGTTCAGCTAGGAGACGATGCTTATGAGCATCGTGGGCTGGCGTTCGTCTATGTTGCCGGCGATCAGGTTGATGATCCCGAATCTCCGACCTATGTCACGATCGGTCAACTGACCAACCGCGAGCCACACCCAGCCGGAGAGCCGATCATCGCAACCGTCGACCGCAACGCCGGGATCGCATCGAACACAGACCTTGCCCGGTACGATGTGCGCCCGGCGGCCGTTATTGAACAAACGGGCCACGCCGTTGCCTCGGTCTTCTGGGATTTCATGAACTCGCAGGGCGAGATCTTCGTTGAGGGCGAGGTTACAACCGGAAACCTCTTCGAGAATCCGTTCTACGCGACGGGCTACCCGGTCACTGAAGCCTTCTGGGTGCATGTCCCGGTCGGCGGCGAGAAGACCTGGGTGCTGCTGCAGTGCTTCGAGCGGCGCTGCCTGACCTATACCCCGGATAATGCAGAGGGCTGGAGGGTGGAAGCCGGGAACGTCGGCCGGCATTACTACGAATGGCAGTATGGTGACCACGGGCTGGCCGAGGCGACATTCAGCGCCGCTAGCGGCACACCCGTGTCGCTCTTCCTGGAGGTAGCCGACACCCCCGAGCTGCAACGCTGTGGCTTGATGCATCGCTTCTGGATGCCCGAGAATCAAGGCATGCTCTTCGTCTACAGCAGTGACGCTCGCGGGGGATTCTGGAACCGCAATACCGAGATCCCGCTTCAGCTGGCCTGGATCGCGGCTGACGGCACGATCCTCGAATTGACCGACATGGAGGCGGCCGATCGATCGTCGCCGAGCTACCCGATCACCTACCGGCCATCACAGCCATACCGCTACGTCATCGAAGCCAACCAGGGCTGGTTCACCGCAAACGGCATTCAGGCCGGCGATCGGGTGGATTTACAGGCACCCCTCGCCCAGGGCTCCCAGGGAGCAGTGCCGATCTGCGAGACGCTCGGCTACGACGAACGCGATTCGTAGAACCGTACGCCTTGATAGTCATCCTGACGCAAGGAAGGATCTCTGCGTCAAATGCCTCGGCAGTGCAGGCAGAGATCCTTCGCTGGCGCTCAGTACTCGACCACGATGATGGTGTCACACTCGGTAGAACCCCGAATCGTGACAACTGCCCTGTGGGCCAGTACTGAGCTTGATCGTCATCCTGTGTTTGATAGTCATCCTGCGTTTGATAGTCATCCTGCGCTTATTAGTCATCCTGACGTAAGGAAGGATCTCTGGTCCAACGCCGCGGCAATCCGGCAAGAGATCCTTCGCTTGCGCTCAGGATGACTAAAGGAATGCCATGGTCCTGCTTGAACCGCGATGTGTGGTGTCACCCCGGTAGGGGAGGAGTTCGTCTCCTCCTGAAACCCCGGTCCGCTTGAGGCGGGAGGAGACGAGCTCCTCCCCTACCGACCGACGGAACTCCCCTGTAGTCCAGTACTCAGGATGACTGATGAGAGCCGGTCACTCGACAGTCTCCACCGCCACGTGCAGGATTGACTGATCATCGCGAGCGCCTGACCAGTCAGGCACCCGAGAAGCCAGGCAGGGCGCGATGAATTACGTCCGTCCAGACTATTGCGAGCTCGCCAGCGAACCGCGCGAAGACCGACAGAACGCGGTGGCCAAGATCGCCAGAATTGAATCTTGATACGGCCTTGTCACCCCACGAATTCCGGTACCATTATGTTAGACGTGGGAACGTATCTCGCGTCCTCGCGACGATGTAGCGACCGATCGACGTATCACGAGAGGAGTACCGCACTATGGCGCAACAGGACCCCACTCGAGACACAGCGGCAGGGGGCGCTCCTGGGGGCGCACCGGGCCAAGACAGAACGGCGGCCGGGGGTGCAGCGGGCGCAAGACATCGGCGGAATGACCCGACCTGATGCGATGCAGAGATTGACGGACACGCAGGCAGCTGACCTCCAGCAGTTGGGACAGCAAGGCGATCGTCCGGCTTTCGACACCATGGCTGACACGTTGGGCTTGACGGCCGATGAGACTGACCTGGTCTGGATCTACTGCACCCAGACAATCGTCGACTTCGACACTGACACCGGTGCCGCAACGCCCTAAATAGGGCAATGCGGAGATCAAAGCGGGAGGGCGCGTTGCCTTCCCGCTGCATGTTTAGAGCTCTTCCCGTCGACCTGTTGCAGCGGCGCGCAACCGGCCTTCTACTCGGGGCGGGCCGCCAACCACGCTCAAGCCCCCAAACACCCTCCCCACCACAAGCTCTCCGTGCAGTTCAAGCATGATGGCGTGGATATTCATCGCTGGCGCGATACGTGCATGACGAGGTTGTATCCAACGCGATCCACAGGCGCGAGGCGTTGACAGGATGAGACGCACCGTCGATGCTGCCCACACTGCAGAGACGACGCGATCATCGAGACGAGGAATGCCTTATGGATCTGCCCCCGACCACTGTCCCGGAGCACGGCACGCCCAGTTTCCTTGGAGTCCCAGTTCAGACAGACTTGAGCGCCTTGGACGCGCACATCGCCGTCCTTGGCGTCCCCTATGGCACACCGTATGGGATGCGCGGCCTGGCGTCGCCGAGCTCGACAGCCCCAGCCGCCATTCGCCGGCAATCCGCCCGCTCCGGGCAGTTCATCACGCATTACGACTACGATCTTGGCGGGCCGCTCCTCGACGGCCGCGAGATCCGCATTGTAGATGCCGGCGATGTGCCGGGCGACCCCCTCGATATTCCCGGCAACGTCCAGCGGGCGCAAGACGCCGTGCGACAGATACTCGATCGCGGCGCGGTGCCGATCGTGCTGGGCGGTGATGACTCGATCCCGATCCCCGTTCTACGGGCCTATGAGCATCATGGGCCGCTGGTACTGGTCCAGATCGACGCCCACATTGACTTCCGGCATGAGGTCGACGGTGTGACTGAGGGCTACAGCAGCCCAATCCGGCGCGCGTCTGAGATGGAGTGGGTAGAGAGGATCGTCCAGATCGGGATGCGCGGCGTCGGCAGCGCCCGACCGGCCGACGTCGAGGCGGCGTTGGCGGCCGGCAATACCATCGTCACAGCGCGCGAGGTCCACACGGCCGGCGTGGACGGCCTGCTCTCCCGCATCCCTGCAGGCGCGAACTACTTCATCACGCTCGACTGTGACGGGCTCGATCCCAGCATAATGCCCGCGGTCGGCGCACCTGTGCCTGGCGGTCTGACCTATCTCCAGACCTCCGACATCCTGCAGGGCCTGGCCGACCGCGGGCGTATCGCGGGCCTGGATCTCGTCGAGCTCGTCCCCGCGCTCGACATCAACAACATCACCAGCCTGACCGCGTCACGCCTGATTCTGAACCTGATCGGGGCGATGGCGCGCTCAGGTCAACTCGGACACTAAACCGCGAAGGAGACACGATGGACTTCGCCCCGAATCCCGCACATGACGCGATTGGACGCGAGGTAGCAGCACTCGCTGACAAGTTCACGCTGGAGTACTGGCGAGAGAAGGATCGCGATGAGGCATATCCGACGGAGTTCGTCGAAGCCTTCGCCAACGCCGGGTGGTTCGGGACAGTCATCCCCCGCGAGTTCGGCGGGCGAGGACTCGGCGTCACCGAGGCCGCCGTGCTCCTGCACGCGATCTGCGCCGCCGGTGCCGGCACCAGTGGCGCGTCACCGATCCACCTGGCCATCTTTCCGCCGTATCCCATCATCAAGCACGGCTCGGAAACGTTGCAGGCTCGCTACCTGCCCAGATTGGCGACCGGTGAGCTCCGCATGGCGTTCGGAGTCACCGAGGGTGAGGCTGGCACCGATACCTCACGTATCGCAACCCGCGCGGAACGCTGTGGTGACCGCTGGATATTGAACGGCACCAAGGCCTGGCTCTCGAACGGGCAGCATGCCCAGAAGGCCCTTATTCTGGCGCGCACGTCCCCGCGTGATCCGGCCAGACCTCTGTTGGGCCTGTCGCTGTTCTTCGCGGATCTCGATCCGAAGTCATGCACGCTGGAGGTCATCGACAAGCTCGGGCGCAACGCGGTGGACTCTAATCGTCTCGTCATGGCCGATCTGGAGGTGGCTGACGAGGATGTCGTTGGGGAGATTGGACGCGGCTTCTATCACCTGCTGGACGGTTTGAACCCGGAGAGGATCGTCATCGCGATGGAGGCGATTGGCATTGGCCGGGCGGCGCTCGCCCTGGCGGTAGAGTATGCCGGAGAGCGGGTCGTCTTCGATCGCCCGATTGGCAAGAACCAGGCCATCGCCCACCCACTGGCACGCGCCTGGGCCGACCTGGCCGCCGCCGAGCTGCTCGCCATGAAGGCAGCCTGGCTCTTCGACAACGATCGACCCTGTGGTGCAGAAGCCAACGCGGCCAAGTACCTGGCGGCCGAAGCCAGTTGTATGGCCTGCGACGCGGCCATACAGACCCTGGGTGGTAGGGGTTATCGCAAAGATCACCACGTGGAGCGGTTGTGGCGCGAAGCCCGGCTGTACAAAATCGCCCCGATCAGCCAGGAGATGGTACTGAACTACCTTTCGGAGCACGTGCTCGGCCTGCCGAGGTCGTATTAGAGACACAGACGAAACCGCCCGGGCAGATTTCCCGGGCGGTCCAGAATACATGACGCCCGCTAGGGAGAGATAACCTGGTCGTCCCCAGCCGAGCCGTGCATCATCGCGAGCTGGTTAATGTGGGGGCCGCTCTCCGCCAGCGTCGTCAACTGCTGGTCGGTCTTAGCCTCTTCATCCAGAGTCTGCTGCAGGAGCTTCGCCGCACTGTCGTTGCGGAGGTGTTTCGCATGGGTGCGCGCCGAGCCGTACCCGGCGATCTCATAGTGCTCTACTTTCTGTGCGCAGGCAATGAGGCCGGCATCCTTCACCGCGGGGTTGGCCTTCGCCTGGATGATGTCGTGACTTTCCTTGATCAGACCTTCCATACCTTTACTGGTACGGCCGCCCGGCTTCCGGTCAAATCCCTGGAAAATCTGCTCGATGCGTTGGGCTTGCATCTGGGTCTGTTCCAGATGCCTCTCGAACCCTTGCTTCAACTCCGGTGTCGAGGCCGCCTGCGCCATCTTCGGCAGTGCCTCAATGAGCTGATTTTCCGCACTATACAGGTCATTCAGCTCGAGAACAAAGAGATCCTGAAGCGACTCCATGAGTGGCATCTCCATTCGCTTATACGGACCAAAAGAAACAATGAGCTTCAATGCAAGGGTCGATATGCCTGATCGACCCTTGCATTCAGTCTACTCATCGCTCATCGGCCAGAGCATGTATCGGGGTTACGACAGCGATACAAATTTGGGCACATCTCTTGAACGGGGATACATGCGTGACGGATAAGCCAGATGGAGTGCTTTGTCGTGTGATCACGCGGCGATCGCACGGTTACGCCTGTTGCATTGCCAACTCGTTAATGTGCGCGCCGCTCTCGGCTAACTTGGTTAGCTGCTGATCGGTCATCGCCTCTTCGTCAAGAGTCTGCTGCAGGAGCCTCACGGCAGTGTCGTTGCCGAGGTGCTTGGCGAACGTACGTGCTGTGCCATAGCCAGCGATCTCATAGTGTTCTACGCGCTGCGCTGCAGCGATAAGAGCGGCATCCTTCACGGCTGGCTCAGCGTCTTCTCCGATGGCCTCTTCACCTTCTTTAATGAGACCTTCCATGCCCTTGCACTTTACGCCGCCAGGCTTCCTATCGAAATCCTCAAAGATTTGCTCAATACGCTGCGCGTGCACCCGTGTCTGTTCCAGGTGTTTCTCGAACCCTTGCTTCAGCTCCGGCGTTGAAGCCGCCTGCGCCATCTTCGGCAGTGCCTTCATGAGCTGGTTCTCTGCGCTATACAGATCTTTCAGCTCATGCACGAAAAGGTCTTGTAGGGATTCCATATGTTCCATCTCCATTCGTGTGTATGCCTGAATCCATGTTCTCAGTGTAGGGAAGTCTCGTGCGCAGCGAAATGTATCGAGGTCATGCTCGGCGATACATTTCAGGGCACATATTCCCAAAAGGCGCGTACGACCGCACCCATTTTGGTGCAGTGCCACTCGCTGGAAGGAACATTGCGACCATCGCACACACCCGGAGCGCAGGTCGGACAGCGCCAGGCGTAGTAGCGCGGCCCGGCATCGCCCGCCTCTACCTCCTCGGCAATCGTTCCGCAGCGCACGGGCGAGACGGCGGCGCTCGAAGCACTGCATCAATACACGCTGCACCGTTGGGAACAGGTTGCCGTCCGTCAATCCATCGGTATCGTCGATTGGATCTGAGGCATTCGAGTATCTCGTTTACTCAAGCGATCGTTGATGCTCCGTGTACACAGCCGGCACGCTAGAGACAGGGACATGCGGGTGCTCTATCATGAGAACGACGATATCTAGCAACGCTGCGCGAACCAGCGTCCCAGAGAAGTGAGGCCCCGCATGGCAATAGATGCCGATGCCCGCAACGTCACCGAAACCATGAAGAGAGTCCGTCAGGCGCGGCAATACGCGCCGGATACCGTGCCGGACGACATTGTGGACGAATTGCTGGAAGTTGCGCGGTGGACCGGCAGCTCCCGCAATACCCAGCCCTGGCACTTCGTCGTGATCAACGACAAGGATCAGCTTCAGAAGATCAGTCAGTTGCGCACCCCGATCAACTGGGTCGCCGAAGCGCCGCTGGCAATCGGCATCGTGCTCAATGGCACCGGGGCCGAGGCGAGCGAAGCCTACGATGAGGGCCGTGTAACCGAGCGCCTGTTGATCGGCGCCCACGCGCTCGGACTCGGCGGCGGTGTCGCCTGGTTTGGCGACGAGTCACAGCAAGCCGAGGCGAAGCGCATCCTCAACATCCCCGCCGACCGCACCGCCCGATCGGTCGTCGTCCTTGGCTACCCGACCTCGATCAAGGACCCGCGCCCCAACCCGGCCCAGCCCGGCCGGCACCCCATCTCCGAGATCGTCAGCTACAACCAGATGGACGAATCAGGTACCTCATAGAAACCTGGTCGAGCGTGACCGGCCGCCAGTGACCGGTCACGCTTCTCAATCGTCAGGAATTTCCGCGAAATCCAACGTTGAGATGACCACCCGTTCCCCTTGACACAAAGAATGCTCACACTACACTCCGAACGACGGTGTGATCCATAACAACTCGGGTCAAGGGGGAAGTTCTATGGGACTCAATCGTCCGGCCAACGCCGGACCCATTGCGCATACGCGTAATCAGGAAGGCAACCGGCATTCTCTGAGCAGCCATCTCCACGAAGTCGCGCGCTTGTCAGCCACATTCGCCGAAAAGTTCGATGCCTCGAATCTCGGGTTCTATGCGGGCCTCTGGCACGACATCGGCAAGATCCATCCCGACTTCCAGCGCTACCTCCTGGAATCCGAAGCCGGAACACGTCCGAGAGGCAGCGGCCCCGATCACAAAGCGGCCGGCGCAAAGCTGGCGATGCAGCACTTCGATTTCCTGGTGCATCCGATTGCCGGCCACCACGGCGGGTTACGCAACCAGGCGAACGAAATGCTCCCATGGCTCACGGTGCACTCCACCCATGCCAGATTGGACGAGGCGATCGAGCAGACAGACGAGCTACTCGGCAACCTCGCGCCTGCCGGCAAACTGAGTCTCCCATCCTTTGTCTTGTCGAAACACAAGGCTGAGTTCTTCATCCGCATGCTGTTCTCCGCGCTGGTGGACGCAGATTTTCTCGACACCGAAGCGCACTTTGAAGATGGGCGTAGCGGGATGCGTGGTGGGTATCCTGCGCTCGGCGAGCTCTGGCAAGAATTTGACGCCGACCAGGCGAAGCTCACCGGCCCGTCGGACCATCCAGTCAACCAGCTACGCCACTCGGTCTATCTCGACTGCCTGAAGGCGGCGTCGCAGTCGCCGGGGTTCTTCCGGCTCACTGTGCCAACCGGCGGCGGAAAAACACGCTCGGGCCTGGCCTTCGCGCTGCGCCACGCGATCGAGCACGATCTGGACCGGGTGATCTTTGCCATCCCATATACGTCGATTACGGATCAAACGGCCACGGTCTACCGCGAGATCTTCTCGTCACACCACGCCATCCTGGAACACCATAGCGCGCTGACCGACCGCTCGGACAAAGACGGCACGATCGACGAAGGATGGGAACGGCTCGCCGCCGAGAACTGGGACGCGCCAATCGTCGTCACGACGACCGTCCAGCTCTTTGAGAGCCTGCTCGGGCGCTCGACCACCGCCTGCCGCAAGCTGCACAACATCGCCCACTCGGTGATCGTTCTGGACGAAGTGCAGACGCTTCCCCCGCAACTTCTGGACCCTATTCTGGACGTCCTGCGCGAGCTCGTCGCCAACTACGGCGTTACCGTAGTCCTGAGCACCGCGACCCAGCCGGCTCTCGACGAGCGGCTCGGATTCCCTGGTCTGCCGGACGTGCGCGACCTCGTGGATAACCCCAGGGCTGCATTCGAGCTCCTGCGACGGGTGGAGTACGAGCTACCCGGCGAAGAACCCTGGACCTGGGAGCGCGTCGCCGACGAGATGCGATCTTCCCCACAATGCCTGACGATTCTCAACACGCGCGCTGACGCACTTGCCGTCCTCGATGCGCTCGATGATCCTGATGCCCTGCATCTCTCCACCTTGCTCTGCGGCGCACACCGGCGGAACGTCCTGGAAGAGGTGCGCCGTCGGTTGAAAGCCGGTGAGCCCTGCCGGCTGGTGTCGACCCAGGTGGTCGAAGCGGGGGTGGACATCGACTTCCCGCTGGTCTTGCGGGCGCTGGGACCGCTCGACCGCATCGTCCAGGCCGCCGGCCGCTGCAACCGGGAAGGGCTGCTCGAACGTGGCAGGGTGGTGATCTTCCAGCCTGCCGAAGGCGGCGCTCCTCGGGGCGTGTACGAAACCGGCATCGGAATCACCGAGCAGCTACTACGACAATCGGTCGATCTCCACGACCCCGCCGTCTACGAAATCTACTTCCAGAGGTTGTTCACCCGAACGGACCTCGACGCAAAGAAGATCCAGAACTTGCGAGGCACATTCAACTACACGACGGTTGCCGAGCGATTTCGACTGATACCGGACGACACCGAATCCGTCGTCGTGCCCTATCGAGACCACATGCCGAACGGCGAACCGCTGGAGCTAATTCTCAACAGCCTGAAAGATGGCTACGGCAACCCACGCTTCCTCTGGCGCGCGCTCCAGCCCTTCACCGTCAGCGTGCGGCGCCACAGCCTGAACGACTACGCCGCGCAGTTACAGGTTGTCGAGGTTGTGCCCGGCCTGTGGCGATGGCTCGGGGTGTATGACGAGGTACGCGGCATCATGATTGGCGGACGTGATCCTACAAATTATGTGCTTTGAGCAGGAGATTGTGAACGGAAAAGGAAAGGAGCAACCACGCATGGCACAACCACCGTCGCTTGAAGTGAAGGTCTGGGGAGATCTGGCCTGCTTCACGCGGCCCGAGATGAAGGTTGAGCGGGTGTCCTACCCGGTCATGACGCCGTCGGCGGCACGGGGCCTTCTGGAGTCAATCTTCTGGAAGCCCGAGTTCACCTGGGAGGTGCGCGAGATATGGGTGTTGCAGCCCATCCAGTACCTGTCGATCGTGCGCAACGAGATCAAGACGCGCCAATCCGAGCGAACCGCCCGCGCCTGGTCCACTGACGGCCTGGGCAACTTCTCCGCCGCGGACGACCGCACCCAGCGCCACACCCTGGCGCTCCGCGACGTGGGTTACGTCATCCGGGCGGACATGCGGCTGCGCGGTGACGTAACCGACGACATTGCCAAGTTCCGCGACCAGTTCAGACGGCGGGTGCAACGTGGCCGGTTCTTCAACGCTCCCTATCTTGGATGCCGCGAATTCAGCGCGTTCTTCAGCCCGCTCGACGGCGAAGAGTTTCCAATCGAGATGAGTGGCGACCTGGGCCGGATGTTGCTCGACATGGAGTTTCCCGAGGGAAACCTCGGCGCGGGCCGGCCACAGTTCTTTGATGCGTGCTTGGCGAACGGTGTTCTGCGGATTCCCTCAGCGAACGGAGCGTCTTGATGCTTATGCAACGGCTGCGCGAGTACGCCTCTGCAAGAACCGATGACCTGGGGCCGCCGATGTATATCGAGACGCCCGTCCGCTACGAAGTCTCGCTCGACCGGGACGGCAACTCGCTTGGCCTGATCTCATTATCTGGCGCGGAGGGTCGCCGCCAGGATCGCGGGAAGGTCTTCTTCGCACCCTCCCTCGTTCGGTCGAGCGGCATCAAGGCGAAATTGCTTGTCGACAACGGTGAGTACGCCCTTGGCTGGGTTCGCCCAGATAAGGACCCGGCTCGTGTCGAACGGCAGCATGAAGCATTTGTGGAACTGGTGAACGAGTGCGCCGACAGCACACAGGAACCGGACATCGCCAGCATTCTGAAGTTCCTGCGGCAACCACTTGAGAGCCGGCTGGATCAGCCGGATGATTTCGACGCGAATCAGAACGTGACCTTCAGCGTTGAAGGCCGCCTTCCGTTCGATATCCCCTCGGTGCGACGCTTCTGGGCGAGCCATACTGGCGCGACGGCTGACGATGACGCGGTGAACGCACAATGCCTGGTCTGTGGAGCCTACGGCCCGGTTGTTCGATTGCTTCCACAGAAAATCAAGGGCATCCCCGGCGGGCAATCGAGCGGTACAGCGCTCGTATCAACGAATGAGCGAGCCTTCGAATCCTACGGTCTCGACGAGGTCTCCTGCGCGCCAATCTGCGTCGAGTGCGCGGAGCTGGTCTGCAAAGGACTCAACGATCTACTGGCAAACGAAACGAGCCGCGTCTACGCCAGCCCGCTGGTCTACGCCTTCTGGACCGCTGAAGATACCGGTTTCAACCCTGGGAGTCTGCTGTCACAACCTGATGCGCAACAGGTGGGAGCACTGATCGAGGCGGTCAGGAGCGGCCGGCAGGGCGCCACTCCAGATCAATCCGACCGCGTTCTACTGCGTCGGTCTGGCCGGCAGCGGCGGGCGGGTAGCCGTCCGCGATTGGGTCGATACCTCGGTCGAACGCGTCCAGCAGGCTCTCGCACGCTACTTCGAGCTCCAGAAACTCAATAATCCCTTTGACGAGGAACAGCGCTACTTCAGTGTTTCCCGGCTGGCGAGAGCCACCCTGCGCACCGGCGCAAAGATGACCGAGGATCCCTCGCCAATGGTGCCTCGCGCGCTGATCCGCAACGCGCTCATTGGCACACCGCTGCCGGGTTCGCTGCTGTCCCAGGTCGTCAAACGGGTCCGCGCCGAACAGGCGGTCAGTCACGAACGGGCCACGCTGATCAAGATGGTGTTGGCATCGCAAGATGCGCAAGGAAGGGAGAACACGCTGGTGGAACTCGACGAAGGCAACACAGATGCCGCATATCTCTGCGGGCGGTTACTCGCGGTGCTGGACTCCATTCAACGCGCGGCACTTGGACCAAGGAACGCGACGATTATCGACCGCTTCTTTGGCACTGCCTCGACCGCGCCGGTCTCGGTGTTCGGGCGGCTGGTGCGCGGGGCACAACCCCATCTCGCTAAACTGCGGCGCGACCGGCCTGGCACATATCACGCACTCGATAACCGGATGCAAGAGATCATCTCGCGGATCACAGTGTTCCCACGCACGCTTACCCTGCACCAGCAGGGACTCTTCATCCTTGGTTTTTACCACCAGAAGGCGGACGACACGAAGGCACGCATGGAACGCGGCGCGGCCAATCGCGCTGCCCAGGAAGAGCTCGACAACGTCGAGCAGGAAGGGTAGATCAGATGACTGTAAGCACTACCGTTGCACCGCACCTCAATCCGGAACGCCGGCACGATTTCGTGCTGCTCTTTGACGTTATGGACGGCAACCCCAACGGCGACCCCGACGCCGGCAACCTGCCACGGGTCGATCCGGAGACGATGCATGGATTGGTGACCGACGTCGCGATCAAACGCAAGATCCGCGACTACGTGGACCTAGCCCGAGGTCAGGAGGAACGCTACAAAATCTACGTCCAGAACCGCGGCGACGCGCTGAACGACCTGAACCAGCGCGCCTACACGGCCCTCGGCCTGAAATCGACCGGCTCAAAGCAACGCCGGGAAGACGTTAGCCAGACCAGACAGTGGATGTGCGACAACTTCTTCGACATTCGCACATTCGGAGCGGTAATGACCACCCAGGTGAACTGCGGACAGGTACGCGGGCCGGTCCAGATTACGTTCGCCCGCTCGGAGGACCCCATCGTCCCGCTCGATCTCTCGATCACCCGTGTCGCCATAACCAAACCGGAAGACGCCCGGGTCGTCGGTGGCGATGGCGAGGAAGGCGAAGGCGGCAAAACCACCGAGATGGGCCGCAAGGCGATCGTTCCGTACGGCCTCTATCGCGCGCACGGGTTCGTGATGCCGGCGCTTCGCCCGGCAAACCGGTTTCTCCGCGGAAGACCTTGCAGATCCTCTGGCAAGCGCTCGTGAACATGTGGGACTTTGACCGTTCCGCCGCACGCGGCATGATGGCCTGCCGCAAGCTGTGCGTCTTCAGCCACGAGAGCCCGCTGGGAGACGCCCCGGCGCACCGCTTGTTCGAGAGTATCCGCATTCAGCGCAAGCCGGAGGTGGACGCGCCACGCGCCTTCTCGGATTATGACGTCACGATCGACGAAGGGCAGATACCAGAGCGCGTCACGCTCACATGCCTGGAAGGATAGCCGTCATGCCACCGGTCGATGACAACGCTGAGCGGAGCATGGAGCTTGTCCCGGTGATGATCTCGGCGCTGGAGCACTACAGCTACTGTCCGCGTCAGTGTGCCCTGATCCACCTCGATCAGTCGTTCGAAGAAAACACCTATACCCTGCGTGGCAACATCGCGCACGAGCGTGTGGACGATCCAGACACCGAAATCCGCCCGGAAATCCGCCGTGAGTACGCCCTGCCAATCTGGTCGGACCGGTTGGGGCTCTATGGTCGGGCCGACATGGTTAAGTTCACAGCCGCCGGTGTGTACCCGGTTGAGCACAAAGTCGGCAAGAAGCGGCGCTGGGGGCACGAAACCCTCCAGCTCTGTGCCCAGGGGCTGTGTCTGGAGGAGATGACGGGGAAGCCAGTCGAGCGGGGAGCGATCTACTACCATGGCTCGCGCGCCCGGCGGGAAGTCACGTTTGACGACGCGCTGCGACAGCTTGTGATCGACACCACACAAGCCGTTCGCGACACGCTCGCGGGGACGGAACTGCCTGCCCCCGTCAACGACGCTCGCTGCCGGCACTGCTCGCTGATCGACACCTGTATGCCCACGGTCTCGGTCAACGCAGCGCTCGAGGATGACTGGCTGGAGCGCGTCTTCTCAATCAGGGAAGGGTAAGCAGGTATGTTACACACGTTGAACACACTCTATCTCACCACCCAGGGCGCCTATGCCTATCTGGATCACGACACGGTGAAAGTCAAGGTGGAAGACGAAACCCAGCTCCAGGTTCCTCTGCTACACCTTGGAGCGATCGTCTGTTTCGGTCATGTCACGCTGAGCGCACCCCTGATGCAACGCTGTGGCACAGATGGGCGGGCGATCGTATTCCACACCTACCGGGGGCGCTTTCAGGCGCGAGTAACCGGCCCGACCGGCGGAAACGTCCTGCTGCGTCGCGCCCAGCACGAGGCGCTCTCTGATCCCGCACAGACAATCCACATCGCGAAAGCCTGCGTGGCCGGCAAGATGCAAAACTCGCGCCAGGTGTTGTTGCGCGCGGGGCGTGAAGCGGCCAATGAGGAAGATAGGGCCGCGCTGAGCGCAGCCGCCCAGCGTATTGCATCGAGCCTCTACCGGCTGCGCGATTGCTCGACGCTGGATACCGTGCGCGGGAACGAAGGCGACGCTGCGCGCGCCTACTTCCAGGTATTCGGCCGCATGGTGCGCTCGGATCGTGAGGCATTCCCCTTCACTGGCAGAGTACGACGGCCGCCGATCGGGCGCACCAACGCGTTGCTGTCATTCCTGTACGCCATGTTGCTCAACGACTGCGTCTCAGCGCTCGACAGCGTTGGACTCGATCCACAGGTCGGCTATCTCCACGCGCTGCGTCCGGGAAAACCGGCCTTGGCGCTGGACCTGATGGAGGAAATGCGTGCCATCGTGGCCGACCGGCTGGTGCTGAGCCTCATCAATCGGCGTCAGATCGGCCGCAACGACTTCGACGATCTTCCGGGCGGAGCGGCCAGGTTAACCGACAAGGGGCGTAAAGAAGTAATCGTGGCCTACCAAAGGCGCAAGCAGGACGAGGTGCAGCACCCGGTGCTGGACCGCAAAGTGGCGCTCGGGCTGGTGCCGCACCTTCAGGCCCGTCTCCTGGCCCGCCACCTGCGCGGCGACCTTGCCCACTATCCACCGTTCTTGACCCGGTGAAGGAGGATGACGAACGATGGATATCCTTGTAGCGTACGACGTGCGCACCGACACCACAGCGGGCCGTCGCCGGCTGCGCAAAGTGGGACTGGCGTGCCTGGCATACGGTCAGCGAGTACAGAAATCGGTTTTCGAGTGCTCGCTGACTCCGAGCTAATACGTACAGTTCGAACACCGTTTGCTAGGCTGCATCAATCAACAGGAAGATCAGTTACGAATCTACCGGCTGCCCGTGCCTCGGGAGCAATATGTGACGATCTATGGACGAAGGGACGAGATCGACCTTGACGAGCCACTGGTGCTCTAGCCCGCTGCGCGAACCACCCGCGCCCACAAAACCCCGGCAGGTCCGCGCGGGCTGGTTTTCGGCCCGTAGATGCGCTTTTATAGCCGCCAATCTGATGAAGGGATCATCGCGCACACTACCCTGTGCGCTGTCCGCGCAAGCAGCACCTTTTTCCGCCCCCAGTCAGGCCTCCTGACGGCGGGCCTTGCACCCGTCCTGAGAGACGGGTGAGGATTGAAACATAGGCTCCGCTCATGCGTGGCCGGGCTGTCATCGTCTTGCACCCGTCCTGAGAGACGGGTGAGGATTGAAACGTTATGGGCGGTGCGGTACGCCCCGAACGGGCATTGCTTGCACCCGTCCTGAGAGACGGGTGAGGATTGAAACCAGAAAGACGCCCTGCACATTTTGGTGCGGGGCGTCCTTGCACCCGTCCTGAGAGACGGGTGAGGATTGAAACGTGTCATCAACAATACACACGCCATCACGACCGGGTTATCAACTTGCACCCGTCCTGAGAGACGGGTGAGGATTGAAACCTGATTCGGAGCGCCACTTGTGCCGGGAATGCCATGCAACTTGCACCCGTCCTGAGAGACGGGTGAGGATTGAAACCCAAGTAGGCGCACGCATGTGTCGATCTCTTCGTCTTGCACCCGTCCTGAGAGACGGGTGAGGATTGAAACCTGGAGGCGGCCGAGCAGATCGCGGCGCTGATCACGGCCTTGCACCCGTCCTGAGAGACGGGTGAGGATTGAAACGAGGTGCGCCATGTAGGGCAGGTTGGCGATGGACGGCTTGCACCCGTCCTGAGAGACGGGTGAGGATTGAAACAAGTCGCCCCTCGCGAAGGTACCGAGATCACCGACTTGCACCCGTCCTGAGAGACGGGTGAGGATTGAAACGCCTACGTCGACGGCCAACCGAAGCCGCTGGTCTTGCTTGCACCCGTCCTGAGAGACGGGTGAGGATTGAAACATGCACACGGTCCTCGGCAAGATGGCCACGGCACTCGCCTTGCACCCGTCCTGAGAGACGGGTGAGGATTGAAACAACGCGCCGGTGACGATCAACGCCCGCGACCGGCTTGCACCCGTCCTGAGAGACGGGTGAGGATTGAAACGCCTCCAGGTACGGCATGATGATGTTGAGGCGCTGTGTCAGAACTTGCACCCGTCCTGAGAGACGGGTGAGGATTGAAACAGGATGCGTTGGGTGGCCTGTCGTCGCGTCTCAGCCTTGCACCCGTCCTGAGAGACGGGTGAGGATTGAAACTGCCGTTGTTGACGGCCTCCGCCAGCGCTGCCGACAACTTGCACCCGTCCTGAGAGACGGGTGAGGATTGAAACAACATCATCGACGGCATCCTGGCGCGGCGTGACCGGGAGCGGTTCTTGCACCCGTCCTGAGAGACGGGTGAGGATTGAAACTGCTTACAAGTGCGCACAAAAAAGAAAGCGCCCCGTCCTCAACTTGCACCCGTCCTGAGAGACGGGTGAGGATTGAAACTGCCCGTTACCCAGAAGACATACACGTCGCGGCCCTGCTTGCACCCGTCCTGAGAGACGGGTGAGGATTGAAACGCACTGGCGACGATCACCCATGCGCCACCGATATCTTGCACCCGTCCTGAGAGACGGGTGAGGATTGAAACAAGCGTGCCGACGACGAGCCGCCACACCCGGACCTGCTTGCACCCGTCCTGAGAGACGGGTGAGGATTGAAACAGGGCGGAAGAGATCGCGGTCCTCCAGCATCGCTACTTGCACCCGTCCTGAGAGACGGGTGAGGATTGAAACGGCTGGGTGTCGGGCGAGCAGCCGGGCGCGGGCGGCGGCGGCACTTGCACCCGTCCTGAGAGACGGGTGAGGATTGAAACCAGCCCCGCGACGACCATGCCTTGTCCGCCGGCTGGTTCTTGCACCCGTCCTGAGAGACGGGTGAGGATTGAAACTGGCAGGCGCTGGATTTGACCGGCGCGCCGGGCCCGACCGACTTGCACCCGTCCTGAGAGACGGGTGAGGATTGAAACACCTTTGCGGCGGGCTGGCCGTGCTGGCGATCGGCTTGCACCCGTCCTGAGAGACGGGTGAGGATTGAAACCCGCCCACGAACCACTCGCCCCGCAGCGTCCAGATCTTGCACCCGTCCTTCGGGACGGGTGGGGATTGAAACTTCGGTATCGGCCGGGCATCGGTATGACGCCATTAAACTGCACCCGTCCCGAAGGACGGGTGCGGATCGAAAGGAACTACTGGATGCGCCGGGCAGTCATGTAGCGGGATTGCCAGTAGGGGTCGTCGAGGCTGCTCACGCCGACGCCGCCGTGCTCGATGCCGGCGTTCACGAACTGGCCGTTGCCCATATAGATCCCGTTGTGGGACACGCCCCACTGGTAGGTGTTCTGGAAGAAGATGAGGTCGCCCGGTTGCAGGTCCTCCGGGGCGACGTAGGTGCCGCTCTCGATCTGGTCCACCATTGGGCGCTGGAAATCGTTGCCCAGCACCTCGTTGATGATGAAGTAGGTAAAGCCGGAGCAGTCAAATCCGTCTGGCTCAGTGCCACCCCAGACATACGGAACGCCCTGGTAGGCAAGCGCCTCAGCCACGATCGCGTCGCCGGTGCTGGCGTACGACGTCGCGGCGCTCAGAAATGGGCCGTACACCCAGCCGACAGACTCGCTCGTTTCTACCTGGTACCAGTTGTCTCCCGTTTCGTCGACAACCGGACCGCCAAGCACCTGGACCGACGCGCCATCCATGACTGTCGAGACAATCCCGTTGCCGATTCCAGCCGCCGAGCGCACATTGGCGCCGTCTCCGTCAGTGCCGATTGACGTGGTCTCGCCAATCGCCGGCTCACCTGACGTCGCAAGCTCCACGCTCGGTGCCGAGGCGATCGCGGGACCGATGTACTGTGAGAGGCTGTAACCCACCATACCGTCGTAGAGCACGTTCGTCCAGGCGTTGCCGTCGGCGTCATAGACAGCCACACCCAGCACCTGAACTAAGGCGCCATCAGGAATCGTACCGATCACATCGGAGGCAACCGAGGCGCTGGAACGCAGGTTGAGCCCGTCACCGCCGGAATTGACCTGGATCGGCACGCCACTGGCGAGGTCGTCAGGAATGTACTCCGGGGCGCTCAGGCCATAGTCCACCCCATCGCTACCCCCGCTGCCCAGATAGTCGGCACTCACCCAGCCATACGTCACGCCGTCGCCCGCATCGAGGGTCACCTCGAACCAGTTGGACCCATCTTCGAGGGCCAGCGGTCCATCGACAATAGTTAACGCGTAGGTCTCCGGCAAGGTGATGAGAATCTCCGAGTCCGGACCGGGCGCGCTGCGCACGTTGACGCCCTCGCCGCCGGTGTATGACACCTGTGCGGTGTCTCCAAAACTGAAGTCCAGATCAGCCAGAGCCGGAACAGCCAGTCCCCCGCCGACAACCGCCACGGTGGCGATGGCGAGCAACACCTTGCGCGGGCGTCCGTATCGTATTGTCACCTGTTGCGATCCTTCCATCTCGGCACCTGTGAGGCGTCCCGATATCTCATTGTTCAGACACGCTCGTAAAAGGGGACTGCAAGACAGGTTCTTGCATCGGTGCCGGATGCGTGTGCCTGAGTGTCACGAATTGTGCGGAAAGTATAGTACGTACACATTGAACATAGCTGGGAGTTTCCTGAGAGTTTGTTAAGTACCACTCCCAGCGGCGGTACTGATCGTTGACAATGAAGAACAGTTGCACGCGGCCGTCTCACGCCGGACGAGATGGCTAACCACGGTTCGAGCGCTCAGGGTCCGTCATTGGAAACGTCCTCTTCGTGCAACAGGGCATCGCCCCAGCGCAGGTCGCGCGCCTCACGGAAAGCGTGCCGATCCTTGCTGCGCGTGACCACCTCTGTCTGCAAGCCCTCGGGAGTGCACAGCTCCAGCACGACGCGGCCGGTCAGGATCTGTGGGTGCCGCAGCACGCGCCCGGCGATTGACGGCCTGGGGGCGCGCGAGACGGCGACGTAGGAGAATTTCTCATCTTCATACGAAAGTGTGCCGCCCTTGACGGCGCGATGGAGCCGCGTGCGGTTGATGCGCTGCGCGAAGTGGCACCAGTCGTTCTCCGGCATCGGACACGCGCCATCATGTGGACACGGCGCCAGCACCGTCGCCCCCGCCTCGATAAGCTGCTGCCGAGCCTGCCGGATGAGCCCGAAGCCAACCGGCGTGCCCGGCTCGACAAGCACCAGAGCGCCGGTCGTTCGCGACCATAGCTTGTCGATAATCGCCTCGCGCCGCTGTTCTGGAAGTTCGTTCAGGACATATCCGGCAGTCACAAGATCGTGGCTGGGCGCTTCCCACGAGGCCTGGAGATCGATCTGCTGCCAGCGCGCGTCACGGATGGCCGGGGACTGCGCCCGCGCCGCCAACCGCTGCCCGAACGCGATCATGCGCTCGTCGCGCTCCAGCAAGAGTGCGTCCTCAAGGGAGGGCCAGACGGTCTGCGCGGCCCAGAGCGCCGTTCCCGGCCCCGCTCCGACATCCAGCAGCGTCCTCGGGGGCTCGCCCAACCACTGGTCGTGCAGCTGCACCAGGGCCGCGAAGATCGCGGCATACGTCGCCGGCATGCGATAGGCCGCATAGGCGGCGACATCCTCGTCCGAGCTCAAATACAACCCGCCCCGCGCCGGCCGCAGGGTCCGGTAGCGCTCGCTCAACGCCGCCGTCGCGCCGGCCAGGCGCTTCGGCGTGATGGCCGCCAGCTCAGCATCCAGCGCGTTGCGGAGGTCCTGGGGAATCTCCATGTTAGAACGACTTCCTCCATACAGAAGCGGTGGATCGACCGGAGCCACACCAATGTCCGGCTGAAGCTACGAAGTCTACAGCGATGAGCGGGACCATGGGCGTAGCAGTGCAAGGAGGGAAGTTGACAACATGATCCGAGCATAGGAAGTGGCGTTTATGCGCGTACGGGCGCAATGAATTGCGCCCTGCCTGGCCGCTCGGGACGTTGGAGAGGGCGCAATAAATTGCGCCCGTACGAACCATACTGCTCCTGGCAAAGAGCGGATTAATCGGGACACTTCCATAATTGCGTCGCTACGCAGACACCCGGCTCCCAATGAGCTGAACGGACAACCCTAGCGGCGCAGCAGTCTAACGGCGGCGAGGCCAATGGCGGCGGCGTTGGAGACGACGGCAACCTCACCGTCTCGCGTTGCCTGCACGAGCGTCTCAAAGCGCATGAGCTCCACGCTCATCTCCTCAAGGTCACCCGAGTTGGGAGTGGTGACGTAGCGAGCGTCACGTGCAAGGAAGAGGTGGGCTGTTCCAGAGCCACGGTTTCCGTCCGTCACGAAGCTACCGAGCGTTTCCCAGTCGCCAGCCGTGTATCCGGTCTCTTCGAGCAGCTCTCGTTGGGCGGCATGGAGGGGTTCTTCACCAGGATCAATGTATCCGGCGGGCAGATTGGTACAACAGCGGCCAGTGCCGTGCTTGTAATTGCGAGTGACAACAGCATCATCTTCAGCAGTCAGCGCCACCACCACAACGTAGTCCGGCATCTCAAGCGTCGCAAAATCCTCAACGACCTTCCCATCTGGGAGCTGCAGGTCTTCCATCCAGAGGCGCAGCCAGGGGGCAGCATCGAATGCCAAACGACGCGCGACAACGTTCCACTCCACCATGTCTCCTTCGCAGTCCGCCCAAGGCTGAGGCTTGGTTCTCAAGACCACATCTTAGCCTGAGATCTCGTTCATTGAGGCGGTGTCCTGCCTCCTGGCGTGATCCAACACCCTTACTACTGCTGGTAGAGGGTTCGCGCGAGCCGCCGCTCTGCAGATCGTTCGTACTTGAGTAACGCGTGCTGGTACCCTTTCAAGTAATGAGGCACGTCGGGGATGCTGTGAGCCCCGTACCCACACAGCGCTGGAGGAGACTGTCATATGACGGTCTCTTTTTATTTACACGAGCGATGAGATACGGATTGGCGAGTATGGACGCAAACACATCGCGTATTGAGGTTATACGCGGACCTTTCCGTGACTTCTTCCAGACCGAGGCGGCTGGCGGCATCTTGATGTTCATCGCGGCCGTAATCGCGCTCGTGTGGGCAAACTCACCCTGGAGCGGCGTCTATTTCGACCTCTGGAATACGACGTTGAGCGTGGATCTCGGCAGCTACGGGATGTCGATGGATCTCGCGCACTGGATCAATGACGGCCTGATGGTCATCTTCTTCTTCGTCGTGGGCCTTGAGATCAAGCGCGAGCTGATGGTCGGCGAGCTGGCGAGCATGCGACAAGCGCTGTTACCGATCGTGGCGGCATTCGCTGGAGCAGTCGTCCCAGCCCTGATTTATGTCGCCATCAACGCTGGAACCGACAACCTGCACGGATGGGGAGTGCCCATGGCGACCGACATCGCCTTCGTCATCGGCATTCTCGCATTGCTGGGCAGCCGGGTTCCGACGGGTCTCAAGATCTTCATTACCGCGCTCGCAATCGTCGATGACCTGATCGCCGTGCTGGTCATCGCTATCTTCTATACCGCCGACATCTCCTGGGAGTACCTTCTGGCCGGGCTCGGGGTCTTCGCGCTCCTCCTTGCGGCGAACCGCGCCCAGATCCACTGGCCGCTGTTCTATGCCCTCTTTGGGATCATCATGTGGTTCGCCTTCCTGCAGTCAGGCATCCACGCGACGATCTCCGGAGTGCTGCTGGCGATAACGATACCCTCACGAATCCGCATCGACTCGCGCGAGTTCCTCTCCACGGCGCGGGCGGCACTCGATGTTATGGATCGCGCCCGGGCAAATGGTAAGAGCCTGCTCACCAACACCGAGCATCAGTCGGCACTGCAGGATCTCGAGTCCGCCACCGAAGAGATACAGTCGCCGATGCAGCGGCTGGAGCACGTCCTGCACCCCTGGGTAGCCTTCCTGATCGTGCCGGTCTTCGCGCTGGCCAACGCCGGCGTTGCATTTGGCAGCGATCTCGTGGACATGGCCACCAGTCCGGTCAGTCTCGGCATCGTTCTGGGGCTGGTCGTTGGCAAGCAGATCGGGATTACCCTGTCGACGCTGCTCATGGTGCGCACCGGCATGACGACGCTCCCCGACGGCGTCACGATGCGACACGTGTATGGAGGCAGCGTGCTGGCCGGCATCGGCTTCACGATGGCGCTCTTCATTGCCGAGCTGGCGTTCCTGGAACCCGATCAACTCGCGGCGGCAAAAGTCGGTATTCTCCTGGCATCGGTCATCGCGGCGGCGATCGGCACGCTGATCCTCTGCGGCCGGCGGAAGGTTCCAGATACCGTCGAACAAGAGGAATTGATCGCAATGGAGTCCCGCCGGTCGAGGGTATAAACGAGGCCCTCAGACCGGCTCCGCTGCGATCGTCGTGGCTCTTGACGCTGCCGGCTCTCGCTAATCCCCAGCTTGCAGTAGCGACCAACCGCGTTGCAGCACCAGCACGTTCACAAGCAGACACGCCAGAGCGAACTCCGAGAGCAGCATGTAGGCAATGGCGTAGGAACCGGTCTGGTCGTACACGATACTCATCAGGATCGGTGGGAAGAACCCGCCCAATCCACCGGCGGTCGCAACCAGACCACCGACGGTACCCACATGTTGGGGGAACAGCTCTGGCACCAGCTCAAACACCGCGCCGCCACCCAGGCCAAGCGCCAGGCCCATACCCAGAAATACCACGGTGACCACCGGCAGACCAGGCTCAAATGCCAGGATGATCGCAAAGAACGCCACGATGAGAAAGACGACATTCAGTAACGGACTGCCGCCCCAACGATCCGCCAGGTAACCGCCAACCGGCCGGGCAAGCGTTGCCACCAAGATGAAACTGGCAGCGCGGGTAGCTGCCTCGGTGCTGGAGAGACCGTATTCGCTCACCAGCAGTGTCGGTAAGTACATGGATATGGCGACAAATCCGCCAAAGCAGACGAAGTGGAAGAGCGCGAGAATCCAGGCAACAGGCCGCGCTCGGAACACGGCGAACTGCTCCGCTAATGGAATCTGCCGGCGCGGCATGCTGGTTGGCGCGTCACGCGCCAGCGCCCAGAAAACGAGCGCCATAACGACGAGCAGTGGCACAAGCGACCAGAAGACCCAACGCCAACCATACGCATCAGCCACCCGCGGAGCCATGAAGCCGGCGAGCGCCGTGCCGACGGTGCCGATGCCATACACACCCAGCGCAAAACCCTGCCGCTCTGGAGGAAACCAGTGCGACACAAATGGCACGCCCACCGCGAACGACGCGCCAGCAAGACCAAGAAAAAAGCTCAGCGCCAGGAGTTCGGCAAATGAATCGGCAAAGCCCGCCAGCCCGGTTGGCACCACCAGCGTAACCAGCAGAACCGTGAAGACGGTCCGCCCGCCGTAACGATCGGCCAACAATCCCAACGGCACCCGCGCGATGGACCCGAGCAGCACCGGCACCGCAACGAGGAGACCAACTTGTACCGAGGAGAGCCCATAGAGATCGCGGAAGGTCGGTGCGAGCGGGGAGATCGCTCCCCACACCATGAAGCAAATCGTGATCGCAACCGTCGCAAGGATCAGGTGGACGAACCCGCTCTGCGCTGACTCCTGCCTCGCCGCCATCGCATCCTCCACTCGACTATGTACCTGGGACGATCGTATCACCACATCGTCTCTGACCTGGGCGGTGTACACGGCCAGCAGACCGGCGTGCCGGACAGTGAGTGGAGCGCGAGCCGTACTCCATCTCGCGCGTGCTACCGATATCGTGAGCGCGCGTGGGCTCGCCATCTCGGGGGTCTGCTTGATGCTTGATCGAGCTACCGGAATCCTTACTTGGGCAACACCAGACGTCACCCACCTGGCGGCGTTCGCCAGACTCAGAGGCGTTGGTGCATAACGTGAAGGCCGACGCGGCCGAGCGTCGGGTGCTCGAACGCCTCGGGGACGGTCCCGATGATGCGAAATCCAAGCGCCTGCCACAGTCGCACGGCTACGTGGTTCGATTCCACGACGGCGTTGAACTGCATCGCGGCGTACCCCTGCTCACGAGCCCAGGAGAGCGCGTACTCGACGAGCGCGCGTCCGACTCGCCGGCCCCGCGCATCGCCGGCGACCATGAAGCTCGCCGTGGCAACGTGCGAGCCCGGACCGGGACGGTTCGGTCCCATCTTCGCCGTCCCCAGCACCCGCGACCCGTCGCAGGCGACCACCGTGTGACCGGGAGGGGCCTCTACCCACACGCCCCGGGACTGCTCGGACGACCATCCAGGATCGTACGGGAAGGTGTCACCGGCGGTGACGACCTCCCGGAAGATGGGCCAGACGGACCGCCAGTCGGTGTCAATGTATTCACGAATCTGCATCGTGGAATCCTAACTGAGTCACGCTCCGCGCGTATGATCGGCGAGGACTTCATCAATCGTGCGTCGGGCAATGCCGGCGAGGACGGGGTTGGTGTCCTTGTAGTGGGAGACGGCACCCACGCCAAAGGACAGCGCCCAGCCACGCCCACGTGCCCAGGTCGCGTCATCGACGGGGAGCGCCGCTCGGAAGACGATCCTCGCGCTAGCGGAGAAGAGTGTCCAGGCACCCATGACATCGCAGGCCGGATCGCCGACGCCGAGACATCCGAAGTCGATGACGGCGCAGAGTCGCCCCTCGACGGCCAGTAGGTTCCCAGATTGCAGATCGCCGTGGATCCAGACGGGCGTGCCGCTCCAGGCTGGCGTCTGGAGAGCTGCCTCCCAGACCGCCGTCGCGGTCTCGGTATCGATCATCCCGTCCAGCGAGGCGATCGCGGCACGCGTCGACGCATCACGCGTTGCCAACGGCACGCCACGAAATACGTTGTGTTGTCCAGGGGGCGGGCCACTGCTAGAGTCGATCCCATGCAGGACGGTAATGAAGTGCGCCAAATCCGTCGCCATCTGGTTTGCATCGGCGATGCGCTCAATCTTCACATTCTCGCCATCGAGCCACTCGCAGACGGTCCAATGCCAAGGGTAGCCCTCGCCGGGCAGCCCCTTTGCGAGCGGAACAGGGATGGCAAGAGGAAGGTGCGGGGCAAGCCGTGGCAGCCACTGGTACTCTTTATCCACCATTCCGACAGCCCAATGGATGCGGGGCATGCGCACTGCCATGTCGTCCCCGAGCCGGTAGATCGCGTTGTCAGTCCCCGCTGAGTGAACCCGTTCGATAGGCAGGTCTGCCCATTGCGGGAACTGTGCCGCGAGCAACCGTCGCACGAGAGCGACATCGGTGATGACCTCGTCGGCATGCATTTTGCCAGCGCTCATACTCATCCTCTCTCTGGAGCGAATCCGTACCTTCGTCGAAGCGCACCCGGATATCCACTTAACGTCCGTAAACAGACACGTGCGCGTTACTGCTGGCGGTGAAGGGTTCCCGGTCCCAGCTTGCCCAGCGATTCTTCAGCCTCAGCCCGGCGATTCGCGCCATGAGATCGATCTCTGCAGGCCATGCGTAGCGAGCGACGATCGGGCTCAGGCGCACACCCTCGTGGGTGAGGAGTATGTGGCTCTCGTCCAGCATCTGCCGAACTGGATCGTGGCGGCCCACATCAAGTTTGACCCGGTCGACGCCGATGGCTTCCGCGTCCACGTACTGGTCGTTGCGCAAGCGGTAGAGATAGGCCGGAACGAATGTCTCCACGACGAACGAGCCGTCGTCGGTGAGATGCGCGGCGACATTCTCGAAGCAGCGCACCTGTTCTTCCTGTGTCAGCAAGTTGAACAGCGTGTTGTACACCACATAGATCAGACGATAGGCGCCGGCGACAGGAACCTCGGCGAAGTCCCCCATCGTGACAGAGATCTGGTCCCCGCCCGCCTTGGCGCGCAGCCTGGCCACCATAGCGGGTGAGATGTCGATGCCGTCCACGCGGATACCAAGCGCCGTAAGGGGCAGGGCGATTCGACCCGTGCCGATCGCGAGCTCCAGCGCCGGTCCACCATTGGCCAGCTCTTGCAGGAACGCGACGGCCGCGGCCTCATCGCCGCGTGGTTCATCATCGTATGTCTCGGCGGTCTCCTGGCCAAAACTCATGACTGGCTCGTAATTCTTCAAGACCTGACCTCCTTCAGACCCGCCGCAACACGTGCAGCAGGTATTCCTTACGGTTAAGCGGATTGTGGTCCGACCGCGGCCGGGTCGGGATCGTGCCGCGGACCGGTTGGTAGCGGTCGAAGGCGCATTCCAGCACGCCCTCGCCGCGAGTCAGCGCCGGCAGCTGTTGCTGCAGCTCATGCACCCGAGCCGCTGGAATCTCACCCTCCAGCATGTATGAAGAGCCCCGCAGTTCCTGATTGTCCGGAACCGCGCGCAGCCGTCGCCAGCACGGGCAATAGCGGCCCGAGCGTGTCTGCCGGGAGCTCGAGGTGGAAGCGGTGCATCGGCTCGTACACCTTAGTGCCGGCTTGCTTCAGCGCGCTCATCAGAACCAGCGGCGTCAGGTGACGGAAGTCGCGCGCAGTGCTCGACATGCTCTTGTCAAAGACGGCGTGGGAGTGGCTCTGCCGGGGTGAATAGCCGGAATGCGTCATGGTGACCGTGCAGTCGGTGACCTGCCATCCGTAGACTCCCTGGTGCAGCGTTTCTTGCACGGTGTCCTCGACTGCTTTAAAGAACGAGAGCGGCATCGTCCCGTGCAGCTCGACCTCCAGCCGGAACTCCACTCCGCTGTCGACCGGCGCGGGCTCGATGCGCAGTCCGACGGTTGCGAGGAACGGGTTGGGCGCTTTGCCGTTGATCTCGACGGCTGCACCGGTGCCGACGGGCCGTTCGATGCAGATTGTCGTCGTTTCGCGGAACGTCGACATCGATGTTGAAGTCGTTCGCCAGCGTTGCCTGGATGACCTCTTTCTGCACCTCACCGTAGAGCGAGACGAAGAGTTCTTGCCGTATATCGTCCTGCCGCAGGTTGATCAGCGGGTCCTGCTCGGCGAGCTGGGCCAGCGCAACGTGTAGCGCACCTCTGTCGGCGGGGCGGCAGGGAACGACGACCGTTTCCAGTGTCGGCGGGGCGAAATGGTGGCTCTCCGCGGTCGTTCGCGATGTGCCGAACGTGTCGCCGATCTGGATATCGCCGAGACCCCAGAGCTTTGCAATCTGCCCTGCGGCGACCGACGCACGCTGGAGGGCCGAGCCGCGATCGAAAACGCTGATCGCGGTGACCTTTCCCTCGTTATTCTGGCGGAATTGCAGCCGATCTCTGCGTTCGTATTGTTCCCGAGAACATGCGAACGTACGCGATCTTCTCCCCGGCCAGGCCGCGTTCAACCTTGAACACGGTGCCCGAGACGGGGCCATCCGCATCGCCTTCGGTTGCAGGCAGCAACTCGGTGATACCGGCGATCAGCGAATCCACGCCCGCACTCGTGATTGCCGAGCCGAAGAACACCGGATGCACCAGCGCCTGCCTGGTCTGCGCCGCAAGCTCGCCCCGTAGTTGGGAGTACGAAACTGTCGTCTCGTCGTCGACGTACGCGGCCAGAAACGCATCGTTGTGGTCGGCAAGCAGATCGGCCAGCCTGGCCGTAAAAGCAACGTCGGCCGCGCCATAAGGCGTGAAATCAGCGCTGCGCGTGCCGGGCTCCCGCGCCGATCCCATCGAGATGATTGCCGGCGTCAGTTTCTCGGCAATATCCTGCAGTACGCGTTCATCGTGCGCGCCGCCGCGGTCGATCTTGTTCACGAAGATGAGGGTGGGAATGTGCAGCCGCTGTAGCGTCCGCATCAACACGCGGGTTTGCGGCTGAACGCCCTCCACGGCGGAGATCACCAGCACGGCACCGTCGAGCACGCTCAACACCCGTTCCACCTCGGCAATGAAATCCGGATGGCCGGGCGTGTCGATCAGGTTGACCGTAACGTCTTCGACGACGAACGACACGACGGCGGACTTGATCGTAATGCCGCGTTGCCGTTCCAGCGCCAGGGAATCGGTCTGGGTGCTGCCGTCATCGACGCTACCGATCTCGTCGATGACACCGGCGGCGTAGAGCAGCCGCTCGGTCAGGCTTGTCTTACCGGCGTCTACATGCGCCAAAATCCCCAAGTTCAACGTTCGCATCAAGCGTCATATCCTCCAGATAGGTGGCAAGTCTCGTATGGATGGATATGAATGCTCTGCGCATCTTCGTCTCCTTTGTCGATCAACTAGGTGGCGGGAGTGTAGCACATGGCTAGCACGGACCTCTGACTCCTGGCGCTGACGACGAACTCGCCCTCAACGACCTCGCAACCATCGTCCTCAACCACCGCTCCGCAGGTAGCAGACACGCCCTAACCCGGGTGCTCAGACGTTCGGCGGGCGCTGGGGTGGATCCTGGCCCAGGTAGGCTCATGTCCGGTGGGGACATATGCGGGCTGTGTGACGAAAAACACAGCACGGTCACGGTTTCTGTCCTACACTGGATCCTGACGCTGCCCTGTTGCCGGCTGGGGCGAAAGGCGGCGAGTCCTCCGGCCTGGTAGGCCGTGACCGCAATCGTCGAACGCACTCAACACGGAGCAAGCTCTCAGAGAGGACATACAATCGCCATGGACGCACAGACAACACTGCCTGAACGAGCCGGCTCGATCGGCGAGCTGCCGATCCGGCAGCTTATCGACGTCTACCCGGAAACGATGGTTGTCCTGGATCACTACGGTCTGGACATGTGCTGCGCCGGCGCTCATACCCTAGCCGAAGCAGCCCGGCTGCACGGGCTGGATGCCGACGCGGTCATTCAGCAGGTGGCCGACGCAATCCAGCACGACCGGCACTAACATGGGAAGACGGCTCATTCCCAGCGTTGTCGTGGCGGCGATCCTGGCCTTTGCCGTCTCGGCCGCGAGCATTAGCTTTGTTCCCGGGACACCCCGCCTCTGGAGCGCGGCCGTTGCCCTCGTCGTCCTCGGAGGGATCACGCCGCTGATCTACGCGGTAAACGCCCGCATCGTGCCGGTCTTCAGCGGCCGCAGCTGGCCCTATCCACCGTTCCTGTACGCAGCGATGCTGCTGGCCATCACCGGTGCCTGGCTCACCGCTCTTGGCCGGGCCCTGCCGAATGACCTGCTGCAATTCGCAGGGATGAGCGTGGCGCTCGATGGCGGATTGCTCTTCGTTCTCAATATCGTGTGGCTCTTCCGGTCGCCAAAGACGACCAATGCCACGCCTCCACTGCCTTTCCCTGAACAGGCGGCGATCGACCGGATCGGAACCCACTTTATGCGACTCGCCGGCAGCTACCTGGTGCTTGGGTTACTTGTTGGTTTCGTCATGACAATCTGGACTCCGACGCGTGGCCGCTGGGATCTCGTCTGGGCGCATCTGCTGCTCGTCGGATGGTTTCTCTCGATGGCGGCGGGCGTGCTCTACCACGTCCTCCCGCGCTGGACCACCGCACGCTGGCGACATCCGCGCCTCATTCGCATCCATCTCATCGTTACGCTCATCGGACTGCCGCTGATGGTCGTGGCTCTGGCGCTCGATCTGTATCAACTGTTCGCGATTGCCGGCCCGCTGCAGGCAGCAGCGCTGCTCCTCTTCGTCTGGAACGTCGCGCCACTCATCTGGCGCCTGCCGTCGCTCTCGCGGACGGCGGTGGCGGGTGCAGCTTGCTTCCTCGTCCTCGGCGTCTCGCTTGGAGCGTCAGTCGCCATGGATCCGGCAAATCACGCCAACCTCCGGCTGACGCATGCCCAGATCAACCTGTTTGGCTGGGCCGGCCTGCTCATCTGCGGTGTTGGGTATTATCTCTTCCCACGCTTTGCCGGTCAGCCCCTGCGCTGGCCCCGCCTTGCCAGGCTACAGCTCGTTGTGCATTTTCTCGGCGTTACCCTCAGCGCCACCGCCTGGTGGTGGTACCTCGCGGTCGATACCGCGGTGCAACCCTTCATCACCGTCAGCGCGCTCCTGATGGCGGGCAGCTTCCTCACGTTTGCCGTGATCGTGGGCACGACCTTCCGGCGTTCGGGCAGCACCGTCACGACTATGGCGATACGTCCGTTGCGCGCCGCGCCGCCCCGATAGCCGGTTCGGATGGATCGAGTCAGCATCTATCTGGTACGCGCGGCGCTTCTTTGGCTGGTGTTCGGCTTCGCCCTGGGCGCGCTCATGCTCTCGGACGCGCTCGTCCCGGGGACCTGGCGCGACTGGTTCGCGCCAACCCACGGTCACATCCTGTTTGTCGGCTGGTTCTTGCAGTTTGCCGTTGGCGTCGGCTACTGGTTGCTGCCGCGCAAGCGCTCGCCAGCGCGCCCAGAGGGATATCACGAAACCGGTGCGCTGCTTGCGTTCGGGCTGCTCAACACGGGGCTGGTGCTGCGGGTCATCGTTGAGCCGCTCGACCGCGCTGGGCATGGCGGCGACGCGATTATCAGCGCGCTGGCAACCTCGTCGGTCCTGCAGTTTGCCGCGATCGTCATCGTCGTGGCCCAGTTCTGGGGCCGCATTATCCCTCGGAGGAAACGGACTGTTCCTCAAACCACCGGCAGGTCGACCCCGAACTCGAGCCGGTGACCCAATATGCGCCTGAGGATAGATACCTGTCAAGACATATAAGAATGCCGGCCATGTTGAAGGCGCACTAGCTCCTGACCACAGCGCCTGGCGGTCCCGCCTGGATCCGCTCGCGAATGGCGTCGGGATCATTGGGTGGCGACCAGAACGCTTCGAGCCACCAGGTGACGCCGGCAGCGGCGTAGGGCTGTATGGCGGCAGTGGCGGCGTCACGGTCATGGGCCGGTGTGCTGCTCTCGAAGACGATGTCGAACGGGCTCGCTGCGGACCGATGTTCGGCGATCCACTCCCGCATCGCCATGATGTCGTCTGGCGTGATCTCGTCAAAGGAGCCGGACTGGCCCTGTTTCGCCGTGATCAGCCCGTCCCAACGGGCCGCCCGCGCCAGCGATCGAGCATGTGGCCAGACGCCAACAACCCAGACTGGGATGCGCGGCTGCTGGACCGGGGTCGGCGCAAAAATCATCTCCTCGATGGTGTAGTGTTCTCCCTGGTAGCGAAACGGCTCACCGCTCCAGAGTCCATTCAGGATATCCAGGCTCTCGTCCAGCAGCCGCACGCGAGTCTTGCGATCGGTCGGCTCGCCGACGTCTCCAAAGCCCTGGTCGTCCAGCGCGCCGAGCCCGACTGACAGGATCAGGCGTCCATTCGAGAGCTGATCGAGGGTTGTCGTCTCGCGAGCCAACTTCCACGGCCTGCGGCGCGAGGGAGCGGTGAGCATGGTGCCGAAGCGGATGCGTTGGGTGCGTATCGCCACGGCCGCCAGCACAATCCACGGGTCGTGCGTCTCCATCGGTACGCCGTTAAGGAACTTTGGATGGATGTTGATGCTGTCGGGAATGAAGATGCCATCCCAGCCTGCGGACTCCGCTTCGGCGGCTAATTCCGGCACAACGTGAACGTCAGTCGTAGGCAAGACGAGTCCGTACTGCATGCAGGCCTCCTTCGATACCAGGCACCGGACGTCCTTGCTTCAAGAACGGATTGACGAAGACAGTACACTCGAGAACAGTATGTGAAAAGGAGCGACGATGATTCATATCGACATCTTCTCAGACGTTGTCTGCCCATGGTGCTACATCGGCGAGCGCCGTTTGCAGGCTGCCATGCAGCAGCGTCCCGGCCTGACATTTGAGCGCCGCTGGCAACCCTTCCAGCTGCGACCGGAGCTGCCGAGCGAGGGGCAGGACTGGCAGCAGTTCATCGACGAAAAGTTCGGCGGCGCAGAGCAGGCCAAGGAGATGTTTGCGCACGTCACCGCAATCGGCAAGGAGGTAGGCATTGAGCTGGCCTTCGACCGCATCGCCCACGCCGTCAACACGGCCAACGCCCACCGGTTGATTCTGCTGGCAGCCGGACACGAGAGGGAATGGGAGGCGGCCAACGCGCTGTACCGCGCCTACTTCACCGAGGGCAAGAATCTGGGAGATCTGGATGATCTGGTTGCAGTGGCCAGCAGCATCGGGCTCGATCCAGATGAAACCCGCAGCTTCCTCGAAACCGACACCGGCGCGGCCGAGGTGAAGCAGAGTCAGGACACCGCAAATCAGCTCGGCATCAGCGGCGTGCCCTTCTTCATCTTCAACAACCAGTACGCCGTCTCGGGCGCGCAGCCAACTGAGCTCTTCCTGGAGATCTTCGACAAGCTCCAGGAGGAAGCCGCCGCCGCGGACTGACAACGACCCTCCGAGAATGGAATTGTTCCCGATTCTGGCGGTCGGGTGCCCGGGAAGGGACGAGCCCTTCCCGTACCGTTTACCGCGTGGGGCTGGTCCAGGCTACCCGTATTTGCGCAACAACTCGTCTTCTGCGGCGTAGTCAAACTCAGCCGGGTTGACCGGTGGATCGCCCTCACGCTCCCAGGCGATGGTGCGCTCCCACGCCTCGTCGGGCGGGGTGATCTCCTGATAGCCGAGTTCCTCGCGAATGCGGGTCGAGTCACCCACCAGGTGCTGCGCGGTGTTCAGCGCGGGAGGCAGTTCCTCGTCAGGAACGGTGACGATCTGCCCATCCCAGCCGATGCGAGACGCGAGCATCTGCGCGATGCCGGCCATCGTCGGGTGCTCGGTCTCTGAGAGGGTGTAGAGCCGGCCGGCGGCACGCTCGTCGGTCGCGGCCAGCGCGATCGCGGCCGCGACATCGTCGACAAACGCCCAGGAGCTGCGCCAGCTGGCATAACTCTCCGCCAATGGAATGGCACGCCGCCCGTCATCCATCCTCTTGACGAACGACCGGAAGCGGTGCTGGCCATCCCGGGGACCGTAGACCATTGGCAGACGCAGCATCGTGCCGGGCAGATCCGGGTCGCCGAGCACGACCCTCTCCACCAGGATTTTGTCGTAGTTCTCACGCCAATAGTTGGGGTCGTCGGCCGGGAGACCAGCTGTCGAGCGGTAGGGAAAGAGCTTTTCCCGCAGCGGCGACTCTTCATTGAGCGGCAGATCTACCGGCGGCCCGAACTCGGTTCCGATCAGCCGGCCAAAGGCCCGATACACATCCATGCTGCTGATGGCCACCACCCGCGAGACGATGCCTCGCACGCCATCGACGACCAGCCGGATCTCCCGCTCGGTCATGGGCCGCATGTCGATGGCGACGTCTGGGGCAAGCGCCTCGAACTGCTTCCGAAACGCCCCAATAGACTCGCGTTCGCCCGTGATCCTGCCGACCCCTTCCGGGAGCTCCGCGGCAGTTTGACCGCGGTTGAACACCGTCACCTCATGGCCGGTGTCAACCAAACGCTGCACCACCGCCGGCCCAATGAATGATGTGCCCCCGATAACAAGAACCCTCACGAAGATATCCCTCCCTGATGCTGTATCTATTTCCGGCATTGTAGGACACCCCTACAGCTGGATGGTGAGCTCCGCCGAACATTATGACGATTTGGGTATTGCTTTCGCCGCGAAGGTCCGGGATGATGTGCACATCGCACCGTGACGGAATGAATCTGGGAAAGCACAGCCTTTCCCGGAACTCGTGGAGGACGTCCATTGAAGGCGCGTGCTAATCCGTTTCGCGGCCTGGTGTGGGGTTGCCTGATCGGCGGCGCCCTGTGGGCGGTACTAGTTACCGTGTGGATAAAAGCCGCACACTGGATTGGCGACATCCTCTCATCGTTACCCGGCGCGTAGCTCCACACGGCGACGCACAGCCACTCCCACCAGAACCACCAACGCCATGGCAACTGCCACAGCACCACACACCAGGTAGAGCGTGCCCCAGCCCTGGGTCTCGGCCAGCCGGCCGGCCAGCGGGAAGGCGACGATCATCGTGAGCGAAAAGAGCCATGACTCGATTGACAGCAGTGTCGCTCGCTGTGCTGACGGTAGCTGGTGATTGAACCAGGCAAAAAGCAACGGCTCGATGATGCCGCTGACAAAACGCGATACCAGAAAGGCTCCCAACGCGAACCAGAGCGCCCCGGCGGCCGTGCCCGCCAGCGCGAAACCGCTGAACGCCGCCAGAAGAACGATCTGCATGCTGAAACGGCCCCACCGGCTCACGCGCCCGGCGAGCAAGGCCCCAAGGGCGTCCATCACCAGCATCGCGCCGACCACTGCTCCAATCAGGCTGTTCGATAGCCCTCGATCGGCGAACGCCGCCTGCAGGTAGAGTCCACTGATCGTCACCACCGCCCAGAACCCGCCCGAGAAGACGAGCATCGCAGCGACAACAGGCCGGGCACGCAGCGCGCTGCGTGCCCCACTCATGTGGCTCAGCACCGAACCGGAAGGTCCGACGGCGCGTTTCGCGCGTGGCGACTCCTTTAAGCCGGCGGCCAACCAGACGCCACCGAGCGCGACGCCAATTGAGAGCGCGAACGGCACGTTGTAACTCACATCGGAGAGCGTCGCACCCAGCCAGGCAGCGCTCGCCGCCACCAGATAACTTGCGCCGAGCAGCTTGCCAAAGATACCGGCATAGCTGCTCTGCCGGTGGCCCAGCGACTCATAGAGATACGCCTGGTCCGCCCCCGAGCGAAAGCTGAACGACGCGCCGTGCAGGAAGAGCGCCAGCATCGCCAGCGGCAGTGAATCCGCCATCCAGAGCACCGCCGTCGAGAGCGCGATGAGCCCAGAGCCGATGGCCAGCGACCAGCGCCGGCCAACCAGATCGGCGAACGACCCCGACGGCAGCTCGAAGAGCACCGGCGCCAGGTGAAAGGCGGACTCAGCCAGCCCGATCTCGGTCAGGCTCAGCCCGCGGCTCTGGAGATAGAGGATCCAGATTGCCGAGAGAAAGTAGCCTTCAGCACTCAGCTTGTAGGCATAGAAGCGTCGAACGTTGCCTACCCTGGGCGTAGACGAAACTGGTTGTGTGTCGAGCACGAGTAAATATCCCCCACGAAGCGGGGAAGGGGCACATCTCGCGACGCCCGCTCCCGCTGTCCATCTGCGTCAGATCTCAGGACAGCGGCCGGCAGGACGTCTCCGCGTGATAGTGGGCATACCAGCCAACGGTGGGGTCGGCCGGCAACGGTTCAACTCGCATCATGCTCCGCGCTCATGAACGATTCCAAGGAACGAACGTGCACAGGATACAGCACCGCACCATGCTAGCCAACGGTCGATATCCTCCACCAGGCCAACCACGTTCGTCATCAGGATCAGCCGGCACCACACGCTCGTGCGTGGCAAGGTCGACGAAAATCCGTGCCGCTGCAAACCTGTTACAGACGTGTCGATCTCGTGGATCGTCAGACTGTGCAACCTCCTCCACTCCCGCCATATCACGCAAACAGCGTCATGAAGCGAGTTTCTGTCAAGTTTCCGTGAAGATCTCCGCCAACAACGACGGGTTGATGCTGCCGCCGCTGATCAGGCAGATGGTCTTGCCGCGCTCGTCTGGGGCCAGAGCCAGTGCTGCCGCAACCGCCATCGCGCCGGCCGGCTCGGAGATGATCTTGTTGCGCATCGCCAGCTGGTACACCGCCGCGCGGGTCTCATCGTCTGATACTGTCAGGCAGCCGTCGGCCAGTCGTTGGAGCAGGGGAAACGTTTCGGAGAACACCACCGGCGAGCCGGCGCCATCGACGAACGACGAGCACTGGACCGTGCGAGGCTCGCCTGCCTCCAGCGAGTGAGCCAGCGCGCAGCAGGTGTCCGGCTGAACGCCGAACACACGCACTTCCGGTCGATGAGCCTTGATCGCGGTCGCGATGCCCGCCAGCAGCCCACCTCCGCCTACTGGAACGATGACGGTCTCGACGTCTGGGAGATCTTCCAGAATCTCCAGGCCGATCGTGCCATTGCCCGCCGCCACTCGCGCATCAGCGAAAGGATGCACGAAGCCTTGACGCCCATCGAAGCGTCCGTCCCGCATCGCAACGAACATCTGATCGCGCGGGATAAACTCAATGGCAGCACCGTAGGCGCGGGTGGCATCGATCTTCGACTGCGGCGCGCCCTCTGGCATGATCGCCGTGGACGGCAGGCCGAGCTTGCGCGCCGACCAGGCGACGGCCTGCGACATATTGCCGGCGCTCAACGTGCAAGCGGCGCCCAACGGACCTGCGGCCATCATCATCGCCAGCGCGTTATACGCCCCGCGCGCCTTGAACGATCCCACCGGCGCGAACACCTCCGGCTTGATCCAGACATCCGCCAGTCCGCCCTGCCCCAGCAATTGCAACAACGGAGTCCGGACGATCGTTCCGCGCAACCGCTCGGCAGCCTGTTCGATGTCATTGATATGCAAGTCCAAGAGCAGTCTCTCCATCAGTACGCTTGAATGGTCCATCGAAAAGGTGAGTGTCGCATAGTTGTCGCGCGGGCAATACCCCGGTTGCGCATCACCCGACGCTACGCCACAATCAACGTCAAAAGGGAAGGGCGTGGGACATGGACGCGACACACTGGACTCTCACTCACGCAGAACGCTCCGTGCTGGAGGCAGCGCTGGATGCGTTGATACCGGCCGGCGGGAGTTTTCCGCCGCCATCGCGCACCGGCATCATTGACGACTTCATCATCCCGCGGCTGGGGCCGGCCGGCTCGCTGCCTGTGCCCTACCCGGGGTTGACAACCGACGATCTCAAAGCGATTCTGCTGCGGCTCGATGGCGGCGATACCATGACTGCCGCGCTTGAGCAGCTTGAACTCGAGTATCCCGTCGCCTTTCAGGGGCTGTGGGCACTGGCGACGTACGGGTACTACTCGCGGCCGGAAGCGATCGAGGCTATCCAGAAAGACCACGCTCCGGCCTACCACGGCGCGCCGCTGCCGCTCGGATACGAGCACGCCATCGATCCCTGGAACCCGGAGGATCCCCTCCAGCGCCCTCGGCAGCCGCGCGGCTCCTACATCCCGACTGACGCCGTTCAACCGATCGCCAAACGTGAGGATTCTCGGACATGAGTGCGCTCGACCCGGTGGATGTCCTGCTTGTCGGCTCCGGTATGGCCGGCGCGGCAATCGCGAAGCGCCTGAGCGAGCGAGGACTGAGCATTGCCTGTCTCGAACAGGGTCCATGGGTACGGAGCGAGGAGCACCCGCACTACAGCAACGAGTGGGAGTTCGAGACGCTGCGCGGCTGGCATCGCAACCCGAACGACCGGCACGCGCCGGCCGATTTCCCGGTGACCGGCGGCGACATCACGCCCCTGCTCTACAACGCGGTCGGCGGCAGCACGATTCACTACAACGCTCACTGGCCGCGCCTCAAACCGGTCGATTTCCGCAAGGGCACCGAGCATGGCATGGAAGGGTCAGTTGACTGGCCCATCAGCTACGAAGACCTGGCACCCTATTACGAGCAGAACGACGTGGAAATGGGCGTGGCCGGGCTCGCAGGTGACCCCGCCAACCCGCCCAGGTCGCCGCGTCAAACTCGCCCGCACCCCTTCGGTAAGCACACGACGCTGCTGACCGCCGGCATGGAGCGGCTTGGCTGGCACTGGTGGCCGGCCGAGAATGCCATTATCAGCGAAGACTACGACGGGCGAATCGCCTGCAACCAGTGCGGAGCCTGCCGCAACGGCTGTCCCAGGGGCTCGCTGGCGATGACCAGCGTCACCTACTGGCCCAAGGCGCTCAGGAACGGCGTTGATCTCCGGCCCAACTGCCGGGTTGAACGGATCACAACAGACGCCCGGGGCCGGGCCAATGGCGCGGTCTACATCGATCTCGTCACCGGCCAGCGACACCGCCAGGAGGCCTCGGTCGTCGTGCTGGCAGCTGGAGGGTTGGGAACGCCGCGCTTACTCCTCCTTTCTGCCGACAGCCGGTTTCCAGACGGTCTCGCCAACAGTTCCGGGGTCGCCGGCCGCTACGTCATGCATCACGCCTACGCCTTCGTTAACTACATCTTTGATGAGCCGGTCGACGGCTTTGCCGGGGCGTATGGCGCGCCGGCCGTCAGCCAGGAGTTCTATGACACTGACGCGAGCCGCGGCTTCGTCAATGGCCTGACCTATCAGGTTGGGCGCGGGTTTACTGCCTCAACTGCCGCGATTCTGACGCCCTGGGGAGCCCATCACCGCGAGGCGTTTAGCCGGTTTTTCAACCATGAGGTGGTGATGAACGTCCAGGCTGAGGACCTGCCGGCATATGATAACCGCGTCGAGCTGGACGGTGGCGCGCTCGATTCCAGCGGGCTTCCTGGCGTAAAGGTGCACTACAAGCTGCATCCAAACGACCGGGCGATTGTCGAATTCGGTATCGAGCGCGCTCGTGAGCTGGCCGACGCCGCCGGGGCGATGGAGTTCCTGTCGCCGGGCGTCGTGTCGCCCAATCCAGCCTGGCATCTGCTCGGTACCTGCCGGATGGGTACTGACCCGGAATCATCGGTTACCGACGCCAACCACCAGGCATGGGACGTGCCCAATCTCTATATCTGCGACGGCTCATCCTTCGTCACGGGTGGCTCGGTGAACCCAACCTCAACCATCGGCGCGCTCGCGCTGCGCTGTGCCGACCGTATTCTGGACCGCGAGGATGTCCGCGGCTGAGCTCGCGGACGAGGGGCCGGGCAGCGAAGCTCTTCGTTGCCTTCCCACTACTTCTTCTCGCCGGGATCCTCATCCAGCACCGGCTCTCCGGCCAGATCCTCGAACTCGCGCAGTTTGCGCTTCTGCTTGCTACGCGCCGCGCCAGACCTGTCATCCGTCGACTCATCACCCTCGCGCACGGGCTCATCGGTTAGATCCTCGAACTCATCGATGTCGTCGTGGACGTTACCGGGCGGCTCGGCCGATTGGCCGTAAGAGCGCGCTGGTGTGTTGGACGGCTCCTCGCTCTGACGGTGGTGTGGCCGGCGCGGGTCCATGTCACGCGGGATTCGTGGGATACCACTCATGGTCGTTGATCCTCTCCCTCTTCGGGCTGGCCGTTTCACCGGAAACACATGGGGCTGTTGGCTTTCGATATTATCACCCATACTGGCAACGTCTTGAAAGGAGCCTCCGGCTATATGACCTCGAACAAGATCGTCCTCGCCTTCGATATCGGTGGGAACTACGTCGAGCGCATTCGCGCCACCTACCCCGAGCTCAGTTTCACCGTCTGCACCGAGCAGGACCAGATCCCCGCGGCGCTGGCGGACGCCGACGCCGTCGTTGGTTGGGGACACTACGACGGCGCAACCCTGGCCGGCGCCCCGAAGCTGCGCTGGATCCACACCTTTGGAGCGGGTGTTGACACGCTGCTGACGCCAGAGCTCATTGATAGCGAGATTGTTGTCACCAACAACAGCGGCGTGCGTGGGCCGAACATCGCCGAGCACATCCTGGCGATGATGCTCGGGTTCGCCCGGGGCCTGCCCGAAATCATGCGCTACCAGACGAAGCGCGAGTGGCACCATGCCGACCGGGAGGTCTTCGAGCTCGGCGGCCAGACGCTGGGTATCGCCGGCCTGGGCGACATCGGTCAGGCACTGGCCTGGCGGGCAAACGCCCTCGGCATGCAGGTCATCGGCGTGCGTCGTAAGCAGTCGGACCTGCCGCGAGGCGTGGACCACGTCCACCCTCCGGAAGAGCTGCACACCTTCCTGGCCGAAGCAGATCATGTCGCGATCTGCCTGCCGCTGACGCCCACGACCCACCAGATGTTCGGCGCGGCGGAATTCGCCGCCATGAAGCCGAGCGCCTACATCTATAACATCGGTCGTGGGCCGATTATCGACCAGGAGGCGCTTGTGGCGGCCCTGCAATCGGGGCAGATTGCAGGCGCCGGTCTCGACGTCACCGATCCAGAGCCGCTGCCGGCCGACTCGCCACTCTGGGACATGACCAACGTCCAGATCACCTGCCACACGTCCGGCGCCACGCCCTACAACTGGGAGCGCGGGGTGGAAATTCTGATCGATAACCTCGGCCGCTTCCAGCGCGGCGAGCCGCTGCGGAACGTGGTGGATAAAGACGCGGGCTACTAAGGACGCAATACACGAGCGCCGAACCGCTGCCAGGGGCTCATTCTCGATACGATTGAAATCAGACGTCGGGACCGCTGCCCACGTCCTCGTGAAGATCGCGTTGATCGTTATCCAGGATCACGAGAGGAGCGACGCACAATGGCGCAGGACATGGATCGACCGGCTGTGTTGTACGACTTGTCAGTCAGTCAAATGGAGGAGATCTACCAGCAATCTGTTGAAGACGACCGGGCCGGCTTCGACCGCCGGGCTGACGCATACGGCTGGTCAGCAGATCAGGCTGATGAGGTCTGGAGCTGGATGGCTCGCCCGCGTGTGCTGCTTGAGCTATTGGACCCGCAGCTCGCCGCGCTCCGGCGGCATTTCATCGAAGGTGACCGGGCCAGCTTCGACGCTGACGCCGCGAACTACGGCTGGACAGCCGACGAAGCCAATGAAGTCTGGGTCTGGCTCTCGCGGCGCGTGGCCATCGACGGTGATCTGGAAGCCGCATCGCCTTAGAGCGGTTGCCGGGAACACTCGATTTCGTGGCGGCGCAATGCCGGACGTGTCCTGATTGATCCGGGCTTCGCGATCTCGGTACTGGCGCAAGAATGAGGTTGCCCTGATTGATCCGATAATGAGGACTGCGTAGCGGCGCAATTCATTGCGCCCTCTCCGGCGCCCGAGCAGCCAGGCAAGGCGCAATAAATTGCGCCGCTACGCAGACGATGCCCTCTCAATTCAATCGTGGATCAAGTTGGACAGCGCCACCACGCCTCTGTCTTCGCTCAGCGCTGTACGCGGCGCGACAACTCGAACATCAAAGCTGGATGGTAGACGCACCTCCCGCTCTATCGCTAGCCGTCGTCGGGATAGACTGCTACACTGTCCCGCACATGACTGCGTCTAGGGTTCCGCTGTGTGCCCGCCTTGAGGCCCGACAATCTGGGCAACACAGGACTGGACCGAGCGACGCCACGGTTGCCGCGGCGACCGCACAACTGACGGTAGAAAAGGCCTGAGGTCCCTGATTCGTCGTGTTCTGCGCTCAGGTAGGACCGCATAGGAACGGGAACCTGGCCTTGCCACAAATCGCCCAGCAACCACCGCTCCAATCGAGATCGTCGAGCCAGGCAGGGTGCGCCTCATGATGCGGGCACGCGCCTGGGTTGCTGAGCGGACGCTTGGACGCTCGACACTCATCATGGCGTCGACGGTGCATCTGCTTAACGACGCCTGCTTCGCTCTGCTCTACCCACTCCTGCCGTTTATCGCGGAAGATCTTGAGCTCTCCTATACCCAGGTGGGGCTCCTGAAAGCCACCTTTTCCGGGGCCGCAGGAGCGCTCCAGATCCCGGCGGGGGCGATGGGGGTGCGCTACGGTGAAGCGCTGGTGCTTCTGCTGGGCAATATCTGGGTCGGGCTGGGACTGATTGCGATGGCGCTCACCGGCAGCTTCGTCTTCCTGCTCGGCGCGGCTGTACTAGGCGGCGTCGGCGGCAACGCCCAGCACCCCCTGGCAGCCTCGCTGGTCTCGAAGAGCGTTACGCGAAAACAGATGGCGACCGCGATGGGCACCCTGAATTTCTCCGGAGATCTGGGCAAGCTCGTTGGGCCGTTCATCGCCGGCGTGATTGCGGCCCAGTTTGGCTGGCGGGCAGCGCTCGCCGTGGTCGGCGCGTTCACGGCGATCTTCACCGGCGGACTCCTGCTGCGCGCCTACAACGGGAAGGCCGGAAACGGCTCGCAGCCTGAGCGCACGGTGACACTGGAGATCGGGACTGTGCGCAAGGGATTCAATTACATCATGCTGGCGGGTGCGCTCGACAACGCCACCCGTGGAGCAGCGTTGACCTTTATTCCGTTTGTGCTGGCTGATAAGGGCTTCAACGCTGCCGCGATTAGCGCCCTCTTCGGCGTGATCTTCGCTGCCGGTGCGGCTGGTAAATTCGCCTGCGGCTGGTTGAGCGATCGGTGGGGCATGTTGACGGTGATCGTCGTGACCGAGATCGTGACGGCCTCAGCCTTGATCGCCCTGGTGTTCGCCGAAGCCTGGCTGACGATCCCGCTGTCGATCCTCTTTGGCTTCGCCCTGAATGGCACCTCCTCGGCGCTGAGCGTCGCCGTGGCACACTTCGTGCCTCCCGACAAACGTGCTCGCGGGTACGGCACCTATTTCACCGCGGCGCTGGTGAGCTCCGCCGTCGCGCCGTTAGCGTACGGGGTGCTGGGTGACGTGGCGGGGTTGGTAACTGTCTTTATCGTGATGGCGATCCTGACCGTGGCCGTCATCGCCGTCATCCTCCCGGTCCGCCAGGCGCTGATGCGCTCCGAGCAGGTCTAAACGTAAGAAGTGCACGATCGGGAGGAGCCCGTAGATGCAGCCGGCATTTGTCCTCGTCCATAGTCCGCTAGTTGGACCGTCCACATGGTCGCTCGTTGCCGACGAATTAGGCCGACAAGGGTTCGAGACGATCGTCCCAACGCTCGGCAAAGAACATCCCACCCGGCCGTATTGGGAACAACATGCGACCGAAGTCGTGGAGACGTTGAACGTGATCTCGGGGGATATTCCTCTGATCCTGGTGGGACACAGTGGTGCTGGGCCGCTTCTGCCAGCTATCCAACAACTCGCGCAGCGCAACGTGGTTGGATACATCTTCGTCGACGCCGGCATTCCACTCGCTGGACGTAGCCAGCTTGACCTGATGACTCTTGAATCGCCCGAAATCGCGGAACAGTTTCGCCACGCGCTGCAATCCGGAGAGCGTTTCCCAACGTGGAGCGCAGAGGATCTCCAGGACGTCATTCCAGACGAGACCTATCGCCAGAGAATCCTGAACGAGCTACAACCTCGCAGGCTCGACTATTTCAACGAACGGATACCCGTCTTCGAAGGCTGGCCGGATGCGCCCTGCGCCTATCTTCAATTCACCTCCACATACGAGGTCTTCGCTGACCGAGCACGAACCGAAGGATGGATCTTCCACAGGATCGACGCCGGCCACTTTCACATGCTCGTTGATCCCGAGGGTGTCGCGGCAGTGCTGCTCAACGTTGCCGGGAATCAGTAGATACTCCGCCCAAACCCATGGACCAGCGCGAGGTACCCCAGGATAAGCGCGCCAACCACGGTCAGCCCCAAGGCAAACCAGTCTGCCGGCCGCATCTGAAGGTCGCGCAAGACGGTCCGCTGGCGACGAGCGCCGAATCCGCGTGACTCCAGCGTCATGGCGAGCTGCTCGCTGGCACGAAAGGCGCTTACCAGCGACGCCACCATGATCGGGATCATCTGGCGCGCCCGGCGGAACACATTGCCGTGCAGGATCAACCCGCGCGACTGCTGGGCCTCCGACACCGTCACGAAGATCCCGGCGAAAGTAGGGATAAAGCGCAGGCCGATGGTGAGCGACATGCCCCACGAGAAGGGCAGCCCGAGCCGCACAAACCCACGCACCAGCTCGCGGGTGTCGGTTGTCCCGATCCAGAGGAGAAAGACAAAACTGACAACGGCTATTCTGAGGGCTGTGGCGAGGCCCACCTGAAGCGCACCGGTCGTCACCGTCAAGGGACCGAAGCTGAAGATCGTCTCACCGGCCTGATAAAAGACCGGCCAGAGCAGCACCACCAGGATGAGCAGCGGCAAGATCGCCCGCCACACCGCGCGCAGCTTGCTCCATGGATAGCCTGCCGTGAGCAGGATCAGATGGATAACGACGATGCTGGCGGTGAGCAGGATCAGGTTGAGCCAGAGCAACAGCACCACGCTGCAGGCAGCGACGATCGCCAGCTTGACTCGCGGATCGAGCCGGTGTAACCAGGAGCGGCCTGCGACGTAAAAATCGAAAGAGGCGTTCGCAACGCTCATCTGCCCACCTTCAACCGCTCCAGGTAGGCCGCACAGAACTCATCGACCGTGCAGAGTCCGCCGGGCATGCCGTGTGGCCGCAACGCCTCGGCCAGGCGCGCAACCTGTGGCGGCTGCACTCCGGACGTCGCCAGCAGCTCGGGCTGGTCGAAGAGTGCTGCTGGCGTGTCATCGGCAACCACCTGCCCATCTCGCAAGAGCAGGACACGTCTGGCATACTCCGCCACCAACCGCATGTCATGGGTGATCATGACGATCGCATGTCCCTCGCCGGCCAGCGCGAGCAGCAGCTCCGCGAGCCGGCTGGTGAAGCATCTATCCAGCCCGCCCGTCGGCTCGTCCAGCACGAGCACCCGCGGGCGCATCGCGTAGATCGCTGCCAGGGCCGTCAGCCGGCGCACACCCCGGCCCAGCACTGCTGGGTGACGCTCTCCCATGCCGGTCAAGCCGAAGCGCTCCAGCGTCTCTGTCACCCGCTGTTCGAGCTCGCCGCCCCTGATGCCCAAACGAGAAGGACCGTAGGCGATCTCCTGGCGCACCGTGGGGAGAAAGAGCTGATGGTCCGGGTTCTGAAAGACGTAGCCTACCTGCCGGGCAAGCTCACCGACGGCGACGCTGCGGGTGTCGGTCTCGCCGACGAGAACCTGTCCAAAGGAGGGTTTGAGTAAGCCATTGAGGTGTTTGGCCAGCGTCGTTTTGCCGGACCCGTTGCGTCCAATCAACGCCAGGAACTCGCCGGGCCGCACCGTCAAGGAAACCTCGCGCAGCGCCTGAGCGTCCGGGCCGGCGGGCGCACCTGTGTACGCGAAAGAGACATTTTCGACCCTGATGAGCGCGTCGTTCACCGGCTGCCAGACGCCTTCAGCTCACCGGCGAGCCCGCTGGCAGCCTCTTCAATGGACAAGAAGCGGTGCTGCGTGCCTCGGCGGGCGTTCAACAGACTGGCGACCTCGCTTACTTGCGGCACTGGCACCCCAATGTCGAGAAGCTCGCCCGCGTGCTGGTAGACGGTGCGTGGCGTACCGAGAGCGATGATCTTGCCGGCGTCCATCACCGCAATCCGGTCGGCGAAACCCACCAGCGACTCCGGCTCGTTCTCGACCATGACGACAGTCATGTCACGCTCCCGCCTGCGCAGATCGGCGATGACGGCGGTAACGTCGTGCTTGCCAACCGGGTCGAGCTCGGCGGTCGGCTCATCGAGCACCAGCACCTTCGGTAGCATGGCCAGTACCGCCGCGATGCCGACGCGCTGCTTCTGTCCGCCTGAGAGCAAGGCGACCGAGCGCTGACGATAGGCCGCCATGCCTACCAGATCGAGCGTCCAGCTCACCCGCTCGGCGATCTCGCGTGGGTCGATCCCCAGATTCTCACAGCCAAAGGCGACCTCGTCTTCAACCGTGAGCCCTACGAAATTCGCTTCCGGGTCTTGGAAGACAACACCGACACGCGTAGCAAGCTCCGCGACAGGGATGGTCTTGGTGTTCCAGTCGCCAATCCAGACATCACCACGAATCGACCCACCAGTCTGCTGCGGCACGAGTCCGTTCAACGCCAGACAGAGCGTGCTCTTGCCACTGCTGGTGGTGCCGGTGATGCCCAGGAACTCCCCAGCCGGAATGTGCAGATCGATGCCGGCCAGCGCGTAAGGGGCATCGGCTTCGTTCTCCTTTGAAGGATCGAAGACAGGGTAACGATAATGCAAGTTTTCGACTCGCACCTCTCCGGGCGCGGGTCCGGATTCCGACACGGGGGCAACCTCTCCGGCACGACGATCCAGCGTATCCCCTGATTGTGGCTGTTGGCGGTGAATTGGACAAGACGACAGGAGGGCGAAGTGCCCTCCTGCTTGTATTCGGAATATTGAGGGTCATCCTGAGCGAAGTCGAACGGGATCTCTTGCCTGACACCCGCGGCGTTTGACGCAGAGATCCTTCCTTGCGTCAGGATGACGATCAAGCTCAGTACTGGACCACAGGGCACGCTCCGGGGTTCCTATCTGTCCGTAGGGGAGGAGCTCGTCTCCTCCCGTCGAGCGGCCCGGGGTTTCGGGAGGAGACGAGCTCCTCCCCTACGGGAGTGTCACCATCATCGTGGTCGAGTACTCAGGATGCGCCGTAGCGCCCGCAGGCGCACTGATGCGCGCCGGAATTAACGCTCTTCGACCCAGGTCGGACCGGCACCCCAGCGCAGGATCGGTGGGTAGGCTTGACGGACGGCCAGCACTAGGGGAATGGCAATCACTGCCGCCAACAACACCTGGAAGGTGTTCGGCCAGACCGACGCCAGCGCAATCGCAAACGCCGAGCGCCCGACGTCATCACCTTCCACCGGTAAGACTCCGGCTGGAATGAAGATCAACATGTAGAGGAAGTAACCGATAACGACGATCGCGCCGCCAACGATCACGGCCATGATCATCTTCGGCAGGCCGCTACGCCAGCCGATATAGCCAGCCACGAACCCCTGCAGGCCGTGGACAAACAGCGAGCCTGGCGCCCACTGACCGTAACCGAGCGACAGGTCTGCCAGAGCGGTACCGGCTCCCCCGGCGATCAGCGCCACAATCGGACCAAACAGGAACGCCGCCACATAGATGGCGACATCACCGACATGGACGTAGCCGGCCGGTCCAATACTGAACGTCACCGAGCGGGTCATCACGAAAACGACGGCCAGCATAACGCCGGTGACGGCGACTATCCTGGCATCAACATTACGCCCAACCCCAGGCGCCGATGCGTCACGGCCGGTCGAACCAGCAGCCATACGGATCTCTCCTCTCCGGCCCGGACGCAGGTCGCATCCAGACCGCTCATCATCAACACAGCCGTATACCCGCGAAAGCCACCCCCGTTGCCTCCAGCGGGCACACTCCACCCCCTACGAATGGTTACCTTCATGCTTACGGACAGCCTGACGCAGAGCAACATCCAATTGGTGGGGGCCAATTGTCTCGGACGTTATCACCGGGAGGCCGAGGACTGTGCGTGGAGCTGCGGCACACCTCTTAGGCGCCAGGAGCCCGGTGCCGGCCTGGGCGTATCCACGTCATCGCCGGCACCGGGCTCACTGTTGGAAAGGCGCGCTATGCGATTCGCTGGAGTCGGTCGTTTATTCGAGCAGTCCAAGCTGGCGCACTATGGTCGCCATGTCGAAGTAGGTGCGGCCACTGGCCAGCTTCCCATCGCGGAGTTCGTAAACGTCACAGAACTGCACTTCGACACGCCTGCCGGTTGGCGGGATCTCCCGTTCCGGCGTCAGCAATGGCCCAGCATGTAGTCCGCGGCCGGTGAACTCGACGGCAGCTTGATTATCGGTAGCAATGAGATTGGTAATCTCGACCGTCGATTCTGGGAACGCAGCCGCCCAGCTTTGGAAGTATTCGCGCATGCCATCGGGGCCGTGGAATGTCCGCCCGGTCGGGATCATGACAAAGGTGAAGTCATCGGTGACAAGATCGTCGACCCGCTCAAACTGGCGATCGTTGTAGACGGCATAGACATCACGAATCAGTTGGGTAGCGTGTGCGGTGGCCATGGCGATGTCCTTTCCTGAAAACGTCAGAGGACAGTTGCGGAGTCACTCAGCCAGGGGGAGAGCCCTTGTTTTGCCTATCGACAGTGGTGATCGGGTTGCCAAGGCGGGCTGCGATGGGCTACGTTGTGCTGAGATACGCGCAGTATGAAGCTGGCAAACGTGCCTGTCAATGCAGAAATGGTCATCCATCCTCCTCACCAGACGAGGATGGACGTGACGCTTGTATTGTCCTGGCAGGGAGGGTGAATGGAGGTTACGTCAGCCCGACAAACCAGGCATGAAAATCGTTGACCGGCGTCAGCTCAGGGTGGAAGGACGTCGCCACCAGATTGCCCTGGCGGACCGCCACGACTCTGCCGTCTGGTAACGTGGAGAGGATTTCCACAGCATCCCCGACCGCAGAAACAATCGGCGCACGGATAAAGACCGCCGGCAGCGGCTCCGAGCTAACGACCGGCATATCGAGCTCGGTCTCGAAGCTGTCGACCTGCGACCCGAAGGCGTTGCGACGGGTGCTCAGGTCCATCAGGCCAAGGAGCGGTTGAGACGGTCCACGGGTATCGGCGTCGACCTCGCGCCCCATCAGAATCATGCCGGCGCAGGTACCCCAGATCGGTGTGCCCGCATTGGCCATGGCAACGATGGGCTCGCGCAGCTCAAAACGGTCGATGAGTTTGCCGATCGTCGTGCTCTCGCCGCCGGGAATGATGAGGCCGTCCAGTCCCTCAAGATGAGCCGGCAGCCTGACTTCCCGGGCGTCAACGCCCAGGTTCACAAGCTTGTGCATGTGCTCCGCAAACGCCCCCTGCAGGGCCAGCACGCCGATCATATGCCCTCACCACCTCTAGCCCCGCTCCCAGGACACTGGGAGCGGGGAACAGCATCAGCTTCGAGAAACCCGCCCGGTGAGGGCCGCCTACCAGCCCCGCACTGCCAGCAGCTCGGCCTCAGGGATCGAGCCGATCTCGAGGCCCTTCATCGGCTCGCCGATGCCGCGGCTGACCTCAGCCAGAATCTGGGCGTCGCGGTAGTGCGTCGTCGCTTCGACGATCGCCTTGCCCCGCGAGGCCGGGTCATCCGACTTGAAGATGCCCGAGCCAACGAACGTCCCTTCGGCACCAAGCTGCATGACCAGCGCCGCATCGGCCGGCGTCGCGATGCCGCCGGCGCAGAAGAGCACCACCGGCAGCTTGCCGGTTTCAGCCACCTGAAGCACCAGATCGTATGGAGCACCCATGTCGCGCGCCGCGGTCATGAGCTCCTCCTTCGGCATCGCCTGGAGCTTCTTGATGCCGCCGGTGATCTCGCGCAGATGCCGTACCGCCTCGACGATGTTGCCGGTGCCGGCCTCGCCCTTGCTGCGAATCATGGCCGCGCCCTCGCCGATCCGGCGCAAAGCCTCGCCAAGGTTGCGCGCGCCGCAGACGAAGGGCACGTCAAAATCGTGCTTGTAGATGTGGAAATTGTCGTCGGCCGGGGTCAGGACTTCGCTCTCGTCGATGTAATCAACACCCAACGCTTGCAGGATCTGCGCCTCAACGAAGTGACCGATGCGAGCCTTGGCCATCACCGGAATCGTGACGGCCTCTTTGATGCCCTGGATAAGGTCGGGATCGCTCATGCGTGCCACACCGCCGTCGCGCCGGATGTCGGACGGTACCCGCTCAAGCGCCATGACCGCGCAAGCGCCGGCCGCCTCAGCGATGCGGGCGTGCTCCGGGGTGACGACATCCATAATGACGCCGCCCTTGAGCATCTGCGCCAAGCCCGCTTTGGCCGTAAACGTTGCCTTCTCCATGGTCCGTCCTCTCGCTCAAGCAGCATCAGCCAATCTCTGTACCAGCAATGCTGCCGGACAGACCAAAGCGTCACAACGGCCAATTGGCGTGGTCCAATCCAGGTTGGGGCGGGTCGCGCTACCCGCTGGCGAAAAGCGACACAGCGGTTATCATCTAGACGCCGAGTTTCCGTTTCTCTCCACGACCTCCGGTGCTGGTTCCCAGCGAGACGCCCCGGTAGAAAGTAGCGCAACCATGGCTGCGACCGCAAACACCAAAGGCAGGGTGCTTCTGATCGGGGGCACGGGCTATGTCGGCGATGTTCTGCGTAACCGCATGCGCGATGCCGGCTATAAGGTCCGCCTGTTAACGCGCTCCGCTTCCAACAACAGCCGCTACGAGCAGCAAGGCTTCGAAACGGCGTCCGGCAACATCACCGATACCGACTCGATCGTGCGTGCCCTCGATGGCGTCGACACGGTCGTCAATCTGGTCGCCATCATCAAGGAGAAGGGTGACGTCACCTTCGAGAAGATCAACTACCAGGGCTCGGTCAACGTGGCTGACGCCGCCAGACAGACCGGCGTCACCCGGCTGGTGCAGATGAGCGCGCTTGGCGCCGGCAACGTGCCGGACTACCCCTACCATTTCAACAAGTGGCGGGCCGAAAACTACATCAAGGATCTCGGGCTGGAGTGGACGATCTTTCGCCCGTCGATCATCTTCGGTCCCGGAGAGAAGGAGCAGTTCGTCGGCCAGCTAGCTCGCGTCGTCAAGCTGGCTCCGGTCATCCCGGTCATCGGCGACGGTAAGAGCAAATTCCAGCCGATCCATCTCAACGACGTCAGCGACTCCTTCATCAAGGCGCTCGATGACCCGTCCACGATCGGCCAGACCTACGAGCTCGGCGGTCCGGAGAAGATGACCTACGAAGACATTCTCGATGAAATCGCCCGCACGCTCGGCAAGAACAAGCGCAAGATCCACCTGCCGCCTGGCCTGATGCAGATGGCTGTCGGCATCATGAACCCGCTCCCGGTGATCGAGCCACCGGTCACCACCCAGCAGCTCAAGATGCTCGAGCTCGACAACACGACCGACAACAACGCGGCGCCTGACCTCGTCGGCCATGCGCTCACACCATTGGGTGGCAATATCGGGTATATCAGGGGATAGCTCGACCCAAGCCGGATACGACACGCAGAGAAAAGGAGGGCACGCGGCCCTCCCCTGCTGCATCACGGACGGCGCGTTACTTCACGTACAAGGCATCCCAGTTCTCGTGCGCGTCCCAGGCCTTCTTGACGAGCTCTGGGTCGGTCATGAGATCGAGCGCGGTGAGGGTCATCGCGGTCGAGACTTTGATGAACTGGTCGTAGCCGAAATCGGAGCCGGAGGCATCGACGACCTCCTGCGAATGGCCGGGGATCGGAACCTGGCTAATGGCGAACGAGCCGGTGACCGAGGGTACCTTGTAGGAGACATTGCCGAAATCGGTCGAATGCATGCCGCGCCCCTCACGGGCCTGAGAGAGATCCAGCCCGACCTCTTGCATGTTCTTCGCGTAGACGTCGCCGATCACATAGCTCGGGCGCATGTCGTACATCTCGCGCCCCTCGGTGATCTGTATCTCACAACCGGTCATGAGGGCCGCACCCTGGCCGATGTTCTTCACCTTGTCGATCAGCTCATGCAGGTAGTCGCGGCTGTCGGCACGGACGAGGATCTGCGCGGCGGCGTATTTTGGCACCACGTTGGCGGCCTCGCCGCCATGGGTGATGATGCCGTGGATGCGCGACTCCATGCGCACGTGCTGCCGTAGCGCGTCGATGCCGGTGAAGAGCTTGATCACGGCATTCAGGGCGTTGACACCGTTGTACGGGTCGGCCGCGGAGTGTGCCGGCTTCCCGAAGTACTCGAACTTCAGGCCGCTCACCGCCAGGCACGTCCCCTCGGGCCACTCGACCGCGGTGCCGGTCTGGTGTCCAGCGTGGTGAATCATCAGGGCCGCGTCGACGTTGTCGAACGCGCCCTGCTCCAGCTCGATCACTTTACCGGCGCCGCCCTCTTCGGCCGGCGTGCCGATGATCTCGAAGGTGCCGCCAATCTCCTCGATGACCGCGGCCATGCCGATGGCGCTGGCGAGCCCCGAGGCGCCGATCAGATTATGTCCACAGCCGTGACCGATGCCCTTGAGCGCGTCGTACTCGGCCAGCACCACCACCGTCGGGCCGGGCCGGCTGCTCTTCTTGGTCGCCCGGAAGGCGGTTTCCATGCCGCAGTAGGGTTTCTGGACCTCGTAGCCCACCTCGCGCAGGTGGTCAGCCAACAGGTTCGAGGCCATGAACTCCTCGAACTGAAACTCCGGGTTCACCCGGATCGTCTCGGCCACCTCCACGATATGGTCCCGATCGTTCTGGATCGCCGCCTTGACCTTGTCGCGCAGCTCCTGCTTGTTGACCGTCGTTGTCATATCGACTCTCGCCCTCCTGTACCAACAGACCGATTGATCTGGACGAGAGTAGCATGATTTTGGGTGATGGATGGACCTCCAGTGACGAAGCTGACCATTCGTAAGACAGGTGAGGTCAGGTCCCCCTTTTCCTGGCGGAACACAGGACTCTGAGAGACGGCCTCAGCACCTCAACCCGGGGGCAGGCAGTCCGTGATGCCACGAATCGTCGCTTCCCCGCGGCGTGGATCAACATTCAACTGTATTTGTGAGGACTCAAGCTCGATGAAAAGGCGAGTGTAGGTCTGTTGCCCCTGATCTTCTGTCAACCTTTGAATCGTATATCCTCTAGATTGCCAATCCCGGCTTACCGCATCGAGCAAGTGGGTCGCCTGCCCACTTGTGATAGGCGCTCTCACAGCATAGGTAGCACTCCAGCCGTCATGGATTACGTTCTCCCAGCTGTCACAGTCGTTGTACCCAGGATATTTCTGAGGGTTGGAATGGTCGGAAATGCTGTAATTATTCTGGAGGACATTGGCCCACTCCAGGTCGGCGCTGTTTGATTCCGGCACAAAATGAACAGATGGATACGCCGAGGCGGTCATGGTAACAACCTCTACCGTCGTCGCCAGCCCTACCGAAAGGGTCGCCTCGCCAGACGGCGACAACATGTCATCGATCTGCGCAAATGTTGATGACCCCGTAAAGGCAAACAGCGCACAAAGGGCAATGCTTCCAACGGCTACATAGCGCATCTTCATGATGGCCGATCCTGCTCTAGAATTTCGCCCCTGTGTGGATGTCACTGAGATGTTATCACCACATCAATCAGACATCTGCTTGAACGTGTAAATGTGCACGCCAAGAGTTGATACCGTGATTGTCTTGGTTCTAGACCAGCGAGTTGACGACTAAGGAGACAGATTATCTGAATGTGGATTTATCGCTGGGTTAACAGTGTCGGACACTTCCGTCGTGCGATTCGATGGGATGGCGTCGTCCACGGCTCTCTGTTCGGCAGGATCCAGATTTCTGAGCGTCCCTTCGCATCCCATAATGCGACGACAAGTCGCTTGCTACGGTCTTCAGTGCGAGACTGAATGGTGCGAGTGGCGCCCGATTGAAGACTGCTAACCTGACTCGATCCCTGTCTTCAGCACCACCTGCGTCCACGCCCGCAGCTCGTCGAGGATCTCGGCACGGACCTTGCGGAAGACGCGTAGCTGCTCCTCTGCGCTGCCCTCTGCCTTGCTGGGATCGACAAAAGACCAGTGGATGCGCTCGGGGGCGCCGGGGAAGATCGGGCAGCTCTCGTTGGCCTGGTCGCAGACGGTGATCACGTAATCGAAGTGCTGGCCCAGGTAGTCGTCCAGCGTCTTTGAACGTGCTCCGGAAATATCAATACCAATCTCGGACATCGCCCGGATTGCAAGCGGACGTACTTCGGTGGCTTCCGTCCCGGCTGAAGAGACGTCGAAGCAGCCTGCGCCGATATGGCGCAAGAGTCCCTCGGCCATCTGGGAGCGAGCAGAATTATGGGTACAGAGGAAGAGCACTCGGATAGGGTGATCGGTCATCTCAGGTGCCTCCCTAATCGGCAGTTACCGGTTGCTGGGTGCGTTCGGCAATCGTGCCGCTTGTGGTTCTCGACGGCGGATCGTTGGGATACAGCCTGCGTCCAAGCCAGAGCGATACGTAGACCAGCCCAACCAGAACTGGAACCTCGACCAGCGGGCCGACGACGGCCGCCAGCGCCTGATCTGACGCGAGACCGAAGACACCGATGGCGACCGCGATCGCGAGCTCAAAATTGTTGCTGGCCGCCGTGAACGACAACGTCGCGGTATCGGCGTAGCGGAACTTCAGGAGATACGAGACACCGAAAGCGACACCGAACATCACGAAGAAATAGATGAGCATCGGGAGAGCGATCCGCAGCACGTCCAGCGGCGACTCAAGTAGCGCTTCGCCCTTGAGCGCGAACATCATGGTAATCGTGAAGAGCAGGCCAACGATCGCTGTCGGACCGAGGCGCGGCAGGAACCGGTTCTCGTACCACTCGTCCCCCTTGGCGCGGGCGAGGTACCAGCGCGTCAGAAATCCAGCCAGGAGCGGGATGCCCAGGAAGATGAGCACACTCCGCGCAATCGTCCACATCGAGACGTCAAGCGCCGTGCTCTCAGCCCCCAGCCGGCCGGGAACGACCGTGAGATAGAAGTAACCGAGCACGGTATACATGAAGATCTGGAACACCGAGTTCAGCGCTACCAGCACGGCCGCGTACTCATTGTCACCGCAGGCGAGCATGTTCCAGATCAGCACCATGGCGATGCAACGCGCCAGTCCGACAATGATCAAGCCGGTACGGTACTCAGGGTGATCCGGCAGCATCGTCCAGGCCAGCACGAACATGATCGCCGGACCGATGAGCCAGTTGAGCATGAGCGATGTGCCGAGCAACTTGCGGTTGGCCGCCGCCTCGGGGAGCTTCTGATACTTCACCTTCGCCAGCACCGGATACATCATCCAGAGCAAGCCCAGGGCAATCGGCAGCGAGACGTTGTCGATCGTCATCGAGTCGAGCGCCGAGGGCAGACCGGGGAACAGCTCGCCCAGGCCAAGGCCAATCGCCATCGCCAGGAAAATCCAGACCGGCAGGAACCGGTCGAGCGTGGAGAGCTGACCCATCACACCGGATGATCCGCCCGGTCGGGAAACCGTGGGTTGTGACACGCTCGCTCTATTCCCCTACAACGACGTCGGCTGCGCACGGCAGCGGCGTCGGGTCGTACTCGCTGTCGTCAAGCAGCCAGCCTAGCTGGCCAGATAACTCATCCAGCACCTCACGATTCAACCGGTAGTAGAGCCAGCGCCGGTCAGTGGCGTGCGGATAGGACGTGATGAGGCCAGCTCGGCGCAGGACTCCGACGTGGTGCGACACCACGCTCTGCTTCAGGCCAAGCTCGTCAACGAAGTGGCAGACGCACTGATCCTGCCTCCTGAGCAGCGCCAGAATCGCAAAGCGCGTCGGGTCCGCCAGCGCCGCGAGCTGGTCGAGTGTCTCGCTGCGGTCTTCAGTGTGGATACGCACCGGATGAACCTGCCAATACATCAATGTTCGTCGATGTATTGGATCATACCCGCTACGCAGAAACGAAAACAGGCTTTCAACCCTTCCATAGACGGAACCGACCTATTGACAAATGCATGGTTATTTCGTAAATTACCGAAGTGCCGTCCGAGTGATGGCGATTCTTAGCCTCGATAGTTCGTAAAAATACGAACCAAGGGAAGGATATCGGACATGAATACAACACCTCTACCAGTCGCCGTTATCGGCGCCGGCCCGGTTGGGTTGGCGGCAGCCGCGCATCTGGTTCAGCGCGGCGAAACCCCGCTCGTGCTTGAGGCGGGATCGACCATTGGCGCGAGCGTGCTGGAGTGGGCGCATGTCCAGGTGTTCTCGCCCTGGCAGTACAACATCGACGCCGTCGCGGGGGCGATGCTCGAAGACGCAGGCTGGTCAACGCCTCCCGCCGAGGAGTACCCGACCGGACGAGAGATCGTCGAACGCTACCTGCAGCCGCTCGCCGAGCTGCCCCAGATTCAGCCGCACATCCGGCTCGGCGCGCGGGTGGTCGCCATCACCCGGCAAGGTTTCGACAAGATGAAGACCGACGGACGCGCCGATGCGCCCTTCCTGCTGCATCTCCAGTTGAACGACGGCAGCGAAGAACACGTCGTAGCAAAAGCTGTTATCGACGCCTCCGGCACCTCCACGATTCCCAACCCACTCGGGTCAGGCGGGCTACCTGCGCTGGGAGAACGATCGCTCACCGACCGCATCTTCTACGGCATCCCTGATGTGCTCGGCGCCCACCGCGAGCGCTACGCCGGCAAGCGCATCCTGATCGTCGGCAGCGGTCATTCCGCTTTCAACGCGCTCAACGATCTGGTCAAACTGGCAGACGATGAGCCGGACACTGAGATTACGTGGGCAGTGCGTCGCACACCCACGGAGCAGATGTACGGCGGTGGCGAGAATGACGCGCTACCGGCGCGTGGTGAGCTCGGGCACTCCGTCGAGAATCAGGTACGGGGTGGACGGGTAGCGCTAGAGAGCGAGTTCCGCACGACCGCGCTCGCGGCCACGCCTGACGGTATTGAGGTCTCCAGCCATGATCGCACCATCGGCCCGTTCGACGAGATTGTCGCCACCACCGGATTCCGGCCGGACCTCTCGATGCTGCGCGAGCTACGGCTCGACCTCGATCCGGCTGTCGAGAGCCCGACGGCGCTGGCGCCGATGATCGACCCCAACATCCATAGCTGCGGCACGGTGCGTCCACACGGGGCGCTGGAGCTCAAGCATCCGGAAGAGGGTTTCTACATCGTGGGGATGAAGAGCTACGGACGTGCGCCGACCTTCCTGATGCTGACCGGCTACGAGCAGGTGCGCTCGGTCGTTGCGGCGCTGGCCGGCGACTGGCAGAGCGCCCGTGACGTCCATCTGGTCCTGCCAGAGACCGGCGTCTGCACCCTCGGCTCCCAGACCGGCGGGTGCTGCACGACGGATGTGCCCCTCGAGGCCGCGCCGGACCACGTGTCGACGGTGCCCGTCCTTCAGCCTGCCGGGGGCGGTAGCTGCTGCGGTTAGCCGGCGCCGTTTCAACAGAGAGAACGGCTGTACTCTCGCGAACGCGCTCGTGACCCAATTCCAGGAAGCACAAGCGCGTTCGCTCTCAAACGCTCCAGGCTCTAGAATGGCGCACGTTAGACATCATGCTGTTACGGAGGCGGTACCACGCGGTGAGAACCTTCAGCCCGACCGCGTCACGAGCGGGAACCAGGCTCTACTACGGCTGGGTCATGCTGGTTGCGCTGGCAGCCGGGCAGGTAACGTCCTGGGGCATCCTCTATTACAGCTTCGCCGTCTTCCTCGCGCCGATGCACGACGATCTGGGGTGGTCCGTCACGCAAATCACCGGCGCGTACTCGCTGGGATTGCTCATATCAGGGCTGGCCGCGATCCCGTTCGGCCGCTGGCTGGACCGCCATGGTCCGCGAGTGCTCATGACTGCGGGGTCGATCCTGGCGACGCTGCTGGTCGTCGCCTGGGCCACGGTCGACAGTCTGCTTGGCTTCTATCTTATCTGGTCCGCAATCGGGGTCATTATGGCGGCGATCTTCTACGAGCCAACCTTCGTCATCGTCGCCAACTGGTTCGACCGCTTCCGCAGCCGGGCGTTGACGGTTCTTACGTTCGTGGGCGGCTTCGCCAGCGTCATCTACCTCCCCCTGTCGAGCTGGCTCGTGCACGCCTACGGCTGGCGCACGGCGCTCCTGGTTCTCGCGGCAATTCTGGCGGCAGGCACGATCCCCATTCACGCCCTGATGGTCCGGCAATACCCACGTGACCTGGGCCTCTTGTCCGATGGAGGGCCGGGTCAGACGACTGCCACGACGGCCGGAGTTACGTCAACAAGCGTCACCCGGCACGATGCGCTGCACGACTCGGTTTTCTGGTGGATCGCGGGCGGGTTTGTTCTGGCAACGATGACCTCGATGGGGGTGGTGATTCATCTCATCCCGCACCTCGTCAACCAGGGCTACAGCCCTGGCTTCGCGGCCTCGGCTACCGGGGCGATCGGCGCGCTGGGGCTGCCCGGCCGGCTCATCTTCACGCCTCTTGGCTCGAAAATCGAGCGCAGGTGGGTGATTGCCTCAATATTCGGGCTGCAAGCGGCCGCGCTTCTGGTTTTGCTGCTGGTGCAGAGCACGGTCGGGGTTATGCTATTTGTCGTGCTGTTCGGGGCGGGTTTCGGTGCCATGACCCCGGCGCGTGCGGCACTGGTGGCCGAGCTCTACGGGCCGGCTCACTATGGAAGCATCAGCGGCGTTCTCGCGTTATTCACGACAGGTTCGCGGGCGATTGCGCCGGTTGGGGCAGGTGTACTCTACACGGCCTTAAACAGTTACACTCCTGTTTTCTGGCTGCTGGCCGCCTTCTCGGGCCTGGCGTCTCTTGCGGCACTCCGGGCCAAGGCCACACCCCGCCAGCGCCCAGAAGTTACGGATCGAATCGAAACACCAGCGTAACCCAACCGACGACAACCGGGGAGCTTGCTTATGAAGACCATCGAAATGCCGTCCACAACGGACGAGACCCTGCTTGAAATGCTGCGCGCCGTGGCAAACCCGGTGCGCTATCGCATTCTCCAGATTCTGGCCGAGCGCGGCGAGTGCCAGTGCGGGCCAATCGGCGACATGCTGCCGATCGCGGCCTCCACACTCTCGCAGCACCTCAAGGTCTTGCGCGAGGCCGGCCTGGTTCAAGGGACCATCGACGGCCCGAGTATCTGTTACTGCCGCGACGAAGAGCGTATCGCCTGGCTTAAACACAACATCCAGCGGTTGTAGCGTGTCGTCCTCGCTCAGAGCAGGCTGTTCGACGTTGCACAGGATGGCACTCGAAACATGATTCTGCTCTGGATAGCCATCGGCGGCGCGCTGGGTGCGATGGCGCGGTTCGGCATCTCAGGCTGGGTGAGCGAGCGCTCCAGCTTCAGTCCGCTGGGCACCTTCGTCGTCAACATCAGCGGCGCGTTCGCACTCGGCCTGTTCGCTGGGCTGGGTGACGCACACTTCACCTACTCCACTGAAGTCTGGCGCCTGGTTGCGACCGGTGTGCTGGGCAGCTACACCACCTTTTCAACACTGTTCTACGAGACATTCAGCTTGATTGAGCAAAACGCCCACCGCACGGCGTTGATCTACGCCGTCGGGTCACAGGTGCTGGGAGTGCTGGCGGTCGTGCTGGGGTTGGGGAGCGCGCAGCTATGGTGAGGAGCGGGACTGGTGCGTCCACAACGGAGCTTCCCAAACCTGAACGGCGCGAAGGGCGCGATGCCCGCGCCTATCTTCTGGTAGCCCTCGGTGGCGTCGTCGGAGCGCTGTGCCGGCACGGGGTCACGGTTGCCGTGGGCGGCAGTCTCGGTCATGCTGCCTGGGGAACCTTTGTCGCGAACATCAGCGGCGCGTTCTTGCTGGGTTTTATCATGACCCTCTCCGTGAGAGGCGTCCCGCTCCCGCTTGACGCGCGCCGCTTTGTCGCGGTCGGTGTCCTGGGCAGCTACACCACCTTCTCGACCCTCTCCTACGAGACCTGGCAGTTGATCGAGGGTGGCAACCTCCTCGGTGCGACGGCGAACGCTCTCGGCTCGTTGGCAGCCGGCCTGCTGGCCGTCGTCGCTGGTGTGGCGTTGGCGAAGAACCTGTAGAGGGCTGCCGCTGCATCATATGAAATGATGGCGAGCTGCTGAAAATGTCCCTCCTGATCTGCCATTCGCGAGGAGCATCCCACGTCGTGCGGGCGCACTTCATTCTGATCCGCCATTCGCGAGGATCATCCCACTTCGTACGGGCGCAATTCATTGCGCCCTGCCTGACCGCCCCGGCACTGGAGAGGGCGCAATGAATTGCGCCCGTACGAAGAAGAACGGCACCGCGCCGATCTATCGAATGAACCAGGACATTTACAGAAGCCTGCCATCCACACACGATGATGTTCAGCGCACGAACACGAGATCCTTGTCAGGCTTTCCGTGTCTCCTGATAGGCTGCGCGGGAACGATCAATCACATCCAGCGCCTCGTCAAGGGTGTGCCAACCCCGCACCTCGGTCGTCTTGGGCTCCAGAATCTTGTAGGTGTCAAAGAACGTTTCGATCTCAAGCAGCCAATGGGCGGCCAGATGATCGAGCTGGGTTACCTCATCAAAGCGTGGGTCGCCAACCGGCACGGCGAGCACTTTGAAGTCGCTGCCCGCCTCATCCTCCATGTCCAGCCCACCGATCACGCGCGCCTCGATCATGCAGCCCGGGAAGGTCGGCTCGTGGGTGACCACCAGAATGTCCAGGTGATCGCCGTCCGGTGCAAGGGTATCGGGGATAAAGCCGTAGTCGGTCGGATAATGGACGGAGGAGTACAGCACGCGGTCCAGGTGAATCCTGCCCGTTTCCTCGTTGAACTCATACTTGTTGCGACTGCCCGCTGGGATCTCGATCAACGCATCAACGATAGCGCGATTCTCACTCATGAATACTTTCTTCCTTACGTAACTGACGGTCCAACGTCCTGCAGGGACGCCGGCCCTTGGGGAATTATTAAATCCCAAACGCGATCAGGGACAGGACGAGCAGTCCGAGAGCAATCCGGTACGCGATAAAGCTCAGTGTGGTGTGGCGCACCAGAAAGCGCAGCAGGAACGCGATCGAGAGATATCCCACGACCGCTGACGTGATGATACCCGCCGCGAAGACCGGCAACTGGCCGTCGGCTAGCCCATTGTCCATCAGGTGGCGCACCTCGATCATCCCGGCGCCGAGGACCGCCGGCACACCGAGCAGAAACGAGAACCGCGCGGCCGCCTCACGCCGGAACCCCAACAGCAAGCCGACGGTGATCGTGCCACCAGAGCGCGATACACCCGGAAAGAGCGCCAGCGCCTGAGCCAGCCCAATGATCACGCCATCTTTCGTCGTCACACAGTCGATGGCTCGATGGTGGTTGGCACGGCGTTCCGCGAACCAGAGCGCCAAGCCGACAGCGATCAGCATCAGCGCAACCAGCGCAATAGCCAGATCTCCCCCGCCGCCGGAGTGAAAGAACTCGTCCAAGGCATCGCTGGCTGTAAACCCGACAATTGCCGCCGGAACGGAGCCAGCGACAATGATCAACGCCAGCCGCGACATTGGGTCGCGAAAGGGTTGCCCAGACATGATGCCCTTCGGAAGGGCGATCGCCATCCCGCACAAATCACGCCAGAAATAGATCATGACTGCCGATAGCGTGCCGAGATGGACACCGACGTTGAACATCAATCCCGGCTCATCCCAGCCAAAAAGCCAGGGAAGCAGAATCAGATGTCCGGAGCTACTAATCGGGAGAAATTCGGTAACCCCCTGCACCACACCCAGCAGGATCGCTTCCCAGACGCTCAACCGATGTTCACTCCCACACTACCCGCCACCTACCGCCCGCAACCCTGCCAGATGTAAGCCGTTCGCGGCAACTTGGTTCCGGGGCCGGCTCCGTGAGCTCGCATGTCATCCAGAGCGAAGCACCCTGCTGTCCTCCTGAGCACAGTCGAATGGATCGATCCAACACCCTGCGCTCAGTACTCAACCACGATGATGGTGTCACACTCGGTAGAAACCCCGAATCGTGACAACTGCCCTATGGGCCAGTACTGAGCTTGATCGTCATCCTGTGTTTGATAGTCATCCTGCGCTTATTAGTCATCCTGCGCTTATTAGTCATCCTGACGTAAGGAAGGATCTCTTGCCTGATTGCCGAGGCGTTCGACCAGAGATCCTTCCTTACGTCAGGATGACGATCAAACTCAGTACTGGACCACAGGGGAGCTCCGGGGTTCCGTCGGTAGGGGAGGAGCTCGTCTCCTCCCGCCTCGAGCGGACCGGGGCTTCGGGAGGAGACGAGCTCCTCCCCTACGGGGGTGACACCATCATCGTGGGCGAGTACTCAGGATGACTATCAAACGCAGGATGACTCATAGGCGCAGGATGCTGGTGTCACCTCCGACCGACAGGTAGGAACCCTGGAGCGTGACAGCTGCTCTGTGGCCCAGTACCCGGGTCGACTATTTCGTGTGCCTGTAACGCTCAAGCACGACAGCACGTCTATAGTACAGAGATGGCCGCACAGGAACCGTGATTGAGGGGTAGCAGCGGTGTTCCGAGCCGGTCCCGGACCGAGCAAAGCGCTGCAGGCCAACCGGCAGGCCGATGCAGCGGAGTCTGACGCTGCCCTGGTTGCTGCCGCTCAGGCCAACCCGCGTGACTTCAGCGCGCTCTATCATCGTTACGTCGAGCGTATCTACCGCTTCTGCTATGTCCGGCTCGCGAACCAGCAAGCAGCTGAGGACGCCACCAGCGAGGTCTTTCTGAAGGTGCTCGGCAACCTGCACCGCTTCCGTGGCGGCTCATTTCCAGCCTGGCTCTTCCGCATCGCCCACAACGTCGTGGTCGATGCCTACCGTAAGGACCAACCTTCGGTGACACTCGATCGGGCCGGCGACGTTGCCACGCCCGATCCGTCACCGGAGGACCAGGCTGTCTCCCAGAGCGAGACAGACCGTCTACACCGGGCACTGACGCAGTTGCCCGACGAGCAGCGCTTCGTCGTCGAGCTCGATCTGGCCGGCTGGAGCGGGCTTCAAATTGGCGAGGTGCTGGGCAAGAGCCCGGGCAACGTCCGGGTGATCCGCTACCGCGCCATGCAACGCATGAAAACACTGCTCGACCCATCCGACAAACCATCCAGGGAGCACGATCATGACTAACCGCGAGCAGACTCAGGCCGAGCTGCTGGACCTGTTCCGCCTGGAACGCACCGACAACCCGAACCTGAACCCACCTGCCGGACTGGATGCCGGCGTCGCGGCCATGGCCGTGCTGCTGGAGGACCAGTTGTCTCCACCCAAGCCATCGGCCCGTTTCGTCCAGAACCTTGGGCGGCGGCTGGAGGCTGAGGCGAGCAACGCTGGGAACGACCGCAAGGGTCGCATCCTGCCCGCGCTACTGGACCAGACAATCCCACCGTCTACTCCCCCCAACACTCCACCAACGGACAGCTACGACGAGCCGCGACGCCCATGGATTCATGAAGCCGCTCGCATCGCCGCCGCCGGCCTGGCCATCGCCCTGGTCGGCACGATCCTCATGCTGCTCTTCCGCAACGCGGACGACGTGGTCGCCCCCGGTGCTGGAGAGACCAAAATCCACACGGGCGAGATCCTCGTCTCATGGGACCCGAATGGTGGTGAGGACTACAAGCTCTTCGTGGTCCATACCGACAGTGGCGAGCTCCGCAAGTTGACCCCCGGGCCGGCCGAGGCAGATGGCGTGTCCGAGCGCTTCGCGTCCTGGTCGCCGGATGGACAACAGGTTGTCTTCATGCGCGAGGAGGGTGGACAAAGCGACATCTTCGTGATGAACGCTGATGGTTCAGGGACGGTGAACCTTACACAGAATCCATTTAACGACACCGTTCCCGATATGGTCGCCAGATGGAACCCGAATTGCGTTCACCAGCAGCACTGAGGGACAAATCGTTGCCAACGTCCACGTCATGCATGCCGATGGTTCGAACCTGCGACAGCTCACTCACTCTCAAACCGGTGCAGTGAGCCCGGATTGGTCGCCGGACGGATCGCAGATTGCGTTCGTAACCCGATCGATGGAATCACAACAAGTCTGGGTGATGAACGCTGATGGCAGCGACACCCATGCGATCACGGAGCGACAAGCAGGATTTATAGGTTCGCTAGACTGGGCCCCCGATGGGCGTCACATCGCCTTCAGAGCGACCAGTGACATCTGGGTTGTCAAACCAGATGGATCCGACCTACGTAACCTGACATCCGATACAGGCGGATTGTCCATCCCTGCGTGGTCTCCGAACGGGCAAAACCTTGTACATGTCAGCGGAGATGTCGGAGACCTCACCGATGGACTGGCGGTTACGAACATTGACGGAACGATCCTGGAGCAATGGTCGAGCGACACTGACTTCCAAGATTCACCCGCGTGGTCACCAGACGAGCAGCAAATCGCCTTCTACGGAGGCAACGACCGGAACGAAGGGACCGAAAGTGCGTTCTGGGACTTTGCCTGGGAGTTACGCATTGCCGGGGTTGACGGTTCCGACGAGCTCGCGCTGATCACCGGCGGTAGCCTCGATTTCACTTGGCCGCCGGCCTGGCGACCGCCAATTACCGGAGATGTGCCTCTACCTGGACCGGATGCGGCGACCCCGACTCCTACAACCGAGACTGGAACGGATAGTCTCTACGTTGTCACGTCGAACGGCGTAACGGCCATAGATCCAGCAACCAATGATGAGATCTATTCAATTGACGCTGGCTTCAGCCCAGACGCCGCACTCTCGCCGGATGGGTCGCGGCTCTATGTGCTTGGCGCAGGCGACGTTGACGAGCTTGTCGCGTTCGACGCTGCCAGCGGTGATGAGGTCTGGCGCACGAAGGTTGAAGACCGTATTCGTTGGATCGGGGGATCAGGGCCATCAACACTGGCCATCTCGCCAGACGGAAGCCAGATCTACGTCGTACAGCAGCAACGTACCCGACATGCAATGGATTCAAATCTTCGACGCGGCCACTGGTGAACAGCTCGACGAGACCGATCCCATTACTGGTTACTGCCCGGCAATGTTGCATCCATCACACGACGGAAACAATCTCTTCCTCATCTGCGCGCGTAACGAGACCTACACCAGGATCGACCTGAATACCCTCGAAGCCGATGCCGTCGGATTATCGACGAGCGGATCAAACGTCGGATCGGTCATGTCTCCGGATGGAACCCTGCTGTACGTTGTGTCGCTGGACGACGTCGGGTTTGGAGTCATGGTGTTTGATGAACGCTCCAATATCAGGAGGCATGCACCACTCGCCGACGGGGAATCACCACCGCTACTAGGCGAGATGGTGACGCTATCTCCCGATGGCACGCGACTCTACGTCGCGCTCGGCACCGAAGACAACGATGGCGACACCGGCACCCACGATGTGCGCGAGATCGCGGTCTTCGATACCAACAGTTGGAAAGACGTCGACCGCATCACGCTCGACGTACCTCTCAAGGGTGGCGCCTTCGCCATGAGCCCTGATGGCCGGTACATCTACACCAGCGAGCGGATGCAACTGGATTCCGATGGCAAGCTCATCCGCATTGATGTCGAGAACGGCGAAGCCAGCACCGTCCTCGTTCGCGACGCTGAGATCTTGCGGGTTCTCACGGACGTGCCGGCTCGACCGGTCGAAACCGGTCGCCACCGATTTCGACGGTGGGACAGGTAGACCGAGTGCCGCCTCGGGCGACGCTTGCCTTCGAAGACATGAGCCAGGTTGGAGAGTTCGCTCATGGCTGCGGGTGGGCCGGTTTAGATCCAGTTGCGTCGATCCTGCCGGATTGCTGTTCCCCGAGCAGGTCATGCGAGTTCCGGCTGGAACTGAACTCAACTTCACCGTCGAGGGCATGAGCGATCTGGTCAATGTCCAGGCCAACGCCTACTTGTAGAACGATGCTGCCAATGTCGAAGACCTGCAAGGCAAGCCTTTCCTGACCTACCCTCCACCAGCGGCGTCAGGGTTAGCCGTAAGCCCGTCGTCAACCCAACCGAAATTTGGGCTCATCTTCCCGCGGGCGACTATGCAATAGCGGTTGACGTCGCCAATACTTCTGGAGAGAGCGCAACTTACGGCTTCCACATCGTCGTGACACCCAAATCGATGCCATCAACCGGCAGAGTGGTCGACCCCTTTGAAAACGCCGAAGTCGTGCATGTCGTATCAGTTACCGACTTCGAGCAGATCAACGAATCGCACACAGCAGAAACCTGGATCGATCGGGTCACCGGGGATGTCATTGTCCAGCGCTATGACGCAGACGGAACGCTGACGTCGGCGACGATGCGTCAAGGGCTGAAAGTCATTAACTCCTCCCCGCCAACGCTCATGACGAGCGAGCTGCTCTCAGCCGATGACCCGTTCTTCGACCAAGTCGACGGTCATCTATACGGCTACCGCAGGCAACTACAGGAGGGCCGGGTACAGATTGACGGAGCGGAGGAGATCGAAGGCCGTCCGGCGGTCAGGATCAATGTCGAGCTCTACCCCGGTCACCAGGCAGAGGTCTATCTGGACGCCGAGACGCTCTTCCCGCTGCGGTTCGACGGAGGTCCCAATGAAGACTGGTCAATGACCTATCCAACGATCGAGACCCTGGAGCACGAGGCCATGCCGGTCGAGCTATTCGAGCTGGATTATGCAGACGTGACACATACATCCTCCTCCGAAGAGCTCACACAGGATGAAGCCGCTGGGTTCACGGATTACGCGATCTGGAGCCTCGGTCCAACTTTCAGTGACTACTCACTCGCAAACATCCAGCACCTGATGACCAGCAATCCGGACACGCCCGGCACGAACCGGGTGACGGTGCGCTACACGAATGGCAACGCCGCTGAGAACATTCAGATCGACGCGTACGGTCCGCAGTTCGCGCGGGAATGGGATGGCTGGCAAGCAAAACACCAGCCGTCGAGCGAGGCGATCACGATCCAGGGGCAGCATGGCTGGCTTCATTCGAACGGACCCGATAGCCACACGGAGCTGCTCTTCCAGTGGCACGACGGCTACCTGACGATCCACGCTCACGACCGCGAGACGGCACTGGCCGCAGCTGAGGCAGTACAGCAAGTAAACGGACCATAGGCGGAACCCAACGAGCACTCGTGGCGTCTCTATTGTGACGGGTAACGCAACGAACTGAGGAGGAGGCACGATGCGGCAGCGGACCTACCGGTTAGGAGCCGTCGCTTGTGCCGCCCTTCTCGCCGCGCTTGCCGTCGCAGCACCGGTCTCGGCGGCCGCACCCTGGATCATCATCGTTGACGGTGAACAGCTCAAGGAACCGGTCTATATCGCCGACTACTTCGACAATTACGATTACTCGGCTCACGGGAGCCCGGTGACACTGGTGATCTCGATGGCCGTCCCTATCTCGACCTCTACCTCTTCCGGGGTCCGAGCTGGGGAGAGTATGTGAGCAGCGGCAAGCCGCTTCGAAGATCTCGACCCACAACATGCCGGGCAACGCGGCCGGTTCTATCCGGCCCACGATGGCCAACCCGCGGCATTGTATGCCCCTGGCGTGGGCGGCAGCGGCGTCGTGAGCGGGGAGGGGTTGGAGATTCTGCAGCGCTACGGCGTCCCAGTTCAGCTCGACGCCTCCCCGGCGCTGCCGGACAAGGGGATCGACGCGGTCATCGTCGAACCGGACAAGACGAGTTCCTCATGGCTGGCCCTCATCATCGTCCTCGCAACCACCGCCGCCTTCGTCGCCGGATTGGGGATGCGCCCCCGCCCACGCTGAACGCTCAAACTGGCTGGAACCAACATCGGAGTCTTCGATTCACAGCGTACTCGGGAAACAGCCGGCAAGACTGTTACGCAGGCGGCGGTCGGCGTAGATCAGCAAACACCGGGCGATGCCAGCAAGCAAACGGATCATAACGGGAGCCCATACGACTCTCGTGGTGTATCCATAGCTCCCCTTCCTGACCGCATCTTCACGGAACTCGTCCTCGCCGTTACAACGCGGATGCATGGAAATCACCTATCGTAAGTCAAGGTCGTCTTCTGGCCGGTTCGCCCGGCAGCTTTCATGGTCGCCTCATCTCGGAGGCGGGCTACCGGTGGCTCGTCGACTTGAGGACCGCTTGAACGAATGGGGACACCGGCTCCTTGTCGGCCGGCACCCTGAGGTTGCGCTCTTTCGCACGATCCTCGACGCGGACGACAGTCCGATTCAGGTCCTCTACATTTTCGGCCCGGGTGGCATCGGGAAGTCAACCCTGTTGAACGAGCTGAGCACGTAATGAGCACTTTTTGGTCTGGTGACAGGCCATAACCCGACTCATGCTGGAGACCTCACAGACTGGTCAATAGCTCACCATTCCAAAAGAGAGAAAGGAGGGACGAAGACCTTTAACGTACAACACGGAAGGAGAACACCATGTCAGCCGAACAGAACAAAGCCATGCTGAGGCGCGTCTTTGAAGAGGGCATGAACGCGCAACGGCTCGACGTCTTCGATGAGATCATCGCTCCCGACTTCGCAGCCCAGAGCCCCGGGTCATCGAGGGGCCCCGATGTCTTCAAGCAAATCGTCACCATGTATGTGACTGCCTTTCCAGATCTCAACATCACCATTGAAGAGATGATCGCCGACGGCGACATGGTCGCGTCGCGCGGCATCATTCGTGGAACGCACCAGGACGAGTTCATGGGCGTTCCAGCGACCGGGAACTCCGTCAGCATGGAGTTTATCGACATGTGGAGAGTCTCTGAGGACAAGTTCATCGAGAATTGGGCCCAGCTCGACATGCTCTCGATGATGCAGCAATTGGGCGCTGTCCCGAGGTCCGAAGAAGGCGTCGTCTAACGACATCATTGTCTGTTGCGCAGGCCGCGGTACATCATTGTCTTCGGCGCGGTCTTCGTCGTGCTGCCCGCGTTTGCCGGCATCGTCCGAGCCAGGGTCCGGGACCAGCACGAGTTGCCTCAATCATTCGACATGGAGATCTACAATAGTCGGGTCCGCAACCACACGTTCGGCCCCTGCTAGACAGTAGACACAGAGCCGTATGATGGCCTTCTCGATCCATGAGACGGAGCTGCGCCGATGGATAACACGTCCCCGCCACCTCTCCATGCCCGGATTACCGGTGTCTTGATCGGAAGTCATCCCTTAATCGATACGCTCGCTGAGAAAAGGACCTTCCCGCACGCAGGGTATCTGAAAAAGGAACGGGTTCCCGGGGTGCGCGTCACTATCGAAGGCTTCGAGGGCGACCGGCACGCCGGCATGACGATGCTGGCGAACGGCCACACCCCGATGTACCAGCGTGGGACGGTGATCCGCAACAGCCGCCAGGTATCACTGGTGTCGGTCGAAGAGTTGCAGGATGTCGCTGAGGCGCTGGATGTGCCCGAGATCCTGCCGGAGTGGCTGGGCGCGAACCTGGCGGTCCGCAACGTGCCGCACTTCTCGCATCTCCCACCCGGCACCCGACTGGTGTTCCCGGAGCAGGCGGTGTTGGTCGTCGAAGGCGAGAACGGCCCCTGTGTCTTCCCCGGCAAGCTCATCGCCCGCCACTATCCGGACAGGCGCGGGCTGGCGACACGTTTTCCGAAAGCGGCGATCCACCGGCGCGGCATCGTCGCCTGGGTTGAGCGGGCTGGTTTTATCTGCGAGGGCGATACGATGCAGGTTCTCCTGCCTCCCAAGAGTCCCCACTATGACTTGAGATGACATGATTGTCTGCCATCCTCTATGATGCCCCTGCCAATATGAATCGACCGACGTATGGAGGTGGCGCATGCTTGAACGCTTTTATGTTCCGACCGGGGACCTGGTGCGCGTCTCGGAGCAGGCGCTCAGGACGACGGTGGCCGCGATCTTCGAGGGCGTGGGCGTGCCGCCGGAGGATGCGGCCGAGGGCGCCGAGGTACTGGTGGCGTCGGACCTGCGCGGAGTGGAGTCGCACGGCGTCTCCAACATGCTGCGCAACTATGTGCATGTGGTTCCGCAGCGGGCGGCTCAACCCGACGCCCGCATGGAAGATCCAGTCCGGGAGACGCCGGCTACAGCGCACCATCGACGGCGACCGTGGACTCGGCGTGATCCAGGGGCCGCCGAGCGATGCGGATGGCGATCGAGAAGGCGCGCAAGGTTGGCGTCGGTATCGTGACGATGCACAACAGCGGCCACCTGGGCGCGGTCGGCCACCACGCCATGCTGGCCGCGCAAGCAGGACATGGTCGGCGTCTGCATGACCGCGGCCGGGATGCGGGTGCTGCCGACGTTTGGACGCGAGCCGCGCCTCGGAACCAACCCGATCTCGATCGCCGCGCCGGCCAGGACCGAGCCATACCTGCTGTTCGACGCCGCGACCTCGGCCGTAGCCGGCAACAAGATCGTCCTGGCGGAGCGGGTCGGCGCGCTGATGGAGCCCGGCTGGGTCGCCGGGCTGGACGGCGCGCCGATCACCGACGCGCAACCGGTCCCGCCACGAGGCGAGTTCAACCAGCTCCCGCTGGGCGGCACCCGCGAGCAGGGCTCGCACAAGGGCTACGGCCTGGCGCTGATGGTGGAGGTGCTGTGCACGCTGCTCTCCGGCGGCGATCCCCACGATGCTGGACGGCAATAGTCGGCGTCAAACACTACTTCGCCGCCTACAACATCGAGGCGTTCACCGACCTGGACGAGTTCAAGGACACGATGGACCACATGCTCCAGACACTCCAGGAGACCCCGCCGGCGGCCGGCGAGGAGGCGCGTGATCTACCCCGGCCTGCCCGAGCACGAGCACGAGCACGACCGCCGCGCCAACGGCATTCCGCTGCACACCGAAGTCATCGGCTGGTTTGATCACGATCACGGCAGAGCTGGGGATCGCCCGGTTAGAGCGATTGGCGTAGACGCGTATGTATGGATCAGAGGGACGTGTCCAACTTCGTCCGATAGGTGAGCACTGTCTTGTCTGTGCGTAGGGGCGTAATTTATTGCGCCCACTCTAACGTCCCGAGCGGCGGCGGCAGAGAACTGCCCGTGTCTGCGTACGGGCTACGCGCTGCGTCGCCCTCGGGCCGGCAGCGCCCGCCTGCTTGAAACCATCGGCCGGGACGATGGTTCAAGAGGCGGAGCCTCCGGCCCGGGGGCGACGCAGCGCGTAGCCCGTACGAGATGTGCAGCGCGGATCAAGCAGGACCATGGCATTCCTTTAGTCATCCTGAGCGCAAGCGAAGGATCTCTGCGTCTAACGCCTCGGGTGTCAAGCCAGAGATCCTTCGCTTGCGCTCAGGATGACTGATCAACACCCGGATTGACTGACAAGCGCAGGATGACTGACAAGCCTCAGAATGATGGATCACGCACCGTTTCAGGTATTGCGCCCATACGACGCAGGCTTCCCGTGCCCGGAACAAGCAGGTCAATCTCATCATCGAGCCGCTACGAAGCGCGAGACCACACGCTTTTCCCCGGAGAAACGGCCCTCGGCGTTGCGGTATCGGGAAATTTTGCCTCCTACGAGCCAGCCGGAGCGAATGAATCTGTTATAGTTGGCGCATTGGCAGCTACCGTCGCTCTGACGGTTGCGATCGAATTCGTTCGATCGACTATGCACGTACTCCTCGCGAACGATCCGCAACGTGTTTTGCGGTTCAAGCCACGGCAACTGTAATCACGGCCAGTTCCACGGTTTGTCTGTTTGTGTCTTTCGTGCTCCATGACAGGTACGGAAGGATGTTTCACCGTGTGCTTCACCGACGGTCTCTGCCAGGCCAGGCCGGTGAAGGAGAGAAGACACGTCCGGTGTTCCACGAGTATGTGTGAGAAACAGAGACGCGTTTTATGGAAGGAATCCTTACGAATGTTACGACCCTATTCGCCGCGCAGCCTGTTGCTGGTGGGCATGCTGATGTTCTCGCTTGTCCTGGCATCCTGCGGTGGCGACGAAGGTGACGATACTTCCGCAAACGGATCGTCCTCCGAGAACGGTGGCGCGGCTGCCTTAGACGGGCCGATTACCTTTGCCGATCTCGACTGGACGAGCCCGGTCATTCATAACCGCATTGCCCAGTTCATTCTAGAGGAGGGTTATGGCTACGAGACGGACGCGATTGCCGGAACGACCAACCCGATGTTCCAGGGCATGATCCAGGGTGACATCGACGTGACCATGGAGATCTGGGTCGAGCAGCTGCCGCCGTACCCTGAAGCCGTCGATAGCGGCGAGGTCGTTGACCTGGGTGTCAATTTCGATGAAACGCCGCAGGGCTGGTACGTCCCAACCTACATGATCGAGGGCGACAGCGAGCGCGGGATCGAGCCGATCACCCCGGATCTCAAGCACGTCGACGACCTGCCCCAGTACAAGGATATCTTCAAGGACCCCGAAGCCCCGGACAAGGGCCGCATCTACAACGGCATCCCGGGCTGGGAACTGACCGAGATCAACGAGGGCAAGCTGAAGGCGTATGGTCTTGACGAGCACTACAACTCGTTCCTGCCCGGTTCAACCTCTGCGCTGATGACGTCGCTCGTGACGGCCTATGAGCAGGGCGAGCCATGGATCGGTCACCTCTGGGAACCGCACTGGATCACGGCGCAGCTTGATATGACCAGAATCGAAGAGCCAGCATACACCGACGAGTGCTGGGAACAGGTCTACGAGGGAGAGGCTGGTTGCGCCTATCCGAACGTGAGCGTCAACATCGCGGCCAACCCTGACTTTGCCGAGCAGGCGCCAGAAGTCATCGAGTTCCTTGAGAAGTACGATACGACCGGCGAGCAGACAAGCCTCGCCATGCTCTACATGCAGGAAAACAATGTCGAACCGGAAGAAGCAGCCATCTGGTTCCTGCAGGAGTACGAGGACACCTGGACCACGTGGGTGTCGCCTGAGGTTGCTACCAAGGTGAAAGACGCGCTGGCGGCCGCCCAAAGCTCGTAGAGCTCTCCAGGTACAGCAGGTAGCACACATCAAGATCAACAACGGCCGGGGAGGTGATCCCCGGCCGTTCTGTGTCTGCGCGGAACATTCCGTGCTTTCCACGATGGATCTCAGGCTACCCGCGCTCTACACTGAGCTGACCACGTTCGCCTTCCGGATCGCTCTTGTGAAAGGTCAGCCGAGATGCTCGATCAATCCCAGACACGTGAGTCAGCCGATACTCGCGCCGTCATCGACCGTTTCAATGAGGTTTTCAACGCGCACGACGTCGACGGCGTTATGTCCATGATGTCCGATGACGTGGTGTTCGAGAATACCTCGCCCGCGCCGGACGGCACCCGGTATCAGGGACAGGCCGAGGTGCGCAGGTTCTGGGAGGAGTTCTTCGCGTCGTCACCCAACGCCGTCTTCGAGGCGGAAGACATGTTCGTTGCCGGCGACCGCTGCGCCGTGCGCTGGGTCTACAACTGGGGCGACGGGCATATCCGCGGCGTGGATCTCTTCAGAGTCCATGACGGCAAGGTCGCCGAGAAGCTGTCGTACGTCAAGGGCTAGGCTGTCACGGCTACATCCTGGACCGGACAGCTCTGCTGGTGAGGACAGCCAGGACAAACCCTGCCGCGGCGCCCAATAACCACCAGGAGAGCTGGTCGCTCTGGGTTGGGACGAGATGCAAAACAGGCAACAGGAGTGCCATCACAGTCCCTGCTTTCGCTAGGTAGGCCTATCGGATTCAACAGTCGTGGATCGTGCGCGTCGCCACATCAGCCAGCCCGGCACAAGCAACGCCAGTCCAAAGAGGTTCCAGGCAAGATCGTAGGGCAGCAGGTTGTCCGTATCCTCGCGAACCTGGTGGAGCCGGAGAATCTTGTGGATCACGGTGCCGTCGAAGACCTGCCAGCCGCCGGCCCCAAGCAGCACACCGGCCCAGAACGGCACGCTCCCAAGCACGCGGCTTAGCTGCCGGCGCCGCTCCCAGAGACTCGCCGCCGAAAGGAACAACAGCGTCGTGGTGAATGCGTGCAACAGCCCATCGCTGAAGATGCGCCAGTACTGGGTCGTATCGCTATAGAAGTTATGCCACTGGAGAAGCTGGTGAAAAATGATGTTATCGACCGACGCCAGGAAGCCGACCCCCAGAATCACGCCGAGCCAGAGCGCCGAGCGAAGCACGGGGTGTGGTCCGCGAACGTGTTGGTCCTCGATCACTGCCATGACCCTCTCTGAAACGCGTGCGATCACTGCGTTCGGTCAGTAGCGCACGTGGCAGGGTGAAGGGAGCGAGGGAATGAAGCGGCAGCGGAGATGCAGTTATCCTGAGCTTGCCGGAGTCTCACGCGCCGCGGGCTCGCCCGTGGCGACGGTGACTTCCCCACTTTCGAGCATTTGTTTGAGGCGCCGCAAATCCTCCTCGACCTGCTGGTTTGGTTCTTCATGGAAAAGCCGGGCAACCAGGGCGCCGGCGACGCCGCCCGGGGGCATGTATTCAAGCTTCACATGCACCTCTGTCCCGTGCCCGTCGGGCGTCTCCTTGAACCGCACCGACCCTGCGCTTTGAACGTCGCTATCTCCAATCGTGCGCCAGGCGATCAGCCGGTTCTCTTCCTCGTTGATGATCTCGGCATCCCACTCGACGTTCGTTCCGAGTGGCGCCGACGCTACCCAGTGTGAGCGCTTGTCGTCGAGGACCGTGACCGATTCCAGGTGTGACATGAAGCGGGGCAGATTCTCAAAATTCCGCCAGAAGCGATAGACCTCCTCAACCGGCCGGTTGATGGTCACGGCTTTATCGACGCGAATGGCGTAATCAGCGTCGATGCCTCGTGGCTCCTGCAGCGGCCAGTGACCGGTAAGGGCGTGATAGGCCAGGCTCCCGCCCAGCACGGCGAGCCCAATCCCCGGCAGGGACCGGCGACGCAAGCCACACAGAGCCAGCGCCCCGCCAGCGAGCCCATAGAGCACGCGCTCCTTCACATCGACATCGCCATCGCGCCGCAGGTTATAGCGAGGAATTGGAAGCTCGCGGGAGCGTGCGTCAGCCATCTCTACCCACCATTCTGTACAGCACAACTCGACGGGCGGTAACTCCAATTTACTGTAACAGGATGTGAGCAGGCACTCAGCATCAACCCCGGCGTCGCGTCATGCCGCACAACTCGCTGCGGTAACGGACAGCGGGTAGCGTCTGCTCCTTGGCGCGGTGTTCGAAGACGTGACAACCCACAAGAAAGAGGCGACGCCGGCAGACCGCCCGGCGCATCACGACAGACAGGACGTGATAGGGACGTTAGCCGTTGCCGAGCTTCTGCCTCAGGAACGGCACGGCACGTTCGGCCGTTTGGAGGTTCTCCTTCTGCACTGCGCGGAAGAACCGCGCGAGTTCCATGTCGCCGCTCTCCTCAGCATCCTGCGCATAGAGATAGTAGGTCTCGGCACCTTGAAGCGCATGGTACATGACACTGATCAGGTCGTAGATGGCATCTTGCATCCCAGGCGTCGTCGTGTCACTCATGGCAACTGTGTCCTCCTTATACACACTCGTATTCACAGTCTGCATGTCATTTTAGTGTAACAGAGCCCCCCGCCCGCCTATGTACATGCGGCGGGCGAGGCACGCTACCGACACGTTCTGCGCGTGCTCCTTCCTGACAGGGGAGATCCGCTACGATAGAAACGTGAGCGCCTCGATCCGCTCACCAACCTCATCCGACGTCTCTTGACCATCGTTCACGACATCAGTCTGGAGGGACGCCATGCCACGTAAACTCAAGGACTCAGTCATTGTTATCACCGGGGCATCTAGCGGCATTGGCCGGGCAACGGCACTGCTGTTCGCCAACAAAGGGGCGACGGTGGTTCTCGCCGCTCGACGCGAGAAGCCGCTCAAGGATCTCGCCGAGGAATGCACGCGCCTCGGCGCTCGTGCGCTCGCCGTTTCAACCGATCAGTCGAAGGAGGCTGACGTTCAGAACCTGGCCCGCCAGGCAATCGAGCAATTCGGCCGGCTGGATGTCTGGGTGAACAATGCGAGCGTCATCCTCTTCTCGCGCTTTGAGAAGGCGCCGCCCGACGTCTTTCGGCAGGTGATCGAGACGAACCTCTTCGGTTACATCTACGGTGCCCGGGCTGCGTTGCCCCAGTTTCGTGAGCAGGGCAGCGGAGTATTGATCAACAATTCATCGGTTCTCGGCGCGGTCGGCGCTCCATACCTGAGCGCGTATACCGCCTCGAAGTTCGCCATTCGTGGATTTGGCCAGTCGCTGCGACAGGAGCTCCTGCACGACAGAAACATTCACGTCTGCACGGTCCTGCCGGCAGCGATCGACACGCCGTTCTTCCAGCATGCCGCGAACTACACCGGCCGGGCGGTGAAACCGCTGCGGCCAACCTACGAAGCTGACCTGGTCGCCGCGCGGATCATTGATCTCGCGCAGCGTCCCGAACGGGAGGCCGTCGTTGGAAATGCTGGACGCTTCCTCATTCTGCAGCACAAACTCATGCCCGGTCTGACGGAGCGGATTTTTGCAAGACAGGTCGAGAAGGATCACTTCAGGGACGAGCCGGCGCCACCAACGCCCGGCAACGTCCTCCAGCCTGTGGACTTCGGCACCGACATAAGCGGCGGTTGGAAGGCGCCTGAAGAGGCTCAAGCAGGCCGTCGGGCCGCGCTCTTCGGGGCGGCGGCCGCTGTTCCAGCCTTCTTGGCCTGGCGCAGACTCGGGAACAATGGCAGGCAGCCTCCGGCCATTCGCGCCGGCAGCATGGCCGCCAGACGCAAGCGCCCAACGCTCATCAGGCGCGTTCGCCGGAGGGTCGCCGCCTAGCACCGCGCTGTCCAGAGGCCGGCACAACAGCGGGCCTCTGGGCCGATCGTTTCTAGCCGTATCGACATGCACGACGCAACACGAGAGGAAGGCAGCATGCGCGATCAACTTCTCAATCTCTTACGCGGTGAAGGCGCTCATCTCTCGTTCGACGAAGCGGTGGCCGACTTCCCGCCGGGATTCGTGAACGTCCGCCCCCCCGAACGTGCCCTATACGCCGTGGCACCTGATCGAGCATATTCGCATCACGCAGTGGGACATTCTGGAGTTCATCCGTAACCCGGAGCATATCTCGCCACCCTGGCCCGGGGGTTACTGGCCGGCTCGGGAAGCCCAGGCCGACAAGGACGCCTGGAATGCGACCATCGCAGCCTACCACCGGGATCTGGAGGATCTGATCGAGATCGTCTGCGACCCGCAGACCGACCTGCTCGCGCCGCTCCCGTACGCGCCGGAGTACACCCTCCTGCGCGAGATCCTGCTTGTGGGCGATCACACGTCCTACCACACCGGCGAGCTGGCCATTCTGCGCCAGGTACTCGATACCTGGCCGGAAGATCGGGAGATGTAGACGGCACCTGAACCAGTAGACTCACAGTGAACCATATGCAAAGCAGGACAGGCGACAACACCATGAACATCAACGACGCCATCGCGCGATATCCCGGTGTCCAAGGCGGTTACCCCGTTATCTCCGGCACGCGCACGCCGGTGCGCACGGTCATCGAACTGTATTACGAGGTATATCCATACGACATCGAGGAGGTACATCGGTCGTTGCCCCATCTTGAGATGAAGCAGATTCGAGCCGCCCTCGCCTACTATGACGAACAGCCTGAGCTCGTTGATGAGGACATCGTCCGGCAGAAGGAAGCGCTGCGCAAAATCCTCACGGTCAACGTGTGAGCGAGCTCAAACTCTACACTGACGAGAACATCGATCCTCGGTTGGCAGAGCAATTGAACCGGCGCGGATATGACGTATTATCTTGCTATGCGGCAGGACACGCAGGCAGAGCACTCTCTGATGAGTGGCAACTTCCGTTCGCAACTGAGCAAGGCCGTGCAATCCTCACCTACAACGTCGTTGATGTTGCCGCACTCGCCCTTGAATGGGAATCCCGGCAACGAGAACACTGTGGAATCATCTTCGCGAACCCGATGCCGATAGGTACCTTCATATTACGTACCGCCAAGCATCTTGACCTGTTTAACGCCGTTGACCACCACAGTGTCTCGATGTATCTCATTTGAGAGCCTTGTCAGAGAGCGAATTACACCTTCGCCCGGACCGCCACTTTCTCATTCACTGATACAGCAGCCGGCGCCTGGTGGCCTTTGATGAGGCCACTGATCAGTGCGTACAGCAGCGCGTGCGAGGTGTGCAGGCGATTCTCGGCCTGATCGAAGACGACGGACTGCGGGCCGTCGATCACTTCGGCGGTGACTTCATCGCCACGGTGCGCGGGTAGGCAGTGCATGAAGATTGCGTCAGGCTCGGCGTGATTCATCAGCGTCTGGTTCACCCGGTATGGCGTGAGCGCCGAAACCTGGACTGCCCACATCGCCTCGGGATCACCCATTGAGATCCAGGCGTCGGTGTAGACGGCGTGCGCGCCGGTAACCGCTGCAATGGGATCTTGCGTCAAGATGATCTCGCTACCCTGCTGGGCCGCGATAGCCTGAGCTCGGGCCACGACATCAGCATCCAGGTGATAGCCATCGGGACTGGCGAGCGTGATGTTCACACCGGCCAGCGCACACGCTTCCATCAAGCTGTGGGCCACATTGTTGCTGTAGCCGACGTAGGCGAGCTTCTTACCGGCAAGCGTGCCCCAGTGCTGCTTGAGCGTGAGAATGTCGGCCAGACTTTGGCACGGGTGGTGGCCGTCGGTCAACGCATTGATCACCGGAATCGAGGACGACTCGGCAACAAGCTGGACGTCATCATCGGCAAACGTGCGGATGACGAAGGCCTCGGCATAGCGACTCACTACTCGCGCGGTGTCCTCAAGCGTCTCTCCGCGGCTCACCTGCAGCTCGTTAAAGCCGACCGAGAGCGGCATGCCACCCAGGCGAGTCACAGCCGTCTCGAACGACAACCGGGTACGGGTTGAAGGTTTTGCGAAATAGAGCACAACCGTCTTCCCGGTCAAAAACCCGTGATGCTTGAGCGGCGTCTCTTTGAGCTCCTGGGACAGATCCAACAACAGATTGAAGTCAGCAACGGTCAGATCAGCGGTTCGTAGCAGGTCTTTCATGTCTCTCGTATCTCTTTAACAACAGCAACAGCCGGCAATAACTCGAAGGTGCGGCCTGGCGCAACGCCCGGAGGATGGGCGAATGGGTCAGGCGCAAAGCCTGGAGCGTCGCCTGCTGGCAAAGAGGTGTAGCGATGGTGAAAGAGATTCGAGACTGATCAGGTGCGTCATCATGGAAAACTCCAGGGATAATCGAGCAAACAGCAGGCTGCGGGTCGGCTAAAAACTTAGCCGCGCCTGAATCGCCTCGACGTCCTGAAGTACAGCTGCATCATTCCATGACTTTCGTTCGCTCGCCCCACACTGGATGCGAGATTGGGAATGTACTACAGCCTGGACCGGGAGTCAATACTTTCAACAACTTCATCTCTGATTGTGTACTGGGCCTCACCTGCAGACCCTGAATCAATCGCAAGTAGTTTGCTTGGTTCCACGACATCAGGACACCGGGGTCCATCGCGCGGCAAGCATCACATCAGAGATGGCGCATCTGGCAAGAAAATAGGTGAAACTACGTATTCCCAATGCGCTCGCCGTTGGATATATTAGGCTCATGTTGATGGACGGATTCGACGCAACGGCGCGTCGAAACATATGCCAAAGGAGGCATCAAGATGTCCCCGCACGTCATGGCAGAAGTGCTCCAGCTGGAGCACAGGCGCAACATCGAGCGCGTTAACCGCACCTGGTGGAAGTTTGAGGGTACGCCCCTCTCATCCAGAGGCCGGGCGAACCGCTCCCGTACGGAGAATCGTTAACGGATCATCGTTCAAATCTGAATCCACGCAGTGAGCCGGACAGCCGTCCGGCTCACTGTTGTTTTGGCGCCAGGTGCGCGTAGAGCCGATATGCACTACCCTAGACACCGTTTGCAGACGAAGCAGGCAAATCGATATCGGAGGAACGACACTGGTGCAGTTCTGTGTACAACCTGAGATCTTCGCGCGCTTTCCGGCGCTTCAGATTGTCGTCGCGGTAGCGCACGGCGTCGATAACCAGATCGAGCGGCCGGGAATCACCACGCGCTGGCACGAAGTCTGGGAGGATGCGCGGCAGGCGAGCGTCTACGGTAACGCGCAATCCCATCCCCGGGTGCGCCCCTGGCGCGAACAGTTTCAAGCGTTCGGTGTCTCATCCAAGAAGCACCCGAGCTCAATCGAGGCCGTGCTGCGAAGGGCGCTGAAACCCGGCAGCGAGCCCTTCTCCATCAATCCCGTCGTCGACTTCTACAACACGATTTCGCTACAGCATACCGTTCCAGCCGGGGCATTCGACCTCGGTCAGATCGAGAATCCCCTCGAGCTGCGTCTCACCCGCTCCGGCGACACATTCCACGCGCTCGACGCCGACGGCCCAATCGAAGTCGAGCCTGACGAGATGGGCTACGCGGCGGGATCAATCGTCCTGACGCGCCACATTATGTGGAGGCAGGCTCGCGAGGGACTCATCACCCCTGAAACGACCTCACTCATCCTGCTCTCAGAGGTGCTGCGCGACTTCGACGCTCCCGATGCCAGGATCGCGGATGTCATCCTCAACGAGTTCACCACCGGCGTGCGCGAGCACTTCGGTGTGGAGACAGCGTCCTTTGTGGTCAGCCCCGAGCAGCCCGGGATCGAGTGGTAGGTGACGAAACTCGCCGTCCTGGCCGACATTCACGGCAACCTGCCAGCCCTGGAAGCAGTCTGGGAGGACCTTAGCCACTTTGACGTCGATCGCGTCATCGTCGCGGGCGACTCCATCAGCTGGGGTCCCTGCTCGCGCCAGGTACTCGAATTTCTCACCGAACAGCGCTGCGTCCTTATGCGCGGTAACCACGAACACTATCTGCTCGACTACGACACACCACGTGCTCCGGAGGCCTGGGCAGGCTACACGTTGAATCGCTGGGTACACCGCCAGGTCGGCGATCGTTGGCGAACGGAGATCGCTACCTGGCCGAACACCCTCAGCCTGCGCTTTGCCGATGCACCCGCGGTGAGGGTCGTTCACGGTAGCCCCGGCAACCACTGGCGAGGGATCTCCCACACCACGCCCGACGACGAGATTCGCGACATGCTCGCGGGTATCGAGGAGCCAATCGTTCTCGCCGCGCATACGCATCTTCCTTTGAATCGGATCGTCGATAACTGGCACATCCTGAATCCTGGCTCGGTTGGTGCACCTCTCGACGGCATCACGGATGCAAGCTACGCGCTCCTGGAGTCAAACGATGGCGAGTGGCACGTCACTCACCGTCGGGTACCCGTCGATTTCGAACGGGTCTTGCGCGAGTTCAACCACCAGGAATTCATCGACGAGCACGGCGTCATCGGGCATCTGATTATTGAAGAGCTCAGAACCGCCCGGATTCAAGTCGTCGCGTTTCTACTCTGGCACCGGGCCTGCTACCCAGAAGAGTCACCATCGTTCGATCTCTTGGAGATGTTCACCGACGAGGCTCGCTGGGAGCACACGCTCCCTGCCTACCACCTCAACCGCGAGGCGAGGTTCTGCAGGGATTAGCGCAAACATCGGCGTAGCGGCGCAATTATGAGGTCGTCCTGATTGATCCGCTCAATGCGTCTACGTAGCGGCGCAATAAATTGCGCCTTGCCTGGCCACTCGGATGTTGGAGAAGGCGCAATAATGACGATGTCCCGGTTAATCCGATAATTGTGGCCCCCATGTTCGTAGCGGCGCAATTCATTGCGCCTTGCCTGACCGCTCGGGCGTCGGAGAGGGCGCAATAAATTGCGCCGCTACGCATTCCTCATGACCGGATCAATCAGGACAACCTCATAATTGCGCCGCTACGCAGACAGGGGTTGCGTCTCATTTATCGGATCAAGATGCTTCGGGCACCGCCCGGTCATGCCTCGACGCCGCCAACGAGCATCGAGAGCGCAGTTTCGAGGTCAATCCTGCGGTAGCTCTCAATAGCCGCGCCATCGCGCTTGAAAGCGTCCCGTGCCGAGCGGATAGCAGCGCTCACCTCTTCGGGAATCTCCCTGGATTGGTCTAGCACGGCTGCCACATACGATTCGGTAACCGCGTTTCCCGCAACCGTCACATCACCATCCCGAACCTGACCCGACGGAGAGTACGCGAGTGCCGTGCGGATCTGAGCGCTTGCCAGCGTCTCGCGGCGAAAATCGTGCTCGCCCGGGGCGATGTCTTCAACCAGCAACCGGGTAACGGCACGGTCGTTGATCGCGCGCAGGAGGTGCTCGGGATTGTCCTTCACTACAACTTCCTTGTGGCGTGGCCAGATATCGATCATGCTGTGATTGCCATGAGATTGGCCGACGTGGAAGATGTAGTAATCGGGGTAGACGAAGAAATCACCGCCGCGCTCACGCTGCTTGTCATAGAACGCCGTAATCGTCGCCAGGATGAGCGCGCTCGCGCCGAGCGCGCCCCCAGGCTGGCGAACAACGATCCCTAGCCGATCGCGGCCGTCGAAATCGGGAAACACGTCGCCAAACGACGCTTCCCGACCGTTGACGGTGAGCGTAAACGACGCGCTGGTGAGCTCTTTCGCCGTGTGCATATCCCCGGCTACACCTTCCGCTTTCGATCAGCCGCCACTCGGGCCCAGGGTCGTGCCCGGCTCGGTCATGCTGCCCGGGTCGAGCAGCTGGTCCAGCTCTTCGTCGCTGAGCTCGGTCATCTCGCGGGCAACCTCGCGGATGGTGCGCCCGGACTTGGCGGCGGCTTTGGCGATGTCGGCGGCGGCGTCGTAGCCGATGCGCGGAGCCAGGGCGGTGCCGAGCATCAGGCCCCTCTCGACCATCTCGGGCCCGTGCTCGGTCGCCTTGAGTCCGGCGACGCACTGGTTGGCGAAGTTGTCGGCCGAGGTCGCCAGGAGCGAGATCGACTGCAGCAGGTTGTAGGCGGCGACCGGCATCATCACGTTCAGCTCGAAGTTGCCGGACGCCCCGGCCGATGATTGATCGTGACGTCGTTGCCGATCACCTGGGCCGCAGACCATCGTGACCGACTCGGCGATGACCGGGTTGACCTTGCCCGGCATGATCGATGAGCCAGGCTGGACGGCCGGCAGCTCGATCTCGCCGAGACCGGCGCGCGGTCCGGAGCCGAGCCAGCGGATGTCGTTGGCGATCTTCATCAGGCTGACCGCGATGGTCTTGAGCGCCCCGCTGGCCGCCACAACCCCATCCAGCGTGCTCTGGGCCTGGAAGTGGTTCGAGGTCTCGACGACGTCGAAGCCGTTCTGCTCGCTCAGAATGGCGCACACGCGCTGGGCAAACTCGGCGTGCGTGTTGATACCGGTGCCGACGGCCGTGCCACCCAGCGCAACCTCGCGCAGCTCGCTGATCGCGCCGTCCAGCCGGCGGATGCCGCGCTCGATTTGACCCGCGTAACCCTCGAACTCCTGTCCCAGCCGGATCGGCGTCGCGTCTTGCAGGTGCGTTCGGCCGGTCTTCACAATCGGCATAAACTCGGCGGCTTTCTCGCGCAGCGCCTGCTTCCAGCCGGCCAAGCGCGGGCCGCAGCTCCTCATGGATGGCCGTGAGCGCCGCCAGGTGGATCGCGGTCGGGATGACGTCGTTACGTGGACTGGCCCATGTTGACGTGGTCGTTCTTGTGCACCGGGCTGCGAGTCGCCACGCTGGCCGCCGAGCCACTCGTTGGCGCGGGATCGCGATCACTTCGTTGGCGTTCATGTTGGTGGAGGTGCCGGAGCCGGTCTGGAAGATATCCAGCACGAACTGCGCGTCGAGCGTGCCGTCGGCGACCTCTTTCGCCGCAGAAACGATGGCCTCACCAATCGACTCATCCAGCAATCCGAGCTGCATGTTGGCCTCGGCCGCGGCGCCCTTGATCTGACCGATTGCTTTAATGAAGGAGCGTGGAAAGCGCAGATCGCTAATGGGGAAGTTCTCCTTGGCCCGCATCGTCTGGACGCCGTAATAGGCGCTCAACGGTACATTCAGCTCGCCGAGCGAGTCGCGCTCGACGCGCGTCCCTCCTTGATCGCCCTGGGTGATGAGTGTTGAACGGTCGGCCGTCATTCTGTGCTCCCGATCTTTTCTATAGGCTTTGATACCGCGTGTTACGTGGTAAAACTCAATTCGTATGCCAGTCTAACCGATCATCCTTGAGGGTAGGTATTTCCATTTCTCATCCAGACCAACCGCTTGTCGATCTCCATAGTCACATCCTCCCCGGCGTCGACGACGGCGCCCGCAACGACGAACAGGCACTTGACATGCTGCGGCATGCCGAAGCCGATGGTATCGAAATCATCGCCGCGACACCGCACGCCCATCACGTGGACGCGACACGCATCCTTGAGGGCGTCGAACGGCTCAAAGAGCTCGCCGCCGACGCCGGATTGACGATCGAGATCGTGCCCGGCCACGAAGCCCGGCTCGCACCGGACCTCATCGATCGCTACGGCCGCCAGGATCTCATCCCGATCAACTTTACGTCGTACCAGCTCGTTGAGCTGCATCTGTTTGAGGAGTGGCCGAAGGATCTGGTGGAGCGCTCGATTGGCCGCATCCAGGCTGCCGGCCTCACGCCGCTGCTGGCCCATCCCGAACGCTACCCGGTGATCCAGCGCGAGCCGGCCTGGGTGGAGCTCCTGATCGCGCGTGGCATTCTGATGCAGATCAACTCGCACTCGCTCACCGGTTACCATGGCAACGAGGCACTTGAAACCGCCGAGCTGTTGATTCAGCGCCGGTTGGCGCACGTCATCGCGTCCGACTCCCACAGCCCCGGGCGCCGCCGGCCTGTCATCCATGCCGCGCTGGAACGCGCCGCCGAGATCGCCGGCCTCGACTACGCCCGCACGCTGATCGCGAACGCGACCTCAATTGTGCGTGGTGAGGATGTACCGCTGTTCACGCCGGTGTTGGTCAAAGAGCGATCGTAGGCGTCCCGTCTCGTCCCCCGAAGCAGTCAATCCGCCTCGCGTCGCTTCCCGGTTCAGCAAGACGTTACCATCGACCTGCTTAAACCTCGCAACCTGGGCAATAGAGACATACCCGGTCGGGATGTGAAATCGCGAGAATGTCGTCCCAATATCCGATGAATTCATAGTCCAGCTAGGCTTCCACCAACCGCGCCTCGACGATCTGTATCCGCAGTTCTCCATCGGCATGCACCTGGCCGGTGATCTCGACCATGCCCCAGGTAACCGGAGCGAATGACGGCCCGGCGTGGTCCAACCCGGCGAGAACGTCGGCCGGCATCTCGCCAACCAGGGTCACGGCTTGATCCTTCGGGATCTGGGGCGGGTACGACTCCATCATGATGTCGGAGAGATACTGCGTCTCGCCGTCGCTCCAGTAGTTTGAACGGACCGTGACCGTCTCGCCGTCCAGGTCGGACGCCCGCTCGCGCAGCGTGGCGACGTCAATTGGGTCTTCCGGCACGTCGCTGCCCGCCTCGCTGTTCGAGCCACAGGCCGGTAGCAGCACGGAAACCATAAGGAACAGTGCGATCAAGGTTCGCATAAACTATCCACCTACTCTCACCATCTGGTCGAATGGAGTCTCCCGCTGCATCTGTTTGTAAGACGCCGGGGAGGGCCAGATCGTTCCTGTGTACGGATTGTCCTCCAGTATCCTCCCCACGCGCCAGCCTCTTGACGGATCTCATCGGCCCGTGGATGATTGCGGCAGCGTACCACTGCGAAAAATTAAATTCTGTAAAGAGACGAAAGGTGTGTCCATGTCTAAGCGGGCTTTTGTCCTCTCCCTGTGTGCGCTGATCATTCTGGTGGGTTGCGGCGGGGACGATGGAGGCAGCAACGGGGACAGCACCGGCACGCCAACCGCGACCGTCCAGGCTACCGGAGGATCAACGGAACCCTCCACAGGAACCGGCTCAGGTGACGGCAGTCTGGAGATCCTCTCGATCCGAGGTGGAAAGCCCAACGCCCGGGCCGACGCGACAATCCGCACCATTCCCAACGCCACCTGCAGCATTAGCTTTATCACCCCGGATGGTGACGAAGGCGAAGACCCCGGGCTCATCGAGAAGACGGCCTCCGGCAACGGCCGCGTCTCCTGGAGCTGGCGCCTCGCCGCGGACCTGACGCCCGGAACCGGCACGGTCACGATCACCTGCGACGACGTCAGCGTGGAGTCACCCATCGAGATTGGGTAAGCGTTAGTAATGCTGTAGTTGCTACACGGCGCTTCTTTCGTCGCGCTAACCATCATCACCTCGTCAATGAAATGGGCACGGAATACGGATGCTCTGGAGCCGTTGCGATTTTTTCGATTTTTGCCATATACTATGCGCAGACGAACTGGAAGCAGCTTGATTTGAGTGAGGTTATAGCGCTCAAAGAATCAGCGTAAAGGGAGAGGAGCTGCGAATGTCCGCCACAGACAGGCCGGTGCGAGCCAGCCAAGAGGACCTCGAGTTGCTCCAGAAGATTGCGGAGTATCTGCAACGGCATCGAGACCATGCGCAGTCCGAATCGAAGACACCGCGTGCGGTGCTCGTTGATGAAGAAACACAGAAGCAGTTAGAGATACCCGGCCCGTTATTTGAGGTCGTGTGTGAAGCCGTTGATGTCCTACTGAAGGGCGGCGCAGTAGGCATCATGCCCTATCACACGCAGTTAACAACACAAGAGGCTGCCAATTATCTAGGAGTGTCGCGGCCGCATCTCATCTCGCTGCTTGAGCAGGACAAGATACCGTATAGTCGCCTCCGCTCTCATCGCCGGATTCGGCTTAAGGACCTCGAGGATTACCGGTTGAGTCGTGATGAAAAACGTCGGCGCGACCTGGCGGAACTATCTCGCGAGACATATGAACTCGGCCTGTATGGGCTTCCTGGCGACGAGGAAAACGACACGGGTGAGTAGATACGGCGCGGTTCTGGACGCTTGCGTCCTGGCCCCAATGCCGCTCGCTGATACCTTGCTCCGCTTGGCAGAGCAAGGTCTCTTTCATCCCTTCTGGAGTGAGCGTATCTTGGACGAGGTACGACACACGCTCGAAGGGTTCCACTATCCCCCGCATAACATCCAGCGCCGCATTCACGTCATGGAAGAGCACTTTCCGGAAGCTATGGTCAGGAAGGTTCCCGGTTTAACATTCTCGGCCGGACTTCCAGATCCAGACGATGAGCATGTCTTAGAGACTGCCGTTCGATCCGATGCTCAAGCCATCGTGACGTCCAATATCAAGCATTTCCCTGCCGATTTATGCAGTGAGTACGACATCGATGTCATGAGCCCTGACGATTTCCTCGTCAGCCAGTTCGACCTGAACCCAGGTTTCATTTGCGAGATACTTGACCGACAAGCACGAGACTTACGGAGCTCTGCCGTGACATTGCTGAGGCTGCTCGATGGCTTGCGGAGAGATGCTCCAAGCTTTGCTAACCATGTTGAGGTTGAGCTATTACGACGCTACCCGTAGTAACCCTATTTGAATAACGCCTACCGGATCCACGACCGCCGGCACGTTCAGCTCCCGAACGGGAGAGACCCACCCATCGACAAGTACCCCCGCATCCAGAAGACGTATCTAGCCGAGGATGCCAACCGGCGCTGGCTCAGTGTCCCCTGCCTGAGCGAGCACAGCCTGCGGCATGGTTCCGCCTCGGATATGATGGTCTCCGTGTAACGCCACGTCGTTCAACAGACCGGATCAATCACGCACATGTGGCGAAAACGCTCGGGGCGGTTTTCATCCAGACGCAAAAGGTCATCCTGCATACCTGACCTTGCATATCCTCCCGCAGGAGACCAAACGGGATAGACGAGGAACAGGGTTGCGCGGGTCGGACGAGTCATCTCTATCATGGTCTGGGTTGCGACTGTTCTCGAAGCGCCGCTCTGGGGTCGCGCAGACGGTGCTGATGCTGCTGCCGATCCTTGTCGTCGCCGCGCTCCTGCGGCTGCCGGGGGTGACGAGCGACCCGCCGGGCTTTGGGGATGATGAGGCGACGGTCGCGCTGGCGGCGCAGCAGATTGAGCGGGATTTCTTCCCAATCTACTTCACGGACGAGAACGAGGCTCTTGAGCCCGCCTTTCCCTTTGTCGTCAGCATCACCGGAAGACTAGCCGGCTGGGGGGTCACCGGGCCACGGCTGCCGGCGGCGCTGTTCGGTATCGCCGCGGCCATTGCCTGTAGTCTCTGGTACCGGCAGATGCTCGGCTACGGTTGGGGGTTAGCCGGCGGGCTGCTGGTGGCGACGTCGTTCTGGCAGATCGTGTTCAGCCGGCAGGCTCTGCCGGCGATCTCGATGGCAGCCGTGGGTGGTCTCGGGCTGTGGGCGCTCTGGAAGGCGACCGAGGGCCTGCGTTTTCGCGGACGGAACGTCCCCTCAGGCTCGTTTGGTCTGGCCGGGTTCACTTTTGGCATCGGCCTCTACACGAGCGCCGGGATGCGCGCGATCATCCCGGTAGCGATTCTGATCGGACTCTTCCTCTTCTATAAAAGGGACTATCTCGGGACGCGGGCCGACCGCCGGGGGTTGTTGCTGGGCCTGGGTGTGATGCTGCTGGTCGCCGCGCCGCTGGCCAGCTACTTCTGGGAGCAGCCCGACATCTTCCGCCTGGGCATGACCAGCCCAGGAGAGTTCTCGGTCGGCGAGCGAATCACCTCGACACTTGGGCGCGCTGGCGTGGTCCGGCAGCGAAGAGTGGCGACAGAACATCGCCGGACGGCCGCTCTTCGACCCCATCCTGACTGGCTGGATGCTCGTCGGGGTCGCTGTCGCGCTGCGTCACCCTCTGCGCTCGCGACACGCCTGGGCCCTGATCTGGTTCGCGGGTTTCCTGGTAATGGTTATACTGATTGCGCCGGGCGACCACGGCCAGCTCCTGGTGCTGACGCCGGTGCTGTTCCTCTTCCCGCTGCTGGCGATGCGCGAAGCAGTGCGCGTGGCCGGCGAACGCGGTCAATTCTGGGGCAGGATGGCCTTGGCTGTCGTGGTGCTGAGCATTGTCGGCAGCGCTACCTGGTCGATCCACGACTATTTCCAGGAGTGGGCACCGCACCCGGAGACCTATCGTGCCTTTCAGGGCGATGTTCGCGACGCCGTGGAAAAGGTTGCCGAGCTCCCAGCCGACAACCTTGCGGTCTACTTTTCTACCGGTGACCAGGGCAGGATCGTGCGCTATCTGGCACCAGACCGGCGACGGCGCGACTTCGCCGATGCCGCGTCGGTCCCGATCCCGGCCAGCGGACCAGCCTATCTGATCGCCCCGGCCTCGGCGGATATCGACGATGCCATCGCCACCTTCCTCCGAGACGACGGCCTGGTCGCTACCGGCGTCCAGCCGGATGGCGAGCGCGCCTACCGCATGTGGTTTATCGATGACCGCACCCGCGACGCCCTCCCCTACGCCGTGCCGGCCATCTTCTTCGAGGGCGGCTACGAGCTGCTCGGCTTCGAGGTGACACCGCTGCTAACGATCTCCGATCGCCCGTGGGTGGACGTGCTGCTGGTGCTGCGGGTGCCGGCCGGCAGCGACGCGATCCGGTCGCTGGTCCGGCTCGTGCCACCGGGGGCGGAACCGCGAGACGACGAGGACCACATCGTTCACCCCGGACCGAGTCATGTCGTCGAGGGTGAGGAGATCGTCCTCACCCGCATCGCCCTGCCATTCCCGGAAACCGAGCAGATGGTCGCCGATCTCCAGGCTGCTTTGCAGACGCTCGACCGCGAATACCTCATCCCGTTCGGCCCGGGCGTCGTCGTCATCGACAACGCCTACGCTCTGCTCAACGGTATAGGCTATATCGGGCCCTCTCCGTAGCATGCTTTAGCCACCAATCGTGTCCCACGGCGCGGCAACCACCCCGCGATCTGGCAGAATTGGCACAGGATTGCTGATGTGAATGCCTGAACCCTGGGGAGCTGCCTTTGCCTGACCTACGTGAGATGAGCGCGGGAGACGAACTCTTGGGCGTCATCGTGCGTAGCTATGGTCTCCATTTCGATGTCTCCACCAACGCCGGGATCTTGCGCTGCACGCTGCGAGGCACGCTCAAACGCCAGCGTAGGAAGACTGATCCAAGCCCGCCACCGGCCAGGCCGGTTGTTGAGGAGATCAAGCGTAGGCCTGAGCCAAGGTGGTCGCGGTCTATGCTTTCGTCGGAGGTCCCTGTTCTTTGCGCACCCCGGCCGGCCTTAGATTGGGTGACCTGCGCGATGCCGCAGGGTCCTCTGCGGCTACGGCTGGCTAACTGCTGGGCGTTGGAAGCAGAAACGGTGTCGAAATTGGCGCCAGCTCGACCGGAACGAGGTATTCACGGGCGAGCGGGCCTTCCAGTGGCGGCCCAGCCAAGAATGTCTGAATGCGTTCCACGATCGTAGCCAGCGGCATCCCGCTGTATTGTGCGAGGTGCCCAACATCCATGGACACCGTCCCATCATCCTTGACCTTCCAGTACGCCTGGGGACCACCGGTGAGATGGTATATCGTTTCCATATTAGCGGATTGTTCCTCGCGCAGGAACAGGAGCACCAACTGACCAACGGCAAGTTGGGGTTCGGAATCGTGCTCCTGGGTACAGTCGCCGATCGTCCCGCCCATCTGTCGGACGAGAATCCTGTCCGATGGCTGTCCGCGCAGTCGCTGCTCGACCTGCATGACATACGTGGTAAAGATCACGCGGCTGGTCGGATCACTAGGATTTGGTGACTCTCCCCACTCTGACGGTTGCCGCTCAGCGACAGTGCCCACGACAACCTGATGAGAGCTCCAGGCCAATTCCTCAAGGTCGAACTGCTGATAGAGCGAAGACAACGTCGCGCTGCAATCGACATCAGGAGAAGCCGCCACCTCCGTCTCCATCGTCGCTGTTGCCGTCGGTATTGCTGTTGCTGTCGCGGTCGGCAGCGGATCCACCGTTACCTGCTGTCCCGCCCGGACTGGCGGTGTGTCTGGCTCGCCGCACGCGCTCATCAGGAGGATTAGTCCGACTCCAGCGAGCACTGCCGTGCGCTTTCCGATCATTGCCGTCTCCTCGTCAGTGGCACGTATAGCCACTCCTGCAACCGTACATGGTCCAAGCCGTATCGCGATCGTGCTGATGAAGGGAACGCCTGAAGGTATTTCCAAAGGACATAATATTGTACATCGTGTGGGCGCTGTCAGCACTCGCTGTTTCGTCGCCAATGAAGAACCAGTGACCGAATTCATGTGCAGAGACATCATGGATATCGAAGTAGCCGTTGGTCTGACAGTACGTTCCCGCAGCGAGGCAGTCACTATGGAACTTCTTAGTATTGTTCCAGATGACCTCCACGCGAGTAATCGGATTACCGGCGTCGACGTTGCAGCTCGTTGACGGTGACACCCGTGCCCAAGCAACCGTCGTGCTAGAAGCACTTCCCTTAAAGTGCTCACTGTAATTGGTTGCCGCATCCCGATTGGTCGTCCGTTGAAACAGAAGATTGAAACCGGTCTCAGTCCAGGTGTTGCCGCCATACTGGACGCGAGTGGCATGATCGCTCGAAAACTGGCCGACGCCAGTGTTCACGTAGTAGTAGATTGTGCGCGGCCACGGAAAGCCCCACTTACACGCGGTTGACTTATGGGTAGCCTGAGCGACACGAGGTGTGACGACGGCAAGAGGGCCAATCACAGCCGCGAGGATCAGGAAGATCAAGGGAACAAGTCGTCGCCACCTTACCATGTCCATTGCACCCCTTTACTATGTGCCACCGGACGCTGCGTAACGTAACACTGCCTCTCTAGGCTTGGCACATTCATTGGCCGACAGCGGGCCGCTATCCTCACGGCTTCGCCTATCATCCGCGATGAATAGTGCAACTCATTAGCTCTCTATATCTAGAGATGCCAGAGAGCACCCAAATCAGGCATCTTGTCTCTACTCAGGCATCTTGTCTCTACCAGTATTTTGTGATATGTTGTTTGAACAAGACTTTCCAGCTTGGTTGACTTAACTGAACGGTATTCGTCTCCGGCTCGTCAAAGGTGGCCGCGTATGTGGCGTCAACGACAAGAGCCTTCACCACCGGCCGAGGAAGAACTCGTGGCCGCAGCGCGAGCCGGCTCGCCTGATGCGTTCGGCCAACTCTTCGAGCGCCATCGGCCCGCCATCCTGCGGTATCTTCGGCGGAGAGTGAATGGTGACAGCTGCCACGCGGAGGATCTCGCTCAAGACACCTTTCGACACGCTCTCATTCACATTGGTGAACTTAAGGACGACACCTGCTTCGCGGCCTGGCTCTACACCATCGCCCGCAGAACGTGGCTGATGAGCGAGCGGGGTCACAAGCGGCATCTAACAATCTCCCTCGATCGGTTAGCGAAGCAGGCAACATCGGGTCGCCACTTAACCTGTGGAGCATCCCCAATTGAGGCGTACGCTGATCGGGAGCTTCTTCTCGAAGCGTTCCAGTCACTGCCCCCACCACTTCAACGAGCATTCACACTGCGCTATGTTCAGGGCTACTCAGACGCTGAGGTGGCTCTCATCGAGCAGATCACCCCCTCGGCAGGCCAGTCACGTGCTTACCGCGCAAACCGGGAGATGCGAGTGCGGTTGGATGCGCTAATTCAACACTCGGATAGGCTCAGCACGGAAGAACGTTAGTTAAAAAAGGAAGCCCCGCAAGAGGGCCAGTCCCACGATAAGCGTCGGCGGCGATCAACGAAGCGCTGATGGCCGGCTCTTGCGGCCGCACTACTGCTGATGTTCGTCGTGGTTGCGATCGAGCCGGCCACGTCCCTGGCCGACTTCCGGCTGGGGCGTTTTGTCGCCTTCATCACGGCGACTGACAACGATGTCCCCAGAGAATCTACCGGGCAATCAGGACCGCCGGGAACGCGTCTCGATCGCCTCGATCCCTCTGACGCCAGCATTGACACATTGCCGTTCCAACCGGTCATACCGCAGCAGCTGCCGCTTGACCTCACGCTCGTTGAGCGCTCGGTGAGTGCCGAGGGTTGGCTTGAAATCGTCTATCGAAACCAGTCGGGTCCCCCGTTGCGCTCATTCAGGGTTCCCCGGATCGTTCACGCGCCAGCGTCGATGCTGCTTAGATTGAACGAGTGTATCTTGGTGAGGATGAGATTCTTCTCCAGCGGGTCAGTCCCACCACGGCCAGCGCCTTCCGCGCCATCTGGGAGCGGGAGAATGTGGTTTTTGACCTGTCGATAGCACGGTCCCCCTCATTAGGACTGAGCAGCCAACAGATCACCGACATCGTCGCGGCGATCATTGCCCAGCAATAGACGCCCGAATAATGGCAAGGAGGCAACATGGCACGGCGGCTAACGCGGCGAGGTTTTCGCCGGCTCCTTGCCGTCTCGCTTGCAGGTATGTTGTTGTCGGTAATGAGTCGGCGCAGCGATGCCGATGCGCTCGAGAATTGCTATTGGAAGAAGGTCAGCGGACCGACATGCAATGCCTATGGCCAGTTTGTCGAACGCTGATGTTACCGTTGCTGTGCCGGAACCGATTGCTGGTACGAATGGTGAGAGAACCCCGTCGTAGGCACATGCTAAGTCGCCGTTCCGATCTGGCACAATAGCCACAGGATCGTGCGTGTGACCACCTGGAACCTGGGAGCTGCCTTTGCCTGACCTACGTGAGATGAACGCGGGAGACGAACTCTTGGGCGTCATCGTGCGTAGCTATGGTCTCCATTTCGATGTCTCTACCGACGCCGGGATCTTGCGCTGCACGCTGCGGGGCACGCTCAAACGCCAGCGTAGGAAGACTGATCCTGCCGCTGTCGGTGACCGGGTAAGAGCCACTCTCAGCATTCCCGATGCCGATCCTCCTCAAGGTGTCATCGAAGAAATTCTCCCGCGCGTGAGGTCGCTCTCGCGTCTAGCTCGTGGCACCGACGACAAGGAGCAGGTCATCCTGGCGAACCCGGACCAGCTCATCGCCGTTGTCGCCATTCGCGACCCGGAACCGCACCCCAGAATGATCGACCGCCTGCTGCTGCTGGCCGAGGCACGCGGCATCAACGCGATTCTGTGTGTCAACAAGGTTGATCTGGTTGATTTGCAGGAGGTAGACCGGTTCTTCGAGCCGTACAGGATGGCCGGCTACCCGGTCGTGCCTACCAGCGCCCATACCGGCGTGGGCGTGGATGAGTTGCGATCGCTGTTAACCGGCAAGATCAGCGCCTTCGCCGGCTCGTCCGGTGTCGGCAAGTCCAGCCTGCTCAACCAGATTATCCCCGATTCAGAGGAACGCATCGGCGACATCAGCACCGCCACCGGCAAAGGCCGGCACACCACCACCTGGACCACGCTCTTTCAGCTCGACCGCAACACCTTCGTCGCGGACACGCCAGGCATGCGCGCGCTGGGCCTGTGGGGTATTGACTTTGAGAATCTGGACCAGCTCTTCCCGGAGTTCCGGCCCTACATCGGCTCATGCTACTATGGCGACTGTCGCCACATCGACGAGCCCGAATGCGCGGTCCTCGCCGCTCTGGAAGCTGGTGAGATCCATCCAGACCGCTACGAGAGCTATCGCAGGCTGTTGGTAGGCGACGAGGAAGAGTAGCCGCCTCACCAATCTGAAGGAGCATGCCCATGGGCGATCCGGTTGCCGCCGTACGCGAATCCACCCGCCAGATTCTCCAGACTCAGCACGCCGGCTGGCGCGAGATCGTGAGCGGTCTCGATACCAACGCGCTCAACTGGAAGCCAGGCGACGAGACGAACTCAATCGCGGTGCTGGTCTCCCATGCCCTCGACGCCGAGCGCTATCTGCTGGCTACCTCGGTAGACACTGAGATCGACCGCGATCGCGAGGCGAAATTCCGCGTCACTGCCTCAAGCGCCGATGAACTACTGTCGCTCGTCGACCAGACCGAGAGTGACGTGAACGGTTATCTGGATGCCCTCACCTGCGACCACCTCGTCAAGGAGATCGCCCGGCCAAACCGCTCCCACGTCGGTAGCTGGTGGCTGCTGCACGCCATCGAGCACAGCTGCGAGCATCTCGGCCAGGCGGCTCTCACGCGCCAGATGTGGGAGCAGAAGCAGGGCTAAGGGCGGCCGTATCCAAGGATAGTCGTATGGGATATGTCGCCAGGCGGCCATCGGCATTCAACGGGCTTCTGAACACCCATCACACGCTCCCGTCACCTTGAGCGCCTTGATAGTCATCCTGAGCGCCTTAATAGTGCTCGCGCGTTCGTTCGTCACCCCGCGCGCCTCGATCGTGCTCGCGCGCTCATTAGTCATCCTGACGCAAGGAAGGATCTCTGCGTCAAACACCCCGGGATGCAAGCACGAGATCCTTCGCTGGCGCTCAGGATGACTGTCAAGGCGCTCAGGGTGACTGATGAACGCCTCAGGGTGACTGATGAACGCTCAAGGTGACTGATGAACCCTCTGGGTGACTTATAAGCGCAGCATGACCAGGGCGCGCACGTCGTTCGACGTGACCGTTCCAGGATGATCGATGCGCGTCCGCCACTCTGAACGCTGTGGGAAGAGGACGACCCTTCTGTTCTCCTGCTGCATGTACGCGTGTCGCTCCCGGCTCAGTGATAGCCTCAATATATAACGAGGAATCACCGCTTCATCAACCCGGGGGCATCATGGAACCAGCAGACAGACACACCTCGACCGATCAGCGCGGCGCTCTGAATTCCATTACAAACGACCTGGCGTATTTGCGGACCATATTTGTGAACGTCCTCTTCTACGGTACGCCCGGTGCCGGAGACCGGGAGTGGGTACTCATCGATACCGGCTTGCAGGGTTATGCCGGCCGAATCAAAGAGGCGGCCAAACAACGCTTCGGCGAGCATTCCCGCCCGGCCGCGATCGTCTTGACGCATGGCCACTTCGATCACGTTGGAACGATGCGTGACCTGGCGGAGGAGTGGGGTACGCCGATCTACGCGCATGAAATGGAGATGCCCTATATAACAGGGCGCTCAGCCTACCCTCCGCCAGATCCAACCGTTGGCGGGGGCGCAGTGGCGCTCCTGTCGCCGCTCTTCCCGCGCGGACCGTTCGATGCAGGATCATGGGCGCGCGCACTGCCGTCGGATGGATCCATTCACGCGATGCCGGGCTGGCGCTGGATCCATACGCCTGGACACTCTCCCGGCCACGTTGCGCTCTTTCGCGATGCCGACCGCACGCTGATTTCCGGGGACGCGGTCGTCACCACCAAACAAGAGTCCGCGCTGTGGGCGTTAACGCAACGCCCGCGAGTACACCGGCCGCCGGCCTACTACACGATCGACTGGCAGGCTGCGGGCGAGTCGGTTCGAGCACTGGCTGACCTTGAGCCGGAGACCCTCGCGAGTGGGCACGGCAAACCGCTCCAGGGGCGGGTGATGCGTGCGGCGCTGCACGAGCTGGCGCGCGACTTCGAGCGGCGGGCAGTTCCCAAACGCGGCCGCTATGTCAAACAGCCGGTGATTGCCACCCGCGAAGGGGTTGTCTCGGTTCCTCCGCCGGTATTCGATCCGCTGCGAACGGGAGTACTGGCCTTCAGCGGCGCACTGCTGGCGGGCATATTGCTGGCGCGGGCGCGTCGCCGGTAACACGAGGCCTCCAAAACGGGGGACATGGTACCCCAAAAGATCGGGACGTATGACGGATAACTGCGTCTCGGACCACTCCCTACACTGATACCGTCAGCCGGCAAATCCGGAGATCCGGTGTCATCCGCGCCAGATGCAGAGCGCGCTGTGGGGAGTGGCCAGGTGGACAAACGACCCATCCATCAATCACGACGCGGGCAGGTCATGATCCTGTTCGCAATCGGTCTAACCGTGCTCATCGGTGTCATTGCGCTGGCAATCGACGTTGGCTTTCTGCTGGCCGAGCGCCGGCAGAACCAGGCCGCCGTTGACGCCGCCGCGATGAGCGCCGCCGTCGCAGTCCTCGATAAGCGCAGTGAGGCCGACGTGCAGGTTGCGGGCAAGAGCTATGGTGCGCAGAACGCCGGTGTTGACCAGGACGACGTCCGGGTCGAGTGGCCGGCGCCTGGCACTGGCGCGCTCTCCGGAGTTGAATACGTCCGGGTCACGATTACCAAGGACGTCAGGAAATTCTTTTTGGGCGCAATCTACGGCGGCAACTGGCAAGTCACGAACACCGCGGTTGCCGGTATTCAGGGCGTCCCGAAGCCGTATGCACTAGTTGCGCTCAAGTGCCCGGGCATCGCTCTCAACGGCGGGATCCAGATCCGCATCGACGGTGAGGGCAGCGCCATGTCCAACTGCGATATCACGAATAGCGGCAATTCGAGCCTCTTCGCAGTCGGTGGCACCATCGACGCCAATGGCACGATCGAGAAGAACGATTCCTGGGCTGCCCCGGGAGGGTTCAACGAGGGCATGCGCAAGGCCCCCGATCCACTTGCTGAAGCCGAGCCTCCACCAAAGGGCGTAGCCCAATCTGCGCCTGACTGCCTCAGCGAGGACATCTGCCACATGCCTTCAGGCTATTACAACAACCTTGGCACGATCACTGTCAAAAATACGGTCTGCTTAACAGGCGGCACCTACTACCTGGACGGCAATACCAAACTCAACTTCCAGAACTCGAGCTCACTCCTGACCAACCAGAGTCCACCTTGCCCATCTCCAGGTGGAGGTGTTCTGCTATACGTGGCAGGCAATGCGAGTATCAATCTGGGCAATAGCAGCATGCACCTCTCAACCTCCTATCCCGCTGCTGACCCGATGCCCAATCCGCCACCCGCTGACGGCCCGTGTCTTCCGGAGGACGAGCCATATCCGGACGCACCCTGCGGTATGGTGTTGTGGATTGCCAACGGCAGCCCTTTCGACGCAGGCGGAAGCGGCGCTGCGACATTCGACGGGGTTATCTACGCGCCAGACTCAGCAGTCTCTCTTGCAGGCACACCCGGATCGCACGGCTTACAGGTGATCGTCGGCAGCCTGACACTATCTGGAGACGCCGCGTTCCAGATCAACTATCGAGAGTACGTCAAGGCCGACACGCCAGCTGTTTTTCTGGTCGAGTAGCGGGGCGGAAAAAGATCCCCGCCCGGGTGCGGACCAAGGCGGGGCGTTACTGCCCAATGGTCAATAGCTCAGGTCGCGCGAGGTGGCGGAATGCTGAGTGCGTCTTGTGAGAGGGTTAGTGGCGACGGAAGGCGTCACCGTCGCCTGGCTCCGGCCAGTCTCTTGATCCGAAACTCTCCTTCGTCGTCTCAAGCACTACCCGGTCCTCGCCCTCCATCTGAATCGACGTGGCCGGGACATAAAACTCATCCTGGCCGGCAATCCTTTCAAGCATGCCTGGCTTGACGAGCAGGTAATGCTGGTCAGGTGCGTTCGTATCATTCGCAGGATGCAACACCTCATCGACGGTGCCGATTTTCTCATTGTCCGCGGTGTAGACATCCTTCCCCTTAAGGGCATCGTAGGCATCGTGGTTGCTCGGATTCCATGACATACTCATCGATGTCGATCCTTTCTTGAGCCATACGAGCGACACTTCACCCTGTTTCATAAGTATAAAACAGTTACGTAAACGCATTGCCTATCCGAATGCGCAAGACGAGGGGCTGACACTAACCGGGAGGTTGTGTCTGCCGTTCAGCCCGCAATCGCGCCAGGCCAGTTTCTGACGGCCGAGCGAGGAATCACACAACGATCCTGAACTTGGTCGTGCCGCATGAGAACCGGACTACTCGTCAACAGGGGAGGCACGTCTTGGCGGCGTCATCAGCGAAAACGCAAGAAGCGGCGACCTGCACCGAGCAGGCCGCCGCTTCCGTCAGAGCATCCCGCTAGTGCGGCATGTCGGGGTCCAGTGCTTTTAGCGATTCGCGAAAACATTGGCGTAGCGGCGCAATGCATTACGCCGCTACGCCGGTCACCGTTTCCGACAACCGCTCTAGGACTCCTCGTACCAGTTCGCGATGTCGTAGACATCGATCTCCCGCGAGGACGGCACATACCCCTTGATCCGCTTGGAGAATCCAACCGCGCTTGCGCGATGCACCAGGCCGATGCGGACGACCTCGTTGATGACGAGGTCGTTCATGCCGATGAAGAGCTCGGCCTGCACGTCCGGATCGAGCTCGGTGCGCGCTTGCTCCCAGAGGGCGTTGAACTCCTCGTTGACCCAGCGGTGGTAGTTACTGCCCGACCAGTTGTTCGACTTCTGGGCGAGGTCGATGTCTGGCTCGGTGGACTTGAAGCCCGCCATGTAGTCCAGCGGGTAGGGGCTGATCGGGCCGTTGGTGAACATCGTGACGTCGGCATAGAAGTGCGCGACGGTGTCGGGGTTGCCGGCGTCGGAGGAGAAGTAGACGCTGGCATCGATGGCAACGATCTCGACCTCGACGCCGATCTGTTCCCACGACTGCTTGATAATCTCCTGGGTCCGCTGCCGGATCGGGCTGATCGTCGAGGTGTAGACCAGCGACAGCTTGCGGCCGTCTTTGGCTCGGACTTTACCGTCGAGGGCCCAACCGGCCTCGTCAAGCAAGGCCGCAGCAGCATCCAAATCGTAGTCGATCGTCGTATTCGGCGACTTGAACACCTCCGGCGATACGAGCGTGTTCGGAGAGGGTGTGCCTGTTTTCCCATAGAGCTGGGTTGCGATCGTATCCTGGTCCGTCGCCAGCCGCAGCGCCTCGCGGACCTGCTTGTCGCTCAAAATCGGATGCTCCGTGCCCGGCTCCGACCGCGCGCCGTCCACTTCTGTATTTGGATCGGCGAAGTTGATCAGGATCTGCTCCACGCTGTTGCCGGGCGTCGCAATGAGAATACCCGGCCCGTCCTGAGCGGTCAGCTGCTCGAGAGCGGCCTTCTCAATCTGGAGATTCCAGGCGTAGTCGGTTTCGCCGGTCTGGAGGACCGCCCGGGCAGCCCCATTTGCGTCGCCGCCACCCTTGAGCTCAACCATCCTGTAGTACGGCTTGTCAGCCTCGCGGTAGTTCTCATTGATCGCATAGCGCACGGTATCCCCAGGGCGGAACTCATCGACGATGTAAGGACCGGTGCCGATCGGCTTGAGGTTGAAGGCGGCCTCCCGCGCGTTGGGGCCGTTGTACTCCTCAAGAATGTGCCGGGGAACAACGTAGCCGTTAAAACTGCCCGAGAATATGGCGTACCAGCCGGGATTCGGTTCCGGGAAGTTGAGCTTGACGGTGTAATCGTCGATAACCTCAATGCTCTCGATGAGCTCATAGACACTGAGGGTGATGGCCGAGACGTCCGGGTTGGTGGTGTACTCCCAGGTGAACTTGACGTCTTCGGCGGTAAAGGGCTCCCCGTCAGACCAGACGACGCCCTGCTTGAGCTTGTAGGTGACGCTCATGCCGTCTTCGGCCACGCCACCGTTCTCGAGCGAGGGTACCTCGGCCGCCAGGCAGGCCTCAAGCGACCCGTCCGACAGGACGTTGACCAGTGGCTCCAGTACCGGACGGGCGGCAAAATTGTCCTTATCGCCCTGGGCAAAGTGCGGATTGAGAATGGTCGGCGCCTGCCAGACCAACAACCGCAAAATTTCGCCCTTGCCACGTCCCTGACCACCAGCGGGCTCGGAGGAGGTATCCTCGTCGGCTTCAGCTGTCGAGCTGGTACCAGCACTATCCTCAGCGGCTGTTGTGGGCTCACTGCCGCCAGTTGTTGCCGGCGTCTCCGCCGTACTCGAAGCGGCCGTGGCCGCTGCATCCCCGCCTTCGTCTTCGTCGGCGCTGCCACAGGCGGCCAGCAGAGCCGCAATGGCTGGCGCGCTCAGACCCAGCGCCATGCCGCGTTTGAGCACATCACGACGCGTCAATCGTCGTGACACAGCATCATCATGAAGCGACGCAGCATCGAATGAACCGTGAATCATCTCCGAATGTCCCCGTTCTCCCGTGTGCGCATGTGTCAAGCGGCTTTCGAAACGCCGCTACGGCCATACGCCCTCGCCCAAAGCTAAGGATCACGTTCACCTTAGCTAAGGAGTGACAATATTCGTTGTTCAGACCTGCGTCAACGGCTACGAATAGATTGGACGCAATAAAGTTATTGAGCGCATACTCTTCGCTGGAACAGGTGAGATTCAAATTCCAGTTTTGCTCGACCAATCCGAACTCGGCGGCAAGCCCCTGGTTCAACCGTTACACGTGCTCACCGTCGCGGCGCACATCTCAGATTCCAGCAGCCTTGATCGGTCATCCTTTCAGAAGACCTACTCGACTGAGCGCAAGCCTGGATTGAGTTTTCTCAACCTGACCGTCGTCAAATATGGGCAGAAGTTCGACTTCCAAGCGGCCAGGAAGGTCTTGAAGCGCTGCGAATCTGTTCCCACGCCGAGCACATCTTCCACAGCACAGTTCCTTTCTTCATTTCGCAGCTATCGAATCAATATGCCGCGCCGGGTGTGATGTACCGAATGGAAAGGCAGCGAACGACGGACGCACGTTAGTCGTGCATCGCATTGCTTGAACCGGGGCCTGCTGGCCCCTGCTACGAACTCGCTACTATCATGGCAGTGATTATGAGAGGCAATGACGCGTGGCATGTGGGTCAAGGTCCAGATCGTATGAGGTACTCCTGGAGAATGGAACCGGGGGCTCTCACCCAGACACGTAATTCGACGCAGCACCACGTTCCTGAATCGGGCCGTGCCACATGAGGAGAGCAATACTCGTCAACAGACGAAGCTCGTCCCGGCCGCACCACGGCCAGAACGCAAGAAGCGGCGGCCTGCTCGGTGCAGGCCGCCGCTTCCGTCAGAGCATCCCGCTAGTGCGGCATGCCTGGCTCCAGGACTTAGGACTCCTCGTACCAGTTCGCGATGTCGTAGACACCCGCTTCCCACGAGGATGGGACGTGCCCCTTGATCCGCTTGGAGAATCCAGCAGGAATCGAGCGATGTACCAGGCCGATACGGACGACCTCGTTGATGACGAGGTCGTTCATGCCGATGAAGAGCTCGGCCTGCACGTCCGGATCGAGCTCGGTGCGCGCTTGCTCCCAGAGGGCGTTGAACTCCTCGTTGACCCAGCGGTGGTAGTTGGTACCAGACCAGTTGTTCGACTTCTGGGCGAGGTCGACGGCCGGCTCGGTGGACTTGAAGCCCGCCATGTAATCCAGCGGGTACGGACTGATCGGTCCATTCGTGAACATCGTGACGTCGGCATAGAAGTGCGCGACGGTGTCGGGGTTGCCGGCGTCGGAGGAGAAGTAGACGCTGGCATCGATGGCGACGATCTCGACCTCGACGCCGATCTCCCCCCAGTACTGCTTGATAATCTCCTGGGTCCGCTGCCGGATCGGGCTGATCGTCGAGGTGTAGACCAGCGACAGCTTGCGGCCGTCTTTGGCTCGGACTTTACCGTCGAGGATCCAACCGGCTTCGTCAAGCAGCGCGCCGGCGGCCTCGGGGTCGTAGTCCATCGTGGTATTTGGCGAGGTGAATGAGGCCGGAGACACAAGCGTGTTCGGCGTGGGCGACCCCGCCTCTCCATAGAGCTGGGTCGCGATGATTTCCTGGTCCGTCGCCAGCCGCAGCGCCTCGCGGACCTGCTTGTCGCTGAAGATCGGATGCTCCGTGCCCGGCTCCGACCGCGCGCCATCCACCTCGGTCGTGGGATCGGCGAAGTTGAACAGAATCTGCTCCACGCTGTTGCCCGGCGTGGCAACAATGACACCTGGTCCGTCCTGCGACGCCAGCTGCTCGAGGGCTGCCTTCTCCACCTGGAGATTCCAGGCGTAGTCAGTCTCGCCGGTCTGGAGGGCCGCTCGGGCAGCGCCGTTTGCATCCCCGCCACCCTTGAGCTCAACCATCCTGTAGTACGGCTTGTCAGCCTCGCGGTAGTTCTCGTTCATTTCGTAGAGCACCGTGTCGCCGGGCCGGAACTCGGTGATCTTGTAGGGACCGGTGCCAATCGGCTTGAGGTTGAAGGCGGCCTCCCGCGCGTTGGGGCCGTTGTACTCCTCAAGAATGTGCTTGGGGATAATCTGCCCGTTGTATGTACCCGAAAACACCGTGTGCCAGGCAGGGTTCGGCTCGGGAAAGTTGAGCTTGACGGTGTAATCGTCGATAATCTCAATACTCTCGATGAGCTCATACACTCCAAGCGTAATGCTCGAGACGTCCGGATTGATGGAGAACTCCCAGGTGAACTTGACGTCCTCGGCGGTAAAGGGCTCTCCGTCGGACCAGACGACGCCCTGCTTGAGCTTGTAGGTAACGCTCGTGCCGTCTTCGGCCACGCCACCGTTCTCGAGCGAGGGCACCTCTTCCGCCAGGCAGGCCTCAAGCGACCCGTCCGACAGGACGTTGACCAGCGGCTCCAGTACCGGGCGGGAGGCGTGATTGTCCTTATCGCCTTGGGCAAAGTGCGGATTGAGAATGGTCGGCGCCTGCCAGTAGAGCAGCCGCAACATGTCACCCTGTCCGCGGCCTGCGCCAGCGGCAGGTTCGGCGGTTCCGTCATCCTCAGTCGGGGTCGTTGTCGAATCGCTGCCACCGTCAGGTGACGGTGTGGCTTCGCTCTCATCGCCGCTCGGAGTGCCTGGTGGGTTCGTCGCGGCGTCGTCTCCACTACCGCTATCGGCTTCGTCGTCGCTGCCACAAGCAGCCAGCAGGGCTGCAATGGCGGGCGCGCTCAGTCCCAGCGCCATGCCGCGTTTGAGCACATCACGACGCGTTAGCCGTCGTGCAACCACGTCGTCCTGAAGCGACGCAAGATCAAATGAACCGTGGGCCATCGAAGACTATCCTCTTTCTCTTCGCCTATGGTTTTGTCAGCCATTTCTGGGACATCGTCAAGGCCATGCTTGCGCATTACAAAACCGAGGATAACGATCACCCTCGGCCAATCTAACAGAATAGCCGACTGGAGGTAGCAGCGTCAAATATGTGGGGTTGATTAGACGTAATACGAAGAAGTCCCGTGCCCCTGTTACTGGAATATGGAAGTCGCGGTGTTATGTCACTGTTATCGCCGTATCTGCGCCGAGCTGCACCGTCACGCTCGAAACGACGCAGCCGGTCCAATGATGCGCAGGGCCAACGCCATGCTCCAGTAGAACGCGGCCATCACCAGCGGAACGTATGGGAAGGCTGCCTCGTCCCAGATCGCCATCATCATGAATGGAACGATGGATACGAGGACGCTTAATCCAATATAAAGATTCGTGCGGTGCAGCCACGCGTATGGCAGAAAATGTCCTCCGGCAATCGCTGCCAACACCGCCGGGACGTACGCCGCGTTCAACTGATAGGTGATGATCACGGCGGGTAGCGCGACGATCTGGGTCATGGCGAGCTGAACGGAGAGCGGACGTAGTGGATTGTCGGGGGCCATCGCCTTGAAACCCAGGACTCGCTCGAGCATGAACGCAAGCGGAAGCGCCACCCCACCCTGAAAGATGATGACCAGGGCGGCTGCCTCGGTGCTGAGGGAGAACGCGAGGATTCCGGCGATGAGCAACGTCAGCCCATACGCTATGAGAAACGCGATCCCGCCACCTGAGCTTCGAGTAACGTCATCGAGTGCCTGCTCCAGGTCCATCGTCGTTCGGTACTCCAGCAATGGCCAGTAAGGGCGTCCTGTTAGTCGCACGATGTCTGCGTAGCGGCCAGACTACTGCTCACGGATAGTCCCAGATTCCCCCGTTTGCCCTGAATCGCGCCCTCCTCTCATCCTACGCTGCTCCTACCCTCAGCGTCACGGATCGACAGCGAGGTAGACACCAGGACCAGATGAAGTCTCGTCTGCAGATCGAGCTCGTCGTCGAAGCGGCGGTTTGGAAAACGCGGTCCGGCAACTGACCTCCACGCTCAATCCTCGTCGAGGTAGCCGATCATGCGCAGGAAGGATTCGATCTTGTCGAGGCTCCAGTCGCTCATGTCGACCTGAATTGAGAGTGAGGTCTCGGCTGTGCTACCGGCGGAGGACCGCTCTTCGCGGGAGGGCACGAGGCGGACCGGCTGACGCAGGTCGATGGGCGGTTGAGCCTCCCATTCAATCACCGGGTCAATCAGGACAGCCGGGTCCGTCGACGAGCGGCGTTGCTCCAGCTCGTCAATCAGGTCGCCGACGATCTCACCAAAATCGCCTACCAGCTCTAAGCGGGTCGTTTGGCCCCGCACACCCCGGCGGTACGTTCCGAGACCGGCGTCGTCTGCGAGACGGAAGAAGAAGGTGCGCGCTTCCTCAACCCGGTTGCGGGGCTGACCGAGGCGCATGTCGACCTGCCAGATGCGCTCCACCCAGGGGGCGTCGAGCAAGGTCAGCTGTTCGTCGAGGGCGCGCTCTAGCGGGTAGCGGTAAGGACGATAGCCGAGCATCGCCTCAATCAGAATGAGGCGGCGCTCGGACTCGTTGGGTGCGTACGCTAATCGATCGCCAAAGGGAGTAAGCCGGACGTCACCGGTATCGTCGCGCTCGATCAGCGCAAGCTGTTCAAGGGCGTTGAGCGTCTCGCGCAAGCTCTCGCCGCCACCGAAACGCGCGTCGAGCGTCGAGCGGTCGGCGCCCTTTCCTTTACAGTACTCCAGAATCCGGCTCATCTCGCGCCAGTCGGTACGGTAAGGCAGGATCAACTCAGCTTCCATCACACTATCCCTTACCTTCCACCACGGGTCGACCGCCGCCTGGAAATACAACATCGATCACGCTATCGCTGGCCCAGTCGCACATGAGGTTGGCTTCCTGTATCTGCTCAAGGCGCCCGGCGGGCCCAACGCTCTCTCCGAGCATATCGAGCGCGCTCACTCATCCGCTCGGCCGCATTGCGAGGCCACCCTGTCGAGCCGCCGGTGCGCCCGGCCCGCAGGCCAGGCGCTATAGACCCCAACGGCGAGCTGGCCTGGCCGGCAACGGATCCCCCGCTGGCGCAATCGTCAAGCGCGCCACTTGACCACTCCTGCACCTCATTATCTTCAAGCGGACATGAATCGTCAAGCCCTCAAGCTGGCACGATCCGCTGAATACCCCGGCCACGCACGCACGGATGCACCGCCGCGACGCTGGCAGGCGTCTTAGCAGGCGGAGTCTACGCGGGCGCGGAACGGCTGAACTGGTCATCCTGCTGATGCGCCCGCGCCACACGAAGCGTGCCTACCCTGACACCCTCTGGTAGCCCATCCTCCCGTGACGAATCTTCTCGCGTGAAGAGTTGTATTCGTCACGCGTCCGATGGCGCTGCCCGACACTCGCCACGTATATGCATGCTTGAGTTGACGATAGGTTAATGCTATTCTGTACGTGGAAGAGTCGTATTACAAGCGGCGGCTGCAGCCGCCGCTGTGCTGAGGGTTATGTCTAAGCGACAATCAGGCGAGGACACACCGCCGCGGGCGGAACCGAATGACCCGAGCGCTGGACCAGCAACGCCGCCAGGCGATCGGTCGAGCGCGCCCGGCGACCTTCCGGAACCCGCAGCGAGTACGACGACCAACGACCCGAACGCCAACCCGCAGCGCACCGGAGTCGACACCCGCCACCGCGGCTGGTACTGGCACTGGAACGGGATCGTCACCCAGTACGCCCCGCTCATCGGCCTGAAAGGAGTGGGGCTGCTCAACTCCTACACGGTCTGGACCGATCGCCGCGAGCAGTCCCCCACCCGCGGCTATGCATTCCCCAGCCAGCAATCTGAAGCGGATTTCTATGGCGAGGACCGCTCCGAGCTCATCACGATCAACAAGATCCTGGTGGCGCTGGACCTGATCGAGATTCGTAAAGAGATGGTGCTGCGGACCGACCCGCAGGGCCGCAAGTGGAGGGTGCCGCACAACCTCTATCGGGTAAAGGACCGCCCGGAAGGCATCGAGCTGCGCACCGCCGACGTGTTGAGAGTGGCAGAGCTGGCCAGTCGCGACGCCGCGGTCTTCCGCTATCTCAAGCGGATTTTCTCGAACCGGTTTACGCCGATCGACCGCGACAACGTCTGGCACCGCATCCTGACCGAGGTCGCCTGCGACCCGATCTGGCAAGCGCTCACCGACAAGACGTCCAAGATTGAGGCGCGCGCCAGCGCCCGCAGCCGCGCCGGCCACAAGGCGCGCGACAAGAAGACCGAACCGGCCGCCACAGAGACGGCCCAAGCGGAGGACCTTGACACCCCGGAGGAGGCACCCAGTACAAGCGCCGGCCCACTAATGACCAGTGGTCATTTGGGCGACGATCCGTTTTCTGTGAGCGAACACCCGGCGGGTAACGATGGCCAGACAGAAACCACTGTTGCACATGACAACAATGGTTCGACCTCCCAAAAGAGCGATGTTGCAACCAGCAACACTGGTTTAGAGACCGATGTTGACGCGATCAACACTGGTTTGAAGGGCGGAGACGAGAGCAGTGCTGAACCGACCAACAATGGTCAGCCGAGCGTTGTTGCACGGAGCAACGCTACGTATTACCAAGAGATTTCTACAACAACCACAACAACAACTGGAGCAAAACACGATGATCGCGACGATAGCCAGGGCGCTTCCCGTTCAAGCGTCGAAAGCCGAGACAGCAGCATCCCCTCGTCAGCGGATGATGAACGGGGTAAAACGGGTCGCCCTGCAGGCGCTGGATCAAATGGGCTGGACGACCGTCCCGCCACTCTACCGGCCCGCAAGCGATCCGCTGCTGGTGACGAAAGCCTCGCAACGCCTGAGCGGAGTCTGGCTGACCCCGGCGCAGGGGGGCCGCTGGTCGATCCAAGTCCACTGGTCGTTTCCCTCTTCGAAGCCGCCAACGACCGCCGGGCAAGTCCGCTCGAGCGCACACTCCTCGCTGAACTGGAGCGAGATGCCGATCCTGCAGCTCGCCCCTACGGCGAAAGCGGAACCGAGTGGGTCGCGGCCGCTCTGCGTGAAGCGGTTTCGTCCGGCTCAGCATTCGTTGCCCCCAAGCGTATCCGGGAAATCATCATCCGCTGGGCAGCTACCGGACATCAGCCACAACTAGACCCGCTCACCTCCCTCCCGGCCGCTGAACGGCCTGCTCAGACATCGCCGGGCGACAGCTCAGCTCCTGTCCGCCTCCCACGTGGACGCAGCGCGGCCACCGTCTGGCAGGCAGTGCTCGACGATCTGGGGCGGGTACTCGATGCGCATAGCCATGAGCGACTCTTCAGTGAGAGTCAGATTATCGGGTACCAGCGTGGGAACGTCGTCATCCAGGTTCTTGCTGAGGCCCAGGACAAACTGGCAGCTGAATACCGGCCACTGCTTGAGCGTCATCTGGAGCGTCACATTGGCAAGCCGGTAACCGTTCGGTTCGCGGTGGCGGTCGCGTCTGAACCGGAGGAAGTACCCGCCGGCAGCACCGAGCCCGCGCGCATCCAGGTGTCGGCCGCGGATGTCGAGCAGGGACGCCAGCTCTGGCGCGCGGTGTTAAGTGAAGTCAGGGCTGGTATCAGCGCGGATGACCTTGCGCGGCTGCGCGGAGCGTTACCACTGGGTCAGGATGGCGACGGCCGCATTGTCGTTGGCGCACCGACCTCGTTGGCCGCTCGTCTAATTGATGGCAGGTGCCGGTCGGCCATTGAGTCTGCCTTGTCGGCCTTGCTTGGCGATTCTGCAACTGTGCGAGTGGCCGACAGCAGTGAGTGGTCCGTCATCCAAGAACGGGCTGAAGGATAAACGATGGCTGGAGAACGCGAGGTAAGGTACGGCATTTCCTCAAGGCGGTCCGCGGCGTCTGGCCGGCCTGCATCCCATGCGGTTTTGCTCAGTGGGGTTGGCCCGGTCGGGTTGGCGCTAGCCACGCGGTTATTGAATGCCGGTTACGCGGTTATTGGCCAGGATGTTGCCCCGGATTGCCTGCATCAGTTCCAGTTTGCCGGTGGGACGATGACCGGTGACCGTCTACAGCGAGGCGACGTCGCTTGGGTGATCGAGTGCCACGAGCGGCCAAGTGTGCGGCCGGATATTCTGGCGCGCCTGACCGGGCAGCACCGGGGCTACGGCCGGCCGCGGCTGGAGCTGAGCGGGTCAGGCCGTCTGATCGAGAGCAAAGGTGACACAACTGTTGGAGCGCTTATCCTGCGCTCTGACGTCGAGCACCTGTCAACGGTTGGACTCCAGGTGGCGCTGGACGTTACCCTCAGAGGGTTGCAGCTGGTGGTGCGTGGCGAGCGAGCGCTCTTTGAAGCGGCTCTGCCCCTCTTGACCGTTCTGGCCGACCGGGTGCTGTATGCCGGTTCTGCTCGAATCCAGTTCGAGGACGGCGACGCGCTTGTCTGCGACCTGCCGGACGACGATCGTGCCTAGCGCCTCAATCCTCTTCCGCGCCCTCAATGTCTGCCCCGGAGTGCATGATATGGAACACCCAGGCTCCGGCGAGCAGCATCAATAACCCGGTAACAATGAAGACATAGCGAATGTCCACGGCGGCGGCCAATCCGGCGCCCCCGAGTGGTCCGATAAACCCACCTACCGACGTTGCGGCTGCCAAGAAACCATACACCGCCCCACGCCGCTGGGCCGGGGTAAGGTTGGCGACGATCGCGTTGGCACTGGGCATGACCCCGCCCGCCGCAATGCCAAGCAGCCCATTGAGTGCAATCAACTGCGCCGGCGACTGCACGGCCGCCATGGGTAGATACAGTAACCCGACCGCCACCGTCGAAGTAATGAGAATGACCTTGTGGCCAATCCTGTCCGCCAGCCGGCCAAGCATGACCGCGGCAACGGCACTGCTGAGGCCAGCGATACCGAGGGCTAACCCGGAGAGCGTCGCGACCGAGCCCAGGCCTGAGGTCAGCTGCTTAACGTAGAGCGGCATGATGGGTTGGATGGCGCTGGTTGAGGTGCGCAGAGCAAACATGAGACCTATCATGCCGATCATCGCTCCGCCGAAGAGCAGCGTGCGGAGCCCCGGACCGTTGCTCGCCTTTGCTCCGTCGCCGCGCTCTGGCGGTGTAAAGTCTTCGTGCACCAGCAGCAGAACGATGATCCCTCCAATAAAGAGCATCGATCCGGCCGCGACAAAGGTGGGACGGAACCCGATGAGATCGGCCAGTAGCCCACCGAAGAGCGGACCGACCGACGCGCCAGCGAACACCGCCGTCTGCATCATGCCCAGCGCAAAGCCCATGCTTCGTTTTGGGGTGGTACTGGCAACCAGGGTGGTCGAGGCGGCGACCGTGCCGGTAAAGCCGCCCTCGACGAAGCGCAGGATCAACAGGTGCCAGGGACTGGACGCCAGGCTCATCAAACCGATCGTAAACGCGCCAAAGAACATGGCTCGCAGCACCATCGGTTTGCGGCCAAAGCGGTCGGCGATGATGCCCCAGACCGGGGCCGAGCCGGCCATGACGAGCGCCCCGCCGGCGTTGATAACGCCCGACCAGATAGCCTGGCTGGCAAAGGTATTCGCTCCGAGATCTTCCAGGAAGAACGGCAGGAATGGAGCGCGCAAGCTGAACCCGACGATCGTGAACAACTGGGCGATCCAGAGCGCGTAGAGATTGCGCCTCCAGGATATGTTTGAGCCAACTCTAGACGGTTCCGCGATGGCCACTCTGAGCTATCTCGCTCTCGTCATCGCTGAAGGGCTCGCCGTTTCGTGGGGGTACGAGAATGAAGATCGCCGACCCAATCTGGCACGGGACCAGCGTCCGTAGCGGCGCAATTTATTGTGCCCTGGTTGCCACACGAGCATCCGCCCAGGCGCAGTACATTGCGCCGCCACGAAGGGAACACCAGTCAACTTCGGTCAAAGAACCCCCTGCGTTACCCGCCGAACCGTCGTTACCGCATCAAGGTGAGCACCAGCACACCGTCCTGTAGTGTAACCCCTTCTACCCGATAACCGGAATCTGCGAGCGAGCGATTAATGGCGTTGCCCGCGATGTGTTGAACATCACCGGCGGAGACAAGGTATTGCAAGGGACCGCTAACACTGCTGTTGCTCAACAGGATCTGACCATTTTCCGCAGCAACATCGGCCGAAAACCTACCTTCAAGCCCGTAGGCGTCGAGCGTAGCCTCGATACCATCTGGGACGATGCTCACCTTGATGTCGCTTACCGGTCCGAGATTCCCTTGCTCTGCGATGCGCTGGTTGATGTCGGCCTCGGTGAGCGTGATCTCGCCGGTTGGTAGATCCTCGAGCTCTGCGGTCACCTGCTCGCTGACGACGGTTTCTATCCCTGAGCCGACGTTGGTTGTCAACGCTTCCTCAACCCGCGGCTTGACGAACATGTTGGTTGCGAGAATCAAACCGATGACGAGAACGGCGGCAAGCACCAGCATCACCGCTAACGCTGACAGGCAGCCCAGGCCCCGCCTGCGCCGTGCCGGCTGGCGATAGGCGTATCTGTCGGCGTAGTCACCACGCACATAATCATCCTGTTGGACATGCACATGCACGTCCGGACGTCCCTTCCGAACCCCGTGGGCGGGGAACTGGATGGTCTCGTCGCTGTTTGGATAAGGATTCGTGGCCGGCTGCGGTGACTGGATGCGGCTGCGCGTGAACGCTCGGCCACAGTTGGAGCAGCTCTCGCTCCCCAGCGGGTTACGGGTGCCGCATTGCGGGCATCTCATCTATGCATGATCCTTACATTACCTTCAATGCGCCAGGCAGTCTCTTCAATAAAGAATTACAGGCGGTCTGGCGTGTGTCGTCCTGGGCGTAGACGAATGGTGTCCACCGCGGCACGATTTCCTGATCGGTACCTCCTGCAGACAAGCGACGGATACGGGCAGAGTTACGCGGCCGCTCATCAAACCCTTTCATCATATCCGCCTGCTATGGTACCTTGCCGCTAGCGGTTGAAGACTGGACGGGATAGGAACGCATGCGCTACGGCTTCGTGATCGACCAACGGAAGTGCATCGGCTGCCACGCCTGCACCGTCGCCTGCAAGTCTGAGAACGAAGTGCCGCTGGGTGTATACCGCACCTGGGTGAAGTATGTGGAGAGCGGCGAGTTTCCGAACGCGCGCCGCCACTTTAGCGTATTGCGTTGCAACCACTGCGAAGACGCGCCCTGTGTCAACATCTGTCCTACCGGCGCGCTCTTCAAAAGAGAAGACGGCATCGTCGATTTCGACAACCGCAAGTGCATTGGCTGTAAAGCCTGTATGCAGGCCTGCCCCTACGACGCGCTCTACATCGATCCGGACAACAACACCGCCGCGAAGTGTAACTACTGCGTACACCGGGTTGAGCAGGAGCTCTTGCCGGCCTGTGTGATTGTTTGTCCGGTAAAAGCCATCATCGCCGGCGACATCGACGATCCCACCAGCGAGATCGCCCAGACCATCGGCCAGCAGCCGGTCTCGGTCCGTAAACCGGAACAGGGCACCAAGCCGAAGGTCTTCTACGTCGGCGCGGAAGATGCCTCACTCACGCCCGAGGCGCTGGCGTTGGGCCAGTCATACATGTGGGCCGAGATGAAGAACAACGGCTACGTCAGCGGTATTGATAACCACACCCTGACCGGGGAGTCGTACGCGCCCCCGGCTGACGTGTCTCCCGAGCACTGGAACGCAGACCCTGCGCTGTCCCATCCGGGATCACCCCGGGTAGCCTACGACGTGAGCCACCCACGGCCATGGGGTTGGAAGGTATCGACCTATCTCTGGACGAAGTCGATCGCCGCCGGTGCGCTCGGCCTGGCCGCCATGCTGATTCTGTTTGGTTGGTCGGCTGACCGGGATCTGGTTGAGATCGCCGCGCCGATTCTGGCGGTGCTCTTCATTAGTATCACTTCGGTGTTGCTGATAACCGACCTCAAGCGGCCCGAGCGTTTCTGGATGCTCATGCTCAAGCCGAACCTCACCTCCTGGCTGGCGCTGGGCGGCTATGTTCTGGCGGCATTTGGTGGATTGGCCGGCATCTGGATGCTGGCAGGTCTGGCTGGGATCGATACCGGATGGGCTGCGCTGGCCATCCTGGGTGTACCCCTTGCCGTGGCTGGTGCCGGCTATACTGCCTTCCTCTTTGGTCAGGCAGAGGGACGTGATTTCTGGCAGAGCCCGCTCTTGCTACCTCATCTGCTGGTTCAGTCGACGGTCGCTGGAGCAGCAGTGCTGGCGCTGACGGGTCTCGCGCTCGGAATTTCAGTCGACCTTCCAGACGTCCTTGCCTGGGTTCTCCTGGGTGGACTGGTGGCCAATCTGCTGGTCATGTTCGCAGAGCTCTTTTCGCAGCACCCGACGACCCACGTTGCCCGTGCCGCCTCGGCCATGACGGTCGGAGGCTACGCCCGCCTCTTCTGGGTCGGGGCAATCCTGGTCGGTGTGGCCGTTCCGCTGGCGCTCCTGGCCATCTTCCTGGCCGGCGGCCCGCTCATCGCCCTGGGTGTCGCAGCAGGGTTGTCGCTGATGGGACTCCTGGCATACGAGCACGCCTGGGTGCAATCGGGTCAGGTCGTGCCGCTGAGTTAGGGTTCGTCGGGTGTGTTCCTCGGGCGTTCAAGCTGTCTCCTACCGAAGGAAGGATCCGTTTCTTTTCAGGAGAAACGGATCTCTCTTTCCGGAGGATGACAACAACTGTAGGAGGCATGTGAACGGGTTGAGTTTGCGTTCATGACTCAGATCGCGCACTGCAGGTGGGTGTGTCTGCGCAGGTTCCGTTAGTGATCTGGGGCAGCGAGCGACGACCGTGAGGCTCCTGGTTCTACAGTCTAATCTTGCAATGTTTCTAGAGCGGGAGCTTTTCCAAGCGTGTTCATCGTCACCGTAGCCATCACATGCTCCGGTGGGCGTATCCAGAGCGTCTCATAATCCGGTTCGAACTGCTGTTTCACGATCGCCCGAAGCCGGGGGTTGTGGGCGACGGAGGCAGCTCTCGCGGCCTCGTCCGATTCCCAGAGATGGATAACGATCTGGCGGCTATCCTCGGTGTCCATGCTGAGCTCGCCGAGATAGCCTGGCTCGTCACGCAATGCGGACGTCCAGATAGCGCGTTTCTCGGCCCTGAGATCAGCTAGCTCTGGTTTCTTCGGGTCAAACGTGTACGTGCTTATCCTGGCAGACACCACGCTATGCCCCTCCTTCACGATAGTACGTTCCGATTACTGCAATGGAACATGTCACGATGTTGACCAGTATAGCGCCGGCGCTATAGTCAACGTACGAGCGATTGAGAACTCGTCCCATACAGAAGATCGTCGGGAAGGAGTCCCGTCGAGGAGTATCTCGACGGCCTGTCGGGCACCGACGTCGCACGGGCTGAGATTGAACTCGATCTCCGGGCTGGGCTTGGCACCGCTCTGGGACTGCCACACGTCCGACCGGCTACCAGGGATATCTGGGAGCTTCGGATTCGGGGTCGGACCCACCACCGGATCCTGTACGTCGCAGCGAGCGGCCGGCAAATGCTTCTGCTTCATGCGTTCACTAAAAAGACTGAGAAAACACCAGTCCGGGCAATCAAGATAGCCTCAGACCGTCTCGCCGACTATCGAGAGAGATTCGAATGATGTCCATGAACGACTATTTCGAGAAGCGCGCAGCGCGCGACCCAGAGTTCCGGGAGGCACGGGAGCAATTGCGGCCCGAGTATGAGTTTCGCAGGGCGCTCATTCGGGCTCGTCTGGATACCGGAATCACCCAGGCTGACCTTGCTGACCGTGTAGGTACGACACAGTCGGCAATTGCGCGATTAGAGAGCGGCGGTGCTGAGCCCAGCTTCAATATGTTGCGCCGCTTGAGTGCTGCTCTCAACGTAAGCTTTGAAATCATGCCCAGTTCCAAGATCCAGATCCATCATCAAGATGCTCAAACGGCCTAGCTCTTGATCCCCTTCGTGTTCATCCTATAATGCCGGTATCCCAATCGAATAGCGGCGACGCCACGCACCCGCTTGATCTTGCCGAGGGTGACGGCGCTCGTTCCTAGACACAATTGCGTGGTTGTGCAGAGCGAGGAGGAAGCTCGATGTCGAATCGTTGTTTCCGTGTTCATCGACCCATGTTTCGCCACGTCGTGGCAACAATGGCGATGGCGATGGCGATGGCGTTGGTAGCGTGCGGTGGCGGGGCAGACGGCGGTGCCGGCGACGACGCGGGCGGTGACGAGCCAGCCGCTGGGGGCGATGCTCAGTCCATCTTCCTGGAGCGAGGGTGCGCTGAGTGTCACGGCGAGCAGGGCGAGGGCATTGGCGGAGATCCGGAGACGGTTGTGGCCGGCACGAACATGATCGAGCAGCAGTTCAGGGTCAGGATCCGCAACGGACGTGGCGCCGCGATGCCGGGTTACTCGGAAGAGCAGATCAGTGAGGAGCAGCTGTTACTCCTCTACGAATGGCTGAAGAATCCGTAACCCCGCCACTTTCGGTCGAAATCTGTCGCAAGTTGCACTATCTGGCGCTATACTGACAGGAAGCGCTCGAAACGATGCTAGTTGGCGGCAATAGGAGGCGGATCATGAGCGATCAACCAGAGTTGGTAACCCTTGGTGAAGCGCAGAAACGCCTCGGCGTCAGCCACACGACCATGGCCAGGCTCGTCAAAGAGGGTCGTTTCACCCTCTATCGTAACCCGCTCGATGGCCGGCAGAAGCTCATCGACGCGCAGGAGCTCGAGGAGTTCCTGCAACCGGAGCGTGTGACCGAGCGCCGGGTGCGCCCCAACAACCGCGTCCGCCTGCGGCGGTCCAACGAGCTGCTGGTCGTTCTGCGTGAGGCCGAGCGGACCGGACCGGCCGCGCCATTTGTCGTCACGCGCGACATGGTCTTTCACGCCAGCTTGACGAACGGCGGGCTGGCCGTGGGAGAAGATATCTTCAACCGGCTCGTTGCTGACGGGCATGTCCGCGTGTTAACCGGTGTCATCCACCGGGTCGGCCCGAATGTTGGTCGCGAGTTCACCATCACCGAGCGCGGCCGTGAAGAAGCCGACCGGCTTACGCACGGCCGGCGCGGAGCTCCTCCATTGTCATAGTGCGCAACCCACTTCCAGGCTTACTCGTCACCTGCCAGGGCAATACAGGCAAATCCGCACTTGGCCTGCGTCGGCACACCGAACCTGACTGTGTGACGCGCTGGTAAACCCTGCGAGAAATGCTTCACGTACTCGTCGTTGATCTCCTGATAATCAGCCGGGTTGGTGATCAGCAGCGTGACCTGGATCACTCGATCCAGTGTCGTGCCGGCCTCTTCCAGCACCTCGATCATATTCTCCAACGCTGAGCGTGCCTCTTCGGTCGCCGTCCCGGAGACGCTGCCAGAGATTCCCGAGACGAAGACGAGTCCGGCCGCCTTCGTTGCCCGCGAGAACGGCCTGCTTGTCCCCTCTAGCTGGGCAACATACTCGATTCCGTGCACGTGTTGTTCCTCCTATGCTTACGAACGACGGTCATCATCCCAGCGTTGTCGGTGTACGTCAACGCCTGGCATCCGCGCACGTAACCAACACGAGGATCAATAGTCTGGTGGTTCTTCATAAAAATCCTCGCCGCCTATCTCCTGGTACAGGTTTTAGTAGGCTTTATGTTCAGGACCATGCACGATCAAGCGACGTCTTCGTCTATCGGTCAGGAGATAGCAAGTGGAACAGGAACACAGGACATCTGATGTCGTGCCTGGACAGACCGTAACCTATGTACGGCGTCCCGAGAGGGACACCTGGCACTGGTGCCGCAACTGCTCGCGTTTCCCCGAAACGCAGGAGGTCAAAACCAGCTCAAGAAGGCCGAGAGCGGATCTGTGTGACGAATGCAAGGCCAAGGAGCGCGACGGGAGATGTCAAGTCTAGAGGAAACCGTTGGTGTCAGGATAAAGGACGATGGGCAATTCTACTGAAATGTGACAACGTGATCCGATAATTGAGACTAGCGCTATTCTGCGTAGCGGCGAAATGGTAGAAATGGCGCCTAACCAGTCATCCTGAGCGCCAGCGAAGGATCTCTTGCTTGACTCTGGAGGCGTTTGACGTAGAGATCCTTCCTTGCGTCAGGATGACTACTAGGCGCAGGATGACTATCAAGCGCAGGATGACGCGTTAGGCGATCAGGATGACCAAAGAAATGTGATGGTCCTGCTTGAACCGCGCAGCGCGTCCCAGGTACGCGGTCCTCATGAGCGTATCAAGTTGGACGCTTCCAGCATGACGCCCGTGCGAACCATCGTAATCCTTCGTAATCCTTTTGAGGGGCTAGAAGCGGACCATTGTCCACCACCGGTCTCAGCGCTGGTTCTTCGGAGAGCTATGCCTCGTCGGCGAGCCGTCGTTGGAGCAGGGCCAGAATAGCAGCCTCTTCGGGATCAAGGCCGGCGATCGAGTCAGTGAGCTCGTTCTCGGCGCGCTTGCGGAGCGTTTCGATGAGCGAACCTTCCATGTATGTATCGAGCACCGCCGGGTGCACATAGCACTTGCGGCAGATGGCCGGGGTATTGCCGAGACGCTTCGCGACACTCTCGATCGCCCGGACGATATTCTTCTTCGCGGGGGCTTCCGAGTCGAACTCCTCGAACTCCTGCAGCGCTTGTGCCGCCAGCACTGTTCCGGCCCAGGTGCGAAAATCCTTGGCGGTAAAATCCTGGCCGGTGAGTTCCCTCAGGTAGTCGTTGACGTCGCCGGATTCGATGTTGTGCCGCTGGCCGTCTTCATCGACGTATTTGAACAGCTCGTAGCCCGGCATCTCCAGGCAGCGTTTGATGATGTTTGCCAGGCGCCGGTCACGGATATCAACGTCGTGCTCCTTGCCGCTCTTGCCCCGGAACTGGAAGCGGATCTCACTGCCGTCGAGCTCGACATGGCGCTTGCGCATCGTGGTAAGCCCGAACGAGCCGTTCTCCTGTGCATACTCCCGGTTACCCACGCGGATCCACGTCGTGTCGAGCAGATGGACGACCGCCGCCAGCACTTTTTCGCGCGGCAGTCCTCTTCGTGAGAGATCCTGTGAGGTGCGCTCCCGGATGCTGGGTAGAGCCTGTGCGAAGGCGATCATCTTCGCGTATTTGTTCTCGTCGCGCGCCTTGCGCCATTCTGGATGGTACTTGTACTGCTTGCGTCCCCGTTCATCGCGGCCGGTGGCCTGGATGTGTCCGCGCGGCGATGGGCAGATCCAGACGTCGGTCCAGGCCGGCGGGATCGCCAGTGCCTTGATCCTCGCCAGCTCTTCCTTGTCTCGAATGGGCTGGCCGTCGAGACCGACATACGAAAACCCCTTACCCGCCCCCTTGCGCCTGATGCCGTCGGAGGCGTCGGTCACATAGCGAAGCCCGCTCGCCTGTGCGACCTGTTGCGGGTCATCTGACGTCAGCGTTGATGTCGTCTGGGCCATGCGATTCGTCCTTCAGGAGTCATGCGAAAACGAACCATTGTGCCGGTACGAGATGCGGCTCTACATTTCAGCGTACATGTTTTGGAGGAGCAGGAGCACACGCCGTCTCAGACATCGCTATGGACGACTTCAAACCTGCTCTGCCAACGCGTTGACCCCGCGCTCCAGCAGCTCCTGGGCCGACCGGCGGATCATGAGCCGGTCCACGATCCAGCCGCCGGGGCCGCCGGCCATCTCGTAGACGATTGCCCATGTGAGGGAGGTGCCGTTGAGCCGGACGTCGTGCCAGAGGACGTCGTAGGGCGGGGAGATGGTGACGGACTCGAAGACGAAGCGCTCGAGAGGCCGGTAGTCGGGCACCATGAACTCGCCGCTGTACGGGATGCGTCCGAGGAGCCCCTGGAGCTGGAAGCCTCCGGCGGTGCCAACACTCGGGTCATGCAGCCTCACGTTCTGGAAGAGCGGCGACCATTCCGGCCACACCTCCATCCCCATCAGGGCTCGCCAGATAGCTTCCGGGCTGGCATCGATTGTGATTGACGCGCTGATTTCCGGCACCGCTTAGCTGTCTGCTCCCTCGTCGCAGGGCAGATTGCTCCAGCCCGAGCGGAAAGGCTTCACCGTCCGCGCCTCAAGATCGTACTGGTGTCGCTGCGCGCAGCCGGTGTCGTTCGCCAGCACATGAATCGAGATCGTTGGGCTGTCCCAGTCGGACCCGACGGTATGGATGTCACGCTCCCCCGGCAAGAGTGGGTAGAACTCGCCCTCATTCAGCGTTTGTCGCTCCATCAGCTCCAGCACGGCATGACCTTCGACCGAGCCGTCATCCGTGCGACGATAATAGGTCTCCTTTTGCCGGCCCCGATAGATACCGACCAAGCCCCAGGCGCCGTGGTCGTGGATCGGGGTCGTTGTGCCAGGTGGAATGACAAAAGCGAAGAGACACAGTGAAGCGTCGGGCTTGCGATAGAGGGCGTAGGCCGCAATGCCGCCGCCCATGCCGGTCGTGTCGGCCGGCTGAGCGAACTCATCCGGCAACCAGCCGTCGGTCTGCAGGAGCGTCTGAAACGTGGGCTTGAGGAGCTCGACGCGCTCGGCGTCGTCTGCCACCGTCGATGCCAAATGCTCGACTTCCTCCATCAGCGCCCGGATTTCGGAGGACTCGACAATATAGCCGGTGGTTGCCCCTCTATGAATCGTTGTTATCCCTGCCATGTGGAAGCTCCTTCCAAGACGCCTTCGGCGATCTCATGTATATAGTCCGATTGTGCACGCCGGACTTGCCGGGTGGGAGCGACTGGAAGAACCCGGGCAGCCGCCACATAGCGGCATCCTTCAATGTGTCCCGGCTTCTCCTTGCATCCCCGCTCCAGATAGCCATCGACGCAGGCAGGAATGCTGAGATGTCCACCGGATTGTGGAACGGGCAGCAACTCGTCAAATCGTTCCCTTGGGGTGTGTCCAGCCGTGAAACCCCTGGTTGCTATCGTAGCGACAAACGAGCCCCTGGGGAAGTCTAGCGGCTTGTGGCGCCTGCGCGCCTTATATACTTTATCCAACCCCTGTGGAAATCCTCGAAGCTGTCAAAACAGTTCTTTCGTTACGTCGCATCGTTTGGTTTTGCGATGCGTCAGGATGAGTTGTCGTACTCAGGAAGGAAGACCGATGATCGCTACCACGACGGATGCAGGTCAACGGGTGCGGCGCCGTTTGAATCAGGAGGTTGTCGGTTGGTTTACAACGGTCAGGCGGGACGGACAGCCCCAGCCGGTGCCGGTCTGGTTTCTCTGGCAAGCGGACGAGACGTTGCTCATCTTTAGCCAGCCGCAAGCGCAAAAGCTGCGCAACATCCGCCACAATCCGAAGACCGCGTTTAACCTGAATTCTGATGGCGAGGGCCACGATGTCGTCCGGGTGGATGGTATGGCAGAGATCGTCGAGGGGCTGCAAGCAACCGACGTGCCGGCGTATATCGAGAAGTACCGTGAGCGCATTGCGAATCTTGGGATAACCCCGCAAGGGTTCGTCGCGAGCTATTCAGTCGCGGTGAGGGTGAGACCAGTAAAGGTCATAGCGTATTAGAGGGTGTCCGAGAAGGCGGTATCCCAAAGGCGGTCCAGGTAGAGCCAGCGAGGCGTCTACGCCTGCTGCAGCGTGTTCCAGCGCTCGAAACATGATGACTGCGATCTTTGCCCCACGTGTCTCTGACCGTGTTAGCTAGACTCATTGACGAACTAATACCGTTAGTTTAAGATAGCGACATGTTAGTTTGTTGGTCTTCGATGGATCGTCTGAGAATGAGGAACGTCATCATGAAAACCACGCAGCACGGTACCCACCTGACGCAACTCACTCGCTGGCCGCTTCTGTTCCCGGTCAATGTCTACCTTGTGCGGGAAGACGACGGCCTCACCCTGATCGACGCCGCGGTGCCGGGGAGCACGAAGGCAATTCTGGCGGCCGCGGATGCGATCGGTCTCCCGATTACACGCATAGCGCTCACCCACGGGCACGCCGACCACGTCGGCTCGCTGGACGCGTTACGAACTGCCCTGCCCGATGCCGAGGTCCTGATGACCCCTCGCACTGCCCAGCTACTGAGCGGCGATCGGTCGCAGAGTTCTGACGAAGCGTCCATGGGCAAGCTCTCCGGCTCCTGGAAGACGCTCGAGACCCAGCCGGCGCGGACGATCGGTCAGGGTGACAGGGTCGGCTCACTGGAGGTGGTGTCCGCGCCGGGCCACTCGCCAGACCAGGTGGCGTACTTCGACACGCGCGATAGGACCCTGATTGCGGGGGATGCGTTCCAGACGCGCGGAGGGATTGCCGTTTCCGGCGTGGTGCGGCCACTCTTCCCATTCCCCGCGCTCGCTACCTGGCACAAGCCGACGGCGCTGGAATCAGCCATTCGACTGCGCGGGCTCAATCCGTCACGGTTGGTTGTGGGTCATGGAACCGGGATCAGCGATCCGCAGGCCGCGATGGACCGTGCGATTGCGGTGGCGGAGCGCAAGCTCCGGGGGCGGCGACTCCATGCGAGTTAGACCGGGACTGGACCGGGCCGCGGTCGTTCGTGCAGCCGCCGATCTGTTCGACGCCGCCGGGGGCGGCGATGTGACCCTGGCGGAAATTGCCCGTCATCTCGGCGTACGGACTCCGTCGCTCTACAACCACATCCACGGCCAGGATGAGCTGCGCCACGAGCTTGCCGTCTACGGCGCGCGCGAGCTGGCTGCGTGGATGGGCCGGGCGGCCATCGGAAAGTCTGGAGACAGTGCAGTCGTGGCAATTGCGGAAGCCTATCGCGCGTTCGCACGGGAGCGGCCGGGCCTCTATGGGATCACGCTGCGTGCCCCAGATGCTGGTGACGAGGCACTGCAATCCGCGAGTGCAGAGATTCTCACGGTATTGCAGCTCGTGTTGAGTCATTACCAGTTGTCCCAAACCAGCGAGATCCATGCGATACGTGGGTTGCGCAGCCTGGTTCATGGGTTCGTTTCGCTAGAGTTGGCGGGTGGGTTTGGTTACCCGGTGGATGTCGACGAGAGTTTCCACTCCCTGCTGTCGATGTTTCTTGAGGGGCTGCGGCGTGAGAGTGAGGAGACTGGTTTTCGCAGCTGAGGGTAGCGGCGGACAGACAACACAAAACCGCCGGCAGATGGTGCTTCACCATGGCCGGCGGTTATTGTTGGTGGTTCATATCACCTGTCGTTTCGTGCCCGTTTAGCGCGTCTTTGGTTCGTCCGCGCGCTGCTTCTGGCGTGCTTCGCGCAGCCTCTTTGCGCGCTCGACGATCGCTCGCGCCTCCTGGGGAGTCATCGACTCTTTTCCATTGGCGACTTCAGCGATGCTTGACGGGCTGGTGACCGTCGGTGCAACGACGACCTTGCGAATAACAACCTGTCCATCCTGGGCATCAACATGATGCCGGAGCCAGTTGCGGGACATGTGCGCCTCCTGCTCTGTTCGTTGGTGCCGTTTCCGGCCTGTCGAAAGATCAACGTTCCGACACCGAACAGAAAAACCCCCGGTGTTCCGGGGGCTCAGGAGACGATGCGATCCAGGGTTAATCCCTCTGGAACGGCGCTATCCGATCCACCCAGTTCACCGGCCAGGTTCCCCTGCCGGCTCGGAGCTTCCCTTTGTAGAACTACCGTCCAAGAAACAAACCTCCACGAGGATCGATACACCGGCTCACCTGAACCGGGAGCTCATGTGGGTAAGAAACGCAGCGCATACTCAGCGCTCACTTCACCCGAGCACCTTCATTTTATCGCTTCCCTGACAGTTAGACAAGAATCCAATCTGCCTGCGTGTAGCGCCGTACAATGCACGTACATCCATTGGAAGGAGTACCGATGGCACGGCTCCCCTGGGTTGCGAAAGCGGACGAAGGGGTACGATTCGGCATCCAGGTCTTTTCTCGAGGTGGTCACCGCGATCCCATCCCGGCCATCATCGACGCTGCGCAAGCCGTCGAGCGACTTGGCTTTGACGGTTTTTTCATTCCCGACCACCCTGCGCGACATCCCGATCCATGGAGCTGCCTCTCAGCCATCGCTCGCGAGACCGAACGGGTCACCTTAGGGTCGGTGGTGAACTGCGTCTTCTATCGCAACCCCGCCTATCTGGCGCGTTTAGCAGCTGATTTCGACCACTTGAGCAGCGGCAGACTGATGCTCGGCCTGGGTATTGGCTGGGATGAAGGGGAGTTCCGGGCGCTCTCAGTCCCCTTCCTCAGCGTCGCGAAACGCCAGGCGGGGCTCGAAGAGGCCATACACATCATCGAGGGCGTCTGGGGTGATGAGCCGTTTTCGTTCCATGGTAACTACTTCAGGGTCGAGGCGATGCGGGTCTGGCCGCGGCCAATCCAGCAGCCGCGCCCACCAATCATGATTGGCGGAGGCGGCGAGAAGAGGACGTTACGGCAGGTCGCCCGGTTCGCCGATGCCTGCAACTTCGGTCCGGCAACCCTTGAGGAGATCAGGCGCAAATTCGCGGTCCTGCGACAGTACTGCACAGAGTTCGGTCGTCCCTATGACGAGATCCTGCGCACGTATTACACGTTCTGGCTTATCATGGCTCCAACCCAGCGCGACCTGGAAGCGAAGCTCAAGCGCTACTTCCCGGCTGAAATCGCGCCGGTCATCCCTTCGATGATCGTCTACGGCACCCCGCGCAGCATCATCGAGTACTATCGCCTGCGTGCTGCCGCAGGTGTCCAGTATTTTGTTGTTCAGGTGCTTGATCCTACCGATCACGAAACGCTGGAGCTGCTGGCGAATGAGGTTATGCCGCACGTTTCCTGAGTGCAAGCGCAGGATCTCTTGCACCAACGCCGTTGCGCTGTTGTTCATCCTCAGTGGAGCTCTACCACTGCCTCAGGATGACTGACACAGAGGGGCTCACCTACCAGTCGATGACGTCTATTCATCGCCGCGCGTTTGACCGGAAGGCATCGATGTCCCAGCCTGCCAACCGTGCTTCGGTTTGATAGGCGCCCTCAAGGAAGTCGAGCAGGGCTTCTCGGGGTGATTCCATCTGCCGCAGATCGTCGTACATCAAGAGGGCCATTGAGCCTCCGTAGCTGGTGCTCCAAAATGCTGCCTCAGGCTGCAGGGGCTGGCTTGCCAGGCCGGGTGGCTCGGGAGCGGCGTACGAATAGAAGGCTGGGGCCCGAGTGTTGGCATCGCCGGGCCAGAAACCAAAGCTCACGAGTTCGTGGGAGTACGCTTCGCGATCCACCCGGTGTGCTTCGGGACGTTCGGGAGCTCGCCGGCCGGAGAAGCGGGTCACTGCCAGATCGAGGCTGTGCCAGAAGAGATGCACCGGGCTCGATTTGCCGGAGAAGCGACCGGCGAACTGTTTGAAGATCTCATCTACCTGGGTCAAGATTCGCCAATAGCGGCTGACGTACTCCGCGTCATAAGAGGCGTGCATGGTGTCAGACGCAAAGGGCTCGGGCTCCGCCAGCAGGTACGGTTTCGCGTAGATTTCAACATGGACCCCGAGCTCGGCAAGACTCTCAAAGGTCTGCCCATAAAAGTCCGCGACCGTGAGCCCATCTTCCAGCGGGAAGTCCACGGCTGCCCCGATGCTGGAAGTCACGATCAGGTAGTGGTCGATGAAGTCGAGATCAATCTCGAACGTCGAGCCCTGGTAAGGCATTGGCCCTGTCCGCAGTCCGGTTGTCGAGACGTACAGCGGGACGTGCCACCAGTGGTTCTGAAATGGAGCTGAACCTAACCGGATCTTGCCGAGAATCTGTACGAAGCGGTGCAGCGTGTTCCTGGTCTCCTCCCACTCTTCCAGAGGCAGCGGTGGAAAAATCTCCTCTTCCTGAACGATTCCATGCATTGGTGCCGTCCGTTCATTCACGATGAAGGTAGATCAAGATCTCAGCCTGCCAGTGATCACCTGTCCGGTCAACACAGGCTCTTATAAGCTAACCCCGTCGGGTACAGTGGTAGGAAGGTGAGTTCGTCGGGTTTGGGTGATGCAGGAGCCGGCAGTGGACAAGGTGATCCCGAGCGGGGAGGATGATCGACGATGGCATCAAATCGATGCTCGCAAGCAGAAGGCCAGGCGTTTTGGCGAGATGCTGCTCGCATCGGTCAAGGACATGTTCGTCGACAATGTACCGCTATGGGCTGCCGCGCTCAGTTACTATGCGCTGCTGTCGGCGTTTCCTATGTTGCTGATTGTCGTCACCATCGCGTCGTTCTTCATCGAGCCGCAGCAGGCCGCGGAACGGCTTACCCAACTGCTGGGTGATTTTGCCCCGCAGAGCGAAGGGCAGGTCGAAGACCTGGTGAACCAGGCCATCGCGCGACGCGATCGGGTAGGGGTGATCTCCGTCGTTGGGTTGCTCTGGACGGGAACCAGAATGTTCGGCTCGATGATCAAAGCGCTCAACATCGCCTATGATGTCGATGATTCCTACACATTCTTCCAACGGTTATTGATTCAGGTCGTCATGCTCTTCACTGTGGGGTTGTTCTTCGTAGCTGCCCTGGCATCGGGGTTTCTGCTGGGTCTCCTCTGGGAGGCACTGCAGATTCTGCCTGGCAATGAGTCGATAGCGTTATGGGTGATCCAGGGATTTGTCGGATGGCTCGTCATTCTGGCCGGATTCTTCCTGGTCTATCGCTTCATGCCGAGAGCCCAGCAGAACTGGCGCGCGCCATTGACCGGAGCGCTCATCGCCTCTCTGCTGTTTATCCTTGTCCGGCCTCTGTTTCTCTACTACATTGAGAGATTCGCAAATTACAACATCATTTACGGATCACTGGCGGTGCTGGTGATTTTCATGATCTGGACCTGGCTGACGTCGTGGATCACGCTCTTCGGCGGCGAGGTTGCGTCGCACACCCAGGCGATGCTGATCGAGGGGCGGAGCAGGGAGGACGTGGAGCGCCAGCACCGCGCTCGCTCGCCGGCGAAGACGTAAGCCCGTCGTGCGGCGAACGTATGATGTTTCCACGAACCACCCGCTGGACGCAGCGTCCAGCGGGTGGTTCGTGGAGCGTATCTCATCGGAACTAGTTGGAGTGCACATCACCCAGGAACTGGAGGTGGATACCGAAACCGGAGGCACATTGGAGGTGTTCCATCGCCGCGCCGGTTACCTTGCCACGCCCGTAGAGCTCGGCGTAGGCCCCGGTGCCCTCGACGATCATCCAGTGTCCCCAGCCGACACTTGATTGCGGGTGGTCCTGGGCCTCTCCCAGGAACTGGATGGTGAAGCTCCCCCACGCATCGGTGAAGATCAACTCTCCAAACAGGCCGTAGCGATGTGTCCACTCAACCCCACCGTTGAAGAACTCGCCGGTCGCCGCGCCGTACGTTTCGAGGCCGCCGGTCGAAGTGAACGCGCCGGTGGATTCAAAGGTTTCCTCATTCAAGCAGAGCTGGGTGTGCATGTTGACGCCGAACGCCGGAGCGCCCATGGTGAGCATGACACCGTTGAAGGAGGCAGCGTCACTCTCTTCAGTCAAGGTGATGTCAGCCACGATGCTCTTGCCGGCGTTGCCTCCGCGGCCAGCGAAGACGACCTTGCCAAAGGAGAACGGCTCTTCACCTGCGAAGAAGGATTCGATGAACAGGAAGTCGCCGTCCCAGGCGCCGTTTAGGTCAGTAATGACAACCGAGCCCCATCCACTGAACTCGCCCTCGGTGCAGGCGTCCGGATTATTCGGATCACAACTGGGTCCGGGGGCGAAATCACCGTTGAAGGTCACAATCGCCTCGCCGGTGATGTCGCCCGTGACCGCTTCTCGCCCCACTTCACCACGGAAGTGGAAGATGCCCGCTTCGTCAACCCACTCCTCGCCGGGGACCAGAATTTCGACAGGAGTTGAGACAAACGAAATCGGGGTGCGGGTGGAAGTGTGATGGCTATCGGCTGTCGCCACGCCGACAGGTAGCAGTCCAATAAGCAAGATACACGCAAACAGGAGCAAGCGCATCCTGCGCCGGATGTGTCTCTGAATCACGACGCTTCCCTTTCCAGCCCCAACAACAAACCAACGTTTGCCAAAATGCGGTTGGTCCACCCCCTTCCTGGCGCGGATCTGTCGCACAAACTGCTCTCGCAGCTGCTCGTACAACGTGGCGCAACCAGCGCCGAAACGACATACCAGTGGCGAAAAGTCGGTGGGAACCGGGATATTCCTCAATAGCGCCGTGTCATCTGTAGTTATTGTGTCTTGATAGATGCATCATAAGGTAGTTATGTCCGAAGATCAATTGTCAAGGTCAGGCGAAATGTGAGGTTATCGTGAGGCATAGAACGACACTCTGAAGTCACATTGCAGAGATTGAATCTGCCAGTCTTATCAGGTAGGAAGACACGAATTCGCAGACGTTGTGACTGCGTGGGTGCCTGAGCAGGCGGTCTACGGTGACGCGGACGGGATGACATCCTGAAGTGGTCTGCGCCCCCCGCAATCGGAGCGGGTAGAGATCCTTCAATACACTGACATGAGGGGGTTCAACACGTCGCCCGATGCGCATCAAGTTCTGGGCTGGGCAGCGCCTGCCCTGAGCAACGCCGAAGGGATGACCAATTGAGGCCGTCGTTCTCCCGAAACGCTCTTAAGTTGATGCGCATGCGGGCTTTCAACACGTCTCTCGAACTCCAGGGACGGACGCTTGCGAGGGCGGAAACCAGGTCCTACAACTTCAACAACCCGAACGCTGCTGCGTAGGTGGGGTCGTCGCGCCGGAACGTGTCGGGGTTGAGACCTTTTTCAACGGCCATCTGGTAGGCCAGAATCTGCATGGGCACGACGGTGAGCAGGGGCGAGATCATTTCGATGGTTTCCGGTACCTCGAAGACGGTTGCGTTCGGAGCCGCATCAACTTCTTGCCCGACAATCCAGAGTTTCCCTCCCATCGCATCGAGGGCGGCGCTGATCTGTCCTACCCGCTCAGCCGCTGCGCCGGGTACATTGATGACAACCGCCAGGTCCCCCTCGTTAAAGGCAACCATCGGGCCGTGCAGGAACTGTTCAGCCGGCAGCGCATCGATCCAGCCGTACGCGGCCTCGCGTACTTTGATGACCGCCTCGATCGCTGACACTGCGTTCGGACCCGCCCCGATCGCGTAGATGCGTCGCTCCACAGCGTCGCGGGCGACTGGAAGCACCTCGTCTTCACGATCGAGGATGCCGCTAACCTGGTCAGGCAATGCCATCAGTGGCTCTCGAAAGTCTGTCGCGCCAAGCTCGGTCGCAATTTGGGCGAGCACGGTCATTGCCGCGAGGTGCGACGCGGTGAATGCGGCCGATTTCTCGCGCTCAGTGGTGCGCAGAATGAGCTGCGAGCCAGGGTGCTCGGCGATGAAGCTACCAACCGAGATGACGGTCGCGTCAACCGCGATCGCCTTCTCAAGCGCCATGGTCGAATACTGCTTCACGCCCGAATGCGCCATGACGATCACGGCGTCGTCCGGACGGACCCCAAAGGAGTCGAAGTAGAGTGAGAAGTCGGAGGACATGACGGCGCGGGCATCTACCCCTGCCGTTCTGAAGAGCCACTCCCCCATGAGCGCAGCGTGGTAGCTGGTGCCGATGCCGGTGATGAAGACGCGCTTGGCGTCCTTCAGCAACTCCGCTGCCTGTTTCGCAGGCTCCCAGCCCTCACTCAGCAGCCGCCTGAGATCTTCCGGCTGGCGGTGCATCGTCTGGTACATGTGGGAATCGGTGGTGGGAATTGCGGCGGTCATTGTAGAGCTCCTTGTTCTAATGCTTCCCGTGCCAGATATCATCGGCGAAGCCGAAGGGGACCTCAGTTCTAATCATCCCCGCATGATAATGGCAGTTCTCGCTTCGCGATAGATCCAATCCTGGCCATGCGCGAGGGATCCAATTCTTCGAGTAACCGCGTAGACTGGAACCGAGCCCGACGAGAAGGTCGGCACTGCCGGCTGGTTCGGCATCGCGCAAGACTCGATCGACGCCACCTGTCCGCCACTTGTTTCCGGCGGTCGGAGGATGTTGGCCGAAGATCGTGATGTGTGCGAGAATACCGGTATTATGAATGCTCAAAAAACAATCACCCTCCACCTTGAGGTGGAAGACTACAATCGACTTGAAACTGAGGCCCGGCGACAGGGTATGGAACCTGAAGCGTTGGTGCGAACCTATGTCCGTGACAGGCTGCCACATAATCCTGCTGAAGATGAGCGACGCATGCAGGCTGGATTGGATGCGCTTGAGCGGCTGGCTGAACTCAGAGCCGATCTTCCAGAGGTCGACGCGGTGGAAATTGCTCACCAGAGCCGGGAAGATCTGGAGCGGCGGTCGATCTTCTAATGTCGATCGTTTTGGATGCCAACGTGGTGATCGCGATGGTAGCCAACGATCCACGTACCCCAGTCGCTGAGGAGCATATACAGAGCTGGATCAGGACCGGCAGAGAACTTCATGCTCCCAGCCTGCTTCCTTATGAAGTTGCAAATGGCTTGACCCGGTTAATCGCTGTCGGGGGATTTCTAGCAAATCGATTGCCGGCGACGTGGCAGTCGATACTCGCTCTTCCAATCACCTACCATCCGTTGGATTCAGGTGGGGAACAAGCGATCAACATCGCTCGTCAGCTTCGCCGAACGAGTGCCTACGACGCGGCGTATATAGCGCTAGCGCAAGTGCTTGGGGCCGAACTTTGGACCTTTGATGGTCCGCTGGCGCGAAACGCAACGGGCTTAGAATTTCCTGTACATCTCTTGGAATGAACTCATCGTCTCGTCGTTCCATGCGCTTCGCGGAAGAAGTACACGTCTTGGGCCGAAAATCGGACGAATTCGCCTACGACGGCTACCAGACGTGGGACGGTGAGCCGGTCAGCAAGGAGTTGCCACACGGCGCAACGGTAGTGGTCTTTCGAGCATGACCGGTGCATCTGGGATCGGTTGACCATGTCGTGAAATGCGTAGTTACGGCGTTTGCATCTGAGACCGCAAGAACCGGGCGAAATGATCTACGCTCTTGTAATCAAGCCAGGACCGAATAGCGTCGAGATACTCCGGGTGGTCAGATCGCTTGATAGCGATCTGAGGAAAGCCGTATCTCCTGAGGTAATAGTTGACGCACAGACGCCCCGTTCGACCGTTGCCATTCACAAATGGGTGGATCTCGATCAATCGGCAGTGGGTATATGCGGCAGCTTGTGTAACTTCAGAGAGGAATTCGTCGTCGACTTCTTCTCCCTTTAGGTCATCAAGCTGCTTTAGGAGATTCATCGTATCTCGTCCCAGTGCCTGCATGGCGTCGGGAACATCTTCATGGGGAAAGCCGCGCCGTGGGCCGAACGTAACGTTATACGCCAGATAGTTCGGAGAGGGGCCGCGTAGCTTGCCGGCGAAGTCGGGAAATACATCTCGAAATACCATCTGGTGGATCGCGATAATGAGCGTTTCGTCAAGGAATCGCTCATGTGCGTGAGAACGGAGCCAACGGTTAGACCGCACAATACCCTTTGAGATCATGCGGACTGCTAATGGATGCTGTTCGAGGTCGTCGTCCCAGTCTTGGCCTGTGTATGGCGGAATTTGTTCCGGAGGGCACGTACGGCTAATTCATTAACGGCATCGGTTCGTCGAACACTTCATCCACTATCGTTGCAGCCTCCTCATACTCCAAGTCGATACCCTCTATTCTCTGCGTTGAAATCAGGTCTTGAATGATCATCTCTCGTTCGGTGGCAGATAACGGAAGTTCAGACGATTGATCTGGTCCGTTCGTCCGATTCCGATCATCCCGACGGAGAGCAGCATAGCTGTAAGGAATTGGGTCACCAATATGTTTGGTAAGCCGCCAGGGTGCTTCATCATGAGTCGCGTCTTCAATTGCTTTGGCGGTCATGTTCTTGCACCGCTCTCCAACATTACGCAATATCGTGAGTTCCGAGGGTAGAAACACCGAGAGATCTGGATCCCGTGTTGGCCAGTAGCGATTGTGAGCGTAGCGTCTACTTCCTTGAACCTTGTGCTGCACTTCGTGCCTAATGGATTGTCGGAAAGACATCTGTTGCATTACCGTATCGACAGCGATCGGTACAGGGCCATATGGCAGCTTTCGATAAGAATCTCCAGTTACCGACGTTCCATGTTGTTCATAATGGTCAAAGTCGAGATAGTATAGGAGTTTGAGCAGTTTCTTCTTCCCAAGGTGGCGATTATTGCAATAGTTCAGGAAATAAATGATTGCTTCCTCATACTTGGAGTAATTGATGTTTGCCACAGTGTGCCCGGTCTCTCTAGATGGAATTAGACCGTCTTCCCTACAGCGCGACTATAGCAGAGTTTGGTGAGTCAGTTTAAGTGATGATTGCTTGTGATGATATATCGAACGCATGTTCTTGTCTAGAGCCTGTTTGTCCTGAAGATGGCGTAGGACCGCGCGACGACCGTCCATCAGGCATTGCACTAACGGAACGTGCCGCCATGCCGTATCCTGCCAGAAGAGAACATGAGATCCGGATAGCCGGATCTCATGTCGTTCTAACTCGCATCCGCTAGTACTTGGGAATGCTCGGGTCGATCTCGTCGGCCCAGGCGTGGATGCCGCCGACGAGGTTCTTGAGCTTGCTGAACCCGGCACCGCGCAGCTGCTCCAGGGCACGGGCGCTGCGGACGCCGGTGCGGCAGTAGAGGACGATCTCGTCCGCGCTGTCGAGCTCGTGCATGCGGGCCGGCACATCGCCGACCGGGATCAGGTCGAGTCCGGGATGAAGGCGATGTCGCGCTCGTGCGGCTCGCGCACGTCGATCACGACCGGGTTCTTGCCGGCGGCGCGCAGCGCGGCCAGCTCGGTTGCCGAAATCTCCCACTCAGAGCTCAGCATTTCGTCGGCCTCCTTGTGATCCGGGCCGAACCCGCAGAACTCCATGTAGTCGATCAGTTCGGTGACGGTCGGGTTGTCGCCGCAGACCGGGCAGCGCGAGTCCTTGCGCAGCTTGAACTCGCGGAAGTTCATCGTCAATGCGTCGAAGCGCAGCAGCCGGCCGATCAGCGGCTCGCCGATGCCCAGAATCAGCTTGATCGTCTCGGTCGCCTGGAGCGTCCCAACCGTGCCCGGCAGGATGCCCAGCACGCCGCCCTCGGCGCACGACGGCACGAGTCCTGGAGGCGGCGGCTCCGGATAGAGGCAGCGGTAGCACGGGCCCTGCTTGGCGTCAGAAGACGGAGATCTGGCCCTCGAAGCGGAAGATCGAGCCGTAGACGTTCGGCTTGCCCAGCATCACGCAGGCGTCGTTGACCAGATAGCGGGTCGGGAAGTTGTCGGTGCCGTCGACGATCATGTCGTACGGCTCCAGCACTTCCAGTGCGTTCTCTGAGGTCAGCCGGACCTTGTGCTTGACGATCGTTGATGTGCGGGTTGAGGTCCTGCAGGCGGGCGGCGGCAGCCTCCAGCTTCTCGACCCCGATGTCCTGCGTGCCGTAGATGACCTGGCGCTGCAGGTTGGTAACGTCGACCACATCGGAATCGACGATGCCGATCGTGCCGACGCCGGCCGCGGCCAGGTACAGGCCGAGCGGCGCGCCCAGCCCGCCCGCGCCGATCAGCAGCACCTTGGCGGCCTTCAGCTTCTCCTGGCCGGCCAGCGCGACCTCCGGCATGATCAGGTGCCGGCTGTAGCGCATGATCTCATCGGCGTCCAGGGTCGCTGCGGACGTGTCCCGGTCGGCGGTCGTTGCGCCACCGGCGATGGACGGCACGATGGTGAGCTCGCTGCCCTCTTTGAGCGGCGTGTCCAGCCCTTCGAGGTAGCGGATGTCCTCTTCGTCGAAGTAGATGTTCACGAACGAGCGCAGGTTGCCCTCGTCGTTGAACAGGTGCTTGCCCAGTGTCGGGATACTCCGCCGTGAGCTGCGTTCAGCGCCTGACCAACGGTCTGGGCTGAGACGTTGTAGCTCGCGTTGCCGCCCGCGAACTGTCGTAGCGCCGTCGGTATCGCGATGATAGATTGTTTGATCTCAGTACTCATGTTTCTCCTCTTGGATGCCCTCACCTCCGGCCCTCTCGCGTTGGGAGAGGGGAGTTTGAGAGGTGAGGACGAGACTCGTTACGTATGCCGATCCGATGTTCAGAACCTTCTCCCTGCCAGGGAGGAGCCGCGGGTGAGGGCCGTCTACTCCAGCACCTCGATTTCCTCATAACCGCTGCGGTCATCCCGCAGCTGCCAGCCGGTCAAATCCACCGTCTTGCCCTGGGCAACGCCGGCGATCAAATAACTGTAGAACGGCCATGCGTGCTCGCGATCGAACTCGGAAGGCCGTGCCGGGGCGTCTGGGTGCGAGTGGTAGAAACCCAGCACATCTAAATCGGCCTGACGCGCCTGTTTCTCCGCTTGCATCAAGTCGCGTGGGGTAATGAGGAATCGTCGCCGGCGCTCCTCGGCGTCCCACTCGTTCTCAATCTCAATCAGTTGCTCGACCACGCGCTGACCGTCGACCTGCCGGCCGAGCATTATGCCGCAACACTCGTCCGGGTATGTTGCCTCGGCGTGGCGATTAACCGCCTCGCGTTGGCTCGCGCTCAGGACGACCGGCGGCGTCTCGGTGACGGGCTGTGGATTACTCTGTGTCATTCGCTACTTCCCAGGGACTGTCGGCGAGATAGCGGTTGCCACTGTCCGGCAGGATCGTGACAATGACGCCCTGCTCGATCTCAGCCGCAATGTCGCGGGCAACAACGAGCGCCGCGGCGGCGGAGATACCGACCAGGATACCCTCTTCCCGGTCGATATGCCGGATCATTTCGTAGGCCTGCTCGGTCTCAACCTCAACGTTGCGGTCGGCCAGATCGGCATCGTAAATGCCGGGCACAATCGCCGTCGGCATGTGCTTCAGACCCTCCAGGCCGTGCAGTGGTGAATCCGGCTGCATCGCCACGATCTGGATCTCCGGGTTGTACTCCTTCAGGCGCCGGCCGACACCGACAAAGGTGCCGCTGGTGCCCAGCCCGGCCACGAAATGGCTGATGCGCCCGTGCGTTTGCTGCCAGATCTCCGGCGCGGTCGTGCGATAGTGCGCCTTCCAGTTCTCCGGGTTGTTGTACTGATCCGGGTAGAAGTAGAGATCCGGGTTCTCGGCATAGCGGCGGCGCACCTCGCGGATCGCGCCGTCGGACGACTCGGCCGGGTCAGTCAGTATGAGCTCGGCGCCATACCCGCGCAGAATGTTCTTGCGCTCCTCGCTGGCGCGTGCCGACATGCAGAGCATCACCCGGTAGCCGCGCTCCTGGCAGATCATGGCGTAGGCGATCCCGGTATTGCCGGAGGTCGCGTCGATGAGGATCTTGTCTTTGGTGAGAGCGCCCGAGCGCTCACCCGCCTCGATCATGGCCAGGGCAGCGCGGTCTTTCACCGATCCACCCGGGTTGACCCACTCAGCCTTGCCGTAGACCTCGATGCCCGGCCGTGGCTCAAGCGAGCGCAGCCGGATCAGGGGCGTATTGCCGATCAATTCGCTACTACTGCGTTCGGCAACCGATGTGCCGGCCGCCATTGGCTGTGTATCAGTGCTTGTTTCAATGGACATCGGTAATTCACCCCATAATGCGTTGTGTAACTGTCAGGCAGGAACGAAAAGCATCCGGCATAACCGGTAGTGGCTAACGTAGTCCCCCAATGAATTGTGAGTCTGGGCTTGCGGGGAACGCCGTTAGGCGTTCAGACAGTGGATGGTGGAGAAGTGATTGTCGGTTTCAAAGGAAAGATGCGCAACCGGGATCCGCGGCCAGTTCGCGTCGAGCGCGCCGCCCCGTGGCACTTGATAGACATGTGAGTTGGTCTGCTTCGAAAAGTTCATCGATTCCTCAACAATAATGTCCAGTGCGACATCATACCGCCGGGTCGCCCCATCGACAAGTGTCCGCTCTGTCCCTACCATGCTATCAAACGACGGAAGGTGGGGATGTATTCCCGGTCTGCGCTGTCATTCCGCGTTTGTTTGAAGCGAAAGCAGTGAGTTTATGACATCGCAACCCATTCGCGGTGCCCTGATCGATGTGGATGGCGTCCTCCATATCGGCGGCGTGCCCATTCCGGGCGCAGCCGGGGCGTTGAACGAGCTAAGGCAGCGGGGAGTTCCCTTTCGTCTGCTGACGAACACGACGATGCGGACCCGAAGTGCGCTCGGTAACCTGTTACGGGGCTTCGGGTGCGACGTTGCGGATGACGAGATCATCACAGCCGCCTCAGCGACAGCTACCTATATAAAGAAGAAGTATCCGAATGTGCCCTGTTACCTGCTCGTCTCCGGCAATGTCGTCGAGGAGTTCCAGGATATTCCGCTCACTAACGATCCGGATGCCGGGCTGGTGGTCATTGGCGGCGCGGGTCGCGAGTTCAGCTACGACGCGCTCAACCACGCCTTCCGCTTGCTGTTGAACGGCGCGGCGCTGCTGGCCATGCACAAAGATCTCTACTGGCGCACCGCAGACGGTCTCTCACTGGATGCCGGAGCATTCATCAACGGTCTGGAGCAAGCGAGCGGTGTCCAGGCAACGGTGGTCGGCAAGCCGTCACCTGAATTCTTTCGGGTGGGCTTTGACAGTCTCGGGCTGCCGCCGGAAGAGGTTGTCATGGTAGGTGACTCAATCTTGCACGACCTTGTGCCGGCCATGGCGTTCGGGGCAACCGGGGTGCTGCTGCGTACCGGTATCTTCCAGGAGAGCGACCTCAAGAAAGCCCAACCCGATATCGTGCTCGACTCGTTTGTCGATCTGCCGGGGTTCTTGGCCGGCTCCCGAGACCTTTGACTTCGTCCACAGGTTGACCGTGATTTGGCTTCCTTCACAATTGAGTAGTGGACACCGCTCAGAGGGCGTGTTGATTGTGTCTCCGTATCACGACGGAGTAACCGGAAGGGGGGCAAGCGTGACGAAGGGTTCAGGGCGAATCGCCGTGATATCTTACGCACAGCCATGGGGTTGGCAGCAGCTGCCGTCGGGGTACGTTCGTTGATGGCCGCCGGCCGATTTGAATTATCGGTACGTGTTATAATTGATCTATGTCTACGCCAATTTTAGCCACTAAACTTTATATCCCCCCACCTCGGCCTAAAGTTGTCCTCCGCCCCCGCCTGATCGAGCGGCTGAACGAGGGTCTGCACCGCAAACTGACCCTCATCTCTGCCCCCGCCGGCTTTGGCAAAACCACGCTGGTCAGCGAATGGGTCGCCGGTTGCGAGCGACCGGTCGCCTGGCTGTCGCTGGACGAAGGGGATAACGACCCCACACGCTTTCTGACTTACCTCGTCGCTGCTTTGCAGACGATTGCGCCGAATATTGGAGCAGGGGTGTTGGGTGTGCTCCAATCCCCGCAGCCACCGCCAACCGAATCGATTCTGACCGCCCTGCTCAATGAAATCGCCACCATCCCGGACAATTTCGTCCTCGTCCTTGACGACTACCACGTTGATTGATGCCAAACCGGTTGACAATGCCCTCACCTTTCTGCTCGAGCACCTGCCGCCACAGATGCACCTGGTCATCGCCACCCGTGAGGATCCACAGCTGCCCCTGGCCCGGTTACGCGCCCGGGGCCAATTGACCGAACTGCGCGCCACCGACTTGCGCTTTACCCCCTCCGAAGCCGCCGGATTTCTCAACCAGGTGATGGGCCTGAACCTCTCGGCGGAAGACATCGCCGCACTGGAAACCCGCACCGAAGGCTGGATTGCCGGCCTGCAATTAGCCGCGCTTTCGATGCAGGGACATCAAGACGCCACCAGCTTCATCAAATCTTTCACCGGCAGCCACCATTTCGTGCTGGACTATCTGGTTGAAGAAGTCCTGCAGCAGCAGTCCGAAAGCGTCCAGACTTTCTTGCTGCGCACGTCCATCCTCGACCGCCTGTGCGGCCCGCTGTGTGATGCCGTTCTGCTCGACCCCTCTGCTTCCGGGCAAGAAACCCTGGAATATCTCGAACACGCCAACCTGTTCATCGTCCCGCTGGACAACGAGCGGCGCTGGTACCGCTATCACCATCTCTTTGCCGATTTGCTGCGGCAGCGACTGCACCAGAGTGCCGCCTCGTCTACAGGGGATGACGGGCGAGGCGTGGCCGAATTACACATACGTGCCAGCCAGTGGTATGAAGACAATGGCCTGGAGATTGAAGCGTTTCACCATGCGGCTGCCGCCAATGATGTCGAGCGCGCCGAGCGCCTGATTGAAGGAAAGGGGATGCCCCTGCACTTTCGTGGCGCGGTGACCCCGGTGCTGAACTGGCTGGAGTCGCTGCCGACGACAGTGCTGGATGCCAGGCCCTCGTTGTGGGTGACGTATGCCTCGGTGCTATCTGATTACCGGCCAAACGACCGCGCGTCGAACAGAAACTCCAGGCTGCTGAAGCAGCCCTGCAAGACGTCGAGCCAGACGACAAGACCCGAGACCTTGTCGGGACGAATTGCCGCCATACGGGCTACTGTTGGCGTGCTGGCTGCCGATCCACGCCAGATAGAAACCATCATTGCCCAGTCGCGCCGCGCCCTGGAGTATCTGCACCCCGACAACCTGCCTGTCCGCACTGCCACTACCTGGACGCTGGGGTATGCCTATCAGCTCCAGGGAGACCGTGCCGCGGCCAGCCAGGCCTATACCGAAGCCATCTCGATCAGCCAGGCAACCGGGCAACATCCACTCACCATCCTGGCGACAACTCGGCCTGGGCAACGTACAGGAAGCAGACAACCAGCTCCATCTGGCAGCCGAGACCTACCGGCGCGTCCTGCAACTGGCAGGTGATCCGCCGCTGCCGATTGCCTGCGAAGCGCATCTTGGCCTGGCCCGTATCTTCTACGAATGGAACGACCTGGATGCCGCCGAACAGCACGGGCAACAGAGCCTCCAACTGGCGCGGCAGATCGAAACTCTGACAGCTTCGTTTCCTGTGAGCTGTTTCTCGCCCGCCTGAAGCTGGCCCAGGGAGATGTGGCCGGCGCGGCTGCTGCTTTGGCGCAGGCCGAGCAGTCGTGCGCCAGCATAACTTCGTGTATCGGATGCCTGAGGTTGCTGCCGCACAGGTGCTGACGTTGCTTCGCCAGGGCAATCTGGCGGCAGCCGCTCATCTGGCTCAGACGCACGAACTCCCCATCAGCCAGGCCCGGGTACACCTGGCCCAGGGAGACCCATCCGCAGCACTGGCGGTGCTGGAGCCTTGCGCCAGCAGGTGGAGGCAAAGGGTTGGGAGGATGAACGGCTCAAGGTGATGGTGCTACAGGCGGTCGCCTACCATGCGCATGGCGAAAAGGACAAGGCTGTGCAACTGCTGGGTGACGCGCTGGCGCTGGCAGAGCCGGGCGGCTTCATCCGTATCTTTGTCGACGAAGGGATGCCGATGGCCCAACTCTTGTCCGAAGCGCGCGCTCGTGGGATGATGCCGGACTATACAGCCAAGTTGCTGGCTGCATTTGACGCTGCGGAACCCGAGGAGCGAAGAGCAGTTCGCATCTGCCGCCTGCCCGACCCGATCAGCCCCTGGTCGAGCCATTGAGCGAACGCGAACTGGAAATCCTGCACCTCATCGCCCAGGGACTCTCGAACCGTGAGATCAGCGAGCGGCTCTTCCTCGCCCTGAGCACCGTCAAAGGGCACAATCGCAACATCTTCGGCAAACTGCAGGTCCAAAGGCGCACCGAAGCCGTCGCCCGTGCCCGCGAGCTGGGTCTGCTGTAGAAGATCATCCGCGCTTTCGGCGCTCCTCAGATCAACAGTCCGTAAGCTTGACCGAGGAAGCCGACATCGTAGTGGCCCAATGAATTGCGCCAGTCTCCATCTAGAGGAGTAGAGCGGTTCATCGCGGCACTCTGGACAGATAAACTCGGATGCTTCTTCATCGATAATGTGGAGTGATCAACTCGCTGCCTATCGTTTTCGTGCCTGCTTAGGGGAAATCGGCCCTCGGATCACGTCATGGCCACAATTTGGTCACGTTCGCCACGTTGTAGAGCGTGAAGAAAATGGTTACCAGGGAGCGCCGCATAGATCGATCTCTCCACTCTTCGGGACCTCTGCATGGATGGGAAACACCATCGGCATGTTGACGGTGAACTGGACTCGTCCGTTCGGCTGTTCCACCATGAGGACGCCCTCGAACGGCTGCCAGCCTAGTCCGTGCGTAGTATGGCGCGACGTTACGCTGGCAGACGAGTAGGGCAAACGCGATACTGGGGTCTTCAATGAAGAAGTCCACCGCCCGCTGAATCCCGGCGGCTGCGTATCCACGGCTCCGGTAATCCGGATGGGTCGAAACGCCGCCAATGCCACCGACCCGCACGACGGTCCCATCCAGCGTCACCTCACGGGTGACGACGCCAACGTGAGCCACCAGATGGCCTGCGTCATCGTGCACGAAGATGCTGTGTTGCGGCGGTGCCCACGTGACGTCTCTCCCCGGCGATGTCGCGATAACTTCTGGCGGGTAGACGGCCGCTGAAAGAGCTTCCAGCGCAGCGCGATCCTCCGGACCAAAGGCAGACCGGGATTTCACCTCCACGTGCATCGGACACCTCCTGTACCACGCCCGAAGCCCACCCGCCTCGGAATGACAGGATAACGAACCTCGTGTCCAATGGCGATTACCTTGTTGCATTCCGTCACAGTATGGCGCTGCGAAGCGACAAGAGCGCTGTGCTCGACAACCGTCCACGTCCTCGCTGATCCCCCTACCAACACCCCTACCAATACTTAAGTATCAGTACCAATCCACGCCTCGATTTCCAAACACGCCTTTGGTGTCTGTTCGGCAATACCGTGCTGCCGTCATGATGCTGGCAGATAAGCAAATGACTCAGCGAATTGCAGAAACCGGAACGGATAGGAGGCAATGACGAACGTTCTCAAGCCGGACACGAATCGAGGAGAGCCGATGATCTACCAAATCAGAGTCAGCGGACATCTGGATCGTCAGTGGACGGAGTGGTTCGAAGGTTTGACCGTCACACCGGAAGATGACGGCAACACGCTCCTGGCCGGCCCGTTGACCGATCAGGCCGCAGTCCACGGATTGCTCAAGAAGATACGTGACCTGGGGCTACCACTGATCTCGGTCACACGCGTAACGGAAGGGTAAGCACGAGACACCGTCTGAACGAATCCGACTCACGAGCAGCCGAACACGATACGTTGAAAGGAAACGACATGATTACCGCAACTGGACTGACGAAGCGCTACGGGAGCACGGCCGCCGTAGACGATCTCACCTTCGAGGTGAAGCCCGGCATCGTAACCGGGTTCCTGGGACCCAACGGCGCGGGCAAGACAACCTCGATGCGGCTCATCCTCGGGCTGGACAGCGCGACCGAGGGCACCGTGACCGTCAACGGGCAGTCGTACCGCGACAAGCGGGCTCCAATGCAGGAGGTCGGCGCGCTGATCGATCCCTCGGCGGTCCACGGCGGACGCTCGGCCTACCATCACCTGCTCTGGCAGGCACAGGCAGGCGGTCTGCCCCGCCAGCCGGGTTGACGAAGTGCTCGACATGGTCGGTCTGACCGACGTGGCGGGAAAGAAGGTCGGCGGATTCTCGCTCGGCATGCACCAGCGGCTGGGCATCGCCTCGGCCCTGCTGGGCGATCCGCCCGTGCTGCTCTTCGACGAACCGGTGAACGGGCTCGACCCCGAGGGCATCCAGTGGATGCGCACGCTGATGCGGCGATTCGCCAGCGAGGGCCGCACCGTCTTCATCTCCAGTCACCTGATGAGCGAGATGGAGCAGACCGCGGACCACGTGCTGGTGATCGGGCGAGGGCGGCTGGTCGCAGACCTGTCGATGGCGGACATTCATCCGGCGCAGCGCGCAGAGCCACGTCAGGGTCGTCTCGCTCCGGGCGCACGACCTCATTCCGCATCTGGAGGCAAAAGGCGCCCTGGTCACGAACGGCACGCCGAACGAATTGACCGTCACCGGACTGGACGCCGCCGCGATCGGCGCGATCGCGTTCGAGCAGGGCATCCCGTTGAACGAGCTCTCCACCCAGCGCGCGAGCCTGGAGGCCGCCTTCATGGAGCTGACCCACGACAGCGTCGAGTTCCGGGCCGACAGTAGCTCTGCCCGTGATCGTTTCGAACACTTAGGCAGATACACCGCGAATTCGCGGGTGAAAGGACTCGACAGGATGACTGCTACAACCGCAACCGTATCGACTGGCCGCGTTACCTCGACCACGGAGCCCGGCTTCGGCGCGACGCTGCAATCGGAATGGACCAAGCTCCGCTCGCTCCGCTCGACCTGGATCATCGTCTCGCTGGCGATCGGCCTCTCGATCGGATTCTCCGCACTGATCGCGCTGGTGTCGGGACTGACCCACGATAGCTGGAACGACACGATGTCGCGGCGGCGTTCGACCCGGTGCTGACGACCAACAGCGGCTCACTGTTCGGCTGCATCCTGCTGATCGTGCTCGGCGTCACCGCGGTCACCTCGGAGTACAGCTCCCGCATGATTCGCACGACCTTCATCGTCAATCCCCGGCGCATTCGGGTGTTCGCCGCCAAGGCCATCGTTGTTGGCGCTGCTCGGGATGGCGATCACCGTGATCGACCATTCCCGGTGATGTTCCTGGTCAGCCAGCCGATCTTCGCGCACTACGGTCTCGAAACAGCCAGCATCACCGACAGCGATGCGCTGCGCACGCGTGCTACACCATCATGCTCACCCAGGGACTGATCTACACGCTGATCCCGTTCTCGATCGCCTGGTTGCTGCGTGGCACCGCCAGCGCGATCACCGTCTCAATCGGCTTCCTGTGGCTGCCCTGGATGCTCGGGCCGATTCTCCCCGACTGGGTGAAGCAGAACGTGGTGCGCGTACCTTCCGGACGTCGCCGCGAATAGCCTGTCCGGCATCAACAAGACCGACGTCCCACAGTACCTGAGCCAGACACCCGCAATCATCGTGATCGCCGTCTGGCTCGTGGGATCGCTCCTGGCTGCGGCCTTCGTCCTGAACCGGCGTGATGTCTGAGGCGTAGACCACCGTGAAGCTTGTAGGGGCCGGCCTCTGTGCCGGCCCTGTCTCGATCCCCCAAACGTTTCGACAAAAGGAGTACACGTATGAATTCAATTCAAGGGACCGCAAGATTCGCGGGGGTACTGTATCTCGTTATCGCCATAGCTGCCGCCGTCGCCCACTTCTATGTTCCCTCCCAACTTATTGTCTCCGGAGATGCCACAGCAACAGCCAATAACATCAGGGCCTCTGAGCCGCTATTCCGCATCGGTGGTGTTGGGAGCGAATGAGTCGTCTTGTTGAGTGAAGTAGTGTTGTCCGTCCTTCTCTACGTATTACTCAAGCCGGTAAGCAAGACGTTGTCTCTGATCGCGGCGGTTTCAAGGCTAGCAATGACCACTATTCATGGAATCAATCTGCTCAACTATTTCTTTGTTCTGCTACTTTTGAGCGGCGCTGGCTACTTGACAGTATTTGAGGCAGAGCAACTGGATGCTCTCGTGTTGCTATTTCTCGATGCGCACACCTATGGATTTACGATTGGAATAGCCTTTTTCACCCTCCATGTCTTTATCCTTGGTTATCTCATTGTCAAGTCCGGTTACTTTCCCAAAATTCTGGGCGTCTTGTTCATCATTGCAGCCGTAGGCTATCTCATCGATAGCTTGGGAATTCTGCTTTCAACCAACTACGGAGAGACCCCGGTCTTTGTTGCGCTTCCTATTGCTATTGCGGAAGTTGCATTTCCTCTGTGGCTGTTGGTTAAAGGTGTAGACGTCGAACAGTGGGAAAAACGTGCTCTTGCACCGGCCTGAACGTGATTCCTTCCGAAAGGAGAGCCCCGCGAGGTACGCAGGGCGCGCCAGATCAAACCGATTCAGGAGGAAACGCACGAAAGCAATCGTCCAATACACGTACGGCTCACCCGATGTCCTGGAGCTCAAAGAGATCGACAAGCCGGTGGTTAACGATGATGACGTCCTGGGACGGGTTCACGCGGTCGGTCTGCATCCAGGCGACTGGCATATCATGTCCGGCCTGTCGTGCATGGTCCGAGTCGCCAGCTACGGAGTGTTAAGACCGAAGGGGGCATCCTCAGCAAGATGGCGCAGAGCCGTCTGCCTTGAGATAGATTGGTGATGGTTGTACCCGGGTATACGAACGGCCCGGTAGCGGGGAACATGCTTGCCCGCGAACGTTCTGCTCTGATGGGCCCCCTTCAACATGCTCCGCCCCATACAATCCAGTTGTCGCCCCACGATGGAGGCGTCTCCTTGAGACTGAATCGTTCACGTACAAGCATAATGAAACGCATACCGGCTACAGGATGGGCCGCCCGGCTGCCGCAGGGATTCATCTTGGCCGAACAGATCTCAACGGGAGTGGTAAGTACGATTCGCCCGCTCGCAGGGGAAGATCACTTTATCGAACAGATTGTGCGTATGCGTGATTCACAAGCTATCCAGCTCACCTTCATCAATGATGACGGAACAGAAACGACAGCGGCGGACTGGCGTGGCGAGATCGTGCTGCTTGTCTTCATGCGCTGGCTTGGTTGACTAGCCTGTCTGGATCACCTCGCGCAGTTGTGCGAGCGACAAGCTGAGTTCGAGCGGCGCGGGGTACGGATCGTTACCGTGACGTTCGATTCCGTGAGGCGCATTCAGGAGTACCAGGCAAAGGGGCACTTGCCCTTTCCAACGTTGCGCGATCCTCGGCGGGCCGGTTACGAGCGCTTTGGGATCGAGCGCAAGGGGGTCCGCGAGCTGCTTAGCCCAGGTACCGTCTGGTACTACCTCAAACGACTGTTGCAGGGTCGAGTCCCGGCGGTTGGTCATAGCGACTATTATCAGATGGGAGGCGATGTCCTGCTCGACGCGGACAGCTCCGTGCTCTGGGTCTACCGGAGCCGGAACCCGGCCGACCGCCCCTCGGTTGACGACATTCTCAAGCGCATTGACGAGCGTGTCGGACGCCCGGGTGTATGATCCGCACCGGACTCAAGAAACGGAAGATGAGGGGATACCATGATCGAGATCGTCGTGCTCCGGCACGGTCAGTCGGTTGCGGACGTCGTTGGCCGGCATGAAGGCCGGGCAGACTTTCCGCTGACCGATCTGGGGCGTGAACAGGCACGCCTGGCGGCGGAATGGGTGGCCGAGAATCTACCGCCGGAGGTGATCTTTGCCAGTCCCCTCAAGCGGGCGGCTGAGACGGCCCAGATCCTGGCCGGCCGTCTGCAGCTCGACGTCTGTTATGACGACGATCTGATGGAGTTCGACAACGGCCTCCAGGCCGGCTTGACCTTCGCCGAGGCGGACGAGCGCTTCCCGGTTCCAGCAGGCGGTTACAAGCCGCACGAGAGGGTGCCGGGTGGTGAGTCGGAGATCAGCTTTCAGGCGCGTGCCGAGATGGTCTGGTCGGGCCTGCTCAGTACCGCCATGCCCGGTCAGCGCATCGCGATCGTCGCTCATGGGGGCATCATTACCAGGCTGTTCCGCTGCTTCCTGCAACTCCCAATGAGCTCGCCGGTGCGCGCTGGAACTGGCGACACCGGCATCCATCTCTGGAGGGTGTTCGACGACAACCGCTACGTGGTATTTATGAATCGTCGCGACCATCTCGCCGGCCTCAGCCCAGGACAGGATGTATGATGCTCGATCAGCGGCAGACCCCGTATTTCGATGCCTGGCTCGCCTATCGCGATGCCGGCATCGTCTCGTACTCTACGCCAGGGCATAAGCTCGGACGCGGCGCGCCACCGGAGTTCGCCGAGGCGGTTGGCCTGGATTTTCTCAGGCTGGACATCCCGCACGGTGGTGGAGTTGACGACACCCATCTCTCAGGCGGATATCTCGACCGGGCTGAACGCCTGGCGGCTGACGCCTGGGGAGCCGATGACGCGACGTTCCTCGTCAGCGGCAGCACGACCGGCAACCAGGCCTTTCTGCTCGCGACCTGCCAGCCGGGCGACGAGGTGATTGTTGGGCGCAACCTGCACAAGTCGCTGCTGGCGGGGTTAATTTTCAGCGGCGCGAAGCCGGTCTACGTTCGCCCTGCCGTTGACGCCGAACACAACTTGAGTCTGGATGTGGGGGTGGCCGAGGTGCGTCGCGCCCTGGATGCACACCCGAGCGCCAGAGCGGTCATTCTGGTGAGTCCCGCCTATATCGGCGTGAGCAGCGCTCTGCCGTCGATTGCCTCACTGTGCAGGGAGCGCGGCGTTCCGTTCCTGGTCGACGAAGCCTGGGGGCCGCACCTTCCGTTTCATCCGGATCTACCCCCATCTGCCATGCAGGCCGGCGCGTCCGGGGCGGTGACGAGCATTCACAAATTGTTACCAGGCCTCACCCCGGCGTCGCTCCTGATGCTGCGAGGTCCGCTGGTTGATGTCGGGAGCTTCGGGTCAACCGTCTCGATGCTCCAGACGACCAGCCCGCCCGCCTATATTTACGCCTCAATCGACGTCGTCCGCCGGCAGATGGCGCTCTCCGGAGAGGACTTGCTGGATCGAACGCTGCAGCTCGCTGTTAGGGCTCGTGCGGCCATAGGCGAGATTCCCGGCATCACGGTCATCGGTCCAGAGGTGACCGCCGGTCGCCCTGGCGCGGGCTTCGACCTGACCCGGCTGCTCATTGATGTCCATGGTCTGGGCATCACCGGTTACCAGGCGGAGAAGATTCTGCGGACCGAATACCGTGTTGGTGTCGAGATGAGCGATCTGGTGAGCGTCATCGTCATGCTCACGGTAGCCGACGACGATGAGACGACGGCTCACTTGATCGCGGGCTTCCGGGGCCTGGCGTCCCATTCGGCCGGAACCGCGAACCACGCCGGCGCGGCCTTGCGCTCCAGCGGCACGGTTATCCTCTCTGCCGAACAGGCCATGACGCCCCGCGACGCCGTCATGGCCAGGATCGAAACGATCCCGATCGATCAGTCAGAGGGCCGGGTCAGTGCTGAGATCATCACTCCGTACCCGCCGGGCATACCGGTGATTGCTCCCGGCGAAATCATCTCCCGCGAGATCGTGGACTACCTGCGCTTCGGCCTTGCCGCCGGCATGTACATCAGCGGCCCCGCCGACCCGTCGCTTCAGACGGTGCGGGTTGTTGCCTTATGATGAATAGAATACGTTCGACCGCGCCTGGCCACGGCATTGAGGCCGCCCTTTCGGCTGTAGTGCTACAGAGATGAGCGAACACACGGGCGTCGCGGTGCAATGATGGGAAGAGATGATGAATGTGTGTTATGTCGATCAAGCATTGCCCGGACTACCCGCTCCTGCCTGCTACCCCGAGAGACTCCAACGCCAATCAGTCAGGTTCTACCCGCCTCACATGTGCTCTCTGACGGCTGGCGCGTATCGTCTGGACATGCTCGTGCTCTATGACGGTCAAGCAGTCGTGGCACGCTACCCGCGGGAGATGCAGTGACCGAGAACCCGAACGTTCTACAGGCTACTCCTCCGCCCTACGACATCGTCGGTGATGTCCACGGTTCTATCGACGAGCTGCTTGAGCTGCTCGATGAGCTTGGGTATGTCGTGACCGCGGAGGGTGGGGTTGAGCATCCAGAAGGCCGCACCCTGGTATTCGCCGGCGATCTGGCGGATCGGGGCCCGGGGAATATGGCGGTCTGGCAGCTGGCGCTTGCGTCAATCGAGGCCGGGACGGCGCTCCTTGCAGCCGGCAACCACGACTTCAAGTTCGCCCGCTATCTGATGGGCCGCAATGTGCAGATAAACCACGGCCTGGAAGGAACGGTCCGCGAGTATCACGCGCTTTCGAGCAGCGAGCAGAAGGCGCTCAGGCGCGGAGTTTTGCGGTCAGTTGTCGATGCCGCGCCGTACCTGGTGTTGGATCGTGGCAACCTCGTCGTGGCCCACGCCGGGATTGAAGCCTCGATGATCGGTACGGTCAACAAACGGATAAGCAGTTTCGTCCGCTACGGCGAACTGACCGGCGAGCGCACCGCTGCCGGTCTGCCGGAGCGTCGCGATTGGGCAAGCGAATACCGTGGTAAAGCGCTGGTCGTCTACGGTCACACACCGACGCTCGAAGCCGAGTTTCGCCACAACACCATCAACATTGACCAGGGTTGCGCCTTCGGCGGAGGCCTGACGGCACTACGCTACCCCGAGCTTGAGCTCGTGACCGTCCCCGCTCGCCGGACCTACGCGGTGCCTTCGATGGTAGAACGCTTCGTAGACCTGGTGCCGGAGCTGGCTGCTGATTGACTATGGTTGGCTGGGTATCTCCGAGGGGAACGGATAGGGATCCTACGGGGTCGACTTGCCACCTGGAACGTGGCGGATGTAGACATCTGCGCCGTTCCGAGCAGCGTCGAGGCCGTGCTTCAAGTTGGCTTCAGCCAGTTCAGGGTCGTCATCGGGAAACAGAACAACGGCAGCACCACCGGGGATCTCCTCAAGAATTGCAGGATCGTCGACAATCGCATGTAAGAATGCAGACCACAGTTCCGTGTCACGTCCGAAGATATCTCGCTCGACCGATTCTTGCGGAGTGATCTTACTGCTCATCTATGTGCTCCAAGAATTTGTCACGATATGACTGCCCATTTGCTTCTGAGTTCGTTCGATGCGTATGTCAGACAGTCCGCCAGGCTCATGTGCTCCGGAAGCCAGTATTTGTTGATGGTCTCGCCACGAGCATTGAGTATATCGCGATGCCCTTGTCCATGACTGCCATCGTAACGAACGACTTGGTAGTGATTGCCATTGAAAAAGGTTTCATACTGGACCACGAAATCAGCGACCTGTCCACCATGGGTGAGGAACCGGTAGCGAATGAGATTATTCCGATCGAGCCAGTAGATAAAGTCGGTCTCAGGCATTCCGTCACGTTGTTCAATCGAAGAGCGGGGTGCGCCGCTTGGACGCACCCCGCTTTGACAGACGTTCGAATTTCGCTACACCGCGATCGCCGGCACTCCTGCCGCGCTGACCTTGGAGTTGAACTCGGCTAGCTCGTGGTCGATGACCTGGCGCAGGGCGCCCTGCTGGTCGCTGACACGGGCCGAGAGCTCGTTGAAGACCTCGTAGGACTGGCGCGTCGGCGCGGCGTCGGACTCCTCGATCATCGCGGTGAGTCCGCCCAGCTTCTCAGAGAGACGCGAGGGTGAGCTGCGCGGGGTGTCGCCCTTGACGATCACCAGCTCGTTTTCGATCGCGTCCAGCTTCTCTTTCACCACCTTGGCGGCACCGGCGATCTCCTCGTTGCCCTTGGTGCGCTCTTCCCACTCCTCAACCTGCTTGCGGATCGCCCGGAGCTGGTTGACGGACTCGTTGAGCTCGGAGATCTTGTCGCGAATCTGTGACTTCAGGTTGAACTGCGCCTCAAGATCCGACTCGCTGACGTCGATGCGTGGGTCCTTGAGCACGTTGAATGCCTGGGTCTGCGTCGTGTCACACACCGTCAGCTGCACCCGGTAGCTGCCCGGGACGGCGCGCGGAGCCAGCGTCGACTCCATCATCTGGGCGCGGCGATCCTTGTTGCCGTCCTTGATCTCGGCCGGACCTTCGTAGCGCATGTCCCAGACGAATCGGTTTGTGCCGGCGACCGTTGTCACCGGTGAATCTTCGTCACCACTGGAGAACGATTTCACTACCTGATCGTTCTTGTCAAGAATCTCGATCTTGACGTCACCCTCAGGCTTCTCCTTCAGGTAGTAGTGGATGATGACGCCGTCCGGTGGGTTGGCGCCTGCGTTCAAGAGCTCTTTGCGCGGCTTGCCGTTGGCGTCCTTGACCATGTGGTAGGCGACCGTGACCGGTCCGGTCATCATGTAGTTGACCGCGTCGCTCGGCTTGCCCCAGTCGCGCTGGTAGTACTTGTAGCGCGGCGTATCGCGCGGCTTGAACAGGAAGACGCTGTTGTTTTCGATGCCGTCCTGCATCTGGTGCAGCGGCGTGATGTCGTCCAGGATCCAGAACGAGCGGCCATGGGTCGCGGCGACCAGGTCGTTGTCCTTCACGACCAGGTCCCAGATCGGCACGACCGGCAGGTTGCTCTGCATCGGCTGCCAGTTGCAGCCGTCGTCGAAGCTGACGTGCAGTCCGACTTCGGTGCCGCAGTAGAGCAGGCCGCGCCGGGCCGGATCCTCGCGGATCGTGCGCGTGAACTCATCCTCCGGGATGCCGTTGGTGATCTTCGTCCAGGTCTTGCCGTAGTCGTTGGTCTTGTAGAGGTACGGTGCGGTGTCGTCGAGCTTGTAGCGGGTGGCGGCGACGTAGGCGGTCGCCGGGATCGTGCGGCGAGAGCTCGATGATGTTGATCAGCGCCCACTCCGGCAGATCCGACGGGGTGATGTTCTCCCAGTTCGCGCCGCCGTCGCGGCAGATGTGGACCAGTCCGTCGTCCGTGCCGGCCCAGAAGACGCCCTGCTCGTGCGGCGACTCGTGGAAGGCGAAGATCGTGCAGTAGATCTCGGCGCCGCTATTGTCCAGTGTGATCGGGCCGCCGGACGGGCCCAGCTTGCTCGGGTCGTTGCGCGTCAGGTCCGGGCTGATGACCTCCCAGCTCGCGCCCTCGTCGGTCGAGCGGTGGACGTGGTTCGAGGCCACGTAGAGCACTTCCGGGTCGTGTGGCGAGAACTCGATCGGGAAGGTCCACTGGAAGCGGTACTTGTGGTCGATCGCGCCGGCGCCGAAGCCATGCAGTTCCGGCCAGACGGTGACGTTGCGCGCCTGCCCGGTGCGCGGGTTCCAGGCGCGGAGCCGTCCGTGACCCAGACCGGTGCCGATGCCGCCGCCGAAGACGGTGTATGGTTCGGTCGGCTTGATCGCGATGTAGCCGCTCTCGCCGCCGCCCGGCTCCACGTAGTTCTTCCAGCTGATCGCGCCCTCGAAATCGATGCTCGGCAGGCGCATCGCCCAGTTATCCTGCTGCGAGCCGTAGACGTTGTAGGGCACTTCGTTGTCGGTGGTCACATGGTAGAACTGCGCCGTTGGCTGGTTGAGGATGGTTGACCACGACAGGCCGCCGTTGAAGGAAACGGCCGCGCCGCCGTCGTTGCCCTCGATGATGCGGTTGCTGTCCTGCGGGTCGATCCAGAGACCGTGGTTGTCGCCGTGCGGCGTCGGGATGTCCATGAAGGTCTTGCCGCCGTCGATCGACTTCTTGCAGGGCAGGTTCAGCACCCAGGCGGTGTCGGCGTCGGATGGGTCGGCGAAGACGTGCATGTAGTACCAGGCGCGCGAGCGCAGGTCCATGTCCTCAGCCAGTCGCTGCCAGGTCTCGCCGTCGTCGTCCGAGCGGAAGAGCGCGCCATCCTCTGACCTCGACCAGCGCCCAGACGCGGCCGGATTTCGCCGGCGAAACCGCCACGCCGATCTTGCCGATCAGACCTGTCGGCAGGCCGGGGTTGCGGGTGATCTCGGTCCAGGTGTCGCCGCCGTCGGTCGTCTTCCAGAGACCGGAGTCCTCACCGCCGCTGCTGGCGGCGTGCGGGTAGCGCTGGCCTTCCCAGATCGCCGCGTAGATGACCCGCGGGTTGTTGGGGTCCATCGAGATGTCGTGGCTGCCGGCCTTGTCGCTCTTGTAGAGCACCTGCTCCCAGGTCTGGCCGCCGTCCTTCGAGCGATAGACGCCACGCTCCTCGTTCTGACCCCAGGCGTGGCCCAGCGCCGCGACGTAGACGAGGTCGGGGTTCCTGGGATGGATGGCGATATCGCCGATGTGGCGGGTGTCCTTCAGACCCATGTTGGTCCAGGTCTTGCCGCCATCGGTTGACTTGTAGACGCCATCGCCGTGCGAGACGTTGCTGCGGATGCTGGTCTCGCCGGTCCCGACGTAGATGACGTTCGGGTCGGCCTCGGAGACGGCGATCGCGCCGATCGCCGAGGTCTTCAATTGACCGTCGGTAATGTTGAACCAGTGCGCGCCGCCGTCGGTCGTCTTCCAGACACCTCCAGCCACACCACCGAAGTAGAAGGTCGCTTTCTCCGTCGGGTGGCCGGCGACCGCCACCACTCGTCCCGCCCGATGCGGCCCAATATTGCGCCACTCAAGCGATTGGAACATCTTCTGACCCATACTTGGCTTTCCCCTTCGTCATACTTTATGTCATGCGTACGCGATCTCACAACGCCAAAGGGGATTTTCAGTGCATTTGGGGTTGCTGTCAAGACGGCAGGTGTGAACCTCGTGCCTGAACCCAACGAGGGGCGTTGCAGCGTGACTAGTTCGTCTAGCAAATGAGACCTTCGATTTCCTTACTCTGAACCCGCCGCGGTAATTGCTGCAGCTACCAACAGTTCGAGTGAATTCTCGTCGCCAGCACTGATTGAGAAGATCCAGGTGCTCTCAGCCGGCGCCCAGCGAATAGCTAGCGTTGGGACACCCTGCACCGTTACGTTCTCGGTTGCCCACACTACACCACTGTCTTGACCGACGTCGATCGCATCATCGCTCGAGATCTGATACGCGATTAAATCGGTTGCTGTCCAATCTGGTGGAAAGAACGAGCCGCTGGTCAAATCGATGATGGTCAACCCTGGGTGATCGAACTCATCTAGTGGTCCATAGCTGACTGAGATGCGGTCTGTTTCAACAGCAATGCCCAATAGCCGGCGCTCCAGACCGTTCAGTTCCTCGGGCATAGCCGCGGCCAACGCCTCGATACCATCACGATCAGTCGGCCACTCGACGCTAGCCAATGCCATTGGTGCCTGATTCTGGGGTATTGGCACGGGCGTTGGAGCCGCACTCTCGCTCGTGAACTCGATCTCGCTCAGTAACGCGATCGAGTTCACGATCTCCAGCAGCGTCTCCTCTTCGATGTTGGTGGCGCCGATGTCGTAATGGACACCGTTCACCTCCCAGCGCACCCGGAGAATGGGAAGCTCCCCTTCACGAGGTTCGCGGTAGAGTGTTGTTTCAACGCCCTGAATGGTGATGGGCACGGCCTCCTGGTCGTCACGGGGAGGATCGTCACCAAATCCGCCGGGCCGTTGGGCGAATCCAATCATCCTGGGAGGCGAGCTGCTGTTGTCGATGAAGGTCGCGTTGACGGCAGGCGCGGTCGGCGGCCCTGAGATGGTTAACCCGTTCTCCTGCAACTCGAACCCGTCGAGTTGAACTGGGATGGCGAGCTCGAAGTCCACATTACCTTGCATCTCCTCGAAGCGTTCGAGGATGGATGCAATACCGTCTTCGATAGGTGTCACGGCAGGCGTCTGTGTTGATGCCGGTTCACTGGCTGTTATTGGGGTGTTCTCTGCGGTAGCCGCTGGCGTGGGGACGACATCGTCTGCCGCATCCTCTGCTGGATCTCGCCCTACCGGATCAATCACGATCTGGTTGAAGTCTTCAAAACGGCGTTCCGCCAGGACGTCGAGCGTGACGGCGTCGAGGCGCTGAACACGTTGTGGCATCTCATCTGATTGGATGAACGTGGTGACGTAGATACTCTGTCCATCAGGGGCAGGAATCACCCTGTCGATCTGTTCCCCCTCATACGCCCTGGCGAGCACGCTACGCTGGTCGAGGTCCACGAGCGTCAGGCCAAACTCGGGGCGGTTTCGTTCGCCCACGGCGTTGCTGGTGGCGTGCAGATACAGTTGCCTTCCGTCCGGCGAGAACACTGCGAAGGTCACTGCGTCGTCTCGGGTCTGAACAGCGGTTGATCCGGGCGCAGACTCAAACCAGGGACGCGGTCCTGCATCGTCTGCGGCGATGTGAATGGTGTCCTGAACGGTCAATGTCTCGGCATCAAGCAACGTCACCGTCTGGGTATCCGCATGTGCGACCGCAATCTGTCGACCATCGGGTGAGATGGCGACTGCCGGTATCAGGAGATTGGTCATCGGCGTGCCCGCATCCGGGTCGAGATTCCAGGCCCCAGCGGGAATGTCTGTCAGCTCAACACGGTCGATCTCGTCGCCGGTCGCGATGTCGTAGGCCATCATCCGGAGCGGTTCCGGCGTGTCAGTCACGCTTGCCGGTGAGACCCAGGCGCGGATGAGCTTCGTGGCATCGGCGTTGAAGAAGAGCGTGTCTCTTCCGATGCGGCTGTCGCGCTCGATTGTGCCGACAAGGTCTCCGTTCAGAGTGTTGTAGATATGCCAACGTGGTGGCTGTGAACTATCTGGTTTCAGAGCGCTCTGGACGGCCAATCGTGAGCCATCATTGCTGAGGATCGGCCAGCCGACATGTTCCTCCGGATGGAACCGCAGACGCTCCGCGCCACCGAATCCATCCTGTACGACGATCGTCACCTCATCGGCAGCCAGGGGTTCGTCGCCCGGCCCGATCTCCCGCGCGTATTCGATCCGCACCAGTGTCGATCCATCACGCGCGAGGCTGTAGCTGGAGGGTAGCTCACCTTCGGGCATGTTTTCCCGATCCAGAAGGGTTTCCTTGTCAATCGGGATGAGGGATCGTGGGCCGGCACCCTGGCCGGCGGTGACATACACATCGAAGTCTCCGGACAGCTGCGTCCCGCCCGTCGCGGTTTCATCGTTCTCCGAGCGCATGCTCTGGTAGATGGCGACCCCACCCAGCACCAGCGCAAAGAGCAGCAGGATAGCGGCCAGCTCGGGCACCTCCCGCATCCATCTGCGGATACGCGATGGGTGAGATCGGTCGCTAACGGGTTCGTCCGCCGAAGGGGTCGTGGTGGTGGATGTCGGCAGTGTGCCGTCGTTGCTGGTCTGGGATGGCTGGAGCGGAGCGAGCTCGCGCACGAGCCGGTCAACCGCTTGCGACTCGAATCCGGACCCTGGTTCGGCGGGGTCACGCAGACTTTTCATCAACCGGGCGGTGTCGACCAGGCTGAGCATCTCATGATCGCCACGTTCGTGGGGCGACGGGGACACTTCGCGGTTGAGCGCGTCGATTGCCTGATCGAGACGCGTGTCGAAGTCGTAGAGATGTGTCTCGTTCATATCGACAGTTCCTCTCGCAGCGCGGCGCGCAGGGCGGTGAGCGCCCGGCGCTGGAGCTGGCGAACGGCGTCCGGGCTGCGGTCCATCAGCTTGCCTGCCTCTTGCGATGAACAGCCTTCGATGATGCGCAGGCGGATGACGGTCTGGTGGTCCGGGTCGAGCCCTTCCAGGGCGGACCGAAGCGTGGCGTGGTCGGCGTTGACCAGCGCCTGGTGCTCCGGTCCGGGCTCGCTGGAAGGCAGGGGCGGGATACTCTCCAGATCGGCGCTCGGCGGCTTACGAGTCCGCCAGCGGTCGCGGAGCAGGTTCAGGGCGATGGTGGTCAGGTACTGGTGGAACGGCTTGCCGGTGTCGTGGTAGCGATCCAGCGACCGGAACGCCCTCAGAAAGACCTCCTGGGTGAGATCCTGCGCCTCGCTGCGATTCTGGACTGCGCGGTAGATCAGCCCGTAAATCGGCCGCCACTCGCGCCCAAACAGCTCTTCAATCGCGGCGCGATCCCCTGCCTGTGCCCGTTGAAGGAGTTGGATATCCGGCATGCCCTTGCCCCCTTACCAACACAGAACGAAGGCGCGTTGAATTTGTGACGCGAGAAACGGCGTCATGCATGCCAGCGTAGTCGATGAAAGAAGAATTGGACAGTACGCAAATTGTGTTATAGATTGAGTGCATCGATGACATGTACACGACAGGATTTCGACAGGGACCAGCGTGCCACGCATCTCTTCCGCGCAGGATCTGTTGATTATGGTGATAGGTGTACCGATCCCGCTCGTCCTCGCGTAACGCTATATGGGAGTGAGTCGTGAACGAGCATGGCAGGTTATGGACGACGCTCCTGGATGCCGGATGGCTCAGTCCGCTGCTGCGGCTCCTCGGCGTGCTGACGCCGGCGCTGTACCTGCTGCTCTACCCCTGGCCGATGGCCGGCGGGGAGATCCTGCTTGGGTTTGGCGGCATGGCAATCGTCTCGGGGGCACTGCTGCGCACGTGGTGGGCGGCGCTCATCGTCCCGGCGGTCACGGTTGCGGTGCTCGTCGGTTACGCGCTGGCTGTCCGTGGAGGATTCTCACTGGCCGGCGACGAGTTCACGACCGGTGGCGCAGTTGTCGCGTTCGTCTTCATACTCTATCTGATGGCAATTGCGGCATTGCTGGGAGTTCTGATCGGCCGGCAGGTTCTTCGAGATAGTGAAGCGGGTTGATCCTCAAAGCGTTGGAGCAGTTAGATGAAGCAAGTCTGGATAAATCCCGACGGTCTGGCTGCCATACGCGTCTCACTCGCCGCGTTGATCGTCGGTGGTGTCTGGGTTGTCTACCTCTTCTGGATTGCGGGTCCGTTTCCCCCCGACATCCTCCGGTTGGTGCCGGTGGTCTGGCTCGTGAGTTCCTTCGCGGGGCTGATCCTGGGTCTACAGGCGGCCCTGGCCGATGTTCGTCGCTACCTCGGCATCATCAGCGTGCTCCTGTGTCTCCCGAGTATCCCGCTCGCCGCCGTGTTCGCGCTCGCGGCTATGGTGGGGGATTAGAGAGCGTCTGAGCGGGCCAGAGACAGCGCTCATGAGCACGACATCTCGGCCGTTCAACATGGATGAAGGGTACCGTTCAGTAGAAAATGGGCTGCCTGTGACACGCTTCCTGAAACGCGCGCTGCTCCGCACCTGGCTGGGGGTGATCGGGGTGATCTTGTCGATTACGGCAGCCCTCGCTATTACCGGGATCTGGGAACCGCTCTGGGACGTGTATGGCTGGCGTGTCGTGGCGTCCGGGATCATGACCCTCATAGTCTTTGCCTACGCGGGCCTCCAGGAGTTTTTTCGCCCTCCGAACCCGTATGGCCGTCTCCACCCGCTGTACGACATGCGCGATCTCGGTCCTGCGGGGGAGCTGCACAGCAGCGAGCTGAGCTGGCTGTGGAGTGCGGCCCTGCTCATCGGATCCGCTGTCGCACTGTTCGTGACGACCTATTGGATATGAGCGCCCGTCAACTGGTGCTGGAACAAGCGATCATGCCGTCGAAAAACGAGTCACATATGATGAACGACCTGACGAAGTCTGGAGAACAACCGTGCAATTACCAACACTCGCGCGCAGTCTTGCAGGCATCGTTTCTCCGGTTGCCGTGTCTATCGTCGCGCTTGGGCTCGATCAGTCTGGCCTGGTTGAGATTCCGTGGGTTGGTGGCGCTGTTGTCGTGATGATCGTTGCAGGATTCCTCTGCGGTTTCTTGCTGCGCTCGCCGTTGGCACCCGCATATATCTTCGCGCTCTGGCTCGTCTGGGCTGTGGTCGTTCTGGTAACCGACGATGGACGCTCAGACCCGCCAGCGGACGCCACGGTGCTCATCATGTTGCCGCTGTTGGTGCTCCCTGCGGCATTGGCCGCGTTGATAGGAAGCCTGGTCTCTACTGCCTGGATGGGACGTTCGCGCATGCGACGGAATGGGAACGTCTAAAGAGGCTGGGAAGACGGATCCCCCGTTCCTCGGATTGACACTTCAACATGTCATTCCGGCGAAGGAGGGATCCGTTCCGGGTGTGGCTTAGCCGGCCAGCTTCTTCACGGCGTCCGCGATGTGCGCCGCGTCGATCCCGGCGAAGGCGAGCATCTCCTGGGGTGTGCCGGAGCCAGGGAGGTCTCGCGGGGCGAGGTGGATCATTTTCAGGTTGGCCGGGGCCGCGCCGTCCTGCGCGATCAGGGCTTCCAGGACGGCCGAGCCGATCCCGCCTTCCGGCCAGTGGTCTTCGGCGACTACCAGCTTGTTGCCGGTTGCCTGGAGCGCTTCTTTCAGTGTCGCGACATCAACCGGCTTGACGGAGTAGAGGTCGATCAGTCGCACGTTGACTCCGTCTGCGGAGAGCTGGTCGCACGCTTTCACCGCTTCGTGCACGGTGATGCCGGCTGCGACAACGGTCACCTGGTCATTGTCTGACTGCCGCACGACGCTGCTTCCGCCGATCTTGAACTGCTCGCCGTTGGAGTAGAGAATGGGCGTTTTCTCGCGGGTGGTGCGGATGTAGCTGATGCCCGGCTGGTCGGCCATGGCCGCCACGAGCTGGGCGGTCTGGTTCGCGTCGCTCGGGTAGAGCACGGTGCTGCCGAAGACGGAGCGCACCATGGCGATGTCTTCCAGCGCCATCTGCGACGGACCGTCTTCACCGATCGAGACGCCGGCGTGCGAGCCGCACAACCGGATGTTCGCCTGCGAGATTGCGGCCATACGGATGAAATCGAACGCGCGCGTCATGAACGCTCCGAAGGTTGACGCGAAGGGCACGTACTCGCGCACGCTCATGCCTACCGCCGCCGCAACCATCTGCTGTTCGGCGATGAACATCTCGAAGAAGCGCTCCGGGTACGCCTCCGCGAAGATAATCGACATCGTTGAATTGCTGACCTCGCCGTCGAGCGCAACGACACGCTCGTTGACCGCGCCGAGCGCCTTGAGCGCGTCTCCGTACGCCTGCCGGGTGGCGACCGACGTGCCGGGGTCGTACTTCGGAAGCTGCGGCTTGCCGGTGACGGATCTGCTCACCGGTGAAGCGGGCGGCGGCTTGGGAACCTCGATGGTGATGTTGGACTCTCCGCCGAGCTCCTCGATGGCCTCTTTTGCCTGCTCGTCGTCCAGCGCCTTGCCGTGCATGCCGGGCTTGTTCTCCAGGAAGGAGACTCCGGCGCCTTTCTTGGTCTGGGCGACGATAACGACCGGCTTGTCTTTCGTATCGATCGCTTCCTTATAGGCACGGTCGATCTGGTTGAAATCGTGGCCGTCGATCGTGATCGCGTGCCAGCCGAAGGCACGCGCCCGCTCGGCGTAGAGCTCGGCGTTCCACCCGTGGGCAGTCTCGCCACGCTGGCCGAGGCGGTTCATGTCGATAATCGCGATCAGGTTGTCCAGCTTGTAGTAGCTGGCGTGGTCGAACGCTTCCCACATCGAGCCCTCGGCCATCTCGCTGTCGCCGCAGAGCACCCAGACACGGTAGTCGACCTGGTCGAGGTACTTGCCGGCCAGGGCGACACCGACACCGATCGGGAGGCCCTGTCCCAGCGAACCGGTGGCGACATCGACCCAGGGCAGCGCTGGAGTTGGGTGACCCTGGAACTTGCTGCCGAACTCCCGGTAGGTCATCATCTCGGCGTCGGAGATCGCGCCGGCTGCCTTGAAGACCGCGTAGAGCAGCGACGAAGCGTGGCCTTTCGAGAAGATCAGGTGGTCGTTGGCCGGGTTTTTCGGGTTATCGAAGTCGTAGCGCAGGTACTTGCTCGTCAGCACAGCCATCAGGTCCGCGGCCGACAGGGCCGAGGACGGATGTCCGGAGCCAGCCTTCGTGCTGGTGCGGATGCTGTCGACTCGCAGCTGTTGTGCGAGCTTTTGAATCTGATCGGTTGCCACGGTCATCTCGGAAGTCTCCATTTCGTCTGTATTCAGGGGTGTAGTGTGAAGTCACTACGCCACCACTCTACTAAGGATTCAGGATTTCCGACACTTTAGCCAACTTTTTCACTCCAGATACCGAATGTAGCTCCCGGATCGCCACCTACAGCGCTGCGCTCAGGGAGCGATCATGTTCCTCGCTCATCCTGATATCTGGCCAGATCCTTCTGCGCCTCAGCGAGCTGCCGCCGGAGGATGGGCAGGCGTTCGCGCCAGCGCTGGGCCTCTTCCTCCTGGTGGTTGCGCTCGGCCAACAGCCGGTCAATCTCGGACTGGATGTTCTGGGCTTCCCACTGTCGCCGTTGACATGCCGGGCAGCGGCCCTTCCAGTCCCTCCAGCCACCGCACGCTGGACAGGGCCGCGCCAGATCTGCCAGGGTCATCTGCGGCTGGGGTTTGTTCTCAAAAGCGTTCTCTTGCAGATGCTCCGCGAAGGTGGAGAGACTGTGGGCCAGATGCTCGCGCAGATCGTCGCGCTGGTTCTCGGGCACTTTTCCGGGGATCAGCGCGCGGATGTCGCCTTCCACCCGGTGGAGCTGGGCCTCGGTGCGCGTGTGGCCGCGTTCCGACCAGTCGATCTCCTCGGTATAGCGAAACGGCACGTCGCCCACCCGAAAACGGATGTCGGCGGGGTCTCCGGGAACCAGCTCTTCTCCTACATCGGCGTGGACTTCGGCGGTCCGCCCCGGGTAGACACGCTCGATCGTGACCGGGGCTGGCGGGAGCGTGACACCGGCACTCTCTGGTGGAGCTGAGACGATGCTCTGGGCGTCTTTCCGAGCCTGGCTGATGGCCCGGTCGATCTCGGCAACGCGCTCGGACCAGCGGTTCTCTTCTGCCAGCGCGGTTTCGGACCGCTCAATATCAAACATGAGGTCTTGCACGCGTCGTTCCAGCCGTTGCCGGCGGCGCGCCCGGGTGGCTGGATCGCTGAGGTCGACCGGGCTTTTATGTCCACGGGGGCGGCCGACGACCTGCTCCTGCGCTTGAGGCCGCGGTTCCGCGGGCTCGTCTCGCTCCTGTTTGCGCCTGAGAGAGTTCCACCATGACATGGTCACGCTGCTTTCCAGTTGGCTCTGTGCCGTGTTGTCGCCTGGCTTGCGGCTGCCGCTGAAGACGCACAGCGTCTCCTACCAGCGTATCTTATTGAGCCGCGTCTGCCGACCGTTATAATCCGGGAGAGCAGTCGTGACAGGCTGACAATGGGTAAGGAGAGGGATATGCTCGCGCACAAATTCTTGATGATCTTTCTGGTACTGTCTCTCGCACTTGCCGGGTGCGCGATCGGTGGCGATAACGAGGAAGACAGCGCAGTCTCGATTGAGAACGCCCAGACCTGCGAAGAGGTAGCGGATTATTTCGCCGAGGTGGCACAGGATTTCATTAATGACGCCGAGGACGCAGGCATGAGCGCGCTGGCCGCCGGTATGGAGTCAGAAGTCGTTCAGGAATACCTGCCGCAACTCGAACGTACCCAGCAGAAGGCGGACGAGCTTGGTTGTACCGAGGACGAGATGCGACCGCTGCTGTCCGAGCGCGTGAATGAGCTCGAAACCGACGGTCCGGTTGGCGAATTCATCCTGCAACTGCTGCGCGACCAGGGGCTTGCGCAGTAGGCTCCCATACCTTGGGCCTTCGTGAATCTGGCCGGGGAGGAGCTCGTCTCCTCCCGGATTCACGGGTGCCAAAACAGGGAGGGGACGAGCCCCTCCCCGACCGGCAAGAGCGCACGCCTCTCCTGTTACGGGTATTCCACGCCTTCATCCAGCGGCCAGATCGGCCGGCGGACCTGCTTGAAGGGGAAGCGGAACAGGTTGGGCGACGAGAGCCCCGGCGCGTCAACCTCGATAATCTCGGCTGCGATCGGCTCGAAGCCGGCCCGGAAATGGACGCTCGACTTCACGACCAGCCCCCGGCGCTGCTCGGGAGGGATGCCAACGGCGCGGAAGAGCTCGGGGTCCAGCACCTGCACCCGGTTCGCAGTCACGACAATCTCAACCTCGCCATTCGGGCCGGCTTCCAGGACAGCCGTCTTGCCCAGCCGGGTTTTGGCGCCCGTACCCATCGGACCGGTGTTGGTGAAGGTCACGTCGCCAACCGAGCGCACCCGTGCCTCGATCTCCAGCGTTGGGCCGTGCAGGTCGTCGACCTTGCCGCCAAGCTGGAACGTGCCGCGGTTCCCCGCCCCGATCTCCTCGGCGCGGTTCGCGCTCTCAGGGTCGGCGATGATCCCGAAGGCCACGTTGTCGATGCCCGAGCTCAGGAGTGCGTCCAGGATGACCGTACCGTCACAGGACGCTCCGGCGCCGGGGTTATCGGCGACGTCGGCGAAGACGACCGGCCCTCGCTCGCTTGCCCGTAGCCGTTCGATGGCCTCGCCAAGCGGCGTCACACCAACCATGAACCGCTCGCGCGCGTCCCAGCAGGCCCTGGCGAGCCGGTCGGCAACGCTGTCGGCGATCGACTGGTCTCCATCGGCGGTCACCAGAACGGCCGTGCCGCTGTCCGGGATGTCGCTGTAGGTAAAGCCTCCGGCCAGCATGATGCAGAGCACGCCCGGCTCTTTCTCTAGCTCAAGCGAGAGCTGCATCAGGTCGTTCATCGGCGTCGGGCCCCAGGTGAACTGCGGTGGTAGCGGAGTGAGCATCGGTACCTGGCGCAGGGCGCGTACCGGCTTGATTTCGCCCGCGATGAGCCGCTCCATCAGCTCGACCGCTTCCACGCCGCGCTCGTAGGGATCGATATGCGGGTAGGTCTCATAGCCGATCACGATATCGGCGTGCCGGGCGATGGCCGGCGTGAGGGTGGCGTGGAAATCGAGCACGGTAATGACCGGCACGTCCGGACCGACTACCGCGCGCACCCGGCGCAGCAGCTCGCCCTCGCCGTCGTCGTACTCTTCAGAGACCATCGCGCCGTGTAACGGCAGCAACACGCCATCGACCGGCAGGGCGGCTTCGATGCCGCTGACGATATCGCCGGCGATCGACTCATAGGCCTCGGCGGTAACAACGCCCGAGGGGGTGGCCGAGGCGAAGATGGTCGGTGTCATCTTCCAGCCACGCTTCTCGGCGGCGTCCACAATGCCGCCGAGCGAGGTGCTTACGCACCGGCTCTGCTCGATCACATCCCTGCCGCGCAGGAACGACCGCCGCTCGAAGAGCGGTATATCGGTGCGTATCGGAGAGAACGTGTTCGTCTCATGCGAGACGCCGCCGATCACAACATGGGTCATTCGATACTCCGTTTCCATCGCGTCGTATAGACGGGTCGAGTATCGCCGGGATCTGGATTCCGGGCAAGAGACCCTACTGGTGCTCCGGAAGCCGGGTCTATAAAAAAGAGGTGTCCCCGGTTGCCCAGGGACACCTCTGTCGGGTTGGCTGGCGACTTACGTCACCAGGCCGTGCTTACGACTACTGACCTTACGGTTCGAGGTCGTACAGCGTATCGACGTCGTTCACGCCGATCGTGATGGCATCGACATTACCGACGAAGCCTGCCCAATCCACCCCGTAGCCGGCCGAGACACGGATGCCCGACTCAGCAATCGTGGGGGTCCCTGTTAGCTCGCCAGTGACCTGAGCGAACGTACCTGGGGTCGCCTGCGTGTAGGTGCCGCTGTTGAGCGACCACCAGGAGCCGGTGAGCGCGTCCCAGGGCTGCCACGTACCTTGTGTCACGCTACCGGGTGCTGGCGTCTGCAGGTTCGGTGCGAAGAACAGGATGTCCTCGTAGCCAGCGACGCCATCAGTGTCGATGTACAGCGCCAGGTAGTTGGCGAAGAATCTGCCCTGGGCGTCCACCGCGGTGGAGGTCGAATCGACGTACGTCGAGTAGCTCAACGTAGTGATGTCGTCGACGAGCGTGCCGTCGTACTCGGAGAACTGCAGCTGGGCTTCCGACCAGCCGTCAGGTCCGATGGTGTACTCCAGGCTACCGACACCCTCAGGCGGCGTGCCAGGACCAGTTACGAAGGCCGCGCTCGCGGTATTGGTGCCACTGTTAGTGTTCTGAGTGGCGATGGCCGTACCGCCTGGATTCGCCGCCGTCACTTCCGTGACGGTGACGCCGTCAACCTCGTTGACGAGTGGGGTAACGGCGTCGGCCACGACAGGGAACACTTCGCAGTCGGGACCGGCGAGGTTCACTTCGAACGTTGCGCCGTCGGAAGTTACCGCGTCGCCGTTCGCATCCGAGATGCACAGGACGTAGTTGCCCGGCGCCACGGTCGCGCCAACGCTGCCGTCAGCGCCGGTCACGCCCTCGAAGACGATCTCGCCGACAATCGGGTCGCCGCCGCCGTCCGTGCCAGCTTGCTCGTAGACAACGACTTCGATGCCGGTCAGGGTGACCGTGTCCGCGGTGATCTCGCCGTCCACACCCAGCGTCCCCGCGACGACGACCGTCTTGGTGAAGCTGTTGTTGAACTCGAGCGTGTTGATGACCTCAACGTCCGCGCCCTCGGTGACCACGATGGTCTCCTGGGCGCCGGTCGGCAGCACGTAGCCGGCCGGGACCGAGTTGACCAGCAGCTCGTAGACGCCCACCGGCACGTTCGAGAACGTGCGGCTGCCGTCGAGGCCGCTGACACTCGTCGCCTGGTAGTTGGCCGAGCCCTCGGTGTTGACGATCGTGAAGTTCACGCCGGCCACCGCGTCGCCAGCCGCATCCACGAAGGTCTTGGTGATCGACTGGCCGCCCGGCTCGAAGGGATCGCCGAAGGAGCAGGCGCCGCCCACCCGGAAGAAACCGCACGGGTTGAAGGCGTTGAAGATGGCCGAGCCGTCGCCGTCAACGTCGTAGTTGACGTTGGCACTCACCGCGGCCACCGGCGCGCTGGCCACGACCTGCGCCGAACCCAGGAAGCCGTTGGGCAGGTTGTGCTGCCAGAGGGTGTAGACGAAGCCGTTGGCAAAGCCCGGGATCGTCACGCTCGAGACACCGAAGTTGTCGGCGCCGAAGCCCGAGGGGTTGACCCAGTGCACGTCAGCGGTGACCGCGGTCGCGTTCGGGTTCATGACGTTGATGCCCGAGGTCGCGCCCGAGCCGTCGATGGCGTTGCCCTTCTGGACCAGCGGCACGGCCTGCCAGGTGAAGACGTTGGCGGTCGCGCTGTAGCTGGTGGCCTGGAAGAGGTCGGCCCCGTCCCCGTGCGGGTCGGTCTCCGGGTACTTGGTGGCGTCGACGACGGCCGCGACCGGCGCGTCCGACCAGATGATGGCCGAGCCCACGACACCCGCGTTGGGGTCGGTGGTGACATCCTGCTGGTTGTTGTCCTGCGCCCCGATGCTCGGGTCGTAGAAGTAGGTCATGCCGTGCGCCGAAAGACGCTGGTTCAGGACCTCGGTGGCGTTGCCGAGCAGGTTGAAGTACTGGATGGAGACGTTGTTGTCGGCGTTGACCAGGTTGGCCACGTTGATGCCGGTGTTCCAGCCGAAGTAGTCCAGCAGGACGTGCGGGGCGAACAGGGCAAAGCGCCCGTTGCTGCCCGGCACCTGCGCGCCCGGGATCAGGTCGTCGCCGCGCTCGAAGTCGGCCGACGAGCCGGTGTTGGTGACCCACATGTTGTAGCCCACCTTGTAGCGGTCGGCCATGGCGAACACGGCGCCGTCACTGTAGACGTGCGCGGTGCCGACCCAGCCCTCGGGCACGAGGTCCGAGAGGTTGACGTTCCAGGTCGTGCCGCCGTCGACCAGATCCTGGATCTGGAAGCCGGTCTGCAGGGAGCCCGAGCCGTCGTCGGCCGGGAAGAAGCGGATGGTGACCGCGTTGTTCAAGGCGTCGAGGTTGGCGACGCGGATCACGGTGTCCCAGCAGCCGCCCGGGCCACAGTTGGTCTGCACGATCGGCAGGTACCACTCGTCGAAGTAGGCCACCTCCACGCCGTTGACGGCGTTGTAGCCACTGACGGCGGTGTCGCTCGTGACGACCTGCGCGGTCTCGCTGCCCTCGTCGTCGCCCGGCTCAACCGGCTCCGGCGCGGTGCCGGCCTCGGCCGTCTGCTTGGCCACGCCGCCGATGGCGACCGAGTCCAGGAGGACCAGGCCGTTGACCACGTCGAAGCAGTCACCGTCGTCGTTCAGCCCGCCGAAGGGGTTGATCATGGCGCCGGTGTTGCCCAGGTTGGCGTCCTCGAGGATGGCCTGCAGGTCGCCCTGGGTGAAGGCCTGGTCGAAGATGTCGCCGGCCACGTAGCTGACGCCTTCAAAGGTGAAGGGCGCGGCCACGACGAAGCCGACCGGCTCGCCGGAGGTGGTCGTCCGCGTCCGAGTAGGCGTTGACGACACAGGCGATGACCTGGGTGGACTCGCCGACGACGCCGGCCGGCTTGGAGAGGATGACCGGCGTCTCGACCAGGTCGTCGCTCAGGGCGGCGGCCGAGAAGATCGGGTCAATGACGTCGACGGTCCCGGCGAAGGAGACCACCGCGACCGGGGCGCCGCTCCCCTCGGCGATGCCGAGGTCCGCGCCGCTGAAGGTCTTGGAGGCGAACGCCGACAGGTAGGCCGTCGTCTCGAGGGCGTAGTCGCCCGCGCCATCGCCCACGAAGATGGAGATGGCGGCGTCCTGGTCCTCGAGGTTCTGGATGGTAATGGCGGTCTGGGACGCGCCCAGGCCGAAGTCTTCGCCGTTGGCTACCCACGGATAGTAGATGACGTTGTTGCCGTCGAGAAAGCCGGCGCCGTTGAAGTCGAAGAGGTCCTCAAGGCCTTCCTGAGGCTCCTCGGTCTGCGCAACAGCGGGGGCGATCGTGGCGGCAAACAGACTGATCAAGAGACCAGCCACGCCAAAGATCCGGAGAAACCGTGCTGGTTTCTGCAAGAGTCGTTCTCCCTCTGTAATGTCGATATGGGTCGTGCATTATCCGGCTGATCATGCGCCGGATCTACGTCAGTTCCGTTGCCAGGCACGCCTCCTTTCTTCGCTTTCTCTCGAAATGTCCGCAGCTGTAGAGCGGCAGCGCTGACGACAGAAATGACACCCTGGTGCCCCCGGTCAGGATGAATTGAGCGCAAACAAAACCGCGGGCGACGCCTGGTGCTCGCGAGGTTGCCAATCCGTCACACAGCTCTACCTCTTACGCATTCTAGCGAAAAAACTCGTATAGCGTTGCGCTACATATCAGACAAATCTGAAACACAACGGATGACCAAGCAAATGATGTGGTCTGGAACGAGTCCACATGGTGAAAAAGCACGTCAAAGTCGATCGGGCTCGACTGTAGTTTGTCTGGGTGCAAGAAAGACAACGCATAGCCTCGCGTTACTTGAAGAGGGACATGTTTACGTGAACGGACACGATTGATCTACTGGCATGCCCTGACAAACGAGCCGCTCTAGCCGGGTCCACCACGGATATCCTCAACGACGTACGCTCTGGGGTTACCATGGAACGAACGGATGACAGGTGTGACAAGAGAGGCGGGTCACATGGATGAGCGCGACCGCAGAGAATCGAACTTGTTCGAGGAGCGCGACCGGCTGGTACCGGAATTCAACGGTAGCGGCGGTCCACCGACAGCCGGCAAGCGCGAGGTAGATCTCTATGTGCGCACCTACATGACCCTGCTGCGTTCCTCCGGCGCGGTCGCGGTTGATGCCCTCGTCCAAGCGCACATCAACAGTGGCTCCAGCCTCCACGACCGCGCGGCTGCGCCAACTCCGGACATGAACGCGTTTATGTACAGCACTCTGCGTTTGCCGCCTGAGATCGTCTCGGTGGAACGCATCATCCTGGGGCAATCGCGCTCGATCTTCGACCGAACTGGCTACACCGATCTTGAATCCTGGACCTCGGTGACCGCACCAGGGCGGCGACGGCGCTGGTACTACGACGGAAGAGACACGCTGGCGGTTTACGTCGGCTCCACGTCCGACCTCGATGATCTGATCCCCACTATCGTCGCCTGGCAAATCGAGTGGAACAAGCTGCACAACCTTATTCGTCAGGACAACGGCGATCTCAAGGAGTTAATTGCCGAGGCGGCGATGAGCGATGCCCCCTCAATCGAAGTGTCCGAAACGGTGCGCAAAGGACTTGGTATAGAACCGTACGATTGGCAGCGGCTCGGGGCGGCCTGGGGAGAAGAGTTCTGGCGCAACCTGCAACGCATGGCGACCAAGAAGCGCGATCTGCAGCTCCAGATGCTCGGGGGCACCTATCTCGGGTTCGCGCGCTCCACGGCAGACTGGTGGGAGCCGGTCGAACGTGTCCTGATCGAGCGTCATCTGACCGACCGCCCGGTCTACTTCGTCTCGTCGAACACCCACTCGATCACGAACGTCCTGTCGGGCACGGCACGGCGCCGGCGCGAGAAATTGATCGAGTTCATTGAGCGGACGCAGCATCCAGAGCTGCTACCGGAGCTCCGCAAGCTCCAGTCCGGCGACTCGCGCGCGTCCTGGGACAACTTCCTCTATTTTGCGGCGCGCACCTACTTCCGGTTGCACCCCGACGAGCGTGCGGCTCGTGACCGGGAGGAAGAGGAGCGCGGGATTATCACGCTCGAGACAGAGAGCGTGCTGGATGTGGGCGTTCAGATCATCGAGCTGAACAGGCTCAATCCTCACGACCTCGATCCACGCATCGCCACGGCCGCAGGATCGTTGGCGGAAACTGACGCGATTATTATCAACGTCAACTATCCGCTGGGGCTGGCGGCCTACCATATCCTGACGCAAGTCGCGGTCGCGACCGAGCGGGTGCGTGGCATCTACGTGCTGGGTAAGGCCGCAACCTTGAACGCACGCATTGGCGACGTCATGATCTCCGACTCCGTGTACGATGAGCACTCCGGCAACACCTACTGGTTCGACAATCGTTTCTCGAGCGCCGATCTCGATCCGTACCTGGTCTACGGCTCGGCGCTGGATCATCAGCGGGCAGTGACGGTCAAAGGCACCTATCTTCAGAACCGCGGTTATCTCGATTTTTACTACCGCGAGAACTTCACCGTCGTTGAGATGGAGGCAGGCCCGTATCTCTCCGCGGTCTATGAGGACACCTTCTTGTCCCACCATCCGCAGAACCAGAACGTCAACCTGGCGGATATCCCGCTCGACATGGGCATCATCCACTACGCTTCGGATACGCCCTACACCCGTTCTCAAACCCTCGGCGCGCGTGGTCTCTCCTACTACGGCATGGACTCGACCTACGCCGCGACCCTGGCGATCTTGAATAGAGTGTTTGCGCAGAGCCGGAAGCGTCCAGCTTGATCCGCGCATGGTGATGCGCATCACCGTGGGGGACAACGGGGTGGAGAGTGATGGGATGGATGTCATCCCGTTCGGCTGCCGAGGCGTTCGACCAGAGATCCTTCCTGACGTCAGGATGACTATCAAGCTGAGGATGATGGATCCGGCATCCAGGCGGCCAGACAGGGCGCAATGAACTACGCACCCACGCAGATGAGGGTCACTTCCCATCAAAGGGACAAGCCAACACCCCCTACCGATGCTGTGACGTTTGAGGAGGTCAAGGCCGATGACCGGGGAACGCATGTTGCTGCGGACGACGTTTAACCGGGACGCGCTACTGTATGACGAGGCTCGGCCTGGTTATCCGGAGGAGCTGTTCGACGATATTGTGGCGTTGTCCGGCGTTCCTCCAGGCGGACGCATTCTTGAAGTTGGTTGTGGGACGGGCATTGCGACGATCCCGTTTGCCCGGAGAGGCTACCGCATCCTTTGCGTTGAGCTCGGCGAGCAGCTTGCGGCCGTCGCGCGCAAGAATCTGGCTCCCTACCCGGATGCGCAGGTACACGTCGGGGCGTTCGAAGCCTGGCCGGTTGAGGTGGGTGGGTTCGATCTGGCGTTTGCCGCGACCGCCTTTCACTGGATCAATCCGGCGGTTGGCTTTCGAAAGTTTGCCCAGGCGCTCAAGCCGGGCGGGTCACTCTCACTCTTCCGGCACGAGCACGTTTACAGTGACAAGAGCGATGGTTTCTTCCACGCCGCGCAGCATTTCTACGAGGAGGCCGGCCTGGCGAAAGAAGCTGACCTTCGGCTTCCGTATCCTGATGAGTTCGCGGATGATGCAGCCCAGATTGCGAGCTTTCGGCTTCCGTATCCGGGTGAGATCGCGGATGATGTAGCCCAGATTGAGAGTACAGGGCTGTTCGGTCCGGTGGATGTGCGCCGTTACGTCTGGGATATCGAGTACGATGCCGCAAGTTACATCAAGTTACTGAGCACTTATTCCAACCACATCAATCTGGAGGGCGCCGCCCGCCAGCGTCTCTTCGCCGGCATTGCCGATCTGATCGATGCCCAGCCTGACTGCCGCATTACCAAAGGCTACATGTCTATTCTGCATGTGGCGCGGCGGAACGATCGGGCTGTGTGAGCACGTCTCTATCCCAATTCCGCCTAGACGCACGTGGCTTCAGCCTTCCCTGCGCGGGTCCATGGCGTGGATGCGGCTGGGTTGGATGCGGAGGGTCAGAACCGGCTTCGAGCGGCCCGCGGCGGTGGAGTTGCGGCGGGTGTTGGGAACCTCGGTCACAGTGCCGTAGAGGATGACTGTCTTGCCGCCCTCGGCCCAGCCGGTGAACGCTACCCGCGGATCGCGCTGAACGTCCTGCCAGCGCACGCTCTCCTCCTGAATCGTCATTTCGAACTCATCGTCATCAGTCAGCTGCACGTGCACGGGAGCGATGTGTGGCCCACCGCTCTCCCCGGTCGTCGCCATGGCGAAGAGGCGGATCGAGCGGAAGAACTCCCGGAACTCGCCGGCGGTCATCGCCCGTCCGGGCTGCCCAAAAAGGGACTTGAGGGCCCCCTGCGCTCTGGACGCGCTTTCGTCGAGTAGTTGCTGGATATCCGCCATCCTGTTTCCTCATTCTTGCGCTAGATGATGCCCTGTCCGCGAAGTGATGCCAGTTCATCGTCCGACAGCCCGAGCGTTTCGCAGAGGATCGTGTTAGTGTGCTCTCCCAAGGCGGGAGCCCGCTGATGGGTGCGGCGTTGCCCGTTGATCATGACGGCGGTCGCGAGCTGCCGCACGACGCCGAACTCCGGGTGGTCCACCTCGACGATCAGCTCGTTTTCCTTGATGAGCGGATCCTGAAGCGCGTCCGCCACGTCGTTGACCGGCCCACAGGGAAGCTGGCCGCGCATGCGGTCGAGCCAGTCGGCGGTCGTGCGCGTCGCAAAGAGGTCGTCGAGGATCGGCGTGATGATCTCCCGGTTGTTGAGCCGGTCGGCGAAGCGCAGGAAGCGCGGGTCTTCGGCGAGCTCCGGGCGGGCCAGCACCTCGCACAAGCGGACCCAGAATTTTTCCTTGGCACACATGATCGCGATGTAGCCGTCCGCGGTCTTGAAAATCTGGGCGGGTACCTGCGACGGATGACCTGAGTGGGCAACTCGACTTGGCTCATAGCCTCGCGAGAGATGCCACGCTCCGACGTAGGTGAGCTCCGAGATGGCGGTATCGAAGAGGCTGACATCGACATCGCAACCTTGCCCGGTTTCGCGGGCTTTCAGAATGCCGCTCACCATCCCGAACGCCGCAACAAGGCCTGCCGAGAAGTCCACCATCGACAGACCCGACTTGGCCGGCGGACCGTCCGGTTCACCGGTGAGGCTCATCCAGCCGGAATAGGCCTGCATAATGTAGTCGTAGCCCGGCTCGGTAGAGCGCGAGTTATCCCGGCCGAACGACGACAGCGAGCAACACACGATCTGCGGGTTCACCTCTTTCAGGCCGGGATAGTCAATCCCAAGCTTGGCGGGCACGTCTCCGCGCAGGTTGTTAAAGACCGCGTCCGCGTTGCGGACGAGCGCGTGGAAGATCTCCTTGCCGCGCGCCTCCTTCAAGTTCAGGGTGATGCTCTTCTTGTTGCGGTTGAACGACTGAAAGTAGATGCTGTCCTGTTCGCCGGCATAGGGCGGGACGTAGCGGGCGACATCTCCGCCGGTCGTCGGATCCTCGATCTTGATCACCTCAGCGCCAAGGTCGGCCAGGTGCAACGTCGTCCAGGGACCTGCGCCGTACTGGCTGATGGCGAGAACTCGTACACCCTCTAATGGAAGCATCAATCACATTCCTCTGAAGGGCACGAGTCCCTCCCCTACCGAACCGGGCGAATCAATACGAACGCGGCATGCCGAGGACGTGCTGGCCGACAAACGCGAGCACGAGATTGTTGTTGATCGGGGCGACGGTGAACAGGCGCGTCTCGCGGAACTTGCGTTCGACGTCGTAGTCCACGCCGAAGCCGGACCCGCCGTGCGTGTCGAGGGCGGCGTTGGCCGCGTTCCAGGCCGCCTGGCTGGCAAGCAACTTGGCCATGTTCGACTCGGCACCGCACTTCTGGTTGGAATCGAACAGCCAGGCAGCCTTGAAACGCAGCAGATCGGCTGCCGTCAGGTCGGCGTACGCCTGGGCGATGGGGAACTGCACGCCCTGGTTCGCGCCAATCGGCCGCCCAAACACCTCCCGGTTGGTCGCGTGACCAGCTGCCCTCTCCACCATCCAGTACCCGTTCCCAAGCGCCTCCGACGCGATGAGAATGCGCTCGGCGTTCCAGCTATCGATGATGTGCCGGAAGCCCATCCCCTCCTGGCCGACGAGGTTCTCTGCCGGAATCTCCAGATCGCGCATCGTGATCTCGGTCGTGTGGTGGTTCAGCATCGTCTCCAGGGGCTTGATCTCCACCTGGCCGGAGGCGACGGCCTCGCGTAGATCCACCATGAAGATACTGAGCCCGTGTGTCTTGGCCGTGACTTCGTCGAGCGGCGTAGTACGCGCAAGCAGCAGCATCAAATCGGAGTGCAGCGCCCGCCCAATCCATTTCTTGCAGCCGTTGACAATATAGCGGTCACCGACCCGCACGGCACTGGTCGAAATGCGCGTCGTATCCGAGCCGGCCTCGGGTTCGGTTACCCCGAAGGTCTGCAAGCGTAGCTCGCCGCTGGCGATAGCCGGGAGGTATTGTCGTTTCTGGCTCTCCGAGCCGTGTTTCAGCAGCGTGCCCATGATGTAGAGCTGTGCGTGGGCGGCGCCCGAGTTGCCGCCGGCGTGGTTCACCTCTTCGAGAATGATGCTCGCTTCCGTGACCCCCAGACCCAGCCCGCCGTATTCCTTTGGAATCAGCGCGCCCAGCCAGCCTGCCGCGGTCATGGCCTTGACGAAGGCGTCGGGGTAGCCGCGCTCGCGGTCCAGCTCACGCCAGTAGCTGTCCGGGTAATCCGAGCACAGTTCGGCGATGGCGGCCCGCAGGCTGGCGTGTTCGCTATTCGGCGTAAAGTCCATCTATCGTACTCTCACTCACTCGTCTCTCGTGGCTGCGGGAAAAGGTTGTCGCTCGGAGCGTGCTCGCGTTTCCAGATCATGACGCTGCGCGAATACTCCATGACGACGGTCCCGTCCTGCTTGATGCCCCGGCTGCGGAATTTCACGATGCCGCGCTGGGGGTTGGAGCGTGACTCGCGTTTCTCAAGCACTTCGCTCTCGGCGTAGAGCGTGTCGCCCTCAAAGAGCGGGTTGGGGATGCGCACCTCGTCCCAGCCCAGGTTGATCCCGTTCTCGCTCGTGTCGGTAACGCTCAAGCCGGTCACGATAGCCAGGGTGAGCGCGCTGTTCACGAGCGGCCGGCCAAACGGGGTGCGCGCGGCATAGTCCTCATTGAAATGGATCTGATTGGTGTTGTTGGTCAGCAGGGTAAACCAGATATTGTCAGCCTGGGTGATCGTGCGGCCGATGCGCGTGCGATACACGTCGCCAACCTCAAAATCGTCGAAGAAGCGACCTTCCCAACCGGGTTTTACTGTCATGTGCTGTTCCCTCCACGTCTCTGTACCACGTCGATTCTAACCGCCATCGCCGGCCGGTGGGTGCTCGCGCAGCGGCCAGGCCGGGTTGAGCATGATCCAGAAGAGGGCCGGCATCTCCCGATCATCGCTCGGGGGGTCTATACTGGCGCCGAATGAGCGGCAGTTTGAGGAGGTACACATGGCGTGGTTGAAGGATGTTTCTGACGAAGAAATGCCCGCCGATCTCAAGGAGATCGTCGCGGCGCAAGTGAAACAGAATGGGGTTGTGCTCAACTCTGCCCGGCAAGGAGCGTATGCCCCGCATGTACTGCTTGGGGCGGCTGGGATGTCGAAGGCCCTGTCGCGCTCCGGCAAGGTAGGCAAGCGGCTCTCGCATCTGCTCAATCTCCGGGTGGGCGCGATCGTCGGATGCCCTTTCTGACAGGACCTCCACGCTGCCGGGAGCAGCGCAGACGGTATGAGCGGTGCCGAGATTGCTGCGGTTAAGGATGGGTCGTGGCGCGACCTGGACGCCTTTTCTGCAGAGGAGACCCTGGCGCTTGAGTATGCGGAGCTCCTGACGGCTACTCCACCCACGGTCGACCAGGCGTTGGTCGAGCGTCTATCCAACCACTTCGACCCCGGCCAGATCGTCGAGATGTCGGCCATCGTCGCCTGGGAGAACTACCGCGCCCGTTTCAACTGTGGTCTCGGTGTTGAGGCGCACGGGTTTTACAACGGCGCCGACCAGGACTGAGATCCTGGGCCTCCCCGCCCAGGAATTCCTTACGTTGATGCGAATGGGGATTGGCTCGTCCCCTCCCCCTACCGGTATTTACCTATCCATTCGCACAGGCCAGATCTCTCCGCCTTTCGACGGAGAGATCTCATCCCCCGAACGTTGTAAGGAAGAACCGGCCGTTTGCATGGTGAGCGAAACGGGGCCCGCGCGTATTCTCGTCATTGTCAGCAGGGTTGACCAACGGCGGCCGACCCGGACGCGATGGAGCGGCTGACAGCGGACACCGGAGTTGGTGTCGAGATTCGCGCAGAAGACGCGAGAAGGGGGAACCACCGTGTTGGATCCATATACCGCTGCTAAGATGGTCGAGTACACCCAGGGCGAGATGGCCCGGGCGCGCGGCCACCGCAACTGGAGGGGCTTGTTTCGGAGCCACATTTCGAAGACCAGCCGCTAACACTCCAGAGGAACACCGTTATGGTAGTTGCAAGCCCAGCACATCGCCCCCTGAGGTTCGCCGGCTAACGGCCAACCCGGGGGCGATCCTCTTGCTCCCAAACACCGCGCTCAGCGGCTCTTCCAGAAAAGCACCGCGCCAACGATTGACGTGACAGCGGCTGCCGCGATCGCCAGCGGACCGCGGTTCATGCTTGCCCAGAGCTGTTGGCTGACGGGTTTTGCTATGTCGTCGAAGCTACCGTGTGCGCCGTGGTCGCCCGGTACCGGCTCCCAGAGGTTGTCCTGGCGCTTCGGCTCGACCGGTTCAGGTCGCTGTTGCGCCTCATACCCGCCCTGGCCCAGATACCAGTCTGCCAACGCTGGAGCGATCTTGTTGCCGTTCACGGCGATCTGAGTCGGGCCGCCCACCAGCAGCTCGCGCCGCCTGTTGTGAGCAGACCAGACAATGGCCTCGGCGGCGACCTCGGGCTGGTAGACGGGCGGGACTGGTTGGGGCTTGTTTGGCAACCGGCTCTTCACCCAATCGAATTGAGGTGTATTGATGGCCGGCAGATGAACCTCGGTGACATGCACGTTGCTGCCGTCGTGCAAGAGCTCGGTGCGAAGCGAGTCAGTGAAACCCTGGATGGCGTGCTTCGCGCCGCAATAGGCGGACTGCAACGGAATACCTCGATATGCCAGGGCCGAACCAACCTGGATTATCGTCCCCTCGTCGCGCGGCAGCATCCGTTTGAGGGCGGCCAGCGTGCCATAGACGTAGCCGAGGTAGGTTACCTCGGTCACGCGGCGATACTCCTCGGGCTGCATCTCCCTCACCGGTGAGAAAACCGACACCATGGCGTTGTTGACCCAGACGTCGATCGGGCCAAATGTGTCTTCGACCTGCTGGGCAGCATCCTCCACCTGGTCGGCGTCGGCGACATCGACTGAGAGGGCGATAGCCTGGCCGCCGAGCTCTTCGACGTCTTGCCGCGCGGCCTCAAGTCCGGCTTTGCCGCGCGCCAGCAGACCGATCTGGGCGCCTTCACGTGCGAATGCCCGTGCGGCCGCCCGTCCCACTCCGGCCGACGCTCCAGTAATAACCACAACCTGAGAGGTGCTGCTCACAGAGGATGCGTCCTTTCCTGTTTCTATGTCTGGTTAACAAAGGTGGCGTGTCCCCCGCCCCATTCGCCTCAACGTCAGCGACATCCGGGCTGAGCGCGGCCTGCTTCGGTCATCCTGAGCCGCTTACCAGTCATCCTGAGCCGGCTAACCAGTCATCCTGAGCGGTAGCGAAGGATCTCGTGCTGGACTGCCGAGGCGTTTGAGCAGAGATCCCGTTCGACTTCGCTCAGGGCAGGCTCTTCCTTACGTCAGGATGACTAACAAGCTCAGGATGACCGCCACAGTGGTTCGCTCTGCCAAATGATCCCTACCGTTGATGCGAATGGGGCGGCGACATGCCAGCAGAGTTAGCTTTGCTGACTCTCCAGTGCGTCCTGCCGGTCCTTCACGTAGCCGGAGAGGTAGTTGAGCAGGGGGAACACCGGGTCGAGCAGCTGCGAGATGCCGCTGGTGCTCATGATCAGCAGGAAAAGGCGTCCGACCCGCGGGAAGAGCGTGAGCAGATAGACGTTGAAGGCGGCAGCCCAGACGCTGATGCACCATGGGCAGGTAACGAGCTCGCCTATCGACTGGACGAAACCTCCGGTCTCCCTGGGTTTTTGAACGACGCCCTCCAGCTGCTCCTCACCGACACCTTCTTCGATGACCGGCTCGCGAAGAATGCTGGTTACCCGGTCAGCTGCTATCAAACGGCTCATCCGGAACGTGGCGATGCCGAGCAGGGCGATCTCGCGCGCCGGCGGTGTCTGGTTGAGGACTGAGGGATTGCGCCGTAGTGCGGTTGCGGCGGCGCCGAAGATGGTCAGGAAGATCGAGATGATAATCGCGTAACCTGCGCGCGGCTTGTCCTTCACAAACTTCTCCAATGTCTCTGTCCGGCGTCTACGGTAGTCAGAAATACCGCTGTCATGCGACGCATCACATCACGGCGGCCCCTCTTCATTGTAGACAGGTGGGCGGAGGCATCCGTTATCCCGACCGCCCCAGCCCCGCTTCCCGCGCCCGAATGATGGCCTGGGTGCGGTCCGCGACCTGGAGCTTGGCGAAGATGTTGGAGACGTGGTTGCGGACGGTCTTGGGGCTCAGGAAGAGTTTTTCCGCAATGGTGGTGTTCGTGAAACCCTGGGCAAGCAGCGTGAGAATCTCGTGCTCTCTGTCGGTGAGCTCCGGAAATGGCTGCGGGCGCGGCGCGGCGGACGGTGCGGCAAAGTAGTGTGTCAGCCGTTCAGCGATCGCCCGGCTGAAGATGGCTTCTCCATTGGCGACGGCACGTATGGCTCGCAGCGTTTCGTCTCCCTCCGCGCCTTTGAGCAGATAACCTCGCGCTCCAGCACGCATCGCGGCGAAGACCGAATCGTTGTCGAACATGGTGATGACCAGGATGCCGATGGCCGGATTCCCCTCCAGGATCTGGCGGGTCGCCTCAATGCCGTTGATGCCTGGCATGTTGATGTCCATCAGGATCACGTCTGGTGTGAGCTCGGCCGCCATCGCGACTGCCTCAGCGCCTGTCGTTGCCTCGCCCACGACGGTCGTGTCCGGATCGGCTCCAAGCAATGCTCGCAGACCGAAACGAAAGACCGGGTGGTCGTCGGCGATGAGAATCCGGATGGGCACCATCACTCCTCCATCGTGCACGGTATCCGCGCGGCGACGCGCGTGCCACCGCCCGGGGTTGACTCAATCAGGAAACTCCCGCCAAGTTCGGATGCTCGCTCTCGCATCGAGTTCAATCCGACTCCGCTTCGGCAATCGACCGGCATGCCACGGCCGTCATCGCGGATCTCAAGTTCCAGCATCGAATCAACAACCGATAATGAGATGCTGCAACGCTCCGCCCCGGCATGGCGGACGGTATTGGTGAGCCCTTCCTGAACGATGCGATAACAGGCAACCTCGACTGCGGCTGGCAGCGACACAAGTCGCTGAGGAATCGTGATCGAAATTTTGGGTCCGGTGTGCCGGTAGGTGTCAGCCAGTGCCTGGAGGGCGCCGGGCAACCCGAGATCGTCGAGTGCTGGCGGGCGAAGATCGTAGACTAGCCGGCGGATGTCGGCGACGGCTGCCTGGGATTGAGCTTTGAGATCCTGGAGCAGCCGCGTGGCCGTTTGAGGGTCATCCTTCATCAGCCTCACCGCGGCATCAATGGTGAGTGTCTGGCTGGCGAGTTGTGGGCCGAGTCCATCGTGCAGGTCACGCCGTAGCCTGCGCCGCTCCTCTTCGCGGGCGGTGACGAGCCGTTCTCTGGAACGTTGGAGATCCGCGGTGAGGCGGACACCATGGGCGGCAATTCCGGCTTGACGAGCAAGGTCGTCGAGCAGCCGCAGGTCGGCATTGCCGAATGCGTCCTCTCCGGGCCGGGCACTCAAGAGCAATTCTCCGACCGGCTCACCCTGGTAGTTCAGCGGTATCCGTCGCAGGTTCGAACCTGGCGCGCCGGATTCTGCAACGATATTGAATGCACCATCCTGGTTCAGGGTGATCGCGGCGTACGGTAGCTTCAATGCCTCGCGAACCGTCTGAACGACAGTCGGCAGGACGGTTTCGGGTGCCAGGGTCTCCTCAAGACGCCGGCTGAGTCGGGAGAGGACAGCGTACGGATCATCACGCTCGCCATACATCAGACGGTTGACTCCCTGCTGAAGTCGCTCACGCACGGGCTGAAAGAGCACGGCGACCAGTCCGGCTGCAAGTAACGACGCACCGCGGTTGCTAAAGGGTTGAATCAGCAAACCGATCCCGCCGAGAGCCAGCACGTAGACGCCTCCGATGCTGGCGGTCAGCAAGCCATAGACGAGCGCACGGTTAATGATTGTGTCGATGTCCCACAAATGTTGGCGCAGGATCGCGATACCGATTGTCGCCGGGATGGCGAGGTAGCCGAGCGTTACCAGTGTGACCTCGATCACGTCATAGTAAGCGGAAGGTCGCCGTGATGCGACGAAGAATGGCTCCAGCATCACGGTACCAATCTGTACGACGATCGCGGCCACGATTCCGAAAATCACCCATTTCGTCTGTTGGCGTTGCACTGACGTCGAGATCCTGATGTAGCGATAAACCTGAATACCGGCCCCGGCTAGCAGGCTGCCCAGAATCATGAGCCCGGTGATCGCGGACTGTGGATCGTTGAGCGAATCTCTCGTCACTGCGAGCGAGGCGACGAGACCGAAAATCCAGACGATGAACAGCGGGCGCGTCCATTGTGGGATAAAGCGGCCATCCGGGAAGAGCAGCAAGAAGAGGATGATAGAAGTCCACGTAGCGAGCATGATCAGGTTGACCGGGAGCGTAAGGTTCGAATTCAGGTCAATCAATGCTTGCATGTTCGGCGCGTTTGCCGACCCGAGCAGCACCAGGAAGAACGAGACGAACAGCGCCATCGGATTGGCTGACTTGCCTCGTACGATGAGGGCGGCTACAACGAAGCAGCCCAGCCCGAAGAGAGCGGTCAACGCGGTCAGATACCCGGCCAACACGCCCATCGGAAGACTCGATCCGCGCCAGGCAATCTCCGTGGCGGTATCGGGTTCGTTGACCTGCGCGAAGCGTGCCGCAAGGGAGAGCGCGAAGATCGAGAACGTGAACGCAACCAGCACACCCCAACCAGCGCGGGCTAGTGCGAGAGCGCGTCCCGTGAGGGACGGCTCCATGCGCATGGCCGGACGGGATCGGGCGCTGGCTGCGTCGGCGTTCATGGCTGTGCTCCTGTCAGCGGTGTGACGGGGATTCTACGCTGTGGCGCGTGCCGTGACGATCTTGTCTGACGGTTCACGGACGGGAACCTTTTCAGTCCAGAGCGCGTAGCCAGCGAGTGCATAACCGGCGAAGATCACATAGTACAGGACGGCGATTGGGGTGGTCACGCCCTGATTTCCGAGCGCACCGAACGGACCTTCCTCCACCAGAACGGTCATCAAGATGATCGCAGGTACGCTCGCTATGGGCAGCCATCCAGCCAACCGAGGAAAGACGCCAGCTCGTAGCGTCGCAATGCCGAAGAGCGGAAAGGCGATGATGACCGGCAGCGTGACAATCATGAGTGCTTCGCCACCATGGACCAGTGTGCCGCCCTCGTCGATAAGGTGCCGGGCGGCCGCGTCATCCGCCAGAACCGGCGCGACAACCGCTTCAAATATCAGCAGGTAGAAGTGATAGGCCACGCTCAGCACCACGAGCACGAAACTCACCAGTCCGAGTTTCCCCGCCCTGCCGGCCTGACGTAGGTACATCCCGGTCAGTCCAAACAATACGAAGCTCCAGGAGACGATCATGATGACGTGGGACGGCACCTGCGCGTCACTGTGCAGGTGATGCAGCTCTTCACCCGCCGGGTGGATAGCCCAGCCCACAACCTGAATGACAACGGCGATCAGCAGCGCCAATCCACTGAGCCGGAAGAGTGTTACAGATGACATCGTGCATTCCTTTCCCTAGACGCGACAACGATTGCATACACGTTATGCCGGCTGGCGTCCTCGTGTCATGAGGCAGGTATCACGATTCGGGACAGGACAATATGTCCCGGTTTCCTGTCCGCTTCAGGAGTCGCCTGGATGGATTATGTCGTGCGAAGGGCCGCGCCATGGCGCGGCCCCTCGCCTGCTACTGCCCTTTTCCTCGTGGCGGTACCACCGGCGCGAGTAGGTGCGACGGGTACAGTGGCGAGTGGTGAACGGTGTTCTGAGCAACGCACACGACATCGTCATCGCCGGCTGGGGCATTGGTATTTGGATTGCGAGCCGAGCCAGGCCAACTGGCCGAGGCGACGGTGACACGGATGGAGTGACCCGCTTTGAAGACGTTTGAGGTCGCCATCAGCTCGATGCGGTACTCGTAGATCTTGCCGGGCTCGATCGGGGTCGGCGTCGCCTCGAGTCCGTCACGATAGGCGGCGCGCAGCAGGCCGGTAACGAGGTGCTCGGAGCGGCCGTCGGGATGGACATCGCACAAGGCGACATGCCAGTCAGTGTCCGGGCAATCGCTCTCGCCATGCAGCATAACGAATGGGTGGCCGGTGATCTCAACATCCTCTGTCAAGGGCATGCTGGTGTAGACGAGCACGTCGTCGCGGTCAAGCTTCCAGCGGTTGTCGAGTGGTACGTCGCCAAACGGCAGTGCGCTCAAATCAGGCACGCTCGGCGTCGGGTTGTCCGGATCGTAGGTGTAGGTATCGGCAGGCTCCTCCTTCGCCGGCGGGTCACAGCTCAGCGTGCCGTCCCCGGAGATGGTGTTTGCGCTACCTCCAGAATGGAAATAGAAGGGAGTTTCGACCGTACCGGCGGGCGGCCAGACATCCTCGTCTCGCCACTCGTTGTCGCCCATCACAAAGAGCCGCACCTTGCGGTCACGATCCTGGCCGGTGTCGATCCCTTTGAGCCACTGGTCGAAGAAGCGCACATGGATGGCGTTCAAGTCGACCACCGCGTCAGGGCCGAAATCACGCCCGCCGAGCTCCTGCTTCGGGTTTCGCGTGCCGGCATGGTCCCACGGTCCGACCATCAGCCACTGCCGGTCACGCGCTGGAGATTCGTTCACCATCCCGTGCCAGTTGTATAACTCGCCCCATTGGTCGCCGTCAAACCAGCCAGTGACGTGCAGAACCGGTACGTCGATGTTCTGGAAGTGACCGGCAAGCGAAAGCTGGCGCCAGTAATCGTCGTAGGTGTTGTGTTCCAGCCACTTGCGCCAGACCGTGTTGGTCCTGCCAAGCGCGAGATCGGTATCCCGCAATGGAATATGCGTAAAGATGCGCGGCCAGTCGGGGACCGTCCGGTTGGTCAGGATGGATTGCTGGAGGGTCCGGCCACCAACAAGGTTCAGCCAGAACATCCAGTACGAAGATGCAGTACCGAAGCGATACGGCAACTCTTCTCCCCAGCGGCCGGCTGCCGCGGTGGAGACGAGCGCGGTCAGATGTGGCGGTTGCTCGCGAGCCGCAAGCCACTGCACCAGACCGCCATACGAGCCGCCCATCATGCCGACCTTGCCGTCGCTCCACGACTGATCGGCGATCCACTCAATCGTGTCGTAACCATCGGGCCCCTCGTTGACGAACGGCTCCCACTCGCCGTCTGAATCGCAACGCCCGCGCACATCCTGTGAGACGAAGGCGTAGCCGCGCTGCGTCATGTAGAGCGCGACGTCCACCCAGAAATCGGCCGTATTGTCATACGGGGTACGCTGCAGGATGGCCGGCCAGGGTCCGTCCCCTTCCGGCGGAAGATAGACGTCTGCTGAAAGCTCCACTCCGTCGCGCATCGGCACGCGGGCATCAAGAATGAGACGAGCGGTCATACCCTGTTTCCCCTCCGCATGTTCTGGTCATCGTGTAGCGACTATATGAGTCATGGAGAGCCAGGGAGAATCGGTGGTTCTCCCTGGCTCTCCCGTCCGTCGTCCTCCTAAGAACTAGACGGGGACGATCTGGTCGTCGAGGCACTTGGAGCGCTGGGTGATGACCTCGGGCGCGTCCTTGCCCACGATGACGGTGTCGTCGTGGCGGAAGCCGCCTACCCCGTAGAGGTAGATGCCCGGCTCGCTGGAGTAGACCTCGCGCTCCTGGAAGGCGCGGTAGTTGAAGGCCATGTCCTCGGGGTACTCGTGCCCGGCGATGCCCATGCCGTGCCCGGTGCGGTGGTTGATGTGCGCGCCGAAGCCGGCCGCCTCGATGACGCACTGCGCGGCGGCGTCGGCGTTGGCCACCGTGTTGCCGGCTACCATCTGGGCGGCGGCCGCCTCGCAGGCCGCGGTGGCCGCCTCGAAGGCGCGCCGCTGCAGCTCGGTGGGCTGGCCCAGGAAGAGCGTGCGCTCGTTCTCGACGACCAGGCCGTTGAGGCGCCCGACGATGATGTTGACCACCCCGTGGCCCACCTCGAAGGTCTCGGCGCAGTTGGCGCCCGAGCCGTGTGGCGCGGCCGAGGCGGGGCCGCTCGAGGAGCGCACCCGCGGCTCCCAGCGCGCCTCGGGGTGGCGCCGGGCCCCCTCCTCGGCCATGAGCCTGGCGATCTCGAAGTCGAAGGCCATCACGTTGTGGCCCGGGCGCACCAGCTCCATGTAGCGGTCCTGGGCCCAGTCGGTCAAGGCGGCGCACGCGCGCATGATCTCGAGCTCCTCGGGGTACTTGACCTCGCGCATGGCGACCAGGTAGCGCGTCAGGTCGACGAACTCGACCGCCGGCAGCTCCCGCCGCAGGGCGGGCAGGCCGCCGCCCTCGACCGCCAGCCGCCCACCGGGCACGCCGCGCGCACGCAGCTCGGCGGCCAGCAGCGCCGTCCACTCGCCGCGCGTGTAGGTGCGCGGCAGGGCGCGCGGGTGCTCGAGGTAGATGGCGTAGTCGGTGATGTAGAGCGTCCCGCGCTCGGCGGCGAACTTGAGGTGGTTGGTCGAGAGCTCGTTCATGACCAGGAAGGGCGTGCCCTCCCGGGGGATGACGGCCGCCACGGGGCGCTCCCAGGGGGCGACGTCGAGGTGGAAGCCGGAGACCATGTAGAAGTTCTCGGGGGTGGTGACGAGCAGGGCGTCGAGCTCCTGCTGGTCCAGGTGCGCCTGGATGCGGCGGGTGCGGTCGGCGAAGACGGATTGCGGTACGAACGACATAGGGACTCTCTCCTCTGTGCTTACTCTTGTATCCGCGGATCTAAGGTGTCCCGCAGCCAGTCGCCGGTGGTGTTGACGGCCAGGGCCACCAACGCCAGCGCCAGGCCGGGAAGCGTGATCAGCCACCAGGCTGTGTAGATGTAGTCCGTGGCTTCGCTGATCATGCTGCCCCAGGCCGGTGTCGGCGGCTGCACGCCGAACCCGAGGAAGCTGATGCTCGCCTCCGCCACGATAAAGCGCGCCACCTGCAACGTCCCGATGACGATGAGCGGCGTCACGATGTTCGGTAACAGATGCCGGAACATGATGCGCCCGTTTCCGGCCCCGACGACCTCAGCGGCCCGGACGTACTCACGCTCGCGCACGACCAGGATCTCGCCGCGCGCGATTCGCGCGTACTCCACCCAACCTGCGATCACCAAGGTGATAATGATGTTGCGTAACCCCAGTCCGATGATCGCGTTGATCGTCAGCGCCAGCAGGATAAACGGGAACGAGAGCTGCACGTCGACGATGCGCATCAGCACGGCGTCGAGCCAGCCGCCGTAATACCCCGACAGCAACCCGGCTACCACGCCGATGGCCGCAGCGCAGATGACCGTGAGAAACCCGACTGAGAGCGAGATGCGCGCGCCGTAGATCAGCCTGTCGAAGACGTCGCGGCCCAACTGGTCGGTGCCGGCAGGGTGCCCCCCTGACAGCGGCGGGAGCAGTCGTTCAGCGTAGTTTGGCGCGTTGATGTCGCCGGACGTCAGCAGCGGTGCGAGCAGGGCTGCCAGTATGACGATGACCAGGAACACGAGCGAGGCCAATGCCCACCGGTCGGAGAACAGGGCACGCTTGAAACGCGTTGCGGGGCCGCCGCGCGGCTTCGCCTCGCCGAGCGCCCGGAGTGTCGTTGCCGCCTGAGCGGTGTCCGTCGATCCACTCATGACAGGCGCACCTGTGGGTTGGCCCAGGCATAGGTCAGGTCCGCGATGAGATTGGCGACGGTGTACATGATGGCGAACAGGACGACCGCGGCGGTCACGACTGCGAAGTCGCGGTTGAGCAGCGCCTGGACGGTGACGCGTCCCATCCCCGGCCAGGCGAAGATCTGCTCGACCACTACCGCGCCGCCCAGCACCCGTCCAATCTCCAGACCGGTCATCGTGATCAGCGAGATGCTGGCGTTCTTGAGCGCATGCCCCCAGATCACGGTGCGTTCAGTGAGCCCTTTGCTGCGTGCCGTGCGGATGAAGTCCTGCCCAAGCACGTCCAGCATCGTCGAGCGGCTCAGCCGGGCAAAACGCGCCATGCTCACCGCCGAGAGCGTTATGGCCGGCATGATCAACTGCTCGATACTGCCCCGCCCGCCGGTTGGGAGCCATTTCAGCGTCACGGAAAAGAGCAGGATGAAGAGCAGCCCAAGCCAGAAGCTGGGCAGCGCCTGCCCGATGACCGCGAACAGACTCGCCAGTTTGTCCCAGACCGAGCCATGCCGGGTCGCTGAGACGATGCCGAGCGGCACTCCGACCAGGATTGAGATGAGCAGGGCGATTCCACCGAGCTCAATGGTGGCCGGCAGCCGATCCAGGACCACATCTGTCGCTGGCCGGCGCTGGCGGGTCGACTCGCCGAAATCCCCCTGCACCGCGTCACCCAGGAACCGTCCGTACTGGACGTAGAGCGGATCGTTAAACCCCATGCGCTCGCGGATTTCGTCCAGGTTTGATTGTGAGGTATCCATCGGCGCGAACAGCAGCACCGGATCCCCTGACAGGCGCAGCATGAAAAAGACAGCCGTGACCGCCAGGAACACCACGAACGTGCCGTAGATGAGCCGCGCTCCAACGTATCGCTTCACCGTACCTACTAACTAGAGACACCAATCCCCTGTGACTGTTCACCAGTGAGCGCTCACGAGCGGTTACTGGCGAACGACTCCTCCTGCCTACGGTGCTGGTTGAGCGTCGCCCATCCACAGCTTCTCATCCAGTCGTGGCTTCCAGTCGATCTCTGAAGCCACGCCGTAGATGTCGTGCTGCTGCCAGAGGAACAGCCAGCCGGCATCCTCGTGCACCGCTACCTGGATTTCGTCCCACAGTGCCTGGCGTGCTTCCGGGTCAACGGTTTGCGCCGCCTCGTGGATCTTCTCCTCTAGCTCCGGATCGCCGTAACCGCTGTAGGTGGAGTCACCCACAAACAGGAATTGCAGTGTGCCCTGCGCGTCGAGCGCCGGTCCCCAGCCAAGGTAGAACATGTCTCCGGTGCGGCGGTTGACGATGTTGTCCAGGTGCGTCCCCCACTCGCTGTACTGCACCTCCACGGTGATCCCGATCTTGCCCAGCTCGGCGGCGATGGCCTGGGCAGCGTCGGTGTCCATCGGGTAACGCCCCTGCGGGGAGTCCAGCTGGATCACCAGGCTCGTCGGGTCCACGCCAGCCTCGGCAAACAGCTCCAGCGCTTTGTCCGGATCATAGGGGTACGGCTCAATGGCCGGGTTGACCTCAGGATTGACTTCTGAAAGCGCGCCTGCCATCCGCGTTGCGTGACCCTGGAAGATGCCGTCGATGATCGCGTCCACGTCAACGGCGTAGTTGATCGCCTGGCGCACACGCACGTCGGTGAAGACGCTGTCCTCACGGTTGTTCACCAGAGCGATGTAGTTGATGCGCGAGGACGGGATCTCCTCGGTCCGCGCCTCGCCACTGTCGTTCACGCGAGCCATGGCATCGACAGTGACATCCTTGATGATGTCGATCTCGCCGGCCAGCAGTGCCGACAAGCGCGAGCTGAACTCGGGGCTGTAACGGAACTCGACTTCGTTCACCATGACATCGTTGTGCCAGTAGTCCGGGTTGCGCTCCAGAACGAGCCGCTCGTCGCGCACCCACTCAACGAACTTGAACGGGCCGGTGCCGATGGGGTTCTGCGACACGTGCTCGGCGCCATGTTCCTCGAGGTACTTGGGTGGAATCGGGTAGAGTGCCGACAGGCGGTCCGGCATGATCGGGAATGGCTCGGACGTCTTCAACGTCAGCGTCAGCGGGTCGTCGATGATAATTTCGGAAATCTGTGCGTAGCGCTCGAGATAGTGGCTCTCGTTCGCCGGGTCCTGGGCGAAGTCCAGCCCAGCCTTGATGGCCTCGGCGTCGAGTGGCTCCCCGTTGTGGAACTTGATGTCCGGGTTGACAATCTTGAGCTCCCAGGTGAGGTCATCGATATTCGTCAGCTCGGCCAGCCAGGGGCCAATCTCGAAGTTGTTGTCCGGGTCACGTTCCAGCACGGTGTCGAAAATGTGCGACAGCTGCCAGGACGTCGTCGCGTCGACGACCGCGTTGGGCATCATCGTGCGCGCGTCCGCTCCCAGCCCGATCACCACTCTCTCGAGCATCGCGGACGCATCTCCGTCGCCGCTCGGCTCATCCTCGCTGGTGGCGGTCGTGCCGGTGCCGCTAGCCGGCGCCTGTCCGGATCCGTCGTCGGCATCCTCTGATTCGTCGTCTCCGCATGCGGCGAGCAGGGCCGTTGTGATGGCCGCGCTCAATCCGAGGGTGGCCGCTCGTTCCAGTAACGTTCTGCGGCTCAGTCGACGAGTCAAAACTTGCCTCAATAGCAGGTCATTCGTAGGGTGCGTCAAGCTCAGCAACCTCTCTGTAGATCTACACCGCCGCGGCACTTCCGCTGGGTTTTTGTTTTGATGCGAAAATCATTCTAACAAACAGTTCCCGTTGGCCGTAAAGTGTCGCTAAGAGAGCGCCTGAGAAGAAACAGGTGTTCAGCGAAGATCTGTGTGGACGGTCACGCCGACGAGACCGGCATCATGATGCGGTGCGGGACAATATGAAGGTGTCCTGGTTCATTCGCTCAAGTGGGATGCGTAGGGGCGCAATGATGAAGATGTCCTGGTTTATCCGATAATTGCGAGGGCATCGTCTGCGTAGCGGCGCAATTTATTGCGCCTGGCCTGACCGCTCGGGCGCCGGAGAGGGCGCAATAAATTGCGCCGCTACGCGTTCCTATTTACCGGATCAATCAGGACAACCTCATCATTGCGCCCTGCCTGAGCGCCCGGGACGTTGGAGAGGGCGCAATGAATTGCGCCCGTACGAAGCGTCAGGCTCCTTGCGAAGAGCGATGTGCACCTCGGACAGCGACTCGGCTCGTCGCTCGTATGTCTTCTTCATGAGTGGGTCACGTTGGACACGTCCATTATGATCCGAGGCCACTCTCGCTCTTCGGTCGGAGCAGAGGATTGTCTTCACCAGAACTGCTGGATCTCCTGCTCTCGCTCGGTGAGATCGGGGAACGCCTGTGCTCTTGCAATCAAGACGTGGGTGGAGGGCGCGGACGAGATGTCCCGCCGGGGAGGCGCTACGAGGTGGGAATCGGGATCTCGACCCTCATGCGGGTGCCGTCTCCCGGGATGCTCTTGATCTCAAGCGTCCCACCCAGGCGGGTGGCCTTGCCGCGCATTGAGCGAATGCCACGATTATCGGCAGCATCGCCGGAGGGGTCAAAGCCGATGCCGTTGTCCTGGAGCTCAAGAATCAGCTTGTCGGCCTCGCTGTCCTCAAGCCGGAGCTTCACTTCGGTTGCGCGGGCATGCTTGACCGTATTGTGCAACCCCTCCTGGGCGATGCGATAGACGATTTCCTTCGTGGAGATCGGGAGCAGAGGCTCGCAGCAAAAGTCAACGTCAACATGGATGTGGTGCCGCGCTCGGAGCGAGGCGGCCTGCTTCTCAAGCGCGACGACCAGGCCCTCAGCCTCTAGCGACTCCGGCCGCAGCTCAAAGATAAGCGCGCGCATCTCTGCCAACCCGGCCTCGGCCAGGGAGAGGATGTAGTCGAGTGGCTCGGCGGCCTTCGCCGGATCGCGGGCCAGCAGCCGTCGGGCCGTCTCCGCGCCTAAGCCGATGCCGTAGAGCGCCTGTGAAACGGAGTCGTGCAGGTCGCGTGCCAGGTGCTGGCGCTCTTCGAGCGTGGCTTTGCTCTGTGCCTCCTGGAACAGCGCGTGATTCTGGATCGCGACGGCGGCCTGGTCAGCGATGGTCTTGAGAAAGGCGAGCTCGTCGTCATTGATGACCCAGTTTTCAGGGTAGAACGTCATCAGCACGCCGATCGAGCGGTCGCGATACACCAACGGCGTGGCCAGGATGGTGTCCCACGGCGCGTCGTACATGTATTGATGGAGCGGCGCGTAGTTTGGCGAGGCCAGGATGCGGGCACGGGCATTGTGGCGTAGCTGGTGGTGTTTGGTTTCGGTAGCGAGCAGGCTGGCGGAGTTCGGACTGGGCGGCCAGGTTGCCGCCAGCCCATCGGCATACCCCTTGGCCAGACCATGCGTGCCGGCAATGGTGAATCGGTTCAAGTCCAGATCGACGACGACGACGCCGCAAGCAATGGCCGTCGTGGCTTCGACGACACTCGCTGCCAGCGAATTGACTGTCTCCTCGATCGTGAGATCGACCGTCATCGTTTTGGCGATGCTCGCCAGGGTGGCGGCTTCGCGCGCCTGGCGGTGCATATCGGTTACGTCGTGGAAGATGGCCGACAGGATCGTCTGACCGTCGACTTCGAAGCGCATGTTGGAGTACTCGATCTCGCGCTCTTCCCCGTCAGGGCGCAGAATGGCCGAGAACCAGCGGCCGGTATTGCCCCTGATGCTCTCCTTGAATGTATCGATCATCTCCTGGTGCAATCGCTCGGGGAAGTTCATGCGGAAGTCGCGTCCGACCAGATCCTCGAGTTTGTAGCCCATTTTCTCGCACGCGACCGGGTTCGCGTAAATGTATTTCCCCGAAGGCTCGACGACGACAATGCCGTCGAGCGACGCCTCCAGGAACTCAGCGAGCGTGTCCAGGCCCAGATGCTCGGGGAGAAAGAGATCGCGTTCGTTCGGTTCCTGCGAGATCACTGCCCTTGTCCATTCCTGACCGTCATGGCCGTTGTGCGGCTCATACGCTCGCATACCGGCCAATCGGTATCTCAGCGCGAACGAAGACACCGGCACCTGGCTCACTCTCGATCGACACGCTGCCGTCCAACTGCATTGCTCTCTCGCGCATCGAGTGCAGCCCGAGATGGCCGGGGAACGATGCGGTGGCATCGAATCCACGACCGTTATCGTGGAGCTCCAGGACAAGTTCGTCAGCAGAGCACGCCAGCAGAATCTTCAGCGTGCTCGCCTGGGCGTGCTTCACGGTATTGTGGATCGCTTCCTGGGCGATGCGGTAGACGGCCTCTTTTACCGCGAGCGGCAGATCGGGCTCCGGGCACTCGACAAAATCCACGTCAATCGCGTGCCGCGCATGGAGCGACTCCACCTGTTTTTCAAGCGCCGCGACGAGGCCCTCTGACTCCAGCGACTCTGGCTGCAGCTCGAATATCAGCGCTCGCATCTCCGCTAGCCCGATCTCAACCAGGGAGAGGACGTACTCGATCGGCTCAAGCGCTTTCTGGGGATCGCGGTCGAGCTGGGTTCGCGCGGTCCTGGCGCCGAGGCCAATTCCGTAGAGTGCCTGTGATACCGAATCGTGCAGCTCGCGGGCCAGGCGCTGGCGTTCTTCCAGGGCAGCCTTCCCCTGGGCTTCGTCATAGAGCCTGTAGTTCTCAATGGCAACGGCTGCATGATTGGCGATCGCTGTCAGAATGTCGATCTCGTTCTCTGAGATGACGGTACCGGTTCGAAAATAACTACAGAGCACGCCGAGCGATGTCTTATGGTAGACAATCGGCGTCGCGACCACGACATCCCACTCGTTCTCGCGCACGATATGGTGGATCGATGCGTACAGCGGATTTGCCAGGTTCTTGGCGCGCACACCCTCAATAATGTACGTCTGTTGCTCATGGAGCGCGCGGATGACTTTAGAATCAGATTGCGTCGCCGCCGACCAGGTGGCGGTATACGCCTCCAGCACGTCTGCGGGAAAGCCGTGCGAGCCGACTGTTTTGATCGTGTGATCGGATTCGTCAACCAGTACCACCGAGCAGGCCACCGAGCGCGTTGCTCGTACCACGCTCGCCGCCAGTGTGTTCAACGTGGCTTCCATGGGCTGATCGAGCGTGAGGCTGGACGCGATCTGGGCTAGCGCTGATACTTCGCGTTCCTGCCGGCGTTCATCCGTGACATCGTGAAAGATCGACGAGACCAGCGGCCGCCCGTTGTGGTGCAGCGACATGGTTGAGTATTCGATCTCGCGCTCGCTGCCGTCGGGCCGGACGACGATTGACGACCTGCGGCCGGGGAACCCGGAGATACTCTTGTTGAACCCGGTCCGGATCGTTTCATGCATGCGCGGGGCGATGTTGTCCAGAAAATCACGCCCGATGAGGTCCTGATGCGGTACGCCTGCGATCTCCCCGGCGGCCGGATTGGCGTAGATGTAGCGACGATGTTCGTTGATGATCACAATCGCGTCGCCCGATGCATCAAGAATGTGCGCCAACACCGGCAGGCCCAGCTGCTTGGGTCCAAATGGTGACGGCGCGGACGCCTGGCCGTCCATTTAACGCTCAGCCAGCTCTTCAGCCGGCACCAGGCCGATGCGGACGGCGTGCAGCGCGGCCTGCGTGCGACTCTGGACGCCGAGTTTGGCCAGGATATTGCTGACGTGCGTCTTGACCGTCTTCTCGCCGATGCTCAGCTCCTGGGCGACCTCCTTGTTGGCCTTCCCGCGCGCCAACAGCCGCAAGACATCCGTCTCGCGCTCGGTCAGCGTCTCCGGGCTCTCCGGAGCGCGTACCTCACGCATGAGCCGCGCGGCGGCCTGTGGTGAGAGTTGTACCTGGCCGGCGGCCGCGGCCTTGATCGCGCGGCAGAGCTCGTCGGCCTTGGTGTCTTTCAAGAGATAGCCAATGGCGCCAGCCCGTACCGCGCCAATCACCGATGCGTCCTCAAGGACGCTGGTAACGGCCACGACTTCGGTGTCTGGCAGCTCCCGGCGAATCGCGCCGATGGCGGTGATCCCGTCCATCACCGGCATCAGCAGATCCATGAGCACGACGTCTGGCTTCAGGTCGTGGGCCATCTTGAGGGCTTCCGCGCCGTTCTCAGCCTGTCCAATGACTTCCAGCTCGGGATCCAGGCCCAGAAACATCGCCAATCCCTGGCGGACTACAGCGTGATCATCGGCTATCAGTATGCGTATCGTCATCGTTCCTCCGCCGTGATCGGACCTGAAGCTGCACGCTCGTCCTCGTGCGCGCACAAATGTATCATCTGGTACCCGGGAACGAGAGAAAAGGATTATGACGATCTATGCACGAGTGATCGAAGTGGTTCACGAGGATCGATTGAACAATCCTGATCGTTACTCTCCCTTTGTTTTTTTATCGTTACGAAACCCGGGTTGTCCTGCCCCGATTGCGACGCCCAGGGCAATACCAATACCAATTCCCATCGCGAGATTGTCGAGCGCGAGGCCGACACCGGCTCCCAGCGCAACTCCTGTACCTAGCCCGATCGCCAGGGAGGAGTCCTTGGCGTCGTCTTTCGATTCTTTCTCCGGTTGAGTCACGATGATGTTCCCTTGTTTCATTCCGTGGGCGTCAGCGATGGGGCCGACCATCTGATACCGACGGTCATACTAACTGGCACTCCGATCGCGACCCAGCTCGGCAACGACCGTGAATCGTGGTCGTCCCCGTTGTTGTCCGGCGGCTCTTTCCATCCTATACGTTCATTCCATGCAGGGCGAGACGATCAGTCCTGATGGATCTGTATAAGGTTGCCGCACGTATCCTCGAATACGGCAGTCGTCCCCCATTCTTCAGTGGTTGGTTCCCCACGAAATACCACGCCCAGGTTTCTCAGCCGGTCGTATTCTTCTTGAACATCCTCGACGCCAAAGACAATCAGAGGAAGCCCTTGCTGATAGACGGCTTGCTGGAACGTCCTGGAGATCGGGTTGTCGTTTGGCTCAAGCAGTAGCGCCGTCCCATCGGTGTCTTCGGGTGAAACAACGATGGCGAGGTTGGCTTCCGGAACGTAGAGCTTTTCGACGAAGCCAAGAATCTCCGTATAGAAGGTAAAAGCTTTTCCGGGGTCCTCGACAATGACACTCGTCAGTTTGATCTTCATACGTATTCTCCTTTCACAAATGTACGAGCCTATACGTCTATGTCCGTTTGCCTGAGCCCATTCCAAGGAGAGCCAGGCTCGAAGCCGACTGTACGTACATCCGTCCTGGAGCATAATGCAGCGCTGGCGAGTGCGCCACCCCGGAGATGCACTGGATGCATCGTCGAGAGTCCCTGGCATCTCCGCCAAAAGGCGGAGACGGCCTGTCCCTCCAAAGTCTCCGCCCGTTACCAGCCCTAAGCGCCATGTTGTTTTGCCTTGTGAGCCCTATAACTACATTCGAGAGATTAACTGCCGCCGCAATATACACAACATGGAGGAATACATGATCAGGCTCTTGCTAGTAGACGACCAGAAGAATGTCCGGCGTGGGCTGCGAATGCGGCTGGAACTCGAGCCGGACGTTCAGGTCGTTGGCGAGGCCGATAACGGTGAATACGCGCTCGATCAAGTGCAGCTCCTGCGGCCCGACGTCGTGCTGATGGATATCGAAATGCCTTGCATGGATGGCATCACGGCCACCCAGACGCTGCACAACACTGACTCGCCCTGCTCGGTCGTCATGCTGAGTCTCTACGACGATGCCATGACGAAAGAGCGCTGCCAGCAGGCGGGGGCGAAGGCGTTTGTCGCCAAGCATCAGATGGAGCAGTCGCTCATGACGACGATTCGACAGGTGGCAAGGGAAATGGGGAGCGACGCGGCACCAACGGAGACCGACGACAAGGAACGTCGTTAAGTGTCAGCGAGCCAGATACGACGTCGTATCTGGAGTGAAGAGTGAGGAACGCACCTCACGCATGCAGAGAAAGAGTGGTCATGATTTTTCGGGGTAAGAACGGCAACAGCCCAGCGACGACCATCAGTGCCGATGAGATCGTCCGCGCTGAAACCGTAGTGAAGAGTTACAACACCGGCACTGACAAGCTGACGGTGCTCAAGGGGATCGATGTGACGGTCCGGCGCGGTGAGATGGTCGCCGTCATGGGCCCGTCCGGTTGCGGGAAGACGACGCTGCTGAACTGCCTGTCCGGCCTGGACGATGTCGATCAGGGACAGATCTGGCTGGACGGCGAGGACCTGGCAAAGATGTCCGATCGCCAGCGCACCACCTACCGCGCACAGCGGATGGGCTTCATCTTCCAGGTCTACAACCTGCTGCCGGTGCTCAGCGCGGTCGAGAATGTCGAGCTGCCGCTGCTCGTTTCCGGTATCCGGCCGAAAGAGGCGCGTGTCATGGCAATCGATGCGCTGGAGACCGTTGGTCTGAAGGATTGGGCGAAGCACCGTCCGGCGGAGCTCTCCGGCGGTCAGCGCCAGCGCGTCACGATCGCCCGGGCGCTGGTCAACAACCCCGCCATGGTCTGGGCCGATGAGCCGACCGGCGCGCTCGACTCCAAAACCGCCACTGAAATCATGGACCTCATGCGCGAGCTGAACGAGAAGACGGCCTGACCTTCGTCATCGTCACGCACGACCCCGGCATCGGCGCGCGCTGCGACCGGATCATCCAGATGAGCGACGGCGAGATCGTCGGGGAAACTGTTCCCGGCCAGAGTCAGGATGCAGCCGGCAGCGTTGCCGAGCTCGTCGCGACGATGGACTAGCGACGTCAACCTGTCAACGACGATAGGCGAATTAAAGGGGAACAAGGACATGAACGAGATATTTGGAATTCCGATGGCCGGGATTATGGTGGTGCTGCTCATCGTGCTCGCGCTCTGCCTCCTTTCGGTGGCATGGGTGGCCTGGCGGCGACCGGTCATCTTCAAGATGGGCGTGCGCAATATCCCGCGGCGGCGGGCGCAGACGACCCTGATCATCGTCGGCCTGATGCTCTCGACGCTGATCATCTGCGCGGCGCTCGGCACCGGTGACACGCTCGACTACTCGATGAAGTCGGACGTCTTTAACACCTATGGCCAGATCGACCAGATGGTCGTCTCCAGCCACGATGTTGAGGTAAACGCAGCGCTCTCCGAGGCCGGCGCGACGATTGATGCCTCAGCGCTCGGACTCGTTGAGCAGGCGCTGAGCGGCGATCCAAACGTCGACGGCATCATGCCGATACTGGAAGCACGCATGCCGGCGACGCACGAGGCCGTCAGTCTGGCCGAGCCGGACGTGACCCTGATCGGGCTCGATCCGGCATCCGTCGGCGCGTTTGGCGGTATCGCCAGCCTGAGCGGCGGCACGGTCGACCTGTCCTCGCTCGGCGCAGGCGAGGTTGTCCTCAGCGAGAAGATGGCTGAAGCGCTCGACGCTCGCGTCGGCGACACGATCACGGTGTTTTATCAGAACGAGCCGGCGACGGTGACCGTCGCGGCGATTGCCGAGAACTCGCTCCTGACGGGCGTGCGTCGCAACATCAACTCCGGCATCGAGTCCTCCGGCATGGCAATGCCGCTGGAGAGCCTCCAGGCTCTGACCGGTCAGACAGGCCAGTTCAGCGCGATCGCTATCTCGAATGCCGGTGGTGTGCGCGATGGTGTGAAGCTGTCCGATGAGGTCGTTGAGACGCTGAAACCAGCGCTCGCGGGCACCGGACTTGGCGTCGATAGTGTCAAGCAGGACGGGTCGACGAAGCGGACGCGTTCGCTACCATCTTCACCGCGCTCTTCCTGGTGCTCGGTCTCTTCTCGATCGCGGCCGGCATCCTCCTGATCGTCCTGATCTTCACGATGCTCGCGGCCGAGCGGCGGCCCGAAATGGGCATGGCCCGCGCCGTCGGCACGCACCGGCGTCAGCTGATCCAGCAGTTCATCGCCGAAGGGTCGGGCTACGCGCTTCTCGCCGGTCTGGTCGGCGCGGCGCTGGGCGTCGCGGCCACCTACGGCATCGCGTTCGGCCTGCAAGGGCATCTTCGGCGACTATGTGCCGATCGAGCCACATGTCTCGCTACGCAGCCTGATCGTCGCCTACTGCCTGGGCGTGGTCATCACCTTCCTGACCGTCGTCGGCTCGTCCTGGAAGATCAGCCGCCTCAACATCGTCGCGGCGGTCCGCGACATCCCCGACGTTACGAACTTCCAGGCGGAAGAAGAGCGGCTTGGTCTGGGGCGGACTGTTGCTGCTCGTCGGTGGCCTGGCTAACCATGTCCGGCCTCGGCGCTGAGCAGTCGTTCCCGTTCTACGCCGGCATGAGCCTGCTGCCGTTCGGCGTCGCGCTGATCGTCCGCTTCTTCGGCGTGTCGAGCCGGCTGCTCTTTAGCTGACCGGTCTCTACCTGGTCGTGCTCTGGCTGCTGCCGGACGATCATCTCCACCAGCCTCTTCGGCGAGCTCGACGGCGGCATCGAGATGTTCTTCCTCTCCGGCATCTTCATGGTGATCGGCGCGACGATCGTGATCGTCCAGAACACCGACATGCTGCTGGCGGCGTCTCGTCACTCGGCGGTGTGTTCAGATCGAAGCTGCCGGCGGTCCGCACCGCGGTCGCCTATCCGGGCGCGGCCGCGGCCGGACCGGCATGACGATCGCGATGTTCAGCCTGATCATCTTCTCGCTGGTCATGATCGCGACGATGAACCAGAACTTCACGGCCCTCTTCACCGGCGACGAGGCCGACGCCGGCTGGGATGTCCGGGCGGATTCGCTCAGCGCGAACCCGATCGCCGACTTCACCGGCACGCTTCAGGCCGAAGGCGTCGACACCAGCGACTTCACTGCGACCGGCGTCGTGACGAGCCCGAGCGAGTTTCCTCACAGGTGCGGCTTGCCGGCACCGAGGAGTGGAAGATCATGGCGTGCGGCGGGCATGAACCAGGCGTTCATTGAGGAGAGTGAGCTCACGTTCGGCAGCGCGCAGCCGGCTATGAGACCGACGAGGCGATCGTGCAGGCGCTCCTGACCGAGCCGAACGTGGCCGTCGTCGACTCGTTCGCGGTTCCAGAAGAAGGTAATTTCGGCGACTGCGAGACGGTCTCGTTATCGAACAGCTGAAGGGCGACGTGCCAGGACTTTCGAGCCGATTCACTGTCGAGCTCATTGATCCGAGTCACCGGCGACGTGCACCAGGTCAAGGTCATCGGCATGATCGACGGCAAGATCAGCAGCTGTTTGGACTGCACATGCCCCAGGCGACGCTCGATGCGGCGTACACCAGATGGCGCTCACCTCGTACTACGTGGCGCTCGGCAACCCTGACCAGGCCGCCGACGTGGCGAAGTCGATCGAGTCGGCGCTGCTGAAGAACGGCGTGCAGGCAACCTCGATCCAGGACGAGATCAAGGAGGGCCAGAAGCAGTCGACCGGTTTCCTCTACATCATCCAGGGCTTCATGGGACTCGGGTTGCTGGTCGGCGTCGCGGCGGTCGGCGTGATCGCCTTCCGCTCGGTGGTCGAGCGGCGCCAGCAGATCGGCGTGCTGCGCGCGCTCGGCTACCAGCGCGAGGCGGTCTCGCTCTCGTTCATGATCGAGACGGCCTTCGTGGTCGGCATGGGCGTCCTGTCCGGCACGGTGCTGGGACTGATGCTCTCGCGCAACCTCTTCATGAGCGATGAGACCGGCTCCGAGTTCACCACCTTCCTGATCCCGTGGGAGATCATCACCATCGGTCATCGTCGCCACGATGGCGGTCGCCCTGCTGATGACCTGGATCCCGGCCCGCCAGGCCACCCGCATCGCCCCGGCCGAGGCGCTGCGCTACGAGTAAAGGATCCAGTTCGGCTACATAGATCGAGCGAAGGCGGGTGGGAAACCACCCGCCTTCGCTGTGTGGCTGAATCTCCGTGTTTTCCCGGATGCTCGTTGGACGCTGAAGTGTCAGAGTGTGCGCAGTATCTGTATGCCACGCCCGGTACGGGAGGGCTGGTGTGAGCGCGGAAGGAGACCAGACATGGCGACGCAACCGAGCGAGGTTTCCGGCGAGAACATTCTTGATGAGGAAGCGGTCGAGGCTTTCATCGCGCGGCACCGCGGCCCGGTGATTCGACCGGGGGATGCCGGATACGACGACGCCCGCGCTATCCAGAATGGCATGATCGATCGCCATCCTGCGATGATTGCGCGACCAACCGGGACGGCTGATGTCGTCGACGCCGTGAATTTCGCTCGCGAGAATAATCTGGAGTTGTCAGTGCGGGGCGGCGGCCACGGCGTTGCGGGGAGTGCCGTCACTGACGGTGGCCTCATGATCGACATGTCATCCATGAATGGCGTGCACGTCGATCCACAGTCGTGGTCGGTACGCGCTCAAGGAGGAGCGACGTGGGGCGACGTCGATCGCGAAAGCCAGCTCTTTGGGTTGGCTGTGCCCGGCGGCGTCGTCTCGACCACGGGCATCGCCGGGCTGACGCTCGGCGGCGGTATGGGCAACCTGCAGCGTAAGTATGGCCTCAGTCTCGACAACCTGCTCTCGGTTGACGTGGTTACCGCTGACGGTCAGGTCCGCACGGCCAGCGCCAACGAGAACCCGGATCTGTTCTGGGCCATGCGTGGCGCGGGGAGCAATTTCGGGGTGGTGACCTCGTTCGAGTATCAGGGGCATCCAGTCGGTCCAATCGTCTGCAGACGCCACCACCCTGTATAAACTCGAAGATGCGCCACGCGTCCTGGCCCAGTGGTCTGACTTCATGGCGACCGCGCCGGACGAGATTACATCCCTCGCCGTGTTGTGGACGGTGCCGCCGGGTTTCCCGGAAGAGATCGTGGGCGAGCAGATTGTCGCCATCGCGGCTGTCTATGCCGGCCCAGCAGATGAAGGCGAGCGTGCCCTGCAGCCGCTCCGCGAGTTGGCGACGCCATTGCTTGATCTGAGCGTGCAGGCGCCGTATACGGCGGTACAGTCGTCATTTGATCCCTTCTACCCCAAGGGCCGGCTGTACTACTGGAAATCGCTGTACCTGAACCCTTTGACCGAGGAGTCAATTCAGGACCTGGTTCGTCTGGCCGAATCTCGCCCTTCGCCGATGAGCGATATAGTCATGTTCTACCTTGGTGGGGCGGTGGGCCGCGTCGCTGCGTCCGATACGGCATTCGGTAATCGTTCCGCTCCGATCCTAGCGTCGTACGAGTCATCCTGGATCGATCCAGCCGACAACGAGCGCAACCTCACCTGGGCGCGCGACGCCTGGCAGTCGATGCACCGCCACTCGCCGGGCGGGCTTTACCTGAACTTCCCCGGCTTCGGTGAGGAGAAAGAGGACCTCGTTCGCTCCGCCTACGGCGCCAACTACGACCGGCTCGCCGAGCTCAAGGCCCAGTACGACCCGACAAACCTCTTCCACATGAACCAGAACATCAAGCCCAAGGTGATGGAAACGCAAACGGCGTCCTGAGGAATGACGCACGGGCGGGTGGTTTAACCACCCGCCCTTCGTTTGTGCGACGTGCCGCCCGGCTGTTGCCCTGAAGCAGACGGTCTCTAGGCTTTCGGCTGGATATTCTGGTTGGACTTGAAGAGGTTGTCCGGGTCATATTTCTGCTTGACCTCGGTGAGGCGGTCGTAGTTGTCGCGATAGGTTGCCCGCACGCGATCCTGGCTTTCGTCCTCCATCATGAAGTTGACGTAGGTCCCGGAGGAGGAGTGCGGCTTGAGGGCCTCGTAGTACTCGCGCATCCAGGCCATGTCTTGCGGCATGCCGGCCGGGTCCATGTCGACGGCGATGATGTTGTGGATGTATTCCATGTCGCGATAGGCGTAGGCCGTCGCGTCACTGGCAACGTCCTGGACCGCGCCGGTCTGCGGGTAGAGGTGCATGGTGGACTGCAGCGAGGGTACCTGTGGACCGTATTCGGTGTGGATGGCGATGGCCTCGTCGGTGAGCTCGGGGACGTAGTCGGCCTTCCAGTAGTGATGGAGGCCCGGGCCGTAGAGCGCGTCGAACATGCTGTTGAGTGCGGGATAGGGAATCGGCCCGGCGAGGTCCAGCGCCGGTTCTGCTGCGTCACGCAGCGGGCGGAGAGCCGCTTCGCCTTGCTCCAGTGGACCGCTGTAGTTGGCTACGATTGCGACCATTGGAACGAAGTGCAGATGCTCCGGAACGAATGGCGCGGGCGGTCCCTGATGGAAGCTGAAGAAGGCGCTCGTCTCGTTCGGCGCCTGGCGCATGAAGTCACGGAAGAAGCGCAGCAGCTCCTCAGTACGCTCGACCGGATAGAAGATCGGTCCGCCATAGACGGTATCGACCGGGTGCAGCTGGAACTCGAACGAGGTCACGACGCCGAAGTTGCCGCCGCCACCGCGCAGCGCCCAGAACAGATCCGGGTTCTCGTTGGCGCTGGCGGTCAAGAATCTTCCATCAGCCGTCACGACGTCAGCCGAGATGAGGTTGTCGGAGGAGAGACCGTAGTGTCGTGAGAGATGCCCGAAACCGCCGCCCAGCGTCAGCCCGCCCACTCCTGTGGTCGAGATGATGCCGGCTGGCGTTGCGAGCCCAAAGGCGTGGGTTGCGTGATCGACGTCGCCCCAGGTCGCGCCGCCAGCGACGCGAGCGGTGCGTTGCTGGGGATCAACCCGGACGTCTCTCATCCGCGAAAGGTCGATAACCATCCCGCCCTCAGACATCGACGATCCCGAGACGTTGTGTCCCCCGCCTCTGACTGACAACGGAAGATTGTTCTCACGTGCGAAGTTGACGGCGTCGATGACGTCGGAAGCATCGGCACAGCGGGCGATAAGCGCCGGGTGCCGGTCAATCATGGCGTTGTACATCGTGCGGGCCGAGTCGTAATCCTGATCCCCTGGTTGGACCAGATCTCCTCTCAGGCTTTCTCTAAGCTTCTGGACGTTCGCTCCGTCGAGGTGGGAAGTCGTGGTTGGTTGAGTGGTCATGGATTTCCTCCCCTATGCCTAGCAGCCTTGTATGACGGACTGGTTTCCTCTCTCTCTCTCTCTAGTGTCTTCTCCCGTGCCGTTACCATATTCCACCGGGGACACATCCGAGTCGTGGAAATCACGGATTTTTTGATGCGGTACGGAATCTGATGTTCGTGATGGCGGCAGAGATTGAGGGCGCTCGTCTGCATGCCCGTGCCCGGTTACTCGTGGGTTCGGCTGGCGGTTGACGTGTAACTGGAGCACGTCGGGCCGCGAATAGTGTCCGGCCACGTCGCAGACGGCTTTGGCGGTGGCGACGGTTTCGAGCGATCCGGTGGCTGTCAGGATGGTCTCGCCCTCGGCCGGGCCGGCGATGATGTTGCCCCAGGGGTCGATGATGTAGCTGTCGCCGGACCAGCCGGCGGCCAGCTCACGATAGCGCTCCGGTATGTGCTCGGCCTGTCCCAGACCACCGACCACCATGACGTAGCATGCGCCCTGTGAGGCAAACGCCTGTGAGAGGAAGAGTTGCCGTGATGGATTGCCGCCGGGCCAGGCGCCAACGTGAATCTGGGTGCCATTACCCATCAATACGTAACCGGGCAACACCATGTTGTGTTCCCAGCAGTTCAGCCCACTGATCCTGGCATATGGCCGTTCGTGAACCCGTAACCCGAGCGCGTCTCCTTCACCCCAGATGATGCGCTCAGCGGTGGTCGGCTTCAGCTTGCGATGCCGGCCGAGCAGCACGCCTTCACGACCGATAAACAGCAGCGTGCAATAGACGGTGCCACGGGTGCGGGCATCGCGCTCGACAACGCCGATAACGACATCAATGCCTGCGTCATGCGCAGCCTTGCACAACTGGTCGGTTGTCGGGCTCGGGATCTCGACGGCGTTGGCGATGTATTCTGCCGCGGCCTTCGCCCACAGGGGTGAGTGCATCGCGCCCGCGAAGAATGGATAGCCTGGTAGCCACGTTTCGCCGAACGCCGCCAGCGTTGCGCCTTGCCGCGCTGCTTCATTAATGAGACCGCACGCCTTCTCGGTTGATGCTTCCCGGTCAAAATAGACCGGCGACGCCTGGATTGCCGCGAGGGTGAACTCCGAGAAGGTCGTCATCGGTTATCCTCCGTCAGTATCGACCGGCTTGCCGCTTTCTCTCCAGCCATTGAACCCGCCATCGAGGTGGGCGACATTGGTGTAACCCATGCCTTGCAGCACATCGGCGCCTAGTGCCGAGCGGGAGCCCGCAGAGCAATGCAGGATGATGCGGCGGTTGGTCTCGAATTCAGGGCGGTAGTAGGGAGTCGTCGCATCGGCGTAGAACTCCAACATGCCGCGCGGCGCGTGGATCGCCCCGGGAATGACTCCGTTCTGTGTACGCTCTTCTGACTCACGCAGATCGACCAGCAGCGCGTCGCCTCCCTCAACCTCGGCTGCTACCTGATCCGGCGTGAGATTCTGAATACGACTCTTTGCCTCCGCCACCATCTGACTTGCTGTCTTGGACATCGCAACTCCTTCTACTTTGCCCGTCCGTAGACGGAACCTAGGCCGCGATACTCACCGCTTCCTTACCAGAGGTCAGTCTAGTCGATAGTACGGACGACGTCCTGGGCTGGAGCAGTCACTAGAAAGAACACACGTCATTGCTTGATGGAGGGTCGGTGCGTGTGCGTCAGGTGCGATCCGAGTAAGGGGAAAAAAGAGTGCGCCCTATCCGACGTCCCGTGCGGTCAGGCAAGGCGTACGCAATGCCTTGCGCCGCTACGCCGATGTTTTCGCCCATTGCTGTCAAAGGGACGGCAGACGCCTGGCTCGTTGGATCGCGTGGATACCTCCAGTCTTTCCTCGACTGACTTCCTAATATGGACGCGGTGGTTGGTTCCACTATAAATCGCGTGGTGGGTATGTCAAGTTGCCTTGAGGAATAACTTCAGCTGATGTTCGAGGTGCGGAATGTGGTTTTCGACGATATCCCATAGAATGTCGTCGTCAATACCGAAGTAGCGGTGCGTTAGCACGTTGCGGGTCGCGATAATACGCGGCCAATCAATACCTGGAAGAGGTAATCGAATCTCGTTTGGAACGTACTTTGCAGCCTCACCAATTATCTCGATGTTCTTTACCGTTGCCCAGTAGGTCGTTTCTTCATGCATGAACATGTCCTGGTTCATGCCGGCTGTAGAATCTCCGATTCGGCGGCAGCTGTCGAGCATATCCGTGAGATACATATTGATGTCACGCGACATCAACGAGATCCCGCTCGATGTCTGGTCGCGTTTGTGGGCGAACGGCAGCATTCGTTACGAGGTCAACGGTACGCCCGAGCAGTTGTTCCAAGTAGAATTTGAGATCCATAAAGCCATCGAAGGTCGCTCGTCCCTCAAACTCGACCAGGATATCGATGTCGCTCTCTTCACCAGCCTCACCGCGGACAACTGACCCAAAGACGGCGAGCCGCCTCACTCTGAATTGCTCCCGGATCTCTGGTCCATGTTCGGTGAGGAGTTTGAGTGTTGCGTCTCTGTCCATCTGATGGGCTCCTCATAGTCACCGGCGGCAAGGCGCAATGCGTAGCGCCCCTATGGAGATGTTTTCACTCATCGCTGTCAAGGGGCGGCGAGGACCTGGCTCGCCGGATCAAGCGGATACTTCCAGCCTTCCCCCACTCTCTTCAGGTATGGACGCAGCGGTTGGTTCCACTATAAATCGCGTGGTAGGTATGTCAAGTTGCCTTGAGGACATCGGTGAGCTGGCGTTCGAGCCCCGGAATCTGATGGTGGATAATGTCCCAGATGGTCGTGTAATTGATGACAGCATACCCGTGCGCGATGACGTTTCGGACGCCGACGATACCTCTCCAGTCGATGTGCGGCATCTGAGCCTGGATATCATCGGGAATGTTGTTAGCCGCCTCACCAATGATCTGCAGAGCATGAAGCGTCGAGTAATTCAACCCCTTGTCCCGGACCAGATCCTCGAATGACTTATTGCGGGTAAAGTCCTGAACGTCTTGGCAACCGGTCAGCATATCCTCGACGTAGACACGCCACTCACGCGATCTCAATTGCATCCTCTTCGACATATGGCCGGAAGGCCGGCCGGAGCCCCGTTTCGGTCACGACGTCCACCGGTCTCTCAAACAGGTCTTCGAGGAAGAACTTCAATCCGAAATAGCCACGGAATGTCTCGGGCCCCTCGAATTCCACGAGCACGTCAACGTCACTGTCGTCACCCGCCTCGTCACGGGCCACCGATCCAATGAGCGATAGACGTCTGACCCCGAAGCGCTCGCGGATCTCCGGTCCATGCTCGGTGAGGAGTTTGAGTGTTGCGTCTCTGTCCATCTGCTGGACTCCACATGCCTGAAAGGGATGCACTCTGCGGTGTGATTGTACGCCTCTTATTCCTGCAAATGCCGGCCAAACCACTCCAGGGTGCGCTGCCAGGCATCGGCGGCAGCGTCGGGACGGTGGGAGGGGCGCTCGTTGTTGAAGAAGGCGTGGGGCGCATCCGGGTAGACGACCATTTCGTGCTCTTTGCCGAGTTGGTCGAGCTTGGTGTCCCACTCTTCAACGCGCTCGACAGGGATGCTACGGTCTGCCTCGCCATAGATGCCAAGGAGCGGTGCGGACATGGCCCCCAGGTCGTCATCCGACGGCTGAACACCGCCGCCATAGAACACCACGGACGCACCGACGTTCTCGCCGCGGTACGACATCATCATGGCGAGCCCACCGCCCATGCAGAAGCCGATCACGCCGGCCTTCTTGGGACCGATGATTGGCTGGAAGAGGAGGTAGTTCACCGCGCCCTGAATGTCCAGCATGGCCTGGTTCCGCTCCAGCTCCATCGCCAGTCGCCGGGCATCATCAGGCTCCGCCGCGACCTCGCCACGATAGAGGTCTGGCGCGATCGCGGCAAAGCCTTCGGCGGCCAATCGCTCGGTGACATCCTTGATGTGGTCGTCCAGCCCCCACCACTCCTGAATGACGACGACACCGGGGAAGGGCCCGTCACCGGTTGGCCGGGAAAAGTACCCGGGTGTATAGCCGCCGTTCGCCGGAAACTCGATCATCGTGCCGGTGTTCGCTGCTGCCACGGTGGAGTTCCTTTCTCGTCCTACACGGCCGTCAGGGTCCTGAACTGCGCTTGCTGGGCGAGGATCGCCTCCAGTGCCGCCTCGCCGGCCGGGCCGACGTTGGTGGTCTGAGGCTGCGCGAGCATCCGTTCCTGGGTCAATGGCTCGGCGATACCAGTCCGGACTCCCGCCATCGTTTCAATGATCGCCAGCGAGCAGTAGGGTGCGTAGATTTCACTATAGCCACCCTCCTGCAGGGCGACCAGCCGGCCGCCGGCATGGGTCTCGGCAAGGTCGATCAGGCGCTGGGTCATCAACCGGTAGCCCTCCGTCGTGACCGACATCCGGCCCAGCACATCCATCGCACTGGCATCCTGCCCGGCTGAGATGAGTACCAGCTCCGGTTTGAACTCGTTGGCAATTGGCAGGATAATGCGGTCAAACGCGGCAAGGTAGGTCGCGTTCCCGCTCCCGGACGGCAGCGGCAGGTTGACCGTGTAGCCGGTGCCCTCGCCTGAGCCAACCTGGTCCACTTCACCCATCCCGGTCGGGAAGAGCTGGTCCTGGTGCAGCGAGACGAAGAGCACGCTGGGGTCAGAATAGAAGGCATCCTGGGTGCCGTTCCCGTGATGCACGTCCCAGTCAACGATCAGCACCCGCTGATACCCGTGGACGCGTTGGGCGTAGCGCGCGGCGACGACGACGTTGTTAAAGACGCAAAAGCCCATGCCCTGATCTCGCAGGGCGTGGTGTCCGGGTGGGCGCGCATTGACGAACACCCGCCGGGCGGTACCCGCGGCGACAGCATCGACGCCGGCCATACCGCCGCCTGCCGCCAGCAACGCTGCCTCGTACGATTCCGGTGAAACAGGAGCCCCCGCGCCGGTCTCTCCACCACCGTTGAGGCAAATCTGGCGTACTTTCTCGACGTAGGCTGGATCGTGATAGACGGTGAGATCCTCGACCGCGGCGCTCCGCGGCTCGATCGCGACCAGGCTGTTCGTAAGCCCGGTCACGTCGAGGAGTTGTTTGGTGCGCTGGCACAGGCGGTAGTTGGAGGGGTGCAACACCGGCTCGGAAAAGGGGAACGTCTCATTCGTCCCCGGCAGCACCCACATACCCGGATCGTGTTGTAGATAGCGCTCGTCATAGATGAAACCGGCTGTCAAGCTGTCGCTCCGTTCGCTCTCATTCTCGGTTGGTCGCTCTTGAGCCGGCGTTGGCTCCACACGAGGAGGCGTTGCTGTTGCTGTCGCGGTGGCCGTCGGCTCCGCCCTGGTCGCCGTTGGTGACGCTGTTGCAGTTGGCGGTACAGTAGCACGACTGACGGAGGTTGGACGGGGTTCAACCGTTGGTTCGGGTGGTGTTTCAGGGGCGGGCGCGAGGGCTTGCACGTTGTCCGCTTGCTCCGGCCCGCTACATGCGGCGACAAATGTGGCGATGAGGGGGGCGCTTAACCCCAATCCGGCGGCGCGCTTGATGACGCTCCGCCGGGATACGCGGCCGCGAAGGACATCCCTTCGCGGCCGTTGAATATGTTTCGGACGGGAATCCATTCCGGCAAAAACCAATCTATTTCTGGTGTGACGTCGGCAAGCTGAAGATGGTTCTCAGGAGCGCAGTAACACCACAATCCGGTTCAGTCCGGATTCGGCGCCCCAGACCTCGCCCGGTCGGCCAAGAATCTGGCGCACGTTGGCCGGCGAGCCGGGTAGCGGGAAGCTCTCGAATGTGGCGGTCTGGGGATCGAAGCTCACCAGCGCGTTGCCGCCGAAATCGCTCAGCCACACGATGTCGCGCTCGTCCACGTAGACAGCGTAGGGTTGCGGATTGTCGCCCGGCAGTCGCCACTGCTGCCAGCTCTCGCTGGCGGGATCGTAGACGCTTACCTGACCGGAGTTCCACTCGCTCACCCAGACGCGACCCTGTGAATCTGCCCACACGCGCCGTGCTCCCTGGTCGGGCGTCGGGGGCTCGATTACGGTGACACCACCGGTCTCGGTGTCGATTCTGGCGATGTGGTTGCCGGCGAGCGAGGCGTAATAAACGATGCCGTCCGGTGTCGTGGTAATGCCGTACGGTCCGCGGCCCTCGGGAGCATCGTAGACGGCGATCTCACCGCTCTCCGGGTTGAGACTGCCATAGACACCATTCTGACCGGTGAACCACAACCTGCCGCTGCCGTCGAAGGTGGCGGTGTTGAGGTTGACGTTATCGCGGCCCGCCGGGAGGGAGTAGCGGGTCACTTGTTCGGTCTCCGGATCAACCCGGACGATTGCGTTCAAGCCCGCGTCCGTGACCCAGGCCGCGTTGTCCGGCCCCACGATGACACCGTGCGGAGCGGAGCCTGCTCCCAGCGCGATCTCGCTGACCGTGCCCGTTGCTGGATCAAGCCTGCCAAGCTCTGCAGAGCCCTGGGCGGTGTACCACACGGTCCCGTCCGGCGCCGGCGCGACATCGTGCGGGCGCGATCCCTCAGGCAACGTGAATTCCTGAAAGGTCGGCTCAGGTTCAGATGTCGGCGTTGCCTGCTCGGAGGCGACGGTTGGATCGACGGTTGGTATTTGCTCAACCGTGGCCGTTGCGGCTGGCGGCGTGAGTGTTGGAGGTTCGGACGCAGCCGTTGACGTCCCGCTCGCCGCGGACACTGCCACCGTTGGTGTGATGCTACGTGGGTCAGGTGAGGAAGTGCTGCCTGGCTCAGGTGTGGAGTCTTCACCAGCGCAGGCGGTGAGCAGCAAAAGGATGCCGAGCACCAGACATGTCTTTTTCGTCACACTCAACCCTCCGGCGTTGCTCCTGATGTGCGCAGCGGCTCTCTTCAACAACAACGCGGACAGGTACAAGTGTGTAGGACGCTTACCGCTGGGGTGATTCAGCAACGAAGATGGCGTCCAGCACCGGGCTCTGGAAGTCATCCGAGAGCGCTTGCATGTAGATCTCGTCCCACCACTGCCCGTTCATCATATGCGCTTTGGTCCGGCGTCCGAACGCGCGGAAACCAGCCTTCTCGTACACCCGTATCCCGGCGAAGTTGTATTCCCATACCCGCAGCATAATATTCTGTAGACCAAGCCCGGTGAACGCGTAATCCAGCATCAGGCTGGTTGCCTCGGTACCGTACCCGCAACCCTGGAGATCCGCCTCTCCAATGAAAATGCCGAACTCGGCTGTGCGGTCACGCAGGTTGATATTCTCAAGGGCGGTATTGCCGATTGGCTTCCATGTTTCGCACTCGTACATCGTGAAGACGATCACGGAGCTGATCTGCGCCGGTTTCGTGCGGCGCTCGAACCACTCTTCAACCTGATCGAGTGACACAGGCTTGAGGTGACGGTCGAGCGTCCGTAGTAGCTCGAAGCTGTTGAACCATTGCTGGTAGAGAGGCATGAACTCCCGCCGCAATGGACCAAGGGCGACCTTTTCACCAACGATATTTATCGGGGGGCGCTCCTGCTGCTGATGGCTGTGCGGGTAGACGGTAAAGTCGTTACCCTCCTGGTACATGGTCATCGCCGCTTTCTGACATGGGTGGAGAAGCAAGTATGTCGGCCGGCTGGTTGCCTGCCCGTCCTGGAGACAGGAGCGCAACGCTCTTCTCAATGTAAGTCTACATACTCTCTGATACCCGTTCGGCGACGGTGCAATCTGGTGAAGGGTTGTAAAGAGGATTGGTGTCTCAATGATGGTTGATGGATCGAATCGAGGCGGCTGGGGGGTGAGCGAGTGAGATGGTGGGGAGGAAGGCTGTACGTTTGGGACGACCAGAACGGTTCCGGCCGGCGAACCGGTGTTCTGGGTGTTCCGTCATTGGAACGATGCCCCTTGTACTACGCATCCTCATCACACTCGTCATGGTCCGCCACGATTCGACTCCATCAGGAACAACTCTACTGATGAAACCTTAGGGGGTACTGTGCCAAAGCTGAGAGCCCGATGAAGTCATCCTGAGAAAATGCTGAGAGAAATGACGTTATGTGCGCTCAGGTAGCATGCGTTCAGCGTTGCCGTGGCTGCGGGCTAGGACCGTGGCGCGGGGCAGGATGACGGTGAACGTCGTCCCCACTCCGGCCTCGGTGCTGACCTCGATGCGGCCACGTTGCGCCTCAACCAGGGCCTTGGCGATGGCCAGACCGAGACCGACACCGGTGCCGCGCCGGGCCAGATCACCTCGATAGAAGCGCTCGAAGATGTGTGGCAGCAGCCCGGCATCGATACCGTCTCCGGAATCGTGTACCGTGATGTGTACCCAGAGAGGCGTGGTGCTCGTGCTCACCACGACCTGTTCGTTGGCCGGGGTGTACTTGATGGCGTTGTCGATCAGAATCAGGATGACCTGCTTCAGCGCGTCACGGCTGCCGGCGATAGCAACATCGTCAATCCCCTGGCAGACGATCACACGGTTCGTGTCGATCAACCGCGCCTGGCGACAGATCTCATTGATGACCGGCTTGATTGCCACGCGCTCGCTGGTAAGCGGCCACTCAGCGTCGGCGCGCTGGAGCACCATCAAGTCATTCACCAGACGGATCAAACGCTCGCACTCGTCGATAATGTCGGTCACGACCTCGTTATGATCGTCCTCGCTGATCGGTGGCTCTCGCCGCAGCAGCTCAAGGTTGCCGCGGATTGTCGTCAGCGGCGTTCGAAGCTCGTGCGATGCGTCGGCGGCGAATCTGCGCTGGGCGTCCAGGGTACGCTCGGCATGGCTGAATGCCGCCTGCAATTCGGTGAGCATGACGTTGACGGTGCTGGTCAGCCGTCCGAGCTCGTCGGTTGGACCGTTGTATGCGACACGCTGGCTAAAATCGCGATCTTCGCCGATCTTCTGGGCGGTCTCGGTGATGTGGTTGATTGGCCGCAGCGCGGCCCCGGCCACCAACCAGCTCATCCCGAACGCCGCCAACGTCACAACACCGATGCCGACGATGACCGCGTTACGCAGCGTCCCGAGCGATTCGTCGTGGTCGGCGATCGACCGCGCCACCTGAATGATCCCGATCATCTCTCCCTCGGATCGAATCGGTTGGTTAAAGACGAGCACTCGCCCCGCCTCAGTATCGGCCGTCTCGGTCCAATTCTGGCCGCTCCGGACGTGCGAGAGCGCCTCCTCGCTGATCGGGAGCTCAAATTCGTCCAGGTTGTCACTCTTCTCTACGATTTGACCGGAGAGGTAGCGTGTCTGCGCGAAGGTTCTCGGCGTAGTGATCCTCCCGGTTGGTACCTGGACCTTGTCGAGCTGGAACTCGCTGGCACTGATGATGGTGGTGGCTTGCTCGGCGAGCGCATCCTCGCGGACGTTATAGGTCAGTCGCGACACGGCAATGTAGAGGATCGCGCCGCTGATGATTAACGTGAGCGCCAGGATTGCGCTGAACAGCAGTGTGAGCCGAAGTCGGATGGACATCGTGTTCCTCTAGAGTTGTCGCCGTCGTTCCGTCCGGGCATGAAGCCGGCCAAGGGGTACGATCCCGATGACGCTGCTGACCGGTTTGGTGGCGACGTACTGCCGGATGCCTTCTACTCGTCGCGCAACACGTAGCCGACGCCGCGGACCGTTTGGATGAGCCGTGGCTCGCCGTCAGCTTCGGTCTTGTTCCGTAAGTAGCCGACATAGACTTCGAGCACATTTTCGTACCCATCGAAATCGTAGCCCCAGACATCTTGCAGGATGCGGGTGCGCGGCAGCACCCGGCGTGGATAACGCAGCAGGTATGAAAGGAGATCGAACTCGCGTGGACTCAGATCGAACGTCCGGTCTCCCCGCCGTGTTTCGCGGGTCACCGGGTTCAGGTAGAGGTCGGCGAAGCAGAGCGGTGATTCATTGTCCCCGATGTCAGAACGCCGCAGCAGCGCGCGTACCCGTGCCAGAAGCTCGGCTGGCGCGAAGGGCTTTACCAGGTAATCATCGGCGCCGCTGTCGAGCCCCTTGACGCGGTCCCCAACGGCATCACGAGCAGTCAGCATGAGAATCGGGGCGGAATCGGTGGCCCGCAAACGCTTGGCCACTTCAATGCCGTCAAGCCCGGGCATGAGCCAATCGAGCACCACGACATCCGGACGCTGACTCTGGGCCTGGCTGAGGGCCTCGTGCCCATCGGAGGCCGTTACGACTGAATAGCCATCGTAGGTGAGTGTCCGGCGCAGCATGTCGGTGATCTTGCGGTCGTCGTCTACAACAAGGACAGTTGCCATCGTTGCATTCCCCTTACCTTCCGTGTGCCTGTTCCCTGGCCTACTCGTGTCCCGCGCCATCCCCACGATGGCGCATGTACATACCTCTTGTGTAGCGATGAATGCCGGAATGAAGCCCAACGATCCGCAGTATACCGCGATTATGGTTAAGTGTTCGTGTGTGACCCGTGTACAATACGAGGGAATTCATTTGCCAGTTTCCAGAGAACGCATTCGTCCACTCCTCATGAACGGATGCTGGAACGGAACGAGGATGGCCATGGAGATCCGGTTCGGTCGTCCGCTCGTCAGCAGCGATGGAGAGCGAGTCGGCACCGCCGTCGGCCTGATGCTTGATATTGATGGCCGTTCGGTGCGCGAGATTCTGGTGCTCCACGGGACCGAAGAGCGGGCCATTCCTTACCAGAGCATCATTCGCGTCGATGCAGATGGCATTATCGATCTCAATCTGACCGCGTTTGAGGTGCAGCAGATGACACGTACCAGCGGCATCGCTGGAACTGGTGTGAACCAGACGATCATGCCATACACGTCCTGGGTGAGCGGCGAGGGGATTGTTCCCAGCTACACCGGCTCGATGCACGACAATCAGCCGTACCGACCGTCAGAAGAAACCGAGCCCGATATCGTTGAGATCGACGCTGAGATCGTCGTCGCTGGCCCGGACGGGAAGATCGTCGGCACGATTGCCGGGCTCGCGGCGGACGACGCTGGAGCGGTCCAGGAGCTCATGATAAGTACCGGATTCTTGCGTCCGGATATCCGGGTTGACATGGACTCGGTCGCGTACGCCGAAGGTACCTACGTCTCGCACATCGGGTGACGTCCACCTGCCAGGACCCGGTCCTGGCACGTGGGCGAAGATCCACTGCCGGCAGAATCCCTTGCTGCATGCACAGCGTTGCGCGCGTCTTATACAATAAAAAAGACGCCGACACGGTGTGAGATCTCGACCTCGGCGCTCGGGATGCACGATTCTTGTCTACAGATCGCTGAAACCCAGGCGCGAGGCCGGAAATGTACGACCTCCGATAGGTGGGCGCCTGCACCCGTTCCTCGCCGAGGTGTAATCCTCCTGCCGTCTGAATGATCTGGGATTCTACATGGGTCAAACCGTCGCCAATCTGACAACGGACGATTCATCGTGGAATCTGCATTTGGTCTTTTCGGGGCCTGGTGATGAGGCTCCAGCATAATGGGCGACTCGAATTTTCTCATCAATATGACGATTGCTCTGTCGGCGGCGTTCGTGGGAGGGACGGTCGCGGCCCGGCTTGGCCAGTCAACGATTCTCGGCTACATCCTGGGTGGCATCGCCATCGGACCGTTCACCCCGGGCTTCGTAAGCGACGCGGTTGCTGTGGAGACACTGGCCGACATCGGCATCATTCTGCTGATGTTTGCGATCGGCGTACAGCTATCCATGCGTGACCTTATGCGGGCTGGCAAGGTCTCACTTATTGGCGGGTCGATACAGGTACTTCTGACGATTGGCTTCGGGTATCTCATCGGCCTCGCATTGGGCTGGACTCCACTACAGGCGTTGTTCTTTGGCGCGGTGGTATCGAACTCCTCGAGCACGGTGCTGAGCAAAGTGCTGGGTGAGCGCGGCGAAGCGGGCTCGGTGCACGGCCAGGTTGGGCTTGCCTGGTCTACCGTCCAGGACCTCAGCACCATCATCCTGGTGGTCGTGCTCACTGCGCTCTCGACCGGTGGCGACGGTGTACTTCTCGATCTGCTCTGGGCGACGGCAATGGCCGTCCTCTTTCTCGTCCTGTTGGTGCCCGTTGGGTCGCGGATTTTGCCATGGTTCTTTGAACGGGTGGCCGCTCTTCAGAATCGCGAAGTCTTCATTCTGACGGTGGCAACATTCGCGCTCGGTACCGCGTATGTATCGTCGTGGTTTGGGCTGTCGTTGGCTCTCGGCGCGTTCGTGGCCGGCGTGGTCGTCAGTGAATCCGATCTGTCACACCAGATTCTGGGTGAGGTTGAACCCCTGCGAGATATTTTCGCAGGGCTTTTCTTTGTCTCAGTCGGGATGCTCGTCGATCCGATGTTCGTCCTCCGCAACCTCCCCCTGGTCCTGGTAACGCTCGCGGTGATTGTGCTGGGCAAAGGTCTGCTGGTCGCCGGTATCTCTCTCTTGTTTCGCTACCCGGTGCGCACGTCCGTATTGATTGCCGTCACGTTAGCCCAATCGGCCGAGTTTTCCTTCCTGCTCGCGCGGTTGGGTTCGGATCTTGACGTGCTGACCCCGGAGATCTTCAGTTTGCTGTTGGCTGGGGCGGCGGCGAGTATCGTCGTATCGCCGGCGCTGCATAGCACGGCAGCACCGTTTGCTCGCTGGCTCGAGTGTGTCACCGCCAGTCGCTCGCCGTACGCGCGGCTTGCGGCCGACGAGGGAGATGAGCCGCTGTTACGCGGTCACACCGTCCTCTGCGGATACGGACGCGTCGGCAGGGTCATCGGCGACGCGTTAATCCGCCGCGGATTCCCCTTCGTCGTCATCGAGCAGGACCAGTCCATTGTGCGGCAATTGCGCGCAGAAGGTATCCATGCGCTGCTGGGCAGTGCTGACAACAGCGCTCTCCTCGACCAGGTCTGCCTGGAGCACGCGAGGGTGCTGGTTGTGGCAACACCGGATGCCCTGACGGCACGTCGCATCGTCGATCGAGTCCGCCAAATCAACCCCCGTTTGAACATCATCGTCCGCTCGCACGATCAGGCTGAGAGTGCGCGCCTCGCCAAGCTTGGCGTGAACGAGACCGTCGTTGGCGAGCTTGAGCTGGCGCTTGAGATGACGCGCTACACCTTGCGCCGGTTCGGAGTCGGTTCCCTCGAAACACAGGCCATTGTCCAGGGGCTCCGTAGTTCCAACGCCAACCAGATCCGGGACATCCGGGACGAATCGATCTAGCTGCCGGCCTGCTCGCGCGCGTCGTTGCTGTGCTAAACTCTGGGGCATCCGAACAGAAGAATGGCTCACCCTCAGGCTAGGTGCAGGCCGCCATGGATGCGTCTTCTCAGTCCCGCGTCGCCGCCAACCCGGCTCTCCCCGACCACTGGGAAGAGCAGCTGGAATCTGTCTACGCCATGTCGGTCGAAATCGCCGGGCTCAGACAAACCGGCGAGGTGATGGACCGGGCACTGGATTACTGCCTGTTGCTGACGGATTCTGCGTTTGGCTTTGTGGGGTTGATCGACGATCCCACGCGCATGGACGTTGCCGCAATCAAGGGCTTTGCGCCGGCCAGTCCGACGTTCTATGACAGGTTCCGCTCCATACCCATCCGTCCCAGCGTCTTCGGCATTGTGATCATCGAAGGCCGCCCACACGTCTCGAATGACGTCAGCGCTGATCCGTACCATATTGGCATGCCGGGAGAGCATCCGCCCGTGGCGACCTTTCTGGGAGTGCCGCTGCGGCTGCGCGACGAGACCATCGGCATGATCGGCGTTGCCAACCGGCTGCAGGGGTACGACGCGCACCATGAGCGTTTGCTGGCGACCTTCGCGAATCAGATTGCCGTCGCCATCGCAAATGCACGCCTGTACGAGCGGCAGCAGGCGATGATTTCCGACCTGCGCCGTCTGCACCACCAGCTCGACGCCGCCCACCTCGACAGCATGCTGCACGAGGAGCGCACCCGCATCGCCGAAGGGCTGCACGACCGGGTGGCGCAGATCCTGTTCTCCATCGGCATCAGCGCCAGCGCTGGCGAGAAATACCTCGACGACCAGGTGCAGATGCGCCAGACCCTGGCCAGTATCCGCGAGCTGGCCAACCGTGGCGCGGAAGAGATCCGCCGAACGGTCTACGACCTGTCGGCCGGGGAAGCGCCCGGGAGCGGGCTGGTCAACGATCTACGCGCCCTGATCCGCAGCTTCGACTCGCATGGGCCGACGCGGTTCACCCTCTCGATTGATGGCCGGGCGCGACGGCTCAAAGACGACGTCGAGCAGACACTGACCCAGATTGCCGGCGAGGCGCTGCTGAACATTCAGCGTCACGCCCGCGCCCAGGCGGCAATCGTGAGCTTGCGGTACGAGGCGAAGCGGGTGGACCTGGCGATTCAGGATGACGGAGTCGGTATGCCGCCCCATCTGCTGACCGGCTACCGTGCCAATCCGGGCCACTTCGGGTTGAGCATGATGGCGCGCCGGCTGGAGGAGATCGGCGGCAGGTTGCACCTCGACAACAGCGACGACGGCGGCTTGCTGGTGCTGGCCAGCGTGCCTGTCGCAGGGAGGACGAGCGCAAATGGCGGCGACACGTAGCGCGATTATCCGGGTAGTGCTCATTGACGACCACGAGATCGTCCGCAACGGCTTGCGTTTCTCGCTGAGTGGCGAGCCGTCGATTGAGATTGTTGGTGAGGCGGACGACGGGCCGTCCGGCATCAGCCTGGTCGAGGCAACCCGTCCGGACGTGGTCCTGCTGGATGTGCGCCTTCCGACAATGAGTGGCGTCGACGTGTGCGGCATGATCCTGCAGCGCACGTCTGATACCCGTGTCGTGATTCTCTCGGCTTTTGGTGACGATGAGCTTGTCTACCAGTGCATCATGGCCGGCGCGCGGGGCTACATCCTGAAGGACATCGTGGATTTTGACCTGAAACGGACGCTCGTTGCAGTGGTCCATGGTGAGACGGTCATCGACCCGCGCCTGGCGTCGGCGTTCTTTGACCGCATTCGGGGCGGCGAGAGCTCACCCTCCCACGGCCTGCCGCCGCACCAGTTCTCCGTGTTGCGGCTGATGGCCTCCGGTTTTACCAATCGCGAGATCGCCGATCGGCTCTATCTCTCCGAAAACACGGTCAAAGGGTATGTCCAGGAGATCTTGCGCCGCCTCGGCGCCCGCAACCGGCTGGACGCCGTCATGATCGCGATCCGCAACGGGTGGATCCAGTAGTTCGGCGGGTAGGTCTCGGTCCCGCGCTGATCCGCACATGAGAAATGCGTAGCGGCGCAATTCATTGCGCTTCTCCGGCGCTTGAGGGTGCAAGCAAGGCGCAATGCTGAAAATGTCCCGACTAATCCGCTATTCGAGAGGGGCACCACCCTTGCGTACGGGCGCAATTCATTGCGCCCTCCCCGACGGCGGGGCGGTCGGCAGGGCGCAATGAATTGCGCCGCTACGAAAAGATGAGTGGCTTGCAACTATCGGACGAACCAGGAACCCCTCACTATTGCGCCTTTCCTGGGCCCTGTCGGGGGAGCGGGAGGCGCGAACGTCTGCGTAGGGGCGACGCGCCGAGTCGTCCGTGACGCTGCGTGGATCAACTCGGACACTTCCATCATTCGCGCCTTGCCTGGACGTCCGGGCGCCGGAGAAGGCGCAATAAATTGCGCCGCTACGCAGAACAGGCAGGCACTGGGTGGCCCGCGCGCCGTACGAACATGTCTGAATGGAGGGGTCTGGCCGCCATTTGGAGGGTTTCTCAGCACTACCCTCTACGGCTTTAGCCGCGGGCGCTCTTCCTATACAGTGCCATTACAGGTGAGATCCCTCTATGGAAAGTCCAACCAGCAGAAAGGGTAGGAGCGCCGATGATACCCGGATCGTTCCAGTACCATCTGGCAGGCAGCCTGCCGGAGGCGTTGTATCTGCTTGAGCAGCACGGCGAGGACGCCAAGATCCTGGCCGGCGGGCAGAGCCTGATCCCACTCATGCGCTTTCGACTCGCCCAACCCGAGCACATCATCGACATCAACCGTGTGCCCGGTCTCTCCGAGATCAGCGAGGCGGACGGTTGGTTGCGCATTGGTGCTTTGACCCGCGAATCGGCCGTGGAGAGGTCCGCTGTCGTGCGGGAGCGGTACCCCTTGCTGGCTGAAACTGCCGACGTCGTGGCCGATCCGCTGGTGCGTAACCTGGCCACGCTCGGTGGGAATCTGGCACATGCCGACCCGGCGAATGACCACCCGGCGACGATGCTGGCCTATCGCGCCGTCATCCTCGTCACCGGTCCACAGGGCGAGCGTGAGATCCCGATTGACGACTTCTTCGTGGACGCCTTTCTGCCGGCGCTTGGGCCCGGCGAGATTTTGACCGAGATCCGTATCCCCTCGCCTGCTCTACGCTCCGGCGGAGCGTACGAGAAGTTCGAGCGCAAGGTTGGCGACTATGCGATCGCCGCGGCTGCCGCGCAGATCAGTCTTAACCCGGACGGCACAGTCGCTGAGGCCGGCATTGCGACAACCAACGTGGCCTTTGTCCCGGCGCGGGCGACCCATGCTGAGGACGCCCTGCGAGGTCACGCTCCCACTGAAGAGCTGCTGGGCGCCGCCGCGGACCGGGCCGCAGAGGCAGCCAAGCCAAACGCCGATCTGCGCGGCTCGGCCGATTACAAACGCTCGATGGCGCGTACGGTCACGCTACGCGCTCTGCGCCGTGCAGTTGAACGCGCCCAATCGGCATAACACATCACCCCTGGCCGGGAGCAAGCCCCTTCCCGGCCAAGCGAGTCACAGTCGTGTCAGGAGGAGATCCTTATGGCGAAACAACCCGTGACCGTCACCGTAAACGGAACAAAGCGTTCGGCCGAGGTCGAGCCCAGGACCTTGCTGGTGCACTTCCTCCGCGAGCACCTTGGCTTGACCGGCACGCACATCGGGTGCGACACAACGAGCTGTGGGGCCTGTACCGTCCACTGGAACGGCCGGCCGGTGAAGTCCTGCACCGTCTTCGCCGTGCAGGCTGACGGTGACGAGCTCATGACCGTTGAAGGGCTGGAGCAAGGCGGCAAGTTACACGCGATTCAGGAAGGGTTCTGGGAGGAGCACGGTCTGCAGTGCGGCTTTTGCACGCCGGGCATGATGATGACCTCGGTCGCCCTGCTGAATGAGAATCCCAACCCCAGTGAGCTGGAGATTCGCCAGGCGATTTCCGGCAACCTCTGCCGCTGTACCGGCTACACCAACATTATCCGTTCGATCCAGAGTGCCGCGAACAAGATCAACCAGAGCCAGGATACTACCCCCGCCCCGGTTGCTGTGCCGGCAGATGGAGGAGCGTAACAGATGAGTGCAACACCAGTTCGTGGCATGGGTCACCGGGTCAAGCGCAAGGAAGATCCGCGATTTGTGCGCGGCAAGGGCAACTACGTTGACGACGTGAAGCTGCCCGGCATGCTCTCGATGGCAATCGTGCGCAGCCCCTATGCCCACGCCCGCATCAAGAGCATCGACGCATCGCGCGCGCTGGCGATGGAGGGCGTGGTGGCGGTCATCACCGGGAAGGATCTTGAAGCGGCCGGTCTGGCCTGGATGCCGACGCTGATGAGCGACACCCAGATGGTCTTGCCGACCGACCGGGTCGTCTACTTCGCTCAGGAAGTTGCCGCGGTCATTGCCGAAGACCGCTATATCGCCGCTGACGCAGTCTATGAGGTGGATGTCGAGTACGAGCCGCTGGAAGCGGTGGTTGACCCGTTCAAGGCGCTTGAGCCAGAGTCGCCGCTCGTCCGCCCAGACAAAGAAACCGGCACGAACCACATCTGGCACTGGGAGGCCGGCGACAAGGACGCAACCGACAGGGTCTTTGACGAGGCGGAGGTGATCGTCAAAGAGAAGATGTACATTCCGCGCATCCACGTTGCTTCAATCGAGACCTGCGGCTGTGTCGCCAGCTGGGACACAGCCAACGAGAAGCTCACGATCTGGATGACCAGCCAGGCGCCGCACGCCCACCGTACGGTGTTTTCGCTGGTAAGCGGCATTCCCGAGCACAAGATCCGGATTATCTCCCCGGATATCGGCGGCGGCTTCGGCGGCAAGGTGCCGGTATATCCCGGTTATGTCATCGCGACTGTCGCGGCGCTGACGACCGGCCGGCCGGTCAAGTGGATCGAGGATCGCTCGGAGAATCTGCAGGCGGACTCGTTCGCCCGCGACTATCATATTGAGGCAGAGCTCGCCGCCAGTAAGGACGGCACGATGCGTGCCTTGCGGGTCAAGACCCTGGCCGATCATGGCTCGGCTGACGCGGCGGCGAACCCGTCGAAGTTCCCGGCCGGCCTGTACAGCATCGGTACCGGCTCCTATACGTTCGAACACGCGCATTTTGGCGTTGACGGTGTTTACACGAACAAGGCTCCCGGGGGTGTCGCTTACCGCTGCTCCTTCCGGGTGACCGAGGCCGTACACATGATCGAGCGCATGGTCGATGTGCTGGCCGACGAGATTGGTGCGGACCCGGCGGCGCTGAGAATGCAGAACTTCATCCAGCCCGAGCAGTTCCCCTACAAATCACCGACGGGCTGGGAGTACGACAGCGGGAACTATCCCGCCGCCCTCCAGAAAGTGCTCGATCGCATCGACTACCAGGGCCTCTTGCAGGAGCAGGCTGAGAAGCGCGAACGCGGCGAGCTGATGGGTATCGGCTTCAGCACCTTCACCGAGATCGTTGGCGCCGGGCCGTCCGACACCTTCGACATCCTCGGGATCAAGATGTTCGACAGCGCCGAGATTCGAGTGCACCCCACCGGCTCGGCCATTGTCCGGATCGGCGTTCAGACGCAGGGACAGGGGCACGAGACGACCTTCGCCCAGATCGTCGCCGAGGAGTTAGGACTGCCGGTTGAGATGATCACCGTTGAGCACGGTGACACCGATACGGCGCCTTACGGGCTGGGTACTTACGCCAGCCGCAGCACACCGACTGCCGGTGCCGCGACGGCGATGGCCGCCCGCAAGATCCGCGAGAAAGGCAGGCAGATCGCGGCGCATCTGCTTGAGTGTGAGCCGGCGGACCTGGAGTGGGAAGATTACGCCTTCCGGGTAAAGGGAGCGCCGGAGCGCAGCAAGACGATGCAGGAGGTCGCCTTCGCGGCCTACACCAACTACCCCAAGACGCTTGAGGCCGGACTGGAGGCGGTGAACTACTACGATCCGCCCAACCTGACCTTCCCGTTCGGCGCCTACGTGTGCGTGGTCGATATCGACCGGGGAACCGGGAACGTCAAAGTCCGGCAGTTTGTGGCGCTTGACGACTGCGGCACGATCATCAATCCGATGATCGTGGAAGGTCAGATCCATGGCGGGTTGACGATGGGCCTGGCGCCGTCGCTCTTCGAAGAGATCCTCTATGACGAGCATGGCAGCATGCTGAACGGCACGCTGATGGATTACCTGGTGCCGACGTCCATGGAGACACCCATCTGGGAGCTTGATAACACGGTCACGCCGTCGCCGCATCACCCGTTTGGTGCGAAGGGTGTGGGCGAGAGCCCGACCGTCGGCGCGCCGCCGGCCATCGCCAACGCCGTCGTCGACGCCCTGAGCCACCTCGGTGTACGACACATCGACATTCCCATGACGCCGGACAAGGTCTACGCGATCCTGCAGGAGAAAGGGATGGCGCAGTAGAAGGATCGACGTTGCCAGACAATCGCCAGCTCTCATTTCGAGGCGGGTGCCCTCTGGGCGCGGAAGGTACGGATCCTGCAACCAGAGGGTACCCGGTCGGGATGATTGACCAACCCCATGCTGGTCCTCGTCAGCCGGGTGAGAGATGAAGCGTTCGTGTGAACCTTGCGCGACCACAGGAGACCTAATCATGTCCACGTCCGCAGACAACCTCCTCAGCATCCTGAACCGCGCCGCCGAGCTCGAACAGGCTGGCAAGCCGTTCGCCCTGGCAACCGTGACGGTAAGCCAGCGTCCGACCTCAGCCCGGATTGGCTCGAAAGCCATTGTCACCGCCGACGGCTCGATCTTCGGTTGGGTTGGTGGTGCCTGCTCCCAACCGAGTGTCGTTCGTCACGCGCTGGAAACGCTGGAGTCTGGTCAGGCGCGCGTGATCCGGCTCAGCCCGGAAGCGAGCGGTGTGGTGCGGGACGGCGTTGTGGAGATGGCGATGACCTGTCACAGCGGAGGAACGCTGGAGATCTTTATCGAGCCATTCCTGCCGGAGCCGTACCTGATCGCCGTCGGCGATAGTCCTGTGAGCGCGGCGGTGCTGGAGCTTGGCAAGCCTCTGGGGTTCCGAACGGTTGCGATGGCGGCCGGATCGTCGGAAGCTGATGAGGTGTACCCGGAGTTTGCCTTCGAGCGCATATCGTCAGACCGTGTCTCGTTCGTCGTCGTTGCGACGATGGGCGCCGATGACGAGACAGTGCTGCTCTCGGCGCTCGCCCTTGAGCCGGCCTACCTGGCCCTGGTTGGTAGCCGCCGTCGCTTTGAAGCCGTCGCCGGCTATCTGCGCTCCCGGGGCGTGAGCGATGAAAGACTCAGGTCGATCTACTCACCAGCTGGCCTCGACATCCGGGCCGAATCGCCGGCCGAGATTGCCCTGAGTATTCTCGCCCAGATCATCCCCATCCGCCGTGCGGCTGGTTACCGGCTACCGGTCGCTGCTGACGCGCCGCCCTCGACCGTCGTTATCGATCCCGTCTGTGGCATGGAAGTCGATCTCGCCACCGCGAAGTTCACGCTGGTTGTGGAGGGCGAAACCCTCGGTTTCTGCTGCCCCGCCTGCCTGCGGAAGTACGAGCGCGAGCAGGGACAAGCCCAGCGAACCTAGCCCGGTTGTAACCATTCAATCCACTCACCATGCGACTGGTAGTAGGCCAACTGATCTTGTCGGATCTTCTGCCCGTCCTCGAAGATCGATAGTGTGAGATGTGGGTAGGTATCGCCGGCAACGATTTCGAGCGCAATACGATAGAGCCTGCGTCCGACCGACCCGTGCATGAGTACCTCTTCAAACCGCTGCCTGGCATCTTCAGAGAACTGATTGAGGGTGTGGCAGTGAAAAACGCACGGGATGGATTCAGCCCTGATTCCAGAGAGGACATGCGGTAGCACCTCCACAGCATCCCCGGCGCAAAGGTGTGGAGGGTCTTCAACGGCGATCGTCATGGCTTGACCCAGGCGCTGGGCTCGTTCTGGCTGATCGCCCCAGACAAGCGCGCGTAACCAGAGGGCTTCATCCGGGTCGCGCACATCGACCGGATGCAGATCGATACCGATGCGCTCGGCTATTGGCGGTAGCTCGGCGGAAAGTGGTGGGCGGAGATCCCCTCTCACCGAACACTCGATCTGGACCGGACTGTCTCTGGATCCATACCGTCCGCCTGGTTCGTAGTCGTAGCCATATTTGTCGAGCGACAGAAGCAAGCCTGCGCTGGTTCCAACCTCGACGAGCGCAAGCGGGTTGGTGCCTTCCCGCTGGTGAATGAGGGTGAATACCGGCAGCAGTATCGCGGCGCGTCTGACCTCATTCGTCTGTACCCGCCGCGCGATCATCAGGTTACGAATCTGGTCCGCATGTTCAAGACAAAAGGCCCGGAAGGTGCTGAACAGCTTGGTGGTATCTGTTGCCGTGCCGTGGAGCGTCGGATAGTACGCCGTTAGCGGATGCTCGACACCCTTCAGCATGAGATAGTGGACGGCGGCCAGCAAGAGGTTCGGCTTGGGCGTGTGGTCTCCATGCGCGGCCAGACGGAGCAGATCGCTGTCGCGCGAGGTTTCAAGGGCCAGCTGTTGATAGAGCGGCGACGATTGACACTCCTGCCACGCGAACTGTTCAAAACGCTGGCTCAGAGTCTCCAGCTCCAGCATCGACACTTTCCTCTCAGCAGTCGGCTCTCCGCCAAATCAGCAATGCTGGCAGCGTACCTCAATGCGCCGATCCTCGAAAGTGGAGCGGATAGCAATCCGTAGCTCAATGAGGTTCGTCAAGCGGGAAACAGCGATTGAGATTGTAGTAGGCTCTCTCCTGTTCTTTAGGTCTAACGGGATCGCCAACCGGCGAACCAGAGCGTATTGGAGCCGCGCGATGGAACTCGTCGAAATTCGTGATCTTGACGGTCCGAATCTGTTTGTCCTGGCCCCGGCAATCAAGCTGGAGGTGCGTGTCGAGCCTGACGAGCAGGACGTTGACGCCACGCTCGACGCACTGGCGGATCTGATTGGCGAGTTGCATCAGCGGGTCGGATTGGAAGCGCCCGAGGTTGGCAGGCGGGCGATCGATACCGAGCACCACCATGCTCTCTACTATTCCTGGGAGTGGCGCAATTGCGCCATGCTGATTGCCGAGACGGCCTACACGATTCTGGCAGGTGAGACGAGAATCGACGACGTCGCCGGTGGACTGCGGGAGACCCTGGCTCGAGACCGCGCGAACGAGGACCGGCCCGAGTGGGTTCGTGACAGCGAGCGCCGGATTCCCGTGGTCGGCGTGACCGGGACCAACGGCAAGACCACGACAACCCGGCTGCTGGCGCACATCGCCCGTCAGGCTGGTAAACACGTGGGCTGGTCGAGCTCGTCCGGCGTCTACATCGACGGCGAGAAGGTGCTTGAAGGCGACTATACAGGGCCGTCGGGCGCGCGGCGGGTGCTGCTCGATCCTGGTGTTGAGGTCGGCATACTGGAGACGGCCCGCGGTGGCATTCTCCTGCGTGGGGTTGCCTACGAGTCGAGTGACGTTAGCGTATTCCTGAATCTGACGCCCGATCACCTCTACCTGCAGGGTGTTGAAACGCTCGAAACGCTGGCAGCGGTCAAAAGCGTCGTCGTGCAGGTGACGCGGCCGGAGGGGTTGGTGGTGCTGAACGCCGACGACCCGCTGGTGCTTGCCCAGCGCGAGCGTGTGCGAGCCGACGTGCTGCTGACGAGCCAGAATCCGGCTCATCCCGGGATTCAGGCACATGTTGCGGCTGGCGGGCGAGCGGTGATCCGGGATGGGGATCGCGTTGTGTATCTCTGCGGGCAGCAGCGGCAGACCATCACGACCCTCGCTGACGCGCCGATGACCTTCAACGGCGCCGCCCGCCACATGGTGGAGAACGCGCTGGCCGCGTGTGGCGCGGCACTCGGCCTGAGGTTCACGCTTGAGCAGATCGCTGCCGGGCTGCAGACGTTTCGCTCGAACGTTGAATCCAATGTTGGCCGGCTGAACGTGTTTCGCCTGGAGGGCCGGATTGTGGTGGTTGACTACGCCCACAACGAGAGCGGTCTGGAGGAGCTCTTGCGCTTCACCCGTGCCCTCATGTCGGGTTCTGGCAGATTAGTCTCGGTTATCGGCACGGCAGGCGACCGGGAAGATGACGTCATGGTCGGGCTGGGCCGTATTGCCGGCCGCCACGCGGATCGTGTCTATATCAAGGAGACCCAACACTACTTGCGTGGCCGTCCGTCGGGAGAAGCGAGCCCATTGATGCAGGCAGGCGTCGCGGAGGTCGGCTCGCTCGATCGCCTCGCCGGCCTCTATCCAGGCGAGCATAGCGCTCTGCTGGCGGCGATCGCTGAGTCCTCTCCTGGTGACGCCATCGCCATGATGTGCATCGAGGAGCAAATGACCGTCCTTCGCGAGCTGCGCGATCTGGGAGCTGAGGAGTGGTAGTTGCGTCTTTCCCCTGTACCTTGGCATGAACGTTACAGTGCTGGCATCCCGCCCGAGATCGTCGCGCGCGAATTCGTCGGTCCTGTGCCAGGCGACGTCTGCGCGCTACTCGCCTAAGGTACACTCCACGTGCCTTAGAGGCTGTATCTTATGGTAGCTCGTATCTAGTGTTGGTTGGTATTCCTTTTGCATCAGATCCGAGGTCCCCTCCTGGCAATCGGCGGGGCCGAAGACAAGTTTCGTAATCGAGTGATCCTTTCGCGGTTTGTTGAGATGGCCGGCGGGCCGGAGGCGCGCATCGTCATCATTCCCACCGCGTCCTCCTTGTCTGACGCCGGTCGGCTCTACGAGACCATTTTCACTGAGCTTGGAGCTGCGTCGGCTGATATTCTAACTGTGGACACACGGGAAGATGCCGATAGAGACGCGCTCGTTGGGCTGGTTGAGCGCAGCACCGGCATCTTTCTCACGGGCGGAAATCAGATCAGAATCGCCGCCATGTTGGGTGGAACCCGGGTGGCGAAGGCGATCGACGCTCGCAGCATCCAGGGAGTGCCGGTAGCCGGCACCAGTGCCGGAGCCTCGGTGCTGAGCGCGATTATGGTTGCAGGCGGCCAGAGCGGCGGCACGCCGAAGCGTCAGCTGGCCCGCATGTCGCCCGGTTTGGGTCTGATTGACTCGGTCATTATCGACCAGCATTTCCGGGAGCGTAACCGGGTCGGGCGTTTGGTGACGATGGTCAGTTACAATCCAGGTCTTCTCGGTTTGGGAATCGACGAGGACACGGCCGCCATCATCGCGCCCGACGGGACGTTCGAAGTCCTGGGCCGTGGATCGGTGCTGGTGGTCGATGGTTCGCAGATGACGAGCGACGTCTATTCCGGTCTTGACAGTGAACCGGTCACGATCGGCAACGTAAAGATCCATTTTGTGGCGGCCGGCAGTTGTTTCGACCTGAAACAGCGCGCTGTTACCGCTTGGCGTAAGGAAAGCCGTCCCCGGCGCGCAGCTCAGTAGGGCACAGTCTGACAGCGCGAGTCCGCGGTCGGCATCAGTGGGCGAGAGGGTGAAGATGCCGATTGAGATTCTGGAATCCAAGATCTACCGCGGACCGAATATCTGGGCACGGGTGCCGGTGGTTCTGCTGAAGGTGGACATCGGCGAGCTGGAAGACCGCCCCAGCAACAAGGTCGAAGGTTTCAACGACGAGCTCATTCGTCTGATACCGTCGCTCTACGAGCATTACTGCTCGCTCGGCAAACCGGGCGGCTTCATCGAGCGTTTGCACGATGGCACGTGGATGGGCCATGTGCTGGAGCATGTCGCGCTTGAGCTCCAGACGTTGGCCGGTTCGGAGGTTGCCCGGGGACTTACCCGCTCCACGGACGAGCGCGGCGTTTACACCGTCGTCTATCAGTATGTGCAGCCAGACCTTGGCCTGGCGGCCGGCAAAGCCTCCTGCGACCTGCTGAACAACCTCATTTACAAGGACAATCCCGATTACTCCTTTGAGGATGAGCTCGAGCGCATCATTCTGCTCGCCGAGCGCCTCGCCTATGGTCCGAGCACCAAGGCACTGGTCGACGAGGCCGAGCGCCGCGAGATCCCGGTCATCCGGCTTGATCCGCGCCGGTCTCTGGTTCAGATGGGGTATGGCCGCTACCAGAAGCGGGTCTGGGCGACGGTGACATCGGAAACGAGCGACATTGCCGTTGATATCGCCAGCAACAAGGAGCTCACGAACCAGCTGTTGCAAGGTGTTGGCATCCCGGTTCCAAGAGGCTCTTCCGTGAGCAACGTCGATGACGCGGTCTCGTCCGCCAGAAGCATCGGCTATCCTGTCGTGCTCAAGCCGATGGACGGTAACCACGGCCGTGGCGTGCGGATCAATCTGCAATCGGAGGCTGAGGTGCGCGAGAACTTCCCCGCCTCCGTACTCCGAGAGTCGATCCGGCGTCGTGATTGTCGAGAGTTATATAGCGGGGCTGGACTACCGCATTCTGGTGGTGAACGGCAAGATGGTGGCCTGTGCCGAGCGGGTACCGGCCCACGTCGTTGGCGATGGCGTGCACACCGTTCAGGAGCTGATCGACATCACCAACGCCGATCCACGACGTGGGATCGGTCACGAGAAAGTCCTCACCCGCATCAGCGTCGACGACGCCGTCCTGCGCCTGCTGGACGAGCATGAGCTGACGCTTGAGGCGATACCTGAAGCGGGCCGGTTCGTCCAGTTGCGCTTGACCGGCAATATGTCAACAGGTGGCAGCTCGATCGACCGCACCGACGAGATTCACCCGGACAACATCGAGATCGCCGAGCAGGCCGCGCAGGTCATCGGACTCGACGTGGCCGGCATCGACATGATCGCCCGTGACATCACCCAGCCGATCAAGGACCAGGGCGGAGCGATTTGCGAGGTCAACGCCGGTCCCGGTTTCCGGATGCACACCCACCCGACCGAAGGCCATCCGCGCGATGTTGCCCGGCCGGTGCTGGACCTGCTCTTTCCGGACGGCTCGCCGTCGCGCATCCCCATCGTCGCCGTTACCGGCACCAACGGCAAGACCACGACCTGTCGCATGATCGCGCACATCCTGAAGATGAGCGGCCGGCGGGTCGGATTGACGACAACTGACGGGATCTACATCGACGGCACCCAGATCCTGAAAGGGGACATGAGCGGCCCTCAGAGCGCCCAGATGGTGTTGCAGAACCCGACCGTCGAACATGCGGTGCTGGAGACCGCGCGCGGCGGTATGCTGCGCTCCGGCCTGGGCTTCGACCGCTGCGACGTGTCGGTCGTCACCAATGTCGCTGCCGACCATCTCGGCCTGGGTGGCGTGGACTCGGTTGAAGAGCTCGCCAAGGTGAAGGCCATCGTTCCGGCGGCGACCCACCGCAACGGTTTCTCGGTGCTCAATGCCGACGATCCATGGTGCGTCAAGATGGCCGCACGAGCGCGTGGCGAGATCGTCTATTTCACAATGAACGAGGACAATCCGACGGTCCGCGAGCATCTACGGGCGCGCGGTATGGCCGTTATCTTGCGGGAGTATCGCGGGTCGGAAGTGATCTTCCTGGCCGAGGGCAAGCGTGAGACCGCGCTGCTGGACGTGCGGCACATTCCGGCGACCTTCGAGGGCCGCGCGCGGGTGAACATCAAGAACGCGCTGGCGGCGGTCGCCGTCGCCTACGCCAGTAACATCAACCTTGAGGCGATCCGGACTGGACTGCGCACCTTCTCCACCTCGTTCTACCAGACCCCGGGCCGGTTGAACCTGCTGGAAGTCGGTGGCTACCGGGTGATCATGGACTATTGCCACAACGTGGCCGGCATGGTTGAGCTGGCCGATTTCGTGCGCCGGATGATGCCGGGCAACACGGTTGCGATGCTGGCTATGCCGGGAGATCGTCGCAACGAGGATATTGCCGAATTTGGCGCAGTGGCTGCGTCGGTCTTCAACGAAGTGGTGATCCGCGAGGATAACTATCTACGCGGCCGCGAGCCTGGTGAAGTGGCCGGGCTCTTGAAGCAATCGTTGCTCGAGAATGGCGTGCGCGAGGAGAACATCTCAATCGTCCTCAATGAGCTGGAAGCTGCCAGCGCCGTGCTCGACCTCGCCAAGCCCGACGACCTCATCATCATGCTTGCCGACAAGCCGGCCGAGGTCTGGGAAACCATCGTCCAGCGCGACACGCAGCAGTGGCGCGAGCAACGGCAGCTGGTTCCGGGAGACTAAGGCCGGTCGTTGAGCTGGTCGCTGGATCTGTAGAAGGAACCGGGTTCGGGGATCTCGATCCCCTGGGCGTACGCGATCTCGATCCAGAGCTTGCGGGCGTCTTCTGCCATGGCGCGCACGTCACCGATGCTGTCGACCAGTGATATGCAGCCAGGCAGGTCGGGAAATTCGACAAAGTACCCGTCTTCCTGGTCAACCGAGACGATGAACGGGTACTTTAGGAGCAGGTATTCATCCAGGGTTCTTCGTGGGACCAGAATCGTGCCATCCGTCCAATGCGCGCCAGCTTCTGTCCGCGTCTGGCGCAACGATTTGCTTTCGATAGATCGATTAAAGCGAAGACGCGCGCCAAGATCAACAGCGTCTCGTGCCGCAGGCTGTCTTGCCGCGCCGCGATTCCGTTCCGGGTACCCACCCTCAGTGCATGACCGTACACATCCGCACGGAGCGCAGGATACACAAACAGGGTGGTAGGATGCTGTGCTGGCGCCTGATCGGCGCAGTACTGCGGGGTGATCCTTCCGCTGGATCACCAATCGAACGGAGAGACATGTGAAAGTCGCATATATATTCAGTACGTCCGGTCACACTGCCAGCTATAAGCTGGGCAAGATGATCCTGCCCCAGCTCGAGGATGGCGATCATGGTGTTGATGTGGTCGGGATGTTTTTCTTCGACGACAACACCTTCATCCTCCGCAAGGGGGATCCGGTCGGCCAGCGGCTTGCCAAGGTGGCCGCCGATCAGGGCATCCTGTTGATGCTCTGCGATCAATGCGCGCTTGAGCGCGGACTTGCGGAAGGTGGACCACGAGCGGCGACTGCGGTTGGTACGGTCGACGGCGTACAAGTTGGCTGCTTCCCCGATCTCTACGCCGCGCTCTCCGGCAATCCGCCGGATCAGGTGATTACCCTGTAACTCGTCCTCGGAACGGGATCGTACATCACGATCCCGTTCCAACGAGACCATGCGCGACTCAGTCCGTGGACTGGTGATAGAACAAGTGCACGAATGACATCCTTTTGGGGCTACGCCGTGCGTGACGGCATGCATCATGATGAGCTGCTAGATGATCCTGGAGCCGCTGGATGATCGTGCGGGGCACCGTCAACAGGTACTCGATCTCCGGGCTCGGGCTGCTGCTGTGCATTGCTGGTGTTAAGCTCTTCTTACACCTGATCGTCAATGCGATTTCACCACTCGGCTACTTTCGGGACGAGCTGTACTACATCGCTGGCAGCTACCGTCTCGATTGGGGTTATGTTGATCACCCTCCAGTCATTGGGCTCATCACCCGCCTGGCTCTCTTGCTCCCTGGCGACTTCCTGCTGTCGTTGCGGTTTTTGCCGGCGTTGGCAGGGGCAGGCACGGTTCTTCTGGCGGGGTTGATGGCGCGCGAGCTAGGCGGAGATCGATGGGCGCAGGCCATCGCCGCCCTGGCGATGCTCATACCTCCGGTTCTGCTCGCTACCAACGACTTTCTGTCGACCATCTCGTTTTTCTATCTCCTGTGGGTGCTCTGCTGTTACCTGGTTCTACGTTTGCTGCGGACGGGCGACGAGCGACTGTGGCTTGCCATCGGGTTGGTGCTCGGTGTCGGCTTGATGACCAAGCACACCATGGCGCTCCTGGCTTTTGGTCTGGCGTTGGGGGTGTTGCTGACACCGATGAGGAGCCATCTCCGGCAGCGGTGGCTGTGGTTGGGCGTACTCATCGCGTTCGTAACGGTGCTGCCGCACCTACTCTGGCAGATGCAATACGACTGGCCGCTCCTTGAGTTCGCTACCAACGCGGCCACGCTCAAGAATGTCGAAGTCGGACCGCTTCAGTTCGTGCTGGATCAGATACTCGCGATGAACCCGATCGCATTTCCGCTCTGGCTTACAGGTCTCTATTGGCTGTTCCGCTCATGCCTAAATACGCGCTATCGCCTGCTTGGCTACACCTACGTCGTTCCGTTTCTGATTCTGATGGCAACCGGATCAAGCAGGGTCGACTACCTCGTCCCTGCCTATGCCGTCCTGTTCGCCGCCGGGGGTGTCGCAGTCGCGCAGTTTGCCAAGCGGCGGCTCGACTGGTTGCGTCCGGCGACGGTAGGTGCACTTATCGTTGGTGGACTGGTCGTCTTGCCCGGTGCGCTCCCAGTCCTCCCCGTCGATGGTCTGGTGCGCTACACACAGGCGATGGGCCTCAGCGACAAGCCCCTCGAACAGGGTAAGACAGCGCCGCTGCCACAGTGGTGGGCCGACCGTTTCGGTTGGGAATCGATGGTGGAGACGGCTGCCGAGGTCTATGCTGCGCTCCCGCCTGAGGAACAGGCACAAGCGGTGATTCTGACCGGCAACTACGGTGAAGCGGGGGCTGTGGAACTGTACGGCTCAGCCTACGATCTGCCACCGGTCATCAGCGGCCACAATTCCTACTATCTCTGGGGCACGCAGGGAGCCTCAGGTGAAGTTGTCATAGCATTGGGAGTTCCCGAACGGGTACTTTCCCGATTCTGGGCCAGGGTCGAGCAGCGTGGAACGATCGTCTGCGATTACTGCATGGACTATGAGAATGACCTGCCGGTCTATGTTGTCGGGGAGCCGAATGCACCGCTCGACCAGATCTGGTCCCAACTAAAACACTACAACTAATTGGCAATCGGCGGCCGCCTCCATACCTGCGTCGCCTGCTCGAAGGCGTGGGCCAGCTGAGCGCCTAACCCCTTTTGCTCAGCTCATCCGCCCGCGCCAGAGCAGCCACAGAAAATACGGCGCGCCAATCATCGCCGTGACCAAACCGGCGGGGATTTCTTTAGGCGCGAGGGCGACTCGCCCGACCGTGTCCGCCAGGGTGACCAGTACCGCGCCGAGGATGGCGGCCATGGGGACCAGCTTGCGGTGCTGGTGTTGGCCAGCCAACAGCATGCGAGCCGTATGCGGGCCGATCAGGCCGACGAAGCCGATGGTGCCGACGATCGAGACCGCGGCCGCGGCCAGCGCAACAGCCACGGTCAGGATGGCGAGTCGAGTCCGTTCGAGCGGTACGCCAAGCCCACGGGCGGCTTCGTCGCCCAGGCCGAGGAGATCCAGCTGGCGCGCCGCCAACCAGGCGATAGGCAACAGGACAACCAGCCAGGGGAGCAAACGCTGGACATCATCCCAGTCTTTGGCATAGGTGCTGCCGGCGAGCCAGACAAGCGCGGACGCTACCCGGATCTGAGCTTTGACGACGAGAATATTGATCCCGGCGGCACAGAACGCCGAAACCGCCACCCCAACGAGCGCTAAACGAGTGGCTGTCAGCCCATTGCGCCAGGACGCGAGATAGACAACAGCAAATGCCATGAACGCACCGGTAAACGCGGCTAGTGGCACCAAAGCGAATGGCAGACCTGGGAAGAGCACCAGCACGGTAAGCGCGCCGAGCCCGGCGCCGCCGGTAATGCCAACGATCTCCGGTCCAGCCAGTGGATTTCTCACTACCCCTTGCAGCAGCGCTCCACTGACGGCGAGCGCTGCCCCAGCCAGCATCGCGACCAGCAAGCGCGGCAAGCGCAGGTCGAGGATGACTCGTTCGGAAAGAGTGCTGCCCTCGCCTCGCAGCGTGTTCAGCGTCGTCGTGAGATCGAACGAGAGATCGCCGAAGGCAATGCCTGCCACCAGTGCAGCCGCGAGCGCCAGGCAGGCGGTGCCCATCAGCGCTGGGTAGTTGATACGTCGCCGCGAACTGGTTTTCAGGAACCGTTCGCCGGTTGAGCGGCTGGACCCTCCTGGCAACGCCGCGCGTCGCGCAAGCCAGACGAAGAATGGCGCGCCGATGAGCGCGGTGATGCCACCGGCCGGAAGCTCACTGAGGTTTGTGGTGACGAGGCGCGCCGCGATATCCGCGCCGATTAGGACAATGGCGCCCCAGATTGCGGCGGCCGGCAACAGGAGCCGATGACGCTTGATACCCATCAGGCGGACGATGTGCGGCACCATCAAGCCCACGAAACCGATCGGGCCGACCACGCTCACGGCGACCGCCGCCAGAAAGACGCCCACCGTCACACCGCCCAGCCGGGTCAGGGTCACACGCTGCCCAAGCGAGCGGGCAACGTCGTCACCGAGCAACAGGATGTCGAGCGGCCGGGCGATCGCGAGCGCCAGCAGCGTGCCGGCCAGGACGCGTGGCCAGGCGTACTGCGTGCCGCTCCAGTCGTTCTCGGCAAGCGACCCGGCACCCCAGAAGAAGAGCCCGGCTGTCTGATCCTCATAGAAGAGCTGCAACATCGCGGTGAGCGCCGAGCAGACCAGCGCGACGGCGACACCGGCCAGGGCGAGGCGTACCGGTGTCGCCTGAACGGTCCCGGCAATGGCATAGGCCAGGACGGCGGCGGCCGCGCCGCCTGCAAAGGCAAGGACAACCGGCGACGCGCCGAAGAGGCCCGGGGCGAAAATCGTGGCGGCAACGATTGCCAGATACGCTCCCGCATTCACGCCGAGAGTTCCTGGCGATGCCAGAGGATTGCGCGTGACCGATTGCAGGAGCACGCCGGCCATGCCGAGCGCGGCGCCGGCCAATACCCCAATAGCTGCGCGTGGCAGGCGAATGTAGCGGACTACGTTGTCGGTCGTGTCGCCGGTCGGTGAGATGAGCGCGTCGATAATGGCGTTGAACGTGATGTCCGATTGCCCCTGGGAGACATGCAAAAACAGCAGAGCCAGCAGCAAGAGGGGGCCACCGGCAAAGACAATCAGGTAGCCCGCAAGGCTGCCTCCGCGGGCCGGAACAGGCGTGGGATTGATCCCACGCCTGTTCCTACGTGATACTGAGATCACTGCCCCGTGAGCGTCGCTACGACCGTGTCGGCCACAAGCTCAGCTGACAGCGGGCCGCCGAAGAGCCAGGTGCCGCCGCCCAACGGATAGGTCCGGCCCTCCTCAACAAAGGTGAGACCGTTCCAGACTGGATTGTCCCGCCACTGGTTGGCGAAGACGTCATCTTCCGACTGAACAACATAGAGGAAGTTCGCATCATCCACCGTCGTAAGCGCCTCAACCCCAACGGTGTTAAACCCGTACACGTCAAACTCGCCTTCCCATGCGTTTTCCAGACCAATCGCGGTCAGAATCTGGGCAGCCATGGAGCTGTCAATGAAGACGCGCATTTGCGGCGTATCCTGCGCCGTGAACGCCTGTACCAGCAGGAACTCACTGCCTAGCTGACCGGCGGCTTCGAGCTCAGCTCTAGCCTCGTCGAACGACGCCTGCATCTCGTCCAGAACGGCGGCGCCCTCGTCGACGCGGTCGACTGCTTCCGCGATGGCCATGAATGTCGTCTGCATCTCGTCGAATTGGGTGACACTCTCGTCTTCGGGATATGGATTGAAGAGCAGCGTGGGTGCGATTGCGGAGAGCGTGTCATAGATGGGCTCGTGGCGGAATTGGACGCCGATAATCAGATCCGGCTCCAGCGCGGTGATCGCTTCAAGGCTAGGTTCCTGGCGTGTGCCGACGTCGACGACATCATCGGCCAGAGCCGGTTCGATGTTGAGCCAGGTGCGATAGCCCTCGACATCAGCCACGCCGGCCGGTTGGATCCCGAGCGCCAGCAGGTCTTCAGCGTAGGTCCACTCCAGCACGACGACCCGCTGCGGTATACCTTCGATCTCAGTGGTGCCCAGCGCATGCTCGATGGCGCGAGGTCCACCGTTAGTGGCCGGGGCCTCCCCTGTCTCCAGGGCTTCCCCGGTCAACGCCTCGACCACGAGATCGACAAACGCTTGCCCTGACAGCGGACCTGCAAGCAGCCAGGCACCACTCAGGTTGTAGGTTCGGTCCTCCTTGACGAATGCGAGGCCATCCCAGACAGGGTTGCCCGCGAACGAGATCGCGGTGATGTCACCGCCGGGAACATAGAAGAAGTTGGCTTGCTCAACGTCCGGTAGTACTTCAAGGCCGACGGTCGAGAAGCCGATCTCCTGGAAACCTGCGTCCCAGGCGTTCTCAAGTCCGATCGCTTCCAGAATCTGGACGGCGGTCGCGTTTTCGTGGAAAAGACGGATCTGCGCGGTCTCGTCGGTCAAGGTCTGGGCCAGAACGAACGGGGCACCGTCAACACCGGCGGTTTGTAGCTGCTCGGTGGCCGTGTCGATCTTCTGGTGCAGCTCGTCGAGCGCGGCGGTTCCCGCGTCCGGTTTGTTCACCGCCTCAGCGATCGCCATGACGGTGTCTTCCATACGCTGGAGTTGTTCGCCGTCTTCCGCATAGGGATTGAACATCAGCGTCGGGGCGATGTCCGACAGGGCCTCATAGAGCGCCTCGTGGCGGAACTGGACGCCGATGATCAGGTCCGGCTCGAGCGCGATAATGCTCTCCAGACTCGGTTCCTGTCGTGTTCCGACGTCGGTGACATCAGCGGAGAGTGCCGGCTCAGTGTCAACCAGCGAGGTGTAGCCCTCCACGTCCGCAACACCCACCGGCTGCACGCCAATGGCTAGCAACGCCTCAACATATGGCCACTCCAGCGCGACGATCCGCATCGGAGTGCCGCTGATCTCGGTGCTTCCGAGTGCGTGCTCGATGGCGCGGGGCCCGGAGCTGTCTGTCGCTTCAGTAGATTCGTCGTCTGCTGCTTCGGCTGGTGTCGAATCCGCGGCTGTTGTGGGCGAGGCGTTTGCTTCGGCACCAGTCGAGTCCCCAGTGCCGCAACCAGCCACGATCAGCATGAACACGAACAGCAGTGCTCCAAATGTGGATTTGGACATGAAGCATCCTTCCCTCCGGGATACAGAAAACCGTCCAGGCTCGGTCATCGAGCTGGAAAATTAGACTTGGGCAAACCCGCACAGGCCGTAGAGCAGGCAGGTTGGACAGCCGCTCACCGGATCGGGGATAACATTGACGTCGATCCCGAAGACATCCCGGATCGTCTCGGACGTCATGACCTCGTTCGGAGATCCCTGTATGTGCATGCGGCCCGAGCGCAGCATGAAGATGTGGTCGCTGTAGGCGGCGGCCTGGTTGAGATCGTGAAGGACCCAGCCAACAGTGATACCCTGTTCGCGATTCAGGGTTCTGACGAGGGAGAGGATGTCGATCTGGTAGCGGATGTCGAGGAAGGTGGTTGGTTCGTCGAGCAAGAGGATGTCGGTCTGCTGGGCGAGGGCCATCGCGATCCAGGCCCGTTGGCGTTCACCGCCCGAAAGGGTGTCGACCGGCCGGTCTTTGAAGCTGCTGAGGCCGGTTACGCCCAGCGCCCACTCGATTGCGTTAATATCGTCGTTGTTGAACGACCCGAGCAAGCCCTGATATGGAAACCGGCCATAACCGGCCAGATCCCAGACCGTGACTCCGGATGGTGTCTCCGGCGCCTGAGGCAGAATCGCCATCTGCCGTGCGACTTCCTTCGTTGGGAGCCTTGCGATGTCACGGCCATTGACGTAGACCGCCCCACCATTGGGTTTCTGGAGCCTTGCCAGCGTGCGCAGCGCCGTGCTCTTGCCCGATCCGTTAGGGCCGACGATGGCTGTTACCTGACCGCTCTTGAGATTCATTGACAGGTCCGGCAAGATCGTCGTCTCGCCATAGGCAACCCTCAGGTTCTCAGCGGCAACGGCAGCAGTCACTATCTCCCCCTTCACGGCCGATGACGGGATGCAGCGTTCAATCCCGACTATTACTAGTCGGGATTGAACTTTGTTTGCGACTGATTGTCAAGCCCCTGGCATCGCCGACCCTGTGACGACACCGAGTGCCATAGCTTCAGATCGAGAAGAAACCTCCCGCGACGGGAGGTTTCTCGCATGCTATGGGGCGCCTATCCGTGTCAACTTGCTCATCGCTGGAGTGTCACAGGCTTTGCGTCAAGGGCCGATTACGGGTAGACCACTCCGGGGCGACGCTTCCACATCTGGGTCGCCTGCTCGAAGGCGTGGGCCATTTGCAAGACGCCGAAATCATCCTTGGGCCGGCCAGCGATCTGGAGGCCGACCGGCAGGCCGTCGCTCGTGAACCCGCAGGGCACCGAGATGGAGGGCGAGGCGGTGACGGTGATGTAGTAGGCCGACTTCATCCAGGTGATGTAGTTGTCCATCTGCACGCCGTTGATCTCGGTCGGGTAGGGCGTGTTGACGTCGAACGGCGGCACCTGGTTCACCGGGCACAGGAGGAACTCGTACTCCTCGGTGAACTCGCGCATCCGCTGGTAGATCTGGGTGCGCTTTACCTCGGCGAGCGCAACGTCCAGGGCGGAGAGCTTCAACCCCTCTTCGGTGTTCCAGATGACGGTGTCTTTGAGCTGGTCACGGTGATGCTTCAAATGCTCGTGATGGCCCAGCGCGAAGCCCCAGGCACGCAGCACCAGAAACGCTTCTTCGGCATCGGTGAAATCCGGGGTAGCTTCTTCGACCTGGCAACCGAGCTCTTCGAACACATGGCGCTGGCTCTCCAGCACCTCGAGGACTCGCGGATCGACCGGTAGACCGCCGAGCGTCGGGCTCCAGGCCACCTTCACGCCTTTGAAATCGCGCTCCAATGGCTGAGCGAAGATGCTGCCCGGCTGGTCGATCGATATCGGCGCGCGCAAGTCTGGACCGGCAATCGCCGAGAGCATGAGCGCCACATCCGCGACGGTGCGAGCCATGGGACCTTTCACCGAGAGCGGGACGTAGCTCATGCCGGCGGGCCAACCCGGTACCCGGCCGGGGGAAGGCCGTAACCCGACGATATTATTGAAATTGCCGGGGTTGCGCAGCGACCCGCCGGTATCACTGCCGTCGGCGATCGGCAGCATGCCGCACGCGAGGGAGACGGCCGCGCCGCCACTGCTACCCCCACAGGTCTTGCTGGTGTCATACGGGTTGAGCGTCGCGCCGAAGACCGGGTTGAACGTCTGGCTGCCGGCGCCCCACTCTGGCACGTTGGTTTTGCCGATCGTAAGTGCTCCCGCGTTCTTCAGGCGCTCGATGAGCAGGCTATCCTGGTCTGGTACGTGGTCTTTGAAGAGGGGCGAGCCAAAGGTCGTGCGTATCCCGGCCGTCGGCTCAAGGTCTTTGTGCGCGATCGGTAACCCATGCAGCGGCCCAACCGGGGCACCGCTCGCGAGCTTGCGGTCGGCGTCGTCGGCCAGCGCCAGGGCGTCTTCCGTCGGGATCTGCGTGATGATCGCGTTCACTATCGGGTTCACGCGCTCAATCTGGGCCAGGTGCGCCTCCATCACCTCACGCGCCGAAAGCTCTTTCGATTGGATTCGTGCGGCCAGCTCAGTGGCTGGCATAAAGCAGATTTCGGTGTCAGACACGTGGTGTACCCCTTCTCCAGATCACGCCGCAGCGTGACCGTCCTTCCCCAATATCGTCCCGCACATGATAATCGCAGATATAGATCTTTTTACCCCCTGCTACTCTCCCAAAATGGATACGATTGTTGCTAGAGTGGAATACAGGTGTCCGACGAAGGGCGACACGACGGTTCTCACAGGGAAGATCATGACCGACTCGGCGGATCACAAGCAGACGGCTCCTATAGTAGGCCAACAGTCATCAGGAATCTCGGCTCTTGCCGCGCGTCCGCTCATTTTGAGCCTGATGCGAGCGAGCACGTGATGGCAAAGGTACTGGTCATAGATGATGAGCAAGCCATCCGCGCGCTGATTGCCGCGATACTTGAGGACGAGGGGCACACCGTGGTTCAAGCCCGTGACGGGTTCCAGGGACTCGACTTGCTTGAGCGCGAGCAGCCGGACATCGTCATTCTGGATATTATGATGCCCGGCATTGATGGGTACGAAACGCTCCGGCGCATCCGCGAGGATACCCACGGTGACAACATACCGGTCATCATGATCAGTGCCGGCGTCTACCAGGCGCCGCCAAACGTTACCGCCTTCGTCCGTAAGCCCTTCGATCTCATGGATTTTCTCGGCACGATAGACCGTGTGTTGAGCGTATGACGCCTGCCCCCTCATGGTCGACACCATTTGCCAGTGACAGCTTGCAGATTATGGCAAGCGGTGGGCTCCCCTGCCAAGGACGGCGTTGTCGATCAGGCGAACGTGTCCAATCCGCACCGCGAGCGACGCGAGAGCTGACTCGTGGATGCTGCCGGCGCATTCGGTGAGTGTCTCTGGGTTGGCAATGCTGGCGTAGTCGAGCGTTGCCAGCGGCTCCAGATTGATCTCCGCAACCATCGCGCCGCGTAAAACGTCCGGGTCATGTTCACCAGCGTCCCAGAGATCCTGTGCGGCTTTCAGTGCAAGGTACAGACAGCGCGCGGCACGCCGCTCCTGCTGTGACAGCAGAGCGTTGCGGCTGCTGAGCGCCACACCGTCCGGATCACGCACGGTTGGGACGGCGACGATCTGAACCGGCAGGTTGAGGTCCAGCACCATGCGGCGGATAACCAGCAGTTGTTGAGCGTCTTTCTGGCCAAAGTACGCTCGATCGGGCTGCGTAATATTGAGTAGCTTGGCAACGATGGTGGCCACCCCGCGAAAGTGTCCCGGGCGCGCCGTGCCTTCCAGCGGCAGTGCCAGCTCCCCAACGTCGATGCTCGTGCTGAACTTCTGTGGATAGAGCTCGGCCGAAGCCGGCGTGAAGACGACGAGCTCCCCTTCGGCCGCAAGGAGCTCGAGGTCACGTTCGAGGGTGCGCGGGTAGCGGTTCGTTTCCTCGTCCGACGCGAACTGGGTTGGATTGACAAAGATCGACACAATGACGCGATCGGTCTCGGCGACGGCCCGTCGCACGAGCGCCAGGTGTCCAGCATGGAGCGCCCCCATAGTTGGGACAAAGCCCACCGTACCGGTCATCTCGGCGCGCGCCGAACGAAGCTCGGCGGGCGTCGTATAAACCCTCATTTTTGATACTTTCCAGTGCAGAACACGCGTCGTTCCTCCATCCCCAACGTGGGACAGGTCTGACTATGCGTCAGCCTCGATCAGATAACAAGCGAGCGAGGAATCGTCGCGGGAGGCGTCTCCATCTGACCACGTGCGCCAGGGTCCGGTCGACGGCGATGTCACCATCCGTCGATTTTCCATCCGGATCGTACTCCTCGGGCAAAGGCATGAAGTTGAGGGGGATAGCGCTGTCTGTGGCAAAGAACGAGATTGGTTTGGCGGCGAAATCTCGTTCCTGTGGTTGCCGAGCCTCGGTACGAGGGGCGCGCGCGGGCAGATGGCGAGCGAAGGTAGGTGTATCCATCGGTTGAAGTCTCTCCTGGTCTCAACCGGCACAAGACCAGGCACACCTCAAGTGAAGGTGTGAAACGGCCTTGCCGGGTTGAAGATTTCTGGTCCTGACGGAAGCCGGAGTGTCAGCGTTCCTGATGAGTCTGCGTGAGGCGTGCAGAATGAACGCCACGGCGCAGGGCAGTTTCATCAGGAACGGCTACACGGCATCCGTCCATGAGAGACACCGAGCAGGTCGGTATAGGAGGAATACACAGGCAGGAACGACCATCTCTGGCCAGACTGAGGAGGCTGCGTGAGCGTGCGATGCTCGATTGTGTTGCGGCGAACCGGGGTCACGATAGCTGTCTATTTCCCGCCCGATAAATGATCAATCGGACCCGGACTCCCAGGTCGATTCAGGTCACATCGTCAATAGTAGTGCGAATGCACACTCCAGTGCAACGTGGCCGGATGAGAAGTGGTCCTCATTTGCCTAGGTGCGTCACTTCTTGCGCCCTGCCTGGTGGCCCGGGTGTTTGGTCAGTCACCTGGAGATCATCGGTCATCCTGCACTTGTTGGTCGTCCGGCGCTTGATAGTCATCGTGAGCTTGATAGTCATCCTGCACTCGTTGGGCGTCCGGCGCTTCATAGTCATCCTGACGCAAGGAAGGATCTCTTGTCTGATTGCCGAGGCGTTTGACCAGAGATCCTTCGCTTGCGCTCAGTACTGGACCACAGGGCAGCTGTCACGCTCCAGGGTTCCTACCGGTCGGTAGGGGAGGAGCTCGTCTCCTCCCGAAACCCCGGTCCGCTTGAGGCGGGAGGAGACGAGCTCCTCCCCTACCAGGGGTGATACTCTCGTCAAACGTCTCGAGAGTCAAGCACGGGATCCTTCGCTTGCGCTCATGATGACTATCAAGGCGCTCAGGGTGACTGATGAGCACCTGGATGATGATGTCACCCCCGAACGACGAATAAGCGCACGATGATGGTGTCACTCCCCGACGGACGGAATCCCGGAGCGTGACAACGCCCTGTGGTCCAGTACCCAGGAGGACTGGAGGAATGCGCCGGTTCCTGCTCCACCGCTTGGCGGCCGGGCAGGGCGCAATGAATGACGACCCTGCGTGGTTCGTGAAGAGCGGATCAAGTTGGATATGTCCATGTGCCGCGACGCAGGTCACGCTGTCCGGCAACCCCGCTAGTCGGCAAGGTGGTAGGGAACGTCGGTCAGGACGACGCCTGGGCGAAACAGGAGGGCCGCTTTTACTCGCAGGGCTGTCTGATTGTGCAAGATCTGCTCTCCGAGGTGGGCCGGCACGAATTCCGGCAGAACGACATTGATGAGCTTGTCCCGGTGATCGATCTTCTGCTGTTCGACGTAGGCGACCAGCGGCCCCACCAGCGCGCGGTACGGAGACTCGATGATCACCAGCGGTACGGTCATGCCCGCCTCCGCCCAATCATGCTGCAGCTCGTCCGCCTCAGCCGAATCTTCGGCCACATGCACCGCGGTGACGTCGTTGGTAATTGACAGCGCATACTCCAGGGCGCGGGCGGTTGGGATATTCAGGGCACCGACCGGCACGATGGCGATCACAGGTCGCGGGCGAGGCCGGAGACGGGTACGCAGGTCGCTCGCTGTCAGGCGCAGCTGTTGGTAGACGTCGTCGTAATGGCTCCGTATGCCTCGCAACAGTACGACAATGAACGGCACGAGCATGATAACGATCCAGGCCCCAGCGAGAAACTTGGTCGTAATAATGATCATGAGTACAACCGTCGTTGCGATCGCTCCTCCACCGTTCAGGATGAGTCCGAGGATGCGCTGGCGCGACGGAGCGAAGCGCAGCCAGTGTCTGACCATACCCGCTTGAGACAACGAGAACGAGGTAAAGACACCCACCGCGTAGAGTGGGATGAGGTTCGAAACACTCGCGTCGAAGATGATGACCAGCAGGCTGGATACGAAGCCCAGGAAGATGATCCCGGTCGTAAACGCCAGCCGGTCGCCGCGGAACAGGAACTGGTGGGGGAGGAACCTGTCGCGGGCCAGAAAGGACGCGAGCCGTGGGAAGTCGGCGAAGGCTGTGTTCGCAGCCAGGATCAGGATGAGCGCGGTGAAGGCCTGGACGATGTAGTAAAAGGGTCCCTCACCAATGAGCGTGCGTGCGAGCTGCGAGATGAGGGTCTCCTGGTGGCTGGGGACCAGATCGAAGTAGTTGGCCAGATAGGTGATGCCGAGGAACATTGCCGCCAGAATCGCGCCCATCCAGAGCAGCGTCGTCGCCGCGTTCTTGGCCTCCGGCGGCTTGAAGGCCGGCACACCGTCCGAGATGGCCTCAACGCCGGTGAGTGCCGTACAACCGGCGGCGAAGGCGCGCAATATCAGAAACAGCGATACTTCCTGCGTGCCGATCTCGCCTCTGACCGCGATAGACTGGACGTCAGGCCCGAACCCGAAAACCGCGGCCATGCCGATCCCGATAAGCGTGAACATGCAGGCAATGAAGGCGTACGTCGGTATGGCGAAGATCGTGCCGGACTCAGTCACACCACGTAGATTGAGCAGAAGCACGATGATGATGGCTCCGACAGCAAGGTGGACGCGATAGTCATACAGGCTGGGCAGAGCGGAGGTAATTGCCGCGACACCGGCCGAGATCGAGACGGCAACCGTCAGGATGTAGTCGATCAAGAGGGCCGCGGCGGCAACGAGACTCGGGTAGGTACCGAGGTTGTGTTTGGCGACGATGTAGGCCCCGCCGCCAGTGGGATAGGCGAAAACGGTCTGGCGATACGAGAGGATGACGATGGCGAGCAGGATCGCGATTCCGATGGCGATCGGCCAGGAGTAGTTCAGGGCTCCAAGGCCGCCCATGGCGAGCACCAACATGATCTCTTGTGTTGCATACGCGACCGACGACAATGCATCGGACGAGTAGACGGCCAGTGCTTTGACTTTACTCAGCCGTTCGTGCTCGGCTTCCGCTGACGTGAGCGGCCGGCCGATAATGGTGCGTCGCAGCTTATGGGTCACCTTGCCGAGCGCCGAGGTTGGTTCGGTTTCACGCGCTATGTAGCGGCCCCGGGCGATCTGGCGTACCGGGAGATCTTTTGCACGCACGACGCGTATATAGCGATCGCCTGGCCGCGAGCCCTGGACGCGGGCACGATGGTGCAAGCCTTCGTCTTCAGAGAGGTCGGCGTCATCTTCAGAAGCGGTCGGCGGAGTACGGGAGGGGTCCTCGCCGTGTCGGCTCATGTGGTGCCCGGTTCCTCACCCCATCATCGAACGATCTAACGGCACCGCGAGATTGTACGCCTTTGTGTGAGAATTGTTTGAGACTGAGCCGGCTTACAGGCTTGGCTCGCGCGCTGTGTGGTCATTCATCGGGTTTTCAGTGCAGGAGGATGTTCGCCGGCAGTTGTCAGGCTACGGTCCCGTTCTTGAGCCTCAGAAGGGGCACTCACTCACGCCGGCCTAGATGGATCTCGCGTCCGCGGGCTCGGCTGGTTGAATGCGGCTAATGAGAATGCGGTCAACACGGTTGCCGTCCATGTCGACAACCTCGAAGCGCAAACCGCCCCACTCCAGGACATCAGCGACCTGTGGAACGCGACCCAGTTCCCCCATCACGAAACCGCCAAGGGTCTGATAACGGTCCTCGGCCCACTCCTCGAGCGTGTCGATCTCCAGCGCCTCATCAACGTCAAAGAGCGAGACGAGCCCGTCCACCAGCCAGGAGCCATCCTCACGCCGCACGATAGCTTGCTCCTCGTGGACGTCTTCAAGCTCCCCGACGATCTCGTCAACGACATCTCGAAGTGTGACCAGTCCTTCCACTCCGCCATACTCGTTTACGGCAAACGCAATTTCCTCCCGGGTGCGGCGGAACTCCTCAAGCAGATCGAGCACGGGCAAGGTCTCGGGGACGTAGAGCGGTTGCCGAACAATACTCATCAGATCGAACTGGCCCTCGATCACTGAAGCACGCCAGAGATCCTTGACCGATACCACCCCAATGAGGTGATCCAGACTGCCGTCGACGACCGGGAAGATGGTGTAGTCTGTCTCAGTAACGATCCGGAAGACCTCTTCCGGTGTTGCGTTGCGATCGATCGTGACGATCTTGACGCGGGGCGTCATGATCTCGGCGACGATCCGGTCGCCCAGCCGGAAGATCTCCATCACCATTTCCCGCTCGGAGTGTTCGAAGACGCCTGCCTGGGCACCCTGCCGCAGGAGAATCCCGACCTCCTCTTCGGTAATCGTGGGTTCGTCGACGGGCTGGATGCGCAGCAGGCGCAGCACCAGGTCGGTGGAGACCCCCAGCAGCGTGACAAGCGGCGTTGCAACCTTCGAGATGGCCAGCATCGGCCGGGCGACGAACGCAGCGATCCGCTCAGCATTTTGGAGGGCTAGCCGCTTGGGAACGAGCTCCCCCACGACTAACGAGAGGTAGGTGATGACGGAAACGACCAGCGTGAACGCGATCTCGTTCGCGTACGGTGCGATGACAGGAATGTCGCGCAGAGCTTCGGCCAGGCCGGAGGAGAGTGTCGCGCCACCAAAGGCGCCCGCGAGAATACCGACCAGGGTGATGCCGATCTGCACCGTCGAGAGGAACCGATTTGGTTCCTCCGCCAGCGCAAGTGCGGCGGCCGCCCCCTCGTTACCTGCCTCGGCCTGTTGCTGCAGCCGGACCTTGCGTGCAGAAACGATAGCCATCTCGGACATTGCCAAGAATCCATTAATGAGGATGAGTATCAGGACAACGACGACTTCGAATCCAACTCCTGGCAACGGATCTCCTTGAGATACGGACGACTGTATCTAATCATGCATACCATAATGAAGGCATACGAATAGCCCAACCAGAGCGATGTTTACCGCCTTGTTCCAGGAGAACGCCCGATGATACAACGAGGTCAACTGGGAGCACGAGCGCTGGGTGGAGGCAGAGTGAGAGCAGAGAGTCAACGGTTCGAGATAAAGCGCGCGAGCTGGGTAAAACCCCTCCTGGTGTTGTTTGGTGCGACGCAAGCGCGTTCATACGTTACCGTGAACCGAGAGGAGCTCGAGGCCCGGTTTGGATTCTATCGAATACGCATCCCGATCGACCGCGTTGCGGCTGTCGAGCGAGCTCATTGGCCGTTGTACGGCGGGCTCGGCTGGCGTACCAACCTGCGGAACACGCTTGCGTTGGTCGGCTCCTATGACGGAGTCGTCCGCGTGCGACTGTCGGAACCGATCAGGACCCGGCTGTTCCTCATCCCCATTCGTCTGACCGACCTCTACGTCAGTGTCGAAAACCCGGACGGGTTGATCGCGGCCATAACGCGCTACCGCAGGCGTTCCTCGCCACGCCGGAGGAGGTAGTCTGACGCTTTTGTCCCAGCTAGCCTGCATCGAACCCCTCCCCGCGCGCCAAAGCCGATTCAATGAGCGCGAGCGTTTGCGCTGACTGAAGCGTCTGCTCGTTGAGTAACGCCGCCGTGACTGCCTGGACTGCCGGCCGGCGCTCGTCGACGATCGTCCGGGCCATCGCCAAAGCGGCTTGAAAGAAGACGCGTTGTTCGTCCTCTTGCAAGATGAACTTGCGCACCTGGGTCATGACCATGGCGTTATCCTGGCTGGCTCCAGGACCGGCGAAGCCGAGCAGGGCGAGCTCGCCGAACTGGCCGGCCAGGAAGGTGGGCGCCCAGAGATCGAGGTCGGCTCGGGTGTCAAGGGTACGGCTGTATTGAACGTATCCCCAGAGGTTTATGTAGCGTGGGTGGTGGTCCAGCGTGACGTACTCGAAGGACCAGCCCACGCTGGCGGCAACCACGACGTGGGCGGCTTCGTGGGCTGCGCGACGTTGGGGAGTATGCAGGACCGCGGCGACCTACTTCCCGTTCGCGGCGACGGCAACTGGCGTCGCTTCCATGGCTCGCGCGGCATCTTCGGCGATACGTGCCGGCGATTTCTGGGTGAGCGGGTCAAGCCGGCGCGTCACGAGGATCGTGAATGTCGCAAAGATACAGGCGATGAGAAACGGAATCTGGAACCCGGCGAAGGTCAGGATGACCCCGGCCGCGATCGGCACCACGATGGACGCCGCATGGTTCAGGGTAACGCCCATGGCGAACGATGGCGCGATCTCCCGGCTCACCGCCACTTTGCGCAGATAGGTCGCCGCCCCAATGTTCGAGAGCGGCATGATCAGGGAATAGATGATGTAACAGCCGGCCGCGAAGTAGACATTATCCACCAGCGCATAGCCGCCCAGCGCGAAGATATAGCCAAAGTTGACCAGGCCCAGCATCTGTCGCTCGCCGTGCAGGTCGATCATGCGCCCTACCCAGGGGCTGGAGACCATGGAAACCAGCCGGGCGCCGACCAGCAGCGTGCTGATCTCGGCCACGCCCATGCCGTAGTTGTGGACCAGTACCCAGAGGCCGAACGAGAAGAAGATTTGCTGACGGCCACCATCCAGCAGATTCAAATAGTAGTAGTAACGATAGGCCCTGCGCAGGACGAGCCGGTCGCGGTGCACGGGCGGGCTGGATTGCGCCTGGCCATCTTGCAGGAACGGGAAGCGCAGAATGGCGAGCGCCCCGACCAGCGCCAATGCCCCGGCGATGACGAAGACTGGCTGGTAGGAGATCCAGCCAAAGTGGAAGGTGATAGCGATAAAGATCATCGCGATGAGCGAGCCGCCCTGATTCACGGCGGTCATCTTCCCCAGAATGCTGCCGGCCTTATTCTCGGTTGTCAGGCTCATGCCCAGCGCGTACTGATTCTGCATGACGGTGTGGTAGCCCATGGAGGCCAGAATGACGAAGGGGGCAACCGTCCAGAACGAGGTCGCGAAACCAAACAGTGAATAGGCGACGGTCATCAGGACCAGCGCCAGCGCCGTCAATTTCTGGAGCGACATGCGGTAGAAGAGTGCGGTCAGAAAGATGAGCAGAAAGCCCGGCACCTCCCGGATGGCGGTGATGTAGCCGAACTCCGACCCTTCAAGCCCAATGACGTCCTCGAAGAAGTTCGTGACGATGCTTTGTTGGGCGGACATCGCCGTGCCGTAGGCGGCCGTCATGATGCCAAGCAGAATGAAGCCTTTCCCGGCCGGCGTGCTCATGAACCGTCGTAGTTGCCCTACCAAGTTGTATTACTCCATCTACCTGCGGCGCTCGTCGCTCTGTTTGACCGTCACCCTGCTCAGAGGAAGAGATTCTAGCTGCCGTTTGCCGCGACCGGGGCGGCGACGTTGCTGACCTCGCGCGCCTCATCCTCGGCCATCCGGGCCGGTGACCTCTGCGTGTGAGGATCGAGCCGGCGCGTGACGAAGATCGTGAGGGTCGCAAAGACGCACGCGATCAGGAACGGGATCTGGAACCCGACGAAGTTCAGGATAAACCCGGTGGTGACCGGCACGATGATCGCCGCGGCATGGTTGAGCGTGATGCCCATTGCCAGGGATGGGGCGATCTCCCGCGCAACAGCGACTTTGCGCAGATAGGTCGCCGCTCCAACTGACGAGAGCGGGAAGATGAAGGAATACACAATGTAGCAAAGGGCCGCGAAGTAGACACTATCCACCAGCGCATAGCCGCCCAGAGCGAAGATGTAGGCGAAATTGATGATACCGAGCATCTGCCGCTCGCCGTGCGCGTCAATCATCCTGCCGATCCATGGCCCCGAAACCATCGCGGCCAGCCGGACGACGATCAGGAGCGCGCTGACCTCGGGCACGCTCATGCCGTAGTTGTTGACCAGCACCCAGAGGCCGAACGAGAAGAAGATCTGTTGCCGGCCGCCGTCGAGCAGGTTGAGATAGTAGTAGTAGCGGTACGAACGGCGCAGCACAAACCTGTCGCGCTGGGGTGGCGCGGAAGCGTGCTCCTGGCCGTCGTGCAGGTTGGGGAAGCGAAAGACGGCGATCGCCCCGACGAGCGCGAGCGCACCCGTGATGACGAACAGTGGCCGGAACGAGATCCAGTCATACTGAAAGGCGAGCAGCACAAACACCATTGCGGCCAGCGCGCCGCCGTTGTGGATGGCGCTCATTCTGCCCAGGATACTGCCGCTCTTGTTCTCCGTGGTCAGGCTCATGCCCAGGGCGTACTGGGTCTGGAGAACGGAGTGGTAACCCATCGAAGAGAGGATGACCCATGGAGCGACGGTCCAGAAGGAGTTTGAGAGCCCAAACAGCACGTAACCCACGGCCAGCAGCACGAGCGCCATCGCGGTGAGTCTTGGAATGGTCATGCGGTAGAAGAGTGCGGTCAGGAAGATGAGCAGGAAGCCCGGGACCTCACGGATGGCGGTGATGTAACCGAACTGCGGGCCTTCGAGTCCCAACACCTCCTCGAAGTAGTTGGTGACGACGCTCTCCTGGGCCGACATCGAAGCGCCGAAGGCCGCCATCATGACGGCGAGCAGGACGAAACCCTTGCCGGATGGTGTGCTGATGAACTGTCGAAGATGTGTCACGTCTCGGTTGCTCCATGATCGAGTGTGCGTTCCGGCAAACCGGCCGCCGGCAGGGATAGATCATAGCGCCATGTGGCCGGAGATGGTATGCGAAGATTGACGCAGTGCGGACGAGAAAGAAGAGCGGTAAATGCCTGGTAGGGAGTGGCTTCCCCCTCCCGGTTGCATCAACGTAAGGAATGAGTGGGTCGAGAGTGACGTTATGGTGGTCATCCTGAGGTAACGAAGGATCTCTGGTGTACCCATTCGACGGCCCAAAACGAGATCCTTCGTTACCTCAGGATGACGAAAAAAGGCCGGTCTTCTTCCTCATCCCGCTACAGTTGATGCGAACGGGAAATTGGCCGTGAACGCTGACCCAAAGAACATTGTCGAGGCAGGCTACGACGCGGTGGCCGAGGAATACGCCGCCTGGGCGGGACGTATCGCGAGTCCGGCCCGCCGGCGCTGGACCGATTTCCTGCTGGAGAACCTGCCCCAAGGCGCTCTCCTGCTCGACCTGGGCTGCGGGAACGGGCTGCCGTCGACCCGCGAGCTGGCCGAACGTTTCACCGTGACTGGAGTAGACGTCTCGACGCGGCAGCTGGAATATGCCCGGACCAATGTGCCCACGCGACCTTCATCCGGGCTGAGATGGCGCAGATCGACTTCCTGCCAGAGAGTTTCGACGCGGTCACCGCCCTGTGCTCGATCATCCACCTGCCGCGTGACGAGCAGCCTGCGCTGTTCCGCTCGATCGCCGGCTGGTTGCGTCCTGGCGGGTATCTGGTGGCGGTTATGGGCGCGGCAGACTCTCCGGGCGACGTTGAACCGGACTGGCTCGGGGCTCCAATGTACTGGAGTCATTTTGACAGCGCCACGAACGCGGCGATGATCCGGACGGCCGGCTTCGAGATCGTCAGCTCCCAGGAAGAGACGATTTCCGAGGATGGTGTTCCGGTGACATTTCTGTGGGTGGTGGGCCGCAAGACTTAGGAGCCGTTCGCCGCCCACTCGGCGCACTGCCGCATTGTGCCAGGGTCGGCCGGCAGGTAATACACGACACGGAATCGGGCGTCACGGGTGAAGGGTTCGGTTGTAAGCCGGAACTGAAGGACACCAGTGCCCGGCACGGCGAGCCGCACCGGCACGAGCACGCGTGTGGCGCTTGCCGGCTCGGGCTCGTTGTCCACCATCGCCCAGTAACGCCGGAAGTACGGCAGGGTTTGTATCAGCTCATCCAGCATGGTGGTTGCCCACTCTTCCCCGCGTAACTGTTGCAGCTCATGCCGGAAAGCGCGAATCATGGCCGGCAGAAAGGCGTCTGGTTCGACGACGAGCGGCGCGAGGGGCGACGACGGGTCGAACCAGAGCGCCAGGATCGATCGCTCCGTTAGCCTTTCGAGCAACGGGTCGTCCGGCTCTACGCTAAGCAAGTACGGAAAATACTGGTTCCAGGCGATCAAGCGTGCCGTGCAATCCAGCACATACGCCGGGAACACGGCGTCACATAGCTCGTCGCGGCAGATCTCGCGTGCCCAGGCGATGTCGTCGGTGCTCGGAGGCGGAATCGTCACCGTGTACCCGAATAGTTCCAGCACCTCGCGCTGCTCGCTGTAGCGCGACTCCAGGGCCGTCAGAGTACGCTCAAGCGTGGCCCGTCCCGGTTGCGCTACCTTCCCGGATTCCACGCGCTGCAGGTATCCGCTTCCCAGATCAGCGTCGATTTCGACCGCGAGTTGTGTCTTGCCGGTCTGCCGGCGCAGTGCGCGTAATCTCGCACCACCCGGCGTGCCCGTCCCCAGAATACGCATCTAGCCCTCGCCGCGTGAATTCGACTCTGATGACAAAGACAGGGCGTCGTGTGGTCATTAGCATAGCAAGCACGGTTGTGAGCTTCGCCAGGAGGAGAAACGAAGTAGACGTGTCGATACGCTCCTTGCTGATACAGCGGATGCCGGGACACCCGGAGTCGCCGGCGTTATTTGCGCAGGGATTCCTGGCCATGCTGCCGCTTTGGGCGGGCGCAATCCCGTCCGGCATTGCCTACGGTGTCGCCGCCCAGGCTATCGGCCTTGGTGTGGCCGAGACACAGCTCATGAGTCTCGTGGTGTTTTCCGCCGCCGCTCAGGTGAGTGCCGTATCCCTGTTGGACACGGATGCCCCCGGTCTGTTGCTGGTCGGGACCGCGATGGCGCTCAACGCGCAGCTCCTCCTGCTCGGTCTGACGGTGGGGAGACAGGTGCGCCTCTCATGGGTGGAGCGTTTCGTGACGGCGTGGTTCCTGACAGACGGCGCGTTCGGCGTCACCGCTGCCCGTGGTCCGCTCAGGATTCCCGTCCTCCTGGGCGCTGGGATGAGTATGTTTCTGGCATGGAATCTGGGGACCAGTCTGGGGATGGCTGGAGGGCAGGCGTTGCCGGATGCGCAGAGGGCGAGCCTTGATTTCGTCGTGCCGCTGAGTTTTCTCGCGGTGCTCGTTCCGCTGGTGCGGACGCGCGCCACGGCCCTGGTGGTGCTGGCCGCCTGCTTGGTAACGCCCATGTTGGCCCTGTTCGTGCCGGGAGGCGTCGCGGTGCTCGGTGCAGGTGTGCTTGGTAGTGCAGCGGGCGCGTGGTGGTTGCGTCACGCGAGCCAGGCGACGCGATGAACGTCGTCTGGTTGATACTGGCGATGGGCGCGGGCGTGTATAGCCTGCGGCTCGTGGGACTCGCGCTGCCGGACGTAACCGTGCCACCGTTTTGGGAGCAGGCGCTGAGGTTCGTGCCGGTTGCCCTGCTGACGTCGCTGGTCGTGTTGAGCCTCACCAGCCAACCCGCCGATGCGCCCATTCGGGTCATCGCCGCCTGCGGTGCGGCGATCGTCGCGCGGCTGACAGGCCAGATGTGGGCATGTATCCTCAGCGGGATGGTTCTTTACTGGTTGCTGGGCCTGATCTGAGCCGGTCGGGATGAAAACGGGCTTCATCAGGTTGAAGGGAGACCCCATGAACTATTACGCCCTGTTCTACGAGGTGGTCGGGGATTATGTGGAGCGCCGGGCCCAGTATCGCGACCAGCATTTGCGGCTGGCGAACGCGGCGAACGAGCGCGGCGAGCTCCTGCTCGGCGGGGCCTTACGCGAGCCGGACGCTGCGCTGCTGGTGTTTCGCGCGGCGGACCCCTCTGTCGCTGAAGACTTCGCCCGCAACGACCCGTATGTCGTCAACGGGCTGGTCACCCGCTGGGAGGTCCGCCCCTGGACCGTTGTGGTCGGCAATGCGCCATCTTGACCTGCCGTGAAACGGCGAAACCGTCGCGCTCTACTCCTCCTCGGCCCAGGTGATGTGGCCGGGCAGGAATGGCGTGGCGAGTTTCGGGTGGCGCGGCAAGACTCTGATGGAGAAGCCTCGCCGGCCGCTGCTGCCGTCGAGGCCCGTGGTGGCTTCGAAGGTGCGCCAACCCTGCTCGTCCTCTCCCGTCGTTTGCATCGGAATCGCCTGACCGTCGGTGATCTCGCCGCTGGTGTCCACCTCTCCCAGAAAGAGCTCAACGGAGACATCCTCCGGCAAGAGCTCGCCCAGGTAGACCCTCGCCTTGATCGTCAGCTCGCTGCCCGATGGATACTCGGCCTGGACACTGTCGCTGAGCGGCTGAATCTGAATGCGGGGCCAGTGGAGTGAGATTTTGCCCCTCCACGCCGCCAGCTCGCGAGCGTCACCCATGTCGGCCGCCCGAAATGCGCGACTGCGAGTGTGGGCCGGTAGATAGGACGAGATCACGTACTGCTGCACCATGCGATGGGTGTTAAAGAAGTAGGTCAATGATTTGAGCGACGCCCGCATGAACTCCAACCATTGTCCGGGTAGGCCATCGGCGTTGCGGTTGTAGAAGGTTGGCGCGACCTCGTGCTCCAGCAGGTCATACAGCGCCTGGGATTCAATGTAATCCTGGTAGTCCGTGTCCTCGTAGGTGTCGCCCTTGCCGATTGCCCAGCCAATGGGGATGTCGTTGACGAGGGCGTCTTCCCAGGCCTCGTCCCACCAGCCATCGAGGGTACTGACATTGAGACCGCCGTTGGCTGCCGCCTTCATGCCGCTGGTGCCGCTGGCTTCCCACGGCCGGCGCGGGTTGTTCAGCCACACGTCGCAGCCCTGCACGAGGTAACGAGCCACTGACATGTCGTAATCCTCAAGCAGCACCATCTTGTGGCGGAAGGCTGGGTTGGCAACGAGGTTCGCGATCTGCTGGATCAGGTCCTTCCCGCCCTCGTCGCGTGGGTGCGCCTTACCGGCGAAGAGGATCTGCACCGGACGATCCGCGTTGTTCAGGATGCTCGCCAACCGGTCAAGGTCGCGCAGGAGCAAGGTGGCTCGTTTGTACGTCGCGAACCGCCGTGCGAAACCTATGGTCAGCACGTTGGGATCGAGGATGGAATCGGCTGCATTGATCTCGGCGCGTGACACGCCGCGCTGCTCCAGTTGCTGGCGCACCCGCTTTCTGGCAAAGCTGACCAGCTTCTGCCTGCGGAGCTCATGCGTGGCCCAGAGCTGCTCTACGGGTATCGTGTCGACGGCGTCCCAGACCGAGCGGTCCGAGGGCTCCTCACGGAACCTTGGCCCGAGGTACTTGTCGAACACGTCCTGCATTTCGTGCGACACCCATGAGGCGAGGTGGATACCGTTCGACACGTGGCCGATCGGGATCTCCTCTTGTGGAACGCCGGGCCAGATCTCCTGGAACATCGCCCGGGTCACGGCGGCGTGCAACGGGCTGACGCCATTGCTATAGGCGGCCAGCTTGAGCGCCAGCACGGTCATGGTGAACATCTCGTTCTCGTCGTGCGGGCGCTCCCGGCCAAGCCCCAAGAACTCCTCGCGAGAGATGCCGAGTTTGGCCATGTAATCGTTGAAATAGGTCTCCATCAACCCTGGCGGGAAGCGGTCGTGGCCGGCCGAGACCGGTGTGTGCGTGGTGAATACGAGGCTGGTTGACGCGGTCTCCCGTGCTTCATCAAAGCTAAGGTGGTGCTCCTCCATCAGACGCGCCACGTGCTCAAGCGCCAGGAATGCCGCGTGGCCCTCATTCATGTGGTAGACGCTGGGTTCCAGGCCCAGCCCCTCCAGCGCCCGATAGCCCCCGATGCCGAGCATCACTTCCTGCTTAATGCGCATCTCGGGGTTGCTGTCGTAGAGCCGCGCGGTAATCTCCCGGTCTTCGGGACGATTGGCAGGGATATTGGTGTCGAGCAGATAGAGCGCAACCCGCCCCACCTGGGCTCGCCAGACCTGCGCCACAACTTGGCGACCGGGGAAGGACACGCTCACCGTCGTTGGCGAGCCGTCCGCTCCACGCTCCAGCGTCAACGGCAGATTCTCAAACTCGTTCCGCAGGTAAATTTCCAGCTGGCGGCCGGAAGCATCGAGCGCCTGGCGAAAATACCCCTCCTGGTAGAGCAGTCCCACACCAACGAGTGGCACGCCAAGGTCGCTCGCTGATTTCAGGTGATCGCCGGCCAGGACACCAAGGCCACCGGCGAAGATCGCCAGACACTCGGTGACGCCAAACTCGGCCGAGAAATAGGCGATCAGCGGCCGATCGGTGCCGGCGTAGTGCTGGTTGAACCAGGTGTCTTGTGTCTGTAGGTAGCGATCGAGGTCGTTCGAGACGCGTTCTAGTTCGGCAAGGAAGTTCGCATCGGACGCCGCAGCTTCGAGTTTGCCCGGCTGTATCAACCCGAGCATGGCCACCGGGTTATGCCCCGTGGATTCCCAAAGGTCACTATCAAGCTGGAGGAACAGGGAGATCGTTTCGAAGTTCCAGCTCCAGCGCAGGTTATAAGCGAGATCCCGTAGACGCTCCAGTGCCGGCGGCAAGGATGCGGTGACAGTAAATGTGCGGACGGCTTTCATGGAGTGGTATCCCTTTCGGACAATCTACGTGTGGCGGCCAGGGCGGTCAGGTGCCTCGCCGGAGATGTTCATTATTAACGTGGACGCGAGATAGGCGTGCCAGGATGTCACTGGCTTTCCACGGCCAACATCCTACACAAAATCAGCGCGCCAGAGTCTTAGAGTACCAGAGTGACGGGTGCGGCTAGAGCTCGCATCGAGACGGCAACCAGTTGCGATTCAGATGCGGTTGACCGGCTCCATTCCTGACGTCAATCGTTGGATGTCCGCGCGATCAGCCCGCTTTCACCCCGGTTGGACCGAACCGCTCGGGTTTGATCCTGGACGCCGCGTGACCCAGCTCAAGGAACCGTGTGGAAACGGATTCGACGAACGAGCTTGAGCCGCAGATGTAGATGCGCGGTTCGAGCTCGGCCGGCCAGGCGAGCTCTTCGAGCATGGCGCGGTCGATCCGGCGCCCGTAGCCGGCCCACTCGGGTGGTTGCTGGCGAGTCAGCGTGTGGACGACCTCGAGGGTTGGATCCTCAGCGGCTAGCTGCTCCAGCTCGCGGCGATAGATGATCTCTTCAAAGCTACGCGAAGAGTAGATCAGCCTCGTTGGAACCCTGCTGCCGGCCGCGGCCCGGGCCCGGATGATCGACATGATAGGGGCGATGCCGGAGCCGGCGGCCACCAGCATCAGCGGCTCCTCCATCGCAGGATCCCAGACAAAGTGTCCGCCGAGCGGACCATGGAACTCGAGCCCATCGCCCGGCCGGATGCGTTCACTGAGGTAGGCCGAGACTTCGCCGTCATCCATTCTTTCGACGGCGAGCTCAATGCGGCCCCGCCGGGGCGCAGACGCGATCGAGTAGCTGCGCACGGCCTGGTTGCCATCTTCAGTGGTGACGCGCACATCGACATGCTGGCCGGGGCGATGGCCCGTCCAGTTGGGCACGTCAATCTGCAGGGTCGTTACGCGCGGCGTTTCGACGGCAGTTTCGGCGATTTCGCCGGCCCACCAGTCTAGTCGTGATGGAAGCGTTGTTCTTTCCACGGATCACCATACATGTGTTCGCCGAGCGCCTCCTGGAAGCCCGGATCGTGTGTCGATGCAGTAGAACGCCCTGACATGGCAGCCTGTTCCGTCAAGTATGCCGTGCTGCCGGACGTCGTTCACGCTTCGGCACCCAGGAGCGTTCAGTGGTTGCCGCGCACGCGTGTCACGGTTACGATGGGCGCCGTTGCAATACAGACAGTGAAAGGCGCGCTGATGGCCGGTGGGAAAGATGCCCTTCTGAAGGCGGTCGATGACTGCACCCGGGAGATGATCGAAGCCCTGCAGACGTTGGTCCGGATTCCGACAGTCAATCCGCCGGGCGAACGTTACGTCGAGTTTGTCGAGCAGTTCGAGAGCTGGATGCAGTCGCTGGGCTATGCGACCGAGATCGTCTCCGTGCCGGAAGACCGGCTGGCTGAGCTCTCCCCGCTCGGCAACGGCAGCCCGCGGCCGAATCTTGTCGCGCGCCTGTCCGGTCCAGGTGGGCCTGGCATGCGCGTGCACCTCAACGGTCACTATGACGTCGTGCCGGCCGCGAACGACTGGACGCGCGACCCCTGGGGCGGTGAGGTGATCGACGGCAAGATCTACGGCCGCGGCGCATCCGACATGAAGGGCGGCCTGGTCGCGCAGGTCTTCGCCGTTGAGGCGCTACGCCGGGCCGGGATCACGTGGTGCGGTGAGATCACTCACAGTGTTGTCGCCGACGAGGAGACGGTCGGCAACATGAACGCCGGTACCGGCTTCCTCGTCGAACAGGGTGTGATCTCGGCTGCAAACACCGACGCGGTCATCATCACCGAGCCCTTTGGGCTGGATGGTATCGGGGTCGGCCATAAAGGCGCCATCTGGGGCGAGTTCGTCTTCAAGGGGAAGCAGTCCCACGGCAGCACCCCACATCTGGGTGTCAACGCGGTTGAGCTGCTGGCGCGGTTCCTGGCGCGGGTTGAGACGGAGCTCCAACCGGAGCTGCGCACCCGTCTGGTGACGGACATCGCGGTTGCCCCGCCCGAGGCGGCGATGTCGACAATGTCGTTCGACACGATTTCCGGCGGCGTCGCGACAAATGTCGTTCCGGACCGCTGCGCGGTGACGTTCAATCGCCGCTTCGTGCACAGCGAGACACTGGAAGGTACGCGACGCGAGCTGCTCTCGATCCTCGACGAGATGCAGGGAGAGGATCCCCGGGTGGACTATGCGTACCGCGAGATGTACGCGACCGAACCAACCCTGGTGAGTGACGATCAACCTCTGGTGCAGATTGCCAGACGAGCGATCGCCGAGATGGGCCGTGTGCCAAATACGACGATCTCTGCCGGCAGCCACGACCAGCGTTTCTTCGTGCGCAACGCCGGTATCACCAATGCCATTCTGTATGGTCCCGGCCCGACCGACATCTCGCACCAGTCCGATGAATATCTGGCGATCGACGATCTGGTTGACGGTACGAAAACACTGGCGTTGATGCTCTATGAGATGCTGGCCGCCGGTTAGACGAAGGGCACCTCGGGATTGGCTCTCGATTCGAGGATACGCCGTGCCTCGGCTTCGCGAGCGCCAGCGTCGACGATAATCAGAATGTCACCGGCTTCGAGATGTTCCTGATGGCGTTGAGCTTCAACATCGCTGACACCCAGGGCGGCCAGCGCTCCAGCAATTCCGCCGGTGACGGCGCCGAGTCCTGCGCCACTCAGGGCGGCGGCCAAAGGTCCAATTGCAACGATACCGATACCCGGAATGGCCAGGGCGGCCGCTCCCGCCAACAATCCGAGGATGCCGCCGAGCAGGCCACCGGTAAGCGCTCCAACTCCGGTCCCAAGCAAAACCTCGTCTGGATCGTCGTCGATTTCATCGGTAACGGCTGTGGCCCGGTCTCTGTCTTTGGCGACGACGTTGATCTCCTCGGCGCGAAAGCCGGCATCAAGCAGGTCACGCACAGCCTGCTCCGCATCCGCTTCGTTCTGGAAGTTCTGGACAACAACGCCTTGGCGAGGGGTGGTGTCTGCAGCAGTCATGGTCCAACGCGCCTCCCATTCGACTACGAACGTATTGTGTCCTTCTTGCTATCCTAACGGATGCTTGACTCCCCTAGCGGCGGCATACCGCTTTGATCTGCTCGATATGGATCATCAGGTGACTCGCGAGCATGGACAGAAAAACCTCGACGCTCGTGGAGTCACCCTGCGGGTTCTGAACCGTGCGCTGCATGGCGTCTGGCAGGTGATCGAGCAGCTGGAGGACATGGGCCCTGGTCGCCCGGAGCAACGCCAGGCCCGGTGCGATGTCGCGACCGGCGTAGTCTAGCGATGCTGCCCAGGTGTCGGGATTGTACGGATTGCCAAGCATGACCCTGCCCGGCTCCGCCAGCGCCATCTTGACCCGGAAGAGGGCCGTGGCGTCGGAATCTACGATGTGATGGACGATCTCCCGAATAGACCACTCGTTCGGAGAAGGTTTCCAGTCCAGATCGTCGTTCGAGAGACCGGTGAGCGCGGCATCGAGCGCGTCGGGGCCGGCTGCGTAGAGGGCGATCGACTGCGCCGGCGTGCGGGTGGAAGTGGTCCAGAAGCTGACGATGTAGCCGTCGGGATCGGAGAGGATCAGGGTTCGGTCACCCCATGAGGTTTCGACCAGCCTGGAGCTGATGCCCCGTTCGCTCAGCGCGGCGTGCCGGCGGTCGAGGTCGCCTTCAAAGAGATGGATCGTGGCGCCGGGCTCGACCGTCGCGTGGATCTCGCTCAGATTTGGGGTGATGTCGCCTGCATCCGGTCCCGCCAGCAGCATGGGCCAGCCGCCTGCGTTCACTACGGCCACGCCATTGCCGCCCGGTTCGACCTCGAATTGCAGCGCGTCACGGTAGAAGCCGATGCTGCGGTGCAGGTCGCCCACTTGCACCGCGCTGGTTGGTTTGCTGGTCACGTTGTCGCCCCTCCTAAAACGTATACGCGCCAAACGGCTCGGCCCGGCGGCCGAGCCGCGAGGCAACTTCACGGACGAGATCGGGGCAGAACCAGTATTCGTAGGCATGGGTAATGTGCGCGCCGTCGGTGTCAAAACGGACGACATCGCGAACCGCTTCGGGACCGTCATCGGGCCGGAACAGCCAGAGCACGAGCGGCTCGCCGTCGAGTAGCACCATCTCCGCCCGCTGCCCGGGGAGGATATCCTGAGCCGTGTGTTCGACCGACGAGCCTCGGATGTAGTCGCGGCCATGCTCTTCGTCGATGCCGACGATGCTCAGCGTGGCGTCCTGGCGCAGCAGCCCCACGAGCCCGTCCCAGTCCTGGGCGCTAAAGCGCTCGGCATAGGCTTCAGCCAGTCGAAGCTTGACCGGGTCAAGGGTGGGCTTGGGCTCGGTGTTCACGCTGGTGGCGATCTTCGTCCGGCCCCGGTGGAGCAGCGCCTTGACCGCGCCTGGTGTCGTTTCGAGGAAGGTCGCGATCTCGTCGATTGAGAAGTCAAAGACGTCCTTGAGCAATACGGCGACCCGTTGGCGAGGCTCCAGTAGATCGACGATTCGTTCGAGTGCCGCGCGCGTATCGTGCCCGATCTCCATGCCGAGCTCATCGTCGCGCAGATCGTGGTCCAGCGGCTCGAAGCGGATCTTCTGCGCCCGGCGATAGTGGTCGATCCAGAGATTGGTCGCGATGCGGAACATGTACTGGCGGGTCTCGAGCGGTTGATAGAACTGGAAGAGACGTCCAAATGCCCGCGTCAGGGTCTCCTGTACCAGATCTTCGGCATCGAACGGCGAGCCGGTCAGACGCAAGCAATAGCGGAACAGATCCGGCCGTAGTGGCTCCACTAACGTGTGAAACTGGCGGTGCATCTCGCGCACCGGCCGCTGCAGTTCCTTCAAGTCTGTGGCGGTTGTCTCCGTCAAGCTGTCACTCCTCAGCCTCGCTACACGATCCTCTACCTCTATCCACGAACGAGGCCTCGAAAAGGATACGCCCGGGCGTGTTGCGTGTGATGCTTGCCGGAGACGCGGCTGCGGCGGCAGCCGTATCGCGGGCGTGTAAGGCTAGAAGACGAGGACGTTGGTTGCCTCGGCGCAGCGGTGCGCCAGGTCGACCGGCGTGCTGAACTGGGCATTCTTGCCTTGGAGATCGGCTTCGCTGACCCCACGGGCCTGAGCGCAGCCGCCTCAGACGTAGATCGGGACGTTGTGCTCGATAGCCGAGCGCATCAGATCCTTGAGCGGCGGTAATCCGACGGGCACCACTGCGTCGATCATGCCATCCTGGATCAGCAGCGTCGCGTCGCCAGCCAGGGTAATCTGGGCCTCGACGCCGGCTGCTACGGCACCGTTGACTGCCAGATGAAACGGGATGCAAGCCTTCGTTGGGTCGTCGGGTCCATGCGTTACCATGTAGAGGAGTGTTGCCATACGTTGCCCTCCTGTCTCATGCAAATGATCGTCCAGCTTGCCGGATCTATCCTCGCGTTGAGGTGTCCGCCGCAGCCTCAGCGTTTACCGAGCAGAGGATGTGGGTGTGGTAGGCGCTACTCCATTAATGATAGTCACAATTGGGCAACGCTGGTTCGCGTGGCCTTGGACGGGGCTTCTGGACGCTACCTGCCCATACAGCCCCTGGCCTATAATGTGCTTCACACGAGCCTGCGGTTACTCCCGGCGGAGATTGTCATGCATGAGCGTCCGAGCTTGCAGGCGTTAGCCGTGTATCTCGCGGTTGTCGAGCACGGCACGATGACGGCTGCCGCTGAGGCAGAAGGAATCAGCCAGCCCGCGATCTCGGCCCACGTCAAGGCGCTGGAACGCTTCTTCGGAACGCCACTGATGGCGCGCAGCGGAAGACGAGTAACCCCGACTGCCGCCGGTGATCTTGTCGCTGACTACAGCCGTCGAATTCTCGGTTTGGTCGACAATCTGGAGCGGTCCATCACAGCTCTCGAGGACCTGCAATCGGGCAAGCTGATTATCGGTGCGAGTAGTACCGTCGGCGAGCAGCTGTTGCCCGAGGTGCTCGGGGTGTTCAGCCGCCTGTACCCCGGCATCGACCTGGTGCTCAGTATCGGCAACAGTGGAGAGATCATCCAGGCGGTGCGCGATCGGACCTTCGATCTGGGGATTGTCGTTAGAGTTGCGGATGATGCCGAGCTCGTGTCTCGCGCCGTGTTCGACGATCATCTTGAGATCATTGTTGCGCCGGATAATCCGTATGTAGGACGGACAGGGCAGCATGTCGCCGATCTCAGCAGCGAAACATTCATCTTCCGGGAGTCCGGCTCAGCCACGCGCGACCTCGCTCTCCACTGTCTTGCGGCTCGCGGTTGTGCCCCCGGGCGCACGATCGAGCTGGGAAGCAATGAAGCGGTCAAGCGCGCCGTTAGCGTCGGCCTCGGCGTCGGAGTGCTGTCGGCACACACGATCGCCGTGGACAAACGGGCCGGAATGCTTGGCGTGGTCAAGTGCGTCGATTGGGACTGCCGGCGTAACTTCTGGTTGATCCACCTCCGTGACCGGTTGTTGACGCGCGCCGAACACGCCTTTCTCCAGCTGCTCTAGGCGGCTTACCGAAGAGGTTTCCGCGCGAAGATGTTGACGCCCTGGGTGCCGAACTCTGCGGCGCTGGAAGCCAACGGCGCGTCGGAAAAGGTGTCGTAGCGTTGCTCGCTGAAGCGGATATCATCGAAGCCGGCGTTGCGGATGATCTGTCGGAACGCTGCCTCCGGCAGCGCGCCGGCAATTCAGCCAGTCCAGAGATCGATGTCCGCTCTTGCGTCCTCCGGTACCTCGCGCTGCACGATGATGTCCGAGATCTGCAGTCTCCCGCCCGGCTTGAGTACTCGATACGCCTCAGCGAGCACGATGTCCTTGTCCGGACATAGGTTTATGACGCCGTTCGAGATGATGACGTCAATCGACGCACTGTCAACCGGCAGGTCTTCGAGGTAGCCCTCTCGGATCTCGAGCTGGTCCAGCTCCAGCAGCTTAGCGTTGGCACGCGCCTTGTCAACCATCGCCGGGGTCATGTCGACTCCAACGACGGCGCCAGCCTTGCCTACCTGAGAGGCCGCCAGGATCGCGTCGAAGCCTGCTCCAGCCCCCAGGTCGAGCACCCGCTCGCCAGCTTGAAGTCGTCCGAACGCGAAGGGGTTCCCTACTCCGGCAAAGCTCTCGACCGCCGCGTCAGGAAGCGCGTTTACCTCGTCGTCCGGGTATCCCAGATGTGAGGCCAGGGACCTACCGACGTGGAAATGGAATCCGCTGGTTGGGCAAACAGCCACGTCTTCGTATTCGTCCTGGATGGCGGTACGTAGAGTGTCCCGGTCGACGACGCTATCTATTGCCATCAGATCATCTCCCTGGTCATGGTGTATTTATGTCATGTATGTAGAGCATAATGCTGACCCGGTCCGCTGTCCAATACCGGTTTCTGATCCTTTCTATCAGCAAGCGTGATAGATCGCATTGGGAGAAGTGCGCGTACAATCGGTTCCGTTAAGGGCTGAGACAGAGAACAGGGGGATGTGTGAGCGACGAACGTCAGCTGGTGTCGTCCGGCACCGAGTGGGAGCAGCTGGTCGGGTTTTCACGAGCGGTGCGGGTGGACCGCTTCGTGTCGGTTTCGGGCACGACTGCGACGGATGACCGGGGACAGGTGGTTGGCATCGGGGATGTCGCGGCCCAGACTGAGTACATCATCCAAAAGCTTGAACGGGCGCTTCACGAAGCCGGCGCGACGCTGGCTGATGTCGTGCGCACCCGGATCTACGTGGTGAATGTGGACGATTGGGAGGCGATTGGACGCGTGCACGGCACGTATTTCGGCGAGATCCGGCCAGCCAACACACTGGTTGAGATTAGCAGAATTGTCGGAGACGACTACCTGGTCGAGATCGAAGCTGACGCGATCCTGCCATTGGAGCGTGATTCGTGAAGTTCAGTATTCGCCTGAACAACGACTTGCCGGTTGCCGGCTATGTCGCGCTGGCTCGGGCAGCCGAGGCTGCTGGATTCGACCAGTTCTGGGTGAGTCACGATCTCTTCTGGCGGAGCTCTCCTGTCATCCTGACGGCGGTCGCACTGGCAACCGAGACGATTGAGCTCGGTACCTGCATCCTCAATCCCTATACGCTGCACCCCTCCGAGATCGCGATGCTGGCCGCCAGCCTGGATGAGGTGAGTGGAGGACGCTTCAACCTCGGCATCTCGGCCGGCGCCGAGGAGTTCATGCGTTGGGTTGGCATCGAGTACAGCAAGCCATTGAGCACCACGCGCAAGGCGATCGAAGCGATCAACGGCGTGCTTATTGGCGAGCAGGCTGCTTGCTGGCAGCCGGAGGCATACCTGCGCTTTGGCGAACGGAAACACATCCCGGTCTATCTGGGCGCGACCAGCCCGAAGATGCTCGGCCTGGCCGGCGAGCTCGCCGACGGCGTTCTGCCGCTCCTCTTTCCTCCCGAGCACTACGCCACCGTGCAGCCGCTCGTTGCCGCTGGCGCGGAGAAGGCCAGCCGTTCAATCGACGACATCGATCTGGCCGCCTGCATCTGGTGCTCGATCTCTGACGACCGCGCTGCCGCCGAGGAGGTGCTGAAGGAGAAGATCGCCTATTACATCCACGCCCTCAGCGGCTATCTGCGCGACCGGCTCGGCCTGGACGAAGCCGAGCTAGCGGGCATCGAACGGGCGATGATGACCGAGCGCGATCCGGTGAAGGCGCGCTCGCTGGTGACGCCGGAGATGTTGAAGATCGGCATCGTCGGTACGCCTCGCGAGCTCATCGAGCGACTGGAGGGTCTGGTAGAGATGGGCGTCCGGCATCTCAGCTTCGGACCACCCCTCGGCCCCGATCCGCTTGAGGCCGTCGCGGCCATCGGGCGTGAGGTCATTCCGCATTTTCGTGAGAGGTAGCCGACGTGCTGTTTTACCCAGAGGCTGCACCCGTCCCAGACGAGCTGCGCACCGACGACCTCGTGTTGCGGATGCTCACTCCGGAGCACGTTCAGATGGACTACGAAGCGGTGATGGAGAGTCAGGAGCAGCTGCGGCGTTTCAGCAGCGGCTCCTGGCCGACACCAGACTTCACGCTTGCCCAGAACTTGGACGATCTGGAAGAGCATGAGCGCGAGCATGTCGAGCGCGCCGCGTTTACCTACACGGTTATGAACCCGGAAGGTACGCGTTGCGAAGGGTGTGTCTACATCAACCCATGGTCTCAGGCGCTTGCTCACCGGGATATCAACGCGACGTTGGACGACGTTGCGATCGGCGACTATGAGGCAGTCGTCACCTTCTGGGCGCGTCCGAGCGGCCTGGAGCGTGACCTCGATCGTCAGTTGTTCCACGGCCTGTTGCGCTGGTTCGAAAACGAGTGGTCATTCTCAAAGATCACCTTCATGACTAACGACCGTCTGGAACGGCAGGTTGCTCTGCTCGAAGAGGCCGGCCTTGAGCGCACCTACACCTTTGGCAGTGACACCAGCGAGATGACCTGGCTCTTCTACAGCGAGGTGCGTGGTTAGCGGATTTTATTGTCGTCGGATTTCGATGAGCCTCTGAAGTGCGGCCTCGCGGTCAATCAATGGCTCAACGTCAAGGTCATTGATCGCAAGCAGCATGACGTCCTGGATGGTGATGTGCCCCGTAGGGATGTGTGCACGGTGGAGCAGGTCATAGCCGATTCTCGCGCCGGGCCCGAGATGGAGGTGGGGCTCGGAAACGGATCCTGCTGCCGAAGGATGCCAATGGAAAGCGATGATCTCTTGTTGATCCGCGTCATCAAGCGAGTAGAAGTAGGAGGTAGTTACAACTCTGTATGAGTTGCGCGCTTCGCGATCTACGACGATCTGGTAGTAGTGGACGAATCTGATATGAAGTCTGCTTGGTCCAGCGAGCCTGACTCGGTGGCCTGTTCCCAGTGTGATGACGTGGGGCGACGCTGAAACGTGATATCCGCCCCGGCTTTCAGGAACGGCCCGCGTTACACATGAAAACGTTTGTCGGATACGTTCCTGGAATTGCGTCACGGCTTGCGCGGCGGTTCGGCCTGTCACGTTACCTTACTTGGCGAGCGGTATGAGGAGTGCGACGTACATCACGTTAGGACCATCGGGATCGTCATCAAACTCACCGGACTCCCAGGCACAGATGAACTCCTCACCGCTCATGTTGAAGTGACGACGCGCCTCCATGTCGAGAATCTGCATGCCCTCTTCTTTGGTGATTATCTTCACCGAGCCATTGCGCTCGACCCCGTTGTATATTTTTTCGTCGAATTGCTCTTCATTTTCGACCATCGGTCGCCCCTTTTGACATTCGGCATGTTGTATGCGAGGAGTGTATCAAGCTACGGTAGCTCCAGGCCGTACGCTTCCAATAACTCCTCATCGTGGATAATCTCAGCCGTCGGAGCGTCGAGCGCGATCCGGCCGGCGTCCATGATGATGGAGCGGGTGAAGAGGTCGCGCACCAGACGCATGTCGTGGGTTGACGCGATCAGGGTCTGCGGCAAGCTCTTCAGCAGCTCGATCAGACCACGCCGGGCGCGCGGATCGAGGCCGGCCGATGGCTCGTCGAGCACCAGGATCTCGGGGGCCATCGAGAGCACGGTCGCCAGACTGATCCGCTTGCGTTGGCCGATGCTGAGCTGGTGCGGCATGCGTTGTTCAAAACCGGCCATGTCAACCGCCGCCAGCGCGTCAGTCACGCGCTGCTCGATCTCAGCCTTCGGCAGCCCCATGTAGAGCGGGCCGTAGGCGATATCGTCGTAGACGGTTGGTGAGAAGAGCTGGTCGTCCGGGTTCTGGAAGACGACACCGACCTGCGCGCGGATGCGCTTGACCGATTTGTCGTTGATCGTTACACCCTGGACCTGCACCACGCCCTCGCCACGCAAGATGCCGTTGAAGTGCATCAGCAACGTCGATTTGCCGGCCCCATTCGGACCCAGCAGTGCGACTCGTTCCCCGGCGCGGATCTCCAGTGACACACTGCGGAGAGCCTCGTGGCCGTTTGGATAGCGGTAGGACAGGTTGCTGACTGACAGCGCGACCGCCGTGGCGGTACTCTCAGCCTCGGTTTCTTCAGATGGCGGGACGCGGTTAGAGACGAGCATAGAGCACCAGCAATCCAATGGTGGTCACGGCGACGGTGAAGAGCATCCAATCGTGGCGGCGCAGCACCCGCTCGTCAGCAAACCGGATCGAGCCGTCATAGCCGCGCGCCTGCATCGCGGCGTAGATGCGTTCGCTGCGCTCGTAGCTGCGTATGAAGAGCGAGCCGACCATGTTCCCGAGCACCCGGCCCCGCCATGCGACAGTGCCACCGGCCTGCAGACCGATGCCGGAAGTCGCGCTGCGTGAGTCGCGCGCCCTCATCAACCGCTGTCCCTCGCCGCCGATGACGAACAGGTAGCGATACATGAAGAAGATGGTCGACGCCAGAATCCTCGGCGTCTTGAGGCGCTCCAGCCCCCGCATCAGGTCGATCGGGGTCGTGCACGAGGTCAGCACGACCGCCATCAAGACCGCAAACCACGAGCGCAGCATGATGCTCATGACCGCCGTCAGTCCCGCGGACGACGCCGTCCAGCCGACGAGCGGGACGGTTGCGATCGTGTTGCCTTCGCGGGTGAAGAGCAAGGGCACCGCGGCTGCGATGAACGGCAGGGCCAGCAACGCCCGGCCAAACACCAGCCGTGGCGGGAGCTTGCTTACCGCGATGGCGGCCAGCGTAAACATTCCGAACCCGGCGAATGCGGGCCAGTTGCCCTCTGGCACGGTCGTGATGCCGAATGCAAACGTCACGGCGATCAGGATTTTAATGCGCGCGTCTGCCCTGTACAGCGCGCCGCTGCCATGATGGTAGCGTTCACCGAGGACAAAGATAGACACGTCAGTCGGGTGTTCGGCTGGCGGGCGCCGAGGTGGCTTCTGCCCGGCGCGCCTTCGCGGTCCGGTTCATGAGCGCACCCACGCCGAGCCCCAGCCCAGCGACGATCAGCACGCCGATCATACCGGCCAGGATCGTGGCAACGGCCTCGTTCTCGATGCCGGGGAAGACGTAGTCGGCGATGACCTCATACGGAGCGTCGCGTCCTTCCTCTATAAAGCCCTCGTCTTCGGCAACGCGCTCAAGACCGTCCGGAGAACCGGAGGCGAAGGGACTGAACAGGGTAACGATCAGCGCGATCCCGACGCCGACCGCGATCAGCATGGCCCAGTTGCGATTCACCTTCATCGCGCGCTCTCCCCTGAATAGGCCATCTCCTGGCTCGAAATAGGAACGCCTCTACCAAGCAGGTCGGGCCGGGTCGAGAGAATAAAGGCCACCGCGCCAGCGGTAATCAGTCCCTCGCCGATGCCGATCAAAGCGTGTACGCCCATCATCGCCGGCAGGACGACACTCCAGGGAGAGGTGTCAGAGATCGCCAGCTGGGCGGACGTCAGCAGGGCCGAGAGCATCACCGTGCTCCACGCTGCCACGAACGCCCCCGCAAGGAGTGTTTGCCGGTTGCCACGATTCAGGGCGGAGATTCCGCGGTAGATCGCGAACCCCGCCAGCGCGGTGAGAACGCCCATGTTGAAGACGTTCGCCCCGAGCACGGCGAGTCCACCGTCCTGAAAGACCAGCGCCTGGACACCGACGACCGAGGTCATGATGATGATCGCGGCCCAGGGACCGACCAGGATAGCTGCCAGCGCGCCGCCGAGCATGTGGCCCGAAGTACCACCCCCGATCGGGAAATTCATCATCTGGGCGGCGAAGATGAAGGCCGCCAGCACACCCATCAACGGGGCGGTGTTCTCTTGCAGATTGCGGTTCGTCTGGCGGATGGCCAGCGCGATGAAGACGGCGGCAACGGCGTACATGACGGCCGCGACCGGGCCGCTCAGGAACCCGTCTGGAATATGCAGATAAATGGGGAGTTGCGGAAGGGACGACATGAAACCTCCAAAGACGCGACGCCAGCGGCGAGGACTCGCAATTGCAAATCTTTGCAGTTACCACCACGCTTATAATAGGGCACGTACCACAGGGAGTCAAAGGTTGAGGGATGAGAATGTCGAACGACGTGCGAACGCTGCATGACGCGCTGCGCAAGGCGGGCCACCGCCTTACCCCGCAACGCACGCTGATCCTCAAAGTGTTGGTCGAGCGCGGTGGACACCTGACCGCCGAGGAGATCCATGAGCACGCGCAGCAGGATTACCCGTTTCTGAATCTTTCTACGGTGTACCGGACACTGGACGTCTTGCAAGACGTCGGCGTCGTCGTTGAGACCGACCTCGGGGGCGGCCGGCGGGAGTTCGAGCTGACCGGCGGCGGTCAGCACCACCATCTCGTTTGCGAGCGCTGCGGCCGCATTATCCAGATCGACGGCGAAGTGTTACAGCCCCTCCGTGACCTTTTAGCCGCCCAGCACGGATTCGAAGCGCGCCTGGATCACTTCGCGATTTTCGGAATCTGCCGCGAGTGCCAGTAGCGATTTCAGAACCCGCCACATCTACGGAGACGACACGTTGATAACGCGGACGCTGCTACGGCCGGGCAGTTGGGGCTGGGAATCTATTAGCCGGGCGCCAAGCGAATCCTCTATAGTAAGGACTTGACGAAAGCGTAGGATGCCCTACACTGACATTACTCAGATGTAATGACTCTTCTCGCACACATGTGGTCGCCCATGCGAGAGGCCGAGCAAGTGGCGAAACCGGCTGAGGATTATCCTGGCCGGTTATTTTGGTGTGGTGCTACTGGCTGGCAATCATTGATAGGTGTGTTGCCGGGAAGGGGGATTCTGCCGTTCGCCACGTGTTTTGCATGGTTCGGAAGGTTTCTTCCGAAAGTAGGGGAGTGTTCATGCGTAAGCGGTTTAGCGTAGTTCTCACGGTAGTCATCGCGATGATGCTGATGGCGCCAGGGGTGATGGCGGGCAAACGGACGACGACCGTTGTCGTCACTGCGAACGATCTTGAAACGTCAACTGACCGCACTGTGGCGGCAACTCGCGATAACTGGTTTTTCTACAACGATGGGAACGACACTATTGATAATTCTTTGGGATCGTTCGTAACCGGCCCGTCGATAGCGCCTTCAGGCGCTGGCAGTGCGCAGATATCTGTTATCAATTTGGAGCGGCGCGCCCTGGCAACCTACCAGTTCAGGGGTACCCCGCTCGCTGAAATCACCACCCTTGCCTACAGCACCTACAATCCTGTTGCCGGAAATGGCGATGGAGTGCCGTCAAACCGTTCCGGCTATTTCAATTTCAATGTTGATTTTGACGGGGACGATGACTGGCAGCGCCGTCTGGTGTATGTGCCGAGTGTGAACGGCACAGTGCTACAGGATACCTGGCAAGAGTGGGACATGATCTCGGGCGGAGCGGCGAAGTGGCTTCACTCTGGTACAACCTGGCCTGGTACAAGTGAGTCGGGTTCCACGCCGAAAACGTGGAGTCAGATCCTATCTCTTTATCCAGGTGTGAGAATCCGCGTCACAGATTCCTGGCTGGGAATCAAAGTCGGCAACCCGGACCAAAACGGTTACACCGAAAACATCGACGCGTTCAAGTTCGGTACTGCTGCTGGGACGACTACATTTGATTTCGAGCCGCTGATCGGTCCACCGACGAGCAAAGACGATTGCAAGAACGGCGGCTGGGAAGCGTTCAACAACCCATCCTTCAAGAACCAGGGTCAGTGCATCAAATTTGTGAACACCGGCAAGTAAGTCCTTCGTTCTCGTTCACGCAACAGGCTCCGCGAAAGCGGAGCCTGTTCTGGTGCGCGAAAGAGAAACCCTACGCGACCTCGATGATGACCTCGATCTCGACGGTGATCTGGTTGGGGAGGGAGCCCATCCCGACGGCGGAGCGGGCGTGGCGGCCGGCGTCGCCGAAGACCTCGACGAAGAGGTCGGAGCAGCCGTTGATGACGGCAGGTTGCTGGCCGAAGTCGGGCGCGCCGTTGACCATGCCGAGCACCTTGACGACCTGCTTCACCTTGTCCAGGCTGCCGAGCTCCTGCTTCATGACGGCCATGAGAGTCAGTCCAACCGAGCGAGCGTGCTTGTAGGCGGTCTCTACATCGACGTCAGCCCCGACCTTGCCGGTCGTCGGCGAGCCGTCCTCGCTGAACGGGCCCTTGCCCGACAGATAGAGCAGGTTGCCGGTGCGCACGGCGTGAACGTAGTTCCCCGCAGGCGGCGGCACCTGCGGCAGGCTGATGCCGAGTTCTTGCAGTTTGGCCTCGTGGCTCATGTGGGAGGTCCCCTTCCAGGCTTGCGCCTTCTTCGACGTGTCGTTCGCGGATCATCATAGTATGAAACGCCTGTGCCCGGGGGACGGGATAGACTGGCTGATGAGGGCGTGACGAGATTTAACACGGGAGGCGCGATACATGACGGGGTTTGACGAGTCCGTGCTGGCAGCGGCGGAGCAGGAGCGAGAGATCGAGCTAACCACCTTCGGCCGGGTGACGACGAGGCCGACCAGCGTCGTCATCTGGATTACGCCCCTGGACGGCAAGCTCTACATCCGTTCCGGCAGAGGGATGGGGCGCGACTGGACGCAGAATCTCGCCGCGCATGGCAAGGCTGTCCTGAACATGGCCGGTATGGGCGTTCCAGTCATGGCCCGGCATGTGACCGATCTACTGGAGGCCAAAGCCGTTACCCGGGCATGCGCGAAAAAATACGGGATTGACATTGCCACCGCGCCTGATGACACCCCAACGCCGGCCGAAACGGCGACGTTTGAGGTGATGCCGGTGGGTGACTGGTCCTCCGCGTCATGACACAGATACGGTAGCGGCTGGCTCGCAACGGCTTCATACCCCCACCGTCATAGCAAGAGTTCAGTCTCGAGCAAGATGCCCTGCTAGCTGCTCAATCACCTCACGATGAGCCTCGCGCGCCCCGAAAACGATCTCCTGGGCGCCGGCTTCATGGTAGCGGTCGATCACATGCAGCGCCCGGTCCAGGGATGAGAGGGGGTCAATGGGGGCGTAAAAGAGACCGACCGTGCGGCTGATCTCGGCCGGGTCACGATCGATCTCGGCGCAGAAGCGGTCGAGCTCGTCGAACCGCTCGCGCACGAAGTTGGGACTGCCGGCGACGTTGAAGGCGTCCGCGTGGCGGGCTGTGAGCCGCAGCATGGCGGGTTTGGCAGCGCCGATCATCAACGGCATCCGGCCCCGGATCGGTTTGGGCAGGAAGGGTGCCTGATCCAGGCGATAGTGCTTGCCTTGATAACTGGCGTGCTCGTGCGCTTCAAGCTCGCGCAGCATCTCGATTGTCTCGCGCACCATCTCAACCCGTTCGCGGGGTGCTGGATAGGGGATGCCGAAGGCGCGATGCTCGCGCTCGGTATAACCCGCGCCGATGCCGAGGATGAAGCGACCGTGGGTGATCTGGTCAATGGTGATGGCTTGCTTGAGCAGCAGAGCTGGGTGACGGAAGGTGACCGGCGAGACCAGCGTACCGATGGTTGCTCGTTTGGTGACACTGGCGACTGCGCCCAACAGCGTCCAGGCTTCCAGCATCGGCGTGGCGGGTGGCGGCGTGTCAGGGTTGGCCGGTTGGGTGGTGCCGCTGCTGGTGTCGTAGCGTTCGCTGAGGATGTGGTCCGTCATCCAGAGTGAGTCGAACCCCAACCCCTCTGCCCACTTCCAGAAAGGTGTCAACGCCGGCCACGGCCAGCTTGAGCCGGTGGCCAGCCCGACCCGCATCCCATTCTCCCCGATCGGCATGCTGCGCTCCTCTATTCGTCGTTCCGTGCAACGTCGGGGCCATCGTAGAGGGCAACCGGTTGAACGGCAACTATTGGCCGGCCTGGCGTGGCCCATCGTCCGTCATACTCGCTCATGGCACTGGCCCGGTCATCGGGATGGTCGTCGTGGGTGGCGGATCTGGAGAACAGGGCCGGGAGCTCGCGCTGGAACTGGCGGGCAGGCAAGCGGATCGCATTCAGGAGGCGCTCGCCGGCTGATCGGTCACCGGTCCCAGTTCCGTGACGAGCAGCCAGCGGCTATGATGCCTGCACACCGGTTGCTCGTGTGAGAGACGAAGCTGGAACCTGAGGCGCAATGCTGCACATCTCTGTTCTTGGAGAGTTCCGCGTCCGGGTCGACGACCGCGACATTTTGCCGAAGGACTGGAAACGGCGCAAGGCGGCCGCGATCCTCAAGATCCTGGCGCTCGCGCCGGGGTATCGCCTGCACCGTGAACAGATGCTGGAGCTGCTGTGGCCGGAGCTTGACCCTGACCAGGCGGCGAATAGCCTGTACCAGGCGTTGCATGCCGCGCGCCGGACGCTTGACCCTCGGCCGGGGAACGCCGAGCGGTTCCTGATGCTGCGCGACCAGGTCGTTCAGCTCAACCCGAACATCTCGCTCTGGGTTGATGCCATGGCGTTTGAGAAAGCGGTTATCGAGGCGCACCGGCAGCGCGACGAGCGAACCTACCAACGCGCATTGGATCTCTACACCGGCGATCTCCTGCCGGACGATCGTTACGAGCCCTGGGCGAACGACCGGCGAGAATCACTGCGAGAGGCGTACGTCTCACTGGTGCTGGAGTTGGCCGGTAGCGAGGGAGAGACGAACGACCACTCCGCCACAGTTGCAGCGTTGCGGCGCATCCTGAGCGCCGACCCGCTCCACGAGCCGGCGCATCGCGCACTCATGCGACTCTACGCGCGCTCCGGTCAGCGCCAACAGGCCATACGGCAATTCGAGATGTTGCGTGAGACGCTTGCGGACGAACTCGATGTTGAGCCCGATCCCGAGAGCGAGCGTCTCTTTGAGCAGATTCGCGCTGGAGAAATGTCGGGGCGGTCGACTCAGACCACGCTCGAGGATGGCGCTCACCATCAAAGGCCGCGGCACAACTTGCCTGCGCCGGTCAGTAGCTTTATCGGGCGCGAGTGGGAGAAAGGCGAGATACGTCGGCTGGTGGATCGGTCCCGGCTGTTAACGCTGACGGGTCCCGGCGGTTGCGGTAAATCCCGCCTGGCGGTCGAGGTTGCGGCCGACATGCTGGATGAGTATCCGGATGGGGTGTGGCTGGTCGAGCTCGCCTCGCTCACCGATCCAGCCCTCGTGCCGCAAGAGATTGCCGCGGCGCTCGATCTGCGCGAGATGCCCGGCCAATCGTTAACGGACACGTTGACAAGCTGGTTGAAGCCGCGCCGGGTACTCCTGGTGCTGGACAACTGCGAGCATCTCATTGATGCCTGCGCACATCTGGTTGAGCTTCTCTTGCGCGCCGTGTCGAGCCTGCACGTTCTCGCCACGAGCCGCGAGCCACTGCGCATAGCAGGCGAGACGACCTGGCTCGTACCCTCGCTCTCGCTCCCTGACCCTGGCGATCGCGCCGACGTGGATACATTGCTCGAGTACGAAGCCGTGCAGCTCTTCGTGGACCGTGCCGGTCACATCGCGCCAGGTTTCGCGCTGACCCCGGAAAACGCCGCGGCGGTCGCACAGCTCTGCTACCGGCTTGATGGGATTCCACTCGCTATCGAGCTGGCCGCCGCGAGGGTCCGCACCCTGAACGTCGGGCAGATCGTCGAGCGGTTGAGCGACCGCTTTCAGCTGCTGCGCGGCGGTAGCCGCTCGGCTCTCTCCCGCCAGCAAACATTGCAAGCAGCGCTCGACTGGAGCTACGAGCTGCTCAGCGAACCTGAGCGCGTGCTCTTTGCCCGGTTAGCCGTGTTCTCCGGCGGCTTCGATCTAGAGGCGACCGAGCGCGTGTGTGGCGTTGCACCCCTCGAAGCCACCAGCATTATTGCCGATCTTTTGATGCAGCTCGTAGACCGGTCTCTGGTTGTGGTGAGCGTGGCAGATGGCTCGATTCGGTATGCGTTACTCGAGACCATGCGGGCATACGGTCGTGAGCGGCTTGCCGAGCGCGGCGAGCTGGACAGCCTGCGTCGAGCATATGCCGAGCATTACAGCGCTCTGGCAACGCAGGCTGATCGGCAGATCCGTGGCTCTGGATCGCGTCAGGGGATCAAACGGTTAGACGACGAGCACGAGAATCTCAGGGCGGCGCTCGAGTGGTGCCACGAGCAGGCACAATCCGGCGCACCAGAAGCGGGTCTCACGCTGGCAGGCACACTCTACTGGTTCTGGCATCTGGGAGGCCATTTCTCGGAAGGACGTGGCTGGCTGGCGCGCATGCTTGCCGAGCGCTCTGGCGATCGGACGCGCGGCTCTGCCATGGCTCTCACTGGCGCAGGGGTGCTCTCATTGGGAGTCGGCGAGTATGGCGAAGGCCGGAGGCTGCTGAACGAGGGCATCGACATCTGGCGGGAGCTTGATGAGCCTCCTGGCCTGGCAGGGGCGTTGGTTTGGGCGGGTCACGCTGAGTTGTTTCACGGGAGGGTGACGGAGGCGAGAGCCCGTCACCGCGAGGCACTGGTGATCTTCGCCGAGCTGAACGACCGCTGGGGCACGGCTCTATCCACCCACGGCCTTGGACTTGATGCTGTCGAGGCGGATGAGCACGCCCTGGGACGCAGCCTGTTTGACGGTTGTCTTGCGATCTTTCGCGAGTTGCAGGATGACTGGGGCACGGCCATTACACTGCAACACATGGCCAATCTCACCTACCGGATAGGTGACTTCGCGGCCGCTCGCCAGCAAGTGGCCGAGGTCATTACACTCGAGCAACACATTGGGGACACGTGGCTGGAGCTGCAGTCCCAGAGTTTGCTGGGGGAAATCGCCCGTGCTGACAGGGATTATGAAACCGCCGCTCTCGCCGTCGAGAAGGGCCTGGCGATTGCCGAGGATCTGCTCCATTTCGTGGGAATTGCCTGGATCTCTCGCAACGCTGGTTTCGTGGCGCTCGCTCAAGGAGACATCGTCGAAGCACGGTCCCGTTTTCGGGAAGGTCTGGCCCTGTTCCAGCTACGCGATTATCCACTCGGGATCGCCTGTTGTCTGGTTGGATTCGCGGGCGTGGCCGCGGCGGACAATCGCTTCGCGTGGCGGCCCGCTTGTTGGGCGCGGTCGACGGCGTGCTGGAGGAGATCCAGCTCTCGCTCGCGCCGGCAGACCGGGCTGAATCCGAGCGGTTACTGCCGCCACCCGGGCAACGCTGACTGATGAGGCGTTTGAGCGGGAGTGGTCAGCAGGGCGCGTGCTCTCCCTCCAGGAGGTTGTCGCCGAGGTGGACCAGCTCATCTGACATGGGATTGTTTCCGTGTAAGACGAATGTAAGACATGGTCAAAGGTCGCTGTAAGACGGCCTCTGTATGGTGCCAGTGTGTAGTCAACGGTGACACACGCTGGATCAACCAGAGAGGAGACCAATGATGGTCTTGATCGAAGAGCGCTACGCTGCGTCGGTTCTTGGGGAAGCAACACTACAGGACTTCAGGAATAGTTTGCACGGCCAGCTCGTCCTCCGAGAGGATGCTGAGTACGACGAGGTCCGCAAAGTCTTCAACGCCATGATCGATCGCCGTCCCACGCTCATCGCGCGTTGTGCCGATACGCATGATGTCGTCGAATCCGTCCTCTTCGCTCGCACGCACAACCTGCTCGTTGCGGTACGCGGTGGCGGCCACAGTGTCGCGGGTCATAGCGTCTCCGATGGTGGCCTGCTGATCGATCTCTCGCTGATGAAACGTGTCGATGTAGACCCTGTGACGCGCGTCGCGAAGGCGCAGCCGGGAGTCAGGCTCGGCGAGTACATCGCCGAGACCGAGAAGTGGGGACTGGTGACGCCAACCGGCACGGCCTCCGACACCGGTCTGGCAGGTCTGACGCTCGGCGGCGGCTACGGCTGGCTGAGTGGTAAGTACGGGATGACCGTGGACAATCTTGTGGGGGCCGAGGTGGTCACCGCGGACGGGCGCGTGGTGCGTGCCAGCGAGGATGAGAATCCGGATCTCTTCTGGGCGTTGCGCGGCGGGAGCGGAAACTTCGGCATCGTGACGTCCTTCGAGCTCAAGCTGCATCTGGTCACCGAGGTGCTCGGTGGAATGCTGTTGTATCCGTTTGAACGGGCTCGAGACGTCCTGCGTTTCTACCGTGAGGTGGCAGGTTCAGCCCCAGACGAGCTCACCATCTACTCCGGGATCATGACGCTCCCTGATGGAAATCAGGCGGTGGCCATCGTGCTCTGTTACACAGGTTCAATGCTGGAAGGTGAGCGGGTCGTCGCGCCCATCCGGGAGTTTGGACCACCGATCGTCGACATGATCCGGCGGATGAAGTACTCCGAGATGAACTTGCTGCTTGATGAGGCCATGCCGTCGGGCATGCAGTCCTACTGGAAGTGGCACGGCATCCGCGAGCTGTCCGACGAGGCTATCGATGTCATTATCGATTACGCGAAGGAAATCCCCTCGCCGTTCTCGGTCATTCTGATTGACCAGCTGCACGGAGCTGCTGCCCGCGTCGAGCCGGCGGCAACCGCGTTCGCCCATCGCGACGCGCCACACGGCCTGGTCATCGGCTCCGTGTGGGTCGACCCTTCCGAGGGCGACCGCAACATTGCGTGGACGCGTGCATTTGCTGAGGCCACCAAATCCTTCGCAACCGGCGGCGTCTATGTCAACGGTGATTCGGCGCACAAGCCGCAGGCGGCGTACGGCGTCAACTACGAGCGCCTGACGGAGATCAAGAGCATCTACGATCCGACGAACTTCTTCCGGCACAACCAGAACATCAAGCCGGCCACGAGCGGCGCATAGAGCAACACCATTCGGGGATGCCCTGGCTGTGCCAGGGCATCCCCTTTCGCCTGCGTGCCCCCCGAGGACGGCACAGGTTGACCGCGAGCACCACCGGGAGATGCCCGTTATTCGACCGCTCTCTGCCGCAGAGAACGGTTCGGGCCGAGGGCGTGTTCGGCGGCTGAAACGAACCGTTATGCCAACCCGGCACAGGTGTTGTGGAGAAGTTCACAATGTGTGCTAGACTACCTTTCAATACGGTTTCGTCCCACCATTGCGTCTTTTCGGGGGAACCTGCGTTCTGGGGGAAGGAAAAACAGGGATGTTGCGTCACGTCCCAAGATGGGTCGTCGCGGTCCTCTTGCTGGTTGTTATTGGTGGGCTGCTTACAGCCTGTGGCTCCGCTGAAGATTACCCGCAAACCACACTCGAGGCAGCTGGTGAGCACAACCAGCGCATCCTTGATGTCTATTCCCTCATCTGGTACGGCGCGGTTGTGGTCTTCTTCCTTGTCGAAGGCCTCCTGCTCTTCAGCGTCTTCAAGTTCCGGGGCGAACCAAAGACCATCCACGGCCGGCCGGTGCCGGTACACGGGAACAACCGGTTGGAGATCATCTGGACGGTCATTCCAGCCATTATTCTCGCCATTATCGCCGTTCCCACCCTGCAAGTTATTTCAGACCTCTCGGCACGGCCGGACGAAGACTCCATGGTCGTCAATGTCATCGGCCACCAGTTCTTCTGGGAGTTCCAGTACCCCGAACTTGGGATCAGCACCACCAACGAGCTACACATTCCTGTGGGGCAGCAGATCGACTTCCGTCTGGATTCAGCCGACGTGATCCACTCATTCTGGGTGCCACAGTTGGCCGGCAAGCTGGACGCGATTCCAGGCCGGGACAACCGTATGTGGTTTGAAGCTGACGCTCCAGGCACGTACCTGGGACAGTGCGCGGAGTTCTGTGGCCTTGCTCACTATCAGATGTTGCTGTCGGTCGTGGCACAGCCTCAAGCGGAATTCGATGCCTGGGTTGCTGAGGAGCTTGCTCCGCCGCCGGCAGAGGGTGATCCCGAGGCTGGGCTGGCCATCATCGAGACGCAGTGCGCCGCTTGCCATACGGTCGAAGGAACGGCCGCTCAAGGGGCGGTTGGTCCGGAACTCACCGGGTTCGCTAGCCGCGAACAGATCGCCGGGGTGGTCGAGAATACACCTGAGAATCTGGCAGCTTGGTTGGATGACCCGGATGCCATCAAGCCTGGCACGCAGATGCCGGATCTGCCCCTCAGCGAGGCGGACATTATGAACCTTGTCGCGTACCTGGAAACCTTAGAATAGATATAGCTCTCTTCTACGCGTGAACCCTTACTAGTCCGGTATCAGGAGCTAGGAAAGACGGATGTCTACAGAAGTACGGCACGTCGGAGATGCGCCGAGAACCTACGCACCAACATCGGCGCCACGGGGTGTCTGGAGTTGGTTGACCACAGTTGACCATAAGCGCATTGGTCTCATGTATCTCATTACTGCGCTGACCTTTTTCGCCATCGGTGGTGCTGAGGCATTGCTCCTGCGTGTGCAGCTATCTTCGTCAAATAATGACTTTATCTCAGCTGCAACCTACAACCAGCTCTTTACGATGCATGGCACCACTATGATCTTCCTGGCGGTGATGCCGCTCTCCGGTGCTTTCTTTAATTTGCTGGTGCCGCTGATGATCGGCGCGCGCGACGTCGCGTTCCCGCGTTTGAACGCATTCTCATACTGGGTGCTGCTCTTCGGCGCGATCCTGATCAACCTTGGCTGGTTCTACGGCGGAGCACCGGACGCCGGCTGGTTTGCCTACGCCAACCTGACCTCGCCGGCCTACTCGCCCGGACATGGTGTCGATTACTGGGTCCTCGGTATCCAGGTACTCGGTATCTCGTCGGTGGCGGCTTCATTTAACTTCTTCACAACGATTATCAACATGCGCGCTCCGGGGATGTCCATGCTGCGCCTCCCGGTGTTTGTCTGGATGACCCTGATCACGCAGGTGCTCATCTTCATGGCCTTCCCGGCTCTGACGGTTGGCGCGACGCTGTTGATGTTCGACCGCTGGTTTGAAACCAACTTCTTCGTGGTCGAGGCCGGCGGCATGCCGCTGCTCTGGCAGCATCTCTTCTGGGTGTTCGGTCACCCCGAGGTGTACATCCTGATCCTGCCGGCCATGGGTATCGTCTCTGAGGTGATACAAACCTTCTCCCGCAAGCCGCTCTTTGGCTACACGGCGGTCGTGTTTGCCGGTATCGCTATCGCGGTGTACGGGTTCAGCGTGTGGATTCACCACATGTTCACAACAGGTATGGGCCCGGTGCCAAACTCGATCTTCGCCATCACGACGATGTTGATCGCCCTGCCGACCGGTGTGAAGATCTTTAACTGGATCGGCACCATGTGGGGCGGCGCCCTCTGGCTCACGACCTCGATGCTCTACGCAATCGGTTTCGTCGCCATGTTCATCATCGGTGGTCTCTCCGGTGTTATGCACGCTAGCCCGCCGGTTGATTCCCAGCATCAAGACACGTATTTCGTCGTGGCTCACTTCCACTATGTGCTCTTCGGCGGCAGCATCATGGGCCTTTTCGCCGGCATCTACTATTGGTGGCCCAAGTTCACCGGGAAGCTGCTGCATGAGGGTATTGGCAAGGCGAGTTTCTGGTTGATGCTCATCGGGTTCAACGTCACCTTCTTCCCGATGCACTGGCTGGGCGCCATGGGCATGCCGCGCCGCATCGCTTCCTACGGTGATGGTCTGAACTGGGACTTCTGGAACATGGTCGTGACCCTGGGGTCGTTTGTCATCGCACTCGGGTTCGTGCTCTTCCTTATCAATGTCTACGTTACGACGGTTCTCGGCGACCGCGCACCGGACGATCCATGGGATGCCGCGACACTGGAGTGGGCGACCGCCTCGCCGCCCGTGGTGCACAATTTCGACAAAATCCCGGTGGTGAAGAGCCGCATGCCCCTATGGACCGACAAATATCCGGAAGTCTATGGGCATGAATCGGAGCCTGGCGAGCATGGTAAACCCGATCATCCCGACATGCACACCGAAGAGGTGCACGACGAGATCCACATGCCGAACCCATCGTACTGGCCGCTGGTGGCATCTCTGGGAATCGTGCTCTTCTTTGCAGGCTTCATTTTCACGTTTGCAATGACGTTTGTTGGATTGGCCTTGCTGTTCCTCGGCATCTGGGGCTGGGCTCTGGAGCCAGCCTTTGGTGAGGGCGAACACGCGTAGCCGCCGGATGGCTGGCACATGGAACGCGCCACGGCGCGTGTCGTAGGAGGTACAGCGGGGATGGCCGCGAACCACGTAATTGAGCACCCAACCTCGACCGGGCTCGACAACCGAAAAATGGCGATGTGGAGCTTCCTCGCCTCCGACTGTATGTTCTTTGGATCGTTTATCACCGTCTATCTGGTCTCGCACGGGCGCGCGATGGTCGGCCCCTTTCCGCACGAGATCTTCGATATCCCGTTCACGTCGGTCAGCGCATTCGTGCTGCTCATGAGCTCGTTGTCGATGGTGCTGGCGCTGGCGAGCATTCAGCGCGGCAATCTCCGCCGCTACCGTATCTGGATCGCAACGACGGCCATACTGGGTTGTATCTTCCTTGGTGGCCAGATCTATGAGTTCACCGAGTTCCATCACGCAGGCTTGACGCTTGAGAGCAGCATCTTTGGCTCGGCATTCTATGTGTTAACTGGCTTCCATGGTACCCACGTGTTCATCGGTGTGATCTGGTTATTCAGCCTGTTTCTGGCATCCTTCAAACCTGGGCTGGTGACCAAGGAAAAGAGCCTGAACGTCGAGATTGCGGGACTCTACTGGCACTTCGTCGACATTGTCTGGATCGTCATCTTTACGGTTGTCTACCTGGTCGAGGCGTAGCCAGACTTCCCGACCGGCGGAGCCTTGCGCCGCCGAGGCAAAGGTGAAGCACAATCTGCGGGAGGACATCCTCCCCTGCCGAACATGACGCATACGGTGTCGCGGTAATGAGAGACGGAGCGAGCACATGGCAGCTAACCATCACGTTGAAGAGCATCACCCCGGGTGGCAGGACTACGTCCGGATTGGCGTCGTTCTCGCCATTATTACCGCGATCGAAGTCGCGATTGTCTATATCGAGGCGCTCGCGGGCGTGTTGCTGCCCATTTTGCTCGCTCTGTCTGCCTTGAAGTTTGGGCTGGTCGTCGCGTACTTTATGCACCTGAAGTTCGATAACAAGTTCTTCGCCTGGGTGTTCGGCGCGGGCCTCGTTACCGCCGCTGGTATTATGCTCGCTCTTTTGGCGATGTTCGGGGTGTTGAAGTAGGTGCCCCAATTATGGTCGCCGTGAGCAGCATGGCAACGGGTCTTCTGAGTACACGGCTGTGGGTAGCGTGGGAGATGATGGTCTACCTGAACGAGCAGGAAGCGCCACCCCCAAATTGGACGAGCCCGCGAAGCGGACGTTGTCACATCACGATATCCGTCTAGAACCTGGATAGCCCCTCATGCTGGTACCCCTGCACACTGGATTTGTTGAAAACCCTGGCTTTGGCAGCTGGCAATTCGAGCCGACGGTTGTCATTGGCGTCGCCGTTGCGGGGTTCCTCTACTTCCGCTGGATTCACAATTATGAAACCCGAAATCCTGGGGTACGGGCAGCCAGTGCGGTACAAAAGGGGTTGTTTATCGCCGGGCTTGCGACGTTCATCGTCGCGCTGCTCTCCCCGGTAGATGTCTTCGCCTCCTATTTGCTGACCATGCACATGACGCAGCACATCCTGCTCACGATCGTGGGCCCGCCTCTTTTGCTGGCCGGTCTGCCAAAAGTGATGTACCAGTGGTTTTCAGAGCGAGGATCGCTGTGGGATTACTGGCGCGTACTCACCAATCCGGTTGTGGCGTTACTCGTGTTCAACGCAGTGTTCTCGCTGATCCACCTGCCCGTGTTCTATGACTTGATCTTGCGCAATGAGCCCGTCCACATCGCCTCGCATCTCGCGTTGATGGGTACGGCCCTGCTATCGTGGTGGCCGGTGCTTGCGCCTGGACGGGAATTTGGGGAACTTTCACCCGCGATAAAGGGTCTCTATTTGCTGGCCCACACCGTGCCCGGTCAGATCGTCGGGGCGATCATCACCATGGCTGGCACCGTACTCTATGTTGAATATTCCCACGCTCCGGAGCGGGTGTGGGGGTTGACGCTAATCGGCGATCAGGAGATTGGCGGGCTCCTGATGTGGATAGGTGTGGGCAGCTTCTACTTCGCAGCTGCCGGTCTCGCGTTCTACCGCTGGGCGGACGAGGCCGACGGTAAAGAAGAGCGCCGCATTACCGGGCCCAGGCCGTCCAGTGGGCCGGGCGACTCCGTGCCAGACAACCTGTCGGCCAAGCCGTAGCACAGCCCATACCCCGGCGCGTCTGCCCTATCGCGCAACTTCGATCATCTCCTTGAAGAATCCATCTGCCTCCTGCATGTGAGCCATGCATTCCGCGGCAGACCACTCGCCGTTACCAGGATCGCGAGTGAACACGTCGTCCGGCACACCGACGAGGTAGCCCCGCACGGCGCCATGGGTCTGCCAGGCGAGGCTAAGCAACCGTTGCGCGTCGCTCTGCGGCCTGCCCGTCTGAACCCGCCACTTCTGGATCTGCGCCGTGTGCTCTCGCTCATGGTGGGAGAAGCGCATGAGCCGAAAGTTGACGTCCAGTTCCAGGCCGGACCATATGGCCGGGGCGGACAGGTCTTCATCACTGAGGCTTGAGAGTACGTTGAGCGTCTGGTTGCGCGCGGCATCGAGCCCGGCGAGCAGCTCGTCGAGCGACAGGTTGCTGAATCCCGTCTCATCGCCTCGCGCCGGAAGGTCACCGTGTGACTCCCCGGCTCGATGACGCTCGACGGCGTGCAGGGTGTTGATGCGATAACTGTGCTCGGTGGCGAGCGCGTGCGCCAGCGTTTTCCGTAGCGGCCACTCTCCCGCTGGCTCTACCGGTGCGACGTCGAGATCGTCATCGGTCAGCCCCACGAGCGCCGCGAGCAGATCGCCGCGCGTGCGCTCTGCCGCACCCAGGATGAGTTGAGCGTGGCTTGGCTGCCAGCCGAGCATGCTGCGCAGCGTGTGTTCGATCTGAAGGCCATGCTCCTCATCGTGATCCGAGAATCGCAGGCACATGTAGCGCGCATCGGTCGGACCATAGCCCCAGCGCGTCATCTTGTTCAGCTGCTCCTCGGGCGTCTGCGCGAGCGACGCGAACAGTTCCCGGCGGGTACTGCGGATGTCGTCGAGGACGCTCTGTAGCTTCGACGTCATGGGGCTGCTCCTTCACGTCTGGATCGGACGAACCGATATCGACACCGGTGACTTTGAACGTTTACGGTAGAACAGATGTTCTCTGTTGTCAACCTGTACATTCCTCGCAATGTATGATGCCAGCGCGCAGACAGGGCGTCCCCTCACTCTCGGATGAAGTCGTCCTCGTTCCCTGATACAGCTGAACGTGTCCTGCGTAGCGACGCAATGATGAAGATGTCCTACTACATCCACTATGCGCAAGGATCCCGATGAATGGTACGGGCGTCATTCATCGCGCCCTGCCTGGCCGCCCGAATGCTTGACCAGTCGCCCGAGCGCATTGACGGTCATCCTGCGCCTATTAGTCATCCTGAGCGTAAGCGAAGGATCTCTTGCCTGACACCCGCGGCGATGGACCAGAGATCCTTCCTTGCGTCAGGATGACTATCAAACTCAGTGCAGCCTCTTCGCCACGTCGAGGATGATTGAGTTGCGCTCAGGGCGAGTGACCAGGCAGCGGTCACTCTACCGTCGTCGTTCCAAGACACAGACAAACGGCCCGAGGATGACTCCCCGGACCGTTGACCTGGTGCGTCGAAGGCGCTTAGCTCGTCTTGCGAGCCGGCGGGTTGCGGCGCAGGATGCTGTTCATGCCCGGCACCTCGCCGATCGGAACCTCGATCAGGCTGGGGCCGTTGATGTCATAGGCTTCCTTGATGGCGCAGCGCAGCGCGTCCGGCGTCTCGGCGCGGAACGGTGCGACACCGAACGCGTCGGCGAGTTTCTGGAAGTCGGGATTCCGCAGGTCAGACGCAATCGTGCGTCCGCCGTACGACTCCTTCTGGATGCGGCGCACGTTGCCGTAGGCGCCATCACTGAAGACGATTGTGACCAGTGGAATGTTGTGCCGCACGGCCGTTGAGAGTTCCTGGACGGTAAACATGAAGCCGCCGTCACCGTTGATGGAGATCACCTTCTTGTCGGGGTGAGCGACCTGGACACCGAGCGCGGTCGCGAAACCGAAGCCAAGTGTGCCTTGGTAACCGGTGGTAATGAACGAGCGCGGGTTGTAGACCGGGAAACCAACGCCGGAGAAATAGCCCATCTGCGTCATCTCGCTGACCAGCAGGCCGTCTTCCGGGAGCTCCTGGCGCAACACTTCGGCGTAGGACGCCTGTGGCTGGACCTCGAAGAGCATGTCGGCGACCTTCTCCTGGAGAGCGGTCAGCTCACTCTTGCGTGAGGCACGCTTGCCGTTGAAGCCGGCTACCTGGTTTGCCAGCTTCCCCAGTCCGGTCTTCGCGTTCGCGACGATGCCGACCTCCGGCTTGGAGACGCGCTCGATCTCCTCTGGATCGATGTCCATGCGGATGATCTTGATGCTGTCGTCGGCACCCCAGGCAGTCAGCGGCTGCATGAGGCGCGTTCCGACCGCCAGAACGACATCGGCATCGGCCCAGAGCTCCTGACCGCCGACCATGGTCTGTGCCAGATAGTGGTGGTCGCTGACCGCGCCGCGGCCGTTACCAGTCATAACAACCGGCGCCTGCAGAGTCTCGGCCAGGTTAAGCAGCTGCTCGCTGGCGTCCAGTGCGCCGCCACCCACGAAAATGACTGGATTCTTGGCCTTGCCCAGCAGCTCGGCGGCCTTCTTGAGCGCGTCAGGATCTGGTTCCGGGTCGGGATAGGACAGGACCGGGTCCAGCAGCTCGACGTCCGCCTTGAGCCCCATGATGTCAGGCGCCATCTCGAACTCCACCGGGCGAATGCGGCCGGTCTGGAGCTGTTTGAAGGCCTCCCGGATGAGCCCCGGCACCTCGGTCGGGTGGTCCGCGCGAGCAGCCCATTTGGTGACCGAGCGGATCATCTGCAGCTGGTTCGGGATCTCGTGTAGCTGCCCGATCCCCTTCTCGATCAGGTCAGACTGGATCTGACCCGAGAGGCAGAGTACTGGAGCGTTGCAGGCGTAGGCGGTCGAGAGCGCGGCGGTTGCGTTCAACAGGCCCGGCCCCGGAACGACGAGACAGGTGCCGACTTTGCCAGTGGAGGCCGCGTAGCCAAAGGCCATGTAGGCGGTGGCTTGCTCGTGGCGGGTGTGGAGTACCCGAATCGAGTCTTGTGCTTCGTACAGGGCATCGAAGGTATTGTCGAGCTGCACGCCGGGTAGCCCGAATATCGTGTCGACGCCATACTGTTTCAGGGAGGCGACGAGCGCCTGTCCCCCGGTCATGTTCGCCACAGAACAAATCCTCCTCAAATACGGGTACGTTGCCTCTTCTGGCAGTGCCGCCGGTCATTCTAGCGCATCTCGCGTGAAGATTGTCACATAATGCTAACGAGCCACCCCAGGTCCCCCGAACCGGATGGGCTGGTGGTCTCTTCTCGGGCGTAGTGGTGCATGAATGCGATGTGCCGATTTGGTCCGAGCATGGGCCGTAGCGCGTACCTTATGCGAGGTGTGCACCACGCTTGGCAGAGCAATCAGGAGAATCGCATCGTTGTCCCGCGACACCAATGGTTTCGCTCATGGCAAGAGAATCCCCGGAGATGATCCGGGGATTCTCTGGCGTCTTGCACGTAGGATACGGCGAGGTGACGGTACGTTTAGCGCACCTTGCCGGCCCGCAACAGGTGCCAGACACTCGGCATCTCTCCGACGGGGACATCGATCAGCGTTGGGTGGTTGTTGGCGAACCCTTCACGGATCGCGCCGCGTAGCTCTTCAGGGGAACGGGCGCGCAGCCCGGCCGCACCGAAGGACTCGGCGAGCTTGACGAAGTCCGGGTTGGTGAGATCCGAGGCGATGGTCCGGCCGCCGTAGCCCTCTTTCTGAATGCGACGCACGTTGCCGAACGCGCCATCGTTGAAGACCACCGCGACGAGCGGGATCTCGTGGCGCACGGCGGTCGATAGTTCCTGCATGTTGTACATGAAACCGCCGTCGCCCGAGATCGAGAGCACTCGCTTGTCCGGGTTGGCGACCTGGACACCCAGCGCCGTTGCATAACCGTAGCCGAGCGTACCCTGGTAGCCGGACGTGACGAAGGTGCGCGGCTCGTAGACCGGGAAGCCCAGCCGCGAGAAATAGCCAACCTGGGTCAGCTCATCCACGAAGACGCCGTCGTCCGGCAGCTCTTCGCGCATCACCTCGCTGAACGACATCTGTGGTTGCAGCTCGAAGAGCAGGTCGTAGGCCTTCTCTTTGACCGCGTTGAGCTCGTTCTGACGGGAGGGCCGGGAGCCGTTGTGCCGCTCCACGCTCTGGAGGAGTTCTGCCAGCCCCTGCTGGGCGTCGGCAACGATGCCGACATCCGGGGTCGCGATTCGGTTGAGCTCCTGCGGGTCAATGTCGATCCGGACGACCTTGAGGTTGTCGTCGGTGCCCCAGGAGGTGAGCGGCGTGCTGAAGCGCGTCCCAACGGCCAGCGCAACATCCACGTCGGGCCAGAGCAGGTGTCCACCGAGCATCGAGTGTCCCAGATAGTGCCGATCGCTGACCGCGCCACGCCCACCGGACGACATGATGACGGGCGCCTGGAGCGTTTCGGCCAATTGCAGGAGTTCTTGCTCTGCCCCGAAGATGCCGCCGCCCACGAAGATGGCCGGCTTCTTGGCGCCGGCCAGCAGCTTGGCGGCCTGCTCGATCAGGCCGGGATCGATCTCAGGCGCGGCGTAGGACGTCTCCGGCTCGAGCAGCTGGACCTCGGCCCGCATCGCCATGATGTCCGGCGCCATCTCGACTTCGACCGGACGTACTCTGCCGGTGCGCAGCTGGCGGAAGGCTTCGCGGATGAGGCCGGGCGCCTCGTTTGGATGGCTGGCGCGTGCGGCCCACTTTGTTACCGATTGCAGCATCTGCAGCTGGTTCGGGATCTCGTGCAGCTGCCCGATCCCTTTTTCGATCAGGTCAGATTGGATCTGTCCCGTGAGGCAGAGCACCGGCGCGTTCGCTGAGTAAGCCGTCGCGAGACCCGCTGACGCGTTGAGCAGCCCTGGGCCGGGAACGACCAGGCAGGTGCCGACCTTGCCGGTTGAGACCGCGTAGCCAAAGGCCATGTAGGCGGTGGCTTGTTCGTGCCGGGTATGGATGACCCGGATGGAGTCCCGTTCCTCGTACAAAGCGTCAAAGGTCGCATCGAGCTGCACGCCGGGCAGTCCGAAAATGGTGTCGATGCCATGGTTCTTCAGCGACCTGACGAGCGCCTGGCCCCCGGTCATCACCGTCGTCATGGATGTGTCCTCTCACTGGCCGATCGTTGTGTTCTGTGCAGGGTTATCCACGATCATTGTACGGCAGGGCACGCCTTGTCTTACAGCAACCCGACCAGGCGAGAAATGAAGAAGCAGCCCACTGTCATAACCGCGACGATGACGAGCAGCACAAGCGACACGATGACCCACGAGGCGCCCCAGGCGAAACAGCCCTCGTTCGATGTTGGCGTTGGTCCGGGCATGAGGAATTCGTGCTCGTCCTCGGGAGGAGTCACGTTCAGAGCGGGATCGGTGCTATTGGCGCGTTCTTCATCGTGCATGGTGGTCCTAGCAAATTCTGTGATGCCGTTTTCGAGGTACCTCGAAAACGGCATTCCACCGAACAACAGCGGCAATCTTGCCACGTCGCCGTCCGCATGGGATTGGGGTTCACAATGAAGGGCAGATCCGTCTCAGGGAAGACTCTCTCGTCTGAGAGCTAAGAAGTTCCTGAGATAACGCTTTCGGCAAATTCGAGATTCTGAGATTGTAGCCGAGCCATACACTGCTCGCACTGGACCTGTGGGGGGCCCGATAGGAGCGCACAACGGCGTAGAGAGTCTGGATCACGAACCGTCCAGTTGATGCAGTTGTACACACGATCGGGGTTTACTCAGATGTCCGAACCGATACGTCTCGTGTTGATCGACCACCATACCCTGTTGCGCCGCTGTCTGGCGGCTGCGTTTAACCGCCGGCGCGGGTTTCGGGTTGTCGGTGACGCCGCCACCGGCAGTGATGGGCTCAGTCTGGCTCGCTCGTGCCAGCCCGACATTATTGTGGTGGATCCGGACATGCCGGAAGGTGGCCCGCAGCTGATCGAGCTGTTGTGTGAAGAAGTCCCCACTGCCTCAGTGATTGCCTTGACGTTATGTCACGAAGACATGGCCAAGCAGGCACTGCTGGCCGGGGCCCGCGGTTGTATCGAGAAGACCTGTGAGCCGGATGACCTGATGCGCGCGGTCAAAGTGGTTCACGCTGGCGAGATGGTCATGGGCTCACCAATGATGGACACGATTCTTGAGAGCTTGAACGGCGCTGAACCGGTTCCCCCGGTGACAAGCGTCCTGACCGAGCGCGAGCTCGAAGTGCTGCCGCTCGTCGTCGAGGGCCGGACCAACGCGGAGATTGCACGTGAGCTCTACATTACCGAGCACACGTCCAAAGGCCACGTGGCCAAGATTCTGAGCAAGCTCTCCCTCGACAACCGGGTTCAGCTCGCGGCATTCGCCATTCAGCATGGCCTGGTCGCGTCGTCGGACTCGGACCTGACACCGTCGCCCGAACCCCCCGATCGGGTAGTGATACCCCACCGTTCGGGCCTCTCTCGAAACGCCTCGAACGGTGTGTGAAGGAACACCCCGGAAGCGGGCTGGAATCCGGCAGATAAACGCATAGTATTTCTTCAGGCGTCGGTTGTCCCAATTGAGTGTGGGACCAGGAGAAATGAAAGGGAGGTGCACGATAGCGACGCCTCGATACGAGGTAGCGTCACAGACGTGGCGTGCAGAAGTAAACCGGCGAGTTGCTCGCCGGACGATTCGAGACGAACGTCTGGAGAAAAGATGACCAAACTGCGTATATTCGCGCTGCTACCGGTGCTGATGTTTGCGATATTCGGGGCCAGTGGCGCGGCTTTCGCTCAGGAGAGTGAGAGCAGCGATGCACCCATCTCAGATCCTCCGGTAGAAGCGCCGGCGACTGACCCCGCTTCGGAAGCTGTCGAAGTTGGATTCTCCTTCACCGACATCACGGGCAACATCACGATTCTGAAGGACAACTTGATCTTCATCCTCAACCACCTGTCGGTCGGCGATCTGCCAACAGACGTGCCGCCAGTTGAGACGCCTCCGGAGGTCGTGCCACCGGTCGAGGCCCCGCCAGCGACACCGCCGGCTGATGATGGCTCGGAAGGCGTCGACGACGGCACTGGAGCAGAAGACGGTGCTGAGGATGCCGAAGATGGCGCCGAGGACGTAGACGGCGGCGCCGAGGATGGTGCTGAAGACGTCGATGATGGCACCGAGGCAGAAGACGGCGCCGAGGGCGTTGACGAGGGCACTGAGACCGAGGATGGTGCCGAAGATGCAGCCCCGGACGCAGGCGATGACACCACTGCCGCTCCTGAGTCGACCGTCGAGTAGGACTCGAAGCTGACATCGTCGCTCCAGACGAGTGGCGAGCAGCGCTCGATCTTCGACCGCAACGGGCGCGATGATCGACGCAAGACATGAGATAGAGAGACCCCGGAGTGGCAGGCCACTCCGGGGTCGCATTGTCGCAAGCCAAAGAAGCCTTCCCGAATGCATTCGGGAAGGCTTCTGCTGGGATAGGGAGGGTAGAGGGTAAGAACTAGTTGGTAAACCCTGCGAGGGCCTGCTCGTCCTTGATTGCCTGCAGAGCCTCGATCAACGCGCTCGCCTCGGACTTCGTGAGCTCGCTTAGTCCATGGCCGTAGCGCTTGACCACGGTCTGGTCGAGACCTGCCTGGTCCATGCCGGCATCGCGGGCCAGCGACTCGATGTAGCGGCGCTGGTTGGCCGTCATCGGGTTGCCGGGCTCGGAGTTCGTGGCCGGCTTCTCGCTCTTCTCACTCTTCTCGCTCGTCTGACGTGCTTGTCGTGGCTCTTGTCGTGGTTCGACCGGCGCGTCTGTGATGATGTCGTCGAAATCCTCGCAGAACTGGGTGCCAAATCCAAGCAGCGCCAGAGCGCGGCCGATTGAGCGTGTCTCTGCCTTCTCAAGCCAGTCGCCCCAGTCTTCGGTGCCGCACTGGCCAAAACCTGTCGAAGTCACCCCATTCTGTAGCGTGACGGTGGCCTTCACGACCGCCGGGGAGACGCCTGGGGTAGACAACAGCTCAGTCTGGATCGAGCCGTCTGGATGCTCCTCCCGGAACCAGACCAGACGCCACTTGACGTCCAGATAGTCGTTGGAAACCTTCTTGAAGCTGCCATCTGGCTGGCGCTGGCGGCGCTCAATCTGGCGCAGATGGTCGCTCGGGTTGAACCGCGTCGTCTTGCCGCTCATCATCATCCTTCTCTCACTAAAAGCTACTCATCGCTACGCTGAACGGCAGTCAGCAGAACGTTTGTTCTAGACATATTCTACTGCATTATCCGCAGCAATGCACGTGTTTTTGAAGATTCGTTGACAGAACGGCACTGGATTCCGGGGTGAAGAGCGGAGGGCGATATGTCGAGTACCTCTGGAGTTGATGACCGTGGTGGCGGGAGATTCGGCGACGTTTTGCCTGTCATCCCTGGTCGGTGATCGGGCTCGGGATGACGGGCGGCGGCTGCTCTTCAGGGCCCGTCCGGTGACGAAGCTGGTTGAGGGCCAACATGCCTGCGCAGCCGCTCGTTCAGCGTTACGATCAGGGCTCTGTGCCGCCACCCCAATGGTAGGAGTCGTTGGGTTCACGGAGCGCTATTGGCTTGCCCAGAACCTCGTTCATGATGAAGGCCCTGCGCAGGGCGCCACGCGTATGCAGCAGTTCGTAGATCTCGCCGCGCCGCGGTACGCCGATGTCGTAGGCATGATCCTCTCGGCGAGCGTTAGAGCTGTCGCTGCTTGACATTGGGCGTCGCTCGGTATGGTCCGTTGCCTGCTGCTCGTTGACGTCTAGTCGATGGATCGTTTCAAGAGCATGTTGGGCGGCGGCATCCGTCTCTGCGAGGCTATCTTCGATGCCCCGCTCATACTCTCTCGGCCGCTCGGCTTCTACCTGAAATTCTCGCGGTCGCTCAGGTGTGCTCTGGAACTCCCGCGGCCGCTGTGGTTCCCGTCGCCGATCTCTGGGTCGTGCGGGCGCTGGTTGTTCCTGTTCCCTGGTGCTGGAGTCAGTCGCGATTCGACGGGTGAGGACTCGCTCCGCCGCTTTGCGTAATGCATCCTGGTCGTGTGCCTGCATCTCAAGATCCTATCTGACCCGGTGTGGGGTACGCCAGGTCTCGGCACGCTCCGAGACCTGGATGTTCGACGCTGTCCTAAATAGTGCGGTCGGGCCCATCGTCAGAGAGAGACTCGCGCATGTCGGTGTCGGCCTGAATGTTGCGCATGCGGTAATAATCCATGATCCCGAGGTTGCCGGAGCGGAACGCTTCAGCGATTGCGCGCGGCACTTCGGCTTCGGCCTCAACCAGCCGGGCACGCATCTCCTGTTCCTCGGCGACTGCCATGGCGCGGCGCTTCTCTGCCTCGGCCTGGGCGATCTTCTTGTTCGCTTCAGCCTGGTCTGTCTGGAGCTCGGCACCGATGTTGCGTCCGATATCAACATCCGCGATGTCGATCGAGAGGATCTCGTAGGCCGTTCCGGAGTCGAGTCCACGTTGCAGCACGGTACGGGAAATAGCGTCCGGATTCTCAAGCACGGCTTTGTGGTCATCGGCGGAGCCGATCGAGGACACGGTGCCCTCACCAACCCGCGCAATGATCGTTTCCTCACCAGCGCCGCCAACCAACCGGTCGATGTTGGCCCGCACGGTCACGCGCGCCACCGCGATGAGCTGGATACCGTCTTTGGCCACGGCCGACACCCGCGGCGTCTGGATCACTTTGGGGTTGACGCTCACCTGTACCGCTTCGAGCACATCCCGCCCTGCCAGATCGATCGCGGTGGCGCGCCGCCACGGCAGATCGATGTTGGCCCGGTCGGCTGAGATGAGCGCCTGGACGACCCGCCCGACATTTCCACCGGCGAGGTAATGCGCTTCCATCTGTCCAACGTCCAGCTTCAGATCGGCCTTTGTGGCGCTGATGAACGGGCGGACGATGTCACCTGGCGGAACCTTCCGCAGGCGCATCCCGATCAGGGTACCGATGCTCACTTTGACACCCGAGAAAATCGCCGTGATCCATAGACCAACCGGCACAAAATACAAAAAGAACGCAATGAGGAGCAGCGCGCCGGCTGCCGCAATGATCAGTGTTAAGCCGATTTCGTCCATGTCGTCTCCCTTGGTTTCGCGACCGTCTCATTTCGGAGTGTGTTGTATCTGCCCGAGTGTTCTCCCGTCCTAGTCGTTTGATGTCACGCGGCGGACCACCCGCCGGTAGCGTTCGTCGATCGTTACGACAATCGGTTCGCCGGCCACAATGTAGTCGCCTTCCGTCACAACATCGACTCTCTGGCCCTCGATGGTCGCGACGCCGCCGGGGCGGAGATCAGAGAGCGCGGTACCACGCAGGCCAACGAGCGAGGGCTGCTCCTCGTCCCTCTCCAGATTTCGCACGCGCATTGAGTCTGCGAACGACGGTTGCGCTGACGCATTGGCTGGAGAGGGCTGCTCGGACGCTCTGAAGAGCCGTTGGATACCACGCTCGCGTCGTTCCGGGCGAGCAGACGGCACGTTGACCTGTGCGTCGAGGACAAGGCTGCGGAAACGAGTCGCTCTCGGTAAAAAGAAGAGAAAAACGAGGGTGCCGGCCACGATCATGACGAACCCAGCGGCGACCGTGGCGAGTGCCCGGTTGACGTCATCCTCGGTAACGATCTCGCCTCCCTGGACGGAGAGGTAGAAGCCAAACAGCAAGCTGGCCGCCCCCAGGATGCCGGGAACTCCAAAACCAGGAATGACAAACACTTCCACCCCGATCAGGAGCAACCCGATGATGACGAGGGCAACCCCTTCCCACCCGGCGAGCCCGGCCAGAAAGTGGCCCCAGAAGAAGATGCCGAGCATCAATGCCCCGACGGCGGCCAGCGCACCGAGCCCGCCGGTGAAGACGTCGGCCAGGATCAGCAGGAAGCCGACCGAGAAGAGCAGGGACGCGAGTATCGGGTTGGTCAGGAAGCGCACGACCTCTTCAGCGAGCCCAGGGGAGGTCTCGTGGAGGGCTGCCTCCGCCAGTCCCAGCTCTTGCAGGAGCTCCTGCCGGTTGGCGACGACGCCGTCTGCATAGCCCCATTCCTGGGCCTCGGTTGTCGTGAGCGTCAGCAGGCGTCCTGGTTCGATGAGCTCTTCCACTCCAACCGCTGGGTCGACCATCGCCTCGGCAACTTGTGGGTTACGCCCGCGCTGTTCCGCAGTCGCTCTGAAGGTGGAGCGCACAGCCGAAACGGTTTTCTCGTCCGCGGTTTCACCTGTGCCGGTGATCGGGGTTGCGGCGCCAATCACCCCGCCGGGCACAATGTAGATCTCCTCAGCGGCGATGGCGATTAATGCGCCTGCGGAGAACGCTTCGCGATTCACGAACGCGATCGTGCGGATATCGGCGCCGAGCAGGGCGCTGCGCATCTGCAGCGCGGCGTCAAGCCGGCCGCCAGGCGTGTTGATCTCCAGGATGACTGCTGAAGCGTTTGCCTCGCTGGCGTCGTCCAGAACGCGCGATAGATAGGGTGCGAGTCCGAGGTCGATGGTCCCGCTGATATCGGCGATGTAGACGGTGTCGTTCCCGGACTGGGCATGGACGGTATTCGGGGCCGCGGCGCCGAGCATCCCGGCGACGAGCAAGATGAACCCGATGAGCCTGGCTATCACCCTGCCCCGGTATCCGCTGGAGGTCATCTGGACGAGCCTGCCTTCTAGAGTCCGTTGCCGATCGTTGAAGCATGGGCTGAGGCAGTGATGAGCGTACCGATCGTGCTGGATGATCTCCGGCTACCCGGACGCTGAGGAACTGTCCACTGCGCGTGACGTGGAAGAATATTTGTTCGAGTGAATTCTACACTACATTCGGGGCTCTGGCACCCTCTTGGCGCCAGGCTGCGTTACGTGTTGCTCCTCGATACGGCGTCCGATTCGGCTGGCCATGCCGGCTAACTCCTCTTCTAATATATCCAGAACGCCATTTTCAAGCAAAACGGCCTGGAATTGTTGTTGCTCGTACGGAACGCCCGGTGGCAGCGGGGCGATATGCCAGTGGACGTGGCTGTTTGCCTGTTGGCTTCCAAAGGAGAAGATGTAGACCCGCTCGGTGGGAACTTCCTGGCGCACAGCCTCAGCCACCTGGTAGATCAGTTGTTGCAGGTCGAGGTACTCCTCCAAGGTGAAGTCGCTCGTCACCTGCTCGAGGTGCTCGCGAGGTGCGACCAGAACGTAGCCACGGAGCATCGGATATTTGTTTAGGAATACGATCGCCCGATCGTTCTCGAAGATAACGTGGTGCGGGTAGTCCGGGTTGCGAGCGACGATCTCACAGAGGAAGCACGGCCCGGTGCGGGTCTGCTTGACGTAGCCGTCGAAGTCGATAGGCCATGCGCTGCACCCCCCTAACCACTTTCCCGAAGGTCGCTCAACAGGGGCCGATTCTTCTCCACCAACGCCAGCAATTCCTGGTACTGCGCGAACTGCCTCGCTGTCATCGCACCATCCTTGGCGTATTGGTGGAGGACTGACAGAAGTTGCTCTTCAACAGACCACTCTTCAATATAGGCAATCTGAACGCCAATATCCCAGTCGTCAATCTCCGTGACGGCGACAGGTAAATGCTGCCATGCATTCAGAAGATGAGATAGAACAGTGTCAATATGCTGTTGAATCGAGGAGGCTACCTGAGCCATAGGGCGTCTCCCGGGATTGAGATTTCTTGGACTGTACTCGCTTGGTAGGCGGTAATAATGCTACCACGGTCTACTGAATACACGATGTAGAGCAGCGACAATGCATTACGCCCTCGACGGTGTTCCGGAGTAACATTTTCGCTCAAGACACCCGCGATGTACCCACCGCGTCTTTGGTATAGCACAAGCCTAGTCGAGTCATGACCGAGAGCGGACCTGATATCGGTCAAGAACTGCTTTGATGTTGTTCCAGGCGCCCACTGCCCGTTAACAAAAATTCTCTTTAGCAAGTGGGCGGTGAGCGAGTCTGTCGTTGTCCCAACCGTCTGACCGAGATACATTCGCCCCTGATGTTCATCCGGTACGCGCATGAGTTGGTTACTAAAAGGCGCGCTCGCGACGCAATTGATAATGCGCTCTATTTCCTCACTGGTCGCAATCCGCTTCGCCTGGATAATTTCGCCGATAAGAAGATGAACCAACTCCCGTTCTTCGAGATTGCAGAACTGGCTCATGTGAGCGGATTATTCCACCAGGCACATGATCGATTGATCCACTTCATCAGACTATCGTTTCCTCAATCAGATACGTCTCCGGCGCCGGCTTGTAGGGCCGCAAGAGCCAGCGCGGGCGGCGCAGGTTGCCGGGGCCGGGGGCCGGGCGGGTCTTGGCGAGCCACTCGGTGTAGGCCCGGCGGGCTTTGTTGGTATCGACGCTGAGATCACCGTAGCGGTCATTCGGCTCCGCCTTGGTGACGGTTACCTTCTGGAGCCAGCAGTGCTGGCCGCTGACCGGGTCGGGCTGGACCGGGAAGGTGAGGTTCTGGTTGACTCCTGCGTCGCCCCACCACACCCGGGACGTGTCCGGGTCGGAGCTCTCGTAGGCGGTCGCACCGTGCACCTGTTTCATCGTGAAGGTGCCGTCGTGCTCCTGAATGTCGACCAGGCTGGAGGTGCTGGGGTTGATGTTGCCGGTTTCGGCAAGCCGCCAGCGCCCCATGTGGTGCGAGCAGGCGACGATGCCGGGACGGATGCCCTCGGTGACCCAGACCTTGGCGATGAAGTAGCCGATGCCGGTCTCGATCCTGAGCAGGTCGCCGGTGGCGACGCCGAGCCGGGTGGCATCCTCGGGGTGGAGCCAGGCAGGGTTAGAGTGTGAGATCTCGTTGAGCCACTTGGCGTTGGCCGAGCGCGTGTGAATCAGCGTCGGCAGCCGGAAGTTCGGTAGCAGGATCATCTCGCCGGCCTCACGGTCGATGTGGGAGGGGTGGACATGGCTCTTGACCGGCGTCGGAACCGCGTACTCCGGCCAGCGCCACTCGGCTAGCGTCTGCGAATAAAACTCCAGCTTGCGCGATGGTGTTGGAAATCCAGCCAGGATCTGACCGTCGACTTCCACACCGACCGTCTCGGACGAGCCGTTGAGACCACGAGTTACCAGGTGTGACTCTGGATCGACCGCAGTGCCGGTCAGATGGTCGGGAGCGACCGGTTTCTCGTGCCAGTTGTAGGTGGCCTTCTCCACTTCGAACGCGCCGTACTTGCGCATCCATGCGAGTGGGCTGAGCCCCTCCTGCGCGGCCCGTTCAGGCAGACCAGGCACGGTGTTCTCGAACATCCATTGGTAGTGCTCTTCAACGGTGATCTTCTCGCCGGGTCGGTAGGGCGACTCATGATGCTTGCGGATGCCGAGCGACCCATCCGGGTCGATTCTCCAGGAGAGCTCGATCATGAATTCGTCCTCTTCCCAGACCTCGCCGGGGTTGGCCTCCCAGGTGTATTGCACCTTTTTGCCCATGCGTTCCATCGCGACTCTCACCACGGGTTGGCGGAACCCGAACCAGCGGCTGCTGTGCGTTTCCTGGCTCTGGTTGTCGTGCCGCTCGGGGCCATGGCCCATCGGCAGCACGTAGTCAGCCCAATGGGTCGTCTCGTTCCAGGTTGGCGTAAGGGCGGCGTGGAGCTCGATCTGGGACTCGTCGCGCAGCATCTCGATCCAGGAGAAGCCGTCCGGGTTGGTCCAGACCGGGTTGTAGACGCGGGTGAAATACGCCGCGACCTTGCCCCTGCCCTCGCGCAGGAAGTGCGGCAGCAGGAAGCTCATCTCGTGGTGGGCGAGCGGGTACTCCTTGGGCCAGAGCACCTCGCTCCAGATATGTTGCGGACCTGGCTTGGACCACGGAACCGGGACGAATTTGTCCCAGGCGTTCGGCGAGGTGCCACCCTCGGTGCCGACGCTGCCGGTGAGCACGTTCAACAGGAAGATCGCCCGGGCGACCATCCATCCGCCAAGGTTGCCGGCGGCGGCGGCGCGCCAGTTGTGCGTGGCAAAGGCCGAGCCGGCCCGCGCGATCTCGCGGGCGATCTCAACGATCTGCTCCGCTGGGACGCCACTCTCCTGCTCGGCGAACTCAGGCGTGTACTCCGCGTAGAGCTCCTGCAGCGACTGAATGAAGCCGTCGACCGTCCTGGGCAGGTCGGGCCGCTCCTGCTTGAGATAGCTCTCCCAGTTGACCCAGCGACGGATGAACTCGCGATCGTAGCCACCCTCGTCAAGGATGATCTTGGCCATGGCGAGCAGCACCGGGACTTCGGATCCGGGCCAGGTTGGCATCCAGTAATCGGCCATTGAGGCGGTGTTGGAGAGCCGCGGGTCCATGACGGCGATCTTGGCGCCCTTCATCTTGCCTTCCATGATCCGCTGGGCGTGCGGGTTGAAATAGTGCCCGGTCTCAAGGTGCGATGAGATAAGCAGGATGAAGCGGGCATTGGCATGGTCCGGCGAGGGGCGGTCGATGCCCATCCAGAAGGCGTAGCCAGCGCGTGCCGACGCTGAGCAGACGTTGGTGTGCGAGTTGTGGCCGTCGACGCCCCAGGATTGCAGTACCTTCTCCATGAAGCCGTCCTCGCCCGGCCGGCCGACGTGGTACATGATCTCTTTATGTCGCTTCTCGATGAGCGCGGTGCGGATTTTCGCGGCAATGGTGTCGAGCACCTCGTCCCAGGTAGTGCGCACCCACTTACCCTCGCCGCGCTTGCCTGCGCGTTTCATGGGGTAGAGGATGCGTTCCGGGTCGTAGACCTGGTTCACGGTCGCTGGGCCTTTGGCGCAGTTGCGGCCGCGCGAGCCGGGGTGGGTCGGGTTGCCCTCAAGCTTCCTGATGCGCAGCGTTTCTTTGTCAACGTAGGCCAGCAACCCGCAGGCGGCCTCACAGTTAAAGCAGATGGTAGGCACGATGGTGTAGCGACGCTCGACCTTCTCCGGCCAGGCCTTGGGGTCATATTCCACCCAGTCGTCCCACTTCTCAGGCGGCGGATAGGAGTGCAGCCCGCTGGTGGTGCTGGGGTGATACGGCTCCGACGTCGCGGCTGATGCCTCAGCCATCCTGAGGGCCCGGCCCAACTCAGCTGGATCGGGTCGCTTACTCTTCGTGCGCTTGCTCTCGACGGCCATTTCTCGCCTTCCCAGGTGTCGCCGGATTGTTATGTGCCATTGTAGCGGCTTCGCCCATAGTGTGGAGGGCTGTTGACACGGTGCGGGGGCGTCAGGAGTGAGGTATACATCCATTAATCTCTGGTAGAGATTGAGCCAATGGGGATTCGAGAGTCGATACTGAACCTCACACTCTCCCCCAGTGCATGCAACGAGGTCGAAACCGCTCTCGGAGCCGGAAATGACGCTCGAACACCATTTCTCATTGTGTAGACAGTGATACGGTAGAAGTCGAACGACCTATCCGAGAGTAGTCGCTGACCTCTCCTGGTTGAACGATGGATATCCTGGTTCTCCCATCGCGCTGATTGGCGAACAGGCAGTACGGCCGCAACATTGAGAATGGTCACATGGACACCTTCTATCTGGCCCTGGTGCTGTTTCTGCTGCTGAATCTGGCGGTTGGATTGATCCGCGTACAACGTGGACCGACGCCGAGTGACCGCATGGTGGCGACGCTGCTCTTCGGAACCATCGGCGTCGCTGTTCTGGTGATCCTGGCGGAGCGCCAGAGCGCCCCCGCGCTGCTTAACGTGGCACTGGTGTTGAGTGTTCTGGCAGTGGTCGCCACGGTTGCCTTTGTCCGTCACACCTGGGACGGGTACGAGCCGGAGGACACAGATTTGTGATCGTTGTCGATGCCCTCACGATTGTTCTCATGCTTGTTGGTTGCTATTTCTGTCTGGCCGGCACGCTTGGGATTATGCGCTTTTCGAATGTGATGAGCCGGTTGCACGCCGTCACGAAGGCTGACAACCTGGGGATGGGGTTCATCGTGGCCGGGCTGATGCTGCAATCGGACTCAGTGCTGGTTGTGGTGAAGCTGTTTTTGATCTGGGTACTGGTGCTGCTGACTGGCGGGACTTCCTCCTACCTGATCGCCCGCGGTGCACAGTCTGACAGGGACGGTGTCACCGGTGGTTGATACCTGGATCGATGTCGTGCTAGTGGCCACCTTCCTCTGGCTGGCCTGGAGTTCGCTGACGTCGGCGGACATTTTCAAGGGCGTCGTGCTCTTTATCGCCTTTGGTCTGACGATGTCCCTTGTCTGGGTACGTCTCGAAGCGCCGGATGTTGCGATCGCCGAGGCAGCCATAGGTACCGGCTTGACCGGAGCGCTGTTTCTGGATGCTGTCAGGCACTTTAACCAGCCTCCTGGGTATCGAACGCGTGACCGAGAGGAGGTGACGGTTGAGCCGGGAGACGAGTAGCTCCAAGTCAGCCCCACGGTTCTCTCTGGCCCGCGTTCTCGCCGTGGTCCTGACCCTGAGCGTCACGTTCGTCTTGTTGCGGGCCGTTCAGAGTCTCCCTGATGAGCCGGCAGGGCTGGCCCCAGCCGTGACCGGGAACATGGGGGAGAGCGGCGTCACTCATCCTGTCACGGCCGTACTGCTCAACTTTCGTGGCTATGACACGTTCCTGGAGGTTGGCGTCCTTCTGTTGGCAGCGCTCGGCGTGCTGGTGGTGCGACGTGAGAACGGCCTGACGTCGGCGCGTCACCTGCAGGCGTCGAAACTCCATGGCGATCCGGTTCTTGAATGGCTGGTGCGGCTGCTCGCGCCGGTGCTCGTGCTCTGCGGCGGCTATCTCCTCTGGCTGGGAACGTCTGCTCCAGGCGGGGCGTTTCAGGCGGGCGCAGTGCTGGCGGCCGGCGGGGTACTCTTGCGCATAGCGGGACATCCCTCTATTGCGATCGTACGCAGCGCAGTACTCGGGTTGGCGCTGCTCTGTGGGTCGATCGCTTTTCTGCTCACCGCGTTCGCAACCCTCGTCGTTCGCGGCGCGTTATTCGACTTGCCAGACGCTGGTGCCGGGCCGATTATTCTTGCAATCGAGCTGGCTGTGACGATCTCGACGACCTTCATCCTGGTGACGCTCTTTGTTGGAGTGCAGGGTCTACCGCCCGATAACTCTGAAGCTGATACGAATGAAGCGCTCGAATGAGCCAGTTTCTGCTGTACTCGCTGGCGAGTGCCGCCCTTCTCAGTCTCAGTTTCTACGCGTTTATCAGCCATGCGCACCTGCTGCGCAAGATTCTGGCGTTGAACGTGATGTCCAGCGCCGTCTTTCTCTTGTTGGTGAGCGTGGCGCAGCGGAACAAGACCGACATTCCCGACCCTGTGCCGCACGCGATGGTTCTGACCGGGATCGTTGTGGCGGTGAGCTCGACCGGTTTCGCGCTGGCCCTGGCTCGCAAGATCTATTCGACGCTCGGAACCGAGACCCTGCCAGATGAGGACGATCTCAAGTGAGCGAGTTCTTTGGCTGGGTGATTCTGCTGCCGTTGGCCGGTGCCTGCCTGGCGGTGCTGTTTGGCGCACGATCTGCGCCGGTCATTAGCATGGCCACGGCCCTGCTGACGTTCGGCGCAGTCGCCGGACTGGCGTGGGACATCTGGCGCTTTGGCGAGCAACGCTACGCAGTCGGCGGCTGGACGATCCCACTGGGCATCAACCTCTACGCCGACGGTTTGACCATCCTAATGCTCCTGATGGCGGCGACGGTCGGTGTTGCCGTCAGCATCTATGCGCTGGGCTACTTCGCACACACCCCTCCAGAAGGGGGCTGGAGCGAGGGACAGGGGTTCTGGCCGCTGTTTCTGTTCTTGTGGTCCGGTCTCAACGCGCTCTTCCTCTCCGCTGACCTCTTCAACTTGTACGTCTCGCTGGAGATGCTGACACTCTCGGCAGTCGGGCTCATCGTTATCGCCGCGGGCGGCACTCCCCTGACTGCCGCGCTGCGCTATCTGATGGCGGCGTTTGTCGGGTCGCTCAGCTACCTGTTCGGTGTCACCCTGCTCTACGCCGAGTTCAGCACGCTCGATCTCTACGATCTCGCGCAGCTCCTGAGGCCCACGCACGCGTCACTGGCGGCGATCGGGCTGATCACGATTGGCCTGGTACTCAAGACTGCACTGTTTCCGCTGCATTTCTGGCTGCCACAAGCCCATTCCAGTGCGCCAGCTCCGGTCAGCGCCCTGCTCTCCGGGCTGGTGGTGAAGGCATCGTTCTACATGCTGCTGCGGCTCTGGTTTGAGGCGTTCCCCGACACGGTCAGCCGCTCCGCCGCTCAATTTCTGGGGGTGCTTGGGGCAGGGGCAGTCGTCTGGGGTGCGATTCAGGCCATGGCCCAAACGAGGCTCAAGATGCTGATTGCGTACTCAACGGTATCCCAGATCGGCTACCTCTTCCTGGTGATGCCGCTCGCGCTGGCGCCGCTCGTTGATACCGGGGCAGTCGTGTCGACGGCCAATTATGATGCCTGGAGCGGAGGCATCTACCAGGCGCTGTCTCACGGGTTGGCGAAGGCGTCGATGTTTCTGGCTGCCGGCTCCGTGTTGCACGCGTTGGGACACGATCGCCTGTCCAACTTGCGCGGTGTCGCCGAGAGGATGCCGATAACGGCGATGTCGTTCGGGATGGCCGGCATCAGCTTGATCGGCCTACCCCCTTCCGGTGGCTTCATCGCGAAATGGTTCCTGCTGCGCTCCAGTGTGGCCAGCGGCCAGTGGTGGTGGACCATCGTGCTCATTCTGGGCGGGCTGCTGGCTGCCACCTACATTCTGGTGGTCCTGCGCCAGATGCTGTTGCGGGCGGACGAGACGTTCGAGATGCAACCTGTTCCGAGACTCATGGAGCTCGCGACCTTTGGCCTGGCGCTCGGGTCGGTGCTGCTGGGCATCCGCGCCGTCGAGTTGCTGGAGTTTCTCGAGATCGGCGGACCGTTCCCGCCCGGATCGGGGGAGTAGCCGGTGAACTGGGACTTCTGGTTGCCGCTCCTGGTCCTCTTGACCTCGCTCATCACCTCGCTGCTTATTTTTGCGATCAGCGAAGAGAGCACCACTGCGAGGAACGTCATCAACGTGATTGGCGCGACGGTCAAGCTGATGCTGGTCGGGATCCTCTTCTGGGGCGAGTTCCATGGCCGCTTCTACGAGACGCGCTGGGAGTTCTTGCCGGGTCTCGATCTGGTGCTGAGGGTCGATCCACTGGCGTTACTCTTCGCCACGCTCTCGGCCACGCTCTGGCTCATCACGACGATCTATGCGTTTGCCTATCTGGGGGAATCGCCCAACCGCCGGCGCTTCTTCGGGTTCTTTAGCCTGTGCGTTATGGCGACGATGGGAATCGCGCTGGCCGGTAACCTGATCACCTTCCTCGTGTTCTACGAGTTACTGACGATTACGACCTACCCGCTGGTCGTCCACCACGGCACTCCGCAGGCACTCGACGCGGGCCGGACCTACTTGTTGTACACCGTCGGCGGCGGCGCACTGCTGCTGATCGGCATCGTCTGGCTGCACGGCCTTGTCGGGCCGGTCGAGTTTGTCTCGGGAGGTGTGCTTGGTGAGGTCGACGAGCCCCATCGCTACCAGTTGATCGCCATCTTCATCATCCTGATCGCGGGACTGGGGGTGAAGGCGGCGCTGGTCCCGCTCCATGGCTGGCTGCCGCAGGCTATGGTCGCGCCGGCCCCGGTCAGCGCGCTCTTGCATGCGGTAGCTGTGGTCAAATCCGGCGCCTTCGGCATCGTGCGGGTCATCTACGATGTCTATGGCCTGAACGTCTCGGCCGACCTGGGCGTGTTGCGGCCGTTATCCATGCTGGCCGCAGTAACGATCATCTATGGCGCAATCAGGGCGCTGTCTCAGGACGATCTCAAGCGGCGGCTAGCCTACTCAACGGTGAGTCATCTGTCCTATATCGTCCTGGGAACGGCGCTGTTTGGTCCGATTGGCACTGCCGGCGGGCTGGCGCACCTGATGCACCAGGGCTTCATGAAGATCACGCTCTTCTTCTGTGCCGGCAACCTGGCAGAAACGCTCGACATTCACAATGTCCACGAGACGAATGGTGTTGGCCGGCGTATGCCGGTGACGATGGCTGCTTTCACCGTAGCCGCGATCGGAATGATCGGGATCCCGCCCGTTGCCGGCTTCATAACGGATTGGCACATCGGGCTCGGCGCACTGCAATCCAACGAACAGTGGGTCATCGTCGTGTTGATCGTGGGCAGCCTGCTGAACGCCGCCTTTTTCCTGCCCATTCTCTTCCGCGCCTGGTTCTGCGAGCCGGACAGTGAGTGGACCGAGCTGCATCCGCGCGGCAGGCTGGAGGTGAATTGGATGCTGCTGATGCCTCCGGTCGTCACCATGTTGCTGGCCCTGGGTGCCGGGCTATTTGCCGGGTGGGACTACAGCCCACTTGGCCTGGCCAAGGCTATCGTTGAGGACTTGTACGTCCCATGATCACGCTGTGGTTGGCCGCCGCGCTCGTTCCAGCTCTCGTCGCGCTCCTGGTTGTCGGGCGGGGAGCACTCAAAGCTGCTGGAATGTGGCTTGCTCCCTGGTCGGCGCTGCCGGCTTTGATCCTGGCGCTGCTGGCGGACACGGACAGCGGTTACGAATTCCCCTGGTTGCTGTTGGGCACCCGTTTTGGGCTGGACGTCACGGGACAGGTCTTCTTGCTGGTGACGGCGCTGGTCTGGCTGGCGGCAGGGGCCTTTGGCCGCGACTATATGGCGGGCGACCCTGAACAGAGCCGGTTCTGGTTCTTCTTCTTGCTCTCGATGAGCGGCAACCTCGGGCTGATTATCGTGCAGGACATGGTTTCGTTCTACACCTTCTTTGCGCTGATGACCTTCGCCGCCTACGGTGTCGTGGTCCACGAGCGAAGCGGTCGGGCGTTCAGGGCGGGACGCGTTTATCTGGTGCTGGCGATCCTCGGCGAGATGTGCATGTTGGCGGGGTTGCTGTTCGCGGCCTGGAGTGCCGGTAGCCTTGATCTCAGGCTCGCCTCGGCAGCCGTCGCCGTCGCGCCGCAGCGTGATCTCATCATTCTGCTGTTGCTGGCCGGTTTTGGGGTGAAGGTTGGCATGCTGCCGTTGCACATGTGGCTGCCGCTCGCCCACCCGGTCGCACCGACCTCGGCGAGCGCGGTATTGAGCGCTTGTATGCTCAAGGCGGGCGTTCTCGGCTGGGTTCGCTTCCTGCCGCTCGGGAGCGTGCCGCTGCCCGGCTGGGGCGAATTCGTCATGGCGCTGGGCCTGCTGGCGGCATTCTTCGGTGTGCTGGCCGGGTTGATGCAGCGCGACCCCAAGACCTTGCTGGCCTACTCCAGCGTGAGCCAGTTGGGCTTGATTACGCTGGGAACCGGGGTGGGCTTTCTTGGACCCGATGCCTGGGAACTGGCGCTGGTGGCGGTCATGGTCTTCGTCCTCCACCACGGGCTGGCGAAGGGCGCGCTCTTCCTGGGAGTTGGCGTGGCCGGCGCTGCCGGGAAGCATCTCTGGTTACAACGGCTGGCACTGACCGGCTTGGCAGTTGCTGCCCTTGCCCTGGCGGGCGCGCCATTTACCAGCGGTGAGCTCGCCAAATCCCTTCTCAAGGACGCTACCCACACGGCTCATGCCCCGTGGGCGGATCTGCTGTTGGCGCTCAGTTCGGTCGCGACGACCCTGTTGATGCTGCGCTTTCTCCTGTTGATACGGACTGAGATGGGGGAAGCGCATCAGGCGAAGCCGTACCAGCTGTGGATCTGGCTGCCTTGGGCAGGTCTGGTAGCACTGGTTGTGGCGATTACCTGGCTGCTGCCCTGGTACGTTGAACTGGAGGTCGCAGATCCAGGGGCGGTGACCCTGGCAAGGGTATGGTCGGCTGTCTGGCCGGTGACGGCGGGAATCGGGGTGTTCGGGGGAGCTCAATACGTGCTGCATCGCGCTCCGATGCAGATCCCGTGGCGCATCCCACCGGGTGACCTGATCGTTCCAATTGAGGCAGCGTTGCGCCGCACGCCTGGGATTGTCGAGAGGCCGCCTATTCCGTCGCCCCGTCGCGTCGTGGTGGGACGATTTCAACGCAGGCGCTGGTCGTTACGCCGGATCGAGGAGGCGCTCGCCCAATGGGGGACGGCCGGCATCGTGTTGATGTCTCTGCTGATCGTCTTTTTACTTTTCCTTGAGTGGCAGTGAGTGGGATTGATGCAGTTGGTCGTCCGGCCGGAGCGTGAATCGCGAACCGTCCTCCTCCGCGCGCTGGCGGTGCGCGGCCTCATCCTCGCCTGCTTCTGGTTCATTTTGACCGAGGGTGACACCAGATACTGGGGGTTTGCTCTGCTGTCCATCGCGCTCGCCGCGCTGGTGAGTCTCGTGGTGCTGCCGGTCGGCAGCTGGCGCTGGCGCGCAAAGGGCCTGTTGCGTTTCGTGCCCTACTTCGCGGAACACTCGCTACGCGGCGGTATCGATGTATCGCGGCGGGCCCTCCATCCAGAGGTTCCACACACCCCTGGTTACGTCAAATACCGGTTCAGGCTGACAGACGAGCCCTCGCGTGTGTTCTTTGTCAACGCGATCAATCTTCTACCCGGCACGATTGCCACCCAGATTGACGGAGACGTGCTGCGAGTACATGTCCTGGACACGTCAATGCCGGTTGCAAAGGCCATGGGCAGTCTTGAGGAACGGGTCGCGGACCTGTTTGGGGTCGATCTCAGGGATGCGTGATGTTGCTGGCGTGTCGCGTTGACCTTCGTTGCGACGCAACGATGGACGTCTCCGTGAACGCGGATTCTGTCTGCGTACGGGTACGATTATGGAAGTATCCTAGTTCACCCGATAGTGGTCAGCGCCTTCATCTTCGTACGGGCGCAATTATGAAGATGTCCCGGTTAATCCGATAATTGTGGCCCCTCACGTTCGTAGCGGCGCAATTCATTGCGCCTTGCCTGACCGCTCGGGCGCCGGAGAGGGCGCAATGAATTGCGCCGCTACGCATTCCTCATGACCGGATCAATCAGGACAACCTCATCATTGCGCCCCTTCTAACGCCGGCCCAACCAGGCAGGGCGCAATGAATTACGCCCGTACGAAAGTGATCCTCGCGAAGGGCGGATCGATCGGCCACATCGTCGAACCGGCGGGAGCCCGCCCTACTCCCAATCTTCATCTCCGACGACGCGCGGGTGTACAACCTGCGGCTCGTGTCTCTCGAAGTCCATGCTCTCGAGCTCGTGGGTCATCGGGTTGTACGCGTCGCGTAACTCATCGATGATGGTGCCCTTCCAGAGCGGCACACCAACGAAATATGCCGCGCGGGCGATCATGTGCGCCGAGACCGGGATGGTCAGAAACAGGAACGCCATCACCAGTAGCGACCGGCTCACAATACCGAGCTCCCCGTAGAAAACGGCCACCGCCAGAAACATGGTGCCTGCTCCGAGCGAGGATGTCTTGGTCGCCGCGTGCATGCGGGTAAACACATCCGGCATGCGCAGGATGCCGACGGCAGCCAACAACATCAGGGTTGCCCCAAAGAGCAGGAGGAAGGCGGTGATGGCCTCAGTCATCGCGCACAATTCTCTTCTCTAGATAGCGAGCAAAGGCGATCGTTCCGAGGAAGATAACGAGGGCCATGACGATAGCGACATCAACGAACACGGGCTGCCTGTGGGCGATGGCGTAGACCGCGATCATGCCCGCGACGACCGACCCAACCAGGTCGAGCGCCACGACCCGGTCAGCCAGGCTTGGGCCGCGTACCAGGCGCACGAAGGCCAGGAGTATGGCGACCACCAGCATGACGAGCACGACGTTCGTTGTAACGGTCAGGGTCCCATACTCACCGAAGCTCATCGCAGCACCTTCAGCAGCCGCCACTCATAGTTGCGTTTGATCTCAGCCCTCAACTCCTCCACGTCATCGATAAACATCTCGTGAACGTAGAGTGTCTTGCGGTCGCTTGAGACATCGATGCTCAGCGTTCCCGGAGACAGGGAGATCAGATTGGCGACGAGCGTGATCTCGTTATCGGTCTGCGCGTCAAGCGGAATGGCGATGATGCCTGGTCGCATCGTTCGCGCCGGCCTGAGCACGGTATAGGCCATGCGGATGTTGGCGATGATGAGATCCCAGATGAAGAACAGCGCGAAATTGAGAATCCTGAGCGCGTGTCGACCGTACTCACGATCGATGAAGATCAGAATGACGAACCCCAGAAAAAAACCGATCAGGAGATTGCGTGTGCTGAACACCCCGGTGATTGCGGCCCAGGTCAACGCGAGCAGGAAGTTCAGGAGAAGGGGTCTCATGGTTGGGCTCCTAAGACTGCGCGAATATAGTCGGTGGGGTTCATAAGCTGCGCTCCGGCGTCCATAGCGATCGCCAGCACCCCTTCGGCAGCGATACCCAGAATCAGGGTGAGCGCAGACAGAATAGCGACCGGCAGGATCAGCGGGATGGACCGCAGGTTCTCTCCCTGCACGATGTCCGTTCCGCTCACTGGCGCTGCGATTGCCACCGGAGGATCCTTCCAGAACGCCTCATGCCAGACTCTTGCGATGGCGATCAGAATCAGGACGCTGACGATGAGCGACACGATGACGATGGTGTAGGAGTCGATCGCGATCGCGGCCTGGATCAGCGTTACCTTGGCAAAGAAGCCAGCCATCGGTGGAAGCCCCGCCAACCCGAGGGCCGGTACGAGAAAGGCCACCGCCAGAACCGGGTAGCTATGGTAGAGACCCCCCATCTGCTTGAGATGAAACGTGTGGCAGATGCGTTCGGTCAGGCCACTCAGGAGGAAGAGCGCCGACATACTGATGATTGCATGAATCATGAAGTACACGCTGCCCGCCAGGGCCAGTGGCGTAAAGAGCCCCAATCCCATGAGCAGGAAGCCGATCTCGCACACGATCAGGAAGGAGAGCAACCGGCGGAACTGCATCTGGGCAAGCGCGCCCAGCGCGCCGGTGACCATCGTGAGCCCGGCAAGCGCCAGGATCAGCGTATGGGTCAGATCGACGTCCTGCGTAAAGATGAGGGTAAAGACCCGGATCAGCGCATAGACGCCGACCTTGGTCAGCAGCGCGGCGAAGAGCGCTGAAACCACGACTGGCGGCGTGTGGTACGACGCCGGCAACCAGAAAAACAGCGGGAACATGGCAGCCTTGATGCCGAACGCCACCAGAAAGAGCATGGACAACGCGGTGACCAGCCCGCCGCGCTCGATCTCACCAACACTAATGGCGAGGTCAGCCATGTTCAGTGTGCCGGCTGCCCCGTAGAGGATGCCAACGGCGGTCAGAAAGATGGCTGACGAGATCAGGTTGACGGTGACGTACTTGATCGCGCCTTCCAGTTGCGCGCGTTCGCCTCCGAGCGCGAGCAGCACAAATGACGCGATCAACAGGACCTCGAACCAGACGTAGAGGTTGAAGATGTCGCCAGTCAGGAATGCTCCACACACCCCCATCAGCAGGACGTGGACCAGTGGGTAGTAGCCGAACGACTCACGCTCGCGGTCGATGCCGGCCAGCGAATAGATCGTGACTGCCAAGCCTGTCAATCCGGTTAAACCGACCATGACCGCGCTGAACAGGTCCGCAACGAACGTGATGCCGAACGGCGCCGGCCAGTTGGCGGCATGCATGACCTGGATGCCGTCGCGCCACACGGCGTTCAACAGCACGACGCTCGTGCCAAAGAGCGACACCGCCCCGATGACGCTCACCACACGCTGAATGCTCTGGTGGTTCCAGGCAAGGATCGTTATCGCGGCGGTGAGCAGGGGGATGAGTATCGGCAGAACCAGCAAGACGTTCATCAATCGGTCACCTTCATGTCGTCCAGGTCGTCGGTCCCGACCGTCTGGTAGACCCGTTTGATGAGCACGGTCGTGAATGCGAGCACACCGAAACTAATCACGATCGCGGTGAGGATGAGCGCCTGTGGCAGGGGGTCCGCCGAGGGCTCGACGGGCGCCTGAGCGCCTTGGGGAACAATGGGAGGCCGGGCTCGGGTGAGTCCTCCAGCCGTCAAGATCAACAGGTTCACGGCCTGACCCAGGAGCGCGAGGCCAATGATCAGCTTGACGATCGATCGACGTAGCACGAGGTAGATCGCGGCCGCGTAGAGCGCTCCAATGACGAAGGCGAGTACGGTGTCCATGTTATTCCTCCATCAGGGTCAGCACGATGACGAGGGTGACACCGATAACCGCCAGGTAGACGCCGAAGTCAAAGAGTAACGGGGTCCCGAACTTGGTGGTCCCAAGAACCGGGAGGGATGGCTCGATCCACTTTCCCGTGAGAAACGGTTGACCGGCAGCCAGCGCCGGGAGTCCACTCCCGGCTCCAACCAGCAAGCCGATGGCGATGAGTGTGCGGGGCTCAACCCGAAGAAGCCTGCGAGCGTCGTCCACGTCATAGGCAATACCCCACAGCACGAAGGCGGTGGCTGCCAACAGTCCGCCGATGAAGCCGCCCCCAGGTTCATTGTGCCCGCGCAGCATCAGATAGATCGACAGCAATAGCATGATGGGAAACACGTAGCGGGTAGCGGTACGCAGGATGAGCGAGACGATGGGCGTCGTCTGATCAGGAATCATCAGCAGCGATCTCCTCGCCTCTCTGATCGGCTGGCTTGGCCAGACGCAGGCGCAAGAGCGCATAGACGCCGGCCGCGGCCACGGAGAGCACCGTGATCTCGCCAAGCGTATCCAGCGCGCGAAAGTCGACGAGGATGACGTTCACGATATTGTGGCCAAATCCCGACGGCACGCTCTCCTCTTCGTAGAAGGTCGAGACGGTCGGCGGAGTCTCGATGTTGTTTGTGATCAGGACGAGCGTTGTCATCAGCGCGCCGACGGTCAAGGCGATCGCCGCATCGCGGAGCTGTATGGGCCGGGTTGAATAGCGAACGTAGCCGGGCAAACGATAGAACACGAGCACCAGCAGGATCACCATCAGGGTTTCGACGAGAATCTGGGTCATCGCCAGGTCGGGCGCGCCGTGGAAGATGTAGACGACTGCCACTCCGTAGCCAACGACGCCCAGTGCGGCAACAGCTCCAATCCGGGAGTGTGAGCGCGCAGCCTGCAGCGCGGCTGCGCTGATCAGCAGGCCGACGCCGACCTCATATACGCGCACACCGCCAAAATCCACCGGACCGATAAGCTCGCCCCGGCCAAGCAGGGGGTAGCCGGTGAATGCCGCCGTCGTCGCGATGATGATGAGGAGATAGTAGCGCAGGTATCCACTCTGCAGCACGCCGGTCACGACACGGGCCAGCGTGTAGAGCCCGCTCATCGACCAGTCGTACAGGCGCTCCGGCCCAATCCAGCGCCACTCATAGATACGCAACGCGATCGAGCGCAGCGGTCGCCGGCTAACGTAGAGACCGACTCCCACGACGATCGTGACGGCACTGAGCGCCAGGGCCGGGTTTAACCCGTGCCAGAGCTCGACGACGACCGCGATGGGCTCGCCGACGATGGCCTGGGTTGCCGGCTCAACGAGCGCCCCGAGAAAGAATGTCGGAACGAGACCGAGGACGAGCCCAAGTGCGGCCAGCACGGCCGGGCCTACCAGAAGGCTGGGCGGAGCCTCGTGCGGCTCCTGTGGCGTTTCGCGTTTGGGTCCCAAAAAGGGGCCGATGCCGACGATCCCGGCAATCACCAACATCAGAATATTGGCGGTAACGGTCGCGCCAGCCACGATCCGGGGAATAATCCCGGACTCTTCCACCAGCGCGTCGTAGACGATCTCTTTGCCAATGAAACCGAACATCGGCGGCAGGCCGGCCATCGAGAGCGCCGCCAGCACGGCGACGACGGTCGTGATCGGCATGGCCCTGCGTAACCCGCCCAGGAGGTTGACATCGCGCGTGCCGGCGCTGTGCTCAACGATTCCTGCCACCAGGAAGAGCGCGCCTTTGTAGAGCGAGTGCACCAGCAGGAAGACCACGGCACCTTCGATAGCCTTGTCCGTGCCGAGGCCGATCAGCAACGTCAACGTCCCCAGCGCGCTGACGGTCGAATAGGCCAGCAACCGTTTGAGGTCCGACTGCGGAAATGCGAGGTACGCGCCAACAAGCATCGTCATTCCGCCAACGGTGGCAACGATGATCGTCCAGAGATCCGTGCCGCCAAGAGCCGGGTGGAGGCGTGCCAGTAAGTAGATACCGGCTTTGACCATCGTGGCTGAGTGCAAGTAGGCGCTCACCGGGGTAGGGGCTTCCATCGCACTCGGGAGCCAGAAGTGGAACGGGACCTGCGCCGATTTCGTGAATGCGCCGGCCAGGATGAGGAGGAGAATCGGGGTGTAGAGTGCGTGCTCGCGGAGCATGTCGCCCTGGGTCAGGATCTCGGTGAGCTCGTAGCTGCCACTGACGGAGCCCAGAATGAGCAGGCCTCCAAGCAGCAGCTGGCCGCCAAGGACGGTGACCACCAGCGCTTGCAACGCAGCAGCGCGAGCTCTCTCCTGATCGTGGTTGAAGCCGATCAACAGGTACGAGGTGATGCTGGTCAGCTCCCAGAAGACGAACAGCGTGATGATGTTGTCTGCCAGCACGATGCCGAGCATCGAGCCCATAAACATGAGCAGATACGCATACATCCGGCCCAGATGCCGGTGACCCTTCAGGTAGCCGCCGGTGTAGACCACGATCAGCGCGCCGATGCCGCTGATGAGCAGGCCGAACGCCAGGCTCAGGCCGTCGACGTAGAACGATAGATTGACGTGGAGTGCCGGGATCCAGTCGTAACTGACCCTGCGCGTCTCGCCGTCAGCGATGGGGCCAATCAGGGTTGCGAGGTAGGCACAGATGGAAAGCGGGACGAGAGCGATGATCCACCCGGTGTAGTCCTGGCCAACGCGCCGAATCCAGGGTACGCAAGGCGCTAACAGGAACCCAGCTAATACTGCGGCAACTAGTTCCATACCTCGCCCTTGCTAGCGGTGGCTGCTGGCCGGCTGGCCGCCGGTCGGTTTCCGTTGCAATGTGAGTCGGGATTTGGCTCTAGCCTGCGCATTCACCGACGCAGATTTGTGCGAATCCGGTTCTGCGCGAACGAGCTTCGCTCAGCGTCAGAATCAGTGGAAGGCATCGAACCCGGTTCGAAGCTATCCGAATCCCCTATACGATCCTGCCATAAACATCGGCGCGAGGCACGGGATGCCGGGCGGGGCGGCCGCGTGGAACCTCGGAAAAGCGGCCGTTAAACGGGTTGTCCTGAGCAGCTCGCCGCCATAGATGTGTCACTGGATGATGGCCGTCGGGACCGGACGAGCCGGTCCTGAGGTCCGTCAGCCACCCCCTGCGAAACCGATCGGGCGCTCACTGCCTGGTCGCGTCATCCACGCTGGAAAACAGGGGGGCGCGGCCTGTGCCGTACCCCCCACCGTTTCGGTGCTTACGCCTCGTTATGCTGCCTTGACCGACGCGATGAGCTGCGTCAGCGATTGCTTGGCATCGCCGAAGAGCATCGAGGTCTTCGGGTCGTGGAAGAGCTCGTTCTCAATGCCGGCGAAACCGGCGGCCATGCCGCGCTTGAGGACGATGATGGTCTGGGCCTCGTCGACGTTGAGGATCGGCATACCGTAGATCGGGCTGCTGGTGTCAGTACGGGCGGCCGGGTTGGTGACGTCGTTCGCTCCAATGACCAGGGCAACATCGGTCTTCGAGAAGTCGTCGTTGATGTCGTCCATCTCGAACAGCTCGTCGTAGGGGACGTTCGCCTCTGCGAGCAAGACGTTCATGTGGCCCGGCATCCGGCCGGCAACTGGATGGATTGCGTAGCGTACGTCTACCCCTCGCTCTGCCAGGATATCGGCCAGCTCACGCACCGTGTGCTGCGCTTGCGCGACAGCCAGGCCGTAACCCGGAACGATAATGACGCGCTGGGCGTAGGCGAGCGGGATCCCGGCATCCTCAGCAGTGATCGACTTGATCGGCCGGGCCTCGGCCGCCCCGCCGGCTCCACCACCGGCACTTGCCGGGGCAGTTCCGAACGCGCCGAACAGGACGTTGGTTACCGAGCGGTTCATCGCGCGGGCCATCAGCAGCGTCAGGAACGAGCCGGAAGCGCCGACGAGGGCACCCGCCACGATCAACGCCTGGTTATCCAGCTGGAAGCCGGTGATTGCGGCTGCTACACCAGTAAGCGAGTTGAGGATAGAGATGACGACGGGCATGTCCGCGCCGCCGATCGGCAGCACGACGAGGGCACCGATCAGGAGCGATAGGCCGAACACGCCAAGGAGCATCGCCGTGGACGAGCTCCCCTGCATCTGGACGATGACCGCGCCGGAGAGTCCCACGACGCCCAGGAAGACCAGCCCGTTCACGATCTGCTGTGCGGGATAGACGATCGGCCGGCCGCTCATCAGCTCTTGCAGCTTCATGAAGGCGATGACCGAGCCGCTGAACGAGATCGAGCCGATGATCGTGCCAAGGACGATCGAGATCACCACACCGCGTGACAGGTCCTGGTGGGCGCCGGTAAACTCCGCGACCGAGACGAGCGCCGCTGTCGCGCCGCCCATGCCGTTGAAGACGGCGACCATCTGCGGCATCGCGGTCATCTTGACCCGGCGAGACGGGTAGGCCGAGACAGCCGCGCCGATCGCGATCGCGACGACGATCAGGATCAGGTTGGTCGTCTGCATTCCGCGCATGAAGAGGGTGGCGATGATGGCCAGGGCCATGCCGAACGCAGCGATCTGGTTACCACGCCGGGCTGTTGCCGGGTTCGAGAGCATCTTTAGACCGACGATGAAACCGATCGAAGCGATGAGATAGGACAGGTCGATGAACGCATCGTGCCAGTTATTGAACATTCGTCCATCTACTCCTATCGGCCTGCGCCGGGTTTGCGCTTGAACATCTCAAGCATGCGGTCGGTTACGATGAATCCTCCGAAGACGTTGCCCGCTCCGAGGATGACTGCGAGAAAACCAACTGCGCGCAACCACCACTCATCCGCGCTGCCCAGTACGATCATCGCGCCGAGCAGCACGATACCGTGGATGGCGTTCGTGCCGGACATCAGCGGCGTGTGGAGCGTACCGGGTACGCGCCCGATCAGCTCCAGTCCGAGAAAGACTGCAAGGATGAGCACGTATGCCCCTAGCAGCGCTTCGTTATCCATAACCTCTCCTCCAACCCCAACAGCGGTCGATCTGTTTTCGCTGAGTGCTACGAAGCGCCTGCTGGTTGCAGCTGCGCCTTGGTAGCCTCATGGATGACCTCGCCGTTGAGCGTGATCACCGTGCCCCTGACGATCTCGTCCTCAAAATTGAGCTTGAACTCCCCCTCCTTCGTAATGAGCAGCGCCAGCAGGTTCTCGATGTTCTTCGAGTACATCTGGCTTGCGTGGAAGGGGATCGTGGCCGGCAGGTTCAGCAGGCCGATGATCGTGACGCCGTGGCGCGTAACAACCTCGCCCGGTACGGTCAGCTCGCAGTTGCCGCCCGCCTCGGCGGCCATGTCGACGATGACGGTGCCTGGCTGCATCTGCCGGACGGTCTCCTCCATGAGGAGTTTCGGCGCCGGGCGTCCCGGCACCAGCGCCGTTGTGATGATCACGTCGGAGCGGATGGCGCGGTTGGACATGGTCTCCTGCTGGCGGCGCAGCAGCTCTGGCGAGGCCTCGCGCGCGTAGCCACCGGAATCCTGTGTCTCCGCTTCAATGCCGGTCATGTCGACTTCGACGAATTTCGCGCCGAGACTCTCAACCTGCTCCTTGACCACCGGCCGGGTGTCGTAGGACTCGACGACCGCCCCAAGGCGCTTTGCTGTCGCAATCGCTTGCAGGCCGGCGACACCGGCGCCAATAATCAGTACCTTCGCCGGCGCAATCGTCCCGGCGGCGGTCATTAACATGGGGAAGAATTTTGGCAAAAAGTCGGCTGCCAGCAGCACAGCCTTGTAGCCGGCCACGGTGCTCATCGAGGAGAGCGCGTCCATCGACTGCGCGCGAGTGATGCGCGGGATGGCGTCCATGCTGAGGGCAGTAACGCCCCGATCGGCGAGTTGAAGCACAAGGTCCGTGTTGACTTGCGGCTGGAGAAGGGCGATCAGCGCGCTGCCCGGTCGCATGAGGCGGACCTCATCCGGCTGCGGCTTCTGGATCTTGAGAACCAGGTCCGCTCGCTCGTAGAGGGTCGCGGCGTCGGGCACAATACTCGCGCCCGCATCGGTGTACGCTTGATCGGAGTACGCTGAGCCGGTCCCCGCGCCTGACTCCACAATGACGCTAACCGTCTTGGACAGGCGTTTGACCGCGTCGGGGACGAGCCCCACACGCGTCTCGTTCGGGAAAATTTCCCGGGGCACTGCGACTGTAAGCCGGTTTCCGCTTGCTGTGGAAGATGGTGCTGAGTCCACCATGCGCTAAATGCTCCTCCCCCAGTATCTGAATGATGGATACATCAGAAAATACGCCCACCCTACAGGCGGGCGCTTGTTCCCTGGAATCGACCCAGGATTCGTGAAGTCTAGCACAAGGTCAGGGCGATTCCTGCGGTTCGTCCTGCGCCACGATTTTGCACTCCATTTTAAAGAAGGGCGCCGTGCGTGTGCGCCGGTCTCTACCGTGATTGTAGCCAGTCAACGATCTCCGAGCCATGTGTGTCCGGACTGACATTCTCCCAGACCCGAGCAATCTTGCCCTCTTCGTCGATGGCGAAGGTTGTGCGGGCGATGCCCATCGATTTCTCGCCGTTGCGCTCGCGCTCAACCCAGACACCGTAGGACTGTGCAGCGCTCTTGTCTTCATCCGACAGCAGCGGGAAGTTCAGGTTGTATTTTTCGGCGAATGCCCGGTGGCTCTCCGGACTGTCCGGGCTAGCCCCGTAGACCTCGGCACCGGCCGCCTGGATCTCGCTGTAGTAGTCGCGGAAACTACAGGCTTCCTTGGTGCAACCGGGCGTATCATCCTTGGGATAGAAGTAGAGGATCACCGGCTTGCCCTTGAGACTGGCCAGGTCCACCTGCCGGGCGTTGGCGTCCTGCAGTGAGAATGCAGGCGCCGGCTGCCCCACGGTTGGCATCGAAGACATGTGCGGCTGTTCCTTCCAAATAGGATGCGTTGATCGGAGCGCAGCGCGCTCCACGACTAATCACTCATCTTAACGCAAGTCGTAGGCGACCAATTCCAGAGCCGGTCCGTCGTCGCCACGGTTGTCGCGCACAATACCGTAATAGGGTGTGAAATCAAACTCGCTGACGGTCACGGTCGGTCCAACCGGGTTGTCACCGTCGGTGCGGGTTTCGGTGGCGCGAATGTAGCTCGTGTCGAACGTCCCGCCCGGCACGTTGATGGTGAGCGAAAACCGTACCTCGAAGGCGAACTGCACCAGTCTCAAGGGGATGCCGTTCCGCTCGATCCACGAGTTCGAGGCCCAGCCCTGGCCGACCTCCAGCGTGTCGACGATGTAGCGAATCGGCGGGTCATAGACAAAGCGATGCTCCAGCTCGTCAGCGGCTGAGTACTCCTCTCGGCCGTAGAGCCAGAGCACCTTCTCGCTCTCTTTCCAGTACGTGAGCTCGTAGGTGCCATCTGGACGCGTTTCGCGCCGCACCGGCAACCACTCTCCATCAATGAACTCGGTGCTGTGGCCAATGATTTCCACCTCGTAGATGTCACCGGTCCTGCGGTCTGCATACGTCCAGCTGTTCCCGACGTGCATGGCGAAGATGTCGCTGGCTGGGCCGGTGCCACCCGCCACCGGTGGTGTGGGCACGGGCGGGCGCGTTACTGGCGGCGGCTCGACGATGCCATCATCTGGCGGGCTGTCCGGGTAGCGCCATTGCAGGTAGTGCAGGCCAACGTTGCCCATCTCAACCTGCCATCCATCGGCGTTCGACGGCGTGTAGGTCAATACCCGCCGTTCAAAGGCCTGGACCAGCACCCAGGTTGGCTTGGCATCGAGCTGCACATTGACCCAGAACGGGTCGGAGATCGGATAACCCATAATGAAGAGCCAGTCCATCAACGGCTCGGCCTGGACGTATGCCTCCCCATCCCAGACGACACCGGACGCATTCATGAATTCCCAGAAAGCCGCCGGGACGTTGTAGCCGACCGGACCGGTCGGACCGTCGTAGGCGATGTAGTGCACGAGCTGGGCGTTGGGGTCTGATGCAGCCTCGGCATAGGTGGTGACACCGCCTGGCAGCAGGGCACTCGTCGCGGCGTTGCCGGTTTCATCAGCGTAGAGCTGGTCGATGACGCGCGCGAAACCGGCGTAGGTCGGCCATGTGTTGGTCGCATCGCCCGCTACCGAGGCGCTGGAGGGCGGGCGTTGTTCATAGCTGGAATCTCCGGTTTGTATACTGCCGCTGATGAGCTCCCGGGTGAGTAGCCCGGTTGAGACGAACCAGGCATCGTCCGGGTTGGCCTCCGGCTGGGTAAGCTCCAGTCGCGCCTTATCCATATACTGCACCAGCCGCTCGCCGTCGGGCGATTCGGCATACCCTTCCGGGATGCCCTCGCTGATCGGCTCCGGTCCCCAGTACCAGGTGCGGCTTGCCTGCCCATCTTCAACGGGCCGGTCCAGCCGGTCACGAGTGCTCGCGAAGGCGTCATCAGCATAGGCTGGTTGCGCCTGAGTCTGGCCCGGCAGGGTAAAAGGGGCGATGCCGAGTGTGACGGCGAGGATAAGAGCGACCAATCCGAAGCGACGCATTGTGCCCGATCCTTCCACGGCTGGCGGCTATTCAGGGCTCGAAGACAGAGATCAGCAGGAGACATCAGTCTAGATTGAATGTATTGTGACCGCAAGTCATTATGACGTATCGGTTGGAACGTGAGGGGAAACGCAGCGGTATGGCCCGATTGCTGGCATATTTCGCGCACCCGGATGATGAAACGTTTGGCGTGGGCGGCACGCTGGCGCTCTACGCCGCCCGTGGCCATCAGGTAACGGTTGTCTGCGCGACCAGCGGCGACAGCGGCCTGAACCGGCTGGATGAAGCCGCGACGGAGCACCTGGCTGAGCTGCGCACCGAAGAGCTGGGTGCCGCTTGCCGGCAGCTCGGCATCAACGAGCCGGTGATGCTGGGGTACCGCGATTCCGGAATGGCCGGCACGCCCGAGAACGATCATCCGGACTCGCTGCACCAGGCCGATCTGGATGAGCTGGTCAGTCGCTTCGGCGACATTCTGCGGGCCGAGAGGCCCGACGCCGTCATCACGTTCGACTCGACCGGCTGGTACGGGCATCCGGACCACCTCAAGGTCTATCTCGCGGTGCGCACGCTGTATGAGCGTCTCCCCGAAGAGGAGCGTCCGCCGCTCTATCTGGCCTGCTTCGCCGCCGAGGCGGCGCGCTACTCCGCCAGGCTCCTCGAAGAGGCGGGCGAAGAGGTGCCGAACAACTTCCGGGATCGCTCGCGGATGCGTTACTCGGTGGACATGATCCCGATTGTCGTGGATACCAGCCCGGTAGCACACCAGAAGATAGCCGCGCTCAACGAACACCGGACCCAGATGGGACCAACCGGCATCGAGGGCCGCTTTCCTCCGGAGGTTTTACGGGTGCGCACTGATCGCGAGTATTTCATGCCGGCGGAGCAGCACGATGCCCTGCCGGAGGTCCCGCCCTTCGAGCGCCAAGGTGGCCTGTTTGGCGAGCCCCCGCCGGACCCCCTCTTGCCGTTCCCGATCGTGGAGGAGGATGCAGAGTGAGCGCGTCGCGATGTTCAGGTCTCAGTCGGGTTGCTCGATAGCGTGGGCGAGGCCATGGCATCATATCTGCCATCCCTTTGGCTGCTCTCAGGATGACACCCGTACCATTCCTCTCCGCTCGGCCGGTGCTTCAATTCATGCCAAAGGGGAGGGCATAAAGCCCTCCCCGACCCGTGATCTCAGGAGGCGAACGTGCTGGCAGCTCTTATGCCAGACCGTCGGCCTCGAATTCGCGCAAGAAACCTTCGAAGAGCCGGCGGTGGCCCTCTTCGTCGTGGAGAATATCGATAGCCATATCCTGGGTTACCCAGTCGACTCCGTCAGCCGCCTCAATGATCTTGAGATAGTGAGCGATCGCGCCGTTCTCGGCCTCGACGACGCCTTTGATGATATGCACGATGTCGGTCTGCTTCTCCGGAGGCTGGAGGAAGGTCTGCTCCGGCTTGAAGTCCATTGAGCCCGGGACGACGCCATACAGCTCCTTGATCCGGTTCGCGAATTGTCTGGCGTGGCCGAGCTCCTCCTCGATGTCCTCTTCCAGCGACTCGACGATCTCCTGGGCACGCACACCGTCTGGATTCACTGAGTTGGCGACGTAGTTCATCACCGTCTCGATTTCCATCCAGTACGCCTTCGTCAGGAGTTTCAGGATCTCCTCGCGCTTCTGTGCATTCGCTTCTGACAAGATCCCTTCGGAACTGCGGGTTGCAGACATTATGTGTCTCCCTTCCGTCATTGCTACCTGCTGCGAATGAAACCGCGGAATAGCTCCCACTATCTAGCTTACCTGAGTCTGTTGGGGCATCTGGGAGTGTTCGTACGTCGCCTGGAAGCGGAGGCGCCGCGGGTAGTGGAGATTGACGGGAGGGTTCGTTCAGCAATTCGCTCTGGTTCGTTTTGGTCCGGGCGCGCTCCAACGGAAGGTTCGCGGGGACAATCGTCATACCAGTAATCCTGAGCGCCTTGATAGTCATCCTGTGTGTTCACCAGTCATCCTGACCGCCAATCAGTCACCCTGAGCGTTTATCAGTCATCCTGAGGCAGCGAAGGATCTCTGGCTTGACTCCCGAGGCGTTTGACGCAGAGATCCTTCGCTGACGCTCAGGATGACTGGTTAGGCGCTCAGGGTGACTATCAGGCGGTCAGGATGACTGATGAGCGCGCAGGGTGACTGATGAACGCTGAGGGTGACCGGTTGAGCGCTCAGGATGACTAATTAGGCGCTCAATGGACTTCGTATCGGTACTCAGTCCTTCGCCCGACCCTCGACATCGATGACTCTGCCCCAGCCGCCGGGCATCACGCGTCGCGCCATCAGTCCGGCAACGAGTGCCAGCGCGCCGCTCATGCCGATGAAGCGGCCGACGCGACGTACTCCAGACCGGCCAGCAGGTTCCGGCTCAGCTGGGAAAGTGGACCACGCCGTCGCGTTGCGGACGACCACCCGGCGCACAAACGGCATGTCCAGATCGATCTCTACCTCGGATAGATGGATAGAGCGAGAAGGGGCTCTCTGCTCGGAATGTATGGCCGGATGACGCTCGGCGCGGCGTAGCACAGCACGCTCGGCGGCACGGACGATGTCCGGCGTCAGGGCGACAACGAGCTTGACCAGCTGCGAACTGGCGGTGCTTCGCTGGCTGGGGACGGCGAGCGCTCGACCGTTCGGTTCATTGCGCAAAGGCACTGGTAGTTGCCGCGACATCACTGCATCCCCTCCCGGCATCGCTCGCTGCCGCTTATGAAAAGTCTGAGTCGGTCCGATGGTATCCTAGCCGGCTGGCTGCCTGCAACGGCTTAGCCGGTAGGCTCTTCACCGTCACGATACCGCAGATACTTGATGAAAGTGAGCGCCTCGGCCCGCTGTTTGCGGTCCAGGCGCGCGAACGCCACCACGAGCTCGGGCAGCGACGTCTCTGAGCTCTCGCGATGACCGTCGAGCTGGTCGATGATCAGCGAGAGCAGCGCCGCCAGATCCATCCCGAAGGCGGCCGCGACCCGGTCAAGGACGTCGATGCCCGGCGTTGTTTCACCGCGCTCAACCGCGTAGAGACTCGTATGCGCCGCGCCGGCCTGCTCGCCGAAATCGCGCAGCGACCAGCCGCGTTGCTCGCGCAGGCGTCGAAACACCACGCCGGCCGCGGCGCGGTAGCGGTCCTCTGCGGTCATGGCACGATCGGTCTCCAAAATGGCGAACTCCACCCGGGTGGGCGCGAATCTCTGTCACTATGGTAGCACCGCCATTCAACCGCTCGATCTGGCGTGGAGACGCACCGAAGTCAGGTTAGTGCCCCAGGGCTTGCCGGTCATCCCTAGGAACGCGGGATCCGTAGCTGAGAACTTCGGATCCCGCGCCTAGAGGGGACCTTGCACGGCGTGCGAGCTGATGAGTGGGCGAGCCCGTCTTTTCTTCGCGATCAGGCCGTGGTCAGGTTCTACTCTTCCGTACGCGCCTCGTTGACTGCCTGGATGAAGGCGAGGTCGTCGGCATGTGGCGCGCCTTCGACGTCGGCGAAGCGGTTCTGACGGTAGTTCTCCCTGATCGCGTCCCGCAGCTCTGGATAGTCCTGGTAGGACGCCATGGTTGCCTCGCTCAACGCGGCCCAGCGATCGGCAAGCTTCTGCGCCTCGGGACTGGCCGGGTCGAGGTCCCGGCTCGCTCGTACCTCGGCCAGCAGAGCGGTCCATTGTCGCTCGATCGCCTGGATCGCCTCGGGACCGGCGCGTTCGCGGAGCTCATCGAATTGCCTCAATTGCTCGGGTGAATAGTAGTTCTCCATATGCATTCCTCTCCGGATGTGACCGCTCTGGACAGCTGACGACGCCTCGACCACGAGGTCCCAGCGCCACTGGCCGGTTTCCATCTGGTGGGCGACCAGTTTCGTCAGGGCGGACTCAACGCGTTCCATCTCGGAGATGCGATCGCGCAGCACGCCGCGTTGTATCTGCATGGATGCGACGATATCGAAATCGGGCCGATCCAGTAGCTGCCGTATCTCTTTCAGCGCAAAGCCTAGATAGCGCAGCGTCAGGATCTGTTGCAACCGCAGGAGATCCCCCTCCGAGTACAAACGGTGGCCACCTTCGGAGTAGGCAGAGGGTTGTAACAGCCCGATTCGATCGTAGTGGTGCAGGGTCCGGACCGACACCCGCATCAGCTCAGCAAACGCTCCAACGCGATAGCTACGTCCCATACGTCACCTCCGCCGGAAAGTGTACGGCCTGACGTTACGTCAGGTTCAAGGGGGCAATACGTCTTGGGAGATAGAAGGTCATCCGAAGCGAAAAGCCATCCTGAGTACTAGACCACGATGATGGTGTCACACTCGGTAGAAACCCCGAATCGTGCCAACTGCCCGGTGGGCCAGTACTGAGCTTGATCGTCATCCTGCGTTTGATCGTCATCCTGACGCAAGGAAGGATCTCTGGTCCAACGCCTCGGGTATCAGGCAAGAGATCCTTCGCTTCCGCTCGGGATGACGATCAAGGCGCTCAGGATGACGATCAAGCTCAGGATGCTGTCACCCCCCAACCGACAGGTAGGCACCCCGGAGCGTGCCAACGCCCCTGTGGTCCAGTACTGAGCGCCAGCGCGAGATCTGCTGGCGCTCAGGATGGCTCATATGCGCGGCTGGGTTGCCCCTGTGTGACGCTGAGGGTGAAGCACAGCGGCCTCTCCCTTACGAAGAACGTCGTGTTGCCTGCTCCGGACGGAATTCCGAACGCTCGCGGATATCGCCGGTGTTGACGATCAGCATGCCGGTTGGGTCAAACTCAATCGCCATCAGGTCCATTGGCCGGGGAGCGGGTCCCTTCGTCAAGACGCCGTGGCGGTCGTAGATTGAGCCGTGACACGGGCACTCGAACAAACCCTGTTTCTCATCCCACGGGACAGTGCATCCAAGGTGGGGGCACTTCCAGTACAGAGCCAACAGGCCCTCTTCGGTGTTCATCAGATAGAACTTGCCGGCCTGGTGTCGAAGGGGTGGGTCTCCGACCGCCGGAATGCTGCTCTCGAACACTGGGATCGGTGTGCCAAACGAGCCGGTTTTCAGCGGCCAGGCGTAGGCCAGCGCTCCGCCGGCTGTCTGTAGCCCAACGAGGCTTGCCCCGCCAAGCAACATGTTGCGCACGAACCTCCTCCGGGGATAGCCGGGCCTGCTGCTCTCGCGCAGCCTCCCAAGCACAAGAACGGCGACCACGGTAATCGCCGCGCGGAAGAAGGTTGTCATGACCGATCTCCCCTTTCTTATGTGGCGCTCAATCGCGTCTACCTCGTATACGCAATGATGTGGGTGAGCGGTCCTTCCTATAATGGAAAGAGTGACGATAACGCAGTGCATGTCGGTTGAAGATGAGGTGGTTCATATGCGATTCCTGAAATGGCTGTTCCTGGTAGTGTTGCTGCGGCGTTTTCGCTGGCTAGGGACCGCGCTAGTCCTCGTTGGCCTGGCGCAGCGCGTCCTCGGAGACAAGCAAAAACGCGGCGCGGCCTAACCCTTCAAATCGGAGACGACGCCATGACGCGCAAGTCCGCCCCTGGGATCGGCTTCCGTGCCCGGCTGTGACGTTGTGACAATCTACCGGGGCTGATGGTTGCCGGCCCACAGGCGATCCAGCAGGCTCTTGTCTAAAGGCAGGACGTTTGTCGGATGTGCGTGCTGCGGCTGTTTGCATACCTTTAGCGCACGTTACATGTCTCATTTCCTGGGATTGTGGAGGGCCGTTGAACGCACGATATGCATTGGGATCCACCCTGCGGATTGCCGGCCTGGGGCTGTGCGCGCTAGCAATCGTCAGCATGGTGTTCTACGGGGTGCTTGCTCGCGAGCCTGGCTCGCAAATCACGCTCCATCAGGCCGTGCAGGCTACCTGGCAACAGGCTGATGGGCCGATCTCGGCCGGTGACGTCCAGCGCTCCTGGGTCTGGGGACCCGAGCCACTGGCGTCGACGACCGAGTTCTACCGCGAGAGCCCGAACAACACGCGCAAGCTGATCTACTTTGACAAGGGCCGGCTCGACATTCTGGACGAGGGTGCCGACACCAGCTCACCCTGGTTCGCCACTGGCGCGTTGTTGGTGAGCGAGATGCTTGCCGGCGAGGTTCAGCTGGGTGCGACCGATTTCGTCGAGCGCGAGTCGCCCAAGATTCCGCTCACTGGCGACCTGATTCAGCCGGATGGCGTGACCTACGCCTCCCTGGCTCCGCTCTCGGTCCTCGCTGAGGATGCGCCGGAGGTCGAGAGCGCGGTCGGTGCGAAGCTGACGGCGGTCTTGGCTGGGTCGGGCCAGGTTGATCCTGCCGGCAAGCCCGATTCCGAAGTGCTTGTGGGCGAGTACAGTGACGTGACCGGCCACAACATTGCCGCGCCATTTGTGGATTGGGCGCGTTCGCAGCCCTATCCGGATCTGTACCTGCTCGGACATCCGGTCAGCGAGCCATACTGGATTCAAACTGTCGTGCTCGGCACGCCCAAGATGGTGTTGGTGCAAGCCTTCGAGCGCCGGGTGCTGACCTTCACTCCGGATATCCCGGCTGAATGGATGGTGGAGTCTGCGAACGTCGGCCAGCACTATCGTCTCTGGCGCCAGCTTGACCAGCCCACCGCTGCAGCCCTCGCCCCGCTGGCCAATGGTGAGCCGTTCGGAGAAGAGTTGGTTGCGGCCGCGGTTGATGCGGGTGTTGACCCCTATATGCTGATCGCGATCTCACAGATCGTGTCGAACAGTGACCCGCTCCACGAAAACATAAAAGGCCGTGGTCTGCTGGGCGTGGAGGGCAAGGATGCCCCGTTCGACCCGCGGCAGAACGCAGATGCCGGCGCCAGGGAGCTGCGCGAGGCGATGCCTTCCGCCCTGAACGTGAACTGGAAAGACGTGTTGACCTCTTACTTCGGTCGCGGCACGGAGGTTGACGCCACGATCGAGCGTCACGAGGAGCTGAAGGCCAAGTATTCGGCGGAGCTGTTGCAACTCGCTAGTGCTACAAGTCCGGACGCCGCGAGCTTCGGTGGCCCGCTGGATAGCGGCCCGGTTGCTCATTACGACCCAAGCTACACCACCGACTGGTGGGAGTGGGCGCTCACCTACTACGACAGCATCAATCTGGTGAAACCCGGCTGGGCGCCGGACCCGAATGGTTATTACTGCGTGCGCCCTGGCTACATTCCGGGCGAGCGGTTGCGCGTGAACGCCAACGGGCGCACCCTGGACTGCACCGTGGGTGACATGGTTGCCGACCGCGACCTGGCGAATTGGCTCTCGAAATGGTCGGTTGAGATGAACTGGCCTATGTTCGTCGCGCTGGGCCTCGACAAGAACAACTCGGCGACGGTCGAGTATCCGGGCGATTGGCCGAAACCGCCGCCAGCCGCTCCTGCGCCACTGCCACCGACCAACGCCCCAGCTCCGGTGAATCCACCGGTTCAGGCGCCGGCTCCGCCGAGCGATGATCCAGGTACGCCGCCGGCGCCGCCTGCTCAGGAGCCCGTGGATCCAACAGAACCGCCGGCCATGCCGACGCCGTTGCCGCCGGAGCCAACCCCGACGCCAACGCCTGAGCCGACCGAGCCGCCACCGGTGAAGCAGCCGATCCCGGACGAGACGGCCACACCAACCCCGGTTCCTGCGACGCCGGAACCAGAGCCCGAGCCGACGGAGCCCGAACCAGGCGGCGGGCAGATCGTCGAGCCGCCACCGTCACGCTAACGAGCACATGCAGAACCGGGAGCGACGAAAGCCGCTCCCGGTTCTCATTGTGGCGGAGTAACCTGTCATATCTCCCATTGGCACCCGGTCACGCGGCATCAGGACAATCAGTGGCCTTCTGCAGTCATCCCGAGGAACGTCGGTCACCCTGAGCGTGTTCGTCACCCTGGGCGTTCATCAGTCATCCTGAGTACTGGACCACGGTAATTATGGGGGATCATGATCGGTGTGCGGATAGAGCCGTTTGAGGGTCACCCGTGCATCGCGGGCGGTAAAACGCCAGTCGACGGTCGCATGGGTGCGGTTGCGCTCGGCCGCCCAGGCATCCACCTCCCGTTGCACCGTGGCGATGTCCGGCAAGCGCCGGTTGAGGCACTGCCGCGCCACCAGCGACCACTCGACCTCGATCATGTTGAGCCAGCTGGCATGGGTGGGGGTGAAGTGGAGCTCCAGCTTGCGGGCGATGTGGCGCGCCTGGGCGGGCGGGAAGACCTCGTACAGCGCCGCCAGGGTGTGCGTGTTGAGGTTGTCTAAGACGACCTGAATACGCTCGGCCTGGGGGAAGTGTTCCTCGACCAGCCGCCGCAGCTGCTCGGCGAACTCGCGCTTGGTGCGCCGCGCCGTGACCGTCAGCTGCCGCCAGCCGGTGGCCGGACAGAAGACGCCCAGCAGGGCGCAGCTCCCCTGGCGGCGGTACTCGTAGTCCTCGCGCTGGGTGCGGCCGGGCGCCGCCGGGAGGGGGGCGCGGGTGGGACTGGTCAGCCCGTAGGGCAGCTCGTCGAAGCAGACCACCGGCCGCCGAGGATCACCCGGGGCGGCGTCGAGGTCGACGATGTCCTCCAGGCGGCAGACGTAGGCGGCGTCGGCGGCCGGGATGCACCACTGCTGCTTGCGCCAGGGTTTCAGGTCGTTTTTTTAAGCGTGCGGCGCACGGTCTCGTCCGAGATGGCGTCCACGATCTCCAGCTCCACCAAGCGGTCAGCCAGCAGCTGCATCGTCCAGCTCGTGCGCCCGCTGGGCGGGTCGGAGCAGGCCAGGGCGATCAGGTGCGCTTCCTGGCGCCCATCGAGCCGGCGCTTGGCACCCGGCCGGGGGCGCTCCGCGAGGGCGCGGCCCACGCCCTCGGTGACGGCGCGCTGGCGCACGCGTTCACAGGTGCGCGGGTGGATGGCGAGCGCGGCGGCGATGGCGCGGTCAGTGGCGCCAGCGTCGGCCAAGAGCAGGATGCGGGCACGGGTCAGGCGGCGGGCGGCGGTCTGGCCGCGGCGGGTGAGGCGGGTGAGCTGCTGGCGTTCGTCGTCGGTGAGGCGGACCTGATAGCGCGTGCGCATGACGGTCTCCTTTCCGGTTGACCATCCATCATATCCGACCCGTGACTCGCCGACAACTCTACTGTGGTCGAGTACTGAGCGTCAGCGAAGGATCTCGTATTTGACTCCCGAGGCGTTGAACTCAGAGATCCTTCGCTGACGCTCAGGATGACTGAAGCGCGCCGTTCATTCCACGGTTCTAAGCTCAGGATGCCTGATCCAATCGACTCCACTTCGTTCCGCTCAGAATGACCGCCGGAGCGGTGCACGGCGCCGGCTGATTCCTTACGTTGATGCGTGCGGGGATTTATCCGTCATCTCGCCCTCGCCCCAGGGAGAGGGATCGAGGGTAAGAGCTCTCTACGACGGCGAGATCACCGAGGCGCCGTCCCACGTGTCGACGAAATCCAGGGAGCGGCGAATATAGAGCGTCAGCTCTTCGAGCCGTGGTTGACCGTCGATCCGCATCAGCGGGCGCTGATACAGTGGCGCGCCATCTTCCAGCGGTTTGATGGCGGCGTGCAGCTCGACGTGCTGCTCGGGGTCGTCGCTGTGTGAGGCGTGGATGAGCAGCGCCCGCTCGAATCCGCCGGATTGCCAGCGCAGCACCATCTGAGTGCCGCCTGACTGGGCATCCCCACTGAGTGAGACCTCGTGCTTCCAGCCGCTGATGGCCTCGGACGCGGCGTGCGCCAGCACATCTGCCATTTGCCAGCGCTCGGCGCCGCTCACCCGGGGACGACGCTGTCCAGTGAGCTCTTCATAGCGGGCACGATAGCGGGGGGAGCGCCAGAAGATCGCTGCGCCAGCCAGGATCGCCAGATGACAAATGCCCACGATGGCGCTGAAGGCCGGTGTCTCACTGGAGTAGATCGACGAGAAGTCGCCCGCGATTCCGCCGCCAAAGTCGAAGATCGGATAGAACACGAGCGCATTGAAGAGCTCGAAGGCGCAGAACACAAAGAGCAGATAGTTCACTGGTGGCCGCTGCGGCTTGAACCAGGCGATCGCGAAGGCGCCCAGCCCGAGGATGACGTTGACCAGCGGTCCGGCCAACGAGATGATCCCGATCTCCAGTGGCGTGTAGTTCCCGATGTGTTCAACATACCCGTAATAGAGGTAGAAACCAACGCTCAGCACTTCGCCGCCAAACGCTTTCACGGCGATTGCGTGGCCGGCTTCGTGCAACAGGATACTGAGCGGCAAGAGCACAAAGACCACCAGCCTCAGCAGGCGGCTGCGGTCATCCGCAGTGAGCCGTTCATCGAAGAGCTCACGCCGACCCTTGATGACATCCCAAACGGTCGCGGCCGCGGCGAGGAGCAGAAGGATGCTGAGAATCCCGGTTGAGTCAAAAAACACTGCTTTACCGTTCATCGGTTCAGGCGGTTAAAGAGGTGCGGTGTCTCCGCGGTTCTGGAGAATGATACTCCGGAGGCCAGGACGGCTCGGCGCGACGTGTCGATCAGAGGGGCAGCATCAGCGGCCCCATCATCATTTCAGGCTTGATGATCGGTTAGACTCAAGACACGGTCGCGGCTCAGCGGGTCGGAGCTCGGGCTACGCGGCCCCGGCGAGAGCGGTCGAGTTAGCAACCAATGTGAAACCATGTCTCATACTCATTCAGGTGTTCCGGCCGATCTCCAGTACCAACGGTCCGACCGGGTAAACCTTCGGCCCCTGCAACTCGCCCTGGCGATCACGGCCACCTTTCTCATTGTCGAAATTGTTGGCGGACTCCTCACGGGGTCGCTTGCGCTCCTGGCTGATGCCGCGCACATGGGGATTGATGTGGCGGCGTTGTCGTTGTCACTGTTCGCCGTCTGGGTCGCACAGCGACCGGCAACCGCACAGCGCTCTTTCGGGTATCTGCGAGCGGAGATCCTGGCAGCGCTCGTCAACGCCGCCACGCTCATTGTCGTCTCGCTCTACATCTTCTGGGAGGCGGCGCAGAGAATCACCGAGCCTACAGAGGTGCGGAGCGGCCTGATGCTCGTCGTGGCGGCGGCTGGCTTGCTTGCCAATGGCGCATCGGCCTGGGTGCTCGTGCGTGGGGGCGGACACCAGGAGAACCTCAATGTTCGTGGAGCGTTACTGCATGTTGTTGGCGACATGCTCGGCTCGGTTGGCGCGATCCTGGCGGCGGTCATCATGCTCGCGACCGGCTGGTACCTGGCCGACCCAATTCTCTCGATTGGCATCGGCTTGCTCCTCCTCTGGAGTGCCTGGAGACTGTTGCGGGAGTCCGTTGATGTCTTGCTCGAGTCAAGCCCCTCTGGTATCGACATGGACGAGGTGCGCGAGGCCATCCGCGGCATCGATGGTGTCGTCGACGTCCACGATCTCCATGTCTGGACCGTTACATCAGGATTCAATGCCCTGAGCAGCCACGTGGAGGTGAGCGGCGATCGCGATTGGTCTGAGATATTGCTCGACCTCGCAAAACGCCTGCGAGAGCGCTTTGGCATCACGCACATCACCGTCCAGCCTGAGGAGCCAAACCGCTTGCCGGAATCCTTTCGAGGCTGCTCCATCGATTCCCCGGAAGGGCTGGCTGCGTGCCGTGTCGCGCTCCAGGACACGACTGCCTCGACGGGTACACTCCTCGGTCACGGCCACAAACACCGAACAGGTTGAAGGAGTCGAGCAGCTTCGATAACCGGATCGACAGGCGGCGCTTCCGGGTTATGATGCTGACGTCGAACCGGAGACAATGAAGGGGAGTGTGGATGCACCGGCGCTACAGCGAGTGGGAAATCCAGACCAACGGCGTGACGACCGTGGTCAGCGAGTGGGGCAGCGGCGAGCAAATCATGGTGCTGCTGCATGGTGTCAGTGGAAACCGCATGACCTGGAGCGATCTGGCGGCGCGACTGGCAGCGGACGGGTACCACGTGTACGCACCGGACCTGCGCGGGTGTGGCGACAGCGTTGCCACTGGCGACGATATCGGCCGGGTTCTGCAAACGTATGTCGATGATCTGCGAGCCTGGACGGAGGCGATTGGTCTGGGCTCATTTGTCCTGGCCGGCCACTCGTTCGGCGGGCGGCTGGCGGCGGAGTTCGCCGGCCAGCATCTCGATGTTGTCGAGCGGATGATCTTGATCGCCCCCGCCGGCCCTGATTCATTCAAGCGAGCGGTGACCGAGAAGCCGGAGCTTCTTGAGACGACGCCGCGTGGCAGCAGCGGGTTCGACAACCTCAAATCCATCAAGGGACCGACGCTGGAGGCGCTACGCCAGTTCAGTCAGGCCAATCCGGGCCGGCCCGCCACGCGCTCCGTCGTGTTGCGCTGGCTGGGCAACCTCGAGATCGACGAGCAGGGCTCTGCCCGGCACATAGACAGCCACGACACGATCGATGCCCAGATGAAAATCCTGCGAAATGAGGATCAATCCGACAAATTGGCCGCGATCACGACCCCGACGGTTGTGATGCGCTCGATCGACGAGGGCGTCCTGCTGCGGTACACCATCCCCCACTACGCCGAGCTGCTCCCGAACGTGCGCTACATCGATGACGTTCAGGCCGACCACTCCATTCCCTCGACGAACCCGGACGCGGTGTTCGACGCCCTGGTGATGTGATGCCTGACGTTGCCGCTGCTCTCCCGGTTGCCGGCCGCGTTCCCATCGCTCCTCAAAGATGCTAACCTCCTCTCGGAATAGACATGACGAGCGCGGGCAGACATCGGGAGGGTTGGGCGGACCATGATCTTTGGTATCCACGTTGGGCAGCAGAACATCGAGATCGAGGAGTTGCGCAGACTCTGGAAATACGTCGACCAGAACGGCTTCGGCTGGGTCTCGCTCTGGGACCACATGTACTGCCGCACGAACGACGCCGATCCGCATCACGAAGCGGTGGCATTGATGGCCGCACTGGCGATGGACACCGAGAACGTCGAGATCGGTAACCTCGTCTTCTGCGCAGCCTACCGCAACCCCGGCATTCTGGTGAAGTCACTGATTTCCATCGATCATCTCAGCGGTGGCCGGACCAATGCCGGTATCGGCGCCGGCTGGCACGAGCCGGAGTTCCGCGCGTTCGGCATCCCTTTTCTGCCAGTGAAACAGCGCATGGACATGCTTGAAGAGCACGCCGCCTCAATGAAGAGCCTGCTCAACAACGAAGTCACGAACTTTGACGGTGAGTACGTGCAGTTGACCAACGCCTATATGAACCCGCGCCCGGCACGGGAGAAGATGCCGCTCTGGGTTGGGGGCGCTGGCGAGAAACGCACGCTGCGTATCGCCGCCCGCCATGCGGATGGCTGGAATGCACCCTATATCGGTCCGCAGGAGTACGCCCACAAGCTGGACGTGCTCGATCGCTGGTGCGAGAAGGAGGGTCGCGACCCTGCCGAGATCACCCGCTCGCTGAACCTGGGTTTCTATATGTCCGCTGACGAGGCCGGCGCCGGGGCAGCGCGTCAGAAGTACATGGATCAGTTCCAGGACCAGGCTGTCGACCGCATGGGGGGTCACCTGATTGGCTCGTCGGCCGAGGTCGTGGACCGCCTCGGCGAATTCCAGCAAGCGGGGATTCACCGCATCAACCTCGCCTTCCGTCCCCCGGTCGACTGGGACGCGCTGCACGCCTTTGTCGAGGAGGTCATGCCGGCGTTCTGCTAGGCGCGACGGTGAAGGTGTCCCGGTTCATCCGATCCTTGGGCGTGCCTCGGTCAGCGTACGGGCGTAATGTATCGCGCCCTGCATGACCGCTCAGGCGGTTCTCGGATTACAGCGTCTCAACGGGAAGCGATTGATCCGCGCCCCACTGTGACCACGAGCCGTCGTAGAGGCGCACGTGGAAGCGGTCCAGGGCCAGGAGCAGGTGGCAGGGCAGCGAGGCCAGGGTGCCGTGCAGGCCATAGACGATGATTTCTGCGGTGGAGTCGGGATCGATAACCGCGTCCAGGCGAGCCAGGAGATCGGCGGCCGGTACCGGCATGCGCTCCTCCTGCAGGAACTGGTCGCGTGCCAGCCAGGCACTGCCCGGAATGGAACCCGTGCGGAGACGGCCGTTCCAGGTCTCCCGGCGTTCCTCAGCGGTTCGGGTGTCGAGGAGTACCAGGCCAGGTTCGTCGAGCCGGGCAAGGATGTCTTGCGGGTGCGCGACGGTTGACTCGTCGAAAATGTCCTCGAGACCGCCCTGGGACGGTTCAGGCTCGTCGAGGGTCAGCGTGTGACCGGCGGCCTGCCAGCTCTCGATCCCGCCGCTCAGCAACCTGCCGGAGCGATAGCCCATGTAGCGCAGCGTCCAGAGCACACGTGCCGCGTACACTCCACCCGCATTGTCGTAGCACACCACCTCTGAATCCGCCTGCACCCCAGACCGGCGCACAAGCTCGGCCCTGCCATCCGGGTTGACCAGCATTCCGTAGACGGGGTTGTGCAGCTCAATCGTGTCTTGCCACCAGACGTGGCGGGCTCCCGGCAGGTGCCGTTTGCGGTAGTCGGGCAGCGGTGAGCAGTCGAGCAGCCGCAACGCTGGATCATCGATACGCTGCGCGAGCCATGCAGCGTCCGCGAGCAGGCTGGCGTTCGGGTAGGCAAGATCAACGTCCGGCGCCGCCGGCGGGTTGTTGACTCCCTCGCGCCTGCCACAACCGGCGGCAATGGCTGCAACACTTGCAATCCCGCCGGCGATAAAGCTCCGGCGGTTGATGGTCCCCCGGGAGAGGGGATTCAGGTTGGTAGATGTTGGTATTCTCAAGCTCAGGACGTTTCTCAGGTAGGTTTCAGCTTCGATTCATGTGAAGCTTACCTACAGCGTTCAAGATAAGACCATGATGATCTGCGACGGGCTGCTTCTCAAGGACGATGAAGATCGATCCCGTCTGCAGATTCGAGGACGATAGAAGGGTGCCAGTTCAATGGCGAACAGACAGTTTCCGATGGGCGTTGTCGTGGTGATCGCTGCGCTCGCGATGTTGCTCGGTACGATCGGCGGCGGGTTGGCTGGTGGTACAGCCTCGCTAATCCTCGACAATGATGGCCCGGCAGATCCCACGGCCACCGCTCTCCCGGCGGAACAGACTTCAAACGAAGCCACGCCGGAGGATCAAGCACCTGCGGTGCCGGTCCGTAACGACCCAACGGCGACACCGACGCCCGAAACTCCTCCGGAGGTACAGGTTGGCTCAATCGCCGATATCGTTGAAGCCGTCTCTGGCGGTGTGGTGACGGTCGTCAATCAGCAGCACTTTCAGGGGTTTACGTCTGACGCTTCCGAGCTGGAGCCTGCCGGTACCGGCACCGGATTCGTGATTAGCGAAGACGGTTACATCGTCACGAACAACCACGTTGTCGAAGGCAGCGAGGCGTTGCAGGTCTATCTTTCGGACGGCACCCCGGTTGACGCGACGCTTGTGGGAGCTGATCTGTTTACTGACCTGGCGGTGGTGAAGGTTGACCGGCAGATGGAGACAGTCGTGGCCTTCGGCGACTCAACCGCCTTGCGGCCCGGACAGGAAGTTGTCGCGATCGGCAGTGCTCTGGGCGATTTCACGAACACTGTGACACAGGGCGTTGTCTCGGCGCTCGGACGCAAGTTAAGCGGAGGCGGTGGTCCGCAGCTGGAGAACATGATCCAGCACGACGCCGCGATCAATCCCGGTAACTCGGGTGGTCCATTATTCAACCTGAGTGGCGAGGTGATCGGCGTGAATACGGCGGTCGTTCGTCAGGCCGCGCCTGGTGTCTCCGCCGAGGGCCTGGGCTTCGCCATTCCGAGCTCAACGGTGCAAGAGATCATCGCCCAGTTGATCGAGAGTGGAACAGTCGTCAGACCATACCTGGGTATCACCTACGAGCCAATCTCCCCGACTGCCGCCAGGGCCCAGGGGCTCGAGGTGGAGAATGGCGTCCTGGTGACCGATCTGCCGACTGGCGGTCCGGCCGCGAGCGCCGGTCTGCAGATAAACGACATCATTACCAAGCTCAACGGCGAGCAAATTGACCTCGAGAATCCGCTCGTAAACATGCTGTTCAAGTATGAGCCGGACGACACCATTCAGGTTGAGGTGTACCGGCCTTCGACCGGCGAGACGTTGGCCTTCGACGTAACGCTTGAGGTCAGACCGGACTTGCAGTAAGCAGAAACATACCCATTCTCCCACCCCTCCCCCTCTTTCAGAGGACCCGTCCCCGGCCAGGCACACGCCGGCAAGGGGCGGGTTCTTTGTGCGCGCGGGTGTTTTCAGTGCAGCTCTCCTACGACTTCCGTGCCATTTACTTCGTACGGGCGTAATTCATTGCGCCCTGCCTGGCCGCCCGCCGCAGTGGTGCGAGAAGCGCCATTGTCGTCGTAGGCGACGCAGCGCGTAGCCTCACGAGGTGTGAGCACCCGTCTTCGCAGTTCAAGCAGGACTATGGCATTCCTTTCGTCATCCTGAGTACTGGACCACAGGGGAGTTGTCACGCTCTGGGGTTCCGTCGGTCGGGGAAGACAGCATCCTGCGCTGATGAGTCATCCTGCGCTGGTTAGTCACCCTGAGCGTTCATCAGTCATCCTGAGCAGAAGCTGTGTAAACCGGGGACATCCTGAACACATCGACGGAGACATGGTTGACACTCATGGCGGCATGCTTGACCTCGAAAGGAGGGACAGCATGCCGTGGGAGGATCGGTCCGTCATGTCCCAACGTCTCGAGTTCGTGCTGGCAGCGAGCCAGCCTGGTGCCAACATCACTGCCCTGTGCACCCAGCATGGCATCAGCCGTACCACCGCCTACACCTGGTTACATCGGTTTCAGGATGCCGGGGCCGTGGGGCTGCGCGACCAGTCTCGACGGCCACACCACTCGCCCCGCAAAACCGCGCCGGAGGTCGAGGCCCGGGTGGTTGCCCTGCGGCAGCAACATCCTGCCTGGGGCGGCACCAAACTGCGCAGTCGGCTGGTGGCCCTGGGGTGCGCCAACGTCCCGAGCGCGAGCACCATCACCGCGATCCTGGCCCGCCACGGGCTGCTAACCCGGCGCGTGGTGCCGGCCAAGAGGCGTGGCAACGGTTTGAGGCCGCCGCACCCAATGACCTGTGGCAGCTGGACTTCTGTGGACAGGTGCCGCTGGAAACCACGGGACGGGTGCACCCCCTGGCGGCTGATCGATGACCACTCGCGCTTTGCCGTGGCGCTGGTCGCCTGTCCCAACCAGCAACGCACCACGGTCCAGCATGCCCTGGAGAGCGCCTTTCGGCCTGTACGGGCTGCCACGCCGGATCCTGGCTGACAATGGACAACCCTGGGGAACGTGTGGGAATGGTGGCCTGACGAGGCTGGAAGCCTGGCTCATCCGGCTGGGGATCGACGTCACTCATGGCCGGCCGTATCATCCGCAGACCCAGGGCAAGGTCGAGCGCTTCCACCAGACGTTGCGGGCGGAGGCCCTGGGCTGGCGCGGCTTTCCCACCCTGGCTGCCTGTGCAAACCGCGTTTGACCGCTGGCGGGACGTCTACAACCTGGTACGGCCGCACCAGGCCTTGCAGCTGGCCGTCCCCGGCAGTCGCTACCAGCCCAGCCCACGCCGGCTGCCTGCGCCGTCGCCAGCCATCGTGTACGGGCCTGACGACACGGTGCGCCAGGTCAACGCGCAGGGCGTGATCAGTTTCCGCAACCGACGCTGGTGGGTGAGCCGGGCGTTACGGGGCTTCCCGGTCGCGGTGCGTCCCACCACGACCCCAGGACGCTTTGCGGTGTATTTTTGTCGTCAGCAGGTTGCCGACATTGACCTGCAGATGCGCGGGTAATGTGTCAACCATGTCTCCGTGGGTCTGTTCACCATGTCTCCGGTCTGTACACAGAAGCGAAGGATCTCTTGCCTGACACCCGAGGTGTTTAACCAGAGATCCTTCCTTGCGTCAGGATGACCATCAAACGCAGGATGACGATCAAGGCGCAGGGCTGGCCCACAGGGACCTCCGGGGTTCCGTGGTCGGTAGGGGAGGAGCTCGTCTCCTCCCGCCTCGAGCGGACCGGGGGTTCGGGAGGAGACGAGCTCCTCCTACGAGGGTGACACGACACATCGCCGTTCAAGCAGGGCCATGGCATTCCTTTAGTCATCCTGACGTCAGGAAGGATCTCTCGCTTGACTCCTGAGGTGGTTAACCAGAGATCCTTCGCTTCGCTCAGGATGACTGACCAACACCCGGGAAGGCTGATGAACGCTCAGGGTGACTAATAAGCGCAGAATGACCAGTTAGACACCGTTCAGTCGACGGTCTTCACCTGTAACGCATGGTTCTCCGAGATTTCAGACATGGATGACATTGCACGCGGATGCAGCAAGGGACGCGCCGTTCGGCGCGTCCCTGTTTGCTTGCCGGTCATTGGGAAAGGATTTCGTTGTTAGTTAATCGCCCAGGAAACCTCGACCTGGACCGAGATGGTGGACTCGCCGGGGTTGATCGGCGGGGCGACGGCGCCTGCAGCAGAGTCCATCGCCGCACGTTCGGCCATCGGCATCGGATACGGAGCGTAGGAGTACTCGTTGATCGACACGACCTGGCCGATGGTGACGCCGGTCAGGCGGGCGAGATCTTCGGCCTTCGTGCGTGCATCTTCGATCGCACGCTCACGAGCCTGGCTAACCGCTGTGCCTGGATCTTCTACCGTGAAGTAGACACCCTGGACCGTGTTCGCACCGGCTTCGATGCCGGTTTCTACGATCGTTCCAGTCTGGTTGATGTCGCGCACTTTAACGGTCACCGTATGCGAGACGTGATAGCCGGTGATCGGCTGGTCGGGCTTCTCATAGTCGGCATTCACCCAGACGTTGTAGTTTGAGGTGGTGATGTCAGCTTCGGCAATGCCGGCCGCTTTCATTGCGGCGATGATCGCTTCCATCCGCTGTGCGGCCTCGGTCTGGGCTGCTTCAAGCTCGACATTGTTGATCTCGACACCCAACGTGACCACTGCGGTGTCGGGCATGACCGATATCTGACCGGAGCCGCTCACCGAGATCGTGCGCTGGGTGTCGTCAGGCTGGGCCGCCACCGATTGGCCTCCGATACTTGCAACTACCAGGGAAAGGATCGCGGCAAAAAGGGTGAGACCAAGGAGCGCGCCTCCGATAGAGAGCACGCGACGATTGAGGGTCACGATGGGACCTCCTCTTCTGTCCCCGGTCGTCACTGGCCGGGGAGCCTGCGTTCAATGGCCGCGGTTACTGCCGCCGGCCGCGTTGTTTGGGTAGACCGATCATCACCGTCAACAGCATCGCCAGAATCAGGGCCAGACTCATCTCGGCGATGCGCCAGCGCATCTGGCTGGGATCTCCACTGGACTGCGCTTCAGAGGCCGGTTCTTCGGAGCTGGCTTCCTGCTTCATGGCAGTTGCATCTTCGCCGCCTGCCTCGTCGCTGGATTCAGCTGCTTCCTCGGGCTCCATAAACGTGCTGACCTCCGGCGCGTCCTCTTCAGCCAGGTCCTCGTCACTGCTTGGGCTCTCGTCGCTTGAGCCCGGGGTTACTTCCTCGCCCGCAGCAGGGTTACTCTCTTGCACGGCGTCGTCCGACGCCGGCGTCTCGTCGTTCATCGTGCGCGCTCCGAGCGCGATCTCGGCGGTCGGGATCTCAGCCGCGTCCGCTGCCGGCGTGGCAGCCGTTGACTGCATCATCACCGTCTCCGCGTCGCCATCGCTCGCCATGTCGTCGTCCCCGGTCAGGTTTCTACCGAGTCCATTTGTCAGGAGATCGGCGCTGATCACCAGGACAAACAGGATCGAGGCTACCGCGGTCGCCCAACGAACCTTCCCGGCGTGGCGTGTGTGCCACTGGGCGGATTCCTGGAGGACGACAGGCGCTGGGCGTGCCGGCTTCGTTGCCGGCTCCAGCGCCTCTGTGCGGATCGCGAACGAGCGCGGCGCTTGCTGCTCTGGAAGCGCCCCGAGCGTCCGCACCATGAGCTGAAGCTCGGACAGCACCCGCTGGCAGCGCTCGCAGCTGATAAGGTGACGATCGATAGCATCCCGTTCGGCCCCGGCCAGCTCTGGCGCCTGGTCCAGATATTCAGACAACACGTCCACCGCTGGGTGGATGCCGTCGGGCGGTCCGGATTGACCGTCGGATGAGTGGTGGCGACGATTGCGGTCTGGATCGTCGTAGTTCACCGGCGGCCTCCTTTCCGTCGCATCTGGTTCCTTTCCTGAGCTAGCTTAGCCACGTTCGCCATCTCTCTCTAGACGATGGCCCGGGTCAGAAAGTTCCCCGGCTTCCTGAAGAACGTCACGCAGGCGAGCCCGCGCCCGGTGGAGCCGGGATTTCACCGTGCCTGGCGCGACGCCGGTGATCTCCGCGATCTCGTCGTAGCTGTGTCCATGGATGTCGCTCAGGATCACGACGATGCGCTGGTCGGGCGATATCTGGCCCAGCGCCCACTCCAGTTGTTTGGCGAGGTCGCCGCGTTCGATGAACTCATAAGGGGTTTCGGATGAGTCTTCGGGTGACCAGTTCGTGCTGGCATTGTCCATGGCGGCGTCGAGTGAATCGACAGGGCGGCGCTTCTGTGAGCGCAACACATCCAGCGCCCGGTTGCTGGTGATGCGCAAGAGCCAGCTGCGAAAACCGAGACCGTTGTCGTTGTTGAACGTGTCGATCGCACGATAGGCGCGCAGGAAGGTGTCCTGGGTCACATCGTCGGCCAGATCCGGCGCCCGCATGTAGCGTAAGGCGACGCTGTAGACGGCATTCTGATGGCGGTGAACCAGATGGTTGAACGCCGCGAGGTCGCTCGACTGGGCACGCGCGATCAACTCGCCGTCCGATAGATCGGCAAGAGATTTGATCTCGCTACGCTGGCGGAAGCGCCGCAGCACGAACAACACCGGCGATCGTCGCCCTCTCCACTATCGTGAATCGTGTCGGTACCAGGGCTGATTATGCCCCTACCAGGACCTATGGTGAAACGGTGATCACGTCCAGCCTACCGCTCGTCACGTCTTTCGTGACCTTTGGTTGATGGGTAACGATACACGCAGTTCATACAATGTTTAAAGACTGCATGGTGCGCGGTGCAAGGTCACCGCCTGGAATGAGGTTTTCCGAGTGAGTCGTTCCATACGGGTAATTCTTGCCGACGATCACGTGCTTTTCAGGCAGGCATTGCGACACCTTCTCGAAATCGAGCCTGACATCCGGGTGGTTGCCGAGGCGGACGACGGCTCGGTCGTCGTGGATCTCGTTACCCAACATCTACCCGATGTGGTCATTCTCGATCTCTCTATGCCTGCCTATGACGGTATCACCGCCGCCGCGGCACTCCGGGAACTCTATCCCAAGGTGGGCATTATTATGTTAACTATGTTTGCTGAGGACGCCCAGGTCATCCGGGCGATTCGAGCCGGCGCTGATGGCTATCTGCTCAAGAATATTGAATCCACGCGGGTGGTTGAGGCGATCCGCGCCGTTGCCCGGGGTGAGTCTATTATTGATTCAGAGCTCGCGAGCAAAGTGATGAACGAGTTCCGCCGTCTCTCGGAGATGGACGAGACGACGAACGTCGCCGGACTGACGGACCGCGAGGTGGGTCTCTTGCAGCTCGTCGCAACGGGTCTCTCGAACAAAGAGATTGCCGAAGAGCTTGGCCTGGCTGAGAGCACCGTCAAGAACCGGCTCTCGGTGCTGTTCCAGAAGCTGGACGTCAAGGATCGTACCCAGGCCGCCATCTACGCTATGACCCACGGGCTGGCGGCAACACCAAGCTAGCTATGTCCCGGGCCCTTCCGGCCGTGACGGTCGCCTCCCCTGCGCGACATGCCGTTATCATCGAACCGCGCACGATACCATCCGTCGCCCCCCGCTTGCCTGCTCCACCCGGTAGAATTCGCGCCAGTTAACCACGGGTGTCCGCGGCACGATGCAGGATGTCGTGGAGCATCTCGGGTGTGTGAGATGCTCGTTGAGAACCTTCCCAGAGAGGAGCGCTGTGTGCCCAGTGGCAAGTCGTGGCGGCCGGAACGTGTCACTGTCATCGGCCTCGGTCGTTTTGGCACCGCGACAGCCTACGAGTTGGCCAGCTTGGGATACGAAGTCACCGCGATCGACATCGACGAACGCAAGGTGGCTGAGGCTTCGGAGCGGGTTGCTCTCGCCGCTCAAGGCGACGGTACCGACGAAGATCTCTTGCGCTCGTTGCACGTCGATCGCTCAGACGTTGTCATTGTTGCGCAAGGGTCGAACCTCGAAGCGAGCGTGCTCGCAACACTGCTCGTCAAACGTCTGGGAGTCCCCTGGGTTGTGGCCAAAGCGAACACCGACCTGCACGGCGAGCTGCTCGGGAGAATCGGCGCTGATCGCGTCATTTACCCCGAACGAGACGCCGCCAGCCGGCTGGCGCACTCATTGGCCGTGCGACATATCAGTGATTACATCACCCTCTCACCGACATCCGGAATCGCCAAGCTCCACGCTCCGCCCCACTTCGTCGGTAGGACCCTGGAAGAGCTCGACATTGAGAAGCATTACCAGTTGAACCTGCTGCTCATCAAGCGCGGGCAGAAGATTATCGCCGTGCCTAGTTATCGCGAGCGCATTGAAGAGGGAGACGAGCTGGTGCTGGTTGGCCCTGACCGCGAGATCGCTGCGTTTACCGAGTCATACTGGACACGATCCCACGCATGAGCCAGAGACCGCGCCGGCCTGGTGACAGGATCATCCGGCGCCGACTCCGGCCGACTCAGGTCATCACGCTTCCGGATCCGTCAGAGGTCGCGGGCAGACCCAGCACGCTGATTCACGCCCGGATTTTCATAGCCGCTTTTGCCGCCATCATCGTGTTGGGTACGACCTTCCTGGCCCTGCCCTGGGCTGCGCGCAGCGGTGAATCCACACCACTTGCCGACGCGCTGTTCACGGCGACCTCTGCCGCATCAGTCACCGGATTGGTGACGGTTGATACCCTGGATCACTGGAACTGGTTCGGGCAGTTCGTCATTCTGGTGCTTATTCAGTCCGGGGGTCTCGGTTTCATGGTGGGAGCAAGCCTGGTCCTGCGACTTGTCGGCAGAGGCGGCGGCGAGCGCGTACGTGACGCCATCCTGATCCAGGACAACATTCCGACGCTGAGCCTGCGGGACGCGGTCGATCTGTCCCGGCGTATCGTGAAGTTCACCGCGATCGTCGAAGTCGCCGGGGCGGTGCTGCTCACCGCCTATTTCGCGCGCGAGATGCCGCTCGGTACTGCGTTCTGGCATGGGATCTTTCATTCCGTCTCCGCATTCTGCAACGCTGGTTTCGACCTTCAGGGCGGGTTCCGGTCGATGACCCCATACCGCGAATCCATCTGGGTGAATACCATCTTCATTGTGTTGATGTTGCTGGGCGGACTCTCCTACATCGTTCTCGCGGACATCGGCACGAAGCGTCGCTGGTCCACGCTGAGCGCATACTCGAAGATTATCGTCGTCTCCAGCGTGTTCTTCACCCTGGTTGGGGCGATCGCATTCCTGGCCGCTGAATGGAACGGCTCCATGGGGGGCACAGACGCCTGGAGCCGGCCCTTCCAGGCATTGTTTCAGAGCATTTCTGGGCGGACGGCAGGGTTCTCGATCGTGGATTTCAGTGAGGTGAACTCGTTTACGTTGTTCGTGTATCTGGCGCTGATGTTCATTGGCGGAGCATCGGGCTCAACAGCAGGCGGAGTGAAGCTAGGGACCGTAGCTGTCGTGATTGTCACGGTTCTGTCAACGATACGCGGGCAGCAAGACCCGGAGGTCTTCAGGCGTCGGATCCCGGTGCTGCTGGTTCACCGCGCGATGGCAGTGATCGTGTTATTTTTCCTCGCTCATTTCATGGTGACGTTTGCCGTAGCCGTCACTGAGACGTTCTATGGGGAGAACCCGGCCTTTCTACGCATTCTGTTTGAGTCGATGAGTGCGATCGTGACCAACGGCCTTGGCAATGGAATCACCCCCCTGCTCTCGACTCAGGGCAAGCTGCTGATCTGTGTCGCGATGTTCGCAGGACGGATCGGACCTCTGACGATCGTCTATGCCCTCCAGCGGCGGCAAACGTATCAACCGTATCGCTACCCGGAAACGTCGATGCACATTGGATGATGAACGCACTCGCAGGCCTGGCGATAGAGTTATTCGACGCAGAATGCAGCCGACCAAGGTCATTACGCTGCCTGAGCCTGTTCGGCAAAGGGAGGCGCCGAATGTCCGGCGCAGTGCCAAGATCTTTGTGGGAGCTCTGGCTATCATCGTTGCCGTCGGGGCGTTGCTGCTGTCGATGCCCTTCACCGCCCGTAACGGTGAGCCGACTCCGTGGGATGATGCGCTCTTTACCGCGATGTCGGCTGCGAGCGTCACTGGGTTAGTCACCGTCGACACAGCGGACCATTGGAATGGCTTCGGGCAGGTCGTCATTCTCGTACTGATTCAAACCGGCGGTTTGGGCTTCATGGTGGGGGCGAGTCTCGTGCTGCGGATACTCGGCCGGAGTGGTGGTGCTCGCCTGCGCGACGCAATCCTCATCCAGGATGGCGCGCCTACGGTATCGATGGCCGAGGCGGTCTCCCTGTCACGCAAGATCGTCCGCTTTACGTTCGTGACCGAGGCGATTGGCGCACTGCTGCTTACTTCCCGATTCGCCATGGACATGCCCTTCGAGCAGGCGCTCTGGAAAGGGATCTTCCACGCGGTGTCGATGTTCTGTAATGCAGGGTTTGACATTTTCGGTCAGTTTCGCTCCCTCTCCACCTACCACGATTCGCTGTGGGTCAACCTTACGATCATGGGCCTCATCCAGGCAGGCGCTCTCTCATACATTGTGCTGGCCGACGTAGGCGCCAAGCGCCGCTGGTCGACCCTGTCGGCCAACTCCAAGCTCGTCCTGCTCTTCAACGCCATTCTGCTTGCGGTTGGCATCGTCGCGTTCCTCGGGGCCGAGTGGAACGGTGCATTGGCAGACACTCACGCTCCGGCCCGTCCATTGGTCGCCACGTTCCAAAGCGTGACGTTGCGCACCGCAGGCGCTGCAACCACCAATTTTGCGGAGGTCAGCTCGTTTACGTTGTTCGTTGCTATCGCGCTAATGTTTGTGGGTGGGGCATCCGGATCGACGGCCGGCGGGATCAAATTGCAGACCTTCGGCGTGTTGGTAGTAGCGGTGTCTTCGACCCTGAAAGGACACGACGAGCCGGAAGTGTTCAACCGGCGGATCCCTGTCCAGCTGGTGTTGCGCTCGCTGGCGGTGGCAGCGCTCTTTTTCGCCGCACACTTTCTGGTGACGTTGGGCCTGGCCGCGACGGAGCATCTCTATGGTGTCCAGCCGAACTTCCAATCGCTCCTCTTTGAGGCCATGAGTGCACTGGCGACAGTCGGTCTTTCAACGGGCATCACTCCGGAGCTCTCGACCCCCGGGAAGGTGATCCTGGCGGCGGCGATGTTCTTTGGGCGGATCGGCCCGCTAACCGCGGCATATGCTCTGCAGAGCCGCCAGGAGAGAAAGCACTACCGGTTCCCTCAGGCCCACGTCAATATCGGCTAGCGCCTCCATGCCGCCGTTCAGATACCCGCATTGCTGGAGAATGGTGACAACGTTGGCGAAAGGTGCGACGATACGCCGCACGAGCCATGCTGGGCTCGCTCACCGGAGAAGGGACGCACGCGATGGCGATGGAGACACTGCTGGCCGACCGGCTGTTCGATGGTACCGGCGCGGACGCAATCGACAAGGCATTCCTGCAGATCGAAGATGGAATCATCACCGCCGTCGGCAAGCAGTCGGACCTGGGCTCGACGGCGCGTGGCGCGACCGATCTCGGTGACGCCACCCTGTTGCCCGGTTTGATCAACATGCACACCCACCTCACCTGCAGCGCCGGCACCGCCGTGTTGCATGAGGCGCTCAATGACAGCTACGAAGTGAAGATGATGCGGGCCATCGAGAACGCCAGGCGCGCCATCCTCTCCGGGGTGACCACGATCCGCGATTGCGGCACGCTGAACCCGGTCGTCTTCGCGAATCCGCGAGGCGTCGAAGGCGGACATCATCACTGCCCCGCACGTCTGGGCCAGCGGCGAGGTGCTGACCTCGACCGGTGGGCACTGCTACTTCTTTGGGGTCGAGTGCGACTCGATTGAGGACATCAAGCGGGCGGTCCGATCGCAGGTCAAGGCCGGGGCGGACTACATCAAGGTCATGGCGACGGGTGGTGGACTGACCCCGAATACCAACCCGCGCGAGGCGCAGTTCAACCGGGAGGAGATGATCGCGCTGGTACAGGACGCCCAGCGGATCGGCAAGCGCGTGGCCGCGCACTGCCACGGCACACCGGGCATCAAGAACGCGATCGACGCCGAGGTGACGACGATCGAGCACTGCTCCTTCATGGTTCCGCAGGGCGTCGAGTACGAGCAGCCGGTCGCCGACGCCATCGCCGAGAAGGGCATCTATGTCTGTCCGACGATCGGCGTCGGAGAGCGCTTCCGCCAGTACGCCGACCGCGAGGGCATCGAGCTCCCGGCGGGGATGGCCCAGACCCGGCCGAAGCGGATCGAGAACTTCCGCCGCCTGCTCGATTCCGGCGTGAAGTTCGTCTCCGGCAACGATGCCGGCATGACGTTCACCGGGTTTGATGATTTCCAGCTGGATCTCGAGATGCTGGTTGAGTACGTCGGGCATGTCAAACGCCGAGGCGATCGTGACCGCTACCGGCCAGGCCGCCGAGGCGATCGGCAGCGACGAGTTCGGTACCCTCCAGCCCGGCCGCCGGGCCGACATCCTGGGTGTCCGCGGCGACGCGCTCCAGGACATCGGCGCGCTGCGAGATCTGCTCATCGTGAAGAAATCCGGCAAGACGATGGTGAATAACCTGCCCGGGTAGTTGGATCCACAAGCGGTCGGGTTCCGATCGGCAGCAGTGTCGGCCAGCCGGGGACTGACTCTTTGCGGCGCACATCGGGCGTCAGTGGCACATTGGAACGGTGAGCGCCGGCGACGAGGCACGCCAGCCGGTTGCCTTGGGCAGCCGGCGTCAGATTGACGGGACACCACTCTTACCACTTGCGAAGGCAAGCACCCGGCGGTCCTTAGCGAGACGCAACTGGCCCGCCGGGGAGGTCTGGCGCTGTCGTTCGAGCATCGGTCGCGTATCCTCTCAGGAGCGCCTGGACGAATCGCGCGATTACTGCGAAAGTATGAGCCAGAGACGGCACGACTCAACCAGAGAAAAGGATAAATAGTGCAACACAGTGTGCGTTTTGGGATCCGATGTAGCCAGCATCATCGGGAGTGGCTGGAAATCAAAGAGTGGTTCCAAGCGGCTGAGAACTGGGGATTTGAATCAGCTTGGGTTTTTGACCACCTCATTCCCCTCTCCGACCCGCGAACCGGCCCTAACCTGGAAGGCTGGTCGTTGCTGGCGGGCCTGGCCGAGGCGACCAACACCATCGAGATTGGCCCGATGGTTACCGGCATCACCTATCGCAACCCCGCGCTGCTCCTCAAAATCGCTGACGACCGTCGACCATATCTCGAACGGGCGCGTCCGGCTGGGAGTCGGCGCTGCCTGGTTTGAGGGCGAGCACGAGATGTTCGGCTTTGAGTTTCCGCGAGCCGGCGAGCGAGTGTCGATGCTCCGCGAAGCGTTGCAGATGTTCCGGATGCTTCAGTCGCAGGAGAAGAGCACCTTCGACGGTAAGTTCTATCAGCTGAAGGACGCGATCTTTGAGCCAAAGCCGGTGCGCAACCCGTTGCCGAACGTCATCGGCGGATCAGGCGACCGGATGTTACGGATTGTGGGTCAGTTCGCCGACCAATGGGACAACAACTTCCGCTCCAGCGAGGAGTATCAAGAGCGCACTGCGAAGGTGAACGCCGCGGCTGAGGCCGCCGGCCGTGACCCGCGTGAGATCCGTCGCTCCACGACACTGCCGGAGGCGTCGTTGCAGGATCTGGACGCAATGCGGCAGAGGATTGAGGAGCTGAGGGGGCTTGGCATCACCGATTTTCTGGTGCACGTGCCGCACAGTGTTACCCCGGAGATGCGCGCCTACGCTGAGGAGCTGGTGCCCGAGTTGCGGAAGCAGTTCGGGTAAGCTCGCTACCTCCAGGAACAGATCTGGCCGGGGGACGTGAGGAGCCTCTTCCGGATCCACGAGAGCCAAAACCGGGAGGGGATGCGTATCTCCTGACGGGCTAACTGCATCATGAAGGGACGGTCGCAGGGTGAGCTTCGCCGACGAGATGACCGGGCGGCGAATTGCGCCGGTACTTTCCCGCTGGCGCCGCGAGCTTGGCTGGACGCAGGATGACTTGGCGGCACGCTCGGGCGTCAGCCGGGGCTACCTCTCCCGATTGGAGCGCGGGGTGCCGGAACAACCCGGGTTGCCGACGCTCAGCCGCATCTGTGGCGCGATGGGCCGCACCTGGGCCGATCTGTATGTGGAATCGGGGCTTGGCCTGCCGGGCGACGTGACGTTGGCGGACATTGCCGATGGTCTGGCCGACCCCGAACTGGCGCTCTACCTGCGCCGGCTGCCGGAACTCGACGAGCGTGACCGGCTGGCTCTCAAAGCGGTGCTCCGCGCGTTCCTGGACGAGGACCGCTCCCCTCCGCGCAGGCGGGCTCCCCAGGCGGGCTGGCAGCTCACGTTGCCCACGACAGCGCCAGACGGTGCAGAAGATATTTAAAACTGGTACGTAACGATAAGAGATTCTTATTCGTTACCGAGAATCAGTTGACAACCGGCGGGTCATTCGCTACAGTTGAAGGCGATTGGAGGTCCTACGGTGGCAATTGCGTTACGTCAATGTCCAGTGTGCGCCGCTCCCATGGTTGTCCGCGAGCTCTACTGTTCAACCTGCGATGTCACGATTCGCGGTGAGTTCGAGCCGGGCTCTGTTGGACCGTTCAGCCAGCTCAACGATGAACAACTCGCCTTTCTCCACTTATTTGTGACGAGCCGCGGCAACATGTCCGATGTCGAGCGTAGTCTCGGCGTGTCCTACCCGACGGTACGAGCAAAGCTGGATGATCTCATCACCGCGCTCACCGAACGGGACGCACCCTCCCCGCCGGCCCGTCCCATGTCCTCAACCCCGGTTGCCCGGCCTGTACAGGAGACGCCCCCGGCGCACTCGATGAACCGGCGCGAGATCCTGGGCCAGATTGCCGAGGGCAAGCTCAGCGTTCAGGAGGGTATGGAGCTCATGAAACGGGTTCCTGGAGAGTAACCACGGTGGAAAACAACGGCGTCAAATCAGAATGGCTTCACGAACAGACGCTTGACGGTGTGGACGAGTTTCGCGTCACGACCGAGAACGTTGATCTGGCGTTCGAGGCGGATGACAGCTTGCGCGGTGCGGTGCAACTCATCGTCGAACCTGCCCAGAATGGACCGGTACTGCGTCGCTCCGGCTCGGCGCTTCTCCTGGAGCAGGAAGGGCGTTACCGGGGACGAGTCACGCCGTTAATCCGGGTTCCGGTAGATACGTGCCCGAGAATCGACGCTACTGCCGACAAAGGCGACCTATCGTTCAGTCAGGTCACGGCTCCAATAGCGGGCAAGCTTGGCGTGGGCGATCTGGATATCCAAGGCGGTTCTGGAGACGTTGCCTTGAGTCTGGGGAAGGGTGATGTTGCGATCTCGAACCGCGCCGGCGCCATTGCTGTGAAAGTGGGTATGGGTGACATTGAGATACGCCGGGCCGGAAACGGCGTGGCCGTGGCAGCCGGCAAGGGTGATATCACCTTGAGTGATTGTGCGGAGGCTATAGACGTGCGGAATGGGGCCGGTGATGTCGCGATCGTGCGGCCCGGTGGCGGTAGCGTAAGCATTCGTACTGGAAGTGGCGATATCGCGGTTAGCGGTGGCGATGTTCAACGGCTTAGCGTCCGCACTGGAAAAGGCGATATTGCGTCAACGGCCTACCTCTCTGCTGCTACCGGCAGCGGCGCTGCTGAAGCACAGACGCAGGAGCCGTTCGGCCCCGGCGAGGATCCCGACCTCGGCACGTTCGACGTCGGGAGTATCAATATTGGCGATTTCGCCTTTGAAGCGAGTGAGGCGGGGCTTCGCGTCGGCCGCGGGGACCGTGACCTGCTGCGGATGGGCTCCGAAGGGATTCAAATTTCACGTGGCGGCCGCGAGATTTCGCTTGGACCCTCCGGTATCCGCGTCGGTGGCGCGGGCTCATCGGTGGGTCCCGAGCACTTCACCTTCGAGACCGGCCGGGGGGACATTCACGTGGAAGTCCCAGCCGATCTGGCGCTGCGGGTAGAGATCCTCGCGACCGGCGACGTGCAGTCTGACGTACCGGTGGTCAGCGTTGGTCGACCGGGCCCGCGAGGCACGACCAAGCGGCTGGTCGGCGTTCGCGACGGCGGTGACGCCGGTGCACGCGCAAACGTGCGACTCAAGACCGGACGTGGTGATGTGGCGCTGAGGACCGTCACCATGGCGGCGCCCAAGGGTGCGCCCCATCCAGAGACCCAGAGCGAGGTCGATCGTGATGAGCGGGCACGGGTGATCCTGGAAGCGCTCGCGCGGGGCGAGTTGAACGTCGCCGAGGCCGAGCGGCTGCTGGCCGCGCTGGATCGGTCGCAGTAGCCGCCAGAGCGATCGCGCATGAATTTGGCGGCGTGGGTGAAGCCCGGGGTGAAGGGTGGGAGTCCTGTGGTCGAAATTGCGGACACGCGAGTAGCGACCCCGACCCGGCGCGATCGCCTGCCCCTCACGGCCCTGGTCGCCGCCTCATGCATCTCCTCGCTCGGCAACGGGTTAACGCTGCTGGCGGTGCCCTGGTTCGTGCTCGTCACCACTGGCAGCGCGGCACGGACCGGCCTGGCCGGTGCGGCGAGCGCCATCGCGTTCATCGTGGCGGGATTCCTCGGAGGAACGCTCGTTGACCGGCTCGGGTTTAAGCGGGCCAGCGTTGTTTCGGACCTTGCAAGCGGGCTGACGGTCGCGCTCATTCCCACGCTCTATCTGCTTGACCTGTTGAGCTTCTGGGTGCTGCTCGGCCTGGTGTTCCTGGGCGCCGTTCTCGATGGCCCCGGCCAGGCCGCGCGACGCGCCATGATTCCAGGGTTGGTGCGGCGTGCAGGGTCGACGCTTGAGCGCGCGAATTCCGCGATGCAGTTCGCCCAGCTCACGACCGGCGAGTTTCTGGCGCCATTGCTGGCCGGCGTGTTCATCACTCTCATCGGTGCCGCGAGTGTCCTGTATCTGAACTCGGCGACCTTCGCCGCGTCGCTCCTCATCGTTGCCCTCGCGGTGCGCATTCCCTCAGGACGAGAAGCCGCTGATGCTACAGCCGTCAGGCATAGCCCCAAACGGAGTTCGTACGTCGCGGATTTGACGGAGGGTTTGCGCTACGTCTTCACCGACTCATTTCTCGCGGTCGTCATTCCTATTTCGGTGGCCGTGAACTTTCTGGTCTCGCCGCTCTTTGTCGTGGCCCTTCCGGTGCTCGCGAACGACGTGTTCGACAGCCCGGCCGCGCTTGGCGTTATGGCGGCCGGTTTTGGCGCGGGGGCTGGGGTGGGGACGCTGGCGTACGGCGCGGTTGGCCACCGCTTGCGACACTACACCGTGTATTGGGGCGCGCTCGTTGGTGTGGCTCTGGGTCTCGGAGTGTTGACGATCGCCTCAGACCTCTGGGTAGCGACCCTGGCGATCGTGTTGATGGGTTTCGCTGTCGGACCCGTGAACACCGTGGGCATGGTCATCATTCAGACTCGTGTCCCCGAGCGGATGATGGGCCGTGTGCTGGGGCTCATGTCCGCATTCAGCAGTCTTGCGACCCCTCTCGGGCTCCTGACCGGCGGGCTCGTCGTCGATTGGTATGGCGTCACGACGATGATGGTTGGGTCGTGCGTTGGCGTCACGTTGTGCGCGCTCTGGATCCTGATCAGCCCGGCTGTCAGAGCGATGGCGGCGGAGCTGGAGGCCGAGCGCTCTCGGTAGGTGCAAGACGGTGGAGATACGAGGCGCAAACAAAACGGCCGGGGCTCATGCCCCGGCCGTTTCTATAATAACGCTTGTGTTGTGACTACGCGGCGCTGGATAGCTCGATCAGATCGCTCTTGCGCAGCTTGGCGAGAGCTTCTTTCTCGATCTGGCGTACCCGCTCGCGGCTGATGCCGTAGTGCTCGGCGATCTCGGCCAGGGTCTGCGGCTGCTGACCACCCAGGCCAAAGCGCAGGACCACGACGCCCTTTTCGCGATCGGTCAGGCACTCCAGCGAGCGGCGGATCTGGTCGCGGATCGCGCTCGATACCGCTTCTTCCACGACTTGATCGCTGGCCGGATCTGGCAGCAGGTCACCGATCGTGGACTCGCCGTCCTCGCCGATGGGCTTGTCGAGCGACGAGGTGCGCGGGATTGCAGAGCGAGCCTGCTCGACGCGCTCGACTTCCATTTCAAGGCGGGTTGCCACTTCGGCGTCGGTCGCCGGGCGGCCGTACTGCTGCTCGAGCTGCGCCTCGGTGCGGCGCACCTTCGAGATGAGATCGTGCATGTGAACCGGAACGCGGATCGTGCGGCTCAGGTTGGCGACGGCGCGGCCGATCGCCTGTCGAATCCAGAACGTGGCATAGGTGCTGAAGCGGTAGCCCAGCTCCGGGTCGTAACGCTCAACGGCGGTCATCAGGCCGATGTTGCCCTCCTGGATGAGGTCAATCAGGGGCAGGCCACTTGAGCGATACTTCTTGGCGATCGAGACCACCAGGCGCAGGTTGTGACGGATGAGTTTCTCACGGGCGATGCGCGCCTTCTCGAAGATGATCTGTAGATCGTCGACTTCTTCACCCTCTTCACGGAGGCGGCGGGCCTCCAGCCCGGCGCGCACGGCGCGGGAGAGGTCGATCTCCTCCTGGTGTGAAAGAAGCCGGTGGCCGCCCACATCGCGGAAGTAGCGATAGACCGCATCACTGGTTGCCTGGTCAAGTAGCTCAGCTGACTCATCAATTACTTCGCCTACTTCGGCGTCAGCTGCGGCCTTCTCCAGGTCGTAGGTGTCTTGGATAGATCGTTCAGTCATGCGACTCCTTCGTTTCTATTGCGCGTTGTCGTCATCGTTGACGATCCCGACTCGGCCCCAATGCCATTACGCTGCAATCTTGCTACACTAGCATTGATACAATTATATGTCAACTGTTGCGCTGAGGATTGTGAAATATCCCACAAACCATCAGGACGATGATAATGCCCTGATGGACGTTTGTAAATGCCCAATCTGAACATCCGTCGAGAATGTGGCCCCGTACGATCGGTACGTACTCGTCGTCTACTATAGTACGTACACCTCTTTGCACGGTTTGTCAACTCTTGGAGCTGACAAACTCTGCATCTATAAGCGTTCAACGGTCGAAATGTCACGCGGATATGAGTACTGAAGTGTGATTTCGGCCTCCCTAGCGGGACGCCGGACGGCAATTACTTGCCTCGATGTATATAACGCGCTGCGCCCGGATTTATTCCCGGGGCGGGTCGTCAGTGCGTCATTCGTACGGACCTCTTGGCATCAACTTAATAAGGAATCATTGGGCAGGGCGGACCGCTTAGGCGGTTATCCTGAGGCAACGAAGAGCCTGCCATGAGCGAAGTCGAATGGGATCTCTAGCTTGCGTCAGGATGACTGATGGGACCCTCTGGATGACTGATCGGGTGCTCAGGATGACTATCAAGGCGCGCAGGAAGAGCGATGTTCCTCGGAGCCTGCCCTGAGCACAGCCGAAGGGATGACCGACGCAGGGTACGGTTGGCCCTGCCGCCGCTTAACTTGATGCGCAGGGGGTGTTATTCGTACGGACCTAACAGCTGTGTGAGCTCAAGGCGATTCCCGAACGGATCCTGACAGAAGAGCCGCGGACGATTGTGGATGGGCGTGGTCTCTTCGGTCCCGATGTTGTGCGCTTCCAGCTGTAGCCGGAGCCCCGCGAGGTCGTCCACCGCGAAGCAGAAGTGCCGCCCGCCAGTTGGTGTGTGGCCGTCCTCTTCTTTGAACAGATGCAGCTCAGATTCACCAATCCGGAACCAGAGCACCTGATCCTGCCCGAGCGTTTTGGGTGCCGGAATCTCCTCCAGCCCCAGGATGCCGCCGTAGAACCGGCGACCGGCATCGAACCCCTCAGGCGGGGCGGGAATGCTCACGTGGTGCAGACGCATGCTGGACCCCCCTACTCTATAGAAAGCGAGTGCGGTTCATGCTAGTGTAACCGCCAATCCAGGCGGCACCGCGTGAACAGGCAGGAAACGGCATGAACGATCTACGCGCATCCCAGATGACGGTTATCGGAGCAGGGGCGATTGGCGGGACGGTCGGAGCCTCTCTGCATGACGCCGGCTACGACGTCACCCTCGTCGATGTCGTGCCGGAGCACGTTCAAGCAATCAATGAGCGCGGGCTACGGATCACCGGGGTGCGTGGAGACCGGACGTTTCCGGTGAAAGCGGTACTCGCTGATGACCTCCAGCGCCCGCTGGGTGTCACATTCTTGTGCGTCAAAGGGCACTTCACCGAGCCGGCCATGCAGCAGTTTGGCCCGCTGCTGGCGGAGGATGGCTACATTGTCTCCCTGCAGAACGGCATGAATGAGGATATCATCGCCAGGCATGTCGGCCGGGAGCGGACGGTCGGCGCGTTCGTTCATTTTGGAGCCGATTACATGGAGCCCGGGCTGATCCAGCTCGGGAAAGAGCAGCACATGTTTATCGGGGAGCTGGATGGGCAGGTCACGCCGCGAGCCCGGGCGCTACAGGCGGCACTCGATCACGTCATGCCGGCGCATGTGACAGGGAATATCTGGGGCTTCCTGTGGGGCAAGCTGGTCTATGGTGCGATGGCGTTTACGGCCTCCTGCGTCGATGCACCGGTTCCTGAGGTCATGGATAGCGAGATCGGGTTGCGCCTCTGCCGCGCGGCGGCGGCTGAAGCCTATCTGGTGGCCAAGCGCCAGGCACCGCAGCTGGAGATGATCGGCGAGTTCGATCCGAACATGTTCGCGCCAGGTGAGCACCTTGAGAAACGCGCAGATGCTGCGTTGATGGCGATGACCGACGGGATGCGCGGCACGGTCAAGCAGCACATGGGCATCTGGCGCGACCTCAAGGTCAAGAAGCGCAAGACCGAAGTGGACATGCAGATAGCGGTGCTCGTCGATTATGGGCGACGCGAAGGCATTCCGACGCCGGTAAACGCCGCTGTGCTGGACACGATCCACGAGATCGAAGATGGCAAGCGCGGCATGGAGTGGTCGAACTTCGACGATATCGCGGCCCGGGCAGGAATCTGAGCAATGAAGTGACGATCTACAGTCCGGACCGCAGGGCCAGGGTGCTCCGCGCGCCCGACGAGCTTGACGGTGGAGAGGTGCTGCCCGGCTTCTGCTTGCCGATTGCCGGCATCTTCAGCTAGCGTCCCTGGCGCTTACGTCTGATTGCTCGGGATCAGCCGCTCGACGATCACGACATCCAGCCACTCGTCATCGAGCTTGGCGTGTTTTTCGTAGATTCCCACTTCGCGAAATCCGAAGGATGCGCACAGCCGGCGGCTGGCGTGGTTGAAGAGGAAGACCCGGCTGAGCATCTTCCAGAATCCCGCTTGCTCCGCCGCCTCGATCAGCGCCGGGAGAAGTATCTTCCCCACACCCTTACCGCTCGCATCGTTATGCACGTAGATTGAAAACTCCGCGATGCCGGCGTAGCACTCGCGAGAGCGATAGCTTGACGTGCTGGCCCAGCCGACAACGTCTCCACCAACCTCCGCCACCAGGTAGGGATAGCGGCCGGCGCTCGCGTTGAGCGTGTTTTCGATGTCGGCCGGCGTGCGGAGCGTCGTCTCATAGGTTGCCTGCCGCCCGAGAATCCCCTGGTTGTAAATCTCCGCAATCGCGGCGGCATCGTCCCGCGTTGCGGGCCGGATGCTCACCGTTTCCGGCCGGATGTGCGTGTCCAAGTTCATCGGGTGCATTACCTCTCCACGAAACCAAAGCGCCTGTTGCGACGTCTTTCTAGTAGAAGGTGTGGTGTTTGTCGAGTACCGCCCTTTCCTGCAGATCCGTACCCTGATATGGGACCATTGCTGCGGGCGTGCGTTCGCAGACCCGTATACATGCCGTTACTCACGTGAATTGAAATGAATCGGATATAGAGCGTAACCATGCTACTACCAGCGACTTTTGCTGAAAGAAGGGACGCAAGCGGGTGCTGAAGAACACCGGAAGCCCCGATACGGTGGAGTCCGGCGTTGATGCTCCCGACGAAGCCGCGATGGTTGCTGCCGCGCAGCGGGATTCTCGAGAGTTTGGGGCGCTCTACGAGTTATACGTGGATCGAATCTATCGCTACGCCTACCGGCGGGTGGGCACCCACCACGACGCCGAAGATGTGACCGCGCAGACGTTTCAACAGGCGTTACAGGCGCTGCCGGCATACGAGTGGCGAGGACTCCCGTTTGGTGCCTGGCTCTTCCGCATCGCCGCGAACATCATTAACCGTCGCGGGCGGTCCAGTGGGCGGGAGATACCGGTCGAGGATGTCACGGTGTTCAGATCGTTCGAGCTTAGCGACGATGACCCGGCGGACCACCTGTCCCGCAGTGAGGAAGCCGAGGAGCTCGTGGCCGTCATTCGCCTATTACCGCCGGATCAACAACGGGTGCTGGTATTGAAGTTTTCGCACGGGCTGAAGAATCGGGAGATTGGCGATCTGATGGGTCGCTCTGAGGGCGCAATCAAGCAGCTCGTTCACCGGGCACTGACGAATTTGCGTTCCCGGATGGAACGCCAGTATGTCTGACGCTGAGCGTCAAACTGAACGCCTCAACCGGGCGATTGACAGGCAAACCTCCCACCAGCTGGCCCCGATCTTCGATGATCCGGAGCTGGACGAGCTTGTCGAGCTGGCGGGTTACCTGCACCGCGCATTCCCTGAGGGTGTCCCAGATCCTGTCTTTCGTGAAGCGTTGCGCGAGCAGCTCCTCGATCCCCGTCCGCGGCTTGTTCCGGGGGAACAGCAACGCCACAGCCGGCGTGCGCCGCGTCTCGCGGCTACTGGTGCAATCGTCGCGGTGCTCGTCGCCGTCGTCGCGGTCGGCGTGCTGACGACCGGTGCGTTGAGTGGGACCAGTGGCCCTGACGACCAACGCGGTGAATACCAGATGGTTGAGTCGCCGACGCTCATCAGCACCGTTGCGACCGCCACAGTTGGCTCGGTTGCGATGGCCAGAACGCGCGAGCCTGAACGCATCGTGCCTGAGCCAACACGCGCTCTCTCAGTCAATGTTCCACCCGTTGACGCGGAGCATCTTGAGTTCGGCGCGATGGCCACCTCCGAAGTGAGCCGCCCCATCCATGCGAGCGAGATTACCTATTCCCTTGCAGTGGACAAGATGCCGGACATGCCCGCTTCGGCGCCGCTGTACCGTTTCTCGGTGCCAGAAGTCGACTCGATGAGTCTGCTTATCCAGGTTGCCGGGGCACTCAAGCTGGACTCCGAGATTGCAATCCGCACGACAGGCGGCAAAACCATCTTCTCGTTGACGTCCGATGATGGAACGTCGTTTTTGTGGATGCCGGCCAGCGGCGCGTTCGCCTGTACCCTCTCCGGCAAAGCCAAGGTAGAGGGCGATCAGGATGAGATGGTGGCGTCTCTCTACCGTTGGCTGACGGCCAGTGGTTTCCCGGTAAGCGACCCTGCAGCCGGCAGGGCTGTCGTCACGCCTGAAGGCTCCGGGTTGCGCGTTGATTTCCCGGTTGGAACGGCCCCGGCCGTTGCCCTTGGACACCCACTCACGGTGTCGGTGTTCATCGACGAGAGTGGCGCGATTCGAACCGTGTCTGGTTACTGGCTACAGCTTGAGGAAACGCACGACCTTGATCTGTTGAGCGCCGAGGAAGCGTGGCGCGCCGTGTCTGACGGCCATGGCTACTGGCTGAGCCAGACCCCGCTTGAGACCTCCGGAAGGTTCGAGGTGGAGTCGTTCAGCGTGAGCTATGTTCTCACCACCGACGACCGCCAGGAGCTCGTTCTTCAACCGGTCTACCGCGCCAGCGGCACGTTCCATGACTACGGTGGAAACGTCGTCGAGGGAGTGAGTGTGATGCTCCAGGCGGTCACCCAACCCGGGCAAGTATCCTCCACACCAAGAAGAGTGACGGAGCGCCTCTCCAGCCGCTAAGCAATGTATCTGTTCAGTCCTCCCCTTGACACTTGGGCATCCATCTCCTATTATCCGGGCGCTTGACGATGCGACGTTGGTGGTCGCGAAGCGTGCTCAGGGAGACTCTTATTGGGTATCTCCTGGTGTGCGCAACTCGTGGATTTGAACCAACAGCATAGGGGATTACGGGTGCATCCGTGTTGCGAGTGGGAACCAACACGGTCGCTCGTCAAGGTTGGTGTATCGGTTTTTGGAGGAGGACGCAACGTATGGTTGAGCAACGATCGATCGATGCTCTCGTGAGAGATGTCTACCAGGGCGCAGTCAGCAGGCGCAGCTTGTTGAAACGGGCGGCCATTCTCGGCATCAGCGGCCCAACCCTGACCACCCTTCTGGCGGCTTGTGGTGGTGATGAAGAGGAAGAGCCGGCTGCGACCACCGCTGCCCCTGCTGGCGGAGACGCGACCGCCGAAACGGAAGGCGACGCGACCGCTGAAACCGAGGACGACGCAACCGCCGAGCCTGAAGGTGACGCAACTGCCGAGCCTGAAGGGGAGGACTCGGAAGAAACACCTGCCTCTGGAGACAGTGGCTCCTCCGGTGGTGCGGCCAGCGGTCAAATCGTGATCATGCAGGGTGTCGACGCGAACACGCTCGACCCGCTCCTGCGTAACGCGACGCCGGAGTTCACGATCAACCTCCATGTCTTCGACATGTTCTTGAACCGCAATCCTGAGACGCTGGAGATCGAGCCAGGCATCGCCGAGTCATGGGAGGCCATCGATGAGATGACGTGGGAGTTCAAGCTTGTGGAAGATGCAACCTTCCACAATGGCGATCCCGTCAACTCTGAGGCGGCTATCTTCTCGTTCGAGCGCGCGAACCTGGAAAAGATCGGTGAGACCGGGCGCGTGCAGTCGCTTGCCAACCAGATCGGCTACGAGAGCGCCGAGGCTATTGACGACTACACGTTCCGTGTGAAGACCAACAAGCCGGCCGCAATCTTCCCTGACCTCTTGACCAGCTTCGAGATCTGCCCGCCGAGCGAGTACGAGGATGATTCACCAGAGAATCTCGCCAGAGTCGCGCAGAACCCGATTGGCTCAGGCCCGTATAAGTTTGTTGAGTGGGTCCGCGACGACCACATCACGCTTGAGGCGAACCCGGATTACTGGGGCACCCCGCCGAGCATTCAGACCATCATCATCCGGCCCGTGCCGGAGCTCACCGCCCGTGTCGTGGCGCTGCAGAACGACGAGGCGAACATCATCGTGAACGTCGCCCCGGACGTTGTCCAGCAGGTTGAGGACGCCGAGAATACCCGCGTCTCGTCCGTAACCGGTGGACGCAACATCTTCATCGGTATTCGTTGCGACCGGCCGCCGTTCGATGACGTGCGTGTGCGCCAGGCGTTGAACTACGCGGTGGACTGGGACTCGATCAAAGAGGCGCTGCTGGCTGGTCATGGCGAGCGCACGCGCACGATCGTCAATCCTCCGAACGAGAACATGGACATCGAAGCTTATCCGTACGATCCAGACCGGGCGCGCGAGCTCCTGGCAGAGGCCGGTGTCGAAGGTCTCGAGATCACGATGGATGCGCCAAGCGGCCGCTACATCCAGGACGCGCAGCTTGCGCAGGCGATTGCTCAGAACTATGAGGACGTTGGTATCAAGGTTAACCTCAAGGTTCTGGAGTGGTCGGTATACGCCGGTGAGCTGCTCTCCGGGGACGGTTCCCAGCTGGACGATCTATTCTTCCTTGGCCTTGGCTCTCCGTTCAGTGGCGAGCAGGAGCTCTTCTACGTACACCCAGACTACTCACTGAACTTCACGCACTGGGAAAATCAGGAGTATGTCGATCTGTTCGACCAGCTCAGCAAGTCGGTTGACGCTGCAGAGCGCAAGGAGCTCATGGACCAGATACAGGTCATCGTTATGGACCAGTGCCCGTGGGTTTGGCTCTGGCACCAGGTGGACTTGTATGGCGTGAGCGCGAACCTTGAGTGGGAAGCGCGCGCGGATGAGCGTATCGACGTTTCACTGGCCTCGCAGACCGGCATCTAAGTCATCATGCATGCCGCTGTGCCCCCTCGGGCACAGCGGCTTATTCCATAGGCGACGCTGGGCGGCCTACGTGCTGTTGGAACGTCCGGCTCTGCGAGAGCTCGCCATATTCAACTGTAGACCGGCAGGGAGTAAAGTAACGTGATCCGGTATATCATCCGCCGACTCTTGCAATCGATCGTCGTGGTCGTCGGAGTGACGCTGCTGGTTTTTGTCATCCTGTACCAGACGGGTGACCCCGTCGCCTTGATGGCGAGTCCGGACGCTACCCGTGAAGAGGTTGAGGCGCTGAGGGTTGCGCTTGGCTTTGATCGTCCCTGGTATGAGCAATACTGGAGCTTCGCGAAAGACGCGGTCCGTGGAGACTTTGGGAATTCGTTGCGCCAGGGCCAGCCCGTGTTCACGCTCATTATGGAACGTTTACCGGCCACGCTCAGTCTGGCGGCTACCGCATTTGTTCTCTCGGTGGTGTTTTCGATACCCGTCGGCATCATCTCCGCAACCCGGCGTAACTCGATCTGGGATAACCTCACGATGGGTGGGGCGCTCCTGGGGCAGTCGTTGCCGGTGTTCTTCCTGGGCGTGATGCTCATCTGGATATTTGCCGGACAGTTGGGCTGGTTACCCAGCTTCGGACGGGGCGATGGCTCGCTGGCGAGCACGGCCAAGCACCTCGTGTTGCCGTCCATAACATTGGCGACATTCTCGCTGGCACGCAACGCCCGCCTGGTCCGCTCCAGCTTGCTCGAAGTGCTCGGGCTCGACTACATCAAGACGGCGCGCTCCAAGGGGCTCACCGAGCGAGTCGTGGTCTACCGGCACGCGCTGAAGAATGCCCTGATTCCCGTGGTCACTATTCTTGGCCTGGAGTTTGGAACACTGCTCGGTGGGGCGATCATTACCGAGACCGTCTTCGCATGGCCGGGAGTGGGGCGGTTGATCATTCTTGCGATTAACCAGCGCGATTTTCCGTTGGTCGTTGGTGCGGTAACGATTATCGCAACGCTATTCGTCTTCCTGAACCTGCTGGTTGATCTTCTGTATGGCGTCCTCGATCCACGCGTTCGCTACAGCTAGGTACGTTCAGGTGAGTCTCAATCCATACGAGGAGCAATAATGGCAGAGCGTGACGAGAGCGCCGCTACCCCATCGCTGGTTGGAAGCCGGCAGTCGCTGGCGGATTTCGGGAGAGACCGGACGACCAAACATCGGATGCCCAAGGTCCTACGGAGCTTGTTCAAGAATAAGCTGGCCGTTATTGGTGTCCTGATCCTGTTCACCATGGTTGTTGCGGCCATAACCGCCCCCTTTGTAACCGATCACGATCCACGCGCTGGGCGCATTATCGAGAGCAAGACCCCGCCGGCCTGGGCCGAGGAGGGCTCAGGAGAGCACCTGCTCGGGACCGACGCGCTGGGTCGTGACATACTGACACGTGTCCTGTACGGTGCGCGGATCTCGCTGATCGTCGGTATTGCAGCAGTGCTCATGGCCGGCGTGATCGGTATTTCACTGGGATTGTTGTCCGGCTACTACGGCGGCAGACTGGATGATGTCATCATGCGCATCGCTGATATCCAGCTGGCAATCCCCTTCATTTTGCTGGCGATCGCGATCCTGACCGCGCTGGGGCAGGGTTTGGACAAGATCATCATCACGTTAGGTATCTCAGGTTGGGTCACCTATGGCCGCGTCGTGCGTGGTCAGGTGCTCTCCTGGCGCGAGAAAGAGTTTGTCGAGGCCGCCCGCGCAATCGGCGCGCGCAATGTATCGATCATGTTCAAGCACATCCTCCCGAACGTCTTCGCGTCGATTATCGTGATCGGCAGCTTCGCCGTGGCGAACACGATTCTCGCCGAAGCCTCACTCTCGTTCCTGGGCCTGGGTGTGCCGCCCGATGTGCCGACCTGGGGCGGTATGGTTTCTGCCGGCCGTGACCAGATCATCACCGGCGAGTGGTGGATCTACACCTTCCCCGGCATCGCGATCATGCTGACCGTCCTCGGCATCAACGTCGTCGGCGACTGGTTGCGCGACTACCTGGACCCACGCCTGCAGTTGTAATCGGTATGCAGTAGAGCAAGTACCAAGAAAGGCAGCCCTGATACAGGGCTGCCTCTCCTCGTCCGGGTGCATTGGACGCATGATCTTCGTCCGGGCGTAATTCATTGCGCCCTCTCCAACGCCCGAGCGGTCAGGCAGGGCGCAATGAATTACGCCCGTACGCAAAGAGTGCGCTTGTCATTGTCGTCAGCGGCTCTAGACAGCGGTCGCCGCCTGCGGGCGGGCTACGTCCGGGGTGACTGGTTCGAGCACCGGGTCATCGGCCGGGGTGACACTCTCAGCCGCAACCTTGCGAATTCGCGGGAAGTTGATGGCCGCGACACCGGCCAGAATGACACCGAGTGCAAGGACCGTGCGCGTATCCAACACCTCGCCAGCCAGCGTCCACCCGAGGAGCACCGCGACCACCGGGTTCACGTAGGCATAGGTCGAAATCCTGGCGGGCGATTCGACGGTCATCAGCCAGGTGTAGGCGGTATAGGCCACAAGCGAGCCGATGGTCAGAAAGCCGAACGCCCACAGAGACGTGACCGAGACCTGGGCAATGTCGAATCGTTTCCACTCGCCCAGCGCTAGCCCGGCGACCACGAGCAGCGCGCCACCGGTGAGGAGCTGCATCGCGGTTGAGAGCAGCGGGCAGCTGGACATGCGTGCCCGGCGTGCGTAGAGCGACCCGGCGGCCCAGGCAAACGACGACAGGAGCATGACGAGCGCACCGACCCGGTCGATGTGGCCCCCGCCGGGCATGGCCGCGGGTCCTGTGAGCAGCCCGATACCGGCGAAGCCAGCGAGCAGGCCGATCATGATGCGGCTGGTTGGTTTGCTACCTCCCGGGCGCAGCCAATCAAGCAGCACGATCCAGAGCGGTACGGTGGTCGCGAGCATCGCCGCGATTCCAGACGGGATGTGCTGCTGCGCCCACACTGCGCCGCCGGTCCCAAACAGAATGAGAGCGGCACCGACTGTGACCGCCGAAGTCCAGTTCACGGGCATTGGCCGCGCAGCGCCGCGATGTCGCGCCCAGGCATAGAGCACGCTTCCGGCGATGAGGAAGCGCACGCCGGCGGACGCGAGTGGAGGCAGCGTCTCAATGGCGAAGCTGACCCCCAGAAAGGCCGAACCCCAGATGAAATAAATAGCAAAAAAGGCCGCAAGCACCCGACCCCGGTGTGACGCGCTCAATGCGCTCACCCTCGCCACGCCTGTCCTCAAAGATCCGCCCGGTTCAAGGGGCAACACCGAGGTTTCCGCGATCGTTGTTTGGCAGCGATCGGGTAACGGAACTATCACGCGGCTGGGAGCATTTTGACCGTTTTCAGACCAGTCATATTTCCGGAGCCGACGAATGATATGCATCCGCGCGCTCAGATGCAAGGAAGATATGGCATCATTTTTCATTGACGTTGTTATCAAGTCTGGTGAGGCGATTTTTCCATGGCACGAGGCGGTATTCAGATTAAGAAAGCAGAAGATCTCGCGAAGATGCGCGAGGCGGGCAGGCTGGTCGCCAACGTGCTCGACATGCTCGCCGGCGAGGTGAGAGCGGGTGTCACAACCGGCCAGCTAGACGACCTTGCCGAAGCCTTTATCCGGGACCATGGAGCCACCCCCTCGTTCAAGGGTTACCGTGGATTCCCGCGCAGTATCTGTACTGCGGTGAACGACGAGGTCGTGCACGGTATACCCAGCGGACGCACCCTCTACGACGGTGACATTATCGCCGTTGATGTTGGAGCGATTCTGGATGGTTGGCATGGAGACGCGACGCGCACGTTTGGTGTGGGTGAGATCGACGCTGAATCGCAGCGGCTGATGGACGTCTGTGCGGAGTCGCTCGTGCTCGGCATTGAGAAGGCGCGGGCCGGCAATCGTCTAACCGACATTTCGGCTGCCATCGAAGCGCGGGTTGAGGCTGACGGCTTTAAAGTGGTGCACGATCTCTTCGGGCACGGTGTTGGTCGCCAGCTGCACGAATCCCCGATGCTGCCCCACTATGGCCCGGCGGGTAACGGACCCACGCTCAAGTCCGGCATGGTGATCACGATCGAGCCCATGATCGTAGCCGGTTCGCGTGACATGCTGTTGCTCGAAGATGGCTGGACGATCATGACCCGTGACGGCTCCCGCTCGGCGCAGTACGAGCACACCGTCGCCATCACCGATGATGATCCCTGGATCCTGACGCTGCCGTAGCACCTCGTCATGGGCGCGTGACATGTTCAGGCACGTCGCTCATCATCACACCCTTGCAGACGGTCCGAACGCCGCGACCTCATCGGCGTGCGCTTCGGCTGCTCCTTGGGATGGGCCACCCGCCCAGCGTTCGAGGGCCCGCCGGTGCCCGCGTCCCCGGGAGCCAGCCGACCGTCACGCCGTGGCTCGGCTGGGTTGGTAGCGCAGAGCGACCGCTCCGGACTGGAACTCGTGGACCGCCACGAGTTTCAGTTCGATCCGCTCGCGCAGGCCTGCGAGCAACGTCGGTCCGTGGCCGGCCAGGACGGGCTGCACGACGAACTCGTACTCGTCGATCAATCCCAGATCCGCCAAAGCCAGCGGGAGAGTCACGCCGCCCACGAACAGGCCTTCGCCCGGCCCCTCCTTGAGCCTCCGAACGGCTTCGCCCAGGTCGCCGTGCACGAGCTCCGCGTTCCAATCGACCTGGTCCAGGGTGCTCGACACGACGTACTTCTTGGTCCCGTCGATCGTCTGGGCGAAGGCGATGTCTGCGTCATCCATCCAGTCCGGCCATGTTCCCGTCGCCGGTTGCCGCCACGCTGCCTCCATCATCTCGTAGGTCACCCGGCCAAACAGCAGGGCATCGGCGCGCTCCAGGCTGGCGGCCCAGTAGCGATGCGACTCCTCGTCCGGGATCCCCACTTGGTGATCAACGCAGCCGTCGAGGGTGACGTTGATCGAGTAGCGAAGCGGTCTCATCGGTTTGTCTCCTTTGGTCGCCGGGCCTCGACTGACGCGGTGCACGACCGACCGTTCAGCATCAGCCTTCGGACGCCCAGTTCGTGCCATACCCCATTCTACAATTTAGATAACGAATTATTGGCGCGGGACACTAGGTTCCACCAGCAATGCTGGAGGCCTGGCAGTCGCCCACCCCGAGCAGCTCGGTCAACCGGGATCTGCAGCGGATGTAGTGCAGGTGAAAGCGGGGCTCGTCACGGATGGGGGCCAGGATCATGTCAGGAGAGGGCGGGTGGCTGGTGGTGCGGAGGCGTACTGCGCGGTCGTAGACTCGGTCGATCAAGCGCACGAACCGGATGGCCTGGTCAGTGTCCTTCAAGGGCTGAAACTCCGTTACCTCGATGATGTCAACCTCTAGCAGCCAGGCGGCGTCGTACATGGGGTGCGTCTCGTAGAGGAACTCCATAAGCTCAATCCAGGTGAACGAGACGACACGATTCTGTATCCTGTCCAACTGGATTGGACGATCACTGGCGGACTCGCGCCAGTCTTTTCCGTCAAGCTCCACGATGGCGAAGCTGTTCGCGATCTCCCCCAGCTCACGTGTGAACGGGTTATTGTAATAGCGTCCTCCGGCCATGCCGCCGGGTCTGGCGTTGGCGGTCGCGATGATGGTCGGCTGCCCAGCCAGCATGGCCTGTAGGAGCGTGTTGAGCAACATGATGTTGGCGGGATCGTCCAGATCGATCTCGTCGATACAAACCAGTTGCTGGGCGGCCAGGAAACCTGATAGCTCGGCCATGCCTAGCGTGCCGGCCGCAGCCAGAAATTCGTCGAACGTCGCGAACAGCTTCGGCTCAGGCCCTTTCAGGAACGCGGCGGCAAGAAGGTGGGTCTTACCGATGCCGGGCGGTCCGGTCATGTAGATGCCGCGTGGAATCCGCGGGTCACGCTTCTGCCAGAACCGCCGGGGGCGTGCTGTCTCCTCGAGCACGCTTCCGATCTGTTCCACGATCGCAGCATGCGCAGGGTTGGACGGGTCGAGCTCAAAGGAGTCGAACGAGACCGACTCAAAACGAGCCGGCAGCATGAACTGCGGCTCGTGGGTCGCCCGCACTCGTTTGCGAAGTTGATCGATGGCTACCTTGGTCAAACGCTCCCCTATCCAGCCTGCTTAACCCGGTGAAGTGTACCGGGTCGCCGGCTGCCGGCCTATTGCCTCCTCGCTCAAACTGACCGATACTGGCCCGAGTTCGGAATCTGGAATCAAGGAAGAGGAGCGGACAGGCATGACCATTCGCATCGTGACCGGCGGCATCTCGCAGGAGACCAACACGTTCCAGCACGAGCTGACGTCATTGGAAGATTTCCAGAAGGGTTCCAGCCGGATCGATCGTGGTCAGGAGATCCTGGACCTCGAAGGCACTGGAACGATTTACGGCGGCATCATCGACGAGGCGAAGAAAAATAACGTGGAGCTTATCCCGACGACCTTCGGCCGGGCTGTCCCGGGCGGGCCGGTGACCCGCGAGGCGTTCGAGACGATGCGCGACGAGATCCTCGAAGGGATACGCAACGCCGGGCCGATCGACGGCGTGCTGCTCGGTATCCACGGCGCCATGGCGCTTGAGCACCTGCCCGATGGTGAAGGTCCGCTCCTGACCGCTATCCGCGAGGTCGTCGGACCGGAGATTCCCATCGTCGCGCCGCTGGATCTGCATACCAACCTCTCCGACGAGATGATGGAGCAATGCGACGCCTTCGTCGGATACAAGCAGTACCCCCACATCGACATGCCCGAGACCGGCGCGCGCGCCATGCAGATCCTGCTGGCGACGATCCGCGGCGAGATTACACCGGTGATGGCCTTTACGCGGGTGCCGCTGATCGCGCCCAACCAGTCGATGGTCACCACCTGGCAATCTCCCCTCAAGAAGGCGATCGACCGGGCGCGGGAGATCGAGCAGGAGCCGAACGTGGTGGCCGCTACGGTCCTCGGCGGTTTCCCGTTCGCGGACCAGGCGTTCACCGGGGTCGCGACGATTGTGGTGACGAACAACGACAAGGCTCTGGCCAAGCAGTATGCCGACGAGCTGGCTCAGATGTGCTGGGATCTGCGCGAGGACTTCACCATTCACCCCACGCCGATCGCCGACGCTATCGCCGAAGCGATGGCCGGCGAACCGGGGAGCGTCTACGTGCTGGCCGACATCTCAGACTCCGGCGCGAGCGGTACGGCGGGTGATGGTACGGCGGTTCTCAAAGGGCTCCTGGACGCCAATGCCCGGTCAGCGGCGGTCGCCCAGATCATGGACACGGCTGCGGTACAGGCCTGCATCGATGCTGGCGTCGGGAGCACCGTGACCCTCTCGGTCGGCGGCAAGCACGACGGCCTGCACGGCGAACCGGTTGAGGTGACCGGCATGGTGCGCTCGATTCACGAAGGTGGTTTCCTCATGGCCGGGCCGATGGGCGCCGGAACGCGCGCCAGCCGAGGGAGAACGGTTGTCCTGGAGATCAACGGTCCGGGCGGCATCGAGCTTCAATTGACCGACCTGCGCGGCCACCCGAACGACCTGAACTTCTTCCGCTCATTCGGCATCGAGCCCACCGAGCGCCGCATCCTGGTCCTCAAGAGCGCCGCCCACTTCCGCGCCGCCTTTGAGCCGATCGCCACGAAGGTCATTGAAGTCGATGCTCCGGGCATCAGCAGCCCGAACCTGCACAGCTTCAACTACAAGAACCTCCGCCGGCCGATCTTCCCGCTCGATCAGGACCTGGAGTGGGCGCCGGGAAGGTAGATGACGCCCGGCTCAACCCGAGCGAGTCTCAGAGAATCGTGGCTATTCGCCTCCCGGTACAATGCGAACAGAGGTATCTGCACCTGGAGTGAGCGGTGGATGAGTATGGCGATGACCAATGCTGAGATTGCCGTTGTCCTGCGCAGCCATGCCGATCTGCTGGAGATTGCCGGCGAGAGTGCTTTTCGGGTCAATGCCTATCGACGCGCGGCAGACGCCGTGCAAGACCACCACCGATCGATTGAGGATGAGCCGGAGCTGACGAGTATTCCTGGAGTAGGTGCCAGTATCTCCGCCGCCTTGCGCGAGATACTGGCTACCGGAAAGTTTGCGGAGTTCGATGAGCTTCAGGAATCGCTACCCGGCTCACTGTTGTCTATGCTCGATGTTCCGGGCCTGGGTGCGAAGCGTGTGGCTCGTTTCTATCGCGAGCTCGGCATTACGTCCCTCCCGGAGCTGGAGCAGGCGGCCCGGACGGGTAAGCTGGCCGCGTTGCGAGGGATCGGTCCGAAGGCCGAACAGAATATTCTGGACGGCATCGTCTTCCTGCAACGACGCACCGGCAGGATCTCGATTGGTGTTGCTCTGCCGCTGGCTGAGAGGCTGGCGGAGCAGCTTTCAGCCGAGACCGGCAACCCGGTATGGGTAGCAGGATCGGTGCGCCGGATGTGCGAAACGGCCGGAAACATCGATCTGGTCGCCGTTGGCGAGAACGTCGATGCCATTCTCAACACTGTCTCGTCGCTCCCTGATGTCGCGACTGAAATTGAGCGTGCCGGTTCGATCGCGGTGTTCGATTTGCAACAGGGCGTGAGCCTGCGGGTGCGCGTCACGCCGGTCTCTGAGGCTGGTACGGCGTGGATCCAGATGACCGGATCGGCGGCTCATCTGGCCAGGCTCGGTGGTCCGGAAGCACTCCCGCCTGCCGAAACCGAGGCAGCGTGTTACGCTGCGCTCGGTCTGGAATGGATTCCGCCTGAGTTGCGCGAGGATACGGGTGAGATCGAGGCGGCTCGCGAAGGCCGTTTGCCGCGGCTGATCGAATTGGACGATCTGCGCGGGGATCTCCACCTGCACACCACCTGGTCGGACGGCGCCGCATCGCCGCTGGAGATGGCGCTGGCCGCCGCTCGTCGAGGCTATGACTACCTGGCGATCACCGACCACTCGGGTGGACTCGCGATCGCCCACGGCCTCACGCCGGAACGGTTGATCGCACAGCGGATCGCGATCGAGGAGGTGCAGCCCAGCTCGCCTGTGCGCCTGTTGGCTGGCTCAGAGGTCGAGGTGCACCGCGACGGACGGCTGGATTTTGGGGACGAGGTGTTGGCCGGCCTGGACCTGGTCGTCGCGTCACTGCATAGCGGACTACGCCAGGACGTCGAGACGATTACGGAGCGCATCTGCGCGGTGTTGAGGAACGAGCACGTCGATATTGTGGCTCACCCAACCGGCAGGTTAATCGAACGCCGGCAGGGTGCGCAGTACGACTGGCCACGCGTCTTCGCGGCGGCGCGCGAAACAGCTACTGCGATCGAGATCAATAGCGACCCCGCCCGGCTGGATCTGCGGGATGTCCACGCTCGCATGGCCAACGAGGCGGGTGTGTTGCTTACCATCGACTCTGACGCCCACCACCCGGATTCGTTAGCGCTCGTCCGTTACGGGGTAGGCGTCGCTCGTCGTGCCTGGGTTGAGCCGCAGCAGGTTGTCAACACCTGGACCCTGGATGAGTTGTTGGCCTGGCTGGCAGAGCGGCGGGTTCCAGGCCCCCCAATAGCGCAGAATGACCGCTGATACTGCGTGGAGAGGGTGTTTACCGGCGTGCATCCGGCTCGAATATCTCCCCAAGTACCGGACTCTCGAAGTCGTCGCGCAGGCATTCCATGTAGAGCACATCCCAGACCTCGCCGTTGAGCTCTGTGGCCTGCCGGCGACGGCCGAACTCGCGGAAGCCGGCCTTCTCATAGGCGCGAATACCCGCCAGATTGAACGCATACACCTTGAGCATCACGTTGCGCATGCCGAGCACGGTGAAGGCGTGGTCGAGCACCAGTCTGGTTGCCTCGGTTCCCAACCCTTTGCCGCGTGCGTCTGCCTCGCCGATAACGATCTCAAACTCACAGGTGCGGTCACGGACGTCGATGTGGGTAAGCCCAGCGTTCCCGATTGGCCGCCAGCCAGGCAGCTCATAGATCGTAAACGACTCTGCTGACTCATCCCTCGTCACGGCGTCGAACGACGCGATGAGCTCTGCATGGGTGATCTGGCGCGGGTGGTGAAGCGTGCGCGCGACACGCATGTCGTTGAACCAGCGCAGATACGTATCGATAAGGTCCCGCTGCAGCGGGCCGATTGCGACGCGCTCGCCCGTGATGTTGACAACTGGTTGATCGTGCGTCAGGTTCATGGATTCCCCTGTTCTTTCCCGGGGCATGATACTCGTTCGCGGCCTGCCAGTCATGGTCGCAGCCCTGGTTATCTTTCGAGAAGCGAAGCGATGACCTCGAATGGTGCCGTGTATCAGTGCGGCGTTGGAGCGCCTGTTTGGGTGCCAGAGTGTTCTATCTATCCCGAGTAACGTCCTCATCAGCCTGAGATAAAAGCGAACATGCGTTCCCATTCTTGCCATACGTAACCCCCATTAGGGCTTGCATTGGTTACCCAAATCGGTTATACTGTAACTAGTTAGTTGCCGTATGGTGGTTATCGTTCTGATCAATGAAGAACGGCACCATGTGGAAAGGAACAGAGTCACCATGTGGGATCTTGGCAGCGGATACGGCCTTCACCGGCAGGTAGATCTTTTGGCTGAAGCTGAGCACGAGCGCCTCGTAAGGAGCGTGCACCGATCGCGGTCCTATGCGACGGAGCGGAGGTTGACCGGCCTGCGCCGCAAGGTTGGGCTGGCATTGATCCGGAGCGGCGAGGAGATCGCTGGTATCTGTGCCGAAGCCACGCCGCGTCTCTCGTAAATTCCTTTTCTCCTCTCTCCCCTCCCCACCCCACGACGCCCCCTGGCTGCGAAAGCGGCCCGGGGGCGTTTTTTGTGTGGAATGGAACCGAACCGGGGCTTGTGACGTCTCAGAAACAGAACGGTCTGGTGAGGCTCAGGAAGCATGGGGTAACAGAGTGGGCGTTGGAAAGCTCTTCGCGCGGCTCATTGGGAAGCAGTCTACGTCCGTCTCACGCTGGCCTGCGATCACCCTGAGCGCCCGCGATCGCCAGTTCCAGGTCTATCTTGATCCCAGCCTGCCGGACGACGCCTACCAGCAGCTCTTCGAGCTGGACCTCTCGCTTGTCCCGGGAGATGTTTTAACCTGGGACCGGAGAACGAGAGGCTGGCAACAGAGCCCGTCCCCGTATCATAGGTAGACGCGAGGCGAAATGCCGCTCCGTTGATATCAATGCAAGGAATCGTTGGGCAGAGCGAACCGCTCTGGCGGTCATCCCTTCGGCTGTGCTCAGGGCAGGCTCTGCGGAACGAAGGTTCGCGAATCCCACGGTGCAACGGCTAATGTGCACTGTTCATCAGTCATCCTGACGTAAGGAAGAGCCTGCCCTGAGCGAAGTCGAACGGGATCTCTTGTGTAACTTCCGAGGCGTTTGAGCAGAGATCCTTCCTTACGTCAGGATGACTAACCAACTCAGGATGACTCTTTCTGTGCACAGGATGACCGAAGAAGGCCGCTGTTGCCCCTGATGCCGCGTAACTTGGTGCGGATACAAGGCGAAATGCTCCCTCAACTCGGGATTGCGGATGAAGAGACGCTGCGGTTCCGCGGACTCCGCGGCGTTTGGGCCTAGATCACTTGCGCCGGTTGGCTGCCGAAACGGCGCGCTGAGAGGAATGCGATGTCGTGGCGGGTCGCGCCCTCGGTCGCCAGCTCGGCCAGGATCTCGCCCACGACGCAGGAGAATTTGAAGCCTCGCCCCGAGAACCCGCACCCCAAAACGACCTGGTCATGATCCGGGTGGCGGTCAACGATGAAATCGTCGTCAACCGAGTTCGTGTACATGCACGTGACGGACGGGACCAGGCTGCCGCTCGCACCCGGCATGTACAGGTCCAGCACGCCGCGTAGCATCTCGATCTCAGCGTCATCGATCTCGCGCCGGATGGTGCGGGCTGTGGTGATCTCGCCGTTCTCATGCCGGCCGATTTTTAGCCCGATGCCTTCGACTGACGGCATGCCGTAGTAATTGCCCTCGGGTACAGAGAGCAGAAAATCGGGTGCGCCATTCTCGGCTCTCCACCAGTCAGGACGGCTCGGCTCAAAGTAGGCGTTGACGATCCTCATCACGTTGATGGGCAGGTTGAGGTCACTCAGGAGCTCGGCCGCCCACGGCCCGGTGGTGATGATCAGCCGGTCAGCCTGATAGCTGCCCCGGGTTGTTGCGACCTTCACACCACTCCCGTCGGCGCTCCACCCCGTCACCTCTTCAGCGTAGTGAAGCTCCGCGCCGTGTTTCGCCGCGAGCTCAAGCTGCGCCGCGATGCACGCTTCGGGACGCAGGAAACCTGCCTCGGCCTCATAGGTCGCGAGCATGCCTTCGTGCAGCCTGAAGCCAGGGAAGCGCTCGCCGAGCTGTCGCTCATCCAGCACTTCAACAAAACCGCCGAGCGTTGGATCCGGGTTGCTCCGGTTCGACGGGTACGCAAGCTTGACCTCTCCCAGGATCTTCAACAGGTCGCGGCCCGTTTCGTCCTCCAGCTCGCGCCACAGCTCGAAGGCGCGCTCTGCCAGGGGCACATAGCCGTCGAACCGGTACGATGATTTGCGGATCATGCGATGGTGCCCGTGGGACGATCCCTGATCGTGCCCCGGAGCGAACATATCAAGGCCGAGCACGCGTTTGCCACGCTGAGCCAACTGGTAGCAGGTCGCGCTCCCCATCGCGCCGAGCCCGACGACGATCGCGTCATATGCGGCAGACATAGACGGACACCTTTCGCTTTATCCAACAACCCCGGCTAGAGATAGCGCTTGAACCAGTCTAGCGTGACCTGGCGGCGGGTCAGGCGCGTCTCGGGCTTGCCGTTGCTCAGCTGCACGTGGTTCTCGCCGGGGAAGCGCACCATCTCGCAGGGCACTCCCCGCGCCAACAGGGCGGTATAGAGCTGCTCGCCCTGCTCAATGGGACACCGGTAGTCCGACTCAGCCTGTAACAGGAGTAGTGGTGTCTTCATGGCGGGCACGTATGAGATGGGGGACTTTTCCATATACCAGTCGAGGTTATCCCAGAATGTGCGTTCCATCTCCGCTTCCAGCCAGCACCAGCCGATGTCGGAGGTCGTAAAGAACGAGACCAGGTTGCTGATGCCGTTTTCGCTCACGGCCACGTGGTAGCGGTCGGTATGGCCGATGATCCAGTTCGTCATGAAGCCACCGTAGGAGAGTCCAGTCACTGCCAGCCTGTCCGGATCGACCCCTCCACGCTCAATCGCAAGGTCAAGCGCCATCTCCTGCTCGCGCCAGTCGGCGCCGCCCCAATCGCCGAGACATGTGGTGGCGAACGCTTCGCCGTACCCCTGGCTGGCACGCGGGTTCATGAACAGAACGTTCCAGTTGTTGCCAGCCCACTGCTGCATGTCGAAGAAGAAGGTGTGTCCAAAGATCGAGTGCGGGCCACCATGAATGATCTGGACGAGTGGGTATTGCTGCTCCGGATCGTAGTTGGCCGGCCGGAGCAACCAGGCATCGACCTCGAATCCGCCATCGAAGCTCTCGAAAACCAGGTGCTCTGGTTCCTGAACCTGCACCTGGCTCAGGAGCTCGTCGTTCACCTTCGTCAGGCGTCGCTCGCCGGACCCGTCCGTCCGGCTCGTGTAGACGTCACACGGGTTCGTGAACGTGCTGGCCGCGAACGCCAATTGTTTGCCGTCGGCCGCAATAGACATGTAACCGATGGTCCGGTCGCCGCCGACGGCGAGGGATACTCCGCTGCCCTGAGCGTCCGCGCAATAGATACCCACCCGGCCACGGTCACTCGCCGTGAACAGGACGCCGGATCCGTCCGGGAGCCAGATCAGCGGTGTGTGGTCGCGTGGTCCCCAGGTGTCGCTGAATGAGCCGGTCGCCGGGCTGCGGTCGAACCCTTCGGTCAGATTCGTCAGCTCTCCACCCTCTGGGCAGGTGAGGTAAATCTCGTTGTTGGCGCCGGCTGGTGCACCGGATCGCCGGCCGATGAAGGCGATGGAGGCGCCGTCCGGCGACCAGGCGGGGCCGCCCGCTATCTCGGACGAGCCGCTGACCATGACGGCACCATCGCTGGACTTCCGTCCCTGTTCGCCCGTTGGGGTCGTTGAAATGACATAGAGCTGCGAACGGAAGTCGGCGCTGGCCTCGCTGATCCGGTTGGCGGTGAAGGCGATCGTTGCGCCGTCAGGAGACCAGGCAATGGACCGGACACTCTGCTCGCCCCAGGTGAGGCGATGTGCGTCTCCGCTCGCCACGTCGATGATCCAGATGTGGTTGAAGCGGTCGTCGATGTAGTCGAGCTCGTTGAAGCGGTACTGGATGCGACGCACGTGTCGAATGAATCCCTTCGCTCGCGAGCGCGTCTCGTCGTCGATGCCGTTGCCCTCGCTGCTGAGTACGGCAATCCGCGTGCCGTCCGGCGACCAGACCGGGTTGCCGACACCTCTCGACAACGACGTCACCTGTCGAGCCTCGCCACCTAGAAAATCCAGCAGATAGAGCTGGGGCATTCCACCACGATCGGAGACGAACGCGATCTGCCCGCCGTCGGGAGACCAGCGCGGAGCCGTGTCACGGTTCGCCCCCATGGTGATCTGTCGTGGAGTAGACCCCGCAGCTGCGTCTGTCGCGGCCAGATGGATATTGGACGCATAGCGGTTCTCGTCGAGGATCGACCGCTTCAGGACGAACGCAACCGACCCTCCATCCGGGGAGATCTGCGCGTCGTCGATGGTCTCAAAGCGCACGACATCGTCTGCTGCAAGTGGCCGCCGCTCGGTGACAGTTTCGCGCTGCATGAATACCCCCTTCATAGATTCCAGGCCGGTGGATAGTTCCGTGCGTGTCGTCCGCATGGTCGAAAGGAGATGTCATTCCGTTCCATACGAGGCCGATTCTAGTACAGAACGTGGCGACAGGTAACGTGTGCGGCCGGGGCAACGGCTGTGCCCATTCCTCCCAACATACGAGTGATTGCTTGCGGTTCGTTTTCCGCTTAGACTGGCATCCGGAGCGTTCGTTCGGGCTCGTGTGTTCCAGTGACGAGGTGAAAACGATGAAACTTGACCCCTCAACCACCCAAGGGGAAATCCAGGCACTGCTCAGGAGTCAGTCCGAGCTGGTCTATGGAGCGGAGAGGACCGTGGAACTGTCCGATCAGATCGAGCACTTGTCGGCGATGTTGAGCGAGATTGCCCGCCGGACACTGGAATTAACCGGCCCCGCTCCGGACACGAGCGGCGTCCCGAATCGGAGCGCCCGATGAAAGTGCAATCGGGACGACGGGCGACCGAGATCGTGCATGGTATCCACAATGGAGAACTGAAGCCCACTGACGTTGCGGAGTCATTCCTGGACCAGATCGCGGCATACGATCCCCTCCTGCAGGTGTATGAAACCGTCGATCCCGAAATAGTTCGGGCTCAGGCGAAGTGGCTCGATCAGCTAGCCGAACGCGGCGCACAGTTGCCACTGCATGGCGTTGCGGTCGGTGTCAAGGACATCATCGACGTCGCCGGCCTGCCGACGATCGCCGGGTTCGAGCCGTATCGCGACCGTGTGGCCGAGCAGGATTCGGCGATTGTGGCGGCCCTGCGGTCGCTGGGCGCACTGATCCTCGGCAAGACGCACACGACCCAGTTCGCGGTGGGCGACCCGGCGCCGACGCGGAATCCCTGGGATCTCAGCAAGAGCCCGGCTGGCTCCAGTGCCGGATCTGGCGCCGCCGTACCTGCGGGGATGGCGTCGATCGCGCTCGGGAGTCAGACGGCCGGTTCCATGCTGCGGCCGGCGGCGTTCAACGGTGCCGTTGGCTTCAAGCCGACCTACGGCTGGTTTTCTCTCGACGGCGTGATCCCGCTCTGCTGGTCCCTCGATCACCTGGGTCTCTATGGGGCAACGGTCGATGATGTGGCGCTGGTCTACGACGCGTTGGTCGGAGCGAGCGCTGAACCGGCCCCAATGGAGGCGAGCCGTCCACGCATCGCTCTGCTGACCGAGTTCCTGGAGATGTCGTCGCCGGAGGTTGCGCTCCATATCAGGAACGTCGCGGAGACGCTGGAAAAGGGCGGGGCAACCGTCGTGGAGACGACGCTGCCGGATTCGTTCGACCATCTCTTCGCGGTCCACCAGGTGATCTTCGCAGCCGAGATGGCCGCGACGCACAGTGCGAACCTGAGCCGGTACGCCGAGCACTACGGTCCGCGCATCCGGGCTGGCGTCGAGGTAGGCACGTTGGTTCCTGCCACCTATCTGTTGCAGGCGCGGCGGCACCGACGGGCGCTCTCGGCCCTCTTCGACCGCTTTCTGGCCACCTATGATGCCCTGCTCTTACCGACGGTGTCGACGCAGGCGTGCGACCGGGCCGAGACGGGAGATCGTCGCTTCCAGGTCCCAGCCACGCTCCTTGGAACCCCGGCGTTGTCCCTGCCAACCGCGTTGAGCTCCGACGGTCTGCCTTTGGCGACGCAGTTGATCGGTCGCCGCGGAGAGGATCGTGAGCTGCTTGGCCTGGCGAAGTGGCTGACCGGCCTGGTGCCACTGATTGGTCAGCCCGACCTGGAGCGGCTTCGCGAATAATTTTCCGAGCATGCGAACCGGATTGGGACGACCAACCTGTGTCCCGCAGTGGATCGGCTGTGTCCGATTCACTGCGGGACAGATGCGACCTGACTCTCGTGAATGCCGGTTCTAGACGATGTCGACCGTTCCCGGTACCCCCGACCGGTCGAGCGTTCGGCGTCCATTTCCGCAAAGCGTTGGAGGACAACAGTGCTGGCGAGAATGCCGGCGAAGAACGAATCCAGCGTCATGTTCTCATTGGGCGCGTGATTGTCCTCATCGGCTGGAGCGTAGGTTGTCCAGATCGAGGGCAATCCGAGCACGTCCGTGAAGAGGTAGTTCGGGCTCGACGCGCCGATCAGTGGCATTACCACCGGATCCACCCCGTAGGCATCGGCGATCGCGGTTACGATCGTCTGCGAGACGGGCAATTCCGGGGAGGTTTTCGAGGGCAGCGTCCCGCCCACCATCCGGATCTCAACATCGGGCGCATACCGTCGGACATGCCGCTCGATCTTGGCGAACACTTCGTCCGGACTCTGGTTTGCAACCATTCGCGTCTCGAGCTTCAGGACGGCCTTTGAGGGGATAACCGACTTCGAGCCCCTGCCGGTGTACCCGCTGGCGATACCGGTCACGTTCAGGGTCGGCTGAAACATCGTCTTGTCGTAGTAGGTGAGATCCGGCGGCCCGTAGAACTCGTCGATGCCAAGGTCCTGCTTGACCTTCTCCTCGTCAAACGGGATGCGCGCCATCAACTCGCGCTCATACTGTGTGGGAGGAAGGACGCAGTCGTAGAACCCCTCGATAGCTACTCTCCCATCGGGGAAGCGCATCGTGCCGAGGAGGTCCACCAGCGTCCAGACCGGGTTCGGGACCGGACCCCCAAAGTTCCCCGAGTGCAGGTCGCGATTCACACCCGTAGCGATCAACTCCATCGAGAGCTGGCCGCGCAGGCCAAAGAAGACCACCGGGCGGTTGGATGGGTGCATCGGACCATCGGCAGCATACAGAAGATCTGCCGAGAGCAGGTCTCGATGCCGCTCGATAAACGCCGGCAGGTTTGGGCTCCCGCTTTCCTCCTCCCCTTCCAGCAGGAACTTCACATTGACACGCGGCATCTGGCCGAGGTCGGTGAGCAGCTTGATCGCCAGGATATGCGCCAGAAACTGCCCCTTGTTGTCCCCGACGCCGCGCGCGTAGATGCGGCCGTTACGGATCGTGGGCTCGAAGGGCGGGCTGACCCACTCCTCGAATGGCTCCGGCGGCTGTACGTCATAATGACCGTATATCAGGATGGTGTTCGCGTCATCTCCGACAAACCGCTCACCATAGACCACCGGCAAGCCGTCCGTTTGCAGTATCCGGCTGGAGACGCCGTGCCCCTCAAGCAGGCCCGCAACCAGCTCCGCGCACTCCTCAACGCCGACTCCCTGCGTGCTGATTGACGGCTGCCTGAGTAACCGAAACAGGGTGTCGAGATACTCTTCGCGCCGCCCATCAATCGCTCTCCGCATCTCAGCGATATCGACCATCTGTTCCCTCTCTGATCCGTCAGTCCCGACTGCCCGAGTCCGGCGCTCCAGCCCGTTCGAATTCTGAGCCAGTGTAGCTGATGCTCCCGAACCAGATGTTGAGAACCTTCTACTACCCCAGCCCGTCCCAGCACTCGCGGGTAAGCCGGCCGATGAGCTGGCCGGCGGCGGCGAAGCCGGGGGTACAGTCGGGGGTCTCCAGCGGGACGTGATCGGTGTAGACGGTCAGGATGAAGCGTGGCTCGTCGCCCCGGAAGACGATGCCGGCGTCGTTGAAGCCACGCCGGGCGGTGCCGGTCTTGTGGGCCACCTTGGTGCCTTCCGGCAGGAGCGACGGCATGCGGGCGCGCAGCTTCTGCCAGCTCAAGATGTCCAGGCCCAGCTGGCAGAGCTCGATCGAGCTGCCGAGGGCGGCCGCCGCGCCGGGTTGGCGGGTTCCCTGCTGGATCAGGTCGAGCAGCCGGCCAACGTCCGCGGGGGTGGTGGTGTTGGAGGCGTGGAGGTCGTGGTCGCGGGCCATGTTATTGGGCGGGATGCCGTGGCGATGGGTCGTGCCGGTCATGCCGATCGACTGGCACAGGGCGTTGACCGCGTCCAGCCCAACCATGTCGGCTACCGTACCGGTGCAGGTGTTGTCGCTGACGATGATCATCATCACGAGCGCGTCTTGCAGCTGGATCGTGAAACCCGGCTGCAGGTGCTGGAACGTGCCGCTGTTGTTGTCCTGGTACTTCGCCTGGATCGTGACTGGCTGGTCGAGCGCCAGGGTGCCTTCGTGGACCGCTTTGAGGGCGGTCATCAGAATGGCGATCTTGCGAGTGCTCGCCGACGGCACAACCACGTCCCCGTTGCGGTCGTACTCCGCGCCCGAGCGCAGGTCTTTGAGATACCAGCCAGTGTAGAAGGGCTGGGCTTCGCACAACTCGTTGAGCGTATCGGTCAGGGTCTGCATCTGCATCGTTCCGGTGGCCTTCCTTTGAACTTGGTCCGAACACGTGCCGCTGATTATCGCCACCCTGCGATGCGCGTCAAGACCGGGGTAAACCCGCTGTGCGCCTGAGCCGCGTCAAGCGCGCCTCGATCCTGTCCAGATCGTGCTGCTCCAGCCACACGCCGGGTTGCCCCAGTTTCGGGGCGAGATCGGCGAGCAGGGCGGTCGCGCCCCATGCCTTGAAGATGTCCACGTCCGCGAGCCGTCCGGCAGCGCGTTCATACCCACGTAGCCAACCGGCAGCGAGCAGGCGCCGGACGGTTTCGGTGACCGGTTCCGGCCGTCCCGGGTTGAGCGGCAGTAGCCTGAGGATCGACCAGGTGCGAGCGATGTCGGCGCGCGGGTCACCGGGCATGGCGTTGGTCCAATCGAGCACGCAGCCGATCTTGTGGTCGGAGACCATGACATTGAGGGGATGGTAGTCCAGGTGCAGTAGCCGGTTCTGCTGGAGGTTTGAGGACAGTAACCGGTCACGGAGCGCATCGTCAACCGGTGAGAAACGGGTGATCCAGGCAGAGTCGTCAACGTCTTCGATGGAGATGGTGGTTCGATGCAGCAGCGCCTGGCGTTGGCCGAAGGCGAACCCGAGCCGCCGGATGGCCCAGGGGCGGGCGCGCAGCTCGTCCATCAGGGTGCGTCCAGCACACCACGAGAGCAGCATGACCGGGCGATGCTGCCAGGTACCCTGCGTATGGATAACCGGAACAGGTATGCCGGCGAGGCTGGCGGCTCGCATCGCGGCGGCTTCGCGGCGGGCCATGTGTTCGTCGCCAGGACGCAACAACCGCAGGGCGTAGGAATGATCGCCACGCTCGATTCTCCAGATGGTGGTATCCCACCCGCCGGAGACGCGCGTTGCCGAGGTTGCGTCGTGGATACCGAGTGTCTGCAGGATGGCGAATGGGTCGATGCCGGTGTCACTCAAAGGGCGGTCCTTGTCGTATCCGTTCTCGCATCTTGTCGAATGGACCACGATCGCCGTGCAGGTTCTCAACCCACCAGGTCGCTCCGGCGGCCCGGTACTCCCTGACGATGTCGGCAGCTCGCTCGAGATCATTGCCCGGCGTGATTCCGCTGACGACAACGTCGAAGGGCGTGTCAGCGATACGGTACTCGTGGATGTAGGACACTGCGGCGCGCACGTCGTCGGTCACCATGTTCTCATCCCAGCCCCGTTCCAGGCTGCCTGGAACGACACCGTCCCATTGCGCCGCCCGTCGAAACGGCGGCCGGTTCGGCCAATAGCCCGCAACCCAGACCGGGATGCGTGGAGACTGGAGCGGGGGCGGGCGAAATGTCACCTCTTCGAGGGTGTAGTGTGTCCCGGCGAAGCTGAATGGTTCGCCGCTCCAGAGGCCGGTGAGAATTTCCAACCCTTCGTCGAGTTTTTGTGCACGTACGCGATCGCTGGCCTCTTCGCCGAAGTGCGCGAACTCGACGTCGGGTGGATAGCCGAGACCAACCCCGAGAATGAGCCTGCCATTGGAGAGGTGGTCGAGTGTGGCGGTCTCGCGGGCCAGCTTCCAGGGGCGCCTGCGTGGAATGGGCGTCACCAGCGGCCCGAGAAGGATGCGTTGCGTACGCATCGCGATCGCCGTCAGCGCGACCCAGGGATCGTTGAGCGGCTGATTGAAGCCGGGCATGAATTGAATGTGGTCCCAGACAAAGAAGCCATCCCAACCGGCGATCTCCGCCTCGTCGGCCAATTCCGCGACAGTGAGTGGCTGAAAATACTCGCCGAAATTGGGAACTGAGATGCCATATTGCAACGGTGTGTCCCCCTATCTGGATGCGCGCAATGCCGGAAGGACCCGTCTGCCGAGCAGATTGATGCCTCCGCTGGCGGTGACACCGTGTGGGGTACCGAACTCGATTCTGCTGACGCCGGCGGCAAACAGCCCTTCGCACTGCTCGATGATGTCGGCCGGGTTACCAGCGAAGCTGAAACGATGCAAGAGGTCGTCTGGAATAAGCTTGCCAGCCTCCTCGTGATCGCCCCGCATAACCAGTGTATTCATCTGGGTGACGAGATCGGGGTCGATCTCGACCGTTGGGTCGAGCTTGGAAATGACCGGCAAATAGAGCGCCAGTTCGCGGCGAATCGCGGCTCTGGCGAGGTTACGATCCTCGTCGACGATGGTGACGGCCCCGAGAACGATGCGGCAGGCGGAGTCGGGACGGCCCTCTTTGAGCCAGCTGTCGACCAGCGGCACGATATCCGGGTTGGTGGAGCCGCCGATCTTGACCTCGTCGGCTCGTTCTCCAGCCAATCGAATGAGCCTCGGCCCCCAGCTCCCGATCATGAGCGGCACCCGCCGGCGTTGCGTGTCGTAACGCAGCACATGGTGCTCGGTCAGGGTGTAGCACGTCCCGCGATACGGTTCCCGCTTGCCCGCCAGCAGGTGCTCGACGACGTCGATCGACTCACGGATCCGGGTGATCGGGCGATCCTGGGTAATGCCGATCGAATCCAGCCATGCGCCGCGCGCGATACCCCAATAGGCGCGGCCATTGCTGGCGAGATCGAGGCTGGCGACCTGGCCGGCAATCTCGACCGGGTGCAGGGTGTACGGATTGAGCGTGGCCGGCCCGAGTCGAATCCGGCTGGTGGCCAGGGCGGCGGCGGTGAGCGGCACAATTGGCGGCTGGAACATCAGGTCGCCATAGATCGACAACATGTCGAATCCATAGCCCTCCACCAATGCCCCCAGTTTGCCGTACTCCGAAACCGGCTTGTTGGACTGCAGGGCGATCGAAAACTCTCGCTGACGGCTCACTCCGACAATGCCTCACGATCTCTCAGCACGTTGCGGCGGATCTGTTGACGGGCATTGTCGCACAGCGAGGTCAGGTGAGATCCTGCGTATGCAATGTCCGGCGCCCGATCCGCTCGATCTGCATGATGAGGCGTTCTTCAGGGTCTGGGCAGGCAACCAGCGTGTCCTGTTCCAGCCAGTCGCTAGGATCCAGGACGCGTTGCTTGGGCGTGAGGAGCGGGATGACGGACTGGAGCGCGTAGAGGCAGAAGTGCTTGCCCTCGGGGATGCGGATGCGGCTCGACTCCGTCAACTCAAAGTAGTCCCCTACCTCCAGCCCACAGACCGAGCGTCCCTCAATTGAGACCACCGTCACGCGCAGATCGTAGAGCTCGAAGGTTTCCCGCCGGCTCACAGATTGGTCTCATCCCAGGGCTCACGGTGCAGCGTGTCGAGGAGCGCCGCGTGGAGGCGCGGATTCGCGGCTGCCAGAAGTGGAACGCGGTAGGTGAGATCGAAATCGAGCGAGACCGGAGTGCCGTCAAATCCGCTCAGGACGCTACCGGACTCGTTCAGCAGGGCAAGCGCACCGGCGTAGTCGACGATCTTTTCACCATGGCCACCGGGCGAGATCCGATTGGGGTTGACCATGGCGTCGAGCGAGCCACACGCGATGAGCGCGAGATCGAGGGCAGAGCAGCCGGTAATCCGTACCCGGTTTGCGCCGGTCATGATCGTCTTCATGGTGCGCCATGCGGTTTCCGTTTCAGGCCGCACGAGTGACACGATCGCGCGGTCGACCGTTTCAACGCCGCGAGCGGTGACTCGCACGCCGTCGAGCTCGACGCCCTGGCCTTTGGCGGCGGTGAAGACCTCGCCGGTTGGCAGATTCATCACGCAGCCGGCGACGACCTCGCCATCTTGAACGACACCGACCGAGAAGGCGTAATACGGGAAGCCGAAGACGTGGCCCTCACGGAGAGGAGTCTGCACGATATCGACGAAGTCCGCATCCTCCTGCGGCACGAAGTGGGGCACGGCGACGGCGTTGTTGGTGGCGTCAATCGGGTCGACAATGGCCGTCAAAGCTGAGCCCCGGTCGATGAAGCCGACCTCTTCGCTGAGGACGTTCATCCTCGGCTCGGCGCGCTCCAGAAAATCGAGCGCCGCACTCTCGGCAAGCTGGTCGATGTGGGTGGTGGCGAAGCCGTCCGCACCCATGCCCACCACCTCGGCCATGCGGTGATACTCGGCCCTGACCACCGCCGCGCGCACACTCTGCCCACACTCGATCAGAAGGTCAACGATTTTGCGGTCGCGATCGGTCAAGCCCTACCCTCTTTCACTCTCGTCAATGTCGGGAAGGGTACTCGATTTGTTGCCCAGCGACACTGCGTCCACGCGACGGTAGTGCATCCTTACGAGGTCGTCTTCAGCGCAGTACGAGGTCATTTTGCAGGCAGTTGACTGTCAACTTGAGAGCGATTGGCTGTCGTCATGAGCGCAGCCGACAGAACTCGACTGCGCCGAAACGTCGTCAGGCGAGAAATCTTTTGGCTACGCCCATGATGACCTCGTAGGAATGCGCTCGAGAAGCCAGCCGGGGCGGTCGCGACGTCCGTTTGAGAGTGGTATGTTGAGCTAGTAGCAATGGACGGAGGAGCATGACGGCTCACGGACTTACCATGATGGCGACGGTGGGGACCTTTTTCGGAATTCTCTGGTTCGGGGTATTTGTTGTGGGCTTAACCCCGGGCACAGCTTTCGTGGCCAGCCTCGCGACGCTGACCTTGCTCGGCGTCGGAGTTATGTTCACCAGGGCAACCTTTCGCCGTGATGATGACAGCGACATCCGTCCCTAGTTCATCTCTTCGATTTCGCCGGTGACGCTGAAGATCGTTCGCTCGCAAATGTTGGTGACGCGGTCGGCGATCCGCTCCAGGTTGTGTGCTACCCATAAGAGGTGGGTCGCGCGCGGAACGGTCCGTGGGTCGGAGATCATAAAGGTGAGCAGCTCACGATAGACCTGCTCGTAGAGCTGGTCCACCTCGTCATCGCGCCGGGCAACCTGGCGGGCACGATCGGCGTCCTGCTCGATAAAGGCGTCCAGGGCTTCCATCAGCAGCTCGCGGCCAATGTCAGCCATCCTCGGGAGGTCAATCAAGGGCTTGAGCAATGGCTCGTCGACGATCCGCAGGGTGAGCTTGGCGATCCCCTGAGCATAATCTGCCATGCGCTCGAGCTCGGTGGCGATGTGCATGACGGCGAAGATGTAGCGCAGGTCGCCTGCCAGTGGTGCTTGGGTGGCGATCAGCAGCGTGGAGTTCTCCTCGATCTTCCAGCGCTGGGCATTGATATGCTCGTCGAACTCAATAATCTGTTGCGCTAGCTCAACGTTTTGGGTACGCAACGCCTCGACCGACCTCGCGACAGCCTTCTCGACCATGCTGCCGAGCGACAGCATCTCTTCCTGCATCTCCTGCATGCTTTGCGTGAACACAGTTCTGGTCATGACCGTGGAGGTCCCTTCGATCGCGCACGATAATGTATCTATTATGACGCATGACGCAGCCAAATGGTCGCGTATAGCCCACCGTGTTTCATCAGAATCGGGGCGTTACCCGACTCGACCGGTGATGTAATCTTCCGTCTTGGGATCCTTCGGATTGGTGAAGACCTCGTGGGTGGGACCATATTCCACCATGTAGCCTGATCGGTCGTCTCCCACAGAGAAATAGGCGGTGTAGTCAGAAGCGCGCGCGGCTTGCTGCATGTTGTGGGTCACGATCACAATGGTGTAGTCCTTGGAGAGCTCCTGCATCAGGTCCTCGATCTTCAGCGAGGAGATCGGGTCCAGCGCGGACGCGGGCTCATCCATCAGGATCACGTCCGGCTGGATCGCGATAGCACGGGCAATGCAGAGCCGTTGCTGTTGGCCGCCCGAGAGTGAGAGCCCACTGTCCCTGAGTTTGTCCTTCACTTCGTTCCAGAGGGCGGCCTGGGTGAGGCTGCGCTCCACGAGCTCATCCATGTCGCCGCGATAGCCGTTGATCCTGGCGCCCCAGGCGACGTTCTCGTAGATCGACTTGGGGAACGGGTTGGGCTTCTGGAAGACCATGCCGATACGACGGCGGACCTCGACGGGGTCGATGTCCGGGCCGTAGATGTTGTGGCCGTGGTAGAGTACCTCCCCTTCCACGTGGGCGTTCGGGATCAAGTCGTTCATGCGGTTGAGCGAGCGCAGCACCGTGCTCTTGCCGCAGCCCGATGGGCCAATGAGCGCAGTGATGCGGTTTTCCGGGAACGAGAGATTCACGTCGCGCACGGCGCGGAATCCGCCGTAGTGCACCTCCAGATCTCTGGTGCTCATCGCAGCTTTGCCGGTGTCGAGTTCATTGGTCGCCCCGCGTGTTTCAGGGCGGAGAGAGCGGCGAACCATTACCAGGTCCTTTCTGTCTTGCGACGGATGATGATGGCGATGCCGTTCATAGTCAGGAGGATTGATAACAGCACGACGATACCAGCCGACGCAAGATTATGGAAGGTTGCTTGGGGCAAGGATACCCAGTTGAAAATCTGAATGGGCATGACGGTAAAGACATCCCGCACCCCACTCGGTTCAAAGGCAACGTAGGTGAGCGCGCCAATCGTGATGAGTGGCGCGGTCTCGCCGATCGCTCGCGACATCGCGAGGATCGTCCCCGTAAGGATACCGGGCAGGGCGGAGGGTAAGACGTGGCTGTAGGTCGTCTCCCAGCGGGTGGCCCCCAGGGCAAGTGCGGCCTGCCGTTGCGTTGACGGCACGGCCCGGATGGCCTCGCGTGCCGCGACAATGATCACTGGCAGGCTTAAGAGCGTCATCGTGAAGGCACCGGCCAGGACCGTACCGCCACCGGTTAGACCTTCAGCGCCGCGTACAAAGATCGTTAAGCCGAGTAATCCATAGATGATTGAAGGTACTCCAGCGAGGTTGGCGATGTTCGTCTCGATAATCCGGCTCAACCAGCCATTCGGGCTATATTCTTCCAGGTAAATGGCCGCGCCCGCGCCAATCGGAAAAGCGAGCACGAGGGTGATCCCGATCACCATGAGACTGCCGATGAGCGGCGAGCGGAATCCTCCAAGCTCTGGGAAGCGCGAGGGGAAGTTCGTCAGGAAGTTGATGTTCAGCCACGAGAAGAAGCGGAACTCGGCCTCGGGATAGTTCTCAGCCGTATTACGCTCCAGCTCGTCGCGGTTAAAGAGCCCTTCCCAGAGCGGCCAGGTCTTGACGACGTGCGGCTGGACGCGGCCGCGCACCTCACGCTCTTCGACCGCAGCCCAGGTGAAGGTATTGCCGATGGTGTCGTAGAGCAGCGCCCCGAGTGCCAGAACGCCAAAGATCGTCATCGCCAGGCAGATGTTGCGGAAGATCCCGCCGCGCCGTTTGCGGGCGTTGATTCGATCGTCGAAGAGGGCTTCCCGATGGTTCGGAGTTGGCAGCGAGCTCAATCGTAGACCTCCCGGAAGCGTTGCACGAGCATGCGGCTCAAGATATTCAGGATCAGGGTCATCACGAACAGCGTGGTGCCAACCGCGAAGATCGTGCTGTACTCGAGCGTGCCGCGCGGCGTGTCGCCGAGACTCACCTGGACGATGTAGGCGGTCATGGTTTGCATGCCCTTGAGCGGGTTCAAGACAAGTTCCGGTGCATTGCCGGCGGCAATGGCGACGATCATCGTCTCGCCAACCGCCCGGGACATGGCCAGGATGAAGGACGCCACGATGCCGGACAGCGCGGCCGGTACCGTGACCCCGACGACGCGCTCCATGTCGGTCGCGCCAAGGGCTGAGGCGGCGTCTCCCAAGCTGCGCGGCACGGCGGAGATGGCATCTTCACTCAACGAGGCGACCATCGGAATGATCATGATCCCCATCGCGATGCCTGCCGATAGCGCGTTAAACACCTGGACGCCCGGGATGATGCTGCGCAACAAGGGCGTGATAAACAGCAGCGCGAAATAACCGTAGACGACGGTCGGGATGCCGGCAAGGATTTCGAGGGTGGGCTTAAGCACGGCGCGCACCCTGCGCGGCGCGAACTCTGCGAGATAGATGGCGCTGCCCAACCCGAAAGGGATCGCGACGAGGAGCGCGATGACGGCAATCAACAGCGTCGCGTTCAGAATCGGGAGTAACCCGAAATGTTGGCTGGCGAAGAGCGGTGTCCAGCGCGTGTCGGTCAAGAACTCGACAATCGACACTTCGCGGAAGAAGCCGACACTCTCGCTCAGCAGCACCCAGATAATGCCGAAGGTCGTGACGACGGAGATGAACGCACAGGCGAACAGGACACCGTTGATCCCGCGCTCACGGAGTACCCGGTAGCTGCCGCGCCGCATGCGCAGGCGAGCACCGACCGTCGGATCACCTTCCCGGGCAGGAATGGCTTGTTCGGTCACTCGCTAATCCCAATCCTCGCTGGCTGACACATGGTGTTTTACTTCTCCTCCGGAAACAGGAGGCGTTCGGGTCCGCCCGCGGGCGCGACGTCAGACTCCAGAAATACCGACCCGGTTCTGCCGGCCCGGAAGCGCTCGATCATCGCGGTATAGAAATCCTGTTCAAATGGGATATAGCCAACGTCGGGGATGATCGCGCGCGCCTCGTTCAGGTAGAACTCGATGAAAGCAATGACTTCCGGCCGCTCGGCGGCGTCAGCCGCGACGTAGATGAAGATTGGCCGTGAGAGGGGCTGGTAGGTGCCGTTGGAAATCGTTTCCCCAGAGGGTAGGACGCAGCCGTCTCCGCCGTCGATCGCAACGAGGTCCAGGCTCTCCTGATTTTCAACGTAATAGGCATAGCCGAAGAACCCGAGCGCGCCGAGGTCGCCGGCCACGCCCTGTATCAGGATGTTGTCGTCTTCTGAGCCAGTGAAGTCGCCGCGGCTCGCCCCCTCCTCGCCAACGATGGCGTCGGTGAAGTAGTCGTAGGTTCCGGAGTCGGTGCCGGGGCCAAACAGCAGCAACTCCAGATCCGGAAATGAGGGATCGACCTGATTCCAGCGGTTGATGACGTCCTCGGCTTCCGGCTCCCAGATCGTCTTGAGCTGCTCGACTGTCAAGCAATCCACCCAGTCGTTCGCCGGGTTGATCATCACGGAGAGACCATCGAGAGCGATGGGGATCTCGATGAACTCGATGTTGTTGGCTGCACACAGCTGGGCCTCAACTGGCTTGATGGGCCGTGACGCGTCGCTGATCTGGATCTCACCCGCGCAGAATTTCGTAAAGCCGCCGCCGCTTCCGGAGACGCCGACAGGTACCTGGACATCAGTGGTCAGGTAGCCAAACTCTTCAGCCATGGCCTGCGACACGGGATAGACGGTCGAGGAGCCATCAATAACGAACCGCCCGGAGAGATCTTCGTAGATGGGGGCCGGAGCCTCGGGCGATATGACACCCGAACAGGCCGTCAGTAACATCAAGCCAACGATCGTGATCGCAGACCGGCGAACGTCACGCAGTAGGTGAAGTCTCTTGAACGCCCGCGCGCGTCGCCGTGACGCGCCTGGCAAACGGTGTGAGCCTGCTATGGTCGCTTCCTCCCGGATCGACGCTGATCCTGCCCCAGCACGCGAGTCGCCGCTCTGCTCTCTAGCGGCGGCTCTCACGTGATAAGGCTAGCAGAAGTGCGTGATCGAATTGTTAGAGAATTGTTAACGCTCGATAATATTACGGGAGTGTACGTTCAAGCCTGACACGCTGAGCGTTGCCTGCTGAAGGGGGCTGCGATGGTGGTACCGATGAAGATTGCCGATGTGTTTGCCGATCTGCCGGAGGTGGAGACCGAGCGCTTGCTGCTGCGCAGGCTGACGCCGGACGACGTCTTCCGCGGTGGCGCACCGAATCAGCACACGCTGAACCTGGCTACGTCATGGCTCGCGACTACTGGGGCCGGGGGTTGATGACCGAGGCGGTCAGGGCGATTCTCCGCTTCGGTTTTGAGGAGAGGAAGCTGAGCCGCATATCGGCGGCCCTCGACCCTGAGAATCATGCCTCAGCCCATGTCCTGGAGAAGGTCGGGATGACCCACGAGGGCACGGCGCGTGAGGAGTATGTTATCGACGGCCAGTTTAGCGACACGAAGATGTACGCCATCCTGCGTCGTGAATGGCAGTCAGCATGAAGGCGGAGCCTTACACGCGTGGTGCGCGAGGTTGCGCGGTCGGTTAGCATAGCGTCTGACACAAAACACCGCGACCGTCGTGTATCGGTCGCCAGGAGGGGAGTTATCTCAATGGGACTGATGGACGGCAAGAAGTGCCTGATAATGGGGGTTGCCAACCAGCGCTCGATCGCCTGGGGCATCGCCCAGGCCCTGCATCGCGAGGGCGCTGAGCTGGCGTTCACCTACGTGCCTGACGAGCGCATGCAGAAGAACGTCGAGAAGCTGGCCGGCTCGCTGGATGGGTACGAGTCGATGCCGCTGATTCCCTGCGACGTTCAGGACAGTGCCCAGGTGGAAGCGCTGTTCCAGACATTGAAGGAGCGCTGGGGCAGCCTGGACGTCTTCGTGCATTCCGTGGCGTTCGCGCGGCAAGAGGATCTGACCGGGACGTTCAGCGAGATCTCCTGGGACGGCTACGCGCTGGCCCAGCACGTCTCGGCCTTTTCATTGATTGAGGCCAGCAAGTACGCGAAGCCACTGTTGGAAGCGGCCGGTGGCGGCAGCATCTTCACCCTCTCCTACCTGGCGGCCGAGCGGGTGGTCGAGAAGTACAACGTCATGGCGATCGCCAAGGCGGCTCTGGAGTGCAACATGCGCTACCTGGCGGCCGAGTTCGGCCCGAGCAACATCCGGGTCAACGCTATCTCGGCCGGCCCGCTTGCGAACCCTGGCCGCCAGCGCGGTCAAGGGTCTGAGCGCGTTCCGCGAGGTGATGGAGGAGAAGGCGCCGCTACGCCGCAACGTCACCCTCGAAGAAGTCGGCAACGTCGGCCTCTTCCTGGCTTCCGACCTCTCAACCTGCGTGACCGGCGAGACGATCTACGCGGATAACGGGTACAACATCCTCGCGGTTTAAGGCACTGGCCTCCGACCCCTCTCTCATCAGGAGAGGGGTCGGAGTGTCCCCATTCGCTCCAACGTCAGCGGCTTCAGGCCCAACCTCGGCGTCCTTCGGCCATCCTGAAGCTTGATAGTCATCCTGCGCCTATTAGTCATCCTGAGTACTAGACCACAGGGGAGTTGTCACGTGCCGGGGTTCCGTGTGTCGGTAGGGGAGGAGCTCGTCTCCTCCCGACCCCCCGGTCCGCTCGAGGCGGGAGGAGACGAGCTCCTCCCCTACGGGGGTGACACCATCATCGTGGTCTCGTACTGAGCGGAAGCGAAGGATCTCTTGCCTGATTGCCGAGGCGTTGGACCAGAGATCCTTCCTTGTCAGGATGACTATCAAACGCAGGATGACGAACAAGCTCAGTACTGGACCACCGGGGAGTTGTCACTCCGGGGTTCCGTCGGTTGGTAGGGGGTGACACCATCATCGTGGTCGAGTACTCAGGATGGCTGATGAACGCTCCGGATGACTTTCAATCACCAGGATGAGTGGTCAGGTGCTCGGGATGGCCGCCCTATCGGGACGCTTTGCCCTTAATTCCCCGCGTTGATGCCGATCGGCAGTACTCAGTGAACGTCCATATCCTCGCCCTCGGCGTGGAAGTGGTGGACATGGTGCTTGCCCTGGCGGTGGTGGATCCGCTGGCTGAGGATGCCGTGCTGCGGGGCGATGACGAGTGCAATCGTGAAGAGCAGCGTCGCGGTGAGCACGATCGCACCTCCGGCCGCGACGCTCCAGTGGAACGAGATGAACAGCCCGGCGATGCCGCTGACGATCGCGATCAGGACGCTCAAGACAAACATCGTGCTCAGTCGGTCGGTCAGAAGCCTTGCCGTTGCCGCCGGAGTGACGAGCAGCGCAAGAATCAGCAGGTTGCCCACCGTTTGCAGGCTCACCACGACCGTGGTGGAAACCAGCAAGAGCAGGATAATGTCGAGCGCGAAGACCGGGTAGCCCGCTGAGTGCGCCAGATTGGTGTCGAACGCAACCAGGGTGAGCTCCTTTAGCAGGAGGAAGACGACGGCGACGATTGCCAACCCCACGACGAGAGTAATCAGCACGTCCTGACGCGAGACGCCCAGGATATTTCCGAAGAGAAGCGAGCCGAGATCCTGACGAAAGCCTGTCTGCCGGCTGAGCAGGACGACGCCGAGCGCGAAGAACGCCGCGAATATGACGCCGATAGCCGAGTCATGGCTCAACCTGCGGCTGCGCGAGATCAACCCGATCCCCAGCGCCGTCAACAAGCCAAACGCCGACGCTCCGAGCATGATGTTATGTCCAGCCGCGTACGACAGCACCACGCCCGGAAAGACGGCGTGCGCCAGCGCGTCGCCGATGAAGGCCAGTCCTTTCAGAACGACGAACGAGCCGACCAGCCCACACAGTACCCCGACGATGATGATCTCCAGCATCGCGCGCTGCATGAAGGGATAGCTCATCGGTTCGGTGATGAAATCAAGCATCGAGACGTCCCTCGATCCCGTACGGGCGCAATGCATTGCGCCCTCTTTCCTCCCCGATCGGGTTGGGCGGGCCAAGGGGCGCAATGTATTGCGCCCGTACGAACGCCGACCCTGTTATGGAAAACAGCATCATGCGAAGATCGCAACCTGGCCGCCAAAGGTGGCCCTGAGCGTTTCGGGTGTATACGTGGCCGGCGTGGGGCCGTAAGCAACCATGCGCCGGTTGAGGCAGAGCACCTTGTCGGTCTGGTGGCGGACCTCGTCGAGATCATGGGTGGCCATCAGGACGATCGCCCCGTTCTTGCTGAACTCCTCGACCATGCCGTGCAGCACCGTGCGGTTGCCGACATCGATCCCGGTCATTGGCTCGTCGAGCAGCACAATCGCAGGTTGCTGGACGATGGCACGCGCCAGGAAGATGCGTTGCTGTTGGCCGCCGGAGAACTGACTGATGTGACGCCCGCCGAGCCCGGCGAGCCCTACCCGCTCAAGGGCGGCCTCCGCCTCTTCGTGATCCTCTTTACCCGGCCGTCGCAGCCAGCCGATGGAGCGAAAGCGGCCCATCATCACCACATCATGGGCGGAGAGTGGGAAATCCCAGTTGACATCGTCGCTCTGCGGCACGTAGGCGATATGGACGTTCTTCTGACGCAGACGCCGGCCGGCGTACGCAATCTGTCCGTCACGCACGGGAACGATGCCGGCAATCGCTTTCAGGAGCGTGCTCTTGCCGCTGCCGTTGGGGCCGATGACGCCGACAACGTCACCCGGGTCCACGGTCGCGTTTACCCCGGCCAGTGCCACCTGCGGCCCGTAACTGACGGCGAGATCGTTGATGGTGAGGGCGTGCGCGGATTCTGTGTCGAAGGTCATGATGGTTACTTCAGTGCCTCACTGATTGCGGCCGCGTTCGCGAGCAGCATGCCGTGGACGGTAGCAGCGTCCGAGCCGGGCTCGCCGAGTGAGTCGGAGTAGAGCCCATACACGATCTCAACACCGGTGTCGCCGGCGAGCTGCTCAGCGACGCGCGGGTCGAGAGACGATTCGGCAAAGATCGCGCGGACGTGTTCCCGCCCGATCAACTCGGACAGCTCAGCAATCTGTTGCGCCGAAGGCTCGGCGTCGGACGACGTACTGGGGATGACCGCGCCGACAAATTCCAGATCGTACGCCTTGATGAAGTACCCGAACGCATCGTGATTGGTCACGAGCTTGCGGTTTTCAGGAGGGATCTCGGCGAACATGGCCCGGATTTCAGCGTCGGTTTCATCGAGGACCTGCTTGTACGCCTCTGCGTTGTCCACGAAGGTAGCGGCACGACTCGCATCGGCCGCCGCGAGCGCCGCAGTGATGTTGTCGACCATCACCTTGGCGTTGGCGGGGTCGTGCCAGACGTGAGGGTCATATTCGCCGTGCTCGTCGGCTTCCTCGTCTTGTGCGTGTTCGTCTTCGCCGGCGTTCAGCGCGTGTCCGCCCTCGATGAGCTCGATTCCGTCCGTGACCGTGACGACAGCAGCGTCGCCTCCGGCTGCCTCGATGCTGTCGTCCAGGAAATCGTCGAGTCCTACCCCGTTGCGGAGAATCAGGTGGGCTTCGCTCATGCCACGGATGTCTGCTGGGGTCACCTCGAAATCGTGCGCATCAACCCCTGGAGCCATCAGAGTGTGCAGGTCCACCTGGTCGCCGGCGACCTCCTGCACGAGCGCCCCGATCTGCGTCGTCGTGGCGACAACGGTGATGCGTCCGGCGTCGCTCTGTGCTGCTGATGTTGGGGCGCGATCTGCTGAAGTAGTTGCCGTAGCGGCGCCGCCGGCGTCACCAGTGCCACACGCTGCCAGGGCAATGGTCAGCAGTGCAATGAACAGAACGCTACCGTAGCGTGACACGGTGATCCTCCGTCGTGATTTAGTTCCATGCTGGATCCACAATCTCATGAGTGATGAGACTGAGTATCAATATAGGTGTGATCATACAAGAGCGTGTCAAGCAGGACACATCGGTTATCATCATGCGGCGTGAGCTGGTGGAGTCCGGAGTGCTGAAGAGCGTTGATGGTGACCGGGAACCACTCGAAGGATCTCTGCTCGAATCGATGCCGTTGAACGGGGGACAGCTCAACGTCACGTCGCGATGCTCAAGCTGCCATAGCGGATAAACACTACTCTGATACGGGGATACATGATGCCCAGGTACGACTACAAATGTGATGCGTGCGACACGCTGTTCGATGTCGAACGCGCGATGGATGTCGCAAGCGAGCCGCATGCGTGCCCGTTTTGTGGTGACCCGTCACGGCGTATCTTCACGATGCCCCGGCTCTTGATCAAGCCCGATCCGCGCGACAACCGCCCCGTCTGGCACGCGCACGGCGCCTGGGGGCACTCGCATGCGCCAGGGCGCGGCTTTCATGGCCGGCGCAAAGATACGTCTGCCGATGAGTAGCGCCGCTTAGCGATCTACCCAGGCCACGCGGGTAGCAACCCAGCCGTCCTCGTCGCGGCCGTTTCCACAACCGGTGGTTCTGAACCCGAGCATCTGAAGATGAAAATCGATGTCGATCGGGCGCTGTTCGTCGCTGCGGCTGCCATAGCTGCTGACGATCAGACGCCCGCCCGGGGCCACGACCTCGTCGAGAAGGCGTTGCAGGTACGCGGGCTGATGCTCTTTCGGGACATATTCCAGCAGCGTGTGGACGTATTGATACCGCCGTTCGGGCTGCCAGTCGAACGCATTGGCGACCACGAAGTTGCCGGCGTGTTCCGGAAAACGCTCGCGGGCGCGCTCGACCAGCGCCGGCACGAAGTCGACGCCATGCGGGGTGAGAGCTTACGCCGCGCTGCTTGCCCCAATCAATGAGGCTCGCCAGGAGCAGGCCATTGGCGCACCCGACGTCCAGGAGATCCCCGTCGCGGGGCGTTCCGTCGAGGATGACCTCGCGGCTTGACCGCCAACGCTCCGGCGTGCTGCCCCATCCTGACTGCTCGTAGGGATCGTCTGTTTGCAGGTACGAATCTTCGACGGTCTGGCGCTGGCTGGCGAACCAGCCGGCGAGTGATGGCTCGATCTCAGTCACCGCCCTGTTCCTCTTCGGCCAAAGGGTCGTCAAGCTCAACCCACGCTTCTGCCCAGTCCGTAATAGCAGCCATGACGCCGGCCAGCGCGCAACCCTTCGCGGTCAGGTGATATTCGACCCGCACCGGAGTCTCCGGGATGACGGTACGCTCGACGATGCCGTCCACCTGAAGCTCCTTGAGCCGGTCAGCCAGCATGCGGTCACTCAACCCGGGAATGGTGTGCTTGAGGTCGCCGAAGCGATGCACGTCATTTGAGAGGGCACGAATAATAACGCCGGTCCAGCGGCTGCCAATCTGCTCTATTGCTTTGTGAAAGCGTGGGCAAAACGCCACGCTGGAAGATGTAGTGTCCATAACCTAATTCTAAGTCCTGGGGACCCTCTTGACAACAGTAACTAAGAAATGTATAGTCCCTGCGTAATGGGAAGTTACGTTGGGTTGTCTAGCGTGACGATATGCATCAATAGAATGGCAGGCGACATCGTGGTTGCGACAAACGTGACAACCGGTACCTGGGCAATTGACCCGGCGCACTCGAACGTCGAGTTCAGTGTGAAGCACATGATGATTTCGACGGTGAAGGGCCGTTTCCCGTCGGTTGAGGGCACGCTCCTGCTGGACGAGGCCCAGCCGGAGAATTCTTCGGTCACAGCGCGTATCGACGCCTCGAGCATCACGACTTACAATGAGATGCGCGACCAGCACCTGCGCACCAACGACTTCTTCAACGCTGAGCAGTGGCCGAACATTACTTTTCAGAGCACGCGCGTCGAGCGAGTCAGCGACGACGAATTCAAGGTTCACGGCGATCTCACGATCCGCGATGTCACCAAGCCGGTCGTTCTCGACACTGAGCTCGATGGCATCATGGAGAAGGACGCTTTTGGCAAGCGGCGCGCGGCCTTCACCGCCACTACCGCGATCGACCGCACGGACTTTGGCGTAACCTGGAACGGCGCGATTGAGGCTGGTGGCGTCGTCGTCGGCGACAAGGTCAAGATTACTCTGCACATCGCGGCGGTCCTGGAGGACTAGCGGCATCCTGGAGGCATCGCCGGGAGGAGAATGACATGGCACAAGAGCAGACAACAACGACCCGACGCCTCCCGGCGTCCGCCGACGTTGGCGAGGTCAATCTCACCGTACGGGATCTAGCCCAGGCTCTGGGCTTCTACCGCGACATCCTGGGGTACACGGCGACGGAGACCCCGGAGGGCACCGTCCAGCTGACCGATGCGACGGGCGATGTCAACTTCGTGCTCCACGAGCACCCTGGCGCCGGGCCGAAACCCCGCCGCACGAGCGGTCTCTTCCACGCGGCAATCCTGTTGCCCACGAGACGCGACCTGGCGCGCATCGTCCAGCAGCTTCTGGCAAGCGGTTGGCCGATTGGCGGGGCTTCCGACCACGGCGTCAGTGAGGCGCTCTATCTGGACGACCCGGATGGCATTGGCCTTGAGATCTACGTGGATAGACCTCGTGAAAACTGGCCACGCGCCGGTGAACGGGTGGCGATGGTAACCGAGCAGCTGAACTTTGACAGCCTGTTTGGCGAGTTAAGCGCAAACGAGCCCGAGTGGACGGCGATTCCCGCGGGGACGACCATCGGCCACATCCATCTGCAAGTGAGTGATCTGGAGCGCTCGGCACGCTTCTACACCGACGTGCTGGGTTTCGAAACGATGCAGGACTCCTACCCCGGCGCGCTGTTCGTGGCAGCCGGCGGCTACCACCATCACATCGGGATGAATGTCTGGGCCGGGCGTGGCGTGCCACCTCCACCTGCCGGCACAAGCGGCTTGAGGCGCTTCACGATCAACGTGCCCGAGCGTGAGGGTTGGCAGCAGCTCATGAGCCGTCTGGATGAGGCAGGTATCCAGGTGGAGCGACGTGAGGATGGCACGGCACTCGTGTCCGACCCGGATGGCATCCAGATCTTGCTGCGCAATGCCTGATCGCGGCCAACCGGGTTTGTCATCCCAGCACCACATTTCATTCTGACGCAGGACGAGGGATTCGTTGCTCTCCGGTTGGTATACCGGGACGATGAATCCCTCGCCGCATATCCGGATGACGAGCCCTGACTCCATGATATGTTGAGAGTGAACGTCGCTGTCACCGCGAAGCATCAGGATGTTGAACGAAATGGACGGTCAATCGCCCCATGAATATCGCGACTCCCGGGCTGCATCACATCACCGCCATTGCAGGTGACCCGCAGGTGAATATCAACTTTTACACCGGTTTCCTCGGCCTGCGGCTGGTGAAGCTGACGGTCAATTTCGATGACCCCGGCACCTATCACCTCTACTATGGGGACTACGCGGCTCGGCCCGGCACGATTCTCACCTTCTTTCCGTGGGAAGGCGCGCCACGTGGCAGGCCAGGCACGGGGCAGGCCACTGCGATTGGCTTCCTGATTTCGGAAGACTCGATCGATTACTGGGTGCGGCGCCTGAGCGAGCACAACATCCCCTTCCAGGGGCCGGGCACGCGCTTTGACGAGCAGGTGCTTACCTTCCTGGACCCCGACGGTATCGAGCTTGAGCTGGTGGCGAGGACGAACGTGCCGGCCAACGAGGAGCCGCAGTTTGGCCCGGTTCCGCCCGAGTTCGCCATTCGTGGATTTCACGGCGTGACGCTGACGCTGGCTGCCTACGAGCGGACGGCCGGGCTCTTGACCAATACGTTCGGGTATACCGCCATCTCCGAGACCGGCAGCCGCTTCCGCTACGACACGCAGTCCGGTGCGATTGGGAGTGTCATCGACGTGCTCCGCGAGCCGAGCGCGAGCGCTCCAAAGGGCGAGATTGCGATTGGCACCATCCACCACGTGGCGTTCCGCACCCCGGACGACGCGCATCAGCTTGCGTTCCGTGAGCGGCTGGAAGAGCTGCGGTTCTCGGTGACGCCGGTGCGCGACCGGCAGTACTTCCACTCGATCTATTTCCGGGAGCCTGGCGGCGTGCTGTTCGAGATCGCGACCGACCAGCCGGGCTTCGAGATTGACGAGTCGCTGGAGAACCTGGGCACGTCCCTGAAGCTGCCGCCCTGGTATGACCGCGACCGCTCGTCGATTGAGAGCCTGCTGACGCCCGTGCAGCTACCAAAGGAGACGGTGTCACGATGAGTAGTGCGTCCAGCGACCTCAACTTCATCCATCGGTTCGAGCCGGCGGCGGAGGGCTCCAACCGAACCCTGCTGTTGCTGCACGGCACTGGCGGCAGTGAGTCGGATTTACTCCAGCTTGGCCGGATGATCGATCCTAATGCGGCCCTGCTGAGCCCGCGGGGCAAGGTGCTAGAGCGTGGTATGCCGCGGTTTTTTCGGCGCTTGTCGGAGGGCGTCTTCGATGAAGTGGATCTCAGAGCCCGAACTGAGGAGCTGGCGGAGTTCATCGACGCGGCGGCAAACACGTACGGTCTCGACCGTGAGTCGATCGTGGCCGTGGGCTATTCGAACGGGGCGAACATCGCTGCCAGCCTGCTTTTGTCGGATCCTGAGATGCTGGCCGGCGCGGTGCTCTTCAGGGCGATGGTTCCGTTTGAGCCGGCAGCGCTGCCGAATCTGACCGGGATACCGATTTTTTTGGCCGCGGGCCGGCGGGACCCGATCATCGCACCCGAAAATGCCGAGCGGCTCGCGCAGATACTTCGAGACGCCGGGGCGGCAGTCACCCTCGAATGGGTCGCCGAGGGCCATGGATTAACGCAAGAGGAGATCCAGACAGCGTCTCGCTGGCTGGGAGGCTCGTAGGAGAAAGCGCCCGACCGGTATACCCGGTCGGGCGCTTGCGCGGTGATTACCGCGTCGAGCGGGCCTGGGTGTGGTCGATATGCCAGGTGTAGAGCAGCCAGTCGTCCGTTTCCCACACGTCAGCCTCGCCCAGCCCGGCTTTTCGACCAAGGTCAACGACCTGCTCTCTGGTCATCCTCCGGCTAGGCGGCGGACCGATTTCTTCCTCGCGGTACGGCCATTCCATCACAGCCACCATCCGGCGGCTGAGCCGCTTCCACTCTTTCAGAGCGGCCAGCTGGTCCGGTACTTCGTGCAACACGAAGGCGGCAAACACGAGACCGGCCGAGTCGTTCGCCATCCGGATAACGTCGGCCTGGGTCTGCATGTGCTTGGCCTGTGGCACCAGCTTTCGGATCTGCTCGATCATTGTTGCGGAGCTGTCGACGGCCGTGACATCCAGCACTCCCGTATCGAGGAACGCCTCCGCCCAGACGCCGGTTCCCGCGCCAACATCGATAACGTGCTGGGTGTTCTGATCGACAAGCCGGTTGACGACGTCCTTGATGCGCAGCATCTTCAGTCGCTCCGGGTCGCGTAGTCGCTCGTGCTGCGTCGTGTCGAAGCCGCCGTCGGTCATAGTGGATGGTCTCCTTCGTGGTGTTGAACGGTCGCGGCGATGGTGCCTGGATTGTTATCCCAGTGATGAAGGGTACCCGTTCAGGATGGCAGCCTGCCCAAACTGCCATCCCGGCCGGGTACCCTCGGGGTACAAAGATCCGTAACTGCTGCTACTTCCCGTTCAGCAACACCTTGCTCACCCGCTCGGCGCTGAGGGGCATCTCGGTGATGCGCTGGCCCGTGGCGTTGGCGACGGCGTTGGCGATGGCGGCGGCGCCGGGGACGATCGGCGGCTCGCCGACGCCCTTCGCGCCCAGCGGTCCGGCCGACGACGGGATTTCGAGGACGATCGTCTCAATCGAGGGCACCTGGTTTGACTTCGGCAGGTTGTAGTCCATCATCGTCGCGCTAATGAGCTGACCCTCGTCGGTGTAACTCATCTGCTCGTGCAGACCGAAGCCGATGCCCTGCGCGGTTCCGCCAATCATCTGACCTTCAACCGCGGCCGGGTTGAGCGACTTGCCGACGTCCTGAATGGTGACCTAGCGCTCGATTGCGATCTGGCCGGTCTCCTTGTCGACCGTCACCTCGGCGATCTGACCGGAGAAGCCCGGCGCGCGATCCTGAATGGCCGACTTGCCGATGCCGTAGACCGGCTCGTACTTGCCACCAAACGACATGCTCAGGCGCGCCAGCTCCGCGACGGCGATCTCCTGCTCGGTACCCTTTACTCGCACGACGCCGTCAACCATCTCCAGGTCGTCGGCGGAGGCTTCCATCTCGGCGGCAGCGATGGCCAGTACCTGCTGGCGTGCCTCCTCGGCAGCCTTCATCACGGCCGGACCGAGCGTGTAGGTCGTCTTTGAGCCGCCGGCCATGCCGGCATAGGGGGCGGTGTCGGTGTCACCGTTGACGACCTTCACTTTGCTCATCTCGGTGCCGAAGACATCGGCCGCCAGCATCGCGAAGGTCGTGTTGGTGCCGGTGATGTCGCTGTGGCCCAGGGTGAGCAGCAACGAGCCGTCGGTGTTGACACGGATGTTGGCCGCGCACGGCTCGACGCCGCCCGGCCAGCCGCCGATGGCCATGCCGATCCCCTTGCTGGGGTCCTTGCCGCGCTCTTTCCAGAGCGGGTGGTCCTTGATCGTTTGCAGGATCTCCTTCAAGCCGATCCGCGCCCAGGGTTGGTCATTGGCCATGACGTCGCCGCCCTCGGAAGCATTCTTCAAGCGGAACTCGACCGGATCCCAGCCGATTTGCGTCGCTACCTCGTCGATCGCCTGCTCGATGGCAAAGGTGGCCTGTGGGGCTCCCGGCGCTCGGTAGGCTCCGGTGCCCGGCTTGTTGGTGATGACCTCGTAGCCGGTGATCTCCAGGTTGTCGGTCTGGTAGTAGCTGCCCATGATCAACGCGCCGACAGTCAGCGGCGAGGCGGGGTAGCAGCCTGAGTCGTAGACTACCTGCGCTTTGACGGCGGTGATGGTGCCGTCCTTCTTCGCGCCGATCTTGATGTCGATGACCGAACCCGGCGCCGGCGTGCCGGCCATGAACTCCTCGGTGCGGCTCATGAGAATCTTGACCGGGGCGTTCAGTTTTAGCGCCAGCCAGCCGGTGAGGGGCTCCAGGAGAACGGCCTTCGAGCCGAACCCGCCGCCGATCTCAAGGTTGACCACCTTGACCTGGCTCTGGGGGAGCCCCAGGACCGCCGCGGTGGAGTTGCGCGTGTAGAACTGCCCCTGCGTCATGGTGTAGATGACGAGGTTGCCGAATGGATCGGGGACCGCGATGGTCGCGTGCGGCTCGATATAGCCCTGGTGAACCATCCCGGAGCGGTACTGCCGCTCAACCACGGCGTCGGCCTCGCGGAAGCCCTTCTCCACGTCACCACGTGTGAAGCGGGTGGCGTTGGTGATGTTGTCGGGCAGCTTCGAGATGTCCATGTCGTCACCGCCCGAGACGCTGGCGTGCGCTTCGCCCTCGGACCACGCTTCGGCCTTGGATTTCGGGCGAATGACCGGAGCGTCAGGTTGCATCGCCGCAATGGGATCAACGTTCGCGCCAAGTTCCTTGTACTCAACCTGCACGAGCTCGACGCCCTCTTCAGCGGCGGCCTCGTTTGTAGCCACGACGACGGCGACGGCCTGACCGTAGTAGATGGCTTTGTCACGGGCCAGCATCGCGTTATGACGATCTGCCGGCTCGTCTCCGTCCGGGAGGACATCTTTGCCGGTGTAGACAGCGACCACGCCTGGGTGCGCGAGCGCGGCGCTTGTGTCGATTGACACGATCTCGGCATGGGCGTAGACGCTATTGACTGTGCGCGCCTGAAGCATGCCGGGGAATGTCAGGTCGTCGACGTAACGGGTTGCGCCAGTGACTTTCGCAGCGCCTTCGAGGCGTTTTGTTGCCTGACCGATTGCGGGACTCGCAGTCATTATCCCTCCCCTGTTCAATGGACGATATGCGGTCGGACGCTGTGGTGTCCGGAGCAGCCGGACACCACAGCATCTTCGCCCGAATGTTGACGATGCGTCAAGTATAGCGGTGGAATGTTGGAACCGTGCCCCGGGTCGTATACTCCAGCCGTGAACCTGGTCCCAATCTCTCCAGAGAGGCGGTGAGTGAGCCGCATGCGACGTGTGACAATAACGATTCCAGACGATCTCATGGTCGAGATTGATGCGTATCAGCGACGAGAAGGATCTTCCTGCGAGATTGAATCCGTCGTCGAGGACGTACTGCGGCAATTCTTCAGTACTTCCGATAGATGGGGCGGCCGGGAATATCGACCGCCGTCGGGCCCTCTTCGCATCAGACCGGCGCAAGTCGGGAGTGGCGAGAGTGACATTAGCATCGAGCACGATCGATACCTGACAGAGAAATGACTGTCGCAGTGCTTGTCGATACCGGGCCGCTCTTCGCCGCTGTTGATCCAGACGATCAATGCGTCCTCGGCTTGATCACGGTTCAGCCTATGAGTCATGAGGTTGTGGTCGGAAGCTCGAGAAACGAGCAGAGGGCCAACGCAGCGATCTTAATGGTTCGATTTTCCCACCGCGTGCTTCGATATATTTGGGGGTGCAATCAGCGTATACTATTGGCACGAAATCATCAGCAGCAGAAGGGCGGTGAGCGAGCCGCATGCGACGTGTAGTGGTCACCATCCCAGACGAGCTTGGTGCGGAGCTCGATGAATACTTGCGTCGCGAGGCGCCGTCGTCGACCGTTGATACATTCGTTGCTGACGCCGTCCGGCAGCGTCTGAATAATTGTCGCCGGCTTGCGGGTCGCGAGTATCGACCGGCGTCTCGTCCTTTTCAGATTACTCAATTGGAAGAAAAAGACGATCTAGGCGAGCCGGATGTCAGTGTCAACCACGATCGATACCTTGCTGAAGGATGAGAGCGGTCTTAATTGATACGGGACCGCTATACGCTCTCGTGACTCCGTCCGATCAGTATCACCAGCAAGCTCAGCAAGAGTCCGAGCGCATACGTGGCGAAGGTTTTGAGGTACTTGTCCTCTATCCCATTATGGCAGAGACATACACCCTTCTTCTGCGTAGGTTTGTCCCCATAACGGCTCAGCGATGGCTTGGGGATATAACAACGTCCGCACATTTCGTCAACCCGAACGAAGAAGACTATCTCCAGGCCGTTGGTCGTATACGGGCATTTCACGACCAACCACTGACACTTTGTGATGGCCTGCTGGCCATTCTCAGCGAGCCATTCTCAGCGAGCGGCTCGGGGTGCCGATCTGAAGCTACGATCACCACTTCGACATCTTGAGAGCTTCTCGATGGCGATAGGCAGTCACTGCTTGTTACTGCCCTACACCTCAATGGCCTCCAATACATCGTGCACGATTCGCTCCATGTAGCGGTGGAAGCTGTCCGCGTTCAGGCTATGGCCGAGCCGGGCAATGACGACGTTGCGGGATGGGATGATCATGGTGAATTGCCCGCGGGCGCCGGCTGCCCAGTACGCGTCGTCCGGGATGGTTGGGAAGCGCTTGCCAGCGTTGAGCCAGAACTGTCCGCCGTAGTGACGCTCTGGGTCGGCGGGCGCTGGTGAGCGCACGAAATCGACCCAACCCTCGGGCAGGATCCGCTCGCCGTTCCAGACACCGTCCTGGAGATGCAGCTGGCCAAAGCGCGCCCAGTCGCGCGCGGTGCCGTGATCGAAGCCGGTCATGACGAAGTTGCCCCAGGCGTCGGGTTCCAGCACCATGTTGCGTATGCCGATGCGATCGAAGAGCGCGCGCTGCGGGTAGGTCAGGTAGTCCTCGCCCTGCGCCTGGACCGTTTGTTGGACGATCTTGCCCAGGGTCAGCGGGTCGCAATTCCGGTAGCGCCAGACGGTGTTCGGGGTATGTTCCTGGGGGCGGCTCACGGAGTGCTCGAAGACGTTGACGGCGCCGAAGTAGATGTAGTTGTGATCGTTGAAGCTGGTGAAGTGTTTGGGGTCAGCGTCCTCTTCGACGCGTTCAAACTTGAGGCCGCTACTCATGCGCAGCAGGTGGGCCAGCGTGATCTCGCCGCGCGGATCGCCAGGCTCGCGCCACTCAGCGATTGGGGCGGGATCGTCCAGCGCAACGTGTCCTTCACCCAGGAGAATGCCGATCAGCGCTGCCGTGATGCTCTTACCCATCGACCAGCTGACGAGCTTGCTCTCTTTCGTGAACCCTGGCGCATAGCGCTCTCCCACGATCTTGCCGTTATGCAGCACGACCATGGCGCGCGCCTGCTGCGGGAGATCGTGGGCGCTGTCGTCGAACGCCAGATCCAGCGCTGCGGACAGCCGGCCCCGGTCAATCCCTGCTGCCTGAGGTGCTTCGGCCGCGCGGTCCCCCATGGGCCAGTCGAGCGTTGCCGGGTCAGGCAAGCTCGAACGCACCGGGACTGGCTGGAAGAAGGTGGACGTCTCGCCCGGCGGGAGCAGCGTGCAGCCGAGCCCGGCGTTATAGACGGCGGTGCGGCTTGGACCGTCCGGCAGGCTGAGGGTGACGCGTTGCGCAGCGCGGTCAACTGACACGTCGAGGTCGTTGGGGTCGAAGCCATACGGTGCGTGCAGGTCGCGCTGGATGAAGTCCTCAGGATCGCGGCCTCCGACAAACACGCCCGAGCAGAGCAGTTTTGCGGCGAATCCGAGACTGTAATCGACCTCCGGTGTTGCGCGATGTGTCGTGTTGCTCATGCGGCTCCTTCATTCATCTGGCATCCCGTGCGCTGGTCCGATTGTCGCACGATCTGACGGCAGCGCAACGCGATAGCGGTCGTTGCCGCTCGTGATCCAGCCGCAATATCTTTCGTCAAAACGTGTGATGAGAAGAATTCCTAGATGAGAGTCATTCCCAGGGATGGGGTATACTGGAGGTCACATCGATTCTCGTACGACGAAGACCTCTCGTAGAAAGGGAAGCGATATGGAGCAGATCCACGTCTATGAGATATTCCCCGGCCAGTGTGGCCTGTGCACCCATTATGGCGAGTCGCACCCTGACGAGCCGCAGTTGATCCAGATCCGGACCAAGCACCAGGCGCCAGAGAATTACATCGACGAGTGTGGCCACCCGCGCCATGCCGAGCTCGATCTGCGAACGACGGCTATTAGTGGCTGCAAGGGTTTTGCGCCAGCCCCCGAGGTGCAACACTAGCCATCATTCGAGTTACCACAACAGACGTTGAGCGCTCGCGCTGAACTGTAGTCACGTCGTGACTGCGCTTCAGCGCGTTTTTGTGCCCGGGTACGCCGCTCCGCGAACGATGGTTGACCTGCTACTCCGTTGAGGATCCCGCCGGTTGAGATGTGGCCGGCCTGTGTTCAGATGCCGGATGCGTCTTGTTGAACGCCTTACGGTAGGCGTCATGGTGTGGCCCGTACCACTCAAGCATCAGGTCGTTGTACCAGCTCGCGCGCTCGGGATCGGTGTACCAGCGCACTCCCGTGTATTCGGCACCCTTTACCGGCCCCAACACGGCGTGGGTGAGCTCGTCCTCAACGAAATCGGGACCGATGGGGACGACGATCCAGCGCGCCAGGTTCTCAGCCGTCCGGCGCGTGCGCGCGGGGTCCTGGGTGGCCTGGTAGCTCACGTAGAACATCGGTTGCAGCTCAGGTAGCCAGGCCAGCGGCACGTTCTCGTTGCGCACGTATGAGATGAACGTCGCAACATCTGCCTCGTCTGGAATCCGAATAATCAGTCCGAATGGCAGTGCCGCAGTAGAGGTGGCCATCGGTAATCCCGCGGCACACTCAAGTCCCTCACGTGCCGCTGCCACGCGAGCCAGCTGCCGGGCTGCCACGCCGTCCGGGCCGGAGAGCCGCCGGCATTGCGCCAGGACACGATTGAGATCTGGTGTGTCGTCCGTTTGCAGGAGCTTGGTGGCGGTGCGATAGAGCCTGTCGTCGTTGAACGCGATGAGCGCCCCGTCTTCCTTGAAGCCATCCGAGAGGTGCAGGCCCCAGAGCGTCGCGGCTCCAGGAACCGCCTCCAGATCCGGAGCCGGCAGGTTGAAGCCGTAGTCAACGAAGAGCGTGGTGCCGGGCAATGCACGCGGCGGGTCCATGCCGGCGACCGGTTGCGCCCAGACCAGACGCGCAGCATCCAGGTCAGGTGTGTCTGCCACAAGTTCGAGACGAGCGTCAAGCTCGACGAAGAGCGGTTTGCCGCCCGACTTCTTGACGGCCTCAGACAACGGACGACGAGTATTGGCGGGAATGGCAACGGCTTCGCCATTCTGGAGACCCCACGCGGCCATCAACAGCTTGCGAGCGCGGTCTGTGCTCTTCACGAGGACGAGCCGGTCGTGTCCACCGAGGTAGGTTGACCAGGCATCTATGGCCCCAGACAGCGAGGAGGCTGTATCAGACGCAGGCTCGTCTGGAAGCGTCAGGATGGTGTGAAGGGGCTCGTGTGCCGGGTAAGCTGCATCCCGAACCGGTTGCAGACATTCGATGCCGAGTGTTCAGAAGCCGCCCAGCCACTGGTTGGACCATTCGTCTCGTGTAAACCCCACTCAGTCGCGTCCCTCTCTGTCGGCCCTGTTGCGGCCATTGCCCATGCGGTCTAGAATCCGGTAGCTATGCCGTAGACGGATAATTCCGACGGCGTTTGTCGGAATTAGGCTACTGTTCACGTGTCGCTCTGTCAAGCGGCGGACGCTGCAGGTGCTAAAATGCTGATACTTTCAGGGTATTGCAGCGAGGAGGACGCATGACCGGGACTCGTGCCCCACAGTTCGAATGGGGGACTACCAGTCGAGTACTAAGTGAAGATCGGGTGTTCGAGCCGAGCGCCGAGGTCATTGAGAACGCCAACATTACCGAATACATGCGCAAGAAGGGTTTCTCGACCTACGACGAGTTGCTGAAGTGGTCGATTGAGAACAGTGAAGAGTTCTGGGCGGAGATGGCCGGGGATCTGCACTGGTTCACCCAGCCAACGCAGACGCTGGACTGGCAGATGCCGGACGCGAAGTGGTTCGTGGGCGGCAAGACCAACATCGCCTACAACGCGCTCGACCGCCACATGAAGACGTCAGTCCGCAACCGGGTTGCATTTTATTGGGAGGGCGAGGACGGTTCGACGCGCACCGTCTCGTATGCCGACCTGTATTACGAGGTGTCGAAGTTCGCGAATGCGCTTCGGTCGCTCGGAATCGAAAAAGGCGACCGCGTCATCATTTATCTTCCGCGCCTGCCCGAGCAGTGGGTTGCGATGCTCGCCATCGCGCGGATCGGCGCGGTGCACTCGGTCGTGTACTCGGGACTCTCAGCCCAGGCCCTGCGCGACCGCGCTCAGGATGCTGAGGCGAAGGCGGTCATTACGGCCGACGGCTTCTATCTTCCGCGGCAAGGTCGTTCCTCTGAAGACGATCGTGGATGCGGCAGTACGCGAGTGTCCAATCGTGAAGAAGGTCATCACGGTCAAACGCGCTGGCAACGACATTGCCTGGCACCGTGGCCGCGACGTCTGGTATCACGACCTGCTGGAGCTCGCCGCGCCGTCTAGCGAGTGCGCAGAGCTCGACTCCGAAGACCCGTTGTACATGCTCTATACCTCGGGCTCGACTGGCAAGCCGAAGGGGATCGTGCACGTGCACGGCGGATATCAGGTTGGCATTGCCGCGACCACCAAGTTCGTCTTTGATCTTAAGCCGGGTGATGTCTACTGGTGTACGGCGGACCCTGGGTGGGTCACCGGACACTCGTACATCGTGTATGGTCCACTGATCGCGGGAGCAACGAGTGTCTTCTACGAGGGTGCGCCAGACTATCCAGATGCCGGGCAGGATCTGGAGGACGATCGAGAAGTATGGTGTCAACATCCTCTACACGGCCCCTACGGCCATCCGCGCGCTGATGCGTATGGGTGACGGTTGGCCGGGCGCTTCAGACCTGTCCAGCCTGCGCATTCTCGGTACAGTCGGGTGAGCCGATCAATCCCGAGGCGTGGATGTGGTATCGCAGGATCGCCGGTGGGCATCAGCCGGTCGTTGATACCTGGTGGCAGACTGAGACCGGTATGCAGATGATCACCCCAACGCCGATCATGCCGCTTAAACCCGGTTCTGCGACCAAGGGGTTTATGGGCGTCGATGCCGCCGTGGTCGACAAGGACGGCAACGAGGTTGGTGCGGACGAGGGCGGCTATCTGGTTATCCGCAAGCCATGGCCGGCCATGATGCGCTCCATCTTCGGCGATCGCGCACGCTATGAGAGTTACTTCAATACCATCCCTGGCGTCTACTTTGCCGGCGACGCTGCCCACCGCGACCAGGATGGCTACTTCTGGATCCAGGGCCGGGTTGATGATGTCATCAAGAAGTCCGGCTATCGCCTGGGATCGAGTGAGATTGAGAGCGCCCTCGTGAGCCATGAAGCGGTCGCCGAGGCGGCCGTCATCGGCAAGCCGGATGAGGTCAAGGGCGAATCGATCAAGGCATTCGTGACGCTCAAGAGTGGCTACGAAGGCAGCGACCAGCTGATTAGCTGCGCTGCGTCAGCACGTGCGCGATAACGTCGGCCCGATCGCCGTGCCCGACGAGATCGAGATCTCGCCGTCGCTCCCGAAGACGCGCTCCGGCAAAATCATGCGCCGCATTCTCAAGGCCAAGGAGCTCGGCCTGGATACGGGCGACCTGAGCACGCTGGAAGAGTAGAGCTCGCCCCGGTGTTCGGGACTCTCGATGGGAGAACGGATCCTTCCTTTGGCGGCATGACAGCCTGGGTATACCTGTCATTCCGGCGAAGGAAGGATCCGTACGCGGTTTTCACAATGGTCAAAGGCCGTCCACGTTTGCATGCCCGGTTGTACCCGTCCAGCTTGGACCATCCAGACACTGGTACGCGATTGAGAGCGAGTGGAAGTTCCCGTGACTGTCGCCGATGCGCCGTTGCTCCTGGGCATCCTCATCGCGACCCTCGGTGGGTTGTTGTCATTCCTGTCGCCCTGCGTTCTACCGCTGGTGCCGGGCTATCTGGGATTCCTCACCGGATCGGTCGTGACCGGCGACGCGGCACCCCCTCGCCGGCAGTTACTGACCCACGCGCTCCTGTTCGTCGTAGGCTTCGCGCTGGTCTTCACCGTCGTGGGAATCGCCATTGGCCAGCTCGTCGTGCAGCTGCAGAACGGTCTGGATTACGTGCGCTGGTTCGGTGGCATCGCCGTTATCGTCCTCGGCCTCCACACCATGGGCTTGCTGCGGATTCCCTTTCTGGACCGCCAGGCGAAGCTCTCTGCCGGGGACAGGTTGCCGCGCGGCAGGCTGACGTCCTCCTTTCTTCTGGGCGTCTTTTTCGCCGCCGGGTGGAGCCCGTGTGTCGGCGTGATTCTCTCCGGAATCTTCGTGGTGGCGGCCACGCATGGGGCAAAAGCGGGCGCGCTCTTCTTCGCGTACGCGCTCGGGTTAGGGATGCCATTTATCCTGACGGCGTTGGTCTTTGGGCCAATGACGCCGCTGATGCGCCGTATGAACCGACGCCTCGGAGTCGTCTCGGCGCTATCCGGAGCGTTTCTGGTGATGGTCGGCGTGCTGTTGCTGACTGACTCATTCACCCGGCTCGCGGTCTATGCTCCGGTGTTTGAGCCGTCGTTTCTCAGCTAGCCTGTATCCGACCCGCACGGCGGCCTGATTGCGTACAATGTCTGGCGATGGGGTTCAGGCTGACGATTGCCGGGAGGATGACACGGTACCATGGTAAAGATCCAGTTCAGACGTAAAGCTGCGCCACCGATTCAGCCCAGGCGGGTCAGCCCGAGTATTCCTGGCGCCCACTTGTTCACACTGCGCTCGGTGCCCCGCCACCATGATGAGATTCGCGACGCGATTGAGGCTGGTGGTGGAGCTCGTGTCTGGTTCAGTGAGCCGCTGGCCTACCTGCGCGGTCAGGGCGTGTCGCTCTTCCGGGTTGAGGCAACCAACCTGAATTTCTTGCAAGGTCTCTACGACTGGTGGGCGGCTAAAGAGGTCGAGGAAGCGTTCTCCTTCGATATCAATCTCTTCTTTAACGACCGCGAGTGGGTCGCGTCGCTGCGCGAGCACACGCCGCTGGAGATCCGCAAGCTGATCGAGGAGCGCGCGCCGCGCACTCCTCCAAAGGTGGTCACGCCGGGCGACGGCTCGTCCTAAGAACCGATTGACCGAAACAATCCCCTCATGCGGTTGCCGCAGCGAGGTCCCTGTCTCAGGAGGCGTTCGTTTCTTGAGTAGTTCTGCGTGCAATCTGGGCGATCACAAGGGCAAGGGCAAACGCACTGAGGCTGTAGAGGTATGCGTCAGCAAACTCCGAGAACCGGGAATCGCCGGCGTAGAACGGTAGCAGGGCGTCCCCTGCGGCTTCACGCGAAGAGAGCAGCGCGGTAGCCGCGGCCGCACCGAAGCCGCCGCCGACGAAAAAGAGCATGTTGTAGATCCCGAGCCCGATGCCGGCCGTTTTGCCGGAGACGGCTCGCGTGAGCGTGACCGAGAGTGGCGAGCTCACCATCGCCATACCCGCCCCCAGGAACACAAACAGCCCGACTATCGCGGGCGTCGGCCAGCCCACCGCCACGGTGGCAAGGACGATGCTGACGGCGACGTTGATCGTCAAGCCGATACTGACGAGTTTCAGCGCATCGTAGCGGTCGGCTAATTTACCCAGAGGCCTGCTCAGAAACGTGACCATGATCGCCTGCGGCAGCAGGGCGAGACCAACCATGGCGGTCGAGAGCCCATGCACGCGCTCAAACAGGAACGGAGCCAGGATGATGGCCCCGATGTTGCCCCCCATTGAGAGGAAGCCGATCAGACAGAGCAGCACGTAGCGCCGGCTCCTGAGCAGGGAGCGGTCGATGAACGGAAATGGGACAGTACGCTGCCGGTAGATGGTCGCGGCCGCCGCCAGGACGGCGATACTGAACGACCCCAGAACGGACGGCGACACGAGCCCTTGCTCTTCCAGGTTCCCGATGCCCAGCAACACACCGGCGATCGCGGCACCCAGCGTGATCCCGCCAAGCCAGTCGACCGGTGTGCGCGTGCGTTCCATGTCGCCGGGCAGCCGCTTGAGTGAGGCCGGGATGAGGAACAGCAGCGTCGCGCTGAACAGGAACACGCCGCGCCAGGATCCGAACTCGGTGAGCATGCCGCCCAACGTGGGGCCAATGGCCTGACCCGCTCCGACACACGCGCCGACCAGGCCCATCGCGGCGCCTCGGCGGTTGCCGGGGATGGTGCGTGTGATCATCGCAATACCGAGACTGGGGATCGCGGCGGACCCCGCAGCCTGACCGACCCTGCACAGCACGAGTAACCAGAAATCAGGGGCGATCCCGGCCAGGAGCGACGACACGACGAAGATCGCCATGCCGGTGATGAACATTTTCCGCAGGCCGTAGATATCGCCGAGCCGGCCGTAGAACGGCGTCGCGATACCAAACGTGAGTGAGTAGAGGGTTGCGATCCAGCCGACTCGCGCTGGACCAGCGTCAAACACATCGCCGATCGTGGGCAGGGCGACGTTGACCATCGTGGTGTTGGTGACACTGACGAACACGGTCGCCGCGACAATCCAGACGACCCAGCGCTCGCGATGGGACGCGTCGTCCGTTGTCAGCGGACGCGTGACAGGTGCCTGCTGTTTCACGAAGCGGCGAGTAACGGAAAGAGCAGCTGCTCCCAGTGGTGATGAACGGCTTCACGCAAGCCGGGGGCAACTACGATGCGAATCAATCTACGGTGTTCCTCATACTTTTTGAAATCGTCGTCACTTGTGCCGGATACATCATGCCATGTCATCAGTGACGCGAAGCCGACTGGTGGCGTCTCGAATTGTACCCAGACGTCGGTGCTCCATCGCTCCGGCTTGGGAATGTCGATCAGGATGCCGGCGTCTCCGGCGTCCAGCCCGGTTTCGTCCCGCAGGGCCTGCACCATGCTGAGCTCCACCGCGCGCCGCTGGGACTGGTCGTGGAAGAGCGCACCGAGGTAGCGATAGAGCTCGCCGGCTCGGGCACTGACCTCGACGGCGCGCTTATACAGATCGCGGGTTTGGAGTCGGCCAACCAGGGCGCGCGTGGTTTCCGGCATGTCTGGCTGCGAGAGACGCGCGAGCAGCGACGTATCGGTATGCAGGGTCAGTTCCGCCGCTGGCAGGCCGGCCAGCACGGCGTCCTGTACGGCGCGCAAGAGCATCGCCATGCAGGCGCGGTTGGTGTGGTGCCAGTAGACGTTGTCGAACATCTCCTGCCGGGCGTTGATGAGGGAGTGCAGCGGCGAGATGCCTTTGCCGCCGTCGATCCCTACCCGCAGTCGGCCATCGACTTCGACAACCCGCAGAGCGTCGAGCAGCCGTGCGGTGTCAACGCCGCCGTAGGGAACGTGGCAGGCGCGCGCATCACGTGGCAGGTAGTCGAGCTTGTCGACGTCGAGCGGTCCGCTGAGCAACCCGCGCACCAGCAGGTCGCCGTCGGAGAGCGGCGTGTCGTCCGGGTGAATGAGCCGTCCCACGCGCGCCGGGTCGACGTGCCACTGATCGCGCAGGATGGCCGCGACCTCACCTTCGAGGATCAGCTGCCGGCCCACCTCCTCGTGGCTGAGAACCGGCGGGCCAAGCTCTTCGATGGCGTGGCTGAAGGGGTAGTGGCCGATATCGTGCAACAGGGCGGCGGCGATGCCGGTCCGGGCGGTCTCATCGTCGATCGGCGCGCCGTGCTCGCTGAGGCGGGTGAGCGCGTCGCCCATCAGGTGCATCACGCCCAGCGAGTGCTCGAAACGGGTGTGTCTGGCTCCAGGCCAGATCTTCGAAACGAAGCCGAGCTGCTGGATACCTTCGAGGCGCATAAACGCTGCGGTTGAGAGGATCGCGACGGCTTCGGCAGGCAAGGGCATCAGATCGTAGAGGCTGTCCCTCACGATTGTCGCGGGCGTTAGTCCGAACAGCTCACGTCTCGACATTCAGAAAGTGTACATCCGCGCTCATCCGGAATCGGGTTGCGTTCCCGGAAGAGAAGAGCCCTGCTGCACTATACTCAGCACGGTGCCTCACACGGAGAGGTCCATCCTCTTTGTGTCGGGGCGAAATGATGGAGTGCGACAGTGCGGTCCCCCTCATTAGGACTCCGTAGCGGCGCAATTTATTGCGCCCTCTCCGGCGCCGGGGCGGTCAGGCAAGGCGCAATAAATTGCGCCGCTACGGGGAATTGATTTATTCTCAATTGTTGGGTGCCAATGGACCCTTTCGTCATTCATTGCGCCCCTTACACAGGTACGCCGGTCGATTGCGATGTTCAGGATGGAGCGAGCTTTGGCGGTCTTGAGCTCAGTAATGTACAAGATGGCTGAGAGTGATCGGGCAAACCGGTTCTTTCATGGCTCGCTTACCAAACCGCTGGTGGAACGCTTCGTGGCTGGCGAAGACCTGAACAGCGCCATCGCTGAAGCCAGGAACTTGAACGCGAGCGGAATGGACGTCTCGCTCGATCTCCTGGGCGAGAATGTACGGGACATCGCCCAGGCCACGGAGTACACCGACGCCTACATCGACGTGCTGAAGCGCATCGAGCAGGACGGCGTGCGCGGCAACATCTCGGTCAAGCTCACCATGATCGGTCTCGATATTTCGGACGAGTGCGCGGCCAGCAACATTGCGAAGGTCGTTTGTGCTGCCGATGAGCGTGATAACTTCGTGCGGATCGACATGGAGGGCTCGGCCTATACCGAGCGAACGCTGGCGATTTTTCGGCAGCTTCACGATCGCTACCCCAAGGCGGTCGGCGTCGTTCTGCAGTCGTACCTCTACCGTACAGACGGTGACATCGAAGAGATGATCGAGCGTCAGGCACGGGTGCGCATCGTCAAGGGCGCCTATAAAGAGCCGGATACGGTCGCCTACCCGCGCAAGCAGGAGGTTGACACCGCCTACCGACGCCACATCAAGCGTCTCCTGGACGCGGCCAACTATCCGGCGATCGCGACGCAGGATCCGGAGATGGTGCAGCTGGCCAAGAACCATGCGGCGCGCAACGACATCGCTCCATCCCGCTATGAGTTCCAGATGATGTATGGCATCGGGCGCGCGCTGCAGACCGGTTTGACCGCAGAGGGGTACAGGGTGCGCGTTTACCTACCGTTCGGCGAAGACTGGTTCCCGTACTTCACGCGTCGCCTGGCCGAGCGCCCGGCTAACATGCTCTTCCTGGCACGCAGCATGGTGAAACGCTAGATTGATTCCTGATCCGGTGACTGTCTCCTCTAACCAACTCCTTGACCGCGTCAACGTCGCACGCGAGCGCGTATTCGGCCTGACAGAGTTTCGGCCCGGACAGCTTGACGCCATCGGGACGATTCTTGGCGGCCGTGACCTTCTGGCAGTGATGCCGACCGGCGCCGGCAAGAGCCTCTGTTTCCAGGCGCCGGCGGTGGTGCATGATGGCCTGACGCTGGTGATCTCGCCCTTGATTGCGTTGATGAAAGATCAGGTTGATGCGCTGCAGGCGCGTGACATCCGTGCGGCGTTCCTGGCGAGCGGCCAGACGGCCGCCGAACGTCAGTCCGTCCTGCGCGAAGTCCGGCAGGGGAACGTCGATCTGCTCTACGTCTCACCGGAACGGTTACGGGACCAGGCCTTTCTGAATTTGATCGTGCGCTCCAACGTCTGGTTCGTGGCGGTTGACGAGGCGCACTGTATCTCGACCTGGGGCAGCGATTTCCGGCCTGACTACCTGCGTATCCCGGACGCGATCGAGCGACTGCCGTCCCGTCCGGTGATTGCGGCGTTCACTGCCACGGCGACGCCCCTGGTGCAGGCGGATCTCGTCCAGAAGCTCGGGCTGGAGAACCCTGGCCGGGTGCTGGCCGGCTTCGATCGTCCGAATCTGCGCTTTCTGGTGAAGTTCTGTAGCAGCCCCGCCGCCCGGTTGACGGAGCTGGCGCGCCAGGTGCGGGCGCGTCCTGGTACCGGCATCGTCTATGCCGGCACGCGCCGAGCAGCCGAGGAGCAGGCTGAGTTTCTGAGCGAGCATGGACGCGCCGCGCTGCCGTATCACGCCGGCCTGAGCAGCGAGGAACGGACCCAGACACAGGACGCGTTCATGTCGGGTGACGTTGACGTGATTTGCGCGACCAACGCCTTTGGCCTTGGGATCGACAAGCCAGACGTGCGCTTCGTGATCCACACCAACCTGCCGGCTTCTCCGGACGCGTATTACCAGGAGGCCGGCCGGGGTGGCCGTGACGGCCTGCCCTCGGACGCGCTCATGCTCTTCTGCAGGAGCGACCGGGGCCTTCAAGAGTGGATGATCGACAGCGATCTCCCGAATGTCGCCACTCTCCAGCGTATCCTCACCGCCGTCGGAGCGGCCGACGGCGCGATCTCGTTCGATGACGCAGCGCCAAACCTCAAGATCTCGAACACGACCCTCAGGGTCGGCCTGCAATCGCTGGCGGAGGCGGAAGCGATTCAGCTGGGAGACCGGATCGGAAGCGAGCAGGAGGTGTCGGCCACCGTCCAACGGCTTGGCCGTTCCCACATCAGCGCGATCGAGCGAGCCCTGTCCCGGCATCGAAACTGGCGCGTCGAGCAGCTCGATGCGATCGAAGGTTACGTCGAGTCTGAGGGGTGCAGGCGCGAGTATCTTCTGGGCTATTTTGGTGACCCCAACGCCGCGCCGCGTGGTGACGCCCGCTGCTGCGATCGCTGCGCTCGCCCTGACTCGCGCTCCGTTGGCGCCTCTGCCCGGCAGGCCAAAGCGGCCAAGCTCAGGACGCCGCGGCAGATCTCGGCTGCACGCGCGGAGCTGCGTGACGCGTTTATCGAGACGGGCTCCGTACGTGCAGCAGCCTATCAGACAAGCCAGGACATCAAGAAGGTGGCTGAGATCGCGCGTGACATGGTGTCGAAGGGTGTGCTGGAGGTCGGCGCGCTTGTTCCACCGGACGTGCAGGCAGATCTGGCCCAGGCCTGCCGCGAGATGGATGAGGCCGGCGTCGACTACCGGCGGCCCCGCCCGGGCTATCTGCAGAGCGCCATGCGGTTCTGTCCAGACGGAACGAACTGGGATCACCTCGCCTTGTATCTCGCTCACGTGCGCCGCACGGAGGCGCTGGAGGAGCTTGGCGACGTCGAGACAGATCTGGTGGTCAGCGAGGCGCGCCCGGTTCGGGTACGCTCCGCCAACCCCTCCTGGGAGGAGACGCTGGAGCTGTTCAAGGCGGCCCGGTCAATCGAGGAGATTGCCGAGGAGCGTGGAATCAAGCGCTTCACGATCGAGAACCACCTTGTGGAGGCGGTGAAAGCCGGCAAGCTCGATCGCCGCCGTCTGGTTGACCCGGAGACCGAGGAAATCGTCCGCCAGGCGATCGCCTCGACACCGCCGTCGGACACTCCCCTGCGTGACATCCGCGAGCGCGCCATAGCGATTGCTGGCAGAGACGTGCCGTATCTGGCGATTAACGCGGTCCGCGTTGACATTTCCGCCCCGGAGCCAGACGAGGAGTTAGCCCAGCTCCTCCAGCGCAAGAGCCGCGCAGAAGTCCTCCGCGCCGAGCGCGAGCAGGCCGGGCTGCCGTGGCCGGAATCGTGGAACACCGAATATCGCAGGATTCTGGAACGCATCGCCGAGCTCCAGGGATAGCCTCGCTCACCATCGACCTGCCGGCGCGGATGCATTTTGGGAGTTTTGTACGTTACGGTAGCGAACCTCTATGGCCTACCATTTTGTCTTGGCTAGCGCGCTAGCAGGTCGCATAGCGCAGCGTAGGAGCACCTCATTTGAGCACCTATCGGAACTCTTTACGACCCACGATGGGCGAGTCTGGCGCAACGACGGAGCGCCTGGGACTCGAGGTGTGGCTGCACGCCATCACCATCATGCTCCTGATGGTGCTCGGACTTGTAACAGCGGTTGGCGCTCCCGTTCAGCTACAGGCGGCACTGTTAACGGCAGGCGCGATTGTCGTCGCCGCCATGTTGCGGGTCGCTGCGCTGCGGACGGTGGAGCCGCGTCTACGGGCCGGTTGGAACTGGTTCACGCTGATGATCGTGTTTCTGGGTAGCCATTACCTGGTGATAGCGCTGACCGGCGAGCGCATGGTCACGTCGTTCAATGAGTTCGACGATATCTCGCGCTATTTCAAGACGGCGGCGTATATCAGCTGCGTCGTTGCCCTCTGGTACTGCGTGAGCGTTCCCAAGCAACTCCTGGCGCGTCTCTTTCTGGACACCGGAATTGTGCTGGCTGGCGTGACCGCGCTTGTTGGCCTTGCGTTGCCGCACACCTCGCTTCACGTCTCGGGTATCTACCTTACCCATCCGGCCCTCTACATCTGGCTGGTTGACCTCGCGGCGCTCTCGGTCGCAGTGTTCGCGTTAGCAACCGTCCCACGAGGCGCGCCGCTGTTTGCCCCACTTGTCAATTTGTGCATCGCGCTGGCAATACTGTGCTTTGGGCACGCTGGCGCGGCAATTGCATCCCTGCGGCTGGCGGACGCGAAGCCAGGCTGGGTGTATCTGTGTTTCGGTCTGGCCGGTTGGATGATGGGCCTGATGGCGTACCGGTATATTCACGGTACCCGTGACGGCGCTGTGTATCAAACCTTCGTGTTGACCAGGCCGAACCCGATTACCCATAACCTGTGGTTCCATCTTGGACAGGCGCTTGTACCCTACTCGATTGGTATCGGCGCGGCGGTTTGGCTCTTCGTCCGGGCGCTCGACGCTAACGCCGATGGTATCCATCGGCAAGTGGCTTTCGTGGGTGCAGTGGCCTTTGTCGCGGTGGTCGGCTTACGCCACGTCATCAACTATCGCGAGTATCGAGAGCTCTACGTCAATCTCACGGAGATGAACCTCGATCTTGAGCGTATGGTGGAGCAGCGGACGACCGAGCTAACACGTCGCAACCGCGAGCTGGAGGCGGTGCATCAGGTCGCGCTTGTGTCCGCGGCCTCCCTTGATCTTGACCGCATCCTGCAGGCGGTGGCCGAGCAGCTTACGCTGGCGGTTGACGCCACACGTTGTGTCATCTTCGAGCAGGCTTCTGACGACACCTCGCTGACCCCGGTCGCGAGTTTTCAGCGGTATGGAAACACGCTAGCGACATTAGCGGCGTATCCGGTAGGCTCGCTGGATGACCTGTCCGTCTCGCTCTTTGAGCCGGCCGGCCGGCAGACATCGCTGATTGAACGCCGGTGGCTCGACGCTGATTCCAGCGCGGCACGTCTCCTGGACTTTCATGAGGCCGAGACCGCGATGCTGGTGCCGTTGGTGGCTGGCGAACAGACGATCGGGGCGGCCGAGCTCTACCGGACACACGCCGAGCCATTCAACGAACATGAAGTCTCGGTGGCCGAGGCAATCGCTACGCAGGGCGCACTGGCGGCCGAGAATGCGCATGCCTACGGCATGGCTCGCTTTGCCGCGAATCACGACCCAGTCACCGGCTTGCTCAACCACCGCGCGCTGCACGACGAGCTGACCCGCTTGTTCAATCGAGCCGTGCTGCGCAGCAGTCGCCTCACCGTCTTGATGATGGATCTGAACCTCTTCAAGGAGTTCAACGACCGGTACGGCCATCAGGCCGGGGACCGGGTGCTGGCCGACATCGGTCAGGTAATCAAGCAGTCCATGCCCACTACTGCCGTCGTTGCCCGCTATGGCGGCGACGAGTTCACGGTAGGCATCCCCGGCGCTACGCTCGAGACGACGGAGATTTTTGTCGCGGCGATTCGGGAGCGGGTGGGTACCGTCGAGGAGCGGCATGGCCTTGTCGGTGAAGGCTTCGGGGTAGCAATCGGTGTCGCGGCGTACCCCGAGGACGGCGCGAACCTGGCAGAGATTATGTCCAAAGCGGATCAGGCCATGTACGAGGATAAGTGGCGGCTCAAGGGTGGTGTCGATCGCCGCAGGCAATCGTTTCCCCAGATGGTGGCAGGCGCGACGGATCGTTAAGCCGAAACTCTGATAGCCTTGAGATAGATCGATGAACCGGAACCCAGGTGGAGGCAGATGGGACGGTTGCGCCGCCGGTTGAGTCTGCTCATATGTCTGTTCAGGCGGGACGCCAGGCTGCTTGCCAGGCGAGCGGCGACCGAGTTTGTCGACGACCGCTGCACCCTGATGGCCTCCAGCATCTCCTTCTGGGTCTTCTTTTCAATCTTCCCTCTGGCGATCTTCCTGGTGACGGTTTTCGGCCAGTTCATGCGTGATGAGCACTTGCGCACACGGGTCCTGGACAACCTGATGCGTGTGTTACCGCTTGCGGGTCAGGGCCGGCAGCAGTTAGACAGCGCGCTGGAGGGCGATCCTACCGACCTGAGTCTTGTTGGCCTCATTAGTCTGGTGGGTTTGATCTGGGCGGCCAGCGCCATGATGACCGCCATTCGAGTGTCGATCAACGTTGCCTGGGATCAGGGGTACAGCCGGCCGGCGCTACGGGGCAAGCTCGTTGACGTCCTGATGGTGTTGATACTCGGGGGGCTGGTGGCCCTCTCGCTCGTGTTCACAGTCCTCCTCCGGATCGGCGTTGAGGCCGTGGAAACGATTGCCGTGATCCCCCTGGGATGGGCATGGTGGCTGGTCGGGCTGCTCCTGCCGTTCCTGGTCTCGTTTGCGATTTTTAGCTTGTTGTATCGCTTTGTGCCGGTGAGTAATGTGCGCTATGCCGAGATCTGGCCGGGCGCGCTCGTAGCGGCGTGGTTGTTCGAGGTGGTGAAGCACGGGTTCGCGTTCTATGTCACGAATTTTGGCAACTACAAAGCGATCTACGGCGGGCTCAGTGCGATCATGGTGTTCCTGCTCTTCGTATATCTGGCGGCCAATATTCTCCTGTTCGGTGCGGAGATTGCTTCCGAATGGCCGCGGGTTCGTGCCGGCCACTATGGCGTCCTCACGTCATCCGCACGCCCGGATGATGATGACGACCGCTCGCTCAGGCAACGGCTTCAGTCGATTGCCGGCGGCCTGTTCTTCCTGAATCCGGAGCAGAAGGAGTCCAAGAAGCACTCGGGCGGCAAGAAGCCCGGGCGTCGGGCCGGGAGTTAGCGCGGGCCGACGCAGCTATCCGCATTAATCGAAATCGGTCGGCCAATCGGGGTGTCGCAGGTGCTCGAAGAGACGTGCGATCTGTGAGTACGTCACCCGTCCGGTGGAGAGCTCGGGTAGGCCGTCCCCGGCAAAGAAGGCCGCGCCGGTCGTCTCGATACTGGTTGTTGGGGCACCCCCGATAAGCTCGCAGCGGAAGAAGAGCTTGTAGGCGTGGTGACGCGATGGAGGATGACCGTGCTTGCGGCGATCCCAGACGGCCAGCAGCTTGACGGCTCGCGTTTCGTAGCCTGATTCCTCGCGGACCTCACGCACGGTTGCTTCGGCTGGGGATTCGTTGACGTTCGCCCAGCCACCAGGCAGGGTCCAGCGGCCATCCAGACGCTCTCTCACGAGCAGAATCCGCTCATCCTGAAACGTCACCCCGCGCACGTCAACCTTTGGCGTTGCGTGCCCGGTCTCGGTTTTCAGGATCTCGAGCGCCGCGCTTGGTGCAATGCCGGTGTGGTGGGCAAGAATCTGGGCCGAAAGCTCCTGGATTTGCTCGTAACGCTCGATGTCGAAGGGGTCGCGCGCGTATGTCAAGCCAGTCTGTGCGACTGCCTGCAACTCACGCGACCACTCAAGCCAGCGGGGCTCCATGGGCCGGTCTCCGTCACACTCTTTCGAAACAAGAAGGGTAAGGCTATCACTCTGGTTGGGGTGGCCCGGATTGCCGGTCGTCGTTGCGGATGAACATGCCGATAGCCGGCCGCATCCCGAGCCGTTCGTAGAAGGGCTCTACGTCCGCGTCGCACAGCAGGTCGATCATGTAGAGGTGGCTCAATCTGTCGAGCATGCGGCGCACCAGCTCTGAGCCGACGCCTCGCCCCTGATACGGCTTCAGGACTTCGAGGAGCGGGATATAGGCGCTCAGCACCCCGCCGGTGATGGCCGTGATGTAGCCAACGACGCTGCCGTGCCGGTCATCGATAGCCAGCACGATCTCAGCGCTGTTGCGGAGCAGTTTCAGGTGGGTCTGCGTTGATGGAGGTTGCGGCCAGCCCCAGTCAACAAAGAATCCGGTCAGATGCTCCGGGGCGATGCCTTCGAGCGAGTGTGTATAGACGATCACGCCGCTACCCCTACCCGTTGTTTGTGGACCGCGACTGCCTGGTTGCGTTAGCGTCGTGAGTGCGTGAGGTTCTCGATCTCCTCGGCAAGCGCCTCAAGGTCGTTACACAGATCGCCGGCGTCGGCCGGCTCGAGGGCGGCGAGGGCTTTGGTGAGGTTGCGAGTCAGGCGGCGTATCTTGTTGATGTGTTGGCTGGCCTGGTCGTCCACCGGGGTAGACCCCTGGAACGTCGCAAGGGTGTGCCGTGCGTCGTCCAGCGACCGCGTATCGCGCAGGGCGCGGGCGGCGGAGTCGACATCGGACGGTTGCAGCGTGCCCGCCAACAGCTGATCGGCGAGCTCGTTCTGGATTTCGTCGTCCAACGCCTGGACGGCGCGGGTCTGCTTCTCACTGACGATTCCCTGGCGCAGTGCGTCCTGGACTCTTGGCGAGAGTTTCTCGGTGCCGAGCAGCTGAAAGAGCCTGCTGCGACGGATGCCGACCGCCTCGGCGACCTGTTCCCAGGGCGCGTCGTTCATCCTCGTCTTGAGCGCCCTGAGCGCGTGGGCGCGGTCGAGCGCGTTGAGGTCTTCGCGGACAATGTTCTCCATGAGCTGCTGCAGCAACCGGCGATCTTCAGGGACATCACGCACGATGGCCGGAATGGACTCCAGGCCGGCCTGACGTGAAGCCCGCCAGCGGCGCTCGCCGTGCAGGATGATGTAGACATCCTGCTCTGTGTCGTAGCGCACGGCGATCGGCTGCAGCACACCCTCGGAGGTGATCGAGGCTGCCAGTTCATCGAGCCGTTCCGGATCGAACTCGCGCCGGGGCTGCTCGGGATCAGGTTCGATCCGGTCGAGCTGAATCTGCTTGGCTTCGGTGAGCTCGCTGACACCGACGGCCTGACGCCGGGTATCGGCGAAGAGGTCATCCACGCTGAATCGTTTGCGGCGGCTAGACATGGGCGGCCTCGGACGCATGGCCGGCCAGGAGCGCGTCGGCCACGCCCCGGTAGGCGGTCGAGAGCGACGAGCGCGGCATGTACTCCAGAATGGAGGTGTGCTCGGCGATGGATTCGGCGCTCTTGACCGAGAGCGGGATGGACGGCAGCATGGGAACCTCAGGGAACTCGACTCGCAACGTCTCCAGCATGTCGATGGCCAGCCGGGACGAGTGGTGCACCTTGGTGGGCAGGAAGCCGACGACCCGCAGCTTCGGGTTGAGCCGGCGCACCCTGGCGATCGTCTCGAAGAGCCTGCGCAGTACCATGAGCGACAATGGGTGTGGCTCGATCGGCACGACCAGATCGTCCGCCGCGACCAGAATGTTGATGCTCAGAATATTCAGGGCTGGCGGTGAATCGACCAGGATGAAGTCGAAACCCTCAAGGGCTTCCGGCTTGACCTTCTCGCCAAACCTGCGCTCGCGCTCAAGCACGTTGAGCAGCTCAAGCTCGGCGGCGGCAAGGTCAGGGTGGCTCGGCGCAATCGAGAGTCCCCGGATACGAGTGGGCTGGACGATCTCGGCGAGCGTCACGTCGTCATCGACGAGGAGGTCGTAGACCGAGAGGTCGAGATTGGCGATGTCGACACCAAGGGCCATCGAAAGACTTGCCTGTGGGTCAAGGTCAATGGCGAGCACGCGCTGACCGCGCTCAGCCAGGGCAGCCGCCACGTTCATCGTGCTGGTCGTCTTGGCAGTGCCGCCTTTTTGGTTAAAGAACGCCACAATTTGCGGCATGAAGTGTCCGTCCGGGAGTGTGTACGTACGAAACGACGCTCACAGTATAGCGAAAAGAGAGGCGAAGGGTCGAGCGACCCGGTGCCAGAATGTCCCCGATTACTCGGTGGCGACCGCGGCGCGCAGGGTCGTGGAGTTGTCAGCCACGAGCGCGCGAATGGAGTCGAGCGTATCCAGGACCGCCAGCAGATCGTCACCCTCGAAATAGCGCACACCATCAGCCAGCTCGCCACATTGGTCCAGCAGATTCGCCAGCCGGTTGCGCGTCTTCTGCTCAAGATCGAATGTCGATTGGGCGTTCAAGGTGTGTCTCCTTTGCACAATGTGAAGCAAGTCGCGGCAGATTGTGCATCTAACAATCCGCGTCGTGTAACGATACACTGACGGGGAGTAGTTTCGGTTGGATGGAGTGGGTGCTCCTCCGAAAGGAAGAACGATTTGCCGGCGCTACCGCGGGAATTTGCGGATCGTTATCTGGTTCGGTCACCAATTGGTGAGGGAGCATTTTCGGTCACTTACCGCGCAATCGATAAATCCTTGCAGCGCGATGTGGCCATCAAGGTTCTACGTGAACAGTATGCTGCGCACGAGGGCTTTGACTCGCGCTTCGAGCGCGAGGCTCGGGCTGCCGCCAGAATCAGCCATCCCAACGTCATCCCGGTCTATGATTACGGTCGCCAGGGCACGCTGCCCTACATCGTCATGCAGTTCGTTGATGGCCCAAATCTGAAGGAGTACGTCCGCGAGGAAGGGCCACTCACGACAGAGGAAGCGATCAACTTTACCCGTCAGATCCTGGATGGTCTGGCGGCGATCCATGACGAGAACATCATCCATCGCGATGTGAAGCCACAGAACGTGCTGATCGACGAGGGCATGCAGGCCAAGATCACCGATTTCGGGGTGGCCTTCGTCACGCGTGATCCCGGCTTGACCGAGACCGGCATGGCCGTTGGCACCGCCGCGTACATGGCTCCCGAGCAGGCGTCCGGGGACGCCGTTGGTCCACCTGCTGATCTCTACGCCGTTGGCGTGATCCTGTACGAGCTATTGACGGGCCGCCTGCCCTTCGCTGGAGAAAACCCGGTACAGGTGATGTACCGGCATGTAAACGAGCTGCCGGAGCCACCACGCGCCTTCAACCGGTCGGTACCCCTCGCCGTCGAGGCCGTCGTGCTGCGCGCGCTAGCAAAGGATCCTCAGGATCGATTTCCAGACGCGCGCACCATGCGCGACGCCTTAATGCGTCCAGGTGGTACATCTGAGGAAACAATCACGACCCAGACGGTTTCGCCACGGGTGACCGATACCAATCAGCATCGTTATGTCTCGCCAGCGCCACAGCCGCGCCCGGCGCCTCCGCGCCGCCGGACTGCTCCCCCGCCCCCGGCGAGCACTTGGCCGATTGTGCTGTTGTTGTTCATTATCGCGGGGCTCATCGCGATTCTCTGGCTCTTGCTGCAGTCGGATGGCCTGGCGGGCCTGGCTGGGAACCCTGAGCCAACGCCGACGGCGCAGGTTGAGCTCGTCGGCGATCCAGGGGCGACGCCGACGGCGGAACCAGCCGCCGCGACTGAACCTCCACTGCCACCTACGGCGGAGCCTGAGCCGGCGATTGTGGAGCCCGACCCCACGCTGGAGCCTGAACCGGAGCCCACCGTTGCTCCCGAACCCGAACCGACCGAGCCGGTTGAAGAACCAGTCGAACCGACGGCAGAACCCGTGGAGCCGGCCCCAACTGAAGAACCACCTCCCTCCGCCAAGTTTGACCGGCCTTTTGACGCTCAGCAGGCGCCTGCGCAGTGGACGACCGGTTCGCACCACAGCATCACCATTGACGATTTTCTGGCTGGTGGGGCGGCTGAGCCCTCCGAGGACGTCGGTTTTGCCGGCGCAGAGGTATGGGATCAGGTTGACGTGGAGTTCAACGCACTCGATGCGCCGAGCCAGTACATTGGAATCGTCATCGCGGCGATGAACACGCCTCAGGAGGGCCAGGTTCCAATGCGCCTGCTCTTGAACGGTAACAAGATCTGGACGGGACCTTCCCCGTTCCCAGGGGGCGAATGGGCGGAGATTGCGTGGTCACTCGGGAACCTCGGTTGGTTGACCGAAGGGACCAACGTGCTCACGATCCAGCTCCAGGGCTCCACCGGGACGATACTGGTCTCTAACGCGACGGTGTATTACGGGTAGCTAGCCACTCCTATCGCGGGTGCTCCCCGCGACGTGCGGCGTCTTCCGGGAACCAGTGAAGTAGCTGGGTTGGCGGGCAGTGGTCGTTGTGCTGGTGGATCTTCTCGTTGATCGCTGTAGCGAGCTGGACGTAGTTTTCTTCGAGCTCGCGTAAGGTCGCATAGGTGCCCGAAGCCAATGGGTCGAGCGTGCGCGCTTGTTCACGATACCGGCTGAGTGCGGCTTCAACTTCGCCCCGCTCGGCCGCGATCTCCTTGCGCAGCTGGAGCCAGAGTGGCAGGAATCCAGCCTGCTTGAGGATGTGGTTGCCGAGCCAGTGTTCGCCGGCCAGCTCGTATCCGTCGTCTTTCGGTAGGGGCTTCCCGAACCCGGGCAGGTTGTCGAACTGGCCCTGCTCCTGCGCTTTGCGTATCTGCTCTTCAACCAGGCTTTCACGCGTGGCCCCGGACGGGTTGTCAGGGGCAGCGGGAAGCGTTTCGTCCGCGCCACCCGTCCGCCGGTCGGGATTCTTGCTGCGATCCATGCCGGAATTTCTTCCTTCCAGAACAACAGGAGAAATCAGCGCGTTTCTTTCGTTGTTGGCTCGACTCCGGTTCATCTCTGGCGTGCGTCCCGGCGTCGAGATGTCCGGCTGCGAGCGACGCTCTACTCGTAGCGCCGGAAGATGTTCACGACGTTCTGGCCGCCGAAGCCAAAGGAATTCGAGAGCACGGCGTTGATCTCCATCTTGCGCGCCGTGTTGGCGACGTAGTCCAGGTCGCATTCCGGGTCCTGATTGTCGAGGTTAATGGTTGCCGGCATGATCCCATGCTGAATCGCCATCACTGCGGTGATGCCATTCACCGCGCCGGAGGCGCCAACGAGGTGGCCGATCATGCTCTTGGGTGAGGACATGACAATGTTCCTGGCGTGGTCGCCCAGAGCTTGCTTGACGGCTTTGGTCTCGGCGATGTCACCGAGCGGTGTGCTGGTCGCGTGGGCGCAGATGGCGTCAATCTCTTCTGGATGCATGTTGGAGCGTTGCAGGGCATTCTTCATGGCCAGCGTGGCCCCACGGCCCTCTGGATCGGGGGCCGTGATGTGGAACGCGTCGGCCGTCATCGCGCCGCCTGCCACTTCGGCATAAATGCGCGCGCCGCGCGCGAGGGCGCGCTCCTCGGTCTCCAGGATCATCACGCCACAGCCCTCGCCCAGAACGAAGCCGTCGCGATCGGAGTCGAACGGTCTGCTGGCTCGCTCAGGCTCGCCGTTGCGCTTCGAGAGCGCCTGCATGTTGGCGAAGGCTGAGATGGCCACGGGGTCGATGGCTGCTTCCGTTCCACCGGCGATCACGACGTCGGCCTCACCACGGTGGAGTAAATGCATTCCGTCCAGGAACGCCTGGGCACCGGCCGCACATGCGGCCACCGCCGCCATGGTTGGTCCATGGATGCCGTAGCTGAGCGAGACCTGGGCGGCAGCCATGTTGGGGGCGAAGAGCGGAATGAAGAACGGGCTCACGCGCTCGGGTCCCTTGGAGTAATAGTTGATGACTTCGCGGGTAAGGGTTGGGATACCGCCGCCGCCGGTGTTCATCATCACGGCGACGCGGTCAGAGTCGTTCGGATCGATCTCCAGACACGCGTCTTTGAGCGCCTCACCGGCTGCGGCAACGGCGAACTGGGAAAACCGGTCCATCCGGCGCGCCTTCTTGCCGTCCATGTGCTGCTTGGGATCAAAATTCTTAACGGCTGCCGAGATTCGTACGTCCAATGCCTCGGGCTCAAAGGCCTCGATCGGTCCCACCCCGGAGACGCCGTTCAGCAGATTATTCCAATAGGTCTGGACGTCGTTGCCGATTGGGGTAATCGCCCCAAGACCCGTTACCACGATGCGTTGCACGCTCGATTTCCCTCCCCAGAATATGTTCTGTGTGCTGATTGCACGTTTACGGCGCGCTACCTGTATCGGTTACTCCACCGGTGCTTGACAGTTCGATGTCTTTGATCGAGAGCGTCTTTACGTCACGCTTCACTCGTCGTATTAAGCCACTCAGTACCTCGCCCGGTCCAATTTCGAGGAAGGTCGTGACGCCGTCATCAATCATAGCGCGGACGGAGTTGGTCCACTGCACCGGCAGAACGACGTGCGCTCCCACGTTGCGCCGCAGCTCGTCGACCGAGGTGCTGACCTGTCCGGTAATGTTGGTGACGATCGGGATAACCGGTTCATGGAAGTGGATCCGGCCTACCAGGTCGTTCAACTGATGGCCGGCCCGCTCCATCAACGGTGAGTGCGAGGCGATGCTGATGCCAAGCCGGATCGCCCGTCGCGCGCCGCTCTTGACCGCCAGCGTCATCGCGCGTTCCAGAGCCGCGAGCTCACCTGAGATGACGGATTGGCCGGGGCAGTTGTCGTTGGCGATGACGACGATGCCGCCTTCGGCACTGGCAGCCCTGCACACCTCGTCCAGTGCATCACGGTCCAGCCCGACAATCGCCGCCATGCCGCCGGGCATCTCCAGTCCGGCCTCTTTCATCAGGCGTCCGCGCTCGCGCACGAGCTCCAGAGCATCCTTGAATTCAAGCACCCCCGCCGCGACAAGCGCGGTGATCTCTCCAAGCGAATGTCCGGCCACGAGGGTTGGCGAGTATGTTTGCCCGATTGCCTCGAAACGCTCGTTGATGACGGCCAGCGTCGCGACGCTCACGGTGAGAATAGCGGGCTGTGCGTTTATGGTGTCCTCGAGCTCATCGGCCGGACCCTCAAAACAGAGGGACGACAGCGAAAAACCGAGGGTTTCGTCTGCTTCATGAAAGACTTGCCGGGCAGCTGGGGAACGCTCATAGAGCGCGCGGCCCATGCCTACATACTGGCTACCCTGTCCGGGGAACACCAGTGCAATCTTATTCTCGCCAGCCAAGGTTAGCCCGGGTAAATCTACGACCCGCTCCATACCGAACTCCCCCCGCATTCTGGGCGCACTAGCAAGGCCCCGCGGAAATCCAACCAGAGCGTGTTGGAGTGGCGTCAATATACCATTTTAGCCCATCAGAAACGTGTTAAGAATACCGCCTCTCATCATCCCTGAGTGAGGGTATCTCGAGCCTTTGCGACGAATCTCGGAGAAGTGACTGGTGTGAGACCTCTCTGTGCTCGTTACCGGTAATCCTCATATGTCTACATGTCGAGTTATGAAAACATCAGTGCGGTGGTCCTCAGCCTCAACAAGAACCCAAACTCTTTCGCCACTCCATACGTTACCGAGGCGGCGGTGTGTATCCCGCCGGTGTAACGAGGCGCGATTGTCGGGGCCATGATCGTCGGATGGGGCTAGAGCCGATTTCACGATGCTGGTAGTCGAATCAGTCATGGCCAGCGTGAATTGTTTCAGCGATTCACTGGCCCCGCAGACTGAACGGATTGAAGTTCGTCTGTCGATCGTAATGGTCGCTGTCGTCGGCCTCCTTGAGGAATCCGACGACGGCGTAGGTTAGCGGGGTAGCGAGCACTTCATACGCCACCTTGACCAGCCAGGCGGTCAGGAAGGTGCGCAGCAGCTCGCTATCCGGGATGACGCCGGCAAAGGCGATCAGGATAAAGATACCGGTGTCGAAGAATTGTCCGAAGACCGTCGATGAGATCGTCCGGCTCCAGAGCCAGCGCCCTCTGGTCAACAGCTTCAGGCGAGCGAGAACGAACGAGTTGATGAACTCGCCCACCAGATACCCCGCGAATGAGGCAAGCAACAGCCGGTAGGTGAAGCCGAGGATCGCGTCATAGGCCTCCTGCTGGTCCCAGAAGCTCGCGCCGGGCAACTCCCCCGCAACCCAGATCGCAGCCACCGCCAGTGCGTTGCAGGCGAAGCCAAGCCAGATCACCTGCCGGGCGCGGGCATAGCCGTAGACCTCGGTCAAGGCATCACCAAAGATGTAGGCCAACGGGAAGAGCGTCACCGTGCCTGCCGGCACCTGAAAGCCGCCGATATCGACGATTTTGACGGCCACGATGTTGGCCGTGATGAGCACCGTCACGAAGAGCGCCGTCAGCCCGACGAACCAGATGCTCACCAATCCGCCGCGCCGGGTTTCCGGAATGGTGGGTTGGTGGACGTTGACGGTCACGTTCTGGACTTACCCATCGAGGTTGACCGCCTTCATGGCAGTGGTCGAGGCTGGTACCGGCGGCTTGCCAAGGATTTCAGTGATCGTCTCCTGGTCGATGGTCTCCTCGCGCATCAACAGTTCGGCCAGCCGATCCAGTTCTGCCCGGTACTCGACCAGCATCTGCTCAGCCTGGACCAGCGCCGCGCGCACGAGCCGTTGCACAGCCTCGTCAGCGCGGTCCAGCGTCTTATCACTGACATCGCGATCCTGGGTGAGCTCGCGGCCAAGGAAGACGTGTTGCTCGCCGGTACCCAGGTAGAACGGTCCGATCTCGTCGCTCATACCCCACAGCCCGACCATCCGGCGAGCGAGTGACGTCACCTCCTTGAGGTCGTTCTGGGCGCCGGTCGTGATCTCGTTGAAGACCATCTGTTCGGCAGCCCGGCCACCCATGATGGTTGCCATGCGGGCCAGCAGGTATTTGCGGGAGTAGTTGTAGCGGTCTTCTTCCGGCGTCTGGATCGTGACGCCCAACGAGCGTCCGCGCGGGACGATAGAGACCTTGCGCAGCGGGTCGGAGCCCGGCGAGAAGTGCGCGACGATCGCGTGCCCGGCCTCATGGTAGGCAACGACCAACCGGTCATGCTCATTGACGAGCGACGCGCGCGCGGTGCCGAGGATGATCTTGTCGAGCGCCTGGTCGAAGTCGGCCCTGGTGACGGTCTTGCGGTTGTGCCGCGCCGCCGTCAACGCCGCTTCATTGACGAGGTTTGCGATGTCGGCGCCGGAGAACCCTGGTGTGCCCGCGGCAACCTGTTCGAGATTGACGTTCGCATCGATCGGGATGCCACGGGTGTGGATCTTGAGGATCGCGATGCGTCCTGCCCGGTCGGGAAGGCCGATGGTCACCTGCCGGTCAAAGCGCCCGGGCCGCAACAGCGCCGGATCGAGGACGTCGGGCCGGTTCGTGGCTGCCAGAACGATGACCTCTTGTCGTTCGTCGAAGCCGTCCATCTCGACCAGTAGCTGATTGAGCGTTTGCTCGCGCTCGTCGTTGGAGCCTCCGACACCGGCGAAGCGCTGGCGACCGACCGCGTCCATCTCATCAACGAAGACAATCGCCGGTGACGCCGCTTTGGCGCGGGTAAAGAGATCGCGGACGCGAGACGCGCCAACACCAACGAACATCTCGACAAACTCAGAGGCGCTGACGCTGAAGAACGGCACCCCGGCTTCTCCGGCAACGGCCTTGGCGAGCAACGTTTTACCCGTCCCCGGCGGGCCAACGAGGAGCACGCCACGTGGGAGCTTGGCGCCAAGCTCGTGATACTTGATCGGGTTCTTCAGGAAGTCGACGACTTCTGAGAGCTCCTGTTTGGCCTCGTCCTCGCCGGCCATGTCTGCAAAGGTGATCTGTGGACGCTCGGCGTCGTAGATCTTGGCCTTCGAGCGGCCAAAGCCAAAGACGTTCTGTTGTCCCTTCATCATGTTGCGGCCGATGAAGATGATGATCGCCAAAAAGAAAAAGAGCGGAATCAGGCCGATCAGGAGATCGGGCAGGATCGAGCGCGTCTCCTCGTTGACGTCAACGCGCACGTCGTTTTCGAGCAGGAACTGGGTAAGCTGCTCTTCCGTACCGGTTGGGATCGTCGTTCGGAACTCATTGACGGTCTGGATCTCGTCCGGCTGCACTTCAGGCGGAGGCGGCTCGTTTGGCAGGATGAGCTCCTCGCCGGTCCACCCCACCTCCTGGCTGAGCTGACCCTGGAGCGACTGCCCCTCAATCTCGACGCTGGTGACGAGGCCCTGGTCGACCAGGTCGACGAAGTCGGAATACGGGACGCGTGCGGCTGATTCAGGCTCAGGCCCAAAGAACTGGTAGATGTACCAGCCAGCCAGGGCTGCCAGCAACACCCAGAGAATCCAGTTCGGTATGCGCGAGCGCGTCGTTGGTTGTTCACCTTCGGACGTCGGTTGACCCTGTCCCGTTTTTCTGGGAGGTAGGTTCATGCGACCGTCGGGATCTGACATGATGGTGTTGCTCCTGTTCGTCGCCTGTGGTCAGCGTTGACGCGAGGCTATCTGAAAAGGCGGCGTGCGACCGTTGCGCGTCGCCCTGGTGCTAAGGATAAATCACGGATGGATGTTCTGCCCCATTGCCGCGTGTAGTCGATTCGGGCCATACAGCGCCCGGCGCCGATCGAGCACACGACAGGCGAGCATGAGCCCCGCTGCCTCTGCCAGGGTAACGGCTTGCGCGGTTGGCAGCGAACGGGTAGCGACGATTGGCACGCCCGCCCTGGCGGCCTTCAAGGCGATATCGGTCGTGATCCTGCCACTGAGGACGATTGCGGCGCTGCCGGAGTTGAGCCCCTGACGCAGAATATGCCCCACAACCTTGTCAACGGCATTGTGCCGGCTGATGTCGCGTATCAGGCAGATCACACTGTCTTCACCCGCGAGCGCGGCGTGGTGGTAGCCTCCTGCTCCACGCTCCTCTCGGAAGAGGTCGAAGACCGCCTTGACCTGATGCTCGAACGCCTCGCCGTGCATACCGGCACTTTCCGGTACGCTGACGTCCAGCGAGCTCAGGAGCGTGCCGGCGTCGAAGCCACTCGCGAGATAGGCGTGCCAGGCGAACGAGTCCGGAGGCTCAACCGCAAGGACTGCCACTCGCCCGTCATCGATTATGTCGATATTAGTGTTGGACGTTACCGGTAGTCCCTGGGCGAACGCCCACCCGAGCGCGAGCTCGTCGAGATCGTCGGGCGTGCATATCAGCGTACCGATACGAGTGTCACCGGCGTGTATCTCCAGGGCATGTTCGATGGGCAGGCTTGTCATTGTCGGTCCTCTCCTCTACTGGATAATACAGAGAACGGGTTTGACGTTCGACGCTGGCTGGATGGGAAAGAGATGACTGCCGCACATGGTCCCGCGCTGCTGCGATTTCTGCAACTGGCCTCTCAGCTGAAACAGGTCCGCCGGCAGGGCTGGATCGATCGCGCTGTCGACGAACCCGAGTCGGTGGCCGATCACGCCTGGGCGGTCGCGCTGCTTGCCTGGACGCTGGCAGGCGAGCGCGACGATCTCGATCGTGACCGGGTGTTGCTGCTGGGGTTGATCCACGATCTTCCCGAGGCGCTGGCCGGGGACACGACGCCATTTGATGACCTGCGTGACGCCGCCGGCCGCATAGCGAGCGAACACTTCGCTACACCCCCATCGTATTCGGCTAGCGCCAGAGACGCGAAGCGGTTGGCCGAGGAGCAGGCTCTGGATGAGCTGCTGGCTGGTCTACCTGAATCACTTTCGACCGAGATACGTGACGCCTGGCAGGAATACGAGGAAGCGCAGACTGCCGAGGCGCGTTTCGTGAAGCAGGTAGACAAGCTCGAAACCGTCATGCAGGCCGAACGCTACCTGGCGCAGCAACCCGATCTGCAGGTCGAGTCCTTCCGCCAGGGCGCACGCCGTGACATTCACGACCCCCAATTGCGACGGATTCTGGAAGAGCTGTTGAACGGCTAATCGTGCGCGGTGACTCTCTGGCGTTCAGCGCGGGTCACCTCTGCCTCTGTATCGGTGTCCTCAACGCTATCGCTAAATGCGTAGCTCCGGATGGCCGGGACGAGGCGCGCAATGCCAAGCGTGGCCAGAATCACGGCACTGCCACCAAAAATCATGGCCGCCTGTGGGCCGATCAGGCTGGCGGTCATGCCTGCCTGGAACTCGCCGAGACGCGGCCCACCGGATGAAAAGGCGGAGTGGGTTGCCGCGACCCGTCCGCGCAGGGCGTCAGGGGTCGCGAGCAGGCGCACCGTATGGCGCATGGTCATGCTGACGGCATCGGACAAGCCGGCTCCGGCCAGACAGAGCATGGCCAGCCAGAGGGTTGGGGCAAGCCCAAAGAGCACGAGAAAGGCTCCGTACGCCATCACGGCCGCGATGATGATTCTGCCGGGCCGATTCGCTTGTGGCACAAGGCTCATCGCCGCTGCGCCACAGACCGAGCCGAATGCCGGCGCAGCGAGCAGGAGTCCGAACGCCTCGGGACCGGCATTGTGGACGCGGTCGGCGAACACCGGCGCCAGGCCGATCATCGACCCAAGCAGTGTTGCCGAGAAGTCGATCAGCATCACCCCGTAGATCACCGGCGTTACCTTGATGAACTGGAGCCCTTCGCGGATGGCCGGCAATCCGGTGATCCGTATCGCTGGCGCCCGGAACTTCGTCTGCATAAACAACAGGGCCAGAATGGTTCCCAGGAATGTGATCGAGTCGACGAGGTACGTGCCGGCGATGCCGACCCAGGCGATCATCAGCCCACCAGCAGCAGGCCCGGCCATCATGCCCACATTGCTGGACAAGATGTTGAGCGACATCGCCGCGGTCAGTTTTTCGCGGGGTACAAGCGCCGGCAGGATCGCCTGACGCGCGGGCTGATCGAACGAGGACGTGACCGCGGCGGCAGCGGCGATGACGTAGATCATGGCCACGTTCACGACACCGAACCAGGTCGCGGCGGCCAGCGTCGCGCTGAGGCCCATCAGGATGCACTGCGTGATCAGCATTAACTTGCGGCGGTCACGCGAGTCGACGACCACTCCACCGATCAAAGAGGTGCAGAACAGGGCGATGGCACGCACCAGCCCGAGCAGGCCGAGCTGCACGAGCGACTCGGTAATCTGGAAGATCTGCCAGTACAGGGCGGCGGCATGCATCTGAGTGCCGAAGATGGATATGAAGCTGCCTGCCCAGAGGAACCGGTAATCACGGTACCGCAGGACCTCGATAGGGAGCTCTCGCCGCTTCCTGGAGCCGGGAACGCTCAACCCGAATAACTCTCTCTACAGAGCCACAGAGATGGCTACAGCAACCGCCGAAAACGGAGGACAGGATAACACACCCTCAATCGGGTTCCTCTCTCCGCTACGATTGGAAGATAGACACCGCAGCCTATATGGAGGGATCACACAATGCAACGCAACGTGATGCTCGGCCTGGTGGCGGGTGCAGCCGGAACAGAGGCGCTGAACATCGTGAGCTATCTCGACATGGCGATTCGCGGCCGGCCCGCCAGTCGTGTGCCGGCACAATTAGTCGACACCGTTGCAAGGGAACTGAACATCGACCTGTCTGCTGGCTCCGGGGACCCTGCGGCGGTTGAAGCTCGTGAAACGGCCATCGGCGCGTTGTTGGGCTACCTGAACGGTCTCACTCTTGGTGTGCTCTACGGCGCGCTGCGGCCAGGGATGCGCGATGTGTCGCAGCCTCTGGCCGGCGCTACGCTTGGCGCACTGGCAATGGCTGCCAGCGATATCCCGGCAGTGGCGCTTGGGGTCACGAATCCCAAAGAGTGGGGTCTCGCAGGCTGGCTGGCTGACATCGTTCCGCACATGGCCTATGGCCTCGTCACGACGCTGGTCTTCGAGACATTCAGGGACGAGAACCGATGACCGGGAACGACTCCTACGGGACGGCTCAGCCCGAAGCGGTGCAGGTGGCGAGGGCAAACGAGACCGCGACACAGACCAGCGCCAGGAGGGCCATGAACAGCCCGAAGGCGGTGCCCATGGCGGCGGCGCGTTTCTTGGACAGGTTGAGCTGCGGACGCTCGTCAGCAGCGGCATCGTCACCAGCAGCAAACGGATTCGGGACACTGTGCTCGCGTTCCGGGGGCGTCTCCGAGTCTGGTTGTCGATCGTGCTCGCTCATTCGTCCCTGATCCCTGTGCGATCCTTGTTGTTGACGACGTTACCATAGCGCGCCTGGCCGTTGAGCAGGTAGTTCTGGATAGCCCACGCAACGCCAGACTCGGCGACCGTCGGGATGACGGCGTCGGCCAGCGTCTGGACGTCGTGCGGGGCATTGCCCATGGCCAGTCCCAATCCAGCCCAGGTGAGCATTGAAATGTCATTTTCCTGGTCGCCGATGGCGACGACGTCGCTGCTGGGGATGCTCAAGCGTGCCGCCAGTGCCGCCAGCGCGGCGCCTTTGGTGATGCCGGGGGCGGTTATCTCACCGAAATAGGCATAGGATCGGACAATCGAGAGCTTGTCTGTGAAGTGGGCAGACAGAGACGCGAGCTCCTGTTCCAGCACGTCAGGCTCAGCAATGAAGAGCAACTTGGTTGGTGGCGTCTCCCGTACATGCTCGACCAGATCCGGCACCAGCATCAGATCAGACTCACCACCGGGGTGAAACCGCAGATACAGGTCGAGCTCCGGACCTTCGCCCTCCACGCACGTCCACTCATCGACATAGGCGATGACATAGATCCCAGCTTGCCTGAGTTCCTCCAGCGCCTGGGCTGCCAACACGCCGGGGATCGGGGTGTGTGCGTAGAGCTCGCGAGTCACGGGGTGGCGGACGACCGCTCCCTGAGTGCAGATGATCGGGTCATCGATCCCTATCTGCCGGATGAACGGTAGCGCGGCGTTGAAGACTCTGCCGGTTGCGACCGTCACGATGATCCCCTGCGCCTTCGCATCGGCCACCGCTCGTTTGACGGTATCAGCGATGAGCAGGTCGGGACCCATCAGCGTGCCATCCAGGTCGAGCGCTAGCAGTCGATACGCCACGTGTACTCCTTCGTTCTCACCTCGTAAAGCCCGCAGGATCGTACAGCAAATCTGCTATTCGCGGCCCCCAGCGTTACGTAAAGGCGTAAGGCACCACGGAACATCCATTGCCACAAGTGTGCGATAGAGCGTGGGGTGGTAACGACCGTCGGTACACGGTACAAGACGTGATCGCACCGATGTCACATCGCGGGACGTGGATCGCCAGCGCTTCTGTCCGCACAGCCTCAAATAGTGCGTCGTCAAATTGGTTGGGCCAGCCTTGACGCCCGGCTGTCCCGCCGGGACTCCCGATGAAGTGTCTCGTACCGGGCCCAGGCTGGCTTGGACGCTTGGCCGTTCCAAGGCCTCCTGCCCAACTATAGAATTCCCACGTGTTCCTTGATCTTAGCTTCGATCTCAGCTCGGCCGTTTGTGTAGACATGTGGGAAGCGGTCCACGAGAGCAGTCGTCTTACTCATCTCGGGATTAATCCAGTGGATTGCGTAATAGATGGTCTGATGATGTCTTAGTAGATTGAGGTCATCAAAAAGCGGCTCATGGTGGAATACCCGATTTCGGAGCTTTCGGATTGTGTTGTAGCGATTGTGGATAGTGACGCGCTGTCGCATCTTTCTGGACACACGAGGGAAAGCCTGCTTGAGCGGTGCAGCTCGAGCGCCTTGCCAGAGCCTGGCGTCATAGTTTCGAGAGAGGATGGTGACCCAGAACCCGAAGTTGAGTTCTCCTACTACGCGGCCCGGTGTTACTGGTCGCCCGTAGCCTTTGATGTTGCCCTGTGCCTTACGCACTTGACGCAACTGTTCGGGGTCCAGCAATCCCTTCCGGTCATACCAGTTCGGCGTACCGAAGTGGCCACTCAGTGTATCGTGGAGAGTGTTACGCAGCGAAATCTCGACTGCATTCAACGAGCAGTACAAGGATTCGTTGATCGCCATATTCCAAAGATAGTTGACGATGGTATTGAGGTCGTCGGTTGCTCCAGGGGAGCGATAACGCTGTAGACGAGGGAGTGAAATGCATGGCTCAAGGTCCAAAATGAGTTGCGTTACCATTCTTTCCCCTTGTGTACGTACACACTTGACAACCCCCCTGATATACAGGTAAGGTTGTGGTGTATTCCCCATGATCCTCTCCCCGTCCTCGATGGCGGGTGACGAACATGGGGTTTTGATTTACGCCTCGATCTCTCCCCCGAGAATGGCTTCGAACTCCCGCTTTTCAAGGTGCCGCCAAGAGGGTGTCCCGATTGTCAGGCCCTCGGTGTTGCCCGTGCCTACCATCCTGGGCCGGAGGTGCTCAAACCTCACGATTGAACGCTTCGGCAGGTCGCGCCGGCGCTCCCCTCACGACTGTGAGGCTGAAGCGCAAGTGATGGTTGTAATAATCTCTGGTTATCCGGGGAAAGTCAACGTGGCGAAACACCAATGCCGTGACCTCTACTATGGGGTTGTCATACCGCCATGGTGTTTCCAATCAGCGCGCGTTGCCCACTCATACGTTATATTGTTCCCCTCAGGAGTCGCCACAATTCAAGACAGGAGCGGGAAGCATGCCTCCACGAACGCACCATGTGACGATCGACCCATGGATGACGCTGGCCGAGCAGCCGGGCGTTGGGCACAACCGTTGGCATGAGGATATCCCACCAGTCGTCGAAGTAGATCCGGGCGACAGGGTGGTCATCGACACGATGGATGCATTCGACGGCCAGATTGCCCCGGATTGGACCTCGCAACAGGTGGCCGGGCTCGACCTTGGTCCAGTGCATCCACTCACAGGTCCGGTCTTCGTGAAAGGTGCCCAGCCGGGCGACCTCCTGGAGATGAAGCTGCTTGACATCGAGGCCGACCCGTTTGGTAACTATGGGTACACCGCCGAAGTGCCGGGATTCGGCTTTTTGAGAGACCGTTTTCTCGATCCCTATATTGTGCACTGGCATCTGGTGGATGGTTACGCCGAGTCGGAGCAGTTGCCTGGTGTCCGGATTCGTTACGGCGCTCATCCAGGTGTTATCGGTCTCGCACCCTCCAGAGCGTTGCGCGAGCGAGCGACCGCGCGCGAGGATCGGCTGGTCGAACACGGCGGTTTCGCGCTGTTGCCGGACCCGGTCGGCGCGATACCTGGAGGGGTCATTGGCGAAGAAGGCTGGAGAACCGTTCCGCCGCGAGAGACGGCCGGCAACATTGATATCAAACAGATCACCCCGGGCGTGAGCGTACTTCTCCCGGTCTACACCGAAGGCGGACTGTTTTCGACCGGCGATGTTCACTTTGCCCAGGGCGATTGCGAAGCCTGCGGTACCGCGATTGAGATGCGCTCTCGGGTCCATGTCGAGTTCAAGATTCATCAGGGCGAGGCCGAGCGGCGCGGGATCGAATCCCTGCAGTTTTTCCGTGATACCTACTTCAATGTTCCAGAGCTGGCTGCGCCCCGCCGTTTCTACGCTACAACCGGCATCTCCGTAACCTCCGAAGGTGAGAATACCTCGGAGGATCTTACCCTCTCGGCCCGTAATGCTCTGACATCCATGATTGCCTATCTCGGGACACGCGGGTTCGACGAGCAACAGGCTTACGCCCTGTGCAGCGTCGCGGTGGATCTCAGAATTAGTCAGGTGGTCGATGTACCCAACTTCATCGTGACCGCGATGCTGCCGTTGGACATCTTTATGTAGCGCAGGCGTGTTCTGTGCGACGACGACCGAGTGTCGTCGCTCCCTAATGGGAGCCTCACCATGATCGCGACCGGGAACCCGAGCTGAATTGGCTGCTGGCACTCTGTGTCCCTGACCGCGGTGACGTCGCTAGCGCGCTACAGCCCAATCTGCCGGATGGTTGGAGTAGATCAGGTCCTCGGTTCTGCGCTCAATCTCGATCGGGTCGACCGAGGCACGGGCCACGCCGCTGGCGACGGCGGCCAGCGCTACGGCAACGGCGACCGCCGGTGCGACCCGCAGATCCAGCGCATCCGGGATGATGTAATCTGCGCGCAACTCGGCATCGGTCACGAGGCTGGCGATGGCGTGAGCCGCGGCGACCTTCATCTCGTCGTTGATGTCGGACGCTTTGGCGTCGAGCGCGCCCCGGAATACCCCCGGGAACGCCAGCGAGTTGTTCACCTGGTTCGGGAAGTCCGAACGTCCGGTGGCCACAACCAGCGCCCCGGCTCGATGCGCGAGACTTGGCAGGATCTCAGGGTTCGGGTTCGCCAGCGCCAGGACGATGGGCTGGGGGTTCATCACACCAATGTGGTCGGCCGACATGATGTTGGCGGCGGAGAGCCCGATAAACACATCGCTGCCGCGCAAGGCCTCTTTGAGGTCGCCGGACACTCGCTCGCGATTGGTTCGGGCGGCGAGTTCCTCTTTCGCGGAGTTCATGCCCTCGGCCCGGCCGGTATATATCGCACCGGAGCGGTCGCAAATTATCACGTCACCGACACCAGCCCCGAGGAGCAAATTCGCGACCGCGATGCCCGCCGCGCCCGATCCATTGATCGTTACCTGGGCGCTCTCGATCGGTGTCCCGCGTAGCTTGAGGGCGTTCAGGACAGCTGCCAGCACGACGATGGCGGTGCCGTGCTGATCGTCGTGGAAGACTGGCAGATCGAGCCGTTCCTTGAGCAAGGCCTCGATCTCGAAGCAGCGCGGCGCAGAGATGTCCTCCAGGTTGATGCCACCGAAGGACGGGGAAATATTCGCGACGATATCGGCGATGTCTTCCGGGTCACGCGCTGAGACGCAGATCGGGAAAGCTTCGACGCCGGCCAGCGTCTGGAAGAGGACGGCCTTGCCTTCCATCACCGGGAGCGCCGCCTCGGCGCCGATGTCGCCGAGCCCAAGCACAGCCGACCCGTCGGTGACAATCGCCACCAGATTTGCTTTGACGGTGAGCTCGTAGACGCTCATCGGGTCGCGTCGGATCTCGACGGCCGGGGCGAGCGCCGCCGGCGGAACATAGAGAACGTTCAGGATGTGATGGTCCTTGATCGGGATCTTGGAGCGGATTTCCAGAACGCCGCCGTGCTTGTACCGCAGTGCGAGCGACTCGTCGCGTAGCCCTTCCGGGTTCCGCCTGGAACGCCCATTCAGCGGTGGTTGGTGGCCGCCGCGCGGAGGCAAGACACCCTCGTAGACGTAGCGACGGGTGCGCTCTGCGACCATCTCAGGCGTGACGTGGTTCTGCGCCTCACCCGATTCAACCGCTGCCTGTACAACGGCAGCCGCGATGGCTGGCGCCACCCGGAAGTCGAAAATGCGCGGCACGATGTTGTCTGGATGAATCTCATGCTCGGGCACGAGCGCGGCCAGCGCCTCGGCAGCGTACAGTAGCGTTCGCAGCCGGATGTTTCGCGCGCCGCTGTCGAGCAGACCCCGGAACATTCCCGGGAACACCAGCGAGATATCCATCTGATTGGGGTGGTCGGAGCGCCCGGTCGCGACGACCTTTGCGCCGGCCTCCTTTGCGGTCAGAGGGTCGATCTCCGGCGTAGGAATGGCGAGCGGCATAACGATCGGGTCGGGAGCCATCGAGGCGACCATCTCGGGTGTAACGACCGACCCCGTGCTGAGACCGATAAAGACATCCGCACCCTTGAGAATCTCCTCAAGCGAGCCGCGCCGGTGCTCCCGGTTCGTCTCCTTGGCGAGATATGCCTTGGCCCAGTTCATACGATCCGGGCGACCGGCGTAAATGGCACCGGCACGGTCGCAAACCACGATGCGCTTGAAGCCTGCCCGGTGGAGCAAGCGGGCGACGCCGATGCCGGCCACGCCTGCCCCGGCGATCACGACGCTGGTGTCGTCGATCCGGCGCTCGGTTACTTTGAGCGCGTTGATCAATCCCCCGAGCACGAGCACGGCGGTGCTGTGGTGCTGGTTGGAAAAGACGGGAATGTTACAGGCCTTTTCCAGATGGTCGGCAATCGTGAAGGCGCGTGGTGTGCTGATGTCATCAAGACAGATCGCGCCGAACGTTGGCGTGAGGGCCGCGACGGTGTCGACGATGGCGAAAGGGTCAAGTTGGTCCAGGCAGATTGGGAAGGCGTCGATCCCGGCGAAGGTCTTGAAGATGACGCTCTTGCTCTCGGCGATTGGTAAGGCGGCTTCGGGCGGACCGCCTGCACTGCCGAAGAGGTCGGAGCCGTCAGTCACGATCGCGACCGTGTTGCCCCGTGATGTGAGGTCGAAGGCGCGCTCCGGACGCTTGACGATCTCCAGACAAGCTTCGGCGACACCGGGTGTGTAGACAAGGCTTAAGATAGAGCGGTCCCGAATCGGAATTTTGCTCCCAACTCCAATGAGGCCATGGAATCGCCGACGGTAGTCAAGTCCTTCGTCTCGTTGTTCGATAACGTACACGGATCTCCGCTTCTACATGTTTGCTGGATGGATCGCAACCATTTCTACAACCAGTGATTGTACGACCATGGCTGTAGCTCGTCACCCTGAACCTTCAAGACCGTATTAAAGTCCCAGGCACATGGGCCTCGCATCGCACTGCTCTGGCGGGTTATGTCGAGCGAAACTGGCTAGGTCACACCAATATCGACCCGATGATAGCCGGACGCGCCATCAGGGAGCGGGTCGGCGCTCTCTTCGGTCTGGGTCGTGCCCTCCCCGTCAATGGCGCGGACGCGTAGAGAAGAGGTACCCGCGGCCGGAGGCGTCCACTGGGAGCGCCAGATGACCCAACTCAACGGAGCTATCTGTTCGACGCGATCGACCGCTTGCCAGGTCTGGCCCCCGTCGGTGCTTACTTGAACCTCTCGGACGCCACGGTCTCCGGCAAAGGCGACGCCGCCGATCTCGACCGGTCCAGGTTCGACGATGGCCCGCTCGCCGGGGACGTCGAAGCGCGACATGGTCTTGATCGCTGCCTCTTCCGTCCAGCCGCGCTGTTGCCAGTAGCCGCGGAACGTCTCAACGAGCTCGATCCGGCGCAGCCACTTCCCGTTCTTGATCCCGTACTTGCCGGGCACAATCAGCCGCGCCGGGAATCCGTGCTTGTCGGGTAAGCGCTCGCCATTCAGCATGTAGGCGATAATCGTCGTGTGCTCGAGCGCCTTGGACAGAGGAAACGAATCGCTGTAGCCGTCGGTGCCGAAGAAGGCCAGCTTCTGCGCTTGCGGACGCACCCCGGTCAACGCCAGCACGTCAGAGAGTCTGACGCCTGTCCAGTGGCCATTGGAGATCAAATCGCCCCCGATCTCGTTCGAGATGCAGGTCAACGTCGCCGTTTGCTCGACCGCAGGCAGGCTGAGCAGCTGTTCGTAACTGACCGTTACCGGCCGCTCCACCAACCCTTTGATGTCGAGTGCCCAATTATCGAGGTCAACGTTGGGATCGATGAAGTTCTTCGAGACCGTATAGAACTCGGGGATCGGCGTCATTGGCGCCGGAATGTTGTTGCTGCCGCCGCCAATTACGCCGGAGCGTGCTGCGGCGACGAAACGGCCGAGATAGACGACCCCGGCCAGCGCAATGGCGGAGGCACCTAGCCAGCCCAGAAACTGACGACGATGGAGATTGGCCGGCGGCGCATCGGCTTGCACTTCGCGTGCCGCGAACCATGTGCCGCTGACAAGGGGGTATGTGAGGTGCATCACCAGCGAGAAGACCAGGAAATCAAGGAAGAGTGTCCAACCGATCGCGACGAGCTCCTGATTGCTCAACGCAACGCTGGTTCCAAATGAGGTGGCGATCAAGGCAAAGATCACCGTTGGCACCCAGAGCAAGATCGTGAGCCCCAGGATGCGTCGAGCGCGTCGACGGGTGGACATCGACTCGCTTGGACTCCGCTCGAAACGCGCGACCAACGCGCCGGCCACGACGATGCCCACGATGACGGCCAGGAGCAGCACAGGTTTGGCGAAACCCTGTAACAGGCCGAGAAGCAGCGAGAAGAGCGAGATCGGCATGACCTGCAGCGTTGCACCGGCGACGAGCTCCACCAGCGATCGCGTTTCGCTGACATTGCGTAACAGCAGCATGAACACGACCATCGCCAGCCCGGCGATGGCGCCACTCATAGCCAGAAAACGTCGCGTTTGTTGAGGTGTGGGGTGCGTACCATTCATGGTTGAATAGTCTCCAGTAGTTGAACGCAGGCTCCGGCAAGAGCGGGGGACGTCCCGCTCTCCTGTAGCATCGTTACTATGTATTACGGATCACCGGTTCATAAGGTTGACTGGCTATGCAGAGTGTACGTACACTCTATAGCAGATGCCTCATGATGCCGAACGACCGGAGAGAGATATGGCAGCGCTTCCCAGACCCGTCAGCGACGCACCCTACCCGCTGAGCTCGAAACCGCCGGTCATCAAGCTGCTCACCAGCGAATCGGCCAGTAATCCGTTCGCCCTGACGATCGCGGCGGCCTGGTCGTGCTACGGTTCGCGGCCGGCCAAGGTTGAGAATGTCCTGAAACTGATGGATCCCAGCCTGGACGGCGGAGACGAGCTGCGTCCGGCGCGCCGTTCACGAGCCGAGCGTCTGTACCGTGACCTATTCGAGGCGGGTCACCACACGACCTTCCAGCACGCGAATTTTGTATTCGTACTAGATGGTGTTTCGCGCCTGGCGATCTGGTCCTTTTTCCACCATCACCCGCACTACAATTCGGAGCAAGTGAGCCAGAGATACCGCGAAGTGTCGGGGAAAGTGATGGTCACACCCGACCTGACTGACCGGCAGGAGGCCGTCTATCGCGCGGCGATGGAGCGCGCCCTCCAGGGGTATCGCAACCTCAACGACCTGCTGACGCCGGACGTTACCGCTCGCTACAGCGCCGTCTTCCCGGCACGGGCCAAAGCGAAGGGGGCCGATGCTGAGGAGCGACTCGCGTCAGCCGTTCAGAAGAAGACGCAGGAAGTGGCTCGTTATGTCCTGCCATTGGGGACTCCTGCCCACCTCTACCACACGATCAACGGACTCACGCTGCTGCGCTACTACGTGCTGGCAAACCAGCTCGATGTGCCCGCCGAGGTGCGCTACATCGTGAACCAGATGGTGGCGGAGGTGCTGAAGGTTGACCCGAATTTCCTGGGCGGGCCACAGTTCCCGCTGGATCTGCAGATTCTCGGGATGCCGGACACGCTTGAGTACGAGGTCCTGGCAAACCTGCAGGATGCCATCCAACAAGACCCGGGCGAGAGCATTCTTCGAGGAGTTCGACGCACAGCTGAACGGCCTCGATTCGCGGCTGGCGAGCTACGACCCGCAGTCCGAGCGCGTGCTGGCCGACGCCGTGCGCGCGGTGCTTGGGAAGTCCGCTGACGAGCTACCGGACGGCGCGGCGTTGGCGGCCGTCCTCGACCCAGCCCAGAACCACTACCTCGGGCACCCGCTCTTCCTGGCGATGAACAGCAAGTTGATGCAGACGCTGACGCATGTGAGCTTCACGTTCCAGAAGCGCATCAGCGGTGCTGAGGAAGCGCAGAACCAGCGCCACCGAGGCACGCTCTCCTCGAGCCCGATTCTCTCCGCGCATCTGCGGCGTGACCCGGATGTGATCGTGCCCTACGACGTGCAGCGCAGCGAGGCCGCCCTTGAGGAGTATCACGCGACCGTGCAGGCGCTCTGGGACGCCAAGAACATGCTCCTGGACGATGGTGTTGAGCCGGAGAAAGTCCTCTATCTGCTGCCGAACAGTCACCACGTGCGCTTCTACGAGACAGGCACACTGCTGAGCTACTACTGGAAGTGGGTCAAACGGCTCTGCTTCAACGCCCAGCGCGAGATCTTCGACTCCGCGTACCAGGAAACCCAGCAGGTCAGCCGTGTGCTGCCGGAGATCGGCACCTACATCAGCCGCCCGCCGTGCGTCGTGCGCTCGGTCGCCGGTACCAAGCCGTTCTGTCCGGAGGGCGAGCGCTACTGCGGGATTCCTGTCTGGCGCGACTACTCACCGGACACCATTGTGCTGCGGCGAGTGCTCTAGAGCGACATATCCCTCACTCATGAGCTCACAACGCCCCGGCCCGATCGAACGGGCCGGGGCGTTGTGTGGATGACCGTGACGGGAGACGGGATCGATGCGACGCGCCGGACGCCGGATTCCTGCTGCCGTCGATCGAGTATCCAGAGAGTCAAGAAGAGAAGCGCTCATCCCCCGATCCGTGCTGCAAAATGGCCTTGTGCTCGATATGATTATAAGTAGTGTGCGAGATGTCCCCGCTGCTACTCCACCTCTAGCGTTTCATCATCAACGGAGGGAGTCGAGTCATGGCGAACAAGGCCGTCGTCGTTATTGACATGCTCAACGATTTCGTAACCGGGGCGTTGGCGAATCCCAGAAGCCAGGCAATCACCCCGAACATTGCCGACTTGCTGCGTGAGGCACGCGAACGCGGTTGGCTGGTGGTCTATGGCAATGACGCTCACCTGCCTGGTGATCCTGAGGAAAGAGTCTGGGGCGCGCATGCCCTCGCCGGCACCCCGGGTGCTGACGTCATCCCCGAGCTTGCGCCACAGCAGGGCGATTTCGTGCTGCCGAAGCGGTTCTACAGCTCGTTCTATGAGACCGGATTGAGCTCGCTGTTACGTCAATACGACGTCGGCGAGGTGATCCTGACCGGCCAGCACACCAATATCTGCGTGCGGCACACGGCCTCAGACGCCTTCAACAGCGGTTTTGCGATTACCGTGCCGCGCGACGCCGTGGCGATGTTCGAACAGCCCGGCATGAGTGACCAGGAGTACGAGCAACTCCAGGAAGAGGCCCTCACCTACCTGACAAATGTGTATGGCGCGCAGATCACGACCGCTCGTGAGATTGCTGAGCGTGCTGTTCCCGAAACAGCCCACCCTTAGCAGCTGCGCTCGCATTGGACCGCGATAGAGGTCCGCTCGTATGCGTGGTGCCTGTAGAGACAGATGGTACGATGATTCCATTGGGACCCTGGCCAATTTTGGCGCGGAGCGAGGGAGAAGAACCAACATGGAATTTAGCGGCGAAGAAATGATCAAGGCACCACGCGAAGCTGTTTGGGCCTTCCTGATGGACCCTCACAGAGTGACCGAGTGTGCGCCCGGGCTCCAGAGTGTCGAGGTAATCGACGAGCGTCACTTCAAGGCCACGGTACGTGCCGGCGTTGGCATGATCAAAGGCACCTTCAATTTCGACATCGAGTGGCAGAACATTGTCGAGCCAAGTCACGCCGAGATGGTCGCCAAGGGCAACGCCGCGGGCTCAGCCGTGGAGCTGCAGAGTACCATGGATCTCGACGAAGATGCCGAAGGAACGTTGATGAAGTGGTCGGCGAACGTGCGGGTGAGTGGCAAGCTGGCCGGTGTCGGTGGCCGGTTGATGAACCCGGTCGCCGACCGCATGATCAAGGATATCTTTGGCTGTATTCGTTCAAAACTCGAAGTCGCGAATGCGTAGGCTCCAGTGCCGCCGGTGAGTATCAGAACGGGCCGGTGCTTCTGCCGGCCCTTTTCTGTGCTCATGGACGACAACCCGACGGGTGAAAAGTCCACTCGGGTGGATCCTCGCCTGCTTCCCCTGTGCGCACACGTTGCCCTGTAAGGCGAGGATTATGTCGCCTTGTGATCTTGCGCTACTGCCGTCAGTCGCAGTATGGTACCCGCGGCCCCAATGACCGCAGCGACAGCCGGAGCCTGATTCCCTGTAAGGAGCGATAGATGACTGGAATGCCACCGGTTCAACCCCGTTCCAGGGAGATGGAGATCGTGCGGGTGCTGTTCGATCGGCATCTGCTGGATCGCGCCGTTCATCTCGCCGAGGCGCGCTGGGCTGGCTCCGGCGAGGTGGTCCAGTTAGCCTATGCCTGGCCCGAGCTTGAGCCGAGCGAGCGACGCCAGCGTCTTGAAGAGATCGGGCCTCAAAAGCTCGCGCAGTTCCGTGCATTCGCGGATCTCCATCCGGAGCTGGCCCAGGTCATCGACACGCTCGAGGCTCAGGGTGCCCTTGCTCCAGAGTCCGAGCTCGTCGAAGTAACACCTGATTCCGTCTCCTCCGAACCGGTGAAACCAGAGCCGGCTGTCTCTGACGAGGGGGCCGGCCTGCCGGATCCCGAGCTGTCCACCGGTTTCGAGGAGCGGGACCTCGCCCAGGCACCCGAATTAACCGAGACCGAGCTCCCGTTGTTAGAGAGCGTCGCTACGGACGTTGTGGACCTGCACGAGGAGATTACCGACTTTGCGGTAGTCGCACAGGAGCGACGCGCCGAGCAGCTGGCGACGGGTGCGGAGACGCTTGAACGCGTGCGCGCACGACTCGATGCAGCCGCGCGCCGGATCTCCCCTGCCCCGCTGCTCGGAAGCCTGTCAGCGAGCCAGTCGGGTTCTCGCTTGACGGCGCCCACTCATTCCACGCCTGTCACGGCGTCGCCCGCTGCCGAGGTCGGCGAGGGGCGCTTCACGCCCCCGCCTGCGTACTGGCTCAACCGGCTCAGAGAAGAGCAGGTCGTCGTCGCGGACGGGCGTGCTCTGCCGCCGTCAGACGACGAGTTGGTGGCGCTGGCGAACGAGCTGGGTCTTGGGTTGGCCGAGTTCATGCTTGAGCCCGGCACCACACGGGCCGTGTTTGGTGGGCTGGTGCGCAACGGGACCGTGGTTGAGGCGTCAGCCGGACCCCTTCCAAGCGCGTTGGCGGGCCACATGCTGGTGGTGGTACGAGGCAGGCTGTTCGCGAAGCAGCTTGAGAGGCTGCGCCGTGGAACGTGCGACATACCGGGCACGAAGGCGACCGTGCGGTTGAGCCCTGCGAGCAAGCTGGTCGTCATTCCGCAGTAACGCGAACGCGCGCAAAAAGACGCGGGGCCGAATCGGTCCCCGCGTGTGTTCGCTGTTAGTGTGTGACATAGCAATGTCACTTTTTCGCCGGCAATGCTGCCGGTATCCATCTGCAGTATTCAATTTATGTTGTTTGCTGGCCGTTGAGCGCTGAGGGGCGATCCGTTTCCGAACCTATCTTGGCAAGCCAGTGTTCGTCTTCTGAGGTGGATGCCAGAATCAGACGCGCGGCCGCGATTTAGCCTCAAGGAGTGGGCAGCGAACCCAGAGCGAGTGGGAACTGCCCATTGCGCCACGATACCGTGTCACTCGCCCAACCTCCTCTCACATGAATCGCTCGACTGACTACGACTCAATGATATCGATGACAATTAGCAAGTGCAAGATCGTACATTTTGTCACAATCGTTATGTCACCTACTAGCTCAACAACGCTTCTTCTTGCATGAGCGCCAGTGTTCTGCTGAAGGCATTCACGGTCAGATCGATATCCTCCTGGGAGTGCGCGATGGAGGTGATGCCCCGGCTGTTGAAGAGCGCTACCCCTTCGAGCAGCATGCCGACATTTAACGCGGTGGCCAACGGGCCGGACGTAGCTTCGCGGCCAGCGGGAGCGCCCTCAATCGGCCGGACCAGGTCGCTAGCCGGCGGGAGCTCGTCTCCGCCGAGAGCAACCCGGAACATCGAGGCCGCTCCATACACGCAGCCCGGCACTTGTGCATCCCGCAAGGCGGCGTTCATGCCGGTGCGAATCGCCGCAGCCGAGGCGTTTGCCCGTTGCTGGGTCTCGGGATCGGCGACGAGGCCCATGCAGGCCACGCCTGCGGCGGCTGAGAGTGGGTTGGCGTTGTACGTGCCTGGGTGGACGATCTTGGCTCGTCCGCCCCGCGCCTCGGGATCGAAGGAGAGCGTGTCGATGATGTCGCCGCGACCGACAACCGCACCTCCGGGCAAGCCGCCTGCGAGGATTTTCGCCAGGGAGGTTATGTCACCATGAGCTCCGTAGTACTCCTGGGCACCGCCCGGCGCCCAACGGAATCCACTGACGACCTCATCCACGATCAGGAGGGTGCCGGTCTTTTCGGTAGCCTCACGCAGGAATTGCAAGTAGGCTGCAGGGTCGTCAAGCGTAAAGAAGCTCGGGTGGCTGGTTTCGATGATGACCGCGGCGACTGTCTCATCGCGTAACCGCTCTTCCACCTGTGCGTAGTCGCCGCACGGCAGGACGGTCGCGAGTGACTGCAGGGCGATGGGGAGCCCGGGCGAGCCCTGCCCGCCGAAGGCGCTGTCGCTCCAGCCGTGAAAATGGGTCGCGAACTGGATGAGGTGCGTCCGTCCGGTGAAGTTGCGAGCCAGCCGGATGGCGAGCATGACCGCCTCGGTGCCCGAGGAGGTGAAGCGTACTTTCTCTGCGCCGGGCACGATCTCGCAGACTCGCTCGGCCCACTCAAGCTCAAGGACGCTGTTGCCGCCCAGATGGGTACCGAGCTGGAGCTGAGTCTGGACGGCATCGATGACGGCCGGGTGATTGTGGCCGAGGATGAGCGACCCGTGGCCCGTGACGTAATCGACATAACGATTACCATCGGCGTCCCACTTGTAGGCGCCCTCGGCGCGGGTGACGCACAGGTTGAACGGGTCGAGGTGCCGACTGTCGTGCGTGATCCCGCCCGGTAACCGGGTTACGGCGCGCTCGATGTGCGCGGCGGACGCGGGGTGGCGCTGGATGTAGTTGGCGAGAATGGAGCTTTGCTGGACGGCCCGGCTAATTTCCTGTTGTGTCTGGCGTGAGAGCATACGTCCTCCTGCTGTTGATTCCGCGACGGTTTCCGCACACGCTAGCACCGTTGCCTAGGTCTGGCAAGAGGGGATGAACATGCCCCGCCAGCGTAGCGCCGGCGGGGCGGGACTGTTCGAGGAGGGGGCGTTTAGCCGGCGATTTCGTAGCCTGCTTCGTCCAGTCCAGCCACGAGCTGCTCGTCGCTCACTTCACCGTTGTGCCGGATGGTAACGATCTTGCTGGCGATATCAACAACGACTTCGTCGACGCCGTCGATCTTGCTCAGCTCGCCGCGAATAGCCGCGACACAGTGGTCGCAACTCACATCCGGTACTCGAAACGTCTTCTCTGTCACGGGTGCTCCTTACGTCTGCTTGAATCCGCGCCTCGGGAGTGGCTCCACCCAGGTGGACCCGCTCCCGGACTCGCCGCAAGTATACCCCATGGGGGTTCCCTGGACGCTACTCAATGGCCAATTAGCGTAGGATAGCAGGGGTGTAGAAGGCGTATCAGTTGAACGAGTTGACATGACCGGCACGATCGACGAGCTGTATTTTGGCGGAACCCTGGTGCGATTCATCCACGGGAAGCCAATGGAACACCTGAGTACTGGCCTCTATGTCGGCGCGAATGGACAGGGTGTCATGGCGGCCGGCCTGCCGGCGGAGATTCGCCGAGCTGCCGGGGCCGAGGTGGAGCGCGAGCTGCGCGGCCACGGTGAGCTGAGGGTGGGCCGCTCGTATCTGACCGGGAGCGGTCAGCTCGCGGCGCGTGGCGTCTCGGCCATCGCCCACGGGGTGGTGGTGGCCTCTCCGGGAGAGAGTGCTACGCTGGATCGCTCGATCAGCGCACTGCTGGACGGCCTGCGATTGTTGGAAGATGCGGGCTGTCGCGCGGTAACGGTGCCTCAGATCGGGTGGCGGGTCGCGTCCCTCGACCCAACCGTTGCGGCGGCGGAGCTCGGACGCGTCGTGATCACGCATCTCCGCAGGAACTCGCGACTGGAATCGATTTCGATTGTCAGTATGCAACGTGACTATCTGAATGCGGCTGTCGTGTCCTGTAAGCGCTATATCCTGCTCGACCGCCAGAGCGGGGATAAAGGTGTCTCCTGAGATTCGCGACGAGTACATCGCCGTCGGTTGTGGATTGGCGCTGGCGCTGGTCGTGGCGAGTGGGCTCTTACTCTACCTGTGGTTCTGGTAACGGTGGCATCATCGTGCCGCCGACCACACCGTGGCATCACTGTCGGCAACGATCTCACCGTCGCGGAGCTCGATCAGGCGGTCGGCAATGTCGAGCAGCAGGGGATCGTGCGTCGCAACGATGGCGGTGACACCCTCACTGCGGACCAGCGCGCGGATGAGGTCCATGATCGTGCGCCCCGTGCGGGAGTCGAGTTGGCCGGTGGGTTCGTCGGCCAGCAGTAGCTGCGGCCCGTTGGCGAGGGCGCGCGCGATCGCGACGCGTTGTTGCTCGCCGCCTGAGAGCTCGTGCGGGCGATGATTTGCGCGTTCGCCGAGTCCGACCATCTCCAGCAGAACCCGGACCCGCTCGTCGCGCACGGCGACTGGCGCCGCCACCATCCGGAGAGGAATCTCCACATTCTCGGCGGCACTGAGAATCGGGATTAACCCGAATGCCTGGAAGATGAAGCCAATCTGTTTGCGCCGCAGCTCAACCAGATTCTGCTCCTGCATGGCCGTCACTTCAGCTCCATTGACCCAGACCCGGCCGGCCGTCGGTTGGTCCAACCCGCCAATCAGGTTGAGCAGGCTCGTCTTGCCACTTCCAGAGCGACCCTGGATGGCCACCAGCTGCCCGCGCGGGATGCGCACGTCGATACCGCGTAACGCGTGGACCACACTGACCCCAACGGGATAGTCGCGAGTGACGCCTTGCGTCTCGACGATGGGCACGCCGACGCGCACCTCGCGCTCAGCGGGACGGGTCCAGGTCCGAACCGCTGGCTCGGCGTCGGTCGGCGAGGCAAAGGTGTCGCGTTGGCCGCGCTGGCTGGGCGGACGCCAGCGATCGATGTCGTCACTCATCGGTCTGACACCCCCTTGTCGCGTTCGCTGCCCGCACCCTGGTTGTGGTCGGGCCAGACACCGACATGATCCTCTTCGAGCGCGAGCCGGACGCGGCGTTCAAGCCTGAGTGCCTCGACATAATCGGTGGGCAGCTGGAGCCTCCCTGCCCGGTCGAGCACCGCGAACTCTTCCGCGATGATCTCGTGGTGGCCCTCATCGCTCATACCAGCCCGGCGCAGCGTCTCGCTGCTGGTGCGCCCGTCGCGAATGGCGACGGTGCGGTTGACGCGCTCCGACACGAGCGGGTCGTGGGTCACGACAATGACGGTGACGCCCTGTTGCTCGCTGACGCTCCGCAGCACGCTGAAGATCTCGTTGGAGGTGGTGGTGTCCAGCTCGCCGGTCGGCTCGTCTGCCAGGAGCACCCGGGGCGCGTTAGCCAGCGCCACGGCGATAGCGACCCGTTGCTGCTCGCCGCCCGAGAGCTGGCTCGGCCGGTGACGGGCCCGCTCTCCCAAGCCCACCAGCTCCAGCAGCTCGCGGGCCCGCTCCTTGCGCAGCTTGCGCGGGGTGCCCTCGAAGATCATCGGCATCTCCACGTTCTCCATGGCGTTGAGGTAGGGCAGGAGGTTGCGGGCCGTCTGCTGCCAGACGAACCCGATCATCTGGCGCCGGTAGAGGGTGCGCTCGCGCGCGTTCATGTTGAGCAGATCGTTGCCGCCGACCATGGCTTTCCCCGCCGAGGGCACGTCCAGGCCACCCAGAATGTTCAGCAGCGTCGATTTGCCACTGCCGGAAGCGCCGACGATGGCGAGGAACTCGCCCTGGTCCACCAGCAGGTCGAGGCCTTGCAGCGCGACGACCTCGAGGTTCGCGACCTTGTAGATCTTGACCAGATTGTCGCAGACGATCGCCGCGCCGGCACCGTAGACCGGGCGCTGGGCGCTCTCCGCTCGCTCTCTCATGGTGGAGAAATCCATGGTGTCGGTCATGCATCCCCGATTCTGGTCAAAGGTCCCAGTCAGCATCCGGTGAAATGAGCGGCGCCAGATCTCCGTCGGGCTCAACCAACCTGGTGATACCAATGCCGAAAGCCAGACCAATGGCACTGGCAATCACGATCAATGGTGGCTATTCGCCTGCAGCTAGGCGGACTGTCTGCCGTGATGATAGACCGAGTGTTCGCAGATAGCCAGCGTCTCGCCCCCGCGTGCCCGAGTAGTCTGGACTTCACACTGCCTTCCTTTCGCTAGAGGGTTGCAATCACCGGTCGCCGGCACGCAGAACTTCTCCGAGATTGACCCGGCGCGCGATCAGGCTGAAGGCGATGATGGCGAGGGTGACCGTGCCAGTGACGATGGCTGCGACGAGGATGATCGCCGGCCAGGAGACGATCAGTGCGGCCGGCAGGTCAGGTCCGGTGAAGACGTTGAGATCAATACCTGGCTCGATAATTCTGACGATTCCGACCCCCAGCAGCGTGCCGACGACCCCGGCGACCAGCACGGGCGGAAGCTGCTCGACGGTCGTCAGTCCAAGCGCCTGATTGGTCGAGAGGCCGAGGGTGCGCAGATAGGCGAGGTCACGAGATCGGGATCGTGCGGTGAGTGCTAACGCAACAACAGCGGCGAGTGCGGCGCAGACGGTCGCCAGGACGACACTCAAGCGGAATCCGAGGCTTACCCCGGATATCAGGGGAACATCGCGCACGCTGGCGTACAGCGCCTCCCGGGAGGAGAGGCGGGCCGAGCTGGACTGCGTATCCAGGGTTGCGTCCAGGCGTTCTTCGATTCCCGGTTCACCGCTGACGAAGAGCACGTTGGGGCGCAGCGTGAGGGTGCGGCTGAACTGGGCGATACTGTCGTGCGAGGCGACGATGAAGGGTTGGTCGATCGGGATGCCGGCAAAGCGATCGCGAACGTCGCGCACAATGAAGGTAATGTCCTGGGAGCGCATGCTGAGCACGAAGGTCTGGCCGGGCTCCGGAGCCTGGCGGGCCGGCCAGTTGCGGGAGATTATCGCGGGAATCGGATTGGCCGGCTGGCCGATGTCGGTGACGATCTGGTCGCCGAGCATCGCTTCTGGAAAGTGTGGGTCGGCCGGCGTGCCACCAGCGACGAGCTGGTACGCGTCGGTGTCGATCGCCAGCAGGCGTGCGTTGCCGCTGCCGCGTGTTCCCTCAGCGGCGAGCTGGTTTGCGGTGGTGATGTGACCGGCAGCGATCGCGTTGACACCGTCCACGCCTGAGAGGTCGATCGCGGATGAGAGGGTCGCCAGGCTCGATAGTGGATCGACCCGGTAATCTGCGCCGGTTGCCTGCCACGACGACGCGACCTGACCCTCATCGATCGAGCGTTGCACGACGGATGAGAACACGGCCAGGGCGACGGCAAGCAGGATCACGAGCAGCGGCAACCGGGCCGCGGTCGCCTGTTGAGAGACCCGGCGCAGGCCGACGAAGAGCACCAGGTCCCGTCGGAGGGAGCTGAGCCACGCCAGGAACCGGATCGGGATCGGGTAGAGTCTCAACGCCGCGAGACCAGTCGCAAGGCCAAGCAGCACCGGGACGGCAGCAAGATAGGGATCGAAGCCCGAGCCGTCACCAGTCACGCCTTCCGGGCTGAGCCCGCGCCGGCGCAGCAGGATAACTCCGGCGACAGCCAGCACCACGATCGTGAGCTCGATGACGATTCTGCGGGTAGACGCGCGCCTCTGCGCGCGCGTATGGTCTTCCAGGTCGCGCAGGGGCATGCGGAAGTAGGGTAGGGCGGTGGCGATCAGGATGAGCGCGGCGACGACGACCATCGCGAGCGTTGTGGCGAGGGAGAGGGGATGGGGCCTGGCATCAACGAGCAACAGTGCAGCGACATATCCCAGCAGTGCTGCCGGGCTGGCCAGGAGTACCCCTTCAACCGCCTGGGACACGGTGAGCTGCCGGCTAGAAGCGCCCCGGCCACGATGTAGGGCGATGCTGGGCCGGCGCCGGTCCACGATCAGGGCCGAGAGCAGGCCGACAACGGCGAACGTGACGGCCAGCAAGCCAATGGCCGCCAGAGCCAGCACGGCGATGGCCTGGTGTTGGCGCGCTTCGAAGCGATTGAACAGTCCCGACAGCCCCGTGCGCAGGTAGAACGTGTCGGGCGGTGACGTTCCTCCGGCGCCGGCGTAGGTGAACTCCGCGTTGAGGACGTCGGTTGAGAGCTGGTCCAGCAGGCCGGTATCAAACGCCTGGGAGTCGACATAATACCGGTAGTTGTAGTTCCAATTGGCTGTTGGATTGAGGTCGAGCAGCCTCCCATAGTCCTCCGGCGCGATGAGCGACGTTGCGTAGTAGATCAGGGTGTCGGGCGTCTCCACCTCGTCGGCCCGTTGCAAGCGGGAATCCTGGAACCAGTAGGGCGCGTCGGGCTGCAGCGGCTCGAAGATGCCTGAAACCTCGAGAACGATAGCGTAGTTCAGCGCGCTGAAATCACGGCTGCGGTGCTGTGGGTCGGAGCTGTCCGGCTCCAGAATGAGCTGTTCACCCACGACCAGCTCGAGCTGGCGTGCGGTCTCAGTCGAGATCGCAACCTCGAAGATCTCCAGCTGCCCGGCGGCAGGCGGGCAGTTGCCGGCACAGGGTGCTGGAATCGGCTCGCGTGGCGCGGGTAGATCGCCCGTCAGCATGCGGACGTTCTCATTGATCTCGCTCTGGTAGCGGAAGCGCATGAAGCGCTCGAACGGGAACGGCATGGTCCCGGGAACGTCACTGACGGCGTATCGCGGCGAGTCGACGACCCAGTTTGAGCTCTCGACGACGCGCTGGATCGAATCCGGCAGCCCGGTCAGGAAATCCTGACCGTTTTGTTCCACGTTGCTGAAGACCGCGTCGCCTCCTGGCGGTAGCTGGCTGAGGTACTGGGCGTTAAGGTTGCGCTGGAATGTGTTGGCGTGCTCGATGTCGTAGACGAGGCCATCGTCCGACATCTGGTTATAGAGCCGGGGCAGGGCGGCCAGTACCAGGCTGGCGGTAAAGATCACCAGGATGATAGTCGAGAGCAGCGTGACCTCGCCGCGTAACCGGCGCAGGATGTTCAGCACGACCGCCGGTGTGGCGGTCACCCCGGCGCTCTGCTTGGGTGTGGAAACCTGTCCGGCCATCTAATTATCCTCGCCGAGCCGCAGCAATGTGCCGAGGCCACCTCGGCGGAGCACCAGCGCAAGGACGCCGACGACGAGCAGCAACACCGCGACGACGCCCAGCTCCAAGAGCACAATCGTCAGCCAGGGCACCACCACGATCACGCCCGGCACAACCTGGGTCGCCTGTTGCGTCACCGCGATAAGTGGAAGTACCAGCCAGGCGAGCGCAATTCCAAGGAGGGTGCCACCAATCAGGCTGATCGCAAGTAACACGCCGTGTTCCAGTGCCATCCAGCGCACCAGCTGGCGCGGAGAGAGTCCGAGGGCGCGCAGCAGGGCAAACTCGGTCACTCGCTCTCTGGCCGAGACGACGGCGCTCACGATGAAGCCGATCGCGGCAAAAACGGCGGCGGCGACGAAACCGAGCGAGAGCGAGCCGATGTTCCCCAGGGCGACGGGATCGGAGAGCAGACTCTGGGCGCGTTCCGAACGGCTGTCAACGCTACGGCTGACGAATGGGTCCTGACGCAATGCCTCTGAAACAGGTTCGATGGCGGCTGAATCAACCTTGAGCCAGAGCTCATCGGGTCCAAGAGTCGCCTTGCCGGGTTCGAAACGGTGCATGGCAACTGTTGCCAGGTCGGCGATCACGATTCCGTCTGCATCCGCCGCGACGGTCGGGAATCCTCGAATCACCCCGGCGATGGTGACGTTGCCGCGGAGATCTCCCACCTGTAGCTCGGTGGTGTCGCCCAGCGATGACGCTGTCGATTCGAGAAAGGACTCGCTCACCAGCACCGGGATCGTCTCAGGCAGGGTGGTCCCGGCGGGCCTCAGATAGTACGTGACGGGGACAACCTGATTGCCGCGCGCTGTGCCGGAACGCACCGCAATGACGAGGCCGCCCTCGGCGGTTGCCTCGGTGACCTCAAAGAGGGGTGCTGTCTGTACCCGTGCGATTGCGGCACCTGCTGCTTCCCAGATGTCCGGGTCATTGGGGAGGTCAACGTCCGTCCAACCCTCGGAACCAGCGCTATCGCTGACCTGCAGGGACCGGACTTCGAGCGTGGCCGTTCGTTCGACCACGAGTGGCGCAATGGTCCGCAGCTCAATGTCGACCAGGGCGAGCGGATACGAAGGCCGGGCCACGGCGCCGTCGGTCAATGGGTAGCTGAGGGGAGTTGCGATCGTGACATCGTCGCCTGAGCTCTCAATGGTGCCGAGATCGACGCGGAAGAGCATGCCGTTGACATCCTGGAGAACGACCGTAACCGCGGGACTCAACTGGATGCGCCGATCATTCGGCGTAATGTCGTCCGGCAACGCCTGATCCGGTGCCAACGCATCCACCTGGAGACGCAGGTTGAGCGCGATCTGCTGGGGTTCGCCGGGGAGCGGCAGCGTCGCGAGCGCAGGGCGTCCAGCCACCAGGCGTGACATCAGCTCGCTGAACGGCTCATCGGCGAGATCGGGTCGAAACTCAACGAGATCAGCGGCGTTGCCGGCGTCGAGCAGGACGGCCCTCGCGTCCCCGGCCGAACGCGAGAGCTGCCCCGTCTCGCGAGACACGGGGATGGACTGGCTCACGCCGTCTAGCTGGCTGTAGCTGTCTGGCAGGTTCTGGCGCGGAATCGAGCGGTTCACGCGCTGGTTGGGAGTGACGCGGATATCGGCGCCGATCTGATAGTCAGCCTGGTCGTCCTGCGAGAGCTTCCAGGTTTCGGAGTAGGAGACGGCGAAGAACCCGATACTGATGGCGAGGATGAGGAGCAGCGCGGAGCGCGCGTAACGCATCGGCCGGCGCGCGATTTGCCACGCCCCCAGCGCGGGCACGATGCGGCTGCCGCCGCTCGCCACTGTTTCCGAGAGGCGCGCCAGCAGCGGGATCGTTCGCAGCGCGATCACCGCGCCGGCCAATAGCCCGATCGCCGGGGCCGAGACGAGCAGGGGATCAATCCCCAGGCGACCCTCGACCGTCTGGGTGATCGGCGCGCTGTAGCGACGGAGCTGCCAGTAGGCGATAGCGGCCAGGAGGAGCAGCACCAGATCGATGCCGGCGCGCTGCGAGAAGGCTTGCGGTCCCTGTCGCCCGCGAGCGGCACGCGCCCGGTTCAAGGAGCGCGCCGAGATGAGCGCTGGAAGGGTCAACGCGACCACGCAGGCCAGCCCGGTAAAGAGCGCCAGCAGGTACGCCGTGGAGCTGATGTGCGGCTCGATGGTCAGGTTGATATCGGCGAGCGGACCGAAGCGATTCAGTAATCGCAGCGCCAGCGCGGCCAGCGGGGGGCCTAGTAGCACGGCCGGTAGCGCGATCAAGAGCCCTTCCATCATCGCCATCGTGGCGATCTGGCGGTTGTTCGCGCCGCGGGAGCGAATCAGGGCGGTCTCGACGGCGCGTTGATCGACCAGCAACCCGGCGGTCAGGAGCAGCGCGTAGCCGGCTAGCAGGGCGAGCTGGATAGTGAGGACCAGGACACCGGAACGGGTAACCAGGAGTGAGCGCTCGGCGCGGCGCAGGATGGTGTCGAGCTCGGTGGTCACCGCGTACTGGTTGTTGACCTGGGTGTCGTGGTTGATCCGCGCGTTGAGATTCTCCACGTTGCGGCGCAGTCTCTGGATCTCACCAACCTCGAGATTTGGGAACGTTGGCAGGATGCGCCACCTGGTCTCGCCGGTTTGCGGCGTGAGGGCGTCGAAGAAGACATCACGGGTGACGACAAACGGCCCGTAGGTCGTGAACGAATCGCTGATCGTCACGCCCTCGATGTCCAATTGGTCATCGAACCAGTAGGGATCGGTCGGGTCATCGATCTGGAAGATGCCGGCGATCTGGATGGCGGGTTGGTAGCTCTCGTCGCGCCGGTTTGTCATCGTCAGCTCGTCACCGACCCCGATACGGAGCAGGTCAGCCGTGGTCCGGGAGACGACGGTCTGGTACGGCTCGCTGGAATCGGCCGGCCAATCCCCAGCGACAAGCGTGACTTTCTCCTCGAAGCGCTCGAAGAAGCTGAAGAGGGCCAGGTTGCGGACCTCGTCTTCGTCCGCCTGCATTGGCAGGGCGTACGATTCTGAGGTGCCGCGCCGGTAGATCGTCCCTCCGGTTGAACTGAAGTACGCCGCGGTGGTGGTCTGGACGTTCTCGTTCGCGGCGGCAAAGCGGTCGCCGTCGGTGCGGATGGACACTTCGACATTGACATCACGGACAGCGGCATCTTCAAGGGTGCGGTGGACGCCGCTGAGGGCGACGGCGTCCGCATAGATCGGGCCGGCCGCCAGGAGCGTGGTCGCGATCAACACCGTCACGAGCGCAGCCGACAGGATCAGCCAGTCGGCCAGCGAGCGATTGACGACGATACGCCAGGCGCTGGCGAGCAGAGAGATCATGGAGGTTGGTCGATTCTATTGTCCGGCACCCGGTAAGAATGTTGCTGCTGGCATGCTAGCAGAGTGCGGGCCGTAACGGAGAGCATGTCACCGGTTGCCGGGCCGCAGGAAGTCGGATAACCCATCGCCGATCAGGCTGAGCGAGAATCCGGTGATCACGATCGCCAGCCCCGGTAGAACGCTGATCCACCAGGCGGTCGTCATGAACGGTTGACCCTCGGCGATCATTGCGCCCCACTCGGGCGTGGGAGGCTTTGCCCCGAGCCCCAGAAAGCTGAGCGACGCCGCCAGCAGAATGTACAGCGCGATATCGGCCATGGCGAAGACAATCGACGGCGTGATGACGTTGGGCAGCAGGTGGTGGCGCAGCACGCGCCAGTCCGTGCCGCCCATCGCTTGAGCGGCCTGGACATACTCCCGGTGTTTGGCAACCAGGATCTCGCCGCGAATCAGGCGCGCGTAGACGACCCAGGCCACGATCGCGACCGCGATAAACATGTTGTTCAAGCCCGGACCCAGGATGGACACAATGGCGATGATGAGCACGATGAACGGGAACGCTTGCACCATATCGACCGCGCGCATGATGATCGTGTCCAGCCAGCCACCGTAGTAACCGGAGAGCGCACCCAGGACGATTCCAATCACGAAGGGTGGGATGACGGCAATGACGCCGACCCGCAGATCGATGCGGGTTCCATACAGGACGCGCGAGAAGATGTCGCGTCCAAAGATGTCCGTCCCGAAGGGGTGTCGCAGGCTCGGGCCCTGGAGGCTGGCGGCGAATTCCTGTGCGTCTGGTTCGTAGGGGGCGATGACCGGGGCAAACAGGGCGATCAGGACTAACGCGCCGAACAGCAGGCCGCCGGCCATCAGGGTGCGGTTGTTCAGGACGCGCCGCGACCAGTGACGGTGTGACTCCCGCTCCACCGCCGCTAGCCGGGCGGCCGTCGATACCCCAGCGGTCATGTGCGTCTGCCCTCCGTTTGGTCTAGCTCAGGCGTATCCGGGGATCGAGAAACGTGTAAATGATGTCGGTTGCAAGGTTGACGCCGATCACCAGCAGGGCGAACACGAGGGTGGCCGATTGGACGATCGTGTAGTCACGTGCTCGAACGCCGTCGATGAGCAGTTTGCCGGCCCCAGGGAGCGCGAACACCGACTCGACGATGACGGTTCCGCCCATCAGAAAACTCGTGTGTATCCCCAGCAAGGTGACATAAGGAATCAGCGCGTTGCGCAAGACGTGCACCGTCATGACGTTGCGCTCGCTCAGCCCTTTGGCACGCGCGGTCTTGACGTAGTCCGTCTCCAGTGCCTCGAGAATGCTGGATCGCAAGCTGCGGATCAGAATCGGAGCCAGCCCGAGCGAGAGGGTCAAGGCGGGCAGGAAGAGATGCAGGAGGTGGTCGACAAAACTGTCGCCAAACCCCGAAACCGGGAAGAGGCCCAGGGAAATGCTGAACACGATGATAAAGATGATCCCGATCCAGAACGACGGCATTACCATCGTCACCGTCAGTACCGAGCGCACGAAGTTGTCAGCGATGCTGTTTTTCTTGAGCGCGGCCATGATTCCGAGAGGCAGGGAGATGATGGTGGTGAGGATCACCGTGTAGATCGCGAGCGAGAATGACACCAGCATCCGGCGCCCGATCAAGGAAGAGACCGGTACGTCGTAGCGCAGCGATTCCCCGAGATCGAGCTGCGCAAGATCGCGCATGTAGTAGGCGTACTGTATCCAGATCGGCTTATCGAGCCCCATGCTGCGGCGGATGCGCACGATCGCCTCGTCCGTCGCGCGTTCTCCGAGCATAGCGGTCGCCGGGTCGCCGGGGATGAGCCGGATCATGACGAAAAGGACGATCGTGATCCCCAGAACCACCGGGATCATCTGGAAGCAGCGTCGCAGAATGTATTGCCCTCGGGTCATGCGAATTCTCCCGATCGAAGGGCATGAGGGCGCTCGTCCAGAGCGCCCTCATGCCGGCCGTGGACCTAGTCTTCGACGAACGTCCGTGCGAAGTTGTACTGGCCCATTGGATGATGGAAATAACCCTCGACGCGCTTGTTCATCACGTCGATGTACGGCACGACGAAGAGATACACAAATGGCGCGTCCTCCATGTGGATGCGCTGAATCTGAGAGTAGATGTCGCGGCGCGCCTCCGGATCGAGCGTGACGCGTCCCTCCATTGCCAGATCAACCGCTTCCTGGTTCACCCAACCGGTGCGGTAATTCTCGATCGTCTCCGGGATGATGGCGTAGGTCACGAGCTGGTCCGGGTCGATGATGTCGTTCGTCCACTGCGTGTGGACGGCCTCGAAGTCGAACCCGCGGTATTTGTCGTTCCACACTGCGACGTCGAGTTGTTGAATATCGAGGTTGACGCCAATCGCAGCCCACATATCCTTCAGCGCCGTGGCGAGCTGTAGCTGCTGCTGATTGCCCGCCCGCACCAGGAACTCAAGCGGGAACCCGTCCGGACTTTCCGACTCCGCCATCAACGCCTGGGCTTGCTCAAGATTGAATGGGTAGCCTTCCTGGTCCGGGTTCCAGTAGAGCGCGCCATTGGGCATAAAGCTGTTGGAGACTTCGGCATTGCCGAACAGGATCGTGTCGATGAGCGCCTGCTTGTCCGTCGCGTAATTCAGCGCCTGCCGGACCTTCACGTCGTTGAGAGGCGGGTTGCGGCAATTCAATGCAACAAATTGATTGTTGGTGGACGTCCACAGAATGACGTTCAGGTTCTCGTCTTGCTGGAGATCGGGAACGCGGTTGAAGGGCACGTCTCCCTGACCGATGATGCCGTCGATCTCACCGCCCTGGACCTGCAGGATCTGGCTGTTGCCATCCGGCACGACCGTCCAGATGATCTCGTCGAGCAGTGGCAGGCCTTCCTCCCAGTAGTTCGGGTTCTTCACCATGGTCATCTGCTCGCCCTTGCGCCACTCGCTCAACTGGAAGGGGCCGGTTCCCATGGTCTGGTCGACCAGACCATCGACGCCGACTTCTTCGGCAAATGCTTGCGAGATGATGCTGGCATTGAACATGGCGATCTGGGGCAGGAACGGCGCCAAGGGTTCAGTCAGCGTCATGACGACGGTTGACTCGTCCGGCGTCGCGACCTCCTGTACCTCGGCGACGCTGAACGTCCACGGACTGGCCTCGGTGTCTCTAGCCCGCTCGATTGACCATTTGATGTCGTCCACGGTCATCTCTGAGCCATCGAAGAACTTCACCCCCGGGCGAATATGGAAGACATACGTCGCGCCGTCGTCCTGTGCCTCCCATGACTCGGCCAGCCGTGGGATGAGATCGAGGCCGTCCTCGTCAACACCAATAAGCTGGTCATAGATGCTCATGAACGCCCAGATGTTGATGTTGCCGTCCTGGATCACGGGGTCCAGATTCTCAGAGTCGACTTGTCGCGCGACGATGATTGACCCGCCCGAGGCTCCACTCGCAGTCGTGGGCTCATCTGGGGACGTCTCTTCAGTAGCTGTCCCCTCATCCGCAGGCGTCTCGTCATCCGCAGGTTCAGCGGCTGCAGTTGCCGTGACGTTTTGCTGAACGGTGACGCCGCCCGATCCCACGGTCGGGGAGGACGCTGCGGCGGGCGCGCCTTCTTCGGGTTCGTCGTCATCGCCGCCGCAGGCAGCCAGGATCGCCGAAACGGCAGGCACGCTGAGGGCAAGCATTGATGCGCGTTTGAGAAAGGTGCGTCGATCCAACACACTCGCTTCGACGACCCTGATCGGCTGGTCGGTAGAGCCATCCATCGGTCGTACCCTCCATCTCCTGTTCACGGCGTGTGCCTGACTGTTACATCGAGTCGCCGGGGTGCAGGGGACAATCTTCGGGAGCGGCAATGCGCGTTCTGGCCTGGTCGGAAGCGCCGGCTGTGGCTGGCCGGGCGTTCGGAAATGCAGCCTGGGTTGGGGGGTGGACGAAAGCGTCCGAATGGAACGTGAGTTTCTTCGTGCTCAGGATGACCGTCTCGACGCCGGTAATGCCTTTGATCGGGGCTAGCTTGTCTCGAATGAACTCGTGCAGGTGGTTGGGCGAGGCGAAGTACGCCTCGGCGATGATATCGGCCGGACCGGTCGTCACTGCTACCCAGCGCACCTCAGTCAGCGCGGCAAGCTTGTCGATCACCGTCTGGTATTCGACGAGCTCGACCCGCAGGTTGAGGTGAACATGGATGCCAAATCCGAGCTTGGCGCTGTCCGCGTATGCGGCGATCCTGATTACCCGGTTACGGAGCAGCGTGTCGAGCCGTCGCTGCACCGTGGATTTCGGCACGCCGAGTTCGCGGGCAATGTCAGCGACCGGCCTGCGGCCGTCGATCTGGAGCGCGCCGATGATCTGGAGATCGAGCTCATCGACCTGACCTGCATGAACAGCCGGAGCCATCGCCGGCTCCTCTCGCATGACCCAAAAGATTCCTCGTGCCGGCTGAACTGGTGTACTGTGTTAATACGGGCAAGATTCTATGGCGGATTGCCAACCAGTCACCTGATTTCCGGGTCAACGAACGATTGCGGCCGGTTTAGCGCCTGCCGCGGTGCCGCTCGGTCACCCCGCCGGTTGGGACTTCAATCTGGGGACGCGGCTCCCACTCCCAGTGGTGATCGAGGTGTAGGAGCCCACGTTCCTGCATGCTGGTCGATTCGACCCGCAGCATGGTCTCCTGGTGGTCGAGAAAGCGGGATTGCTCGCCGCTGGTATCGAGGAGCGTGGCGCTCAGGCGGATGGTGCCGGAGGCGATGGGAAACTCAGGTAAGGTCACCCGTGCGACGCGCGTGTCGGGCAGCTTCTCCGCACGCTGGCTGGCGGCTTGCTCCGCGAGCGGTAGCTCTGCCGGCAGGTTGATCCGCGTCTCCCACAGCTTGACGCCATCGATCTGATCGATCGCGATCTGGAGCGAGAGGATGCTCGTGTCGAGGCCGCCTGGTGCGCGAATCAAGGCTTCGACCGTCAGATCCTCGCCGGACCGGATCGCGTCGGCCGGCATGCGCAGCTCGTCCAGCGCCCGCACCCGCAGCAGGCTGAAGCGTGGCTCGTGGGTCATCAGCAGCCGGGCGTAGTGATCGACGACGTCGTTCGCCGGCCCGATATCAATCAGGTGGCCATCAACGAGCAGCGCGGCCCGATCGCAGAAGGAGCGCACCGTCTCGGCATCGTGCGAGACAAACAGAATGGTCGTGCCCCTGGCCTTGAGATCTGCCAGGGCAGTCAGGCACTTCTCCTGGAACGATGAGTCACCGACCGCCAGCACCTCGTCGATGACCAGGATCTCCGGCGCCATCGAGATCGCGATACCGAACCCCAGCCGGGCAAACATACCCGAGGAGTAGTGCTTGACCGGTGTGTCGACGAAGCGCTCCAGCTCGGAGAAGCGCACGATCTGCTCGTATTTCGCCTGCATCTCCTTGCGGCTGAACCCGTAGAGGCTGCCATTCAGGAAGATGTTGTCGCGCCCGGAGAGCTCCGGGTGGAAGCCGGCGCCTAGCTCAAGCATGGCGTAGCTGCGGCCGTTGACTGAGACTTTCCCGCTGCTGGGTTCCAGGATGCGGGTGACGAGCTTGAGCAGAGTGCTCTTGCCGGCCCCGTTGCGGCCGACCAGCCCGATCGTCTCGCCGCGACGAACCCCGAAGGTCACATCGCGCAGCGCCCAGAACTCCTCCGCATGGCCGCGAGGACGGATCAGACCGATAAACCAATCCTGGAACGACGCGCGCTGCTCGTGGTGCAGGACGAAGCGGCGCGACACGTCGCGAAACTCGATGGCGTAGTCGTTCTGGTGGTCACCGTTGAGCACTACAGATGCTCTCCAATATGCTTGCTGACGCGTGAGAACAGGACATAGCCGATGACGAGCAACACGAGCGCAGTGACGAGCGTGCGCGCCATGAAGAGCGGATCGGGCACCCCGCCGTAGTAGAGAACGGTGTGCAGCTCGGCGATGATCGATGCCATGGGGTTCAGCCAGTACATCCACTGGACGAGATCGGGGACGACGTCTTCCACCCGGTAAAAGATCGGTGTCATGAAGAACCAGGCTGTCAGTCCAACTTCAACCAGCACAATCGTGTCCCGGAAATAGACATGCAGCGCTGACAGGATGAGCACCAGCGCGATCAGGAAGATCGTCTGCACCAGGATGATGACCGGCAGGTAGAGCAGCCATGGAGAGAAGGAGATACCGTAGACGGCCATGAACGCGAAGAGCACCGGGAGCGCGAGGAGGTAATGGATCATGTGTGAGAGCACGACCGAGACCGGCAAGAGCATCCGCGGGAAGTAGACCTTGTTGATGATTGGGGCGTTGTCGGTGATCGCTTTGGTGCCCGCGGCGACGCTCGTGGCAGTCCAGTTCCAGGCGAGCAGCCCCGTCAGCACGAAGACCGGGAAGTTCTCAATCGTGCCGACGACACCGATGAGCTGCGTGAAGACGAACGTGAAGACCAGCATCATCAGCAGCGGGTTGAGCAACGACCACATGAAACCGAGGACCGAGTTCTTGTAGCGAACCTTCAGGTCCTTCGAGACGAGGTTGATGACCAGGCTCCGGTAGCGGATGAGCTCTGCGGCCTGCGCGACCATGTATCACTTCTCCCAGCGCCAGCGCGATTGCTCGTTTGCAACAGCGACACGTGAGTATGACCCACTCGTGATGGTAACGCCAAACGATGGCGCGTGGCGATGGCAGGTCGTATCATTCTCAAACGTCTTCCCCCCAACCTCTCGTCGTGCGTGCCGGTCAATCGCATGTCAATGAATGGGTTCACAGACATACATGCCATGTTTCGCCCGCGGGATCTATCCTGCCTTCAGTTTGCTATGCGCTCTTCTACTGCTCGCTGCCTGTGGGAGCGCGAGCGATGCGCGTCCAGCTCGTACCGCGACGGCGCAACCGGCCGAGACTCCATCTGCGGTGAGCGGTCTTCAGTCAACTCCATCCGTCTCAGTCCAGGTCACACGTTCGGCCGCTTCTCCAACCGCCCGGACGATCCCGACGCTGACACCAACCGCTACTGTCCCCGCGGAGGAATCGGAGACCGCAGAAGCGGAATCGCTGGCCCGCCACATCGACCTGGGTGATGTCGAGGCGGAGCTCGAGGAGCTCGTGCGTGAGGTTGACGGCACGGTCGCGGTCACGCTGGCGTCACCCGACGGGACCGTGCTCTGGGAGCACAACCCGCACGAAGCGATGGAGGCCGCGAGCCTCTACAAGCTCGCAATCATGGTTGAGATCTACCGTGAGCAAGCTGAAGGCATGCTGGCATTCGATGATGTGGTGGAGCTCAGAGAAGCTCATTTCAGCGAGGGGCCGGACAGTTATAGCGTTGACGACATTGGCTCGTACGCTGATGTCGAGGGTCTGGTGACGGCCATGATTACCCAGTCGAGCAATGTCGCGGCGTACGCCCTCCTCGGGCTGACCGGTTCAGAGGCCGTCAACGCTACGATGAACGATCTTGGGCTTGAAGGTATCGAGATCCGCTGGTCGCCGCGCGATGATGTTGCTCCGGCACCGCCCCCGGATGAATCGGACGCTGTGCCTGAAGCTCCCGAGGAGCTTGACCCAGGCGTCGAGCCGGAAGAACCGGAGGAGCCGCTGGACGAACCCGCTACCCAAGAGCCCGAAGCGCCGTTGGACGAACAGGATACGCAAGAGGCGGGTGGGCTGTCCGGCGCGCTCCAGCCCGTGGCAAGGTGGCTCGTCGGTCGGTTCGAGCGTGACAGCGACCTTGCGTGGGGACGCAGCGTTTAACGTGACGCGAGCATCGGATCTGGCACAGCTGTTGGTGCTGATGCTCAATGGCAGCGGTGGTCAGCGAGAGCGCCAGTCAGGAGATGCTCGATCTCCTTGGCCGGCAGGAGATCTACGGCGGACTTCCGGCGCTGCTGCCTGAGGGTACGGTGGCGCACAAAACAGGCTATCTTGAGGACGGCGTTATCAACGATGCCGGGGTGATCTACACGCCGCACGGGCCGCTGGTGGCTGTGGTTCTGACTGAAGGGGTCGGTGAGGTAGCCGCCTATGACATCGCTTCCCAGATTGGCCTGTTGTTGTATCAGCTGGGGTCAGATTAGGCCGCTACCGGATCGGGCGTGGCAGCTGGTCAGCCCGAGTGCGTGAGCGATGGTCGAACGGAGATCGTCGGCGTTGATCTCGCGCTTCAGCGCGCCAAACACCGTCCCCCCGAAAGACTGCAGCCGCGTGGTTAAGCCGGCGCCCCGCGAGAGGCAGAGCACCGCAGTTTGCGCGTCTTTCTGACGGATAGAGATCTCATCGAGTATCGCGAACGGATCGCCTGGGGCCAGGTGAACATCCAGCAGGATAAGATCCGGGGCCAGGTCAGCGCACATCCTCAGGACGTCATCGGTGATTGAGACAATGTTGAGGTTGATGTCGGTCCCAAGCGCCTCACGCAGACGCTCAGAAAACACTGGGTCGTCATCGATCAACAGGACACGCTTTTGCATCGGGCTAACGTACTCCTCGGTTCCAAGAGGCGCTCGTTGAGCTACCCGCTGGCTGCTTTGCACTGGTTACGTTCAGTGGTGGGGAGGTCGCACCGGAGTGAACGTACATCCTCAGTATATTCCGCATTGTCACAGGCGCAAGACCCTAGAAGTCCAGTCCTACGAGGGACGATTTGCCCGGTACTGTGTGACAAAATACGCTAGTGCAAGCGGAAACGACAGGACCAGCGCGAGAAATCGCAAGGGAACACTCGGGTGCGATAAGTAGTAAGCGCCACCGAAGCTACTCTCGGCAGGCCGTTAGTCAAGGGTGCGCATCCCATGCCGGAACACGACGGTGAAGATGCCCATCGCCAGCATCGCTGCGCCGTGGATGGCCAGAGCGGGCGCCAGGCCGGCGATCTCCGCGATGAGCCCAATCTCGAGGAACCCGATCGTCGTTAAGCCATTGATCATGGACTGCGCGGCGATAACGCGTCCGCGGACGCGGTCGATAGTGAAAATCTGGACGAGCGTGTCGTTCTGGACGATGTAGAGCGTTTGGAAGCAACCGACCAGAAAGAGACTGGGCAGGATCATGGCGTACGAGTCTCCGGCCGCGACCCACAGGATCGCCAGGCCCCAGCCGAGCATCGACACCCAGATGACGCGTCCGCGCTTCCCGCGTCCGCTCAGCGCTCCCGCCGCTAGTGTTCCGATGAGTGCGCCGATACCGCTGACGCCGTGTAAGAGGCCGAGTGTACTCGCTCCTCCGCCGAGGGTGGTGATTGCGATGGCCGGCAGCAGCGCGACATACGACATGCCGAACATATAGGGCACGATGTCGTTGACCAGCGCGGCACGCAACCGGAGATTGTCTCTGATGTATTCGCGCACGTCGCGCAGATCGCCCGTGAAAGTCCGCATTGCCCGCTCCGGGCTGAACGGCGCTCGGGCAGCGCTCACAGCGGCGGCCGCTTGAAGTGGTACGAGCAAGATAAGGAGGGCGGCCGGGACATACAAGCCGACCCCGAGCAGCAGTGCCACGCTCACTCCGGCAACGTCCAGCGCGAACCCGCCGATAGCCGGCGCTGAGATTCTGGCGGCAGTACCGAGAATCGAGTTGGCGGCGATTGCGCTCTGCAAGGCGTTCCGTTCGACCAGGTTCGGGAGCAACGCCGAACGGGCCGGGAACGAGAATGCGCCGGCGCTGCCGATGATGATGACCGCTACGGCGATGGCCGGGACGCTCAGCATGCCGGCCAGCGCCAGAGCTCCGAGCACGCAGAGCCCGGCCGCTTTGATGAGAAAGATGCTCGAGAGGATGCGCCGGCGATCGAAGTGGTCGACGAGTACGCCAACGAGTGGAGACATGATGAGCACCGGCGCCATCTGCATGAAGGAGACTGAGGCCCAGCAGGAAGTTACTGCCGGTCAGCTCGAAGACGATGTAGCCGATGACGGTCATCTGTAGCGAACGTCCGGCAACTGCCAGGAAGTTGGAGATGAAGAAGCGCCGGAATGGGCCGGAACGCCAGGCGCTCAACACCGCCGCGTTGGAGAGACCTCGCACGCTAATCACCGTCCGGTATGGCTTTCTCCTCTGGAAGACCTCACTGCACCTATCCCGCCGGAAACGTTAGCATGGTGGTGGATCAAATGGTCGAGAGAGGGAGACACCGGTGCGATTGATCTATGACTCCGAGAAGAACGCGCTGCGGCTTGTCCTTGACGACGAAGACGCCGATGCCGCGGCCGTGACGACTGCGGTTCAGGGCGTGGTAGATGTTGCGACGAACGGACGGCTCGTCGGTGTTGAGCTCCGTTCGGCTGCCGGCGAGGATTCCGCCCGCCGGCGTTTACGGCGCTGGCTCGCTGACCCCGTGGCTGGAGAGTTCACTAGCGTCGAGTCCGATGGAACGGCATACATCGAGTTAACGGTGGGCGACCCGCACGAAGAGGTGCGCTCGTCACCGCTAGACCTGTTGATTGAAACCGATGCCGCCGGCGAGCTGGTGGCGGTGGTGATCCCCAGGCACGGGCCGGATTATGAGATCTCCTACCCCAGCGGTAACCGCTGATGGCTCCCCGACCGGCCCGGTGGGCCGCGTAACTGGGTTTGTGAGCTAGGATAGGTCAACTCCGAGACCGCACGAGGTCGTCTCTCCCAGTAGGGATTGCATCTCCCTAGAGACTGCGCTGGCGCTGGATCTCGTAGAGGACGATACCGGCCGCGACGCCGACGTTGAGGGATGTCGCGGTGCCGGCCATCGGGATGAAGATGGTCTGGTCGCAGCGTTCGATCGTTGCCGCCTCCAGACCCTTCCCCTCACTGCCGACGAACAGCGCGACTGCGCCGGACAGATTTGTCCGCCAGACCGGCTGCTCCGCCTGAGCCGAGGTGGCCACGGTCTGGATGTTGTGTCGCCGGGTCCATGCGAAGATCTCATCGCGCGTCGAGACACTCGCGATTGGTACATGGAAGGCAGTGCCCAGACTGGAACGCAGGGCATTTGGGTGCGATGGATCAACGCCGCCATGCACGATAACTCCGCTGGCCCCCAACGAATCCGCGGTGCGGATGAGCGTTCCCAGGTTTCCTGCGTCTCCAACCTCATCGGTTACAAGGTAGAAAGCGTCTGCATGAGGCACCAGGTCGTCGAGCGCCGCCGGTCTCCATCGAACGATCGCCGCTATACCTACTGGATTGTCGCGCGAGGAGATGCGCTCGAACTCGCCGGCTGCGAGCTCGACGACTGGAACGCCAGCCGAACGCATCTCCGTAACCGCCCGCCAGGCAACGGTACTGCGCAGACGCCGTGGCTCAAGCAGCACCGCCTCTAACGGATGACCGCCCTCATGCGCGGCGAGTACCTGCCGGATTCCCTCGACATAGCACGCACCCTCGCGCTCCCGCTCCGCTGGATCGCGGAGCGCTCGAACCCGGCGTATCCACTGCCGATGAGAAGGAGCGGCGCCTGCCTGGCTCATGACTCGTTCATGCGCTGGAACACTCGCGCGGTCTGCTTGATGCCGCGCTTGAAGTTTTCAATGAGAACGCGCTCGTTCGGCGCGTGGGCATTGGAGTCGGGATCACCAATGCCGACGTTCGCGATGGGCATGCCGAGGTGCTTGACGAAGGCGGCCATCGGGCCGGAGCCGCCGCTCAATGGGTGTAGCGACGGTGGACGGTCGTAGACGTCCCACGCGGTATCGGCGACCATCTTCACGAATCGGGCGTCTGGGTCGACCCTGGCGGCGTCATATCCGCCGTGCTGGATGACCTCGATGTCGTCGAAACCCTGATCTATGAGGTGCTGCTTCAGCTTCCCGAGCAGCTCCTCGGCGCTCTGATTGGGAACCAGGCGAAAATCAACCTTGGCCATCGCCTCAGCCGGCAAGACCGTTTTCGAGCCCGGGCCCTGGTAGCCACTGCTCAAACCTGAAATCGTGCAGGTAGGCTCGAAAATCGAACGCCGCTGGAGCTCAAGCCCCGTCGCGTCGTTCAGGAAGCCCTTGAGCTCGTACGTCTGTTTCACCCGCTCTTCCGTCGATGGAAGCTGTCTGAGCAGCTCCAGATCGCGCTCGCTCGCCTCCCGCACGTCGTCGTACCAGCCGGGGATGAGGATGCGTTCGTTCTGGTCCTTCAGGGTTGAGAGCGCCCAGGTCAGCCGCCAGGCAGCGTTGGCAAACATCGAGCCTGCCATGCCCGAGTGCGCGTCTCGCGCCGCGGTGCGCACGCGCAGCTCGACGTAGAGATCGCCGCGCATACCAGCGAAAATGAGCGGCCGCCCGTCGTAGTCCACGCCGCCGAACTCCCAGAGGCAGCCATCTGCCGCCAGCAGCTCGCGGTTGGCCTCGATGAACGCATCCAGGCTACCCGACCCGATCTCTTCCTCACCCTCGATGAGGAACTTCACCCCGCAGGGTAATGCGCCGTAGACCGCGCGCAGCGCGTCGATCGCGGCGAGCCGCGAGATGATGTGACCCTTGTCGTCGCCAACGCCGCGCCCATAGATCGCGCCGTCTCGGATCTCCGGGTTGAACGGATCGGAGTCCCAGAGCTCAAGCGGCTCGGCCGGTTGGACGTCGTAGTGGTTGTAGCAGAGGACGGTCCTGCCGGCGTCCAGGGACGCCTCACCGTAGACGACCGGGAACCGGTTTGTCGCCATCACCCTGGCGGCCACGCCGTACTTCTCTAGCAAGGCGCGCGTCGCTTCGGCAGTCTCGTCGATCTGGCTGCTCTGGGCGGCGACGCTCTGGTAACTGCACAGCTCGGTGAGGTCAGCCAGATACTCGTCAATGTGCTCGTCAATATACTGGTCTACGGCGGACAGCTTCTCGTCGATCAACGTCAATCCCCTCTGCTCATTCGATTGCTGACGCGATGCTAACATGATGTTTGCCGGAGATGGGGGTGTCATGGAGATGCAATCGCAAAATCGGGAGTACGGGTCATGGCTGGAGGGTCAACAAGACGTTCTCTTGCCCGGGCTGCTGGCGCTCGATCTCGGCTGTGGAATTGGTGACGACGCCAGATATATGATGGATGCCGGTCTGCGGGTGATCGGGTTGGATCTATCGCCCCAGCGGGTCGCCCGCGCCGCTGCCCGAGCGCCGGGCGCATTTTTCATCGTGGGAAATCTGGCGGACGGGCTGCCGCTGCGGTCCAGCATCGCGGATCTCGCGATCGCCAGCCTGTCGCTGCACTATTTTGACCGGCGAACAACAGCGGCGATCGTTCAGGATATCGCCAGGGTGTTGCGGCTGGGAGCCGTGTTGCTCTGTCGGGTGAACGTCGCCGGCGAGAAGCAGGCACTCTGGGGAGTTGGGGTTGAGCACGAGCCGGATTTTTTCGAGGTGGAGCCTGGCCGGTTCAAACGGTTCTTTACGGAGGATTCGTTGGAGGAAACGCTCCAGCGTCATCTCACCGTTGAAGCGATATGGCTTGAGGAGACCCGAGTGCAGCACGAGTTTGACAAAAAGACGTTAGTAGCGCGAGCGAGGCGGCAAGCATAATGGCGGATATCTACGGCGGTTTGTACCGGCGGCTCATCAGCAGAGTCGAACCGGAACGGGCGCACGCTCTTGCGCTGCAGGGTTTGCGGAAGATGCACCGGCTGCCAGGCGGGCCCGCGCTTCTGCGGCAGATGCGGCCGGAACCAGACGAACGGCTGCGGCTCCGTCTCTGGGATCTCCCGTTTGAAAATCCGCTCGGGGTTGCAGCCGGGCTCGACAAGAGCGGAATCGCAGTCGAGCCGTTGATTGCGCTCGGCTTCGGTCATGTCGAGACTGGTACCGTGACGCTGGTACCGCAGGCAGGCAACGAGCGTCCGCGCGTGTGGCGAGTCCCGGAAGATCTCGCGGTGCTCAACGCGATGGGCTTCCCAAGTGAAGGTGCGGCGGCGCTACGGCATGAGCTCTTGCCCCTCAGGGCGCACGGTGTCGTCGGCGTCAATATCGGCAAGAATCGGGACACTCCACCCGAGCTGGCGGCCGAGGAATACGCCGCCTTGCTTGAAGCGGTGTTTGAGATAGCGCAGTACATCACGATCAACGTGTCATCGCCCAATACTCCCGGTCTACGCGCACTCCAGATGTCCGACGAGCTGTCGCGGATTCTCGCGCTCGTCCAGGATGCCAACCTGCGCACTGCCGCGGTCATGCAGCGCGAGCCACGCCCGCTGCTGGTCAAGATCGCGCCCGACCTGACCGACTCCGAGCTGGAGGCAGTCGCCGAGGCCGCGGTCGCGGCCGGTGTGAACGGGATTGTGGCGACGAACACGACGATCAGCCGGCAAGGTATTCCGGAGGTTTACAAGGACTACCCGGGTGGACTGAGTGGGCAGCCGCTTCGTACGCGCGCCAACGAGGTCGTGAGGCTGCTCTACCGCCGGGTTGGCGGACAGATCCCGATCGTTGGCGTGGGCGGGATCTCAAGCGGAGCGGACGCGATCGAACGCATTCGATCCGGCGCGACACTGGTGCAGCTGTACACGGCGTTTATTTACGCCGGCCCAGCGCTGCCGGGCAAGATTCTGCGCGAGATGAGCGCCGACGCCGACCGCCATGGCTGGCGCTCGGTCGTCGACATCGTGGGTAGCCACGCGAGCTAACGTGAGATCGTCTGACGTTTCTCATCGCCGTAGCGGCGCGCGTCTGTCCAGTGCTTGCCCTCGGCGAAACGGGTGGAATTGAACGGCGTCAGGTCTGCGGCTCGCCGTGGATGACCCACTCGGCCAGGCACTTACCGATCGCCGGCCCCGTCTTGAAGGACGAACCTGAGTCGCCCAGCATGCAGAAGAGTCCTCCCACCGAGGGAATCTGATCGATAATCGGCCGGTGGTCGGGGCTCATGGTGTACATGCCGGACCAACCGCCGCGCATCGTCGCGTTCTCGAATGCCGGGAACCGCGCGGTCAGCGTTCGGCGAGCATGATCGATGATCTCCTCAGTCACGACTTCGCTGAAATCCTCCGGCTGGAGCTGCTCAACGCTGTGCTCCGCGCCAATCAGCGTCGAGCGATGGCCTTCTGGCCGTAACCAGGAGTGGCTGACCGTGTCGATCACGGCCGGGTGTGGACCGCGGAATCCCTCCGGCCAGTGAAACACGACGAGCTGAACGCGGCGCGGATTCAAGCCAAAGTCAAGCCCCAGCGGTTCAAGCAGATAGTTAGACCAGGCACCAGGGGCCATGACGACCACCGGTGTGTCGATACGGCCATTCGTCGTTTCGACAGCTACCACCTTGTCGTTCTCGGTGACGATTCTGGTCGCCTCGCAGAAGGTCTCGATACGAACACCAAGCTTGCGGGCCGCCTCAGCGAATGCGTAGGTGGTGGCGTTCGGGTCCGCCCAGCCGCTTTGGGCCTCGTAGGCCGCCGCCCCGATGTCATCGACGCGCATCTCCGGAACGAGCTCCTTGAGATCTTCCTTGGAGATGATGCGCGTATCGATGCCAAGGTTCTGCTGGTCACGGACGTTGTGTGCAAGCGCTTCTTCGTAGCCGGGAGGCGCGATCTGCACAAAACCGATGCTGTCAAAACCGCAGTCGCCGCCGACCTCTTCGCTCCAGTTACTGAATATCTTGAGACTCTCATAGGCCAGCTTCGATTCGAACGGGTTGGTGTAGTGCATCCGCACCAGTGCTCCGGACTTCCCGGTTGCGCCAGCCGCAAGCTGCCGGCGCTCCAGGAGCACAACGTCGGTCATTCCCATTTTCGCCAGGTGAAACGCGGTGCTCGTGCCGTTGACGCCACCCCCGATGACGACGACATTTGCAGTGGTCATGCAATATGGTCCTTTCGAATCGACGTATTCAGGCCGGTCGTTCGTGGGGGCATTATCGCATGCGTTCCCCTCGATCCATGTGTCTGGATCGAGGGGACGGTGATCGATGGGTTAGTCGTCGGCCGCCGCTGGCTCATCTGCTTCGGTAGAGGCTTCGTAGATGGCGTCACCCCGGTGGAGGCGGATGGCGGTGCGGGCCGTCTGGCGCATGGCGCGTGAAGTTGGAGAGTGCGCGGCGAGGTAGCGCGCGACGGCGACCAGTACCCGGTTCGCTGCCGGCGCGTTCGAGTCGCGCAGTTCGTTGAAGAGCGCGGCACCGGCTTCGAGCATCTGATAGGAGTGGAACTCTGCGTCCTCGCGCAACAGGATGTGCCCAAGGGTCGCAAGCAGTGGCTCCGGATCGTGACCCAGACTGAGGTAGCGGTGGACCACCAGGGCAGACTCATTGACTTGCTGTTCGCGGTCGGTCAGGTCGAGCAGTTTGCTGAGTAGCTCGTCAGCGTTGGTTGGCTCGCGATCGATCTTGCGATGCTCAGGCAGCCGGGCGGCGGGCATATTCAGGAAGCGGTCGAGATAGATCCGCATCACGCCATGGAAGATGCCACGGGCCAGCTCGGCCGACGGAGCCCGCTTGGCGGCCTGATGCAGGGCGTTGGCGTAGGTGAAGGTGTGCAGGACCGTGATCCAGTCGTTGAACTCGTTGGAGGTGTGGAACCGGGCCACGCGGACCGCCGCCGCGTACGAGAGTGACCGGGTGATCGCGGTCAACGGCGCACCGTCCGCGATTGCTCGCTTTACCGCGTTGCCTGATTCCCGAGGATCGTCCTGCAGGAGGATGCCTGCCAGCGACTCCATCTCGTTCCACTGCGGATCGCGAGGCCGGTCAACGAGCTCGTCCAGGCCGGTTATCATTTCATTGACGAGCTGAACGAGATCGATCGGGTGCCGCCAGGAGCTCTGTTCCTCGGAGCGGTTCGCGTTCGTGAGTGACGGAATGACACTCGGCAGGATGTCAGCTGCCTGGTCCCAGCCGACGTTGTCCAGCATCTCGCAGGCTTTGTTGACGAAGTCGAAGGAATGGCCGCCGTCGAGGAAGTAATGATCCGTGGCGGCTGCGAACAGGATATCGGCGATTGCGGCGGGTTCCATGCCGGAGTTGATAGCGGTCAGGAGTGCACGTTCAGCGCCGTCGCGGTCTCGAACCTCGATAAAACCGCGGAACCAGGTTTTCATCCTCTCCGGTGAGATGTCCCTCGTGGGCAGCTCGTCGAGCTGGAAGTGCGGCGCCTGGCCGGCACAGTCGCTGGCGACATGCACCATGCCATGGTAGAGCGCGAGCACCTGGTCCTCGTCCCGCAGCCAGGGTAACATGTTGGTCATGGCTGAGAGGATCGTCAGTCCGGAGAACCAGCCGCGTTCGCGGTAGCGCGCGCCGAACCTGGCTCCGACTTCGGCGATCTCGCTCCCGGGAACGCCGGCCTCGCGCAACGCCAGGACGGATTTGACGATGACCAGGTTCAGATCCTGCTCCATGCCATCGCGCAGGCGTCCCTTCCAGCGCGTCTGCCGATCCTCGACGCGCGGGGTGATATCGACATAGACGACGCCGTCTCGGACCTGCGTTGGATAGGTCTTGACATCGTCGGCGAAGGGGTCAAAGGTGCCGCCGCTCTCGAGATCGAAGCGCGCGTGGTGCCAGTGGCAGGTCAGAATGCCGTCGCGCACACTGCCCTTGTCGAGTGGAAAGCCCATGTGAGGGCAGCGATTATCAACGGCGTAGGGTTTCCCGTCGCTGATAAAGATCGCGATCCCGTGCCGCCCACCGGAGATGACGGTGGGGCTGGCAATCTCTTCAATCCGTCCCACTGGAACCAGCGCTGCAGACTGCGATTCGGCGTCTGACAACGTTGTGCTGCTCGTCATTGGTGCGATCCTTCCGTGCCAATTCGTACGTTCTGCCCTAACAATAGGCAGGGCGAGCTCCGTTTACATCGGAAGAATGTCGTATGCACCGGTTCCAGACGTGCCGTTTTCCCATCGCGGGAGGAAGATCGATTCCGCATTCATCGCGAGCCAAGATCGCTCTATGAAGACGACTTCGGGATGATCGAGATCTGGCCGTTTCGCTCAAGGACGGCGTACTTCACCTGATCGAGCCGTTCCAGGCCTTGCGTCGAGCGCGCCGAGGCCCGGATGTCATCCTCGCTTATCAGCGATCTCGCCATACGATCGCGTAGCAACTCGCCATCGTTGATCAGGATGAGTGGAAGTCCTTCAATCAATCTGTCTACCGTCCGTGAGTGCTGCTGCAAGTAAGCAAGGCCGACATCGGTAGTGACCAGGGTGGTTATAACGAGCGCGGAGGCGGTGAAGGATGAGTCTTCGCCCATGAGCGCTTCCTGGGTTGCCTCACCGATTACCAGAAGCAGCACAAAATCGAACATCGTTACCTGCCCAAGTGTTCGTTTTCCCATGATCCTGAACAGCAGCAGCAGGAATCCGTAGACGAGTAGTGCCCTTATCACCACGTCCATGATATTGGCTCCCTTCCCGTTCGTGTTATGGGTAGACGAGTTGCCGAAGTGTTCGTGACGGACCATCGACGATGCCGATTTCGGCTGTCTGCATGCCGGGTAGGTCCGGTTTGATGTGAAAGCTGACCTCGGTTGGATTTGTTGTGGACGAGACCCCGAAGGTAAAGACGTAGCGCTGCTCGCCAACCTCGACCCTGGCTGGTTGAGGGAGGACCTGTTCAAGCTGGACGTTCTCAAGGTAGCTGCTAAGAATCCAGATCCTCACTTCACCGTCCCGAACCATTTCTGGCGCGAAACTCACGAAGATGACGCCGGGTGATAGTGCCCTCTCGAAACGTTCATACCGGATCACCAGTCCAGCATCAGTGGTCTGGGTCGAAGCGCCATTCAGGGGCCCCGATCCCGTGAGGCCAAGTATTGAAATAATGAGGATCAGCGCCAGGAACGCCCAGCCGATGCGCTGGAACCGCCACGAACGCGCTTCGAAGACTGGGTCTTCTTCAATCTCAATACGTCGGGTAGTTTGGGTGGACATCGTCACATCCTTCGTTGGGACTGACGTGCTAGGGGTGCCGCCACGAAAGTACTGGTACAGCATGAGCCCGGGAGGTTGATCGGCGATGTACCTGGGCGCGTCAGGTACTCTAGAGTGAGTATATGGGTCTGCTGGGAGTGACACGCCCGGTGAACTGGAAGTCGTGCGCTGTGACATTGCGAACGGTCCACATCAGAACGAAGACACTGGATGAGGGCGGGTCTGGGTAGAATCGAGAGTGACGTTCCAGTCACTCGATCGACATTGCAGGTCGATCCTGGATCGGAAAGCGCAGTCAGACGTGGTGCCCGTCCAGCTCGGGGCGACGGATGATGAGTGACGTGCAGAGGAGGACGAATGGCACTCAAAAAGAACGTGTCCAAGACTGGACGCTCGTGTCGGGTAACGTTTACGGCTCCGCCGATTGAGAACGCGGAGTCGATCTATCTCGTCGGTGATTTCAACAACTGGGACGAGACATCTCACCCACTTCAAAAGCGCAAAGACGGCCGGTTTTCTGGCACGGTCTCGCTGGAGGCGGGACGAGAGTATCGCTTCAGATACCTCGTCGGCGACGATCAGTGGGTCAACGATGACGCAGCCGACAGGTATGTTTCCAATGAGTACGGCAGCGACGATTCGGTCGTGCAGGTGTAACCATTCCTCGGGGCGGCGTTGCGTCCCTTGGAAAATGTGCCAATGATCGCGAGTGGTGATGCTGTCGCCACTCGTCTCTGTTTGTTGCATCTGCACTCTGTCATAGTCTCAGCAACTCCCATTGCTGACGTACTACTCCTGTTCCGGCCAGCTCTGGAACATGACCGGCAAGTGCCGGATGATGGAGTCTGCCCCTCCAGATGCCAACTGCTCATCTCGCAGGCACGACCACGAACCCCTCAATCATTCGGCTGACTGACGACCGGATGTCCCTCACAACGATCGCCATCCAAAGCACCTCTAGGCGTGACTACTGGCGGCCGCTCCCTCAAGGCGACATAACATATGCCTCCCCAATACCACGCGTAAGTCTCGGCCCCAATGGTGAAGGAGCTGACAACGTTGGAGCGCACGCAAGGGGTTGACATCACTCATTGCTGTGCTAGAGTGAATGTGTTCGCATAGTGGTGAGAATGTTCACGTAATGAACAGACGGGCCTATGTCAGAGGCAGCACAAACGGTTGTTCGCGCGTTCGACATTCTGTATTGCTTTTCGGAAGAGGAGCCCGTTCTATCGGTAGCAGAGGTGGCGCAACGCGTCGGCCTGAACCGGACGACAACGCATCGCCTTCTGCACACGCTTGAGCGCTGTCACGCCGTGCAACGCAACGCCGCGACCGGCCGATTCAGCCTGCATCCACGTTTGCTTCAGCTCTCAAGCGTCATTTTCAAAGCGAGTGACTTGAGGACGGTTGCTCAAGTTCCGATGACTACGCTGTCGGAGAGAACTGGAGAGACCGTCGCGCTGCACGTTCGGGATGGATGGTTCCGGATTGTCTTCATGCAGATCGAATCTCGCCATGACCTCAAAGTGACCTATCCGCGTATCGGCGAACCAATCTCCCTCAACCTCGGCGCACCTAGCAAGGCGATCTTGGCCTCTCTCTCAACCGACGAGTTAGAGGCTTTTCTCGAGAACGAGCCACTGGTCGGCACGACTGAAGCGTCGATCACGGACGTTTCGGCCCTGCGCTCCGAGGTGGAAAGAGTACGTGCGCAGGGCTACGCCGTGTCCTTTGAAGAACGCCGGCGCGGGGTGGCGTCGATCGCCGCTCCGGTCTTTGATGCTTCTGGGGAAGTGGTTGCGGCGGTCAACGTGATTGGTCCGACCATTCGAATCGAGGATGGCGATGTACCCGCGTTGGCGACGGCTGTACAAGAGACCGGTCGTGAGATCTCCAGGCGACTTGGGAGCCTGGACGAGACACGTCAAGCGGTAGATAAAGGCTAGCGGTTGTAGCGAGGTGAAGGGGATTCAAGGATGGCTCAGGTCGTAGGACGTGACTATGTTCCAGGCCAGAATGACGAATGGGAACGTCGCTCTCCGGAGGAAGTTCAGATGTCCTCCTCCGATATTGATGAGGCCATCGCTTTTCACCGGGAGCACAGCGCTTCGGGGGATGCGGCAACGGTCTTTCGCTGGCAGCCAAAAGAGGTGTTCGCGGATATTCCTGGACTGGAATCAATAGAGCCGCCGAGTGCAGAGCCATTTGCCCGGGTCATCGGTCCGGTCAAGCGACGTGGTCCTGAGAATGGACTGATCCTTCGCCACGGCTACATCGTCGCGGAATGGGGCGACACTCGGCAGGTAGACATGACCTACAGCGCCACCAAGAGTTATCTGGCCACCGTCGCCGGGCTCGCGCTCGATCGAGGTCTGATTCGCGATGTCCACGATCGCGTCGGAGACTACGTCCATGACGGCAGTTTCGACTCGCCGCACAACGCACAAATCACGTGGCACCACCTCCTGATACATCCGGACCCAAAGAATCAGATCGATTTTATTGTCTTCAACTCGGCAAAGGCGGAGTCGCCGGTTGGTGATCCTAATGTGCGAAGAGCCCTGTACCTGGCCATCGATTATGATCGCTATTTCAGCGAGGTGAGAAAAGGACTCTCGACGCCAATAGGCGGGGGCATCATCCCGCCGGGAATTGTCGGACACAATCCGGATGCTGCTCCGACGGGCGGTGTCGAGGAAGCAAAGCGCTTGTTGGCTGAAGCGGGTTATCCAGACGGAGAGGGCTTTCCTGGCTTTAAACTGACGACCTCGCTGGACAATGGTACCTATGGACTCGACGGCCAGATATTTCAGGAGATGTGGAGACAGAACCTGGGAATCGAAGTCGAAGTTGAATTGATGGAGGGAACAGCTTTCAGAGCGTTCCGTAACTCGCTGAGTGATCCATCTGCCGACTTTGACGCATTCTTCATCGGAACCGGTGGCTTCGATCCTACGAACTGGCATGTCATCGCACTCACGTTCGGCGGCGGGCGCTGGGAGAACGCCGAGTTCGAGGAACTCGTCGCACAGGCATCTCTCGCGACAGACCCCGACGAACGACACGAGCTCCACGCAGAAGCCGATGCGCTTCTGATGCAGGATATGCCGGTGCTGCCATATCGCGTAAATGGACGTGGTGTGCTCGTGAAGCCGTGGGTGCACAACTTTACGGAATGGCCTCAGAACTCGCCGCGTCCGTTACGGCAGGATATCTATATCGACCGCGAGTAGAACCTAGGGGCATCCGCACATAGAGATTGCCGGATTGTGTAGTCTCGAGAGACATCGTTTCTCTCCAGAAGCGATAGTGTAGGATGCCCTGACTACCTGTTCACTCCGGTGCGGAGAAACGTTCCCGGCTGCTTCTATTTGTACGGGGGAAAGTTGGTGAGGGATAGATGAGCGACGCGAACCAAGACGTGCTATTCGAGCGCAAGGGGCCGGTGGCCTGGTTGACCTTCAACCGGCCCGAGGCGCGCAACGCGATGACCTTCGCGATGTACGAGGAGATCGTGCGGGTCTGCGACGAGATCGAGCAGGACCCGGACATCCGGGTGCTGGTGCTCACCGGCGCCGGTGAAAAGGCCTTCGTGGCCGGCACCGACATCAGCCAGTTCCAGACGTTCACCAATCCAGAGCATGCCATCGACTACGAGGCGCGCATCGATCGGGTCGTGACGCGGCTTGAGACGGTCCAGCGGCCGACGATCGCGATGATCCAGGGCTACGCGGTCGGGGGTGGCGCGGCGCTGGCGATGGCCTGCGACATGCGCATCGTGGCACCCGACGCCAAGTTCGGCGTGCCGATCTCGCGCACGCTCGGCAACTGCGCTCTCGACCAACGGCTACGCCCGTGCTGATCGAGCCTGATCGGCCCGGCGCGTACGAAAGAGATGATCTATACCGCCAAGATGATCGACGCCGAGGACGCCAAGCGCATCGGGCTGGTCAACGAGATCGTCGAGGCCGAGTGTCTGCGCGAGCATGTCCAGGGGGTGGCCGAGCAGATCGCCGCCAACGCCCCGATCACGATCCAGGTGACCAAGGAGTCGGTGCGCTACGTCCTGGAACACAGCATGCCGCCCAAGAACGAGGAGCTGCTGCTGCGGGCCTACATGAGCGAGGACTTCAAAGAGGGCGTCAACGCCTTCCTCGAGAAGCGCAAGCCGGAGTGGAAGGGACGCTAAGGCATGAGCGAGACTGACATGACCGCCCAGATGCCGCTCAGTGGCATCCGGGTGCTGGACCTGGGCCGGCACCTGGCCGGGCCGACCTGCGCGATGTGGCTGGGCGACCTGGGCGCCGACGTCATCAAGATCGAGAACGCCGGGCGAGGGCGACCACGGCCGCGAGGCCGGCCCGCCCTTCTTCAACGGCGAGAGCGCCTTCTTCCTCTCGGCCAACCGCAACAAGCGCTCGGTGGCGCTCGACTTCAAGGTGCCGGAAGGGCAGGAGCTCTTCCGCAAGCTGGCCGACACCGCCGACGTGGTGATCGAGAACTTCCGGCCGGGCGTCATGGACGCGCTCAACATCGGCTACCAAACGATGGCCGCGCGTAACCCGGGCATCATCTACTGCTCGATCTCCGGGTTCGGGATCGATGGCCCCTACGCCAACCGGCCGGGGCTGGACCAGATCATGCAGGGCTTCTCGGGGCTGATGAGCATCACCGGCTTCGAGGGCGGCGAGCCGGTGCGCTCCGGCATCCCGATCGCCGACCTGCTGACCGGGTTGTTCGGCTCGTACGGGGTGCTGGCCGCCCTGCAGGCCCGCGAGCGCACCGGCCGCGGGCAGGAGGTGAACACCTCGCTGCTGGAGAGCATGGTCGGGATGCTGGGCTTCCAGGGCGTGCGCTACCTCAACGGCGCCGGCTCGCCGCCGCCGGCCGGCAACCACCACCCGATCAACGCGCCCTACGGCGTCTTCAAGGCGCGCGACGGCTACCTGACCATCGGCGCCACCGGCGACAAGCGCTGGCCGGCGCTGTGCCGCCTCATCGACGCCCCGGAGCTGCTGGAGGACGAGCGCTTCGCGACCAACGGCGGGCGCTACGCCAACCGGCTGCTGCTGGCCGAGCTGATCAGCGCGAAGATGCAGGCCAAGAGCGCCGACGAGTGGGAGGCGCTGCTGAACGAGGCCGGCATTCCCTGTGGCCCGATCTACTCGATCGAGCAGGCGCTGGAGCACCCGCAGACGCAGCACCGCGAGATGGTGGTGGAGCGCGAGCACCCCACGGCCGGTCCCGATCCGGCTGCTGGGCCTGCCGGTCAAGTTCAGCGACACGCCGGGCGACATCCACCGCGTGCCGCCGCTGCTCGGCCAGCATACCGAGGAAGTGTTGCGCGAGATTGGCGTATCCAGCGACGACTTGAACGCGCTGGCCGGGTCCGGCGTGGTTCAGCTGGCAGAGTCTGAGGTATCGTCGCACGTCGGCGAGTAAGAAATATCCTGACAGGGTCATATTCGGTGGGTGTCGACACGTCGGTCGACCGGGAAACGCCGGGTTACACGTGTCGCGGGTGGTTGATCGCGACCGACGTCGGTCGCGATCAACCACCCGCTGTTGGCGGCGGGGCCTTCCGACGCAGCCGCTTATGCCAGCCGTAGCTGATGGCGACACCGGCGATAATGAGGATCATGCCGGCGATGCCGCTCAGGCCGAGATTCTCGCTCAGCACCAGCCAGCCGAGAATGAGACCCACCACCGGCGTGATGTAGGTGACGAGCGACGCCCGGGTTGCCCCGATCTGCCCGATCAGCGTGTAGTAGAAGATATACGCTATGCCGGTGCCGAACACCCCGAGGACGATCCATGCCGCGATGTTGCCGGCATTCAGGTTCTCAGTGCGCACCCAACCGGTGGCGAGCGCGATCGGAGTCGTGATGATCACGCCAATCGTGAGCTGTGCGGTGACGTTCGCGAGTGCGTCGCCGCGCACGAACTGCCTGGCATAGGCGAAGCCGAAGCCGTAGCAGACGCTCGACATGAGGAGCGCGAGCGCACCCATGCTGGCGCTATCGCCGATCTCCAGCAGGGAGCTTCCGGTCAAGGCTGCCATGCCGGCGAGACCCAGCAACACACCCATCACCCGCGCGAGGGTGAATCTCTCGCTGCCAAAGATGGCCGCCGCGAAGAGCAGGGTGAAGAGCGGGGTAGTGCCGTTCAGAACCGCCGCCAGTGCCGAATCCGCATGCTGTGATCCCCAGGCGATGAGCAAGAATGGCACGACGTTGACGAATATCGACATAACACCGAGGTGGAGCCAGATCCTGCCGCCCTTCGGCAGACTGCCGCCACGCAGCGCAAGGATGACTCCGAGCACCGCCGCTCCCAGCGCGAAGCGGGCGAGCACCATCACCGCCGGGCTCACAGCTTCGACCAGTACCTTGATGAAGAGGTACGACGAGCCCCAGATCGTCCCGAGCACCAGTAACCAGACGACATGCCTGATTTCGACCGTGCTTGTGGGCATCGAGGATGGGGTACTTGCCGCAACCGCTTGAACGCCCGTTTTGATTGCCTGATCCTTTCGAGAGTCAGCTCCGGCACCGGCTGGCAAGTATGCCCTTCGAGCAGGGGCGATGCCCTGATGGAGCCTATCCGAATATGACCATATCGCGCCACTGATGCTAGTATGACCCGCGACGTATCCGCCTTGAATTCCAGTGAGAAGAGCCACGACTGTTGATTACCCGGGAACGAATGCAGTTGCGGGCGCAAGGCGTCTTCTTTGGCTGGTATATCGTCGCCGGCGCGGGCATGATCCAGCTGCTTCAAAACGGGCTGCTGATGCAGGCGTACGGGGCCTACATCCCATTGCTGCGCGACGAGTTTGGCTGGAGCTCAGCGGCGCTGGCGGCGGCATTCTCGTTGCAGCGTGTGGAGAGCGGTCTGCTCGGGCCGTTGCAGGGCTGGATGCTCGACCGTTGGGGTCCGCGGAAGGTTATCGCACTCGGCACGGTGATATTCGGGCTGGGTTTTATGGTCTTCAGCCAGATCAATTCGCTGACGACCTTCTACGTTGCCTTCATCATCATGGCCGTTGGTGCGAGTCTGAGCGGCTTCATGTCGCTGACGACAACGATCGTGAACTGGTTCGAGAAGCGCCGCGCACTCGCGATCAGTCTTACCCAGGTTGGCATGAGTGCCGGCGGCATGGCGGTACCGCTTGTCGCGCTTGCACTCGTGCAATTTGGCTGGAGAACGACGTCGTTCGCGTCTGGGGTGATCGTGCTGGCGGTCGGGCTGCCGCTTGCGCGGATCATGCGGCAGACACCGGAAGAGCACGGCTTGCTACCCGACGGTGCCACGCCTGCAGAGCAGGCTCACCAGGACGCCTTGCGCGTGGCCGCAGATGGCGGCGTCATCGCGAGCTCCGACTTCACCGCTCGCCAGGCTGTGCGGACGCGGGCCTTCTGGTTCATCGGGTTCGGTCATGCGCTGGCCGTCCTTGTTGTCTCGGCGGTGATGGTGCACCTTGTTACCCACCTGAATGAAGGACTGGGTTTGTCGCTGGGCCGGGCGTCAGCGATCGTGGCTTTCATGACCGCCGTCACTGCGGTTGGGCAGGTGATAGGAGGGTTCCTCGGCGACCGCTTCAACAAGCGCCTGATCTGCACGATCGCGATGTTTGGCCACGCCTTTGGATTGCTGGCGTTGGCCTATGCGACGTCCCTTGTTTGGGTCATTGTTTTCTCGCTATCGCACGGTCTGGCGTGGGGCATGCGTGGCCCGCTGATGCAGGCGATTCGCGCTGACTATTTCGGCCGCTCATCGTTCGGCCAGATCATGGGTTTTTCGTCCATGATCACCATGCTCGGCATGACGAGTGGCCCAATCATCGCCGGCCTCATGGCCGACCATTTCGGAAACTACCAGTATGGGTTCACCGTCCTCGCGATCATGGCCGGCTGCGGCTCCGTCTTCTTCATCTTTGCCACTAAACCCACTCCGCCTGCCGAGAAGCGCCGCGCGGAAAGGTTGGCGACCCAATCGGCGGCGGGGGATTAGGCATCCTGATTGGACTTGCGGTCCACGCACCGCTTCATCTCCTCCGCCGCCAGCAGCTTGGCGATGTCCTCCACCAAACCTGTACTAGAGGATCCGCCACGGCGACAACAACTATGTATGAAGCATCATGTGGTGAAGTCTGCCTCAGCAATGTCCTTGAGTGCCGCGAGCGTGCGGTCCCAACTGTCAGCGACGGCTTCGATCCCATGGGCCGCCGAGGCGAGTCGCCCAGGTTGCACGCCGTATCGTACTTCGCGGCCAAAGCGACGGGCCTGGACCAGCCGCGCTCGATCGAGGTGGGCCAGATGTTTGGCCACAGCCTGCCGGCTGATCGGCAGTCCCGCGGCGATTGTCGTCGCGGTACCCTCTCCTACCACGGCAAGCCGCTCGAGCACGGCCCGGCGGCTGGGATCGGCCAACGCCGTAAACACGTCGTCAAACTCGTCGAGCGTCTGCATCATCCCACCGCAACTTCGTCGACAACGCGGCAGAGCCGCTCGAGCTGCAGAGACCACCCCGTGGCATTGTCGTCGAGTATGGAGTCACGGATCGCCTGTACGCCCGCCAACGAGGCGAATCCGCTCTCCTTGAGTCGCAGGATTACCCCGCCATCCTGCTCGACCAGCGTGAATTCGACGAGGGTCGAGTTCCCCTGGGTTGGATTGGCGCCAGGAAACCCACTAGCCCATCGATATGCTGCGTAGCGCGGCGCCTCCAATCGCTCCACCTGGACCGGGAAACTCCCGTAATTCGCAGTGTCGATCACGACCAGCTCGCCTTCATTGGCGTCCTTATCGAAGAGCAGGTCGTCACCAACCCAGAATCCCACTTTGGACACCAACGACCACACGTGGTCGATCTCGGCCCGGATGAAGATCTCTCGCTCGATCGCATCTTTGGTCATCGTGCTCGTCCTCCTAGCCTTCCTCGAGTCCGTCAGGATAGCGATCCGGCACGAGATTCAATTTGATGTCGTGCTCCATAAGCGCCTTGAGTCCAGCGAGCACAAAGGTGAATCCTTGCGTTGAATCCAGGGCCTGTTTGCTGACCTCGTCCCCATCTCCGCTAAAGCCGGTGTTCGTGATGCTGACGAACGTCGTGTCGTCTGATTGAGGAGTAAATAGCCACTCGACTTTCGTTGAAGGACCGTCCGCCGACCACTCGATGAGTATGCGCTTATTCTGTTCAATTTCCTTTACATGAACATCCACCGAGAAACCGTACATTTCCCAGTTCCACTGGATGTGCTCGCCAGGCGCTAGCTTGCCACTACCCTTGGTAAACCAGAATTTGGATGTGATTGCAGGATCAATAAAAGCGTCGAATACTTCGGCGACGGGTTTTCGAATGAGCATTGCCGTTGTTGCAACTGGAGGCTGTGTAAGTTGAAGAGTGTCCGTAGAGTCTGTCATGTGTCCTTTTCCTCGATACGTGACGATACCAAGCAGCTTGGCAGAGGATCGGCCCGAAATCATGAGGCTACTCCTCTAACCTGCAACGCAGAGTAGCATATTGGGCTGGGATGCGCAACTTTTCGGTTGCTCTTATGCCTCCAGGGGCGACCCTTATCGCATGAACGATGGCACCAAACACGAGCCGACCCTGACGACCAAAACCTGCGCCACACGGGTGCTCGAGGCCGGGACATCGGCGGTCAGGGTCGCCAGTAATTGGGACATGTCAACGTCGAGACGACCGCGATCTACACCCAGCCGGGCTGAGAGGATCGCATCGAAGCGGTTGAACGGCGGGGTGGGAGTAACGAGATACGATGGCGTCGCCACCCCAACTGCGAATATGTGTGAAACATCATGTGGTGAGGTCTAGCCAATAGATATTGACAGCCCGGGTCTAGGCGATTGCAGGTGTAATCTCGGTCGCGATCGACAACTCAACCGGTGATTTATCGTTTTTTTGTCTTCGGCGCCATATGATAAATGCCTCATATAGTAGTCCGCTCCCTGGGTTGCTGTCTGATCCACACTCCTCGTGCATCTTGGTAGTCGACCACGATTTATTTGTCACCGCTTTCGTGGTCGGCCGATCACTGCCTGCGCATCATTCACGCGCCGCGCATGGTGGGGTCGAGGAGGTCGCGCAGCCAGTCGCCCATGCGGCTGACCACGAGGGTGGTGAGCATCAGGAACAGGCCGGGGAAGATGGCGATCCACCAGGCGCTTTGCAGGTATTGCCGGCCCTCGCCCAGCATGATGCCCCAGCTCGGGTTGGGCGGCTGGATGCCGAGCCCCAGGTAGCTCAAGGTCGCCTCCAGGATAATGGCGCGCGCCAGGTCGAGCGTCGTCACGACGATCAGCGGGGCCATGGTGTTGGGTAGGATGTGGCGCAGCATGATACGCAGGTGGCCGCCGCCCATAGCCCGCACCGCTTCGACGAACTCCCGCTCGCGCAGGATCAACACCTGCCCCCGGCACACCCGGGCGTAGGTCACCCAACCGGTGAGGCCGATCACGATCACCAGGTTGGTGAAGCTGGCGCCCAGCACCGCGACGACCGCGATGGCGGGCAGGACGCTCGGCAGGGCCAGCTGCATGTCGGCCAGCATCATCAGCACTTCGTCGATCCAGCCGCCGAAATAGCCGGCTAGCAGGCCCGTCGTGATGCCGATCAGGCCGCCGAAGAGTACCGCGGCAAATCCGACGCCCAGGGAGGCGCGCGCCCCATAGATGACCCGTGAGAGGATATCGCGGCCAATATGGTCGGTCCCAAACGGATAGCCCGCCACACCTCCCATCCAGGACGGCGGCTCAAGCCGGAGGCCCAGCTGCGACCGGACCGGGTCGTGGGGCGCCACCTGCCCCGCGAAGACGGCCATCAACACCACCAGCACCAGAAAGAGCAGGGCGATCCAGAAGAGCGTCGGCACGCGTCGCAGCCAGCTTGGCCGTCGGCGCTCCACCAGGACGGACCTCTCGCTGGAGGTGGCGGTTGGCTCGGGTTGCGTCTGTAATCGTCCGGTCATTGCACGCGCATCCGTGGATCGACCCAGGCGTAGATCAGGTCGGTCAGAAGGTTGAGCACCACGAACATCCCGGCGATAAAGATCACGACGGCCTGGGCCACCGGGTAGTCACGGTTGTAGATCGCATTGATGGCCAGCAGCCCGACGCCCGGCCAGGCAAAGACCTGCTCGGTGACGATGGCACCGCTGAGGAGGCTCCCGAGCTGCAAGCCGGTGATCGTGATGATCGGGATCGCCGCGTTCTTGAAGGCGTGCCGCATGACCACCGCACGCTCCCGCAACCCTTTGGCCCGCGCGACCCGGACGTAGTCCTGGCGCAAGACCTCCAGGAAGGCCGAGCGCGTGAGCCGGGCGATACTGGCCATCGAGAAGGCCGCCAGCGTCACGGCGGGCATGATCAGGTTGCGCCAATCGCCGGTGCCGGAGATCGGGAGGAGACCGAGCTGCAGGCCGAAGACGAGGATCAGGATGATCCCGATGAAGAAAGTCGGCGTCGACTGGCCGATCAGGGCGATGAACACCGCCACGTTGTCGACGACGCCATTGGGCCGCAGGGCCGACACCAGGCCCAGCGGGATCGCCACGGCGAGCGCGATGGTGAAGGCGACCGCGGCCAGCTGGAGTGTCCTCGGTAGGCGCTCGATGACCAGCTGCGTAACCGGCACCTGCTGGCGGACGGACTCGCCAAAGTCGCCGAGCAGCAGATTGCGCATGTAGATGCCATACTGCACGATCAGGGGCCGGTCAAAGCCCAGCTGGTGGCGGACCTCCTCGATGTAGGCCGTCGGCGCGTCCGGCGGGACCAGCAGCGCCACCGGGTCGCCCGAGAGGCGCAGGACGAAGAAGACGGCCGTCACGACGCCCAACAGGGTGAATACCCCACGCACCGCGCGACGGAGGAAGAAGGCGACCATCGTCTTGGCATCCCCTCTCAGGTAGACGCTGGGGCGTCCTCAAACCACGTCCCGCTGCGGCTAGGTGGCCTTCAGCTTGAGGTTGTAGGCGCGCAGGTCGAACTCCTGGTTTCCGTTCGGCTGCCACTCGATGGAGTTCTGGACGCCGTAGAGCAGCTCGGGCTGGATGACTCGGAATCCAGGGGAAATGTTCGTCAAAGATCTCGACCATGCGGCGGTAGATCTCGTCGCGCCGCTCCTGGTCCAGGCTGTTGTGCGCCTCGGCGCCCAGCTCGTCGAACTCCGGTTCGCGCCAGTAGTCCTGTGGACCACCAGGGCCGAGTAGTCGCCACATCATCCCGTCAGGGTCGCCGACCGTCGACGTCGGATCCGACCACCACATCCCCTTGAAGCTCTTGTCGCGGTTCTTTTGTGCTCGTACCGTGAACTGGATAACCTCCTCGACCGCGTTGATACCGACGTCTCGCCACATGGCGACGATCGCGTCGCTCATCGGCTTGTCGTTGGCCGTATAGCCGTCAGTGGTCTCCAGATAGATCGGCTCATTGTCATAGCCGGCTTGCTGCAGGAGGTCCCGCGCCGCGTCCGGGTCGTACGCGTAGGGCGGCTTGTCCGGGTCGTAGCCGATGGTGTCACCCTTGGCGATGGGACTATTGGGCACGCTGCCCATGCCGCGCCATAGCTCTTGCACGATCGCCTCACGGTCGATCGCCAGGCTCAGCGCCTGCTTGATCAGGGGGTTGTCGAGCGGCGCGACCTTTGAGTTTACCGCCAGCACATACAGCCCGGCGTAGGGCACGCTCGCGACCTGGGCGTTCTCACTCTCGTTCACCTGCTCGACCGTGTCCGGCGTCAGATTCACCACGATGTCGCTTTCCCCGGCCAAGAGCGAGGCCACGCGCGAGGACAGTTCGGGGAGCGGCTTGTATATAACGGTATCGAAGGCGATCGGGCCATCCCAATAGTCTGCGTTCGCCTCCAGGGTCAGATGATCGTCTTTGACCCATTCCACGAACTTGACCGGGCCGCTCCCGATCGGCTTGGCGTTGAACTCGTCCGGGCCGACCTCCTCGAAATACTTCTTCGGCATGATCTGGCCGCCGTAGAACGCCAGGCGGGCATCAAGCAGGGGATCCGGCTCTTTCGTGATGAAGCGTACCGTGTAGTCGTCCGGGGTTTCGATGCTCTCGACGGAGGTGAAGACCGTCGCGACCAGCGTCTCGGCCTCAGGGTCGTAGGTGCGCTCGATGGTGAATTTGACGTCTGCCGAGGTGAGAGGATCGCCGTTGTGGAACGTGACGTCGTCGCGCAGCTTGAACTCCCAGGTGTTGTCGTCGATCGTCGCCCATTCGGTGGCCAGCATCGGGTGCAGCTGGCCGTCCGGGCGCCGGGCGACGAGGTTGTCGAACAGGTTGAAGCTGTACTGAATATCATTCAGTGAGGTACTGAGTTGCGGGTTGAGCACGGAGATATCACCGGCGGTGCCGATTGTCAACGTGTTCGTGGCGGTGTCGCTTGGGGCGGTAGCGTCTCCAGCGGTGGTCGGCTGCGCGCCGCTTGCGGGCTCGGTCGCGGTGGACTCCGAGTCGCCGCAAGCGACCAGGGCGGCGCTCGTGGCAGCCAACGCGGTACCGACGAGGAAACGCCGTCGGTTCAACCGAGCCGATTGGAGACGCTGAAGATACTGAACCTTCGTTTCGAGATTCATCGCACCGCTCCTTTACATGATGATTGCGGTTGCATTGCCAGGTATGGCACTGCCTCGCTCTCCCCGGGTGGGATTCTCCGCAACGTTTTTGTCTACTCTGATTGGTCAAGATGATAGCACAGCTCGACAGGCATTCGTACACCATCCGTGGGATTCACCTGGCACATTCGCAATTTTGTACGTGTTGCGTTAATGGCTCGCAGGAAATCATTCACTCGCTGGAATCGAAATCCTGGCTAGCAGTCTTCACCGCATGAGCCGTTAGTCTGGTATTGTGGGCCGATCAGTCGGTGTTCCACCAATCCACGATGAGTTGGGGCTGCCGGCGTCTCGCTGCTCCACACGGTGAGTACAGCGTTGGCAGGCGGCGCATGGGAAAGGAGCAAACGATGGTCACTCGTGCGAATGCGGGCTGGCTTGAGCGGGCGGACATTCTCGCGGGAGGCTCCCTGGCCGGGTTTCGCCTGCCGGCCGAGGTCGACTTCGTCGTCGAGCGCGCGGCCGGCGCCCACCTCTGGGACGTCAACGGGCAGGAGTACATCGACTTCGTCCTCGGCTCAGGGCCGATGATCCTGGGGCACGCGCACCCCGCCGTCGTGGCGGCCGTGCAGGAGGCGCTTCCGCAGGGCTCGACCTACTACGCACTCAACCGCTACGCGATCGAGCTTGCCGAAGCAATCGCTGACGCGGTCGCCTGCGCGGAGCGCGTCAAATTCATGTCCACCGGCGCCGAGGCCACGATGTACGCGATCCGGTTGGCGCGAGCGGCGACCGGGCGGTCGAAAGTCCTGAAATTCGAGGGCGGCTATCACGGCAGCCACGACGCGGCCATGATGAGTTTTGCGCCTGCCGCGCCTGGCTCTGGATCAGCGCCCGTGCCGGACTCGGCCGGCATCCCCGAAGGCGTCCGGGCCGATGTGCTGATCGCCCCCTACAACGACGATGAGCTGACGGAGGTGGTGGCGCGCACCCACCGGGATGATCTGGCCGCCATCATTGTCGAGCCGCAGCAGCGCACCATCCCGCCGAAGCCGGACTTCTTGCCCGCGCTGCGGCAGATCGCCGATGACGTCGGCGCCCTGCTCATCTTCGATGAGGTCGTCACCGGGTTCCGGCTGGCGTACGGCGGCGCCCAGGCCTACTATGGCGTCACCCCCGACCTGGCCACCTACGGGAAGATCATCGGCGGCGGGTTCCCGCTGTCGGCGATCGCCGGCCGGGCCGACATCCTCGATCTCTCGGATGCACGCCGCAAGCGCGATCCGAGCTATGTACACATCAGCGGCACGCTGAGCGGGAACCCGATCGCCGCGGTCGCGGGTTTGGCGACGCTTGCCCAGCTGCGTGAGCCAGGCGTCTACGAACGCCTGGCTGAGGTCGGCGAGCGCCTGCGCGCGGGCCTGGCTGCCGCGGCAGCTGCACGTGCGCTACCACTGCAGGTCGTGGGCGAAGGCCCGCTCGCCGCGGTCCACTTCACCGAGCAACCGATTGGTTCGTATCGCGATGTCCTGACCGGCGACCGGACCCTCATGACGCAGGTCAACACCGGCCTGGTCAAGCGCGGGGTCCTGGTGCAGCTCGCGTCCAAGTTCTACCTGTCGCTGGCGCATACCGATGAGGACATCGATACCGGCGTCAGCGCGTTCGAGGCAGCGTTGGCCGAGGCGCGGCCGTGACGTGGGCGCCGTCGCGGTCTTCGACATGGGGCCCGGAGACGATGCTGCGGCTGACGCCGGATTGACCTCTGGTTGGGAAGGGAAGGGAAGGGACTGCCGATGGATGAGCGCTATGCCACCGGTTTGAGCATTCGCCGCGAGGTGCTCGGTGAGGAGTACGTCGATAACGCGCTGAAGAACGTGGACGACTTCAACCGCGACTTCCAGCAGCTAGTCACCGAGTACTGCTGGGGCGCCACATGGGGTGGTGAAGGCCTGGACCGCAAGCAACGCAGTCTCAACGTCCTCTGCATCCTGGCGGCGCTCAACCGGCCGCAGGAGTTCGAGCTCCATTTCAGGGGCGCGCTGCGCAACGGCTGCACGCTCGACGAGCTGCGCGAGACGTTGCACCACATCGCCATCTACGCCGGGGTGCCGGCGGGCGTCGAGGCGTTTCGCCTTGCCCGCAAGGTGCTCTCGGAGCACGCACCGTCCGAGCCGGCCTCGGACTGATCGCCGAACAGACGAGGGACCCCTGCAGGGGTCCCTCGTGCTCGGATTGGTTCGTGGATTGTGCCCGTTTGCCCGCCTTAGAACCGCTCGGTGGGCGAGGCAGCAGCCGGGACGTCGCGGACGACGATGGTGTTGGCCACCCGGTCGCCCAGACGCTGCTTGGTGGGGCTGGTCCAAACGAGGATCGCGGCGACCAGATACGAGAAGAGGCCATCGATGAGGCGGAACACGTTCCGAATCACGGCCTCACGCATCGTGATCGGGGAGCCGTCCACCTTCACCACCTTGAGCTTCAAGAGGCGTTTCCCAAGCGTTGCTCCGGACGTGCCCTCCATCAGAATGAAGTAGGCCAGGTAGAGCAGTGTAAAGAGGAAGTTGACGCCGACCGCCGGCCCGTCGGTCGCTTCGAAATCCCCTCCACTTCCGATGGCGAACACAAACAGGATGCAACAGGCCCCCAGGGCGAAGATCAGCGAATCAATAATGACCGCGATTGCGCGCGGCCCCACACCAACCGGCTCCATACGGAATCCCCCGCTCTCCCAATCTACCCTCGAACGGCGTGACAGCTAAGGACTCGCGAGAGCGAGTCCGTCGGTGCCCATGCCGACATAACCCAGATAGAGTACGTGCGCCAGTACGTACGGTCAATAGGTCATTAGCCCCACATGCGCCGTACGAGATGGCGGTAGTGCTTTGGGTACCAGCCCAGGGCCGTGATCGGGCCTTTTCCGGGGTAGCCGGCAGAGGCGAGCTGGCTCGGTGTTGGAGCGACCGTCGCCGCGAGCATGCGCAACCGTTCCGTGGAAGAGCCGGCCCACAGGTCGAGCCGGTCGAGGACGCCACGATGCTCGCGGCCGGCCCAGGAGATGTCCTGGAAGCCCACCCTGCTGAGCCAGGCTGCGAGCGCGGCAGTGACATGGGGACGCAGCTCGGCCTCATAGTGACCTAGTGTGGGATGGGCGGTCCAGCGTGCCGCAAGAGCGACGGCGGGGTAGACAAAACGGGCGCGCCGCTCGATCCCCGACTTCTCGACGGCCGTGCGGATCGACGTGACGCCACCCGCCAGATCGACGGCCCGCGCGAAGTCAAAGATGTGAATCATGCGGGCGGTTCCTTCGAGGATCGCGATTGAGAGATGCACGGCCAGGTGGAGAGCCATCGCCTGGGGGGACGGGACGGTGGCGTCGTCGACGTGCTGCAGGTTATTGGTGATCCAGGGGGTGATGTCCCAACGGAAGCCACGGAACATCTCGGTTACTGCACTATGCGACTCGACGTCGCGCGGGTTGCCGGGGTGTTCGCCATCGGTGTCGAGGGGCCGGTCAGCGGCGTCGCACGGTCCATAGGTGCGGTGTTTCCAGGACTGACCGTGCAGGCAGTAGCCGGCGTGGGCGAACGCAAGATCGATCTCTCGCTCGCTGGGATGTCGCACCAGGACGTCCAGATCGGCCATCGGCCGCCAGCTCACCCCGGCAAGGTCATCGAGGATCATCGCACTGCCTTTGAGCGGCACAATCGTGATGCCGGCACGGTCAAAAGCGTCGAGCGTGACGAGGAGCTCGTCACGCATGAGCTTGAGACGAGCCAGGTTACGCTGCGCTTGCTCGATGAACCAGGCATCCAGCTCGGCGCCAAACGAGATCCGCCCGTCGCGGACACGCTGACCCATGATCGGAGCGATACCCTGAATTCCACACGCGAGCTGTGTGCTCTCAAGTGGGAGGCGGGCCGGCGCGGAACGAGGTGGCTGATCCTCGTTGAACAGCATGGTGGCGAGCGTGGCGGTCGTGTCGCGGAACACCTCGCGGTCGAGGTGGCTCCAGGTATCAATCACTGGCGGCATGGTCACGCTTTCCCAGGAGCATTGGCTTGCGGCGCTGTCGCTGGTCCGTCAGGACTTCTTCAGCCAGGCCGAGGTATTCAGCCGCAACGCGATCCCAGTTATAGAGCTCGGTCGAGCGCTTTGCGGCAAGCTGTCCGAGCGCCCGCACCTCGTCAGGCGAATGACGTGCCCACTGCATGAGATTCGCCAACTCGTGCACGTCTGAGTAGTAACGCACGGTGTCTCCGCCGACGGCGCGATTGTCCGGCGTGTCGCGGGCCAGGACACAGTTTCCACACGCCATGGCCTCGATCAGGGCCGGGTGGGTGCCGCCGGAAGCCACCGGAAAAATGTAGGCATAGGCAAAGTGGTTGAGCTCCCAGTAGCCGGAGCCGTAGATCGCTCCAGTCAGTCGCGCGTTGGCGTTCGCGCCCTTCCGGAGCAATTGTTTGTACCCATCGGCGTAGGGCGCGTCGCCGACGATCACGGTGGGCATGTCCAGCTTTGCCAGGGCGGTCGCTTCTACCAGGTCAGTGACCCGATTCTCCGGTTCAAGCCGACCGACGTACAAGAAATAGTGGCATGGGTCGAGATCGTGCTCCTCCAGCGTGCCGTTCATCTCGGCCGGGCCGGAGGTGGCGCCGTAGGGGATGTAGCAGAGGTCGACGCCGCGGTGTGCGCGGTAATAATCCTGGACGTTGCGCGAGTCGGTGATCGTGCGGTGGGCGACCTTCACCGAGACGCGCTCGGCTATTTTGAGCATCCGTTTCGCCCAGCCGGGCCACTTGTCGCGCTGCCAGTCGAGCCCGTCCACGTTCAGGATCACCGGCATTCTGCCGAGCCGCAAGAGTCCACACACCGGGCTATTTCCGACGCCAAACATGAAGACCACGTCGTAACGTGTGAACAACGCATGCGCGGCGGAGAGCGTGGAGTGCACGATGGTATCGAGGTATTTCTGCCTGATCGTTGGCAACTTCACCAGCCGCACGCCTCGATAGGTGTCGTAGGGAACATCGATTTGCGGAGTGCGGCAGTAGACGCTGACGTCGTGGCCGAGCGCGGCGAAGCGCGGCGCCAGCTCCTCGACGCAGGTTTCGAAACCGCCATAGTTCGCAGGTATGCCGCGTGTGCCGAGCAGGGCAATTCGCAAAGCCTCTATCCCTTCGCAACGCGGCGTAGCGCATGTTGCCGCCCGGGTCTCGCCTCCAGGCGGCGCCGTCATGGGTTTTACGCTTGGAGCTCGGAATAGGTTTGCAGAAACGCCATTACGTAGCGATCGGCATTGTAGCGTTCCCGGGCAGCACGCCGTGCGTTCTCCGCCAGCTCGGCGCGGAATCCTGAGTCCTCGATGACTCGTTGCAGAGCGTCGGAGATTGAGCCGGGATCACGCCCGCAGTACAGGCCGGTGACGCCGTCAATCAGGATTTCATCGCTGCCGCCTCCGTTGCGGGTGGCGACGACCGCGCAGCCGGCCGCCATGCCCTCGACGATAGCCAGCCCGAATGGTTCGGGACGTTGTGACGGCACGAGCAGAATGTCGCTGCTCAGGTAGGCGGCAGCGGGATCGCACGTCTCGCCCGTGAAGGTCGTAATCGAATCGATGCCCAGCTCGTGAGCCAGTTGCTCATACTCGGCCCTGAGCTTTTGTTGTCCGGGCGGCGCGTCCCCAGTGAACGTGAGACGGAACTCCAGGCCGCGCAACGCCAGCATGGCCGCCGCTTGTAGCGCCTCAGCGACGCCCTTGCGCGGCGAGAGCCGCCCGACGACACCGATGACCGGGGGATTCGTCCGGATGCGGTCGCCGTCTATCGCGACGAAAACGGCGTTGTGGACGACCCGAGTCCTCGGTGAGCCGATCGAGCGGGCTGTTGCCTGCGAGTTGGCGACGACCAGACCAGGCAACCGCCTGAGCAGCAGCCGTAAGGGCACGCGGACGATGAATGGCTCGTCGCCCAGAAATTCGTGAACATGCCACAGGTGCGGTTTGCGCATGATGAGCGCGGCGAACACACCACAGACAGCGGCGACTGTATTGGAGTGGACGAGCGTTACCCGTTCGCTACGCACGATTCTCGCAAGGGTCACAATACCGAGGAGGAACGCCAGCAGGGAGCTCGGGACTGCGCGCAGTTGCAGCTCATTGCGCCTCAAGACCAGCATCCGGCGCTTCAGAATGGTTGCGCCGCAGGCCGTGAGCTCGTGGGTGAGCGGGCCGGGGTGCGGAACGTCAGCCGGCAGAACGACGATGGCCCGGTAGCAGGAAGGCAATCCGCGCACGATTGCCAGCAGGCAGCGGTCAGAGCCATACAGCTCGTCGCTGGCGTGCACGAAGAGGATCGTCTTCAACCACCCACACCCAACCGGCTGCGGAGCGTGGCCAGATAGACGTTCACGAGCTGGTCTGCGGCGCGTTCCCAGGTGAGGTCGCGGACCGCGAAGACCTCTGCGCTGGCCGCCTCGCGGGCCTTCAGGGGATCTCGCAGAATGGCCTCCAGCTCCCTCGCGAAGCCGTCAGCGTCGTCCGGCGGGACATAGCGAACGACCTCGCCACCGATTTCCAAGAGTGCCGGAATGGCGGAGGCAACCACTGGAGTTCCAAAAGTGAGCGCTTCGATCAGTGGCAAGCCAAATCCTTCGTGGCGCGAAGGCAGAATCAGCGCTTCGGCATACCGGTACAACCAGGCCAGCTGGCGGTCAGAAACCCCGGCGAGCACTTTGAGCCAGGGCCGTTCTTCCGCGAGCTCCGCGCGTACCGATCCTGTGACGACCAGCGATGTGTTTGGTCGAGACTCGCGCAGCGTCTCGAATGCCGCAATTGCGGTGACCAGATTCTTGCGCGTTGAGTCGTCGCCTACAAACAGGACATAACGATTTGGCCCAACCGCCTCAACTGCGAGGGGCTCGACGTCGTGTAGATTCGTCGCGTTCCAGATGGCATGCATCTTCTCTGCCGGAATGCGGAACGACTCCACGATCTCGTCGCTTGCCGGCGCGCTCACGGTGACAACCGCATCGGCACGCCGCGCTCCTATGCCGCCTATCGTCCGGACGTAGGCGCTCCAGAGGCGGGACGGCAGCAGGGGGCGCTGGAAATCGAGCGCATCATGCAGGGTCACGATTGTCGGACGCGGGGCGAACCACGGAGCGATGGTCATCGTATGGACGATATGGGCGTTACGAAGCACCGACGCAACCGGGATCCAGCCCTGACTCCACAGGAGATGGAGGAGACCGTTGAATGGAACGCGTAGCGACGGGGCCAGACGTTCAACGCGTGGCGCAGCGGTCGTGAAGACCTCCAGATCCGGGTCATTTTGCAGGCAGCGCAACATCTCGCGCGTATACCGCCCGGTGCCATCCTGGCGATGGCAGTAGGTAACGTCGAACATCACCCGAACACGGGGCAAGGAAGAGCGTCCCTTGTGCTTTTTCATAACCGAGGTGTGTACCACATTTTCTCGCAGTAGTACAGGGTATCATCGCGTTACAAGGAGTGAGTCGTGATCTGTCGCGCGCCGATCGGCAACAGAGGTTGAGCTACCGGAGTCTGCCGGCGCTGATCCTGCTGTGCGCCGCTGTCGTCGCGACGCTTGCACCCCCGTCCGTGCTCTGGCTGGACGTTGGCTCGCCCGGAGACGAACCGTTCGTTGCCGGCTTTTACCCTGCCGAGATGAACGCGCACGAGTCGTTCCGCTGGTCTGAGGGTGATGCAACGCTCATACTGCCGGTCGAGCGATCGGGCCGCTATCGGGTTGAGCTGGCCCTGGCCGTCATCGAACCGGCGGGCCGGACGCTCTCCATGCGCTGTGGCGACGACACAAACACGCTCGCGCTCGACAGGCAGCCGGGCAACAGCACCGTGGTGTTTGACTGCCGTGCCGCTGGAGGCGAGCTCAGCGTTGAACTGAGTGTGCCCACGGTGCAGATCGGCGGCAGCGCCGAGCGTCCTCTGGGCATCTCGGTGCGCGATGCGCGCGTCGCCGCACTTGACTGGCCGGGCATGTTCCTTGCACGCGCGCGAGTTGCCACTGCTGTGCTGGGCACGCTCGGCGCCGCCTGGCTGCTCGCCGCGGCGTTTCGTTTTCGGCGGCCCGGCCTGTTTCTGGTGGCGCTGGCCGGCGCGGGTTGGCTCGCTCTGACGCTCATCCGTCCCGAGTGGGTGTTGCCGGCAGTGGCGGGACCGGCAGGTCTCCTGGCGCTCGTCGGGGGAGCGGTCGCCTGGTATCTGTCGCGTGACTCGATCCGTGCGGCACGGGTGGTGGCCTTGCTCGCCCCGCTGGCGTTGGTCGTCTTGCCGCAGCAGGAGCTGGTGTTGACGTTGCCGTCGCGTTGGATCGCTGGCGACCTGAGTGCGGTAGCTCTCACACCCTGGTTGGTTACCGGGACGATCCTGGTAGCCGGGTGGAGCAAGGCGCTCTACCTGGCGGTTGCCGGGAGCCTTGTTGCACTGGGTACGAGCGCCATGCCGGTGGCTGCGAAGCTCGTGGTCGAGCGCCATGACTTCACGCTGGCCGTTCCGGATTGGACCGACCAGGTATCAGTGGCCGGTGCATGCTACCTGCTGGCGATTGTGGCGATCCTTCTCGTCGGCATCGCAACCGAGCATCAGCGGGGTGCCCTCGCGGTCGTCCCGATCGTGGCCCTGGGGCTGGCGGCGATGCTGGGCTGGCGCGTTGCCGTGATGGATTTCAACGGCGACGAGCCTCACTACTATGTGACGGCGCGCTCACTGGGCAGTGATTACGATCTGGAGCTGCTCAACAACTATCATGAGGAATCGTATCGAGAGAACACGATCTCACCCGATGGCAACATCGCCGTCGTGCGCGACGCTACCGCGGACCGCTATACACCTGTCTTCCAATCAGATCCAGGGCACGGCGAGAACGCCGGCACTACGGACGCGATCCGGCTGGCTAACGGATCAATGGAGTGGGTGCCGCCGCTTGGCGCGGGGATCTCGCGGACGTTGCTCTTTACTGGAGACTGCGATGTCGACTCAGTGCAGGTCGCCGCGCCGGACGGTGGCTCGCGCGACGTGCACCTGTACCTGCGTAACGCTGCCGGGCTCGTCATCTGGGAGTCAGAGAGCACCTTCGCCAGTGTTGCGCAGATACCGCTTCGCAACACGTGTCGAGGTCATCCGTCGAGCTTAACCATCGAATCGAGCAACGGTCCGATCTTTGCCTATGCCGTGGACGAGCACGCCGGATTGAAGATGTTGCCCGGTCGCGGCGCGGGAGACCTCGCCCTGCTCGGCAGCCTGCCACGAGATCGCTATGCCTATCCGGACGTCGTGACCGAGCTCGCGCTACACAATCCCGGGTCTCGGACGGTTACTGCGTCGATCGCGTTGCTTGGCGGGAACAGTGAGCCACAAGACATCCTCGTTGACATCCCCGGCGGAGGGACGGCGCTACGGCATCTCCGGACGCAAGGGTATGAGGCGATACGCGTCGATCCGGCTGACCGGTTGGTGGTGCAGGGTATCGGTAGGGTCTGGGCCGGTACCTACGCCTTGCCTACCATGGAGACGCTAGACGAATGGACTGTCGCGTTGCCTGCCGACGGGACGCACGACTCCGGGGTCTGGCTCAGCCTCGCGAATGAGTCCGGGGATACTGTCGACGTGACCGTCGATGATGGTGGCGACGATCGCCTCGTCGAGATGTGTGCAGGGTGCTTTGAGACGCTGTTGCTCGCCAGGGGAGAACACGAGCGTGAGGTAGTGGTGCGTGCTGAGGGTCACGGGATTGTCGCTTCCGCCGTTCAGTATGAAGAACGGACCGGCTCGCTGCACTTCGATCCCGGCCTGCCGCTGCTGGCGGCTCCGTTGGCCCGCTTCGGCAGCCCGATGGCAGTGCTGCTGGTGCCTCTTCTGGCGGCTGTCGCGATGGCGCCGGGACTCGTGTTGTTGCTCAAACGGGTCGGCGTCGGCGAGCCGGGCGCGACCGCCTGTGCTGCCGGCGTAGTCCTGCTGGCCCCGGTGTCGCCCTACGCCACCCGGCTGTACACGGAGATCGTGGCGGCCTGTTTGTTGGTCTGGGCACTGGTGCTCTGGGACATGGCCGGTCGGCGTACACAGTATCTCCTCCCCTTCGCAGGGATCGCACTGCTCCTGCCGGTGTTACATGGCCGTTTTGTCGTCCTTGCCAGCGCGTTGGGGTTGCTCGTCGTGTTGCGCGTTTTTCCAATGTTGTCACGTCTCAACCGTCAGTCAGGGGTTGCCCTGGCCGGATCAATGCTCGCGCTCGGACTGCTGGCGGTAGTGGCGGTGCAGCTGAGTGTCGGATTGCGTGAGCGGGTGACGGCGTCGTACATCGCGACGAACTGGGCCGATGTCGGCCTGGCAGGTGTGGTGTTGGATCGCGGCAGTGGCGTGCTCCCGTTCGCACCCTGGTTGCTACTGGCGCTGTTCGTGCCCAGACCGCTACAGCCGCTTCAGCGGGTGGCCCTGGGGCTCGTCTTGTTGCAACTGGCGGCGGTGATCGTTAGAGCGGGAGGCTGGCAGACCTGGGGAGCGCCGGCACGCTACGTCCTACCGGTCGTGGCCCTACTGGCGCTCCTGATTGCGCCGGCGATGCAACGGCTGTGGGTTTCCCGTCCGGCTCGTCCCGTGATGCTTGGGCTGATCGGTTGGGGCGTCGCCATGACGTTCATGCTGCACTGGCTGCCATTATCTGGCTATGTGCTGCGAGGGCGCTACCTGGTCGACGAGGCGTGGCGAGGCGTCATCGAGTTTTCCCCGATGGTGCTGTTCCCGCGCGTGACTCCGGCGCCGGGTTCGTTCCTCATTGGCACCACGCTGACGTTCGCACTGCTGGCAGGGGCCGCCTGGTTGCTGTTGAGCAGTACAAGCCTGCGTCCGAAAAGAGCTGTCGGGGCGCAAAGCAGCGTGCGCGAACCTTCACCCAATCCGATTCCAGGTGAGATCGGGTTCGATGATGGAGGATGACAACCCGATCCTCTATGCACAAAGGAGCGTACGGGCGCAATGAATTACGCCCGTACGCAGAAAAAGGGCCGGTCTCAATTCGGTTCCCTGATCAAGCTGGATATTTCCCTAATCAGGCTCCTCCGAAGAACGAGCGGCGAGACGAACGTTACGAGATAGACTCTTCGTAGCGCCTGGCGACGCCCTGGGTAATGCGGTCGATGACGATCGCGAGGGCGACGATACAGAAACCCGCCTCAGCGCCGCATACAGGGCGGAGCGGTGAATCATACACGAATGTCGCCTATGCACCAATACCCATCGAGGTAACCACTGCCAGCTATAAGGGCTTCATCGATTCAGCAATGATCATTAACTCGAGCTCGCTACTAAGAAGTTGTGTCCGCAGATGCTGGACTCTTATTAACGTCCACGTTGTATCTCTCTCAAACATTATCTCATGAACGTGACCAGTCTCCCATCGTACCTTCATGTTTCCAGAGTTGTCTTCCCGTGCTACCCAGCCCCCGTTTACTACGTAGCCAGGATATCCATTCACCGCGATCTCGTGATGAAAACCTTCCTTGACCATTGGATGTCCTGCATTGGAGAATTGAAGTACGCGGATCGTATCTCGGAGATTTTCACCGGGCCCCTTGTAGGTTAGTTGGGATGTCGCCGCTCCCCACGCCACTGCCTCCGTCAGTTCAAAGTCATCCGGTATATGCGTGGGAACGTGAAGGGTACCAATTTTCTGCTTTACATCCTCAAGTGTCATACGCGGACCTGCAGCCTGTTGTCGCGACGCTTTGGTCTGCCGATGTCCACGCTGGTCGACGAAGGGCAGTTCGTTGTCCTCGGATAGTGGTCGCAACTGGATTAGTTGATGTCCAACCATAATAGATAACCATCCTTCAACGTCTATATACGCAAAGAGGTATAATAACCCGTCAATTGCAGCAATCAGAACAGGCACTACCGGCGCCAGGATCTGCACAGCAATGCCAATCTAGGTAGTAGCAGTAGTTGGCGCCGTCTTGGCAACACGCAGGTGGATAATCACACATCGAGTTACAACATGTGCTGTGAGTGCCGTCTGCTACAAAGTAGGAACCGAAACAAGTACCATATGGCCGGTCATCTGGACATTCCCCATGAGGGCCGCCACAGATGTCATCGGACCTGCAGCCCATCAGCCAATCGGTAAAGTAGTAACATTGGCAGCTACCCGGAAAACACGTACTCGCGGAAGCACTTGAGCCAAAAAGTTGCCCACTGGCCTGTGGAGGCAGAAACTTAGAGGCGACCGTCGCGACCCCTGCGGCTATCGAGCCTCGAATCAGGCTCCTCCTCGTAGTCGGCTTCCGCATGACGATCGCTCTTCCTTCCTAGCCCAGTAGGCTCTACTCCAACTAATTCGACATCCTAGGTTTCACCGAAACCGCTGCGAGACGCAAGCTAGCTGCAATGGCAAGCATTGACAAAGTCGCTGCAATAGTGGCACCAACGGAAGGCACTGCCGCAAATAGCTGAAAGATTGATGGTGCTTCGCCCCCGACCACCACCAGAAGCGCCGCTAGCGCTAACAGAATTGCATCCCTGACCAAAGTGGGCCATCCCACACGTTCTCGATAAAGAAGGCCAAAACAGCTACACGACAGATTCTGCTTACGCGCTATCACTAGCAAAATAGCGACAATAAAGCTTAGGGTCATGAGGACGACGAGAAATGCCCCAACTCTCACTTGGACCCCTGAAAGGAGTAGGAGAGCAGAAGTTGCTTCAATGAAAGGTAGGGCCCACCCGTAGGCTTTAGCGAAAGGGGGAGCCAAAATGCGGTAATTGACAACGTTGTTGGCAAACGTGTGCAAAGAGACAAACTTCCCGCTTGCAGAAATAAAAAAGATGCTTCCGATAACTACTCGAATGGCTACTTCAAGCAGCATTCCAGTCCTCCTGTGGTCTATCTTCGGCCGACTGTGAACGCTCCAAGCAAAGACAGTGCAAGAGCGCTTCGATGACCATAATTGTATATAGAGCTTATGACTGTACAATCATTATACTCTACTAGGCCAAATTTGTCAACAACGGACTTGGATTAGGTGAGGCTAAGTAATAACGTGGCTCACAGCACTTCGCATTCTTTCGAAGGAACTATCGTTTCCAATCACAATGCGCCTTAGGCAATAGATTCCTCATAGCGTTGAGCGAAACCTTGGGTGATGCGGTCAATGACAACAGCCAAAGCAATGATGGATAGTCCCGCCTCAGCACCACGGCCCGGGTCAATTCGGTTGATCGCTAGGAGCACTTCTCGGCCAAGTCCGTCAGCCCCAATCATCGCGGATATGACTACCATCGCCAATGCCATCATTGTCGTCTGATTGACGCCAGCCATAATGGCCGGTAGCGCGAGTGGCAACTGAACATCTCTCAAAATTTGTCCAGGTGCCGCACCATATGCCTCTGCCGCCTCGATGGTGGACTCAGCTACACCACGGATGCCTAGACTAGTCAGCCGGATAAGAGGTGGTACTGCGTAGATGACTGTCGCTAAGACAGCTGGAACCTTGCCAAGGTTGAAGAACATCATCGCCGGAATTAAGTAGACGAAGGCCGGCATCGTCTGCATACCGTCGAGTATCGGTCGTGCAATCATCGCGGCGCGGTCGCTACGGGCGACGAGAATGCCGGTTGGTAGGCCTATCAGGAGGGAGATGACTACCGAGGCGATAACAATCGCCAAGGTGATCATCGCGTGCTCCCAGAAGCCAAACGAGCCAATCATGAACATGAGCGCCGCCAATATGACGGTTGTAAGCTTGCTACGAGTGCTAAACCAGGCCCCGAGAACGACGGCGAGTATTATCGCCCACCAAGGAAGCCATACAAGAAAGCTCTCTATGTTCGCCAATGTCGAACGAACAATCGCGGTGATCACATCGAAGATGCCGGAGAATGTTGCCAGCATCCAGGCCACCAACCGGTTTACCCAGTCAGCGACCGGGAGACTAACTCCTTGTGGGAACTCAGTTAGCATCTGTTACCTCACTAGTGCTGTTGTCTGTGCCGATTGAGTTGTCGGCCATGTCCTCGGCGAGGATCTGCAGCAGCGTGCCCTGGCTGATCTCGCCAACGAGCTTGCCATTGTCATCGACCACCGCCAGTGGATGCTCGCTCTGTATCGAGAGTGGTAGCAGTTCCTCGATCGGTGTATCCGGGTTGGCGCTCGGCGCGTCCGACATGACGTCGTTCCAGGGCACTCGCGAGCCGTTGGTGCCGATCTCGACCAGCCGGGTCACTGGAACGAGGCCGCGCAGTTGTCCACGCTCGTTCAGCACGAAGCCGATGGGCGAGTCTTGCGCCTGAAGCGACTTGATGGCCGAGCCGGCGGTGTCGCTGTCGTTGATCGTGGCCGGTGTTGAGGTCATGATCGATTCGGCCGTCATGTACTTGGCCGGCGATGCACCTTCAACGAACTGAGCCACGTAGTCGTCGGCTGGATTGATGACCAATTCGCCCGGAGTGGCAATCTGGATCACTTCGCCGTCACGCATGATCGCGATGCGGTCGCCGAGCTTCAGCGCCTCGTCGAGATCATGGGTGACGAAGATGGTGGTCATCTGCACTTCGGCACGCAAGGTGGCGAACTCGTTCTGCATCTCACGCCTGATGAGCGGATCGAGTCCGCTGAAGGGCTCGTCCATCAGCAGGATCTTGGGCTCGTGCGCCAGCGCCCGGGCGATGCCAACACGCTGCTGCATGCCGCCGCTGAGCGCGCTCGGCCGATGATCTTCCCAACCGTCCAGGCCGACCTGCTGAATGGCTGCCATGGCGCGTTGACGACGCTCTTTCTTGGGAACCCCACGGGTTTTGAGACCGTACTCGGTGTTCTCATAAACCGTCTTGTGCGGGAAGAGACCGTAGTGCTGGAAGACCATCGCGGTCTTGTTGCGTCGCACTTCGCGCAGCGCCTTGCCCTCGATCGAGCAGATGTCCTGCCCATCGATGATGATTTCACCACTGGTCGGGTCAATAAGCCGGATGAGCGTGCGCACCAGGGTGGATTTGCCACTGCCGGACAGACCCATGATGACGAAGAACTCGCCGCGTTTGACCGAGAATGAGACGTCGCGGACACCCACCACGGCGCCTGTCTCTTCGCGAATTTCGTCCTTCGACTTCCCGTCGCGGATCATGGTTACGACTTGAGATTCATTCTGTGCGTTAAAGACCTTGGAAACATTCCGAACCTCCAGAATGTACTCGTCTTGTTCGTGTTCCTGCATGTACCTGACCTTTGTGTTCGACCGTGCGCGGCGACCGATCGCCGAGGCAGAGTGCTCGATAGTCTCAGACAGGGGAGAGTATTTGTGTTACTTACCCTCCAAACTTTCATTCACGCGCTCGGCGACATCGTCGGGAACCCATGCCGTCCAGTGATCCTCGTATTCCCTCAGGAACCAGAGGGCGGCGTCCTCAGGAGTCGCGTCGGTCTCCTGCATATGTGACAGAGCCGCGTTGATTTGATCGACCGTCGTCTCAGTGTTTTTAAGGAACTCGATCACTTCTGGTGCGTCCTCGGCGAGTTCCGGAGTCGTGGCGATATGGACGTCATTCAAGGGGTAGGCGCACCCCACAGTGCCAGAGAAGATTTTCTCCCAGCACTCGTCGGTGTACTCCGGCTCTTCAAGCATGGTGAGATCCACCAGACCGAAGATCCATGTTGGAGCCCAGTAGTAGCCGAGCCATGGGTCGCCACGCTCGTATGCCGCGACGATTGACGTGGCAAGCGCGGCGTCTGAACCGGGCAGGAAGCGGTTGTAGTACTCGTCCAGGCCGTAGAACTCAAATTTGGCTTTGTTGAGTCCTTCGCACTCCCAACCAGGGATACAGTCATAGAAGCGTCCTTTGCTCGGATCTTCCGGATCAGCGAACAGCTCCTTGTACTTTGGGAGGTCTTCGACGGACTTTAGGTCCGGCGCCATCGGCTCGATACCGCGCTCCGCGTCGCCCTCAATGACATATGTCGGAACAAACCAGCCTTGCATGGAGCCCTCGAACATGAGTCCCTGGTCGATCACCGTTCCTGATTCGACTGCTTCCACGTAATCTGGCTGTTGGGCGGGCGTCATCTCCATGGCGATATCAAGGTCACCTCCGATGAGCCCCTGCGTAAGCGCGATTGTTCCACCAGGGATCGAGGTCGTTTCATAGCCGTAACCGTGTTCGAGAATATATTGGGCGACACGGTTGTGAAACAGTGCGCTATCCCAGTTCAGATCGCCAAAGATGATCTCACCTTCGTAGTCGCTACCGGGCAGTTCACTTCCGGCGGATTCATCGTTTCCCGTGTCGCCGCCGCAAGACGCCAACAACAGTGCAAAAACAACGACGCTCGAGAGCAGGAGTGTCCGGAACCGGATACACGAACTCATCTAAATGTGCCTCCTCAGAACACGGTTACCTGTGCGGAGGCAATAACGCCGCAGCACAGATCCGGGTACCCTGGAGTCGAGTAGACTGGCGGATCAAGTGGATTGCGTGCCGGCCTTCGACAGGGAACTTGGGTGCCTCGCTTTTTGGGATATCGAGACAACCCGCTGTTAGGCCATGGGGATCAGGTGACGGTCAAGGTTCACAGGCAGCGATTCGCACATACGCGACAATACCCCACAACGGAAAAACATGCATTAGTAGTCCAGTCAGAGCCGGACACCAACCGCCGTCCGCATAACGCCTATGAACGACCAACATAGTAACAGGGCCTCCCTGAGTTATCAAGTGTCCGTACACATAGGCGATTACTATACGCGCAACTATGTCTCACATATTGTGCTCATACGGATAGCCTTCTAGGGAGCACGTTACTCTATACGCGCCGTATAACGGTTCGCCCTGCGATTAGCGGCAAGTAGCACACCTTGAAGGTTTGGCCTTGCGAGGCCCACGTTTTACCCCATTTGAGCGTGTAGCATGGACATTTTCACAGATTGAGCGAACAACTGCCTGTTGGCGACGTGCGTAAAACGAGGGCGCGTTCATTGCGCCCTCGTTCGGCGGGCGACGTTAAGCGCCGTACCTGGCTTATGAGCCGGCCAGAGACTCGCTCACCTTCGCGGCGACGTCTTCAGGCACCCACTTGGACCAGGTAGCTTCGTTTTCCTGGAGCCACCAGATGGCGGCCTCGTCCGCAGTCACCCCGTTCTCGACAATGTAGAGCAGCGCCCGATTGTTCTCTTCCGTCGTGCTCGTGTAGTTTTTGAGGAACTCGACGACCTCCGGTGCGCCCTCATTCAATTCGGGAGTGATGACTTTGTGGACGCGCACGTTCGGGAACGCGCAGGCCTCTTCACCGCGCTTGATGCCTTCCCAGCACTCGTCGGTGTATTCGGGCTCCTCAATCTGGACCAGGTCGAGCTGAGCAAATACCCAGCTCGGCGACCACATGTAACCGATCCAGGCTTCTCCCTGCTCGTACGCGGACTGGAGCGACGTAAAGAGGGCAGCTTCCGAGCCTGGCAGGAAACCGTTAAATGTCTCGGCGAGACCGTACGCTTCAACCTTAGCCTGGGTTATCTCGGTCGCTTCCCAGCCACCAACCCCGTGGTAGATGCGGCCTTTGCCGGGGTCCTCTGGATCTCTAAAGACATCTGCGTATTGTGGAAGATCCTCCACCGATTTGAGGTCAGGGGCCATAGGCTCAATACCGCGCTCGGCGTCGCCTTCAATCACATAGCGCGGCACGAACCAGCCCTGGATGGATTCCTCATAGTTTGGGCCGAGATCAACGAAAAGGCCGTCCTCGACATCCTGGTGATAGGACTCGGGCATGTTCTCGAGCCACATCTCGGTCACGGCGTGGATCTGGCCGTCCTTCATTCCCTGGATCATTGGAGGGGTCGTGGCCGCGATGGTTTCGGTTTCGTAGCCGTAACCCTCTTCGACGATGTACTGGGCAACACGATTGTGGAAGAGTGCGCTGTCCCAGTTAAAGTCGCCGAAGACAATCGGCTGGTCCCAGGTGCCTTCCCCGTTCTCCGAGGCGCCGTTGTCGCCGTTGGACGCTTCGCCGCCGCAGGCTGCCAGCAAGAGCCCCAGAATCATGAACGCTGCGAGGAAGCGCATTCTAGAATGTCTTGATAAAGACATGAGGTATTCCCTTCGTGAAAAACAGTATGCGACTTGTGCTAGTTCGCTTGGCTCCTTTCGGGTACGTTAATGAATGTCACAAACACAACGAGGTCGTTCCGGGCCGCGCGATGGGCCCTGGAACAGCGAGAGATCTCGGTCGCGAACGATTGGTTCGCGCCGCGTTCTCTGGCCAGGCGAGTGAGACGATCACATGGGTGGAAGGGATTGTGTGACGCCCCGGTAGTGCGAGCAAGCCCCCAAGCAGCTACCGGTCGTGGGAGTTACTGTCTCAGCCTCTCTTGTTTCGAGGGTAACAGGGTGGGCTGGATTGGTCAAATTAGGGTGGACTATGCGCCTGAGCCGTCTCCAAGAAGCTGGTCATGAATCTCAATGAGCTTCCGGCTGACCCGGTCCCACCCGTAGCGCTCCTCGACCAGCTGACGCCCCGCGAAGGCGAGTCGATCCGCGAGCTCCCGATCTTCGCTGAGACGGACAATTGCCTGGGCGAACGCCTGGGGAGAATCGGCCAACAGCAGGTGCTCGCCGTCGCGTGCGTCGATGCCCTCTGCTCCAATGGTTGTCGAGACGACCGGCCGGCCGGCGGCGAACGCTTCGAGGATTTTCAGCCTGGTGCCACCGCCCGACCAGAGCGGAACCGCGACCACCTGCGCGGCGCCGAGGTAGGGCCGGACATCGTCGACTTCGCCGGTAACCTCGATCGACGTTGACGAGAGTGCCTGCACTGCGGCGGGTGGGTCCGCGCCAACGATACTGAGCGTGGCGGTTGGTATGTGCCGCTGCACGAGGGGATGCACTTCGCGAGCGTACCAGCTCGCCCCATCGGCGTTGGGTTGGTGGCGCATCGCTCCAGTGAAGACGACGTGGCCCGCTTGTGGTACTGCCTGCTGCGCGCTGCCGAACGCCTCCAGATCAACGCCGTTCGGCACAACCTCCACCCGTGTGGACGTCAAGCAGCGCATGCGCTCGGCGTCGCTCTCGGACGTTGCGACACAGACGGTTGCCCGGTCCCAAGCCGAAATCTCCAGCCGCCTGACTTTGCGTGATTCTATGAGATTGAAGGCGCGTCTGGCGCTTGAGACGCTGCTGTGGGCGACACGCTGCAGGAGATCGTGCTCGACGTTGTGCGCGTCGAACACGGCCGGGACTGGGCGCGGGAGAGTATAGAGGGACGTTTCGGGAAACTCGAGCTGGACGAGATCGATCGAGCGGGTCATGAAGAGCCGGTCAAGGGCTGCCTGGAGCTGGGGGTTGTAACTCGAGAGCTCCAGGAACGACTTGCCGCCGGCGAAAGATTGGAGCTGGGTAAGGCGCTTGTGGTGGTCCGCCGCCTGCCTTGAGGTTGACCGGGCGGGGACCAGTGTGACGTCGCAGATCTCGTGCAATCCCCAGGCGGCGGCGAGGTCGCTCTCGGAGCCCGGCGCAAGCAGGATCACCTTGTGCGTCTCGGCCAGGTGCTTCAAGAGATTGAAGATGCGCAGCGCGCCACCAAAGTTCGCCGGCACCGGCAGATAGGGCGCTACCATCAGAATCGTTCTGCTCATGTGGTGGTCACCCCGCTACCGTTTCGAATTGTTGCTCTACAATGCAGAGAGTACCGCCCGACGAACCAGATAGAGGAGGGACTCGATGTTTCGCGGTTCACTCGTTCCCCTTGTCACTCCGTTTCGGAACGGTCAGATCGACGATGAGGCCTTTCGTGGCCTGATCGAGTGGCACATCCAGAGCGGCTCGCACGGCATCACGATCACCGGAACGACCGGTGAGCCGGCGGCGCTCTCGTTCGACGAGCGCAAACACATTATCAAGCTGGCCGTCGAGACGAGCGCCGGCCGGATCCCAGTTATGGCAGGCACGGGATCGGTGCACCACGGCGACACACTGGCCTTGACCGCCTACGCCGAGCAGGTGGGCGCGGACGCTGCCGTGGTGATTGTTCCCTACTATGTGCGTCCAAGCCAGCGTGGACTCTATGAGCATTTCAAATCGGTCGCGAATTCCACCAGTCTGCCGGTCATGCTCTACAACATCCCCGGGCGCGGCGGCGCGAATCTTGAGCCGGACACCGCTGTGGACCTGATCAGGGATTGCCCCAACATTTTCGGTGTGAAGGAATCGAACAAAGACTTTGAGCACGTGGCCAGGATGTTCCACCGCACCCGTGACCTCGGGCGTGATATCGGTATCTACAGTGGCATCGAGCTCTTGACGTTCCCCATCCTGGCGCTCGGTGGCGCAGGCATGGTCAGCGCAACCGGTAACGTCATGCCGAAGGAGACGGCCGAGCTGTACGACCTGTGCGCGGCCGGCCGCTGGGCCGAGGCGCGAGAGCTTCACTACATGCTGACACCGATCAACGACGCGATGTTCTTCGAGACGAACCCGGTATCGGCCAAGACAGCCCTCGGCCTGATGGGCAAGATCGACCCGGAGCTGCGCCTGCCGCTGGCGCCGATGTCTGAGGCCAATGACCGCAAACTGCGTGAGGTGTTGGAGTCGTATCAGCTGCTGCCTGCCGAGGTTGCAGCGGATTAAGGAGACAGGATGCGCAAGGTACGTTTTGCCACGAATGGGCGGATTCATCGGGGTGAGTCGGTTGAGGGAGATACGGTGCTGCTCGACGAGCAGGGCAAACGGCATGACCCAACGGCCGTTGTCTGGCTGCCGCCTGTGGAACCGCGCAAGATCATTGGGCTGGCTCTCAACTACACCGACCACGCAGATGAGCTCGGTCTGGCACAGCCGGAAGACCCGGCACTCTTCTTCAAGCCGGTCACCTCGCTCATTGGGCACTACGCGCCGGTCGTCTCGCCGCCGAACATTGAGTACATGCACTACGAGGCCGAGCTGGCCGTTGTCATTGGCCGTGAGGGCCGCAAGGTATGTGCGGCGGACGCCATGGATATGGTTCTGGGCTATACCATCGCCAACGACGTGACGGTCCGTGATTTCGTGACAAACGTGTTTCGTCCGCCGGTGAAGGCCAAGGGCTTCGACACCTTCGGGCCGATGGGGCCGTACCTAGTCATCGATGAGATCGACGATCCGCATAACCTCAATGTGCGGACCTACGTCAACGGCGAGCTACGTCAATCGGGCAACACGTCGCAGTTGATGCGTGACATTCCCACGATCATCGAGTACATCACCGACTTCATGACGCTTGAGCCGGGCGACGTGCTGCTGACCGGCACGCCCAAGGGGCTCAGCCACGTGTACCCGGGTGACATCATGCGCCTCGAAATCGACGGGCTGGGCTCGCTCGAGAACCCGATCGTCGCGGACGAGTAGCGAGCGGTTCCCCGCTCCTCTGGCATTATGGTCTCTCAGGCGCCGATGAGTGCGGCGTTGGATCGTCAGCCTGACCGGCTACCCTCCGGGTGCGGGCCGGCAAACCAACGCCAATCGTAGTGCCAGGGCGGTCAACGCATGTCATTGGGATGCTGCGGCTGTCGTTTCGCTTACCAGACCGTCGAGCTGTTCCATCGCGGCGAAGAGGGCGGTCTGCTGGGCGTCGAGCCAGTCGCGCTGGGCATGGCTGGTGGCGACTTCGCGCGCGAGAGCGGCGCGGATGGCGAGGGGTGCAGGGCCGCCGGGCGAGGTGAGCCGGGCGACAACCCCAGCCGGGTTGACGCTCTCGCCCAGCATCTCCTCCGTCAGGCCGGCTCGCTGGCCGGTGACATTCTCAATAATTTCTTCCAGCCCATCGACGGTGAGCGTCCGCATGTCCGTCCCGGAAAGTCCGAGCTGGTGGACGGCCTGAGTTACGATGGTGTGCGCCTGCCGGAAGGGGATTCCAAACTCCCGTACCAGGCATTCCGCTAGCTCAGTGCTCGCGCCGAAGCCCCCGTTTGCCTGCGCTCCCAGTTTCTCAGTGTCGAACTGAATGGTGTCAAGAACGCTGGTGAGCAGATCCAGCGTGGCGATCGCGTTCTCGCAAGCGCGGAAGAGTGGCACGTAGAGGGGATCCTCCACGTCGGTAGTAACCCCGAACGCGGCGGTGTGGACCAGCGCCTCGACCGTCGTCGCGTCGCCGAGGATGTGTGCGATGCGCGCGCGAATGTGTTCGAGGACGACCGGGTTGCGCTTCTGTGGCATGAGCGAGCTGGTCTGGATGAACTCGTCGCCGATACGCGCGACACCCACATCAGAGCGCGCCCAGATAAGCAGGTCGTTGACAAAACGCGCCAGGTTCAACGCCATGATCCGCAGCGTAGCTACCGTTTGCAGCATGTAATCCGCGCCGCCGACCGCGTCGTAGCCATTCTCCACGATGTCGGTGAAAGCCAGTAGCTCGGCAGTTCGTTCGCGGTCGATTGGCAAGCTGGTCGTGGTGAAGGCGGCGGCACCGAGCGGCGACAGGTTTGTGCCGTCATAGGCCTGAATCAATCGTTCACCGTCACGCCCGAGCGGGGCGAGCACGCCCATCAGGTAGTGTGCGAGGGTGGTTGGCTGCGCCTCCTGATAGTTCGTTACGCCCGGCATCAGCGTGTCGATATGCTCTTCAGCCAGCGCCATCAGGCGTCCGCGCAACCCGAGCGTGGCGTGAGCGATGTCCAGCAATCTGCCGCGAAGAGCGATCCGGCACATGGCCGCGTTCAGGTCGTTGCGCGAGCGCGCAAGCGGCAGATTGCCTCCAGCGTCCTCGCCGGCCAGCTCTGTGATGCGACGCTCAACGGCGAAGAACAGGTCCTCGACGGCTGGGTCATACGTGTATCCTTCAGGGCCGTCTCGCTCGACGGTCGTAATGGCCGAAAGCAACCGCTGTCCCTGATCCGGGTCGATAATGCCGCTCTCCATGAGCATGACGGCGTGCGCCTTGTTCGCCTGCATCATCGGCTCAAAGAGCGTAGCCCGTGCCGCGTTGAACCCGGGTTCCAGGATGTAATGCGCGTAGACTGGGGCTGGAAACTGCCCGGGTCGGTTCAACTTGTCTGTCACGACCTATCCCTTCAAACCGGTCAGCGCGATACTGCGACAGGAGTCGCCCTGGAACGTGGTGGAAGTGGCTGGATCGTCGTCTCACTGCCCGCGCTCAAAGATTCGTCTGACAATCTGCGTAAGAGCTTACGTACCATGAAGATACCAAAGGTGCTGCAGGCTCCGGACACTTTGACGCGGTGATTGCTCCCTGTGCAGCGAATTCACTGTAGTTACTGATGCAGGTCATCGATCCATCAATGTCCACAGCGTCTCCAAGGCTGACGCTCGTCCCGGCAGGTGGGTGGAGGCGTCGGGGTGGCAGCGAGTGATGCGGCAGTACTCGTCAAGGATAGCGCTCACCGCAGATTTGCGTGCGCTCTGCTAGCGCGGCCCCGGCTTTGTAGCGTGCTCAAGATCGCGCTGCCGGTTGATGATTGCCCTTCCCCCTGTTTTGGGTAACCCAAATTCTGAGGCAGCGCTATCCCATTCGATACGAATGTCAATAAGGCACTTCGATTCGTTGACACTGCCGCGCGGAGCGTGTTAGAGTGGCCTCGAAGCAACATAAAATATGGAGTACCGTCCTGGACAGTGCTATAGAACGGTTTCCTGAAACAACCCCGTTCTCAGCAGTCGCTATCCACAAGCAGGTCACCGACCCGAGAAAAACGGCTTTTCAGTAGGGATGAGTGATGGAATCGCATCCGCCTGTTAAATCCCGGCTCCAGGAGCTTAGCTGGATGTGTGGTGGACCGTGGCTCCCTTGAGGCCCCCGTGCCGGATTCACGCCGACTTCGCCGGGCCCCGCGAGGAGCAGGGTACTGGCCGGCATTGTCGCCCTCCGAACCTCCTCATCCTGGATGTCAGGTGTATCCTCGGCCTGAGATCTATGCCCATCGCAACCAGAGTCCAGAACGCCCTCCTCGATCTCAATCGCAAACATCATGAACACGTAGACAGACAGCGCCGCGGAGACCTGCGTGACATACATCTTCGTGCATACCGTCGCGGCTCCTCGTAAGGAAAGAATTGACCAACGTCAGATATCCATTATGATGTGATGACGGACGACAACAAATGAGAACGGAGAGGAGACTGCTTGCCTTGAGCTGAAGCTGTGATCCTGAGACCGCTTCCGATCGTCCCCGGCAATGGCGCCGGAGGAATGTGTTTGGCGCACGTGGGATGAGCGGAGGGAGCCGATCGACCGCGTCGACAATCAGAGGAGGCTGCCATGAGTGATGAGCGTACGAGCGACCTTATCCAGGAGGCAATGAACCTGCGCTATACCCGACGCCAGATCCTCCGGCGCGCGACAGCGCTTGGGCTGTCGATTCCGGCTATCTCGGCAGTGTTGGCCGCCTGCGGCGAGGAAGACGCTGATGGAGGCGCCTCAGGTGCGCAGGGTAGCGGCGCCACGACCGAAACAGGTAGCGCTGAGGCGACGACCGCTCCGGCCGTGCTGAAGGGGTCGAGGCTCAACGTGCTCGCGTCAACCTACTTCGTCCCAGCTGGTCAGGACCTGTATGAGTCGCAGCTCAAGGAATGGGGCAGCCAGGAAGGCGTCGAAGTCAGTGTTGACTTCGTGAACTGGCCTGACCTCCAGCCCAAGATCGGCGCCGCCGTGCAGGGAGGCTCCGGCCCTGACATCGTCGAGCTCTGGGACACCTGGCCGTATCTCTATTACCAGAGCATGGTCGATGTGCATGACATGGCTACGAGGATCGGTGACGCCCAGGGCGGCTATTACGACTGGGCGGTCAAGACAGCCTCGATCGACGGTCACTGGTATAGCATTCCGCACGGGAATTCCACCTCGGCGATGGCCTATCGCATCAGTTATTTTAAGGAAGCTGGAGTCGCCGATCCCCAGAATGACTTCCCGAAGACCTGGGAAGAGCTCTTCGCGGTCGGGAAGAACCTGAAGGAGATGGGTAAGCCGCTTGGCCAGGCGCTCGGGCACAGTCTCGGCGATCCCCCCGCGTTCACCTATGCCTACATGTGGGCCTACGGCGCCATGGAGGTCGAGGAAGATGGCACGACGGTTGCCTTTCACAACGACCAGTTCGTCGACGGCATGACGAAGTTCGTGCAGGGCTGGAAGGACGCCTACGACGAGACCGGCCTGGCCTGGGACGACTCGACCAACAACCGCGCCTTCCTGGCGGATCAGATCTCGGGGACATTCAACGGCAGCAGTGTCTATCTCGCTGCACAGAAGGATGCGCCGGACATCGCCGAGGACACCGATCACGCTGGCTTCTTCGAAGGTCCCGCCGGGCGATTCAACATGATCGGTAGCCGGTCCTACGGAATTATGCAGCACTCCGGCAGCCAGGACGCGGCCAAAGCGTTCCTGGAATGGTGGTACGAACCGGCGCAATACACGGCGTGGTTGGAGGCGCAGGAGGGGTACATCGTTCCGGCGGTTCCCGGCTATGCCGACAACCCGATTTATACGAGTGACCCGAAGCTCGCGCCCTACGCCGACGTGGTCAATTATGGCCGGAGTAAGGGCTATGCCGGTGCGTCCAACGATAAAGCTGCCCTCGCGTACGCCAAGTACATCGTGATCGACACGTTTGCCAAGGCCATTCAGGATGGCAATCCTGAGGAGGCGGTCAAGTGGGGGGCCGATCAGCTGAAGCAGATCTACGGCACATAGCCCGGCGCGCACGTCGAGGCAACGCATCTTCCGGGGTAGCGGTGCATACGCAGGGAGCAACTCGCTGCACGTCGCGATGAACCGCTTCGACGGCCCCTCTACTGGATCGCGCCGGACGGTATCCGTGCCGATAGGGTCATCCTTTCCCTGTTGGCGCGGGTATCACACGGTTGGTGAGAGGAGAACACATGCGTACGGCACCAGCCAAGTCAGTGCCGAAAGTTGCGAAACGCGGCGATCTGAAAGAACGCTTCAATCGAGCCCTGGAGCGCGAGCCGGTGCTGGCCTATCTCTTCATGACACCTGGTTGGCTGATCTTATTGCTGTTCATGGCCTATCCGTTCTTCCTGGGCATCTACCTGTCGATGACGAATCGGATGATCGGGATCCCGGGCAGTGAATTCATCGGGCTTCAGAACTATCAAAATCTCTTCAACGACAGCATCTTTCGTCAGACAGTGCTGAATACGTTCGTGTATGGCTTCCTCACCGTGCCGTTCAAGCTCCTGCTCGGGTTGGGTCTGGCGTTGCTGCTCAACCGTGCGTTCCCGTTCAGAAAGGTGCTGCGTGCTGGGCTCTTGCTGCCCTGGATCGTTCCGACTGCCCTGAGTAGCCTCGCCTGGTTGATGCTCTATGACGCGGTGTTCAGCCCATTCTCGTGGACACTGTCGAAACTGGGCCTGATCGACGGGAACATCGCCTTCCTGGGAACCCATTGGAACGCCGTCGCATCGCTCTGCGTCGCGAACATCTGGCGGGGGGTGCCCTTCTTCGCTGTCGCAATTCTTGCCGGTCTTCAGGCCGTGCCGGAAGAGCTGCACGAGGCGGCCTCCATCGACGGCGCGAACACGGTACGGCGGTTCTTTGCTGTGACGTTCCCCGTGATTCGCGGGATCGTCCTGATTACAACGCTGTTCTCGATTATCTGGACCTTCGCTGACTTCCAGTTGGTCTACGTCCTGACCAAAGGCGGCCCGGCGAACTCTACTCACATCTTCGGCACATACGCGTATCAGATCGGAATGCAGGCAACCGACATCGGAAGCGGTGCGGCGATCTCGCTCTACATGTTCCCGATCCTCGCGTTGTTCGCGTTTTTATTGCTGCGCTTCGTGCGCCAGGAGGATTGAGCATGGTTGGGAGCAACAACCGCGTCAACCGCCTACTGTTTCTCTACCTTCCGTTGGGTTTGTACAGCATCTTCCTGCTGATGCCGTTCTACTGGATGGCGATCGTCTCGTTCAAGACGAACCAGGAGTTGCTGAACACCGCAGTCAACCCCTGGCTGCTGACAGACGCCACGCTGGATCACTACCGCTACCTCTTTCAGGAAACCGAGTTCGTGCGCTGGACCGTCAACACGTTGGTGGTAACCGTGGCGGCGACGTTCATCGCGATCGTCACCAGCATCCTCATTGGCTATGCCCTGGGCCGTTTCCGCTTCCGCGGCGCAAACGTTCTCGCCATCGGCATCTTCCTGGCCTATCTGGTGCCGCCGACACTGCTCTTCATTCCACTGTCCCAGGTCATCAGCCGGCTTGGTATCTACAACGAGTACTGGGCGTTGATCTTCACCTACCCGACGATCCTGATTCCGTTCGCGGGATGGCTCCTGATGGGCTACTTCCGCACGATCGGGCGGGAGCTCGAGGAGAGCGCCATGATCGACGGGGCGAGCCGGATTCAGGCGATGCGCTACATCATCATGCCGCTGGCGTTGCCGGGCATTCTCTCGGCGGGGATCTTCTCCTTCACCCTCTCGTGGAACGAGTTCCTCTACGCGCTCGTCTTCATGGGTTCTGGCGACATGAAGACGATCCCGGTTGGGGCGATCAGCGACCTGATTCGAGCTGATGTGTTCTTCTGGGGATCGTTGATGGCCGCCGGTCTTTTAGGGTCTGTTCCCGTGGCAATCGCCTATTCGTTCTTCGTCGACAAATACGTCTCGGGCCTGACGGCCGGAGCAACAAAAGGTTGATTGGAGTGGGCGATTCGTCGCTCGCCGCAGCGGCTGCCACCTGGTCGGCCGATACTGGTATATGCAGGAGAAGCACATGGCGAATGTCGTCTTCGATCACGTCACCAAGCAGTTTGGCAGCGTGAAAGCCGTCAACGATCTGCTGCTGAACGTCCAGGATGAAGAGTTTCTTGTGCTGGTCGGCCCCTCCGGCTGTGGCAAATCAACGGCGCTACGCTGCCTGGCCGGATTGGAGGAGATCACGAGCGGCGACATCACCATCGATGAGCGCGTGGTTACGCACGTGCCGCCGAAGGATCGTGACATCGCGATGGTCTTCCAGAACTACGCGCTCTACCCTCACATGAGCGTGCATGATAATCTGGCGTTTGGCCTCAAACTGCGTCACACCCCGAGAGAGGAGATTACGCGCCGCGTCAACAGGACCGCCGACATTCTCGGCATCGGCGAACTGCTCGAGCGCAAACCACGGCAACTCTCCGGCGGTCAACGCCAGCGTGTCGCGCTTGGCCGCGCCATCGTCCGCGAGCCGAAGGTCTTCCTGATGGATGAGCCGCTCTCTAACCTGGACGCCAAGCTGCGGGTCCAGACACGCGCCGAGATTATCAAGCTACAGCAGCGGCTTGGCACCACGACGGTCTACGTCACCCACGATCAGGTGGAGGCGATGACGATGGGCCACCGCATCGCCGTGATGAACTTCGGGGTCCTCCAGCAGCTAGACACGCCGCAAGAGCTCTACGACCACCCGACCAACCTGTTCGTGGCGACCTTCATCGGAAGTCCGGCCATGAATGTCTTCCCAACGGAGGTCGTTCAGGGTGAGGGCGGTGTCCGTCTGCTGGCTGAAGGCGTCTCCCTGACCGTGCCATATGACCGGGTTGGCAAGCTGGGTGGCGTCATTGGAACGCAGGTGATGACCGGTATCCGGCCGGAGCACTTCAGGGTGCGGCAGAACGGTGGCTCGAACGATGGCCGCGGCCTCAAGCTTCCGGTCGACCTTGTCGAGCCGCTCGGTTCCGAAAAGCTGGTCCACATGCGCGGCCCGGACGGCGAGAACCTCGTTGCCCGGCTAGAGCCCGACGCTCCGGTCCGCGCAGGCGAGGTGCTCGACCTGACGGTCGACATCGATCACCTGCATGCCTTCGATAGCCAGACGCAGGAGGCGCTGAACTAAGGACTCGTTTTGTGCACAAGGGGCATGGGTATCGGGCTTCTCATTATCATGCTCAAAAATGCCCAATCTATACTCTGGCATACACTGCAAGCGCTCCCTCATCTCGGGGATACATTGCGACATTCTTCCGATGGACGTTTGCCAGGGCTAGAGTAGGATAGAGGCCAGGCAGCGGGTAGTCATTGGAACGTCTGGGCGCACGGTGATACCCGGTACCTCGCAGTCGCAGTGATTGAGGAGCCGCCAATGGGAGCGCGTACGGGCGAGGAGTTTCTGCAGGGGTTGCGTGAGCAACCGCGGGAGGTCTATATCGAGGGCGAGCTGGTGCGCGATGTCACCAACCATCGCGCCTTCAAGAATGTGCTCGAGAGCCTGGCGCACCTCTATGACATGCAGCATGACCCCGAGCTACGCAACGACCTGACCTACGTGTCCCCCGATACCGGAGAGCGGGTTGGGACGTCGTTCATGCAACCTCGCACCAGGGACGATCTTGAGCACCGCACGCGAGCGATGAAGATCTGGGCGGATTATTCGCACGGCATGATGGGCAGAACCCCCGACTATCTCAGCTCGTCACTCATGGCGTTCGCGGCAGCGCGGGATTTTTTCTCCAACAACGACCCACGCTTTGGCGAGCACATTGAAGCCTATTACAAGAGGGCTCGCGAGCAAGACCTGTGTCTCACGCACACCCTGATAAACCCGCAGGCGAACCGTTCCGTTGGACCGTCGCAGCAGGCTGATCCTTACCTGGCGGCGCGGGTAGTGACCGAGCGAGATGACGGCATCGTTGTCAGAGGGGCGCGGATGCTGGCGACGCTCGGCCCGATCGCCGACGAGGTCGAGGTCTTCCCGTCGACCGTCGTCAAGACCGATCCAGCCGATGCCCCGTATGCGTTCGGGTTCGTCATCCCCTGTAGCACTCCCGGACTCAAGTTTATCTGTCGCGAGACCTACGACCTGAACAGGTCGAGGCACGACCACCCGCTAGGCTCGCGGTTCGAAGAGATGGACTCGATGTTGATCTTCGATGACGTCTTCGTGCCCTGGGAGCGCGTGTTTCTGTATGGCGATCCGGAAACGGCCAACGGGGTCTTCGGCGCGACAAACGCGGTGATTCACATGGCGCATCAGGTGATGGCCAAGAACATCGCCAAGACCGAGTACATTCTGGGTCTGGTCAGCCTGATCATTGACACCATCGCGATTGAGCCCTTCCAGCATGTGCACGAGAAGGTGACCGAGATCATCATCGGGCTGGAGTGCATGCGGGCGCTGTTGAAGGCGTCGATTGCCGACGCTCAAGTAGACCGTTGGGGCGTCATGACTCCGGCTCGTGGACCGCTCGACGCAGCGCGCAACCTTTACCCGAAGCTCTATCCCCGCTTTGTTGAGATCATCCAGCAGCTTAGCGCCAGCGGTCTGATGGCGACGCCGACCCTGGCCGATATTGAGGGGCCTATGGGACCTGAGATCGAGCGGTTCTACACCGCGGCGAGGGCGGATGCCCGCCATCGTATCGCGCTCTTCAGGCTGGCTTGGGATACATCGGTAAGCATGTTCGGCTCGCGGCAGGTGCTCTACGAGCGTTTCTTCTTCGGAGATCCGGTGCGCATGGCTGGCGCGCTCTTCAACACCTACGACAAGCAGCCCTACATGGACATGGTGCGCTCTTTTATTGAAGAGGGTATGGCGGCCGAGGGCGCGACGGCGGCTACCCCGGCGACTGGTGATGGCGGGGCGGGATGATGTCGTCCGAGACCATAGACTCCGCCGCCTTCCGGCGCACGATGGGACGGTTCGCAACCGGGGTAACAGTGATCACCGTGCAGCAGGGCGACCTGGTACACGGCATGACGGCGAATACCTTCACGTCGCTCTCCCTCGACCCGCCTCTGGTGCTCTTCTGCGTTGGCAAGTCCGCCAGGATGGCCAGGCTATTGGAGGGTGCGGAGGGCTTCGCGATCAATATTCTGGCGGCCGACCAGGAGGAGATCTCGCGGCACTTCGCGGGCCGCCAGCGAGAATTCGAATCCGAGATCGATCTCCTGCAGCGCGGACCGGTTGCACCATTAGTACCGGGCTCACTCGGCGCGTTGTCCTGCACGATCGAGACCAGGTACGAAGGTGGCGACCACTGGATCGTGGTTGGGCGAGTGGTCGAGATCCATGAGCCCGTCGAGGGTGCGGTCAGACCTCCGCTGGTCTTTTTCGGCTCACGTTACGCGACGTTGTCGATTGCGGAAGGCGTCCAACCCGAGCCGGACGATGCCTGGGGAAACGATGCCATCCTGATCTACCACGACGAATGGACGATGGGCGACGATCCGCCGCCCGACGAGCTCGTGCGCGCGCACATTTGGGAATGAGGCGGTCATGATGCGAAGCGGGAGACCGCCGGCTGAGTCCGGCGCGAACGTCATCCGGGCGGCCCACGGGGAGTTCCGGGTCACTGACCTGGAGCGGGCGCGGACGTTCTACGTTGATCTGCTGGGCTTTGTTGAAACCGAGCGGACCTCCGGCGCGCTCTACCTGCGCGGTCTGGAGGAGCGTGGACACCACTCCCTGGTGCTGACAAAATCCGACGCTGCCTGTGCAGGACATCTCGGTTTCCGGGTCGAGAGCGAGGACGACCTGGACAAGCTAGAACGTCTCTGCATCCGTCAGAGCTTGAAGCACCGTTGGGTCCACCCGGACGAAGAGCCGGGGCAGGGGCGTGCGTTGCGTCTGCAGGACCCGGGTGGACTACCGCTGGAGTTCTACGCGCGTATGGACCCGGCGGAGCGCATGTTGCAGCGCTTCGATCTCCACCGTGGTGCGCAGGTGATGCGCTTCGATCACTTCAATTGCCAGGTGCCTGACGTGAATAGTGCGTACGAGTGGTACGCCACACAGCTTGGTTTCGGCTGTAGCGAGTACACCGCCGGGCATGCCGATGACCTGTGGGCCGTCTGGTTGCAGCGCAAAGGCAACGTCCATGACCTGGCGCTCATGACCGGGATTGGTCCGCGGGTGCATCATCTCGGGTTCTGGGTGGCGGACACGTTGTCGGTGTTGCGCGCCTGCGATGTGCTGGCGGGGGCGGGTTGGGTGGAGAGCATCGAGCGCGGCCCGGGCCGGCACGGCATCTCAAACGCGTTCTTCCTGTACCTGCGAGACCCCGACGGTAACCGGATTGAGTTGTACGCCAACGATTATCAGGTCGTGGACCCGGATTGGGAGCCCATTCGGTGGGAGCTGGACGATCCGAGGCGGGCGACGTTCTGGGGGCACGCCGCACCGGCGTCGTGGTTTGACGATGCGGCGTTGTGCGCGTCGGTTGTGAACGATGAGCTACTTGCGGTTGTGCTGCCGTGCGGCACGGACCGCCCGGCCCATGTTACTTAGAAATGTTGGCTCAGGAATACCCTGTTCGGCGCGGCGAGCGCGAGCCTCGGCCTGCTGGCGCCGCTTCTCGGCCTGTGCTCGCTTCCACTCGCGACGGCGATAGAACATGGCGCCGAACCCGATGAGGAACGCGACACCGCCACCCGGCCCGGTTGGCGAGGTCGACAGAAAGCCGTAGCCGACGATGTCGGCAGTGTAGATGATCGCCAGCGCCCCTAGCCAGGCTGCACTGAACCAGATCATCTCGTTGAACGCTTGACGGAGATTCCAGGTGCCTGAGAACGCGAGAACAAAGACGGCGAGCGGAACGATCGCTAAACCCATTCAGATGCTCCACATATGGCCGCGAATCAGCACATCCGGCAGATTCAGCGTAAGATAGAAACAATATGCACAGATGCCCGGTTGGCGTTGCCGTGGCACTGTGTTGCTGTGGTATCCACGGATCGCGCAAGGATACCAAGTTATCTAAATCACTAGCAGATGAGCGGAGATGAAGCAAGATGGACGTAGGTTACTGGTGGCTCTTGTTCGGGATCCTCGCCGGATTGTTGCCGCTCTTCCTGATTATCAAAACCGTTCTCCACGTTTTGAACATTGATCTGGGAGCGATACGTCGTCAACGCTCGTAGTCCTGATGGTTGCTTTAGGCTCTGCTACCCGTGTGCCTCGTCAATCTCCTCGCCATCGACCTCTTCGACGCCAGGCTGGTCACGATTGCATCCCTGAATCAGAATAGTGTAAGTCGCGGATCGACTACATGGGAGCCACGGGCTGCCCATTTGATTGCTACCCTTTTATCACTCTGTTCACCCACAGACAAAGAGAGCCGCGTACGCGGAGGGTGAACAACGGGAGACCTATAATATGGCGGAACTTCACGAATTTGACGCACGTGCGAGGCTGACGTCCAGGCTGAGTGGCCCTCCGGTTGAGAGCGTCGACACTGTCGATAAGGTCTACTCCGCCCTCATTCGCGTCGTTACCCAACGTTTCCAACCTACTCTGGAGCTGCTGCGTGCCCTGAACCGTCACGAGGTGTTGCTGGCGCACAGCTGTGCAGACCGTGTCGCCTCGCTGTTCACGCTGCTTGGCGTTGACAGCGAAATCTGTGCTGACCCGGATCTCGATCTCTCCTCGAAGTCGTTGGCCGTGTTCGGCTGTTTTGGCCGGCAGACGCCGGTTTCGGGCGACCAGCTGGATGCGTTTTTCCAGCGTGGCGGTGTGCTGGTAACGAGTGACAGGGCGGTTGTCAACCTGACGCTTCCTGGTCACGGCATCGTGATTGACGACCCCGCGCCACCAACCCGTGCCCGAATGGTTGTTTCCACTGAGATGACCGCCGGCTGGCCGGAGCTGGTGGGCGACGGTGCGGATCTTGCGGCCGCTATTCCGCTCGAAGCCGGACACATTCCGGTGGATATGTGCCTGGATGCTGAACGGCCGGCGGTGGCCCTTGCACACGATGCGTTGAGCGCCCGTCCGCTTGTTGTTGCCGCGCCGGTGCATACGGGGTGGATCGTGCACTCGGTCGCTCACTGGTATCAGCACGTGCTGGAACCTGTGACCGACCTCGAACGGCGTCCGGTAGACGTCCCGGTGGGTCAGGCCCGCGACATGGCCTTACCCCCGGAGGCCTCCTTCGGCCTGTTTTGGGCCGCCCGGTCGATGCTCTTCACCCTGCTGTCAGGTCTCGAGCTTGCCTTCGGCAACCAGGGCCGCGTCTGAGCGTCAGGCCGTGACGCGTGTGACGATGTCCTGGGTCATCCGCGATCATTGACAGCCGTCTCATCGCCTCCAAACCGAAACGCGCAGAGCGGGTACCGTCAAGATACGGTATCCGCTCTCGTTGGGGAAGTGCCCATCACTCTCGTGGAGACGGTGGAATGAACGGCGCTTCACCGGTCATCCTGAGCGTTTATCAGTCATCTTGAGTACTGGACCACAGGGGAGTTGTCACGCGCCGGGGCTCCGTCTGTCGGTCGGGGGTGACACCATCATCGTGGTCGAGTACCGAGTTTGATAGTCATCCTGAGCGCCAGCGAAGGATCTCTAGTCCAACACCTCGGGTGTCAAGCACGAGATCCTTCGCTGGCGCTCAGATGACTAATGAGCTCAGGATGACCGTCACATCGTACGGGCGCAATTCATTGCGCCCTCTCCAACGTCTCGAGCGGCCAGGCCGGGCGCAATACATTACGCCCATACACACAGCCTTGCGAATAGCGGAACAAGTTGGACCCACGTCAACTATCGCGCCGGAACGCAGGAAACGGCGGCGTCCAATCACCGGATCAAGGTGGGCAGTTCCATGCGGTCTGCCCTCTCGTTACCGCGCCGATAACCGGGCGACCGAGTTGTTCAGGGAACCGATGCCTTCGATCTCGATCGTGACGTGGTCTCCCGATTGCAAGGTGAGCTCGGCTGGCGGGACGAGTCCGGTTCCGGTCATGAGCAGCGAGCCGTGTGGGAAGTCGAGCGAGGCGTAGAGGTGTGCGATGAGATCTTCGAAGGTGCGATGCATCGCGCCGGTGGAGGTCTTGCCGGACCAGATCTCCTCTCCCGCGCGTGAGATAGCGATGGCGATGCCCAGATTCGACGCATCCTCAAGCTCTTCCGGCAACACGATCCAGGGCCCGAGTGCGCAACTGGCGTAGAACGTCTTGGCCTGTGGCAGGTAGAGCGGGTTCTCGCCCTCGATTGAGCGTGACGAGACGTCGTTACCGATCGTATAGCCTGCGATTTTGCCGCCGGAGTCGATGACGATCGTCAGCTCAGGCTCGGGTACGTCCCATGTGGAATCGTGCCGGATGCCGATCCGGTCGTTCTGTCCGACGCAGCGCCAGCCGGCCGCCTTAAAGAAAATCTCCGGTCGCGTCGCGTCATAGACCTTCTGGTACACATCCTGCTGGGTCGATTCTTCCATGCGAGCGTCGCGGCTGAGCTTGTAGGTCACGCCGGCTGCCCAGACTTCCTGGTGATCGACCGGGGCGCGCAGCTTCACCTGTTTCAACGGATAGGTTCCGACCGCGGAGCGGCGCATTTGCATGATACGGGTAAGCCGCGCGGGCCCGTCCAGCGCCAGGAGATTTGCGAGCGTGTCGGGCAGCTCGAAGACTTTCTCCTTCTCGGCGTCGACCCAGCCGAGCCGGGTCTGACCTCCGTTGGCGCCGTATTGAAAGCTACAGATTGGCATGCGGTCAGACTCCCTGCTGAAGCGTATTGTGGACGATCTCGCCGCCCAGTAATGTCAGGACACTCGAAACTTCTTTCATCTCTTCGTCTGGAACAGTGAAGAGGTCGCGGTCGAGCACGGCGATGTCAGCGAGTTTACCCGGTTCAATGGTGCCCTTGATGTCGTCCTCGAATGTCACCCAGGCGGCGTCCCTCGTGTAGAGCCGCAGCGCCACCTCACGGGAGACGGCTTCGTCTGGACCGAGTTCGCGGCCATACACTGTCTTGCGGGTAACGGCGCTGTACATACCAACGAAGGGGTTGTAGGTCGTCACTGGTGAGTCGGACCCCAGCGCGACCGGTACTCCCGCTTCGAGATATGTCTTGATCGGCATCATCGTCGCGGCGCGCTGCTCGCCGACGCTGGCGACGAAACTCTCGCCCAGATTGGTCAGGAACGGGATCGTTGCCAGTGCGGGAATGCGGTGTTCGCGCATCAGCTCCAGCGCTGTAGGCGTTGGGAAATAGCCGTGGTGGACGCGGTGACGAATGGTAGGATCCGGCCTCGCACCCTGGGCGACAGCGTATGCCTTGACCACCATCTCCTGCATCCTGTCACCACAGGTGTGGGAATCGATTGACCAGCCGCGGTCGTGGCACCACTGTATTCTGCGGGCGAGCTCTGCTTCGCTGATGATGAATTGCCCGCAGTTGTCTGGCTCACCGGCGTAAGGTTCAAACATCAACGCGGTGCGGTCACCAACGCCACCATCCGGCATGAGCTTTATCGTGTCGAGACGCAGGAGCGGGTCCCCAAAGCCGGTATACACGGCGACATCAGCGATACGGCTCTCAATGAGCGACTCGTCCGGCTCCATGCTTGACCCCCAACCGGCCAGGCACATCGATGTGCGGACCGAGAGCTGTCCGCTGCGCCTGACGTTCTGGTAGGCGCGGATCCATTCAGGGATCAGCCCCGGTTCAGCAATCGACGTGATGCCGAGGCGGTTGTACTCGCGGCAGGCAGTGCGGATGTGCATTTCACGCTCGGCGATACTCCGCTCCGGGATGACACTCTGGATCAGCCGCTTGGCGCGGTCGCGGAAAACGCCGCTCGGCTCGCCCCGCTCGTCGCGGTCGATCCGTCCGGCGTAGAGTTGATCGGCTGGCGGATCGGGGTGTGGCGTCCGATATCGCCGGCCATCATCGCGGCCGAGTTGGCCAGCAGCATGTTCCAGACACGGTCCAGGACGACCGGGTTGTTTGGGGCCACCTCGTCGAGATCGTGCCGATTTGGGAAGCGTTTCTCCCTGAGCAGACTCTCGTCCCATCCACGCCCGAGAATCCAGGCGCCCGGGGGCGAGGCTGCAACTCGGTCCGCGATAGCGGCCTTGATCTCCTCGATCGACCGCGCATCGTAGAGCGAGATCTCGTTGAGGACCGTTCCGGTGCTCATCATGTGGTTGTGGGTGTCGTTGATGCCGGGGATGACTCGCCGGCCACCGAGCCGGATGATCCGGGTATTCGATCCCGCCAGCGCCTCGATGTCCGCCGGGTTCCCGACCGCCAGGATGCGACCGTCCTTGACCGCCACCGCGCCAGCTTCCGGCCTGTCGTCCGACATCGTGGTAATCTTCGCGTCTGTCAGAACCAGATCCGGCGCAAGGTCGCGCATAGAGATGTCTGCCATAGCGGTTGTCCTTCTCGTTTCATGGATTACGGTTGAATCGTCGTCCTGCCCCGTTACCTGATCGGGCTGACGGTTATGCGCTGTTCAACGCGGCTAACGCCCTCAACGACCGATCAACCTTGGCTGGATCTGCCCCGGCGAAGGAGAGCAGGGGTTCATCGAGACCGCAGGCGACCCATGATTCGAGCTTGCTCGCGATCTCGTCGGCTGTGCCGACCAACGCGGTTGCATCAAGCATGGCGTCGCTGACGCCGGCCGCGGCCGCATCGTGACCATCCTTCCAGCCTTTGCGCACCGCGGCGACTTCCTCGACGTACCCGTGGCGCTCAAGCATCTCGGCATAGAAGTGACCCATGCGACCGATATAGAAGGCAATCGGACCACGGGCACGGCGGCGCATGGCCTCTCGCTCGGAATCGTTCTCAACCACCGCCGTGGTGATATACGGTGCGATCCTGGTGGAGCCGCTCGGCCTGTCAACAGTCTTTGACGCGTCATCGAGGAGTGTGCGCATCTGTCCGAATTTCGCTCCCGGCCAGTAGATGGGCAAGACGCCGTCTGCGATCTCACCGGACTGCTCCAGGCTCTTCGGCGTCAATGAGGCGATGTAAATCGGGATATGGGCGCGCACAGGGTTCATGCGCAGCCGGAAACCCTGGTCGAGTTGCAAGAGCTCGCCGTTGTAGTCCAGACGCTCCCCGGCGATGAGCGTGTTGATGACATCCGTGTATTCGCGTATCCGGCGCAAGGGTCGTTCGAATGGCACGCCGTGTAGCTTCTCGACGACGACTGGTCCCGACGAACCAAGCCCCAGGATAAGCCGGCCATCGGACTGAGCGTCAACAGTCGCAGCGGCCATCGCGATGACGGTTGCAGAGCGTGAAAAGACGTTCGCGATACCTGCGCCGAGTTTGACGCGCTCGGTGACGTGTGCCAACTGGGAGAGGGACGCGAATAGCTCGTACCCCCAGGTCTCACCGAGCCAAACTGAGTCGTAACCGAGCTCGTCGGCGAGCCGCGCGGTGTCTACCGCTTGCCGCCAGTCGCCGCCCGGTGCAACACCTCCGACCACCCCGATTCGCATGCTACCGCTCCGTTCACCACCGCCATCTCGACGCCCGGCATCGTAGCACGACGCCTCGTCTCCGGAGCGATTGGGTCGTGTGGTCGTTGATGTACGCTAGACTGCTTGTACTCTCGAACGCGCCTACCCGAATAACGCTGGCATGAATAGCCTCAGGGACCGGCGAACTCCTTGTGCTGTCAATCCAGAAGCAAGATGCTCTCAATCTGGTGTCACTGTGACCATTGAGGAGATTTATCGCGTCGTCAGGTACTGTCTTTAAATCACCCTGCTGGACCCGATTGTTTGGTCGAGAGAATCTCGTCAAGCGTGATATTAGGAATCTTCCACAGTCAAACCATTGGGTGACCGTTGAAGATTCCCAATGAGCGACCACTTCGTGATTCAGCAGACGCGCAGAGACACTCCGGTGGTTATCGCAGTCTCGGATCGAAGGCGTCGCGGAGACCGTCGCCGAGGAAGTTCAAGCCGAGGATCGTCAGCGCGATGGCGATGCCGGGGAAGATCGTCACATGAGGAGCGCCACGCATGAGCGTACGACCGTCAGCCAGAATACTTCCCCAGCTCGACGTTGGTGGCTGGATGCCTAATCCCAGGAAGCTGAGGGACGCCTCCGCCAGGATCGCAGTCGCCATACCGAACGTGGCAATCACGATCACAGGTGCCATCACATTTGGGAGGATGTAGACCAGGATGAGGCGAAGCGATGATGCGCCAATGGCCCGTCCCGATTCAACGAACTCACGTTCTTTGACTGAGAGCACTTCACCGCGTACCAGCCTGGCGTACTGTGCCCAACCGACGAACCCGAGCGCGATAATCACGTTCAGCAGGCTAGGACCAAGGACACCCATGATCGCAATGGCAAGTAGGATGACCGGGAAAGCCAGGAAGATATCCACGACGCGCATCAGCATCGACTCGATGAAGCCGCCAAAGAAACCGGCGATCAACCCCACGGTCAACCCGAGCGCTAACGAGATTCCGACGGCCACGCTACCAACCACCACAGACACCCGCGCCCCGTAAACGATGCGACTAAGAAGATCCCGGCCAACCGTGTCGGTGCCCAGTAGGTGTCCCTGTGTCCCGGGCGAGGCCAGGACCGCATCGTAATAAATGGCGTCCGGATCGTGGGGAGCGAGCAATGGCGCAAAGATCGCCACCAGGATGACCATGATGATCAAGCATCCACCGACGGTGGTCATGCGATTCCGCACCAGTCGTCGTCTGAATAGCGCGAATCCCGAGACCTGGTGTTTCATGGGGTTACGTTTGATCTCAGGAATAACGTCCGTTTTTTCCATTAGTCGTACCGTATCCGCGGGTCGATAATGCCGTAAGCAATATCCACGAAGAGGTTCACCAGCACGAAAACCAGCGCCAAGACAAGCACGATTGCCTGCACCACTGGGAAGTCACGTTGATAGATTGCCGTGATCGCCATTCTGCCAACTCCCGGCCAGGAGAAGATCGTCTCGGTAATGACTGAGCCGCCGAGCAACCCTCCAAAGTAGATTGCAGACATTGTGACTACCGGCATCATCGCATTGCGGAGTGCGTGCCGGTATATCACGATCCGCTGTGACAATCCCTTGGACCGTGCAGTACGAACATAGTCCTGACGAATGACCTCGAGCATGGCAGAGCGTGTCAGCCGGGTCAGCAATGCCGCGATGCCGGCGCCGAGCGTGATTACCGGGAGAATGAGACGTTGAGCGGATTCCCAGAACGGACCTGGGTCGATGTACCAGATTGACGTGAGCGCGCTCGACACAAGTGGATCTCCACGTCCGGATGCAGGCAGCCAACCGAGATGCACCGAAAAGAGAAGCATGAGCATGAGTCCTAACCAGAAGTTGGGTATTGATACCCCCAGCAGCGCCACAAACATGCTTGCGTTGTCGACCGCAGAGTACTGGCGCACTGCCGAGATCACACCCAGTGGGATTGCAATGACCAACGCAAAGACCATCGAAGCCAACGCGAGTTCGATCGTCGCCGGGAAGCGGTTGACGATGATCTCTGCTACCGGACGGTGCTGCTGAATCGAATCGCCAAAATCTCCCATGGCGGCACTCGTCAAGAAGTCGAAGTATTGGACAAAGAACGGCCGATCCAACCCGAGCTGTTCGCGAACGATCCTTAATTGCTCATCGTTCGCCGCCTCGACTCCCAGCATCAGCGCTGCCGGGTCGCCTGGAGTGATGTGAATCAGCGAGAACACAAGAAAGGAGACACCCAGCAACACGGGGATACTGACGATGAGACGGCGCAGAATATATGCTGCCAAGGGACTGATTCCTCCGAATACATTGCGTCTCCAAGAGACGCCCCTGAAGATGGTGTCCCCATCAACAAGGGCAGCTCTTGTCGCCCATCATCCTGCCGGTCAGGATGACCCTGGTACGTTACTGGTCGAATCCCACATTGGCACCGTACCCAGTCTTAAAGTTGAAGGCGCCTGAAAAATGTGGCTGGAAGCCCACGATGGCGTCGTCGTAGCCGACAATACGGCGCTCATGGTAGAGAAACACCATCGGAACCTCTTCGACGACAATCTCCTGCACCTGGCGATAGATCTCGGCCCGCTCCTCCATATCGGTCACTCGGCGGCCTTCGTCTAGCAGCGCGTCAACCTCTGCATTGCTATACGCCGTGAAGTTGAATTGCTCGGAAGCCGAATGGAACACGTTGTACAGTAGCGCGTCAGGCTCCGGAGTGGTGGTCCACCCGATTCGCATCATGTCGTAGTTTTGCGTGGTCACACGGTCGAGGAACGTTCCAAATTCCAGCGTTTCGACGCTCAGTTCGATGTTCAGCTCCGCCAGCATCGATTGCAAGATCACGGCATCGCGCTGGCCGATATCTCCCTCGGAGATCAACAACGTTGCCTCGAAGCCGTCAGGGTGCGCAGACTGCGCCATCAGCTCCTTTGCCGTCTCCAGGTCGAAGTCACGGCCCGTGAAGCTCTCATCGTAGGCCCAGGAGGTTGGGGGAAGTGGCCCCTCAGCCTTCACTGCGACGCCCGGATACACCGTGTCGATCAGCTGCTGCTTATCGATCGCGTGCGCGATCGCTTGACGGACGAGCGGATCATCGAACGGTGCGCGACTGGTATTCAGGCCAAGCAGCCGGTAATTCGTGCCGATCACCGAGTCGACCACGAGGCCGTCTGTGGTCTCAAGCCGCTCGAGCTCCTGGCCCGGCAGCTCGCCTGCGAGGTGAATTCCGCCTGTCTCAAGCTCGACAATTCGAGTACTGGTCTCTGGAATAGGGCGGAATACTAGTCGGTCTAGGTTGGCCCGGCCGTCCCAGAAGTCCTCAAAGACCTCCAGTGAGATGCTATCGTCAGGAATCCACTCAACGAACTTGAACGGGCCGGTCCCGACAGGGTTGGTATTAAAATCCTCACCAAGTTCCTCGACAGCGTGCTGCGGCAGGATATACCCATTTCCCAGGCCGCTGATAAACACACCGCTCGGTTCTGCAAGGGTCACTCGCACCGTATAGTCGTCAGGCGTCTCGATGGTCTCGATGCCCTCAAAGTTGGGGCGGTTCGGGGAGGCAGTGGCGGGGTCTTTGAGGCGTTCCAGGCTGAACTTGACGTCCTCAGCCGTCATCTCTTCGCCGTCGTGGAACTTGACGCCTTCTCGCAGGGTAAAGACCCATACGCGGCCGTCCTCTTCGATTTCCCAGTCCGTCGCGAGAACTGGAACATAGTTCCCCTCGAAGTCAGAGGCGATCAACGTTTCAAAGAGCTGGTTATAGACCCTGGACGAATACAGGTCGGTTGACAAATGCGGATCGAGGACCGAGGCGTCTGCGTTATTGCCGATGATTAGCTCACCACCTACAGGCACGTCATTCGATGCCGGTTCAGTAGTTTCACCCGACAAAGCGTCATCGCGCTCAGTCGGTGTCTCGCTCGTCTCGGTTGTAGCGGTCAGCGTGGTCTCCTGCGTCGGTTGCCCGCCAGTTTCTTCATCGTCGTCCGAATCCTCAGGGGCCCCACCTCCACATGCCGCCAGCAACAGCATGATGGCAACAAACAACAGCAGGGTCTTCGGAAGTCTCACGCTTCTCTACCTCCTATGCACAATGCTCAATCTGCAACACTCGTTCGACCGCTCATCCAATAGGAGGTGAGGAATCGATCTACAGCCGGGACATGCTAGAAGCGCTATGAGAATTTGTCAACTAAATGCAGCAATCGTGATTGTTCAAAGATTGGTAGTGATGAGCTATTCTGTGCTGGCATAGAGGACGACGCACGAAGATTCAACTACGGAAGGATCAGGGGGATGGGACACTTCGGCACATACGACTTCGGCTTGACTGAGGAGCAGGAGGCCCGGGCGCAGCGGCTGCACCAGGAGAGCATCGTCATTGACACCCTCTTTCAGGGCCCGCTCAGTCACCACTCCTTCACCGAGGAGATGGTGGCGCAGCTCAAGACCGAGTTCGAGCAGCACCGCGACGCCCAGAAGGGGCTCTGGTCGGCCGTCGAGCTGCCGGTGCGCGCCGCCATTAGGGGCGAGTTCCCGGAGTTCAGGGCGGTCTGGGATGCCTCCGGCATCACCGCCGGCAACCGTCAGGTGGGCGGCGACGTGCCGGGTGCCGAGGTGCCCTGGTTCGCGCTCAATCAGGCGCAGTTCGACAACCTGCCTTGGCTCCTCAAAGCCACCAAAGCCGAGGATTTTCGCCGTGCCAAGCGTGATGGGCTGCACGCCGGGTTCGTCTCCACCCAGAACACGCTGCAGTTCGGCGACGACCTGGGCAAGATCAACCAGTCCTGGGAGCTGGGTCTGCGCATGATTCAGCTGACCTACAACTCGGTGAACTTCGTCGGGGGCGGCTGTACCGACCGGGTGGATTGTGGCGTCACCGACTTCGGGGTCAAGTTCATCGGGCGCATGAACGAGCTCGGCATCATCGTCGACACCGGGCACTGCGGCAAGCAGACGACCCTGGACGCCTGCACGCTCTCGACGACGCCGGTCGTGGCCTCGCACACCTCGGCCGCCGGCGTATACCAGCACGACCGGGCCAAGAGCGACGAGGAGCTCCGGGCGATCGCGGCGACCGGCGGCTACATCGGGGTGTACGCGGTGGGGATGTTCCTGACCGACGACAAGCAGGCGTCGATCGAGCACATGCTCGATCACATCCATTACATCGCGCAACTGGTGGGGCCGGAGTACGTCGGCATCGGCTCGGACTGGCCCATGCAGGCACCAGAGTGGGGCGTGCAGAAGCTCGCCGAGTACGCGATGACGATTGGTTTCCGCCCCGAGCATGGGGTGGGAGCCCCGAAGAATCTGATCGGCTTCGATGACTATCGCGACTTCGTCAACATCACGCGAGGGTTGGTGGCAAGAGGCTACTCCGACGAGGATGTCTGCGGCATCCTCGGGGGGAACTTCCTGCGCGTGTTTGAGCAGGTCTGCGGCTAACGGGTAGTAGCGCGGATAGCTGCCGTCTTACCGACCAACACGCCTGTGCCAGGTCAGGCTTCGATCCAGCACGTGAGCGTTCAGCGACAGAACGCGCCTTGACATGTACAGGCGTACTGGCCGTGAGCGATACCGGCGAGCGCTGAGTCGATGCGCTGGCGCGCACCGTCGAGATCCATCGTGGCGACGTCGATCCGTACCCAGTTGTCATGACGGACGAAGGCCATCGTGGCGTAGTCCGGCTCGAGATGGAGCGCTTCCCGGCAAGCCATGACGTAGATCGGCAGCTGCAGGTCGTGCATGACTTCAGCCTTCGATTTGTTCGCGCGGTTGGTCTTGTAGTCGACGATTTCGATCTTGCCGTCCGCGGTGCGCTGGATGCGGTCAATGAATCCACGGATAACGGGAACATCTCGGCCACTCCCCAGGCGCAGATGGAACTCGCGCTCGGTCATCAGCGGTTGAGCCGTAGCGTCGTCGTGCTTGAGGAAACCGGCGATGGCGCGCTGCGTGGCGGCAGACTCGAACTCGGCGCTGGCGTCGCTGAAGTTCCTGCTTACCAGGCTGGATAGATCGAGCTCGGTCCCAGCTTCCTGCGCGAGATGCAGCGTGTGCAGCGCGTCATGAAAGGCGGAGCCGAGCTGGGTCTGCCAGTCGTTGGCGGGATTGTCCGGCACACCAACGAGGTAGTGCAAAAGATACAGTCTGGGGCAGCGCTCGTAGGTACTGATCTGGCTGTAGGAATAGACGCGGGAGAGGCTCGGCTGGAAGGTTGGGTCGGCGAGCGTGCGTTTCAGCCACTCAAGCTCCCGGGCTCTTGCTCTCCGGCGCTCTCTGTAGCGAGAGAGCCCAGTCTCGAGAGCGACCATCGCGCTCTGCTCTTCCGGCTTGCCTTTCCAGAAGTCAGCCCAAGCGCAGCCAAAGTGCGAGAAGTCGTCCTTCGGGTCGAGCCTGGCATTGGTTGCATCGAAGAAGGTTCTGATCGGCGGCCGAGCATCTTGCTGCGTTGACGCTGGAAGGTCGATTTCTTCCGTGAGATCGGCGAAGGAGTCTAATAGCTCGAAGCGCTTCGCGTTGCGTGTGCGGCTCGGGGTGGCGTTCGGCCCAGGTCAGATAGAGATGCTCTCTGGCACGCGTGACGGCCACGTAGTACAAGCGGCGCTCCTCGTCGTCGGCAAGCCGGTCCTCGACCCCTTTCACCGCCTTCAGGTAGCTTTCGCGGTCGTCAAAATCGCAGCGCGGAGGATAGAGATCGCGATCGTGGCGCAGCGGTGGCGGGATGAGTTTGGACACCGAGTCGCTAGGGGAGCCCGCGTCCCGCTGGTTCATGCCGGCCAGCGCAACGGCGTCGAATTCCAGGCCCTTCGCGGCGTGGATCGTCATGAGTGCGACCGCGTCTGTCGGCGGCGCGAGGTCGATGCTGGCCTCGTCCGACCTCATCTGCGAGAGGGCATCGAGGTAGTCAACGAAGGCGGGCAGCGAGCGGTCGATGCCGTTCTCCGTAAACTGCCGCGCGATCGACACGAGCTGCTCGAGCGCCTGGCTCTCTTCACCGCGACAGTTCGGGATCTGGCGGTCGACGATCTGACGGGTGAGGACATCAATCTGCTGGCTGTGGGCCGCACGAATCAAGCCGCCGAGGTCGTCGCAGAGTGCCCCGGCAGCGGCAACAACTTCCTGGGGAACGTCGGGTGGCGGGTTGGACACAATCTCGCGTAGCGCGGTGAGATAGTTTGACGATCTCAGGTAGCGGCGTAGCTCGAAGACCGTGCGGTCGTTCAGACCACAACGGGGGCTTGTCAGCACGCGCACTGCGCTCGGTGTGTCGGCCGGATTCTGAAGCAGGCGCAGCATGGCAACTGCGTCCTTGACAGCAGGAAAGTCGAACAGCGCTTGCCCACCCAGGATCTGATAAGGGACACCCTCCCGCTCGAATGCGCGTGCGAGCGCCGGGAGAAGCTTGCGTTTCCTCACCAGCACCGCGAGATCGGTAGCGCCCTCCCGTCGATGCGCCGCGAAGGTCTGGGCGATCCATGCGCACTCATCCGCCCACTCCTCGGCATGTCCGATGATGGGTGCCGGACCGTCGCGATTCTCGTGTGCCCGCAAGTACGCAGCCATGTCGATGTCGCTGACGATGCGGTTGGCGACATCGAGAATGCGCTGATGTGACCGGAAGTTGGTGCTGAGCTCGACATCGGCGACATGTTCAATTTCGTCGGAGAAGCGCTGAATGTTGTCGACGGCGGCCCCGCGAAACCGGTAGATCGACTGCTGCGGGTCGCCAACAACACGTAAGTCGTAGTCCGGCGCGGCCAGCCGCTTGACCAGCTCGGCCTGGGCATAGTTCGTGTCTTGATACTCGTCCACCACAAAGACGCGATACCGCTCGCGGTATTCGGCAAGTAGATTGGGATCGTTGTCGAGCGCCCGCACGGCGAGTGCGATCTGGTCACCGAAGTCGAGGGCCCCGCGCTGGTGGCATTGCTCCTGGTAGCGCTCGTACACCCTCAGGAAGTCGCGCATCTCGGCGGCATGCAGCTCGTCCTCAGGAGGGATGGTGGCGATGTAGTCGCACACGGATTGGGGCGTGACGAGCTCATCCTTGCAGCGACTGACGAGATCGACGAGCTCATTGACCGCGCCGGCAAAGTTGGTCAGGTCACGCTGCTCGATCTCATCCTCGGCGCGTAGGATCTGGCGCACGATCAACCAGGATTCGACCGTCGAGAGCAACCTGGGCTGCGCCGGAAGGTCCAACCCCTGCGACCCGTCCGAGACGATCTGCCCGCCGAAGGAGTGGTAGGTGCCGCTCCAGACCCCAATCTGGCTGTCGTTGAGGCTGCGTTGGAGCCTCTCGCTCAACTCCCCGGCGGCTGCGTTGGTGAAGGTGAGCGCGACGATCTGGTCCGGAAGGGCCTCCTCGGACCGGATCAAATGGGCGATGTGGGCCGTCATGGTGGCCGTTTTGCCTGAGCCGGCTCCGGCGATGATCCTCAGCGGCCCAGAACGATGCTCGATTGCCCTCGCCTGGGCTGCTGTCCAGCGTGGCTCAACCATCCTCGTTTGCTCCCTCACAGACATGGCGGAAAGCGCAGTCGCGGCAGGTGTAGGCTGTGGTGACGGTCTGGAACTCGTTGGCCAGAATCCGCCCCGCCGTTTCCAGGATGGATCCCGCCGTCGCGTCAATGGTGTCGCTGTCGCTTCCGAGCGTCTGGATCTGTTTCTTCTCCTCAAACTCCTGCGCGAACCGGCCCGGGCGGTCGAGCTTGTGACCGAGCAGGTAGATCGCCGCCTCGGGAGACATCTCCGGATGCAAGTGCTTGTACGCCAACTGGTAGATGCCAAGCTGGAGCTCCCGTTTGGACTTCGTGACATCCTTGCTGGTTTTGTAATCGATAATCTCGATCGTTCCGTCCGGTCTCCGGGATACGCAGTCGATCCGTCCGACGATACGGTGCTGGCCGAGGGGCGCATCGAAACGCACCTCAACATCCAGGATCTCGCGCTCCTGATCTCGCTCGTAGGCATAGAAGCGGCGCAACATCAGCTCGCTCTGCTGGCGCACTTGTCGTTCCTGAGCGGGACTCTCGAAGCCGTCCGCCTTCCACGACGATCGAAACTGCTCGACAAACTGGGCTTCCGAGGGGAACGCCGCATCCCGGCGTTGCTCGTTCATCCATTGGATGGTGTTGTGTACGGCGGTGCCGCGCATCGTGTAGGGCGAGCTGCGATCGTCCGGGAGGCCGAGCACGTAACCGTAGTAGTATCGACGCGGACAGGCCGCATAACTCTCCAGCGCGGAAAATGAGAGGCGCAACGACTCGTTCCCCAGGTGGGGCAGCGGGGCTGAGGTCGTTCGCCAACTGCTCGCACCCGGAAGCTCGTTGAGCGTCCACTGGGCCAGGAAGATGTCGGACAGCGTGTCGCCTGTCATATCTGTCGTATCGAGTGACCGGGCAATTGTTTCGTGCTGCGCCCGGGCGAGAGCGTCGGCGCTCCAGGCGAAGTCGCCTTCGGGCGCAATCGCATCCGCGAGCAGGTGCTTACCGGCGTTGCGTATCTCGGTCAGGAAAATGGAGGGGCCAGCTCGCGATTGACCGTAACTGTTGGCGTAGGAGAGGTACAGGTGGTTACTGGCTCGCGTTGCAGCCACGTAGCCCAGCCGTCGTTCTTCCTCCAGGAAGAGTCGCCTTCGGTCCGCGTCGCGTTTTAGACTACCGGAGCTTTCAAAACCCAAACTCTCAGTCTGGTTCAGATCCAACCCACGATCCAGGCGGAGGTTGAGGGGGAAACGACCTCCAGCCATGCCCGCGACAAACACATGGGCGAATTCGAGTCCCTTGGCGGCATGTACCGTCATGATCTGAACGCCGGAGACACCAGGTTCGGGCTGGTCGGTTGTGGACGTCTCGGCCTCCAGCTCGTCGATAAGCCCAAGCCTGGCGATTCCTGCTTCGGCAAGCTGCTTGGCACGCTCGATCGTGCGCTGCAGCGAGCGAACGTAGCGGTAGTCATCTTTGGTGACGGTTTCACCGAGCGGCAAGCGCCCGCAGATCATTGCTGCGCCAAAGACCTGTTCCGGTAGCGAGCGCTCGGCGAGCTCGTCGAGCTTCGCAAGCATCCGGCGTGCTATCGGGGCGATGAATGGATCGAGCTCGGTAAGGGCCGTGACGAGATTCTCGTCAGCCATATGCGCGTCAATCTGCGCCGCCGGGATGCGGATCGCGTCGATGCCCTGACAGGTAAGGATGCGGATCAGGTCGCCGGGGCGCGTCTCATCGATCAGCCGCAACACCGCCAGAACATCCGCAACGGCGTCGTCGGCTGACCGTGAGGAGTCGCCAGCATTCGAACGCAATCCATGTGCGCGAAGGGCATGTTCGATCGGCCCAGCACCAATCTGGACACTGCGCAGGAGGATGGCGATGTGCTCCAGCGGCACATTCTCAAGCCAGTGCAACCGGGCAATCTGCCGGGCGATCAGATGCGCCTCCTCGTGCTCGTCGCTTGTTTGCGTCAGTGTCGGAACGGCGCCGGCGCGCGCATCATGCGCGAACAGCTCCTCGCGGTGGTTGGTGGTGTTCACCGCGATCAGGGCATTCGCGACATCGAGGATGTTCTGGTGGGAGCGGAAATTTCGCGAGAGATGGACCGTCGTGACATTGGGATAGCGCGTGGCCATGTCTGACAGGAAGCTGTGACTCGCGCCACGAAAGGCATAAATCGATTGGTCGACATCCCCCACGACGGTGAGGTTGCCGCCGTCTCCGGCGAGTTGCTGGATCAAGAGCGATTGAGCCTGGTTGATGTCCTGGTACTCATCGACAAGGATGTGCTTGAACGTCCTTCGCCAGCGTTGGAGAGTGGCCGGATTGTCTTCAAAGGTCTCGATCAGTCTGGTTTGAAGCTCGCCCCAGTCAAAGTCACGGTCTCCGCAGATGAGCTCCCGTTGATACAGGTCGTAGGCGGTCGCGAGGTCGCGCAGGTGCGCATCATTGCGGCTTCGAGCGATGTGGATTACCTGGCTGGGATCGAGGTGCTCATCCTTGGCCCGGTCGATCAACGTGAGCGCTTGCCGTACCAGCTCCGGGTGCCGCGAGCCATACGCGGGGAACTCGTGCCCCTTGATTGCGGTTTCCAGCAGGGCTCGACGTGCCTGCCCTTCGAGCACTCGCGGGGCGGGAAGCCCCTGGCGGCCGCGTTCGATGCGCAAGATCCGCTGGCAGAAGGCGTGGAACGTTTCGACCCAGAACTCGCTGTAGCTGCGGTCCAGCTGCCCAATAATGCGCTCTTTCATCTCGTTCGCGGCTTTACGCGTGAATGTGAGCGCGAGGATGTCGCCGATCTGGAGGTCGTCGTGCTCAACGAGGTGAACGAAGCGAGCGGTCAGCGTCGCGGTTTTTCCGGTGCCGGCCCCTGCGATGATGCGTAGCGGGCTGCCTCGATGCTCGATTGCCTGTCGCTGCTGCGCGGTAAAGGTCGTCTCGATCCTCGAACCCAAGCGAGCCTCATTTCGATACCACAACATTGTGCAGGCGCATGCGCGGAAGCAGCAGCGTACGATCGTCCTGTTCTCGGCCTGGCTCAGGGCCGGTTACTAGCCGGGCACGCCGTTCGTCTCTTCTACTGTCAAATTAATCTTGTCGTCAAGTCTTTTTCAAGAGAAGCGCTCCTCTCGGGCAGAGGTCGATGATCGCGATCAAGGTTTCATACTGAGGAATGAGGGATGACAAGCAGGACTGGGGTCTGTCATGCCGCCGCGTAATTAGTACGCCTAACAAAACCGTCGCGTCAGCAGCCAAGGAAGCAGAAGAGGAGCCATGGAGGAGGGGGTCATCGCGAAGGACCGGTTGCCTGATGGGTGCTGGGCGCGGATCGCGCCGCTGTTCCCGCCGAAACGCGGCACCGGGCGGCGCTGACGGGGACCCTGGTCGTGCTGCAGACGGGCATCCCCTGGGAGTCCTTGTCCGCCGAGATGGGGTGGGGGAGCGGGATGCCGTGCTGCTCGAAGAGCCGGCCCGTCGCCGAGCGCACCAGCTCCAGGCCGCCAAGGGGGACGACGACCGGCACCTCCCTCTGGCCCGGCGCCAGCGCCGCGTCATCGCCCGCGTCGCCCGCTGCGGTGTCGAGCCCGAGCACCGCCGGGGACGCTCCCGGGGGTGGTTGCCCGACGCGCTCCTGGCTGCCCTCCAGCTGGCCTGCGTCTCCTCGGCGAACCACGTCCAACTCTCGACAACGGTCGGCCCGGACCGCCGCGGCCTCTGCTAAACTAGGGACATGACGATCAAGAGATTGGACCACGTCAGCGTCGTCGTCGACGACCTTCCAGCCGCTATCGCTTTTTTCACCGCGCTCGGCATGACGCTCGAAGGCGAGGCGCTGGTCGAGGGCCCGTGGGTGGACCGCGTCAACAGGCTCGAAGGTGTCCAAGTCGACATCGTGATGATGCGGACCCCAGATGGGCACGGGCAGCTTGAGCTGACGAAGTTTCGCAATCCAAGCCTGGTCGAGAGCGCACCGGCGAACGCCCCGCCGAACACGCTGGGCCTCCGGAGCGTCATGTTTACCGTCGAAAGCGTCGACGACACGGTCGCGCGCCTGCGTGCCACCGGCGCCGAACTCGTCGGCGAGGTGGCCCAGTACGAGGACCTGTACAGACTCTGCTACATGCGCGGCCCTGCGGGCATCATCGTCGCGCTGGCCGAGGAACTCTTCTGACGCGTTCCCCGCCTGCGGAGCAACCGGTGGCGCCCCAGGCGCTCCTTCGACTCGACCCCATGGCTCGCCACCAGCCTGCTTTCTCGCCTACGTGCGCCGCGGTTTTGTTTGGCGCACTTAGTGGATGTGTCGGGTTCGGCTAGCGCGTGACGGCACCCTGGGCGCGTACCGCGAACTCCTGCTTCAGCTCAGGCACGATCCTGGCAGCCTGTTCGAGGGTTGCGACGCTCGCACCCTCGGGGAACTTGAAGTAGACCTCGCTCGCGCCTGCCTCGATGTACTCCTGAACGATCCTGCGCCAAGTGTCGATATTCTCGAATGGGTTGAGGCCGAGAACACCCTGGAAGGCAAAGCCTGAGCGGCGGATTGAAGCCGGGTCGCGGCCAATGTCCGCGCAGTGCTTGTCGAGCACCGCACCGAACTCAGCCATCTTCTCGGGGTTGTGGTTGACGTTCCAGGTGTCGGCGTGTTCGGCAACCAGCCGCAACATGCGGCTCTTCTGTGCCCCGACCATGATCGGAAGCCGTTCCTGGACCGGTTTGGGCTGGAAGGGGGCGTTGTCGAGCTGGTAGTGCGTGCCGTTGAAGGTCGTGCGCTGCTCGGTGGTGAGGGAGCGGATGACCTGGAGCGCTTCGTCGAGCATGTCTACCCGCACCCCGGCCGGCGGAAGATCGAAACCGAACGCTTCATGCTCCCGCACGAACCAGCCTGCGCCAATGCCAAGATCCACCCGTCCACGGGTTACATGATCGAGCGTGGTGGCCTGTTTTGCCAGGAGTACCGGGTTGCGATAGGTGTTCCCGCTCACCAGCACAGCGACGCGGACGCGCGGCGTCAGGGCCGCGAGCGACGAGATCAGCGTCCAGCCTTCGAGAAAATCGACCTCCTCGTCTCCCGCGGTCGGCATGAAGTGGTCGACCAGACCGGCGCAGTCGAAACCGAGCCCTTCGATGGTCTGCCACTGTTGCTGAATGGTCGTCCACGGGATCGACTGCGAGGTCCAGATTCCAATGCGAAGGTCAAACAAGAGCGAGGCCTTTCTTGATGCGTTCGCGCCCGCGGTGAATAACTGCCGCGCGTACGGCGTTGGGAGAGCTAGCCCACGTATTGGGTGCGTGATTGGCTTACCCTCGGCAGTATAACCGAGTGGCAGAGCACGACAGCTAGCAAGGAAGTATGTTTTGAGAATCGGCGTAGTTTTTCCTCAGACCGAGATTGGTCCTGAAACCGCCCCGATACGGGCTTACGCGCAGGCGGTGGAGGAGCTTGGATACGATCATCTGCTGGCCTACGACCATGTGCTGGGGGCGGGTCTGGCGAACAGGCCTGGATTCCGCGGGCCCTACAACAGTGAGACCCAGTTTCGCGAAGTGTTCGTGCTCTTCGGGTATCTCGCGGCGATCACGGAGAAGCTTGAGCTGGTGACCGGCGTCGTTATCCTGCCTCAACGCCAGACGGTGCTCGCGGCCAAGCAGGCGGCCGAAGTGGACCTGTTGAGCGAGGGCCGGACGCGGCTTGGCGTGGGCATTGGCTGGAATGAGGTTGAGTATATCGGCCTCAATGAGGAGTTCCGTAACCGGGGCAAGCGCATCGAAGAGCAGATCGTGGTGCTGCGCAAGCTCTTCACCGAGCCGGTGGTGAGTTTCAAAGGGAAGTACCACCACATCCCGGAAGCGGGGATCAACCCCTTGCCGGTTCAGCGGCCTATCCCCATCTGGATCGGTGGGACCGCCCCGGTGGTGATGGAGCGCATCGGCCGGCTGGCCGACGGTTGGTTCCCACAAGTACAGCCTGGTGAGCGGTTGAAGGAGATGCTGGAGCAGATCGCGGAGGGGGCACGCAAAGCTGGACGCGATCCCAAATCGATCGGCATGGAGGGTCGGATCACGATCACACACGCCGACCCTTCCGAGTGGCAAGCCATGACCGACGCCTGGCGCGACGTCGGCGCAACACATCTGTCAGTCGATACGATGGGCGCGAAGATGAACGTCGACGGTCACATCGACATGTTGCGCCGCTATCGTGAGGTGGTTGATGAACACTCTTCGGTGTAGAGCGTGCTCCCCGTGATCTGACGATCCTCTCCGCGTGCCCCGCTGACTCCAGATCAGCGCACGGTCACGCGCTTGAGCAGGGCCGCTGCTTGTTCCTGTGCGTTGCGGATGCAATCTGGGATGCCGACGCCCCGGTAGGCAGAGCCGGTGAGGGCGAGGCGGGGTGTTGAGGTCAGGAGGCTGTCGATCTGGGACAGCCGGGCCTGGTGGCCGAGGTTGTACTGCGGCATGGCGTTGGGCCAGCGGTAGATGCGCGTAAGGATCGGGTCGGCGGTGATACCGGTGATGGAGGCGAGCTCGCTGCGCACGAGGTCGATCATCTGGTCCTCGGGCAGGAAGGCATTCTCCTCCTGCCCGGCGCGCCCAACGAAGCCACGGAGCAGCGCGACGCCCTCGGGGACGCGGCCGGCGAACTTGTTGGACGTCCAGGTGACAGCCGTCATGGAGCGCCCCTCGACCCTTGGAATGACGAAGCCTCGTCCACCCTGTTTCCCCGCCACATCTCCCGCATTGAAGGCCATCGAGACCGTTGACGAGGAGACGTAGGGGATCTCGCGCAGGATGGCCGCGAGCTGGGGAGCAAGATCTGCCACGAGATCTGCGCTGGCTGGAGCGGGGGTCGCCAGCAGCACGCCGTCAACGCTCAGGTCTGTTCCGTCTGACAACCTGACCCGGTAGCCGTCAGGCGCTGGCTCGATGCCCGTCAGGGCTGTTCCCTCGCGCAGATCGCAGGCAGCGAGCGCATCGACCATGCCGCTGATGAGCTCGCCCAAACCGTCGGCCAGGCTGACAAAGGGTGTGTGCTTGCGAGACGTTTGTTCGCTCAGACGCGCGTTCATCGCTTTGCGCTGGGCGATTGCGCCGCGGATGATGCCGCCGTGCTGTCGCTCCACGTCCCGCAGACGAGGGAAGGTCGAGGCCAGACTGAGTTTGGCGGCGTCGCCGGCGTAGATACCGGAGAGCAGCGGCTCAGCCATGTTCTCGAACGCCTCGCGTCCCACGCGACGGGTGACAAAGCTGCCGACCGACTCGTCTTCTTTGCTCTTGCTGGATGGTATGACATAGTCCGCGAGCAGGCGCACCTTGCCGAGCGGCGAGAGCAGCGGTGTTGTTCGCGACCGCGTTGAACTGGGTTGGGACTAACAGGGTGATGCCCTCAGGCAGCGGGACGAGCTTGCCCTTGCGGAGGATGAAGGTGCCGCCACCGTCGGAGCGGGTGTTGACGAGCCGGTCTTCGAGACTGAGCCGCTGTACGAGTTCGACACCCTCAGGCTTGGTCGAGAGGAACGAATCCGGGCCGGCGTCGATCAGGAGATCGCTAACCCGCTCGGTCTGGATCACGCCACCGAAGCGGTCGCTGGCTTCAATCAGTGTGACTCCCGCCCCGAGGTCGTGCAGTGCGAGGGCCGCACTCAGCCCGGAAATGCCTCCGCCGCGACCAGAATGTGGGGCTTGCGATCAGGCACGGACGGGGACTGCCTGCTTTCACCGTCTCGCGGACGGCGTTGGAGACTGCCTCGATCAAGCCCGGATCGTCGTTCAACATCTCGCTGCGCTCCATGCGGATGCCCAGCTCGGCGGCCTGCCCTTTATGCTCGATGTCCACGTCAAACAGCACTTCGACGTGGTCGCAAACGAAGCCGATCGGCACCAGCAGGACGTTCTTGTGACCTTCTGCTTTCAACACGTCAAGCGTCTCTTCGACGGTCGGACCAAGCCACGGGTCGGCGGTGGCGCCCTGGCTCTGGAACGCGAAGCGGTAGTTGGCCGGTTTCAGCTGCTGGGCAACGAGCTCGACCGAGGCCTGGAGCTCCTGCGGATACTGGTCGCCGGATTCGAGCACGCGGGCCGGGAGCGAGTGCGCGGTGAAGACGATCGGCACGCTGGCGCGCTCGTCGCCGGTGAAGTGGCGCTCGAGCGCTTCGGTGACTTTGCGAGCGACTGCGTCGATGAAGGCCGGCTCCTCCTTCCAGCTCCTGACCTGGCTCACCGGGAGCGAGACTCCCTGATCGCTCAGGGCCTTGTCGAGCTTGCCCATATACGCGCCGACGCTCATGCGGCTGTAGTGAGGGGCCATGACGATGCCCACGATCTCATTCACGCCGTCGGCCAGCATCTGCGGAACCACGTCTCCAATATATGGATGCCAGTGCCGCATACCGACGTAGGTCTTGTAGACGATACCGGCTGTGGCGGCCTCGTCGTCGTTCAACGCCTGCTCGACGCCCCTGGCTTGCGCGGTTGTGATCTCCAGTATGGGTGATCTGCCCCCGATCGAGCGGTAGCGTTCGGTGATTTCGTCCAGCAGCTCCTGGGATGTCGGGCGGCCGCCACGGATGTCGGCCAGGAAGGGCTCAACCTCGTCGATCGAGTTGGGTCCGCCATAGGCCATCAAGAGAACGCCGATTGTTCGCATGGCGCGTTGCCCTGCTTTCTAGTGTCACTAATCTCGATTGCAGCGGTAGTTGTGCACCATCTCGACGACGGCCTGGACATTGCCAACAGGTGTCTGGGGCAGAATCCCGTGCCCCAGGTTGAAGATGTGGCCCGGGCGCCCGGCGGCCAGGTCGAGAATGTCGTTGACGCGCGTCTGAATCTCGTCGCGTGGCGCGAAGAGCACCAGCGGATCGAGGTTGCCCTGCACCGCTCGATCGTGGCCAACAAGCTCCCAGCCGCGATCCAACGGGATCCTCCAGTCGACTCCCACGACGCTCGTGCCGGCCTCCGCCACCAGATCAAGCATGCCGGCAGTGTCCGTACCGAACAGGATCGTCGGAACTCCCTCGGCGTTCACCGCGTCGAAGATGCGCTTCGTCGCTGGAAGCACGTAGCGACGGTAGTCGTTCGGGGCCAGCGCTCCCGCCCAGGAGTCGAAGACCTGTACCACTTGCGCGCCGGCCTCGATCTGCGCCTTCAGGTAGTCGATTGTCATCGTCGCCAGCTTCTCCATCAGGAGCTGCCAGGTTGGTTCGTCCCCGTACATCAGGGCTTTGGTGCGCTGGTAGTTGCGGGAGGAGCCGCCTTCAATGGCGTAGCTGGCCAGGGTGAAGGGTCCACCGGCGAAGCCGATCAGCGCTACTTCGTCGTTCAGCTCACGGCGTACGATCGAGATTGCGTCCAGCGTCGATTTCAGATGCTCCCGCGGATCGTAGCCGCGCAGCGCTTCAATGGATGCCCGGTCGCGCAAGGGGTTGTGCAGGACGGGACCTTCGCCGGCGGCGAATTCCAGGTCCATGCCCATCGGCACGAGCGGCGGCAGGATGTCGGCGAAGATGATGGCCGCGTCGACACCAAGCTGGTGTACCGGCAGCAGCGTCACCTCAGCCGAGAGCTCAGCGCTGGAAATAATCTCAAGAATCGTGTGACGCTCGCGGATGGCGCGGTACTCGGCCTGATAGCGTCCGGCCTGCCGCATGAACCAGACGGGCGTGCGATCGACCGGCTCTCTACGGCAAGCGGCCAGGAATCGTTCTGCTCGTTGCACCCTTACCTCGCTTACGAACCACAGGCCAAGATGCCCTACAGATTGTACCAATCCGGGTGGTTCGAACTGCTGAGGAGGCGTTCGCCGATCCCCTGCGTGTCGTCTAGAGGGCTATACCAGTTATCCTGAGCGCTAACCAGTCATCCTGAGTACTGGACCACGATGATGGTGTCACCCCCGACCGACAGGTAGGAACCCCGGAGCGTGACAACTGCCCTGTGGTCCAGTACTGAGTTTGATAGTCATCCTGACGCAAGGAAGGATCTCTGCGTCAAACGTCTCCGGTGTCAAGCCAGAGATCCTTCGCTTGCGCTCAGGATGACTATCAGGCGCTCAGGGCAGGCTCTTCCTTGCGTCAGGATGACTAACCAGCGCAGCATGGGACGAAAGGTCCGCGTTTCGGTCAGCATGAGGCCGGGGGACGATGGAACCCGTCGCATTACACGACGATCATGATCTCTTCGAGAGACTTCCTGGTAAGTTCGGGAACGATGCAGCCCGTGGCCGGATAACCGACCAGGAGGACGACGAACGGACGCTCATTGCCGGGCCGCTGAAGGAGCTCATTCAAATCATTCATCGGGCTGGGAGCGTGTGTGAGCGTGGCGAGGCCGGCGCTGTGGAGGGCAGCGATAAGCATGCCTACCGCGATGCCGATTGACTCGCAGGGATAGAAGTGTTTCACGCGTTGCTGGGCGCCGTTGGGGAGATGTTTGATGCCGAAGTCGAGCTGAAAGGCCACGATCAGACACGAGGCCTCTGTGAAGTGCGGCTTCTGCCAATCCGTCTCCAGCGGGGAGAGTACCTCCAGCCATTCGGCACTCAGGCGACGCACGTCGCTCTCGCGCTCCTCTGTTTCAGCCGCGGCCCGGATCCGCGCCTTGACCTCGGGATCCTGGACGACGACAAAGCGCCAGGGTTGCTGGTTTGCGCCGGACGGCGCGGTGCCGGCGGTGGCTATTGCATTTTGAACGATCTCGATGGGAACCGGATCGGGGGAGAATGTGCGGACACTCCGGCGCTTACGCATCATGTCGAGGAACGCTGCCGAGCGTTGCAGGCTCTCTTCGACCGGCAGGCGAGTGTACTCCAGTGGCACGAAACCATTGCCGTGCTGACTCATCGTCCCGATTCCGTTCATCCTCATGCGGGCGACGCGTGGCGGAAGGGCTCTTCCTCGCGCCGATGTTCGCCCCCTATACTAAGCGGTCTGCCTAAGAGAAGACTGAGAGGAGTCATGGATGATTGTCAGGGCGCTTATCGAGCAATGGCCTGACAATGTTGCAATCTACATTCACGAGCTGCCAGGCGTCATCGTGGCCGGAGATACAGTAGACGCGGCGCTCGAGCGGCTCCCAGACGGTATCGAGGCCCACCTGAGCTGGCTCGCTTCGCACGGCTTCGACGTGGGGCCATATGCTGAAGTCGGGATCGAGCTCGCCGAACAACTCGAAGCAACCCACCTGGCTGAGGGACCGCTCTTCGAAGCGGACCGTGAGCCATCCAGCCCCGAACAGATTGACAGGACACTGCAAGTTGCCGCGCTCGCCCGGCGCGATCTCGTGGACGTGTATCGCGCCCTCTCCAGCGTCCGGCGAGACGCCCCGCTCTCTGCCGGCGATTGGTCGGTCGCCGGTCACCTGCGTCATATCGCTGAGGCCGAGGCGTGGTACGCGGATAGTCTGGTGCTTGAGCCATTTGGCGCGTTGCCACATGACCCACTCGAGGCGATGCGGGCGAGTGCGGGTTACACCGACGGCACGTTGCGGGCGCTCAGCCCCGCCGACCGGGCACGGGTGTTCGAACGCGGGAATCAGTTGTGGACGGCCAACAAGGTCATGCGCAGGATGGTCGGGCACCTGCGGGAGCACTATCCCTGGGTGCAGGAGCTTGCGCGGCGCTAGACGTCTCGCATATAGACCTGCGTAACGGTGCGATTGATGGAGCGTTTCCCCTTCCTCGTACGGGCGCAATTATGAAATGTACCTGGTTAGTTCGGTAAGAGACCGACATAGTGCAGCAACTCCTCCGATCCGGTCTGAAACTGGTCAAGGAAGGTCGCCAGCTGCTGTTGGAGCGTCTCCGGCTGGTCGGCCAGGCGATGATGATGGACCAGCGTCTGCTTGGCCCAGCGCCAGAGCTTCTCGATGGGGTTGGTCCAGGGCGCGTAGGTCGGCAACCAGAGCAGGGTGATCTCCAGCCGGGTGGCCGTGGCCAGCACCTGGGCATGGTGATGCACCGGCCAGTTGTCCCAGGCCAGGAACAGCGTCTGCCGCGGATACTCCCGGCGCAGCTGTGCGAGGAAGGCACACAGCACCGGCACCCGCATGGTCTGCGCCGTGCACCAGCTGACCCGGCCGGTCTGGTGGTTGAGCGCGCCGCTGTAGCGCTGGTAGCGGTTGCTGCGCAGCGACCGGCGCGCCGTCGGTTCCTGGCCGCGCGGCGTGTAACGCGCCGCCAGGGTGGGCTGGCGATAGAGACTCATCTCGTCGGCGTAGAGCAGCACCGTGCGCTCCGGCTGGCGCTCGGCCTGCTCGGCCACGGCCGCCAGCTGGGCGAGCTTGCGGTCATAGGCGGGGTCCGGGCTGTGGACGGCCAGCCGCCCACGTCGGCGGCGGAGGCCGAGGCGCACCAGCAACTTGGAGAGGCCCCCCAGGCTAGAGCCCTGCAGGGCGGGCAGCGCGGCGCGCACATCCTGCAAGCGCCAGCGACTGCGGGCGAGCCCAGCGTGTTCGGGCGCATGATGGAGCAGCTCCACCAGCCCGGCGGCGGCCTCAGGGCGGCAGCCCACGATGGCGCCGGGGCCGCTGCCGCAGGCCGGACAGGCCGGCGGCCTGATAGCGGTCGAGCCAGCTGTAGAGCGAGTCGGGGTCGCGCGGGCGGTACAGGCCGTGGCGGGCCACGGCGTGGGCACTCTGGCCGTCGGCAATCTGCAGGAGCGCGGCGGCCCGTTCCCGGAGGTAGGGCCGCGGGTCGTGGTCGCGCGCGGCCAGCAGCTCCGCGCGTTGGGCGGCCGTCAGATCCAAGGTGCGACGACGCATGGCTGGCTCCGTTCATGCGCAGAACGATCAGAACCAGCCTAGTATCGCATTACCGAATCGACAAGTTAAACTTCATCATTGCGCCCCTGCCGGGCCCCCGGGACGTTGAAGAGGGCGCAATGAATTGCGCCCGTACGCAACAACTAAAGCGGAATCAGGACAGGAGACGGCCAGCCTGAGTGGACATCCTGAGTGCCCGTCAGCCTGAGTGGACACCCTGAGTGCCCATCACCCTGCGTGCATTGGCAGTAGTCATGAGCCCATTAGTCATCCTGACGCAAGGAAGGATCTCTGAGTCAATCGCCCGGGGTGGCAAGAGAGAGATCCTTCGCTTGCGCTCAGGATGACTGATAAACGCTCGGGGTGACTGGTTAGGCGCTCGGGTGACTTATGAGCTCAGGATGACTGATGAACGCTCAGGATGACTGATGAACGCTCAGGATGACGCTCAAGCACAGGATGACGCTCAAGCACAGGATGACGATCAAACTCAGGATGACTAACAAGCCTGGATGACCGTCAAGGCTGCGGAGCCTGCTATCAGCCAACTTCCCTCGGCCTCCTCGATGACCCGCCGAGTTTCCATAACGCTTACTAATTGCTCATTGACGCACCACGGCGGCACAATTCGTGCCGCATTTATGTGCCAATTCTTAGCAACCTATTGACAATTCTCAATATTGATCATAATATCCGGGTAACAAGAGGCTGATTTGCTAGCGAGCCGGTCAGTCAATGGTGATCAGGTCGTAACAGTATCGAAGGAGATTACAATGCAGACTCAGCCCTTCATGATCGACCACCTCAACGAGTACCGCCGCGCGGACCTGTACGCCGCGTCGGTCGACGTGCACTGCGAACGACGACCGGGGCGACCTGGTCCCGTAGGCCGTCTGATCGCGCGGCTCAGTGCGTGGGCGAGCCAGCTGCAACCCGTGGCCTGGCATCGAAGTGCGGCCGGCAGCGGCGCAACGGCAGTCACCGGCCGGTAGACGATTCGAGATTCTGTAGGAAAGGTGTCGTATGCGCGAGCGACAGACCCCGGCGATTGAGGCTCGTCACCTGCACCGCACGTTTGAGGCGAACCGGAACCTCTTCGGGAAGGGCAAGCGGATCACCGCGGTTGAGGATGTCAGTCTGAGCGTCGAGCCTGGCACCATCTACGGGCTGCTCGGGCCGAACGGCGCGGGGAAGACCACAACCATCAAGATGCTCTCGACCCTGCTGGTGCCGACCTCGGGTCAGGCTCTCGTCGCCGGTTACGATGTTGCCACCCAGGAGCGGGAGGTGCGCAGGCGGCTCGGCGTCGTCCTGGGTGGCGACCGCGGCCTCTACGGCAAGCTCACCGCGCGCGACAATCTCACCTACTTCGGCCATCTCTACGGCATGCCCAGACACACCATCGCGAAACGGGTCGATGAGATGCTGGAGATGGTCGATCTCGATCATCGTGCCGGTCACCGGGTCGAGGGGTTCTCGCGCGGCATGAAGCAGCGGGTGCACCTGGCAAAGGCGCTGTTACACAACCCGCCCGTCATCTTCCTCGATGAGCCGTCGATCGGGCTCGACCCTGCCGCGGCGGTAACGATTCGCAGCGTGATCGCCGGGCTGGTCCCGGCGCACACCGTTCTGTTGACGACTCACTATCTGCACGAGGCGGACGAGCTCTGCTCCCGCATCGCGATCATCGATAAAGGCCGGATCCTCGTCGAAGACACCCCCGACGGGATCAAGCGCCGCGTCGGCGGCGAGCAGCGCTACATCGTCAGTGTCCGCGGTCACCACAACGGCGTGGTGACCGATGATCTGCGCCGCTTGCCGTCGGTTCGGGCTGTTGAATCCGTGCAGACCGGTATCAACGAGACCACCTTCACGATGCGTTGCGATCAACACGGCTCGGTCCTGGACGAGGCAGTGCGTGTGCTTCAGGCACAGGATGTCAGGATCGAGTCGATCCAGGCGGTCGCACCGACACTGGAAGATGCTTTCCTGGCGTTAACGAACGGGGCGGGGTAGTGCAGCGAGCGGACTCCACTCCCGCGGTCTCCAGCGGTCCCATCGCAAGTTTCGTCGCCGTTCTGCTGGCGAGTGCCTGGGCGGAGATCCAGCGCACGCGCGCCTACACCATCGAGATCATTCGCTGGCCGCTCTACCCGGTACTCTATTACGCGCTGTTACTCCTGACCTATCGGGCCTCCGGGCGGACAGTGGTCGACGGGGTGAGCGTCGAGGGATTTCTGTTCGTTGGGACGATCGGCGTGATGCTGTGGGGCTCGACGATCTGGTCAGGCGGGTACGCGATCGAGACCGAGCGCACGGAAGGCACCATTAACGCGCTCTTTCTCACCCCGGCCAGCCGGGCGGCGGTCGTCTTCGGCCACGGCGTCGGGTCCTTCGCGATCTTCGTCGCCCCGGCACTGGCAGTGCTCGCCGTGCTGGCGGCCGCAACCGGTGCAACGTTCGACATCCAGAGTCCCGTCGCGGTGCTGCTTTCCTTCCTGGCACTGGCACTTGGCGCGTTGGCGTTAGGCCACGCGCTCTCGGGGGCGTTCATTCTGACCCGCCGGGCGAACATGTGGGCCAACTTTTTGCAGAGCCCGATCTACTTGCTGAGTGGGATGGTCGTGCCGGTGTCGGCGTTACCCGACTGGTTGGGCTGGTTCGCGGCCGTTTTCCCGATGAGCGCAGGTATGAACGCCCTGCGCCACTCTCTGCTGGCAGGTGCAGGTCTGGGGGACATCACCGGGGCGCTGGTGCGCTTCACGCTGTCGTCGCTTGCGCTGCTGGTTATCGGAACGTTGTTGTTGCGGAGGGTAGAGCATGTCGCGAAGCGCGGTGGCCAGTTCGATCTCGACTGAGTTCCAGGCTGCCTGGGCCGCCTGGATCACGATGTTCAAGGAGCGCTTCTACCTGTACGGGCGCAGCTATGCGTTCGACTGGATGCTGCGCCCCGTCTTCGACCTCTCGATCGCGGCGCTCATTTACGCGGGAGGGCGCAAGGAGCTCATTCCCTACGTGATCGTTGCTCTGGCGGCCAACTCCTTCCTGTTTAGCGCCGTTTACTGGGTCGGTGAGATTCTGGACCGTGAGCGTTTGCGTGGCACGCTGGTGTCGCTCTTCCTGGCGCCCTGTTCGCGGATAAGCTGGATGGCCGGCTATGCCGGCGCTGCCGTCGCTGAGACCCTGATCCGCACGGCGATCATGTTGCTGGCTGGTTACGTCCTGTTTGATGTCACCCTCGATCCCAACATCACGACGCTGGCAGTTGTCTTTCCGCTGTACCTCCTGTCGTTGAGCGGCATCGCACTGACACTGAGCGGAATTGGGCTCGTGCTCAAACGCGCGAATGCACTCTCCAACCTGGTGAGTCCCTTCTTCATCCTGCTGGGCGGCGTGTATTACCCCGTGGCCGAGCTGCCAGACTGGCTGAGGATCCCGGCACGCCTGCTGCCGCTCGGCTACGGGATGGAGTCGATCACGGCGGCGACGCTAGAGCGGGCAACGCTGAGCCATGTTCAAAGCTCGGCGTTGCCCCTGGCTGCCTTCGCACTCGTCTCTCCTATTGTGGGGATATTGGCGTTCAATGCGCTGGAGCACCTTGTCCGCCGGCGTGGCGAGATTGATCTGTACTAGGAGACGTATGACTGCCAGGCACGCTCGGTTGCCGCTCTTCGCCCTGTTCGCGGCCAATTCGGTTTCCATGATCGGCAACGTGATGTCGATGGTGGCGGTACCCTGGTTCGTCCTCCAGACCACCGGCAGCGCCAGCAAGACCGGCCTCGCGGCATTTGCCACGGCACTACCGCTCGTTATCGCCGGCATCTTTGGTGGGGCGATCGTCGACCGCCTGGGCTTCAAGCGTATGAGTATGGTCTCCGACCTTGCGAGCGGTGCGATGGTGGCCCTGATTCCGCTCATACACCTGACGGTGGGCATCCAGCTTTGGCAGCTGCTGACGCTCGTGTTTCTCGGTGCGCTGCTTGACACGCCCGGCGTTACGGCGAGACGCGCCCTGCTTCCCGATCTGGCCGAACAGGCAGGCATGCGATTGGAGCGGGCCAACGGCATTCATGGCTCGATCGGGCGATTCGCGTTCCTGCTTGGTCCACCCCTTGCCGGATTGCTGATCGTGGCCCTGGGTGCAAGTAACGTGTTGTGGCTGAATGCAGGCACGTTCCTCATTTCGGCCGCGCTTGTAGGCTCGCTGATCCCGCAGGTGCGGCATGTTGTAGACGACGGCGACGCCGAGGGCTACTTCCAGGATTTGAGAGCGGGCTTTCAGTACATCCGGTCCGATCGGTTGATCTCGTCCCTCATCTGCGCCGTCGCGGTGACGAACTTTCTCGACGCGCTCAGTGTCGTCGTCTGGCCGGTTCTGGCAGACAGGTATTACGGTGGCAGCTCTCTGGCCCTGGGACTGATGCTGGCTGGTTTAGGGGTGGGTGCAGTGGTGAGCGGAATTGCTTTCGGCGCGATCGGTCATCGCCTGCCACGCCGCGCCACGTTCTTGACGGGGTTCGTTGTTGCGGCACTCCCGATGCTATTCATCGCGTTGTTTCCACCGCTGTGGGCTGTGATTGGGCTACGGATCGCGCAGGGAATCGGCGCCGGTCCACTCAACCCGATCCTCGATACCGTGTTTCAGGAGCGAGTCCCGGCCAGGATGCGCGGCAGGGTGCTTGGCCTGGTCACCTCCATCGCCTGGATCGCCATGCCTCTCGGCTCGCTCCTGTCCGGTTACTTGATCGAGTGGGCCAGCATGCAGGTTGCGATCATCGCCATTGCCGCTGCGTATATTGCGACCACGCTGGGAATGGTCCTCATTCCGGCGCTACACCAGATGGATCGCGCGGAGCCCCTGCCGGTCGCTTCTGAACGCGTTGCTTGAGCGGATGTTACCCTTACCCTTCGTAATAGTCGCGACGCACGGAGGAACAACGTCTTGGCAACCCGCATGATTCGTATGTACGCCACCGCCTGGTGCGGTGACTGTTCGCGAGCAAAGCGCTTTTTTGAGACCAACGGCATCGTCTACGAGTACATCGATATCAACGACGATCCCGCGGGCGCGCGGATCGTTGAGCAGGCAAACAACGGTAACCGCAGTGTCCCGACGATCATCTTCCCGGACGGCAGCATGCTCGTCGAACCGTCCAACCAGGAGCTTGCCTCAAAACTTGATGTCACATAATCGGAGAAGATGCGGGCTGGTGACTGTCCCGGCCGCGCTAGATCTACGGTTCGTTTGTGCGGGCATTCCTGTGTATCCTAAGTAGTCGTAACGAGCCGGCATAGCCGCGTTCGGGCGAGGAAGCGGATGAAGTCTGGGCTTCCAGGGAACACTTCTAGGAGAAGATATCTTGGCCGATCGTAAGCGGTTTCCTCTCATTATCAAGTACAACTACGTATCCGAGCTTGTGCGCTGCCAGCTGTGCGCAACCCACACGAGCATCGAGGTTGGCCCCGAGCTCTTCAGGGAGAATGGCGGGCCGGTCTGCCACGATTGCGGCGCGCTCTACGCTCCCGAGCTGATCGAGGTGCTTCCACAGGCCCAACGCCTCTATACCGAGGCATGTGGCTTGCTCTGGTCGCGCGAACGACACCTGGATTAGCTCTTCGAAGACCGGCGCTCGATCTCCCTCCCTTGCGCAGGGAGGGTTCGCCTTGCATCAACGAAAACGGCATTACGGCGGCATTTTGAGTCACCCTGAGCGCCTTGAGAGTCATCCTGACGCAAGGAAGGATCTCTGAAAAAGCGCCTCGGGCGTCCAGCACGTGATCCTTCCTTGCGTCAGGATGACTATCAAACATCGTTGACTATCAAGCATCGTTCCCGAATCGAACGCCTCACTGGTGATCCCTTACGACGACTCGTACGCGCGGTTTCGCCTTACATCCCTGCTTACGGGACATCACGAGGAAGACCCCATGGCGTATGAACACGCGTTGTTGCGATCAGGGGGCTCGATCAGCGCTGTGTTGGATCGTAGATTTCGCCCACCGCGTTGGTCCGGATGAAGGGGTGCTCGACCGCCGTCGAGGTCAGCAGGGTGTAGCGGTGCGGTCTGCGATAGGCGTTGCCCCAGGACTCGCGTTGACGGTAATCCCGCAGGGCGTCCAGGTCGAATCCCGCCAGGTAGATGCCTTCGCGATCACCGGCCTGCACGACGGTTGTGTCGCGCGAGGCGCCGTCCGGACTGGCAAAGGCGATCGGGTCGAACGCGCACGAGTGACCGTTCTGGTCCGGCGCTGCATAGTTGGCCATGGCAACCCCGATCATGTTCTCGTATGCACGTGCCCGAAACTGGCCGATACGGTTCTGTTCGAGCTCGCACGCATTGGGTGTCAGCACGATCTCGGCGCCCTTGAGCATCAGGATGCGCGCACTCTCGGGAAACTCGCGGTCGTAACAGATCATGGCACCGACGTTCACCGATCCGTGTCTGGTATCGAGGGCAGCGACGTAGAAGTCATCCCCAGGGGTACACGCCGCTTCGAGACTGAAGTCGCACGTGTGAACCTTTGCATAGGTGAAGACGATCTCGCCGTGCCTGTCGATCAGCGAGACCGAATTGCGCGGTGCTCCGGGCCAGCTCTCCAGGTAGGTGATGGCAATCGCCATATCCAGCTCGCGAGCGAGTGTTCTGAAGTGGCCAACGAAGTCGCTGTCACGCCCAATGGCTTGCGCTTGCCACGCGGACCGGGCCTGGACCTGTTCCGGCGTCTCGTTCCCGATCTCGTCAAGATCGTCGGGGCAGCCCGCGTATGCGGTGTAGCCAATGGACCACATCTCAGGAAACAGCGCGATGTCTGCCCCCATACTGTGTGCACGCCGGCAGAACTCGTCTCCTTTGCGAAGGTTGGCGTTCTGGTCGCACCCGGCGGACGTCATTTGTAAGAGAGCAACTTGAAGTTCGTTCAATTCGCGGTCTCCCGTCTCTGTGAACCACCTGGTCCTTAACTGCCCAGGACATAGATCATTTTTGTATCCATCTTCGCTCGCGAGTTGTGTAATGTTATATCGAAGCTGATTGTGTTGCCTGTCGCCGTGCGGTAGGTGTGCATATTAGTATGTGAGAGTATCGCGTAGACAGGAAGGAGAAAGTATGCAGACACGTTATTTCGCGCTGTTCATCGGCATCGTCTACCTTCTCATAGGCATACTCGGCTTTTTTCCGGGGCTAGGCTCGGATCCCAGCCGTGACATTGCTGTCGATTCGCTCTACTTTTCGTTGTTCGGTCTGTTCGATGTAAACATCTTGCACACCCTCGTTCACCTCCTGGTTGGTGTCGCGGGTATCGTCGCCTACCGCGAGTTTGATACCGCTCGGTTGTACGCTCGTGCCCTGGCAGTAGTGTATGGCGTGCTCGCTGTCTTTGGAGTTATACCCGGCTTGAACGACCTGTTCGGGCTGGTTCCACTGTGGGGTGCCGACGTTATCCTGCACGCCGCGACTGCCCTGATCGCCGCCTACTTCGGCTGGGTTGTCCCAGCTCCGGCAGAAGAGCGGCGCAGGGCTGCCGTTCACTAGCCTTGGTTCTTCGACCGCCGGAACGCACCGTCAGAGGTGACGGCTCACGGCCGTCACCTCTCTTTGTCCTCTGACCGTGGATCTGACGTCCTGCCGACAATCAACCGGGCCGCTCGCTGACGGGTAATGTAGGCCCAGACCCATTGCAGCATGACGACGACCCGATTGCGGAATCCGATTAGCATAAATACATGGACGATAACCCAGGCAACCCAGGCGAGAAAGCCGCTTAACCGGAGCGGCCCGATGACGGCGACGGCCCGGTTTCGGCCAATCGTGGCCATCGTGCCGCGGTCCCGGTACCGGAACGGAACCTGTGGCTTGCCTCCGATACGCCGCAGGATATTCTCCGCCGCGGCGGTTCCCTCCTGAATGGCGACCGGGGCGAGCCCGGGAAGCAATTTGCCGTCGTTGCCTGGTGCCGCCGCCGCGTCGCCGGCCACGTATACGTCTGGGTAGCCGGGAATGTTCAGGTAGCGGTCAACCACAACCTGACGTTGGCCAGCGAACTCGATGTTTTCTCCCGTCACCACCGGTTCGGCCACGACCCCTGCCGCCCAGATAATCGTCCCAGCTTCCAGTCGACGATCAGGCAGCACGACGACGCCGGGTTCGATGGCTGATACCCTCGTATTCAGCATCACATGCACGCCGAGCCGCTTTAAATCTAGGGCGGCCTTGCGCGCCAGCTTCTCCGGAAATGACATGAGTAACCGGGGTTGGCCGTCGATGAGATACACGTCCGCGTCTGCCGGATTAAACTGCCGAAAATCGAGCTTGAGTGTGAAGCGGGCGATCTCTGCCAGCGCGCCGGCCATCTCGACGCCGGTCGGACCTCCTCCGACGACCACGAAGTTCAAGAGTGCCGCCCGGGCTTCCGGGTCGGTCTCCAGTTCCGCTGCCTCGAATGCGCGGAAGACTCTCCGCCGGATCTCCAGCGCGTCCTCCATGCTCTTGAGACCGGGCGCCACGGGCTCCCACTCGTCGTGTCCGAAATAGTTGGTCTGGGCGCCGGTCGCCAGGATCAGATAGTCGTATCGCAGCTCATGGCCGTCCATCTTGACCAGCCGGGCATCCACATCCACGTCCGTGACCTCTGCCATCAAGACCTTCACGTTGCCCTGTTTGCGGACAATGCCGCGAATTGGCGAGGCGATGTCTGCGGGCGAGAGCATGGCGGTGGCTACCTGGTACAGCAGCGGCTGGAACAGATGGTGGTTCCAGCGGTCGATCAAGGTGACTCGTACCGGTTGATCCTTGAAGGCGAACGCTGCATTGAGGCCGGCGAAACCGGCCCCCACAATGATCACGTGTGGCTGATCGCTGGGTGATGTCGTGGACACGGTCGGTGGTCTTCTTCCTTCAATACTACTGGACGAATTCCCAGGCCCGGTTGGGGGCTCGCTCATTCAACCAGTCAATCATTTGATCTCTGGCTACGGATGGTCTAGATTCCATTGTAGGGAGTTGCACCGCTCGCCGGGAGGCTTGCGTGGCGTCGACCAACCAGGGTGGCAGCAACCCGTACGAGCGCCGTCGCAATCCCAGTCTTTTGTCTGATGGGCAGAGGAGAGTAGGATAGTGACACTAACCGGTGCCTGAGGGCGAGGCATCCGCACAGGTTAGCCGCCAGATCACTTGCTGAGGAGAGAACACCAATGATGGATTCAACCAATCCGTTCGGGGCGCGAGCCCAACTGAGCTATGCTGGCGGTACCGCCACCTATTATCGGCTCGACGCACTGTCTGGTCTGGCTGACATTAGCCGTCTGCCGATTACGGTCAAGATTCTCCTTGAGAACGTTCTGCGCAATTGTGGCCAGGAGGGTTTCGAACCATCTGCCGTTGAGAAGTTCGCACAGTGGAGGCCCGGCCAGCGCACGAACGATGAGATTCCGTATTTGCCGGCACGTGTACTACTGCAGGATTACACCGGCGTGCCGGCCGTTGTTGATTTGGCCGCGATGCGTTCGGCCGTCGACCGGCTTGGCGGCGATCCGTCGAAGGTGAACCCGTTGCTGCCGGCCGATCTTGTTATCGACCACTCGGTGACGGTTGACGCGTTCGGCACAAATCTGGCATTTGCAAGCAACGTGGAGCACGAATATAAGCGCAACCGCGAGCGCTATGCATTGTTGCGCTGGGCACAGCAGGCGTTTGACGGGTTGAGCATCGTTCCGCCGGGCACCGGCATCTGTCACCAGGTCAACCTGGAGTACCTGTCCAAAGTCGTTCAGGCTCGTGAGATCAACGGCGAGATCGTCGCGTTCCCGGACACGTGCGTTGGCACGGACTCTCATACTCCGATGGTGAACGGGCTGGGCGTGCTTGCGTGGGGCGTGGGTGGTATTGAAGCCGAAGCCGCGTTGCTCGGGCAGCCGATCTTTATGCTTCCGCCAAAGGTTGTCGGCGTGCGCTTCGTTGGGGAGCTACCGGAAGGCGCGACGGCGACGGACCTCGTGCTCACGGTTACACAGATGCTGCGCAGCCACGGTGTTGTCGGCCGGTTCGTCGAGTATTGTGGGCCGGGCCTCAGCCGCCTGCCGGTGGCGGACCGGGCCACGATCGGCAACATGTCTCCTGAGTATGGCGCCACCGCCGGCCTGTTCCCGGTGGACGCCGAGACGCTGGTCTATTTGCGCATGACTGGCCGGTCGCCAGAGCTGGTTGACCTCGTCGAGCGGTACTCCAAGGAGCAGGGTATGTTCCGGACGGATGACACGCCTGACCCGGACTTCGACGAGATGCTGGAACTCGATCTCAGCAGCGTTGTGCCGAGTCTCGCAGGGCCGCGCCGCCCGCAGGACCGTGTCTCGCTGCCCGAGGTCCGTGACTCACTCTACGCTACGTTCGGTGAGCAGATGATTGGGCACCCCATCGCAGTGCCAGTGCCTGAGCCAGTCGAGGAGATCGCCGCTACGGCTGCTGTCGCGGACACGTTCCCCGCGAGCGACCCGCTACCGCCGCAGGAAGAAAAGCCGGGTGGAACGATCAATGATGAGCAGGAGCTCGGCGTCCCGGTTGCTCCGGTAGCCACTGCCGAGCCTGAGATACCGTCAGCGCATTCAACCAACGGCGCGACCGAGCCGGTGGGGGTCCGGCACGGGTCAGTCGTCATTGCGGCCATCACCAGCTGCACGAACACGTCGAACCCGTCGGTTATGCTCGCAGCCGGGCTCCTGGCGAAGAAGGCGGTCGAACGCGGCCTGTCGGTTCAGCCATACGTGAAGACGAGTCTGGCTCCCGGTTCCCGCGCGGTCGGCGATTACTACGACAACGCCGGCCTCACCCCGTACCTGGAAGCGCTTGGGTTCCATATCGTCGGTTATGGATGCACCACCTGTATCGGGAACAGCGGCCCCTTGATCGAGGAAGTCGCCAACGCCGTGGACGAGGAGAACCTGGTTGTCGCCGCGGTACTGAGCGGCAATCGTAATTTCGAGGGCCGTATCCACTCCCAGGTGCGCGCCAGCTACCTGGCGTCACCGCCGCTGGTGGTTGCGTATGCCCTCGCGGGCACGGTCGACATCGATCTCACCAAGGAACCGCTCGGAAAAGACCCCAACAACCAGGATGTCTACCTGCGGGATATCTGGCCAAGCCCTGAGGAGATCCGTGACGTTGTCGCGTCGGCAGTGACGTCGCAGGTCTTTGCGCAGAACTACGATCGCGTCTTTGAAGGCGACGACTTCTGGCGCTCGCTGGAGGTACCGACCGGTCAGCTCTACGACTGGGACCGGGAGTCTACCTACGTCCAGGAGCCTGGATTCTTCGAGGATATCCAGATGGAGCCCGCTGCGCCGGCCAATATCGAGAACGCGCGCGTGTTGCTGATGCTCGGTGACTCCATCACCACCGACCACATCTCGCCGGCTGGGTCCATTGCGCCGAAGAGCCCGGCAGGCGAGTACCTGCATCCTCAACGACGTCTCCCTGTTCGACTTCAACTCCTATGGTGCTCGTCGGGGCAACCACGAGGTGATGATGCGCGGAACGTTCGCCAACGTCCGGTTGCGCAACGAGCTCGTTCCTGGACGCGAGGGTAGCTGGACGCAATACTTCCCGACCGATGAAGAGCTGTCGGTCTACGAGGCATCGTGGCGTTACCAGGAGCAGAAGACGCCGCTGATCGTGATCGCCGGCAAGGAGTACGGTTCGGGGAGCTCGCGTGACTGGGCCGCCAAGGGACCGAGCCTGCTCGGTATTCAAGCGGTCATCGCCGAGTCCTACGAGCGCATCCACCGCAGCAACCTGGTTATGATGGGGATGTTGCCGCTTCAGTTCCGCGAGGGTGAAGGCCGGAAGTCGTTGAACCTGGACGGCACCGAGCACTACACCATCCGGGGTATTGAAGGCGGCCTGCGGCCCGGCCAGGATCTCACCGTCGAAGCCCGCCGCGCCGACGGCAGCGTCACAACCTTCACGGTCCTCGTCCGTATCGACACCGAGGTCGAGTGGGAGTACTACCGCCACGGCGGCATCCTCCAGATGGTGTTGCGGAGACTTGCGCAGGCGTAAGCATTAGGTCGATCAACTACGGAGCCCGCGTCGCCATCGACGCGGGCTCCGTCTATGTACATCAGATTCGTGTTTGTCGTTTGACTCCTATGGAGCGGTATCGGCGCAGAGCGCCCAAGCGGTCCAGGTTGTCTCATCGGTGACCTTGGCCTGAGCCATCCATCCTTGAAGCGCGTCCACTCCAGGTATTGATGGGTCATCGTAATCGTGCACTGGGCGCGATAGCGTTAGGGTAAAGCTGGTAATCTTCGCTAAATTGTCCAAGCCGGCCCCACCACTGAGAAGCGTATCTCCCGGGTCGCATGTCACAACGTGTTGATAGATGTTTCTTGATACGTCGATTTTGGTGCCCTGACCTACCGGGCTCCGGTGGATGTAGGTGGTAGGAAATCCTCCGCCGTTGCCTGAAATGCCTGGAGGTCCTTGCTCACCCTTATCGCCTTTCTCACCCTTTATTCCCTGCTCGCCTCGGTCACCTTTCTCGCCTTTAGGGCCCTGTTCACCCTGTAGCCCGCGGTCTCCCTGCAAGCCGCGTTCGCCTTGCGGGCCAGTATCACCCTTCGGGCCCGGGTCTCCTTTCGGACCTGGCTCGCCGTTCGCACCAGCTTGTCCGGCAGGTCCAGGATCGCCTTTCGGCCCCGTATCGCCCTTCGGGCCGCGATCACCTTCGGGTCCAGGCGCTCCATCGGCGCCGGCAGGACCAGCTGGTCCTGGAGATCCCTGAGCACCAGTTTCGCCCGGTACTCCCTGCGGACCCGCCGGCCCGATGTCGCCATCCTCGCCAGCCGGACCAACGGGGCCGGCAGGTCCGGCGTTACCAGGATCGCCCTTCGGTCCGGCAGGCCCAGATTCGCCTGGTAGTCCCTGCAGGCCTTGCGGCCCTGTTTGATTCCAGGTGACCACTCGCTCCAGCGCGACCCTACGATTCTCACGCGTGAGACACCTCGACGGGTCCTCGACGATACGCGTGAAGCCCGTTCTGTTGCTGACGCATGCATGAATTTCATTAGGAGAGTCATGTGTGGCGAGGACAGAGAGGCCACCGGCTGCAACCCCGGCCAAAGGAATCACCAGCGCCACAGCCAAGAAACGCCGCAGCCTGGTCACGCCCGACGGATGCACCATCTGCCACTCCCCTCTTCTATTTGTCCCAAGCCAATTGTTTGCGTTGCATTATAGATATTGGCATGAGACAAAGCAAGAGGTCAGAAGAAATCTGCTCGCTACAGGTAGATGAGGCTGTCTCGTGGACGGGCTATTTGGAAGATGATGTCCGGTTCCACAGCGCCGCCTCAATGACAGGAGTCACCAGATCACCGTTCTGCCGTACCGCCGTTCAGCGGATCGGCTTGGAGTTGACACGTTTGGTCGAGACTGGAACGGAGAAGGTGTAACCAGTACCGGCTGAGCATCCAGCGCCGGCGCAATTGATGAAGACGTGGCCGCCGAAGGCGCACACAAGATCGGAAACCACTGCGGCGCCACGTTCGTGATTGACGGCAGGGTGGACTTGGATTATCGGCGAGCGGGCTGCGGACAAGGATTGGTATGGTCGCCGGTCAGATGGCCCTAACCGGGGCAGATCAGTCACCGGGCATGATGCGCTTGACCTGGGTTGCCAACTCCGCGACCTTTGGCCTGTCCGCCCTCACGGCGAGCAGGGTCCAGATGAAGATTACTGCCCAAAACGTCCCTAGGCCGAGATAGATTAGCATCCGCACGTCACCTGCTACGTCGAGCTCACGCATAAGGACGTGGCTGTTCATCATCACGATCATCCCGCCGACTGCCGAACCAAGAATGCGTGGATGGAGGTACCGCACCAGCCATGCCGCCAGAGGGGCGGCAAGGATACCTCCCAAGAGCAGCGCGGCGACCACCTGCAACGCCACCGCGCTTCGGTTGAGCGCGATGAAAAATCCGGCGCTGGCGCATATGGCCACGACAAATTCGCTGGTGTCCACCGTGCCGATTACCTTCCGGGGCTGCATACGGCCCGAGCTGAGCAGAGTGGGTGTCGCAATTGGACCCCACCCACTGCCACCGGCGGCGTCGAACAACCCGGCACCGAATCCGAGTGGAGCTAGAAAGCGACGGCTCACCGGTCTGACCAGAACCGTCTTCGTCCGGCCGAAGGAAAAGCGGAACAGCACATAGATGCCCAGACAAATGAGGAAGCTGGCAACCCAGGGCGCCGCGAGCGACATCGGCAGGGAGATCAGCACCAGCGCCCCAACGAATGCACCACCGCCGCCTGGTAACGCCAGCCATGCCACAGAGCGCCAGTCAACGTTCCCGAACCGCCAGTGCGATAGTCCGGAAATCAGCGTTGTACCTACTTCCACAAGGTGAATACTGGCGGATGCCGTCACGGGCGATAGCCCCCAACTGAGGAGCATGGTGGTGGATGTTAGTCCGTACGCCATGCCGAGCGAACCATCTACAAGCTGGGCTGCCAACCCGTAGATCGCCATGATGAGAAACCGTTGCATCGCTTCGTCCCCATTCGTGCTCACGCTCTAGCAGTCGTGCGAAAATGCCGACGAATTTGCTCTATCGTGATCAATGCGGAGAGTGCCGCCTGTCCCAGGCGAAGCGATTACCCCATCGCGCCATGCGGTTGATCTGTACCGTGTCCTGGCGATCTGTTCTCGTACGCTTGATCGGGTGCGAACGCGGCGCATTACATCCAGCAGGGGGGAGAAGACTGGTACCCGCACAACTCACCAGGTGCGGAGTACATGTAGTCTGTGAACCCAACGATCAGACTGCGCGTCAACGAGAGCCAACTGACGATTGTTTCCGGCGCTCCGAACGTGGGCGACTGCAACTCCGACAAGGACTAGCATCGATTCTCGGGGCCAATTGATCTACCGTCCGGTCAAGGTAGCCCTATTGTGAGCTGAAAGACCAGTAATGGTGTGCGTAACCATTTGTTCAACCAGCGTCGGGAACGCTGGACGACCGCATTTTTGACGACGAGACCGCATCGTTGAGCTTAGCCGAGTAGCTTCGAGACAATCTTGAGGCAGTCCATCAGGGCCCTTCCGATGATCGAGAGCATGGCTAACACCTACATGCGCTGGATCTCGACGCGCCTCGCGCGGATCCACCTATCAAGGTTACTGTTATTTCGAGCACGCGAGCGCCTGGTGACACAAGTCGGTATGCCGCCTGCGATATCACGGCCAACGACTTGCTTGTTCGCAACGCGGGCGCTATCGGAGCCCCTCAACGCAACTGACGACGATACGACATTCGCCAGCGGAAGAGGCGATGCGGCAATACTCTGTGAACGTGGCAGGTGCCGTTGCACTTGAGCCTTGTCCAGACTTGGTGTACGCGGCTTGATCCAGCCTACAACTGCATTTCGATAGCGCTTCACTCGAATTGAGGCATCGCGCTCCGACGATCCTCGTGGCTCAGACGTGGATCCGATCCTTCAGGGAATGCCCCCCCCTGTCGCCACGCATATGAGGGTCGTTAGGACAAAGTACCATCTGGGATCTGTCAGACTAGGAGATGACGCACGCGAATTCCGATGACGATCCAGCCGGCGTTCACCTTTGCCCCTCGTTCCCTAGTCCATCTGCCCGTGCGTTCAACAGCGAGGTGCATAAACCGAACGTTGACGATCGTCGTTGCCGTTGTATGATGGGCCGAACGAGCCTGCTGGCGGGAACTGGAAGCGTCGTGGAGACAGTCCTCCGAACTGCGGAGCGACATCATTTTGACCAGAAGGAGATGGGCCGATGCCGTTCTACCTGACCCGGTTCAGTTACACGCCAGCAACATGGGCGAAGCTCATCAAGAACCCCGAGGACCGCCGAGCGGCAGCCAAGCAGTACATCGAAGCGGTCGGCGGAAAGTTGCACGGTTTCTGGTATGCCTTCGGCGATCACGACGCATACAACTTGTGGGAGGCTCCGGATAACGTCTCGATGGCAGCCACGGCGCTCGCGATCAGCGCGGGCGGAGCGCTGAGCTCCCTCCAGACGACTGTCTTGCTGACCGTCGAGGAGACGCTCGCAGCCCTGCAAAAGGCCTCGTCGATCAAGTATCGGCCACCGGGAGAAAGGGATAGGAGCCGGTGGCACGACCGGAGATCCAGGAACGCTACGCGTCTGGTGAGAGCTTCCGCGAGCTTTCCGGTGACGTTAACGTGTCGCACGAAACCATTCGAGGTATCGTCCAACGCTCGATACAGGGTGCAGACGGATCGATGCGTTGTGACAAACGTCGTCGCCAGGGCGTAGGCATAAAGATCAATGACGGCCTTAAGCGAACACGAACTCATTCTCTACTAAGAACGTTGAAACGCCATCTACATGAGAGAATTGCTCGGCTCCGATAACAGGGTACCGCCAAGAATCATCGACGCTCGGGATGCAGGCCCGAAACCCGCGAGTGCCAGGTCTCCTCGTCGTGCTCCACGTCGGGGTCACGCGAGCCTTCATACCATGCCTCAACACCCTGTTCCTTCATGCATGGCGTCTCGCCCCCAAGGCCCTCCGGCCAGTCGAGCTGCGGCATAGCTTCCTCGGCGCCGCCGGCCTCCGCATGCTCAGGGACATCGCTCGTGTGGGAGGTGAGATTTTCGAGTTCCGCGTCCGTGAGAGAGCGGGCTGCCGCAGACGAATATGCCGCCTTGGTGTCCCTAGTCTGATCGTCGTTGTTCATAGGGCTGCCTCCAAATCGTCACGTACTCTAGTCTCTCGCTGCCGTTCTCCCTGCAGTGTCAGCTGGGGTTGTCATCCGGCTACTTCATATTCGAGATGATAATCCGATAGGCTCTCTCGGCTTTATCGCTCGATCGGAAATTGAATTCAAACGATTGGCCGCCAGCAGTATGGATCGACATCTCACTCGTGGAGCGCATGATGCCGCCTTCATCCAAGGATGCCACCATGGAGATTTGAGAGTAGGGGATCGAGATGAGCGAGCGCTTCTTCTTAAACACTCCCTCGTCTTGAACGATCAGGCGCCGGTCGGTGAGACCGATGAACCCAGTTCCGCCGCCTTTCATGTCATAGACGGCGAAGAGCTGCTCGCCGGGAACGATGCCGCCCAAGATGCGTTCCATTTGCGTGCGATTGTCAAAATCGATGTTGCTGGCGGCTGGTGCGGCGGGCTGCGTTGGTGACGCCGTGGTCTGAGGAACGGAGCGTGCAGCCGTTGTTGACTGTAGCCTGGCTTGGGGGCTCAGCCTCGATCTCCAACCACCTGCCGGTTGCGGTTGGAGAAATGACTCGCGTAGCGCTCCTGCCAATTTCGCCGCATCGTCAGCGGAGGCGAGCGTGAGCGCGACATCGTTGGAGTTGTGTCGACGGATTGCGATGTCAGCGCCGTTTGTCTCAACTGACTTGATCGCGTCACCAGGCACCTCGAACGCCAGGGTGCCGTCGTCCTGCCGGATTTCGAATCCACCGTCGGTCACCGCATAGGCCATGCCGGACGCAAGTTTCCCGGTCTGTGCCATGTATCTCTCCCATACCGCATCGCGCGAAGCGAACCGGGACGCCCGGCAGCGGCCAGCGCATCCTACCGCGGCGTCGTCTCCTGATCGTCAGTGGAGACCTGTGCATAGTCAACGAACGTCCGTTCATCGTCGCAAAAGTCAGCGCCGAATGCAAGCGGTGAAACGGTGATTCTGAGACGGGCCTGGCGGCGTGTTTGGAGCATTTGCGGAATTCCGGAAATCGCGTCTCACAAACGGACGTTTGTGAGACATGTTCCCAATGGGCATGGAAGATAGCCTGCGTATCGCTCCGCAGGTATGCGGATGGGCTAACGCGATTCACATGCATGCTGAACAACGGATTCGGATCATTGACGATGTCAGGGAAAGCAACGTTAGGGCCAACTGGTAACATTCAACCCTTGTAAGGAGGAGACTTCTCGTGTCATACAGTAACTACGCTCCTAATTTTGCAATGCCGGTGTCGGACATTACGCGTGCGGAGATCAACACGGGTATGGTGGCGCCTGACTTGACGCTTTCGGAAGCGGATGGCGGAACGGTACAGCTCTCAGCGTTACGTGGCCAACCTCTTGTTTTGATCTTCTTTCGCAGGGATTGGTGACCGGCCTGCCGAGATCAACTGGCACAGTTGTGTCAGCGATACCCAGCGTTTCAGCGACAGAATGTCGAGGTCCTGGCAATCATCAACGAAGACCAGGCGCGCTGCGCAAAGCTCAAGGCCGAGTTTCGGGCTCCGTTCCGGTTCCTGGCTGACTTCGACCGGCAGTCGGTTCGAGAGTATGGTGTCTTTCATCGCACTGATCCAGATGGCCGACCAATTCCCGTCCCCGGTGCCTTTCTCGTTGATGCCGATGGTACCGTACGCTATCGTTTCATCGGTGAGAATCCGAGCGACCGCCCAGAGATGGAAGCGATCCTGTTGGCTATCTCGGAGCTCACCGCAGAGCCCTGCTTATGAGCAACAAATGTGACTACGTTAGAGAAAGATAGTAATAACTAGTGGAACGGGATGCGGTGAGTAGCGGGGTTGTTGCTCTTGCGGGCGGCGTTGGTGGCGCGAAGCTCGCTCACGGGATAGCCTTGGCGCGTCCTGGTGAACAGCTGAGCGTGGTTGTGAACACGGCTGACGACTTCACGTTGTTTGGTTTGCACATTTCGCCCGACCTCGATACGGTCATGTATACGTTGGCCGGACTGGCCAACCCCGAAACAGGCTGGGGCATCGCCGGAGACAGCTTTGCCACGCTTGACATGATCAAACGCTACGGCCGCGACACCTGGTTCTGGCTTGGGGATAAAGATTTCGCAACCCATATTCTGCGCACCGAGCGGCTGCGATCCGGCGCCAGTCTCACAGATGTGATGGTCGAGCTTGCGGAAGCATTGGGGATCACTGCCCAGCTATTGCCAATGTGCGATGAGCCGGTCGCAACCCTCATTGAGACCTCGGACGGGCTGCTCGAATTCCAGGACTACTTTGTCCGGCGACAGCACGCTGACGATGTGCTTGGCGTTCAATTTGAAGGCATTGGCGCGGCGACGATCCCGGCAAGAGTATCGGATGCATTTGATCGTGCGGATGTCCTCGTGGTAGGCCCATCAAATCCAATCGTCAGCACCGGACCAATCCTGGCCATACCCGGCTTGCGTGATCGCTTACGACGATTGACGATACCGGTTGTCGCGGTGAGCCCGATTATCGGCGGCCAGGCGCTCAAGGGACCGGCCGATCAGATGCTGGCAACACTCGGTCACGAGGTTTCCGCTGCCGGGGTCGCTGAACTCTACAAGGATTTTCTTACCGGCATGGTGATTGATTCACAAGATGCCGCGCTCGCCGAACGCATCACCGACCTGGGTATCGCCGTTCACGTGACGGACACGGTTATGCGGACGGACGATGACCGGCGTGTGCTGGCTGAGGAGACACTCGTCTTCGCCGAGAGCTTGAGAGCCAAGCAGCGGCACGCATGAACACCGTTGCGGTCGTTCCAATCAAGTATCTTGAGGACGCCAAGAGCCGGCTCGCCGGACGTTTAGCGCCAGCAGAGCGGCATTGTCTCGTCCTGACCCTGCTGCGGCACGTTCTGAAAACTCTGCAAGAATCCAGTTTGATTCACGAGATCATCGTGGTAACGCCAGATTCCATTATGGTGCGCGAAGCCGAGCTGTTGCGCGTCACCGGGATCCTTCAAACAGATGCCGGCCTGAACGCCGCAATCAGACTGGGACGCGACCATGCACTGGAACAGGAAGCACACGCCATGCTCGTGCTTCTCCCCGACCTGCCGCTGCTTACTGTAACTGACATTGACGCTCTCGTGAGAGCATCCAGTGAAGGAACAGTGGTTCTTGCTCCTGACCGGCACAACTCCGGCACGAATGCGATGGTCCTCCGGCCGCCAGACGCAATTGATCCAGCCTTTGGCGTCAATAGTCTCTGTGCCCACCGCTCGCGAGCCCACGAGAAGGGCCTCTCACTGCGTGAGCATCACTCCACGGGCACCGGCCTTGACCTCGACACCGAAACCGATCTCCTTGAGCTGGGCGTGACCGAGCTCAACGAGATCGGTTGTCTCGAACGGTAATCTGGGAGGACCTGAGGCCGCCCTCCCTGGGCGCCATCAGGCGTTCATTGCCTTTGCGCGCGCATAGCGCTTGCTTGGCGTCTGGACAATCGGCAAAAGAGGGTTCGCACCGAACGACGCATGTTCACGATCCTGGGGTGGCACGCCGTAGGCCGTGGTGCGTTGGCGCGGCTCGCGGCCAATTGACCGTATGACCTCGTCCATCATTTCTGGTGGGAGCTCCTGGCCATGCTCTCCGCCAGCGGCGCGGGTGATACTCTCGTTCATCAGCGTTCCGCCGAGGTCGTTCGCTCCGGATTGCAGGCACACCTTCAAGCCATCGATACCCATCTTCACCCATGACGTCTGGATGTTCGTAATGTGCGGATGCAAGGCAAGCCGGGCGACGGCGTGCATGAGCACAGCTTCCCTGAAGGTGGGCCCTCGACGTGCCTTACCCTTTAAGTAGATCGGGGCCTCCATGTGCACAAAGGGCAGCGGCACGAACTCGGTGAACCCGCCGGTTTCTGCTTGCAGCTGCTTCAGACGCAACAGGTGCCGCGCCCAGTGGACGGGCTGCTCCATGTGGCCGTACATGATCGTCGATGTGGTGCGGATGCCCAGGCCGTGAGCCTCGCGCATAACGTGCAGCCACTCGTCGGTCTTGATCTTGTCTGGGCAGAGCGTCGCGCGCACCTCATCATCGAGGATTTCTGCGGCGGTGCCGGGCAAGGTCCCAAGGCCTTCGTCACGCAGCTGCGTCAGGAAGTCACGCACGCTGATGCCCAGAGTATGCGCACCTTGCCATACTTCAAGCGGCGAAAAGGCATGAACGTGGATGTTGGGTAGTACTTCTTTGACCGCCCGGCAGATCTGGAGATAGGTGTCGCCGGTGTATCTAGGATGGATACCACCCTGCATACACACTTCGGTCGCTCCACGGTCCCAGGCCTCTTGCGAGCGGCGCACAATCTCATCGAGACCAAGGTCGTAGGGCGTGCCGCGTAGATTCTCGCTCAGCTTGCCTTTCGAGAAGGCGCAGAACTGACACTTGAAGTAGCAGATGTTGGTGTAGTTGATGTTGCGGTTGACAACGTACGAAACCACGTCGCCGGACATTCTCTGCCGCAGCTCGTCGGCCGCCGCGCAGACGGCATTGAACTCATCGCCTCGCGCCTGGAACAGCCGCACGATCTCGGATTCACTCAGGTCGGAGCCGTCCATGGCCTTGTCGAGAATTGCAACCAGATCGCCCGCGATCATGCGGTCGGTATCGGCCGTCGCTGCCCGGTAGGCTTCAGGAATCGGCAGCTCGGCGCCCGGGGACCACGCTTCGGCGCGCGCGTACCCCTCACTGTCAATGGCGCGCACCACGGGCGTCAGGAGCGCCGCGTCCTGCCAGCGTTGCAGATCAAGATTGTAAGCGGGATAGACTGCCAACCGCTCGATGAGCAACTTGCCGGCGGCCGCTGTGTGTTGCCGTAAATCTTCAAGGTGCGGCCATGGCGCTTCCGGATTGACATGATCGGGTGTGACCGGCGACACCCCACCCCAGTCATTGAGCCCGGCGGAGATCAGGCGTGGGTAACTCTCCGGACTGAGGTTGGGCGGCGCCTGAATGTTCATCTCAGGCCCAAATATGATGCGCGCCACGGCAATCGTCCAGAGCAGATCATCCAGATCGGGCTCGGGAGCGTTGGCCATGCGCGTGCCGGGTTTGGCGCGAAAGTTCTGAATAATCACTTCCTGGATGTGGCCGTAACGCTTGTGCAGGTCGCGCAGCGCCAGAAGCGACTCCACACGCTCCAGCCGTGTCTCGCCAATCCCGATCAGAATACCGGAGGTGAAGGGAACCTGCTGCTCGCCGGCCATCCGCATTGTCTCCAGGCGAAGGGCCGGATCCTTGTCCGGCGAGCCAAAATGCGGTCCGCCCCGCTCGGTCAGCCGCTGAGAAATACTCTCAAGCATGATGCCCTGCGAAACCGACACACGGCGCAGAGCTGCAATCTCTTCGGCTGTTATGACACCCGGATTCGCGTGGGGGAGCAGACCAGTCTCGCGCAGAACAAGATCGGCCACCTCAACCAGGTATGAGATCGTGGTCTCATGTCCCAGAGCGGCGAGCTCGCGGGCAGCGGCTTTGTAACGCAGCTCAGGCTTGTCTCCCAGCGTGAACAACGCCTCTTTACAGCCCGCGGCAGCACCGGCTCGAGCAATCTCCAGAACTTCGTCATGGGATAGATAGGCACGTTCGCCGGCGCGCGGTGGCTGGGCAAAGGTGCAATAGTGACAGACATCGCGACAGAGTTGAGTGAGCGGGATAAACACCTTCCGTGAATATGAAATGAGATTGCGATGGCCTGCATCTCTCAGCAGTGTCGCCGGTTCGAGCAGGGGAGCGACGTCCGTTATCTCTGCCAGTTGCCGGGCCTGCGCGTTGGTTGGTTCATTTCCATTCCGCGCCGCCGCTATGATCTCGTGCAGTTTCTCATTCACAGATCAGGACCCTCTCCTCTGTATAGGCTGTTGCTTCTCGATCCAGCGCCATCCACGGCACCTGGGCCCGCAGACGTTTAGAACGTAAACGGTCCCCTGCTCATTCCTGAAGCTGTAACGGCAAACGCTTCAGCGCAGGCCGGCACAACCTCGGCCACGGCGACTTCTTGCCCGGGCAGGCCAAACAGCACCACAGCCCGCGTCACGTCCAGTGCCGGTGGTGGCGGGAATGGGCTCTTCAGATCGTCTCGTACGATGTTATCGTGTGATGAAGCGCGTCGCCGATGCATGGGTCGAACTGGCGGCCACGTTCCCGGGCGATCTCCTCCAACGCCTCGCCGACCGGGCGAGCAGCCCGATACACTCGATCGTGCGTCATGGCGTCGAAGGCGTCAGCGACGGCGACGATGCGCCCGGCCAGCGGGATCAGCTCGCCCGCCAGGCCATTGGGATACCCACCCCCGTCCCAACGCTCGTGGTGGGTCAGCGCGATCTGTCGGGCCATGCGCAGCGTCGCCGACTGGCATGGCGCCAGGATCTCGTAGCCGATCGTCGTGTGCGTCTGAATGACCGCAAACTCATCGGTCGTGAGCTTGCCTGGTTTCAGCACGATGCGATCGGGGATGCCAATCTTGCCGACATCATGCAGCGGCGCGGCCTGGCGCAGCAGATCCACCTGCATCGGTGGAAGCCCGAGCGTCTGACCGACCGCGGCGGCGAGCTGTCCGACCCGTCGCGTATGCTGGCCCGTTTCGTCGTCCCGGAACTCGGCCGCAAGCGCCAATGCCTGCAGCGTCTCCAGGTGTGATCGTTCCAGCTTCTCTGTCCGCTCGCGCACCTGCTGTTCGAGGGTGGCGTTGTGGCGTTGCGCGGCGGCGTAGAGCGCCTGGGTGCGCAGCAGGTTCGCCACACGCAACCGCACTTCGGCCGTGTCGAAGGGCTTGGTCAGGAAGTCGTGCGCGCCGTTTTCCAGCGCGCGCCGCTTCGTGTCGGGGCTGGGATCGGCGGTCAATACCAGGATCGGGAAGTACTCGTCTGGCGATTGAACCTCCCTGAGCCGCTGCATGACGGCGAAGCCATCCATCACGGGCATGTGCAAATCGAGGAGCAACAGACTGGGATGCAGGGTGTCGATGAGCTCCAATGCCTCACGGGGGTTGGTCGTGCTATACAGGTTGGCAAATCCTGCTCGACCGAGCAGCGCGGTGAGTACGGCGACGTTGACCGGCTGATCGTCAACGATGAGAATGGTCGCTTGTGTCAACTGGTCCGCGTGCAAGAGAGATGCCGGCGCATCAAGCGATCTCGCTGGAGTCTCAAATCGCTCGTGGTCTATCGCACCGGCTGCGCAGCTGGGCCGCTGGATTTTGTGGTCGCACATAGTTGCAACTCGCCCTCCCTTAGATTGACATGAATATCGGAGAGCCGCTCCCGGTGTACGTTGGTCCAGGCATGATCCTGGGGAATCTACTGCGCTCCCACAATGAGTATTGTGGCAGCGGACACCTAGATCTGTAGCCATTTGGTATAGATGCATGAGAAATGTTAGATGGTTCCCGCACTGACTGGCAATCAAAACGCGAAGAGATCCTTGCTGTGGGGTGAAATCGCCGAACAGCGTCGCGAAGACCGAGTATCATCGGCAGAAGCCGTGTAGCTCACGAGGGCTTCAACCAAGGCCACGGCGTTCGGCAAACGAAGGGCGGATGTAGGACGTGAAGTGCTGAGTATCGCCACGCAAGGGATCTTCGTTCTCTTATTCGGGCACGCGCTTGTGAACCTCCTCCGCTACCGCGATCGTTCCCGGCTGGAAGTGGCGGCTCTCGTTGGCGTCCTGGCGATCGTCGCCGTCATGGGGGATGCCGCTACCGCCGTCGGCGTCGCTATCCCGAAACAGGATCTGATCGTCGCCCTGTTACTGGTCGCGCAGCCATACCTGTTCCTGCGGCTGATTGACCAGTTCCAGGCGGTCCCGCAGCGCCAGTTGCTCATCGGCCTGGCCTGCCTGTTTGTGTCGTGGGCGCTCCTGGTTGCTCGTGGCATGCCGCCATCGGCGCTCGCGCTGGTGGTCGTGGTGGTGCTCTTCTTGTACGTGGAAGGGTATGCAATCGTCACGCTCATCCGGGCAACTCGTCGCGCTCGTGGCGTGGCGCGCCGTCGCCTGGCGGGCATTATCACCGGATCGGCGCTGATCGCCCTGGTCGTCCTGCTGGCGGGAATATCCATCGGGTGGCCAGGCACGGCTGAAGCCTTTGAGCCGGTGGAGGAGATCATTCCGCTTGGCGCGGCGATCAGCTACTACCTTGGCTTCATCCCGCCGCGCCGGCTCCGTCGACTGATCCAGATGGGTGAGCTCGGACGGCACATGGAGCTGCTCGCCAACCAGCCGGCCGAGGCCCGGCTGACTGCCGCCCTCGATCATATGGGGCCGGCGGCGACACGGGCAATCGGCGGCACAGCCGCGGTCGTTGCCTTGGGGCAGGCCGGCGCCGATACGCTGCGGATCTACCCCGATCCCACCAATCGCGACCAGCTGGAAGCGGCCAACATCGCAACGCTCCAGGTCGGTTCGCGTTCACCCGATCTCACGCGCGCCTGGCGTGAATTGCGACCGGTTACCTGTGGGGGCACCGGTGCGTGGGATGAGGACGTCACCCGCCTGGCGAACGCGCTCGGCGGCGCGCGTGCCTGCCTCATTGCGCCGCTGATCGCGCAGGGAACGGCTCGGGGCGTGATCATTGTGTTTCAGAATCAGCGGACGCTGTTCCTGGAGGACGACCTGGCTTTGCTCACGATGCTGGCCGATCAGGCAGTGCTGGCGCTCGAGAGCAGCCGTCTCTTCCAGGAGTCGCAACAGGAGCTCGCCACCCGTCAAGCTATGCTCGACCTGAGTCAGGACATCGCCGACGAGATCGAGGCACGGGCCGTCGCGGGACGACTCGCCACCGAAATTGGCACGATCCTCCCGTCGGACTCGGCATGTGTGTTGTTCCCGTTGCCGAGCGGGGAGCTCGAGATCGTTGCAACCTTGGGCGCCGATGCCGACAAGCGCTACGGCGCACGCATCGCCGCGGGAGCTGGCGTGACGGGTCATGCGTTTTCTTCCGGTGCGCCAGTTGTCGTTGACGATGTACACACCGACCCGCGCCCAGTCGCCCCGCACGCGGAGATCTGCTCGGAGCTTGCGGTGCCACTCCGTTACCGCGATACCACCGTTGGTGTACTCAGCCTCGAACGCGCAGCCGTTGCGGGTTTCGCCCCCGCCGATGTTGCCTTGGCCCAGATCGTGGCCGCGCATGCCGCACAAGCGATTGCCCGCGCCCAGCTCCTCGAGCAGCTGCGCCAGCAAAACATCGAGCTCCAGGCCGCGAATCGTCACAAAGGCGAGTTCCTCGCGAACATGAGCCACGAGCTTCGCACCCCGCTCAATGCCATCATCGGCTTCTCGGAGCTCCTGCTGGATGAGCCAGCGGGAGCGTACGACCCCGACAGCGAACGGCAGTTTCTTGAGTCCATCCACGACAGCGGGCAGCATCTCCTGTCGTTGATCAACGACATCCTCGATCTGGCCAAAATTGAAGCCGGGCACATGACGCTCAATCCCGAACCGATGTCCGTGCCTGATCTCGTGGCCCAGGCACTCACGACCCTGCGGCCGCTCGCGGACCGCACTGGCATTACGCTGCAGTCGCGCGGCGACGAGGGTGTCGAGATCATGTGCGACGTCGGCAAGGTCAAGCAGATTCTCTACAACCTCCTCTCGAACGCGATCAAGTTCACGCCGCAGGATGGCGCGGTAATCGTCACGACGCGGCAGCTCCCGGATGGCGTGCAGCTGACGGTCGCCGACACCGGTATCGGGATCTCAAGCAATGACCAGGATCGTATCTTTCAAGAGTTTCAGCAGATCGATACTGGCGCAGCCCGCCACTATGAAGGTACGGGACTTGGGCTCGCGCTGACCAAGCGCTTCGTCGAGATGCATGAAGGTCGTATCTGGGTCGAGAGCACGCCAGGTGAAGGCAGCCAGTTCCATGTTGTGCTTCCAGCAGGGCGGACGAGGTGCGAGCACGCGGCTGATGTGCCACAGGACGCACGAGTTTCAGTTATCGACCCATCGCCCTCCATCACAGACGTGGATCGGCCGCGTGTCCTCGTGATTGAGGATGATCTGCGGGCGGCCAATCTGCTCACACTGTACCTGGAGCGCGGCGGCTACCACTCCGTCGTCGTCGCGGATGGCGAGCAGGCGCTTGATCGGGCGCGGGCACTCCAGCCAGCTGCCATTATCCTCGACGTCCTCTTGCCGACGGTGGACGGCTGGGAGGTCTTGCGCCAGCTCAAGCTTGACGAGACCACGCGCGATATCCCGGTCGTGATCGCGTCGATTGTTGATGACCAGGAGCTTGGATTTGCGCTTGGCGCGACCGATTACTTCGTCAAGCCGGTCGACCGTAAGGCCCTGCTTGCGCGGCTCGACCGCTACACCTTCACGACGAAGGTGCAGGAATGCGACGTGAACGTGCTCCTCGTGGACGACGAGCCGGCGAGCGTTGAGCTGCTGGCCGGCATGCTGACGCCGTTTGGCTTTAGGATTCTGCGCGCGCACGGTGGAGCTTCCGCGATCACCATGGCGGCCGAACATCTGCCGGATCTGATCCTGTTGGATTTGATGATGCCTGAGGTAAGCGGATTCGACGTGGTCGACGCACTGCGCGCGAATCCGGCGACGCGACACATCCCGGTCCTGATCGTGACGGCCAAAGAGCTCACGAGCGAGGACAAGCAGCGGCTCAGCGGGCACGTCACAGCGATTCTGCAAAAGGGCTCGTTCGCCGCAGTTGACCTGATCGCCTGGCTTGACAACGCGTTGCGCCAACTCCAACCTGGTAAGGGAGAGCCCGATGACGAGTAGCCCAACGACGAGCCGCGTTATCCTGGTCGTCGAGGACAACGCCGCGAATCTTCTGCTAGCGCGCACGGTGCTGGAGCGCGGAGGGTTCCAGGTCGTGACGGCCCAATCGGCCGAAGAGGCCAAGCGGCAGCTCCAGGAGTTGGATCCAGACGTCATTCTGATGGATCTCGACTTGCCCGGCCAGGATGGGCTTAGCCTCACCCGGGAGCTCAAAGCGACGGCGCCGACTGCCGCAATCCCGATTGTGGCGCTGACGGCGCACGCAATGCCCGGCGATCGGGAACGCGCCTTCGCTGCTGGGTGCGACGGCTACGTGTCGAAACCGTTCAAAGCCCGTCACCTTCTGGAAGAGATCGCCTCCGCGCTTCCTCGGACGTGAGTGGGCTACTCTTGAGGTAGCCTTTTTGTGTCAGCCGGTTAAGGGAAAGCGTGTAAAAACGCAGCTTCACGCCGGCTCTATGGGCCGGCGCCGATCGAGACGATGAGCGTGCCGGTGTAGCTCCCGGCCTGGCTCATGGCAGGGATCGTGACGGTCAAGCCGAGATCCTGGGTGTAGCGTCCCTGACCGTGATCCGGATTCGAGAGGAGCACCGTGCGCGGTTGATCGAGCGAGCCGGTAGCGTTGCTGTCCGGCATCTTGGGCCCGCCAAACGCATCGATCGACTGGCCGGTCAGCATGACCGGCGCGCTGGCCGACGTCACTGCCAGATTGGCCGCCGGAATCGAGGAGCTACCGTCAGCTCCGCTATAGATCAGGTCGGTCGCTTGCAGTGTGACGTGCCAGCCCGCGCCGGTTCCGCTGAGGTCGTCGACAGTAACGGTGGCCGAGCCGTTGATCGATTGCGGCTCCTCCGAGTACCTAACGTCCAGCGCGACGAAATCCGGATTGATGCTGACGGTTCGGGGACCACCAGTAATGGTCATGGTTATCGTTGTTTGCGCGGCAAACACCGGAACAGCCATCACGATGGTCAGCAGCATGGCCAGACCAACGCCGGCCAACAGGCGGCTGGCGTATCGAAGAGCACGCGTCATGGAACCGGCCTCCCTTGTACAAAGGCCGGCATCAAGGCCGACCAGTAAGGTCAGCGATCGGGCACCCAGGTCCAGCTCATCGCGACGACGCGACGGGCAGGGTGTTGCCTGACTCGCTGTCAGTGGCCGGTTACGCCACCTGCTCCCCCAACGGCTCAGGCGTCCACGCGACGCCGCCGGGATCAACACATCCACTGGTCAGATCAGATGTAGGAGTAGCGATGCGAGGAGATCCAGGCATCGGCACAGTGCGATCGTAACCGCTGGACAACATAAACGAAAGGTACGGAAGTCCGGTGTGTCCTGCAGCCGCAAGTACGAATCGGCCACGGATCTGTCCGGCCCAATACGGATCTCTCTGGGTGGTTGAGAACTTCCTCGAAGGATCGACCCTGCGGTTGGGTGGGATATCAAAATAGTTGTCAAAACAAGAGAGCCACCGTCCGTAGGACGGTGGCTCTCTTATCATCTCTTCTTTGGCTTGTAGAAGCCTATGTTGTCGTGAGCCGCCAGGGACTCGAACCCCGAACCCGCTGATTAAGAGTCAGCTGCTCTGCCAATTGAGCTAGCGGCCCATCGTGACGGCGATCCCAACGGGGATCGCCATGCATAAGGGATTATAACGGAAATGGGCCGTTTTGTCAGCACCGAGCGGCTGAGGCGGCGACCGGCTCAGCGGACGAAGGACTGGATCTACGGGCCGTTTACCTGCTGGGCGTCACGTGCGGCGACGAGTGCGTCGCGGTCGGTCGACGTGGTGAGCGTCACCCGGTCGCCGGATGAGATGACGGTGTAGAAGCGGGAGCCGTCGGACCAGATGTCGCCCTCCTGGGTGTAGGAGGAGAAGGTCTGGTTCAGGGCTGCGCTGAACTCTGCGGCGTCTTGTTCGCTGTCCCAGCGGGTGGCCAGCACCGTGAGCAGCGCGTCGTTATTGCTCCACACTTCGAAGCGAGTACCGCCCCAGCCTTCCGCGGCCGCTCCAGCGGGGGTGACGCCGTTCTCTTCCAGCAGAATAACCAGGTCGAACTCGCCAAGTGTGCCCTGGTATGTCTCTGCCCAACCGTCGCCGAGTGCCTCGGTGAGGTCAGGGACGTCGACCTCGAGTGGGAGGTCTTGGGGGGTCGAGGTGTATTTCTCCGGGTGCAGGATCTGTTCCGTGGAAACCGGCGGGTTCTCGAGCGCGGCATTGACGGCGTCGAGATCTCCCTCGCCCAACAGCGCTTCAACGAATGTGAAGCCGCGCTCGTATGGGAACAGCAGGCCGTCGCGGATATAACGCGGCGCGTTCTCCAGGGTTTCTGAGCTCTGCTCGGCGCCCGCGCCAGTGACGAATTCGCCGATCTCTTCCTGTGTGAGGTACTGGATGGCGTACTGGACCATTGTCCAGGAAGCGTCACCCTCGACAACTGAGGAGAAGGCGGTCAGCCGGTCGAAATCAGTACTGTCTTCATCGTAGCGGTCGAGTCCAAAGTGCTGGTCCTGGAGCGCGTGGGTGATCTCGTGGGACATGGTGACCTTGGTATCGGCAGCGAGTTCCGAGTCTTCACTGATCACGAAGAGCTGGCCGGTGTCGGAATCGTAGTAGCCGGCAACCTGCTCAGTGAGGAGATCGACCGTCAGCTGATAGTAGTCTAGCTCGGGATCGTCGATCAGCCGTAGCATCCAGAGCAGGTCGCGGTCGAGCTCGGCTTGTTCCCTGCCCAGGTCCACTTCCAGCATCTCGACGAGATTCTCCCGCAGCTGCTCGCGGTTGATGATCTGACTATCGATCTCTTCGAGCAGTTCAAGGCGACGCACCTCGGAGGTTTGCAGCGCGATCTGGTCGATGACTTCGGCGAGCTCGGCTGCGTCAGCTGCTTCCGGCTGGGTGGGCTCGGGGTTCGCGGTCGCCTCGCCGGATGGGCTCTCGGGAGGGGTCGATTCGGCTGGTTGCGTTTCGTTTGCGTCATCCTCCGCAGTCGCGGTGGACTCGGCGGCGGCTGGCGGTGTGAGTGCAACCGTCGGCGTTGCCTCGGACACCACCGGCGTTGTGTCGTCATTGTCGCCAATTGAGCAGGCGCTGAAGACGAACAGCATCACGATGGCCAGTGAGATCAGGCGCATTGGTGCTCCAATTGGTGACTCGAAATGAATGTTGCCGGTCGGGATCAACCGGGTGGGACTCACGACCGTCGGGGGCCGATGGCCTGCCGGTGGATATGAACGCCGTTGCGTTCGAGCCGGTTCAGCATGGCGACGCGCGTTTCCATGCCAATGCGACCCATTACGGGCAGAATCTGTACGCCGTGATAAGCGCCGAAGGCCACGATCCAAGTCCGAAACTCTGCGTCAGTCGCGTTGCGAACTGACACTGGCTCACGATCCGGCCGGCCCTCCTGATCTATAAGGAAGTAGATCCGGTCCAGATCTTCTTCGGTGATCAATTCCATAGGCATATGTCGCTCCTACAACGTGCGCAGAGGGTTCTCCAGTCAATATCGGTAGATTGTACCCGTCGCGTCATCCCCTCGCAGGGGAGTGGGGTAGGATACAAGCGTCGATAGGTGGGATGGCCGCTCTTGTGCGCGTATGTGGACTGAGTGACGGCTCACTCCACCTTACATTCGAACGACGAACGCGATGGACGGGGATCATGATCTTATCGTCTCAAGGACAAGTCCATACGGACACTGAAAGCCGCGTGCTGCCAAATGGGCGGCGGGTGAAGATCATCGCTACGTTAGGCCCCGCCGTGTCGGGGAGAGATCAGCTCGGGGCACTGATCGATGCCGGCGTGGACGTTGCCCGGATTAACTGCGCCCACGGAACACTCGAGGAGCGCGCCCGGATGATCGGGGATTTGCGTGCCGTCGCGGCCGAGCGCAACCGCAACATCCCGATTCTGATGGATCTGCGCGGGTTGAAACTACGTACCGGCCCGCTCGAAGATGGCAGCCCCGTGCCACTCGCGCGAGGCGGAAAGATCCGAGTGTATCCGGAACAGGTGCCGACGTCGAGTACGCAGATGGGTGTCAATTACCCGAAATTGCTCGACGTCGTGGTGCCGGGCGCGCGAATGCTGGTGGCCGACGGGTTGATCGAGCTTCTCGTCGAAGAGGTAACTCCGACCTGCGCGGTGTGCTCGATTGGCCGCGGCGGTCCGCTCGCAAGCGGCCAGGGGTTCACGATCCCAAATGTCGCGATGCAAGACGCAACGATTACCGACAACGACCGGGCCGACATTGCGTTCGCGGCAGAGCACGAGATTGAATTTCTGGGACTCTCGTTCCTCAGCACTGCCGAAGACATTCATGGTGCGCGACGTATCACCGCCGAGCACGGCGCCCGGCCGGGGCTCGTGGCCAAGATCGAACGCCCGGTGGCGCTGGATCATATCGAGTCGATCGCTCGCGCGGCTGATGCGGTCATGGTCGCACGGGGAGACCTGGGCGTCCAGCTGCCGCCCGAACGGGTGCCGCGTGCACAGAAGCACATCATCCGTGTGTGTAACCAGCTCGGAACCCCGGTCATTACGGCGACTCAGATGCTGGAATCCATGATCATGCAGCCTGTGCCCACCAGAGCCGAAACGAGCGATGTGGCAAACGCGGTTCTGGACGGTACGGACGCTGTGATGCTCAGTGCCGAGACCGCCACCGGACGTTACCCGCTCGAGGCGGTTTCGATGATGCATCGTATTATCCGCGACGTTGAAAGCGACGGCCCAATCCGCACGAAGGCTGCTCAGGAAGCTGATCCCTTGGACAATGCCGGACACCAGGTTGCGGCGGCGCTGGGGCGAGCGGCCCGTGCGTTGACCGACGCTACTCCAATCGATGTTGTCGCGGTGTTCACGTTGAGCGGGGCGAGCGCGCGACTCGTGGCGCGAAATCGACCGAGAGCCCCAATTGTTGCTGTGACGACCGATCCGTTCGTCGCGCGTCAGCTCGGCCTGATCTGGGGAGTTCGCCCGATTGTCCTGCCGTTAGTCGAGGATCTGGAGCAGCTGTTTGAAACGACGTCCCAGGCGTTGATTGACAGAGGGCTGATGAAGACCGGGTCGGTCGCGCTGTTCATCGGGAGCGTGCCGATATTTACCTATAGCGGTCGGACCAACTTGTTGCATGTGCGGCGCATAGGATCATGACGATAGAGTTTGATCCGTCGCTTCCAGCCATCAATGAAACTGAGGTCGAGCATTACTGCTTTGGCTGCGGTCGCCAGAATCCGTACGGTCTGCTCTTGCGCTTCCGACACTGTGCTTCAGACGGCATCTGGGCCGATTTCACCCCGCTGCGCAGGCATGAAGGCTATCTCGGGATGACACACGGCGGGATCCTGGCCACAATCGCGGACGAGGCGATGAGCTGGGCTGTGATGGACAGCGGAGATATCGGCGTGACGGCCAGGATGTCGCTCACCTTCCGCAGGCCGGCGCGAGTTGGCGAGCCACTACGGGCCGTCGGTAGGGTTACTCAGCGCAGAGGACGGGCGATTGACGCCGAGGCGCGGATCGTGACCCTTGAAGGCGATGAAGTTGTGGCCGAGAGCAGCGCTCGTTTTATCCGCGTATCCACCGAACAGGCTCGCGAGTGGCGCGACGCGTACGGAGCGGCCGGCGACGATTCAGTGTTCGGCGCGGCAATGACCCGGCAATCTGGCGGTTAGTATTGTGATCTCAGCGACGTGGAGAGTTCACCTCGTCGCTCATCCGATGATTGGAAGCAGCCTCTGTCTGCGTAGCGGCGCAATTTATTGCGCCCTCTCCGGCGCCCGAGCGGCCAGGCAAGGCGCAATAAATTGCGCCGCTACGAGCATGGGGGCCACAATTATCGGATTAAGTCGGACATTTCTATAATTGCGCCGCTACGCAGACGATACGCGCTGTCAGCTCCTCAGTACCCTTTGCGCTTGTCAATCACACCCTCAAGCGGCTCGTCGTTCTGCAGATGCTGAAGGTTCGCGCAGACGCGGTCGATGATGCGGCCGATGCGGTGCTGGCTGGCCCCTGCGGTATGCGGCGTGATGATGATCTGGTCGTAGTTCCAGAGGGGGCTCGACGCGGGCAGCGGTTCTTCGGCGCTGACATCGAGCCCGGCCCCGGTGAGGTGTCCGCTCTCTATGGCCTCGATCAGCGCGTCCTCATCGATAATTCCGCCACGGGTGACGTTCACGACATAACCACCAGCCGGCATCGTCGCGAAGACCCTGGAATCGACCATGCCCAGCGTTTCCGATGTCTTCGGGCAACAGACGAACAGGACATCGCTGCGGGCAGCCATTTCGAGCAGGCACTCGGGCCTGCCGAGCAATTCGACATAGTCCGGGGCGGTTTCAACGTCCGGATCAATCGCCAGAGTGCGCATCCCGAAGGCCCGGGCGCGCTCGGCGACCGAGATGCCCGTTCCTCCGAGACCGATAATGCCGGCCGTCATGCCACTCAGCTCACGGTTGGCAAGGCGCATACCCAGGCGGTTCTCCCAGCTTCGTTGCCGGATGGCCCAGCCGATCGAGCGTGTCATCGCCAGCAGCAAGCCGAAGGCGTGGTCGGCCAGGTGCGGCCCAACCAGGCCTTTCTCGCTAGTCAGGATGACGTCGCTCTCCACGAAAGCCGGGAAGAGAAACATATCGACGCCGGAGGAGAGTGACTGCATCCAGCGCAACCGTCCGGCTCGCTCCAGCATATCCTCATCGATGACACCGATCAGCACATCGACGTCGCGGATCGCCGCTAGCTGCGTTGCGCGGTCACTCGCTACGATGACTTCGTGTGCTCCGGCCGCCTGCAAGCGCGCGAGCTGTTCATCCGTTACCTCCGGCCAGATATGCTCTCGTGGAGTCAGCATCACCTGCATCGTTCTTGCTCCTCTCAACTGGATCATTCGGTGTCAGGAGCATCTTAGCGCGATCTCCCCATGAAGTACGGAAGTCATAGTTGAAGCGGGCCCCGGACGGTGTAGTATCGTGCAAGCGATGATAGGTGACGCCCGGTTGAGAGAAGTAATGGACGAACAGACCGTCAGGGTTGATGCGACCCGCATAACCTACGTTCAAGAGGGAACAGGTCCGGCGTTGATCCTGATCCATGGCGGCGGTACCGGCAGTTCGTGGAGAGTCTGGAAGCCAAACATTGCCGCACTGTCATGCAACCATTCCGTATTCGTTCCGGACCTGCCCGGTTTTGGTCAATCGGATCCGGCACCGGTGCCGATTGCTTCCGAGGATGACTACTACCGCTACTATCCGCGCTTTGTGAAGGCGTTCATGGATACGGCGACCCCGCAGGGAGCAGTGCTGATTGGCATTGGCAACGGGGGCGGCGTCTGCTTGTCCGTGGCTGCGCGCTATCCCGAGAAAGTGCGGGCCCTGGTGCTGGTAGATGCGGCGGTGATCGGCCGTGTGATCGAGACGGAGACGAGCCAGCTGCGTTGCCCAACCCTGATCATCTGGCAGCAGGATGATCTCCTGGTGCCCCCTGACCATGCGCGCATCCTCGCCAGCCGCATCCCTGGCGCGGAGCTGCGGCTGTTCCCGGGCGATGAGTCACGCGACGAGTGGGCCGGGAACTGGCCGCACCGGCTCTGGCCGGTCGAATTCGATGCGACGGTGCTCGACTTCCTGGCACGTGTCGCCGAGCAGCAGCGCCCTGTCGAGTAAGGGCTACTCCAGCTGCGCTGCGCCCGGTCGCAGGTGCGGCACTTTCCAGGCGAGCAAGACAATGAGTGCGATCTCATCTCCGATCGAGACCGCGTTGGGCGCGCCGACGTAGTCTGCCAGCCGACGCTAGTCTACGATCGCGCCGCAGGAGATGTTGACCTCAGTGGAGGTGATCGTGCGGGCGAGATCGGAAGCCACGAAGGCTGCCACATTGCCCACGTCGGCCAACGTCGCTGCTCGGTTCAGCAAGGTGGCCTGCTGGATGCTAGCTGCGATATCGCCGCGCCCTGGAACGGTGTCGGGGATCGTTTCGGGCACACCTCCCGTTTTCAGGGTGACGACCCGGATACCGTGCTGGCCGAGCTCGCAGGCCCACTGGCGGCGCAGACCTTCGATGGCATCAAGAGCGACTTTGAACCCGCCCAATCCGGGCAGCGTCTGGGGACCGCCTCCGCCGAACGCCAATATCACCCCGGATCCACGCCTGACCATGTGCCGGGCAGCTGCCCTGGTGGTTAAGAACTGGGTCCGCATCGCCGTCGTGATCGGATGTATGAAATCGTCAACGGCTATCTCGGTTAATGGCGCCTGGACGTCTCCGTAGCCAATAACGTTGAACGAGATATCGATGTGCCCTGCCTGCTCGACCACTGCGTCGACATACCCATCAACCGCCCGCTCATCGAGGGCATCGATCACAGCGGTATCTGCGACGCCGCCGTTCGAGCGGATCTCGGCGGCGACGGTGTCGAGTGTCGTCCTGGTGCGACCGGAGAGAAACACTCTGGCCCCCTCGCGAGCAAAGGCACGGGCCACGGCACCGCCGATCGGACCGCCCGCCCCGTAGATTACGGCAACTTTGTTATCCAGCAACATTATTGATCCGTCCTGTCTGCGCTACAACGCATCGCGGTGTAAGTCGGCGTTCATGATGTAGTCGAACCAACCCACCGAAAATCGACATGTCCTGACCAAACCCTGTACGCTGGAATTCGGTAGTCCTCATCTCTACTCGGCTCATTCTGCGAACCCGTAAAGAGATCGCTTGGTGTACAACCCCGGGGCCAAGCGAGCCAATTAGGCGGTACACGAAGTCATCCGATTCTCTAAATTGACGTAACGCAGACGCCAGCTGGAATGAGTCCGTCCAGCCAGGGATGTGCAAGAGGTCAATTTCGGGCTTCGGTGCCAACGGGAACTTCCGCTATCCTACTCGACATAGCGAGCCAGCTTCTCAAGTGACGACCGCGTGCCGGCGTCATTATCCTCGGGGCGGATGCCTGAAGGTATGTTCTCAAACACGATGGTCACTTCTGTCCCGTTGGCGCGCTCCTCGAAGGTGACCACCATGGTCATCTCTCCAGCAAATTCGGGGTCCGTCGTGTCAAAGGCTATCGCCTGGACGATTCTGGTTGGGGGCGTGAGCTCGATGAACCGTGCCGTGTACCGGTCTTCGCGCTCCGAGGTCTTCCCGCGGTACTCCTGGTCGGAAGAGGGATAGTACAGTGACATCTGATATCCGCCGCCAACTCGGGCGTCGAACGCATGAACCTCTCCGGTCATCTCTTCCGGCGAGAGCCAGACAGCCAAGGCTGCCGGGTCGGTAAACGCTCGATAGAGAGCTTCGCGCGGAGCCTTGATGACGTTCGAGGTTCTCGTGCTGGCACCGGAGTTCGCATCTGTCATGGGGTTTATCCATTCACAGTCACGCCAGGAACGGTCACCACGCATTGTGGGGGTATCCGTGGCGACCATGATTGAAGGCTCCTGTCTGTTCAACGCTGCCTACGGACTGAAGAGGATCCACCTGTGTCAAGCTGAGCAGTAGCGCCCGGTCGGCTAGGGTCTACTCCAGCTCCGCTGCGCCCGGTCGCAGGTGCGGCACTTTCCAGGCGAGCAAGACAATGAGGACGAGCGCGATCCCACAGGCGATGGAGACCGCGCTGGGCGCGCCGACGTAGTCTGCCAGCCAGCCGATGGGAAGCTGTCCGACGGGCAACAGTCCCCAGGTCAGCATGTTGATCGAGAGCACCCGGCCGCGCACTTCAGGAGCGGCGCGCATGACCATGACGGTGTTGTTGACCGCCAGGAAGGTTGCGCTGAAGAGTCCGGATAAACCCAGTAACAGCGCGGATGGTACGAGCCATGGTGTTTGGGCGAAGAGCAGCACGATGATTGCGAACCCTCCACAGGCCAGAATTTGAAACCCTGGCCGCGCCACTGCCGAACGGAATGCTGCCACGCACAACGCCCCGGCAACCGAGCCGATCCCCGCGCAAGCCATCAAGAGGCCAAGGCCCTGTGAACCAACCGAGAGCACGTCGCGTGCAAAGACCGGCATCAGGTTGAGATAGGGCATCACAAACACGGTCGCGATGGTCGCCAGCAGGATCAAACCGGTGAGCATCGGGTCGCGCGCGACATACACGAGGCCCTCGGTGACGCTCGCGAGCACCCGCGGGCGGGCTCCCGTCTCAGTTGACTGAGCTGTCTTGGGCAGGCGCATCGTTGAGAGCATCGCGAAGATCTGGAGCCCTGCCGCTACGGCGAAGGTGCCAGTCAATCCAACCGTTGCGATCAGCAATCCGGCGAGTGAGGGCCCAAAGACGCGGGTAGCGTTTTGCCCCGCCGCGTTCAGCGCGACGGCGTTACTAAGGTCTTTGTTCTCGACCAGCTCGGGGATAATTGCGTGCCTGGTTGGAAAGATGAACGCCATAAATGACCCGTATGTAAAGGCCAGGATCAATACTGCGAGCTGGGTGATGGTGTCAGTGAAGATCATGATGGCGAAGAGCGATGCAGCCGTCATGACGCCCAACTGTGCAACGAGCAGCACGTTGCGCTTGGGGAACCGGTCGATAACGACGCCTGCCGGCAACGCCAGGATGAAGATCGGAATACCGCTGAAGAAACCGGACAGCCCCACGAAGAAGGCCGAGTCGGTCATCTCCAGCGCCAACCAGCCCAGAGCAATCTGATACATCCAGAACGCGGTGTTGGTTGCCAGCGTCCCGATCCAGAGCTGGCGTATGCTGGCATAGATTCGGAGCGAGTCGAACATTCCCGGCTGGGCCTTGGCGGTGTGCTCCACCGGAGAGACCGATGCCGGGCCCTCGGAAGCCTTTCTTCTGTCGATCATCGTGCGCCAGTTGTCGCGCGAACTGTGACGGATGGTTGCTTACGGCACGACTCGTTCAAAGACATATCGTTGTCCAATAGTTTCGCCTGCGCTTACCTCTGGCGCGACTGTCACCAGTCGCCAGCCCTCGCGCATGAAGCGATGAATTTCTTCGTACTGGCTCATGACCATCTGGCCGAGCACTTCGCGTTCGAGTACAGCCGGGCCTTCGATCTCGTCCTTTGCAGGCTCCCGATAAAAGCCGAGCGCCGGGTCGTTCCGTTCTTGAATCTGGCGCAGCAGTCCCGCTTCCGTTGGGACGACGACGCTGACCAGTTGCTCGCGCTGACCGCGCAGATTCAGAATCTCTTCGATCAATCGCGAGTTCGGCACCCGATGCCGTGCGGTTGGGCCGACGTATTCGAAGCGCACGATGCGGTCGTTGGCCGCGCTATCGATCAGGAACATCGAGGTGAGTGCGATCCTTCTGTCTCGCGGCTCATTCTCGTGGAACGCGTGATATTTCCGTGCAACCTCGGCGTCAACGTCGCTCAGCAGCATAAAGGGTAGATCGAGTTTCTCACGTAGTTCGCGGTTGATTTCCGGCGTGTCGTTGGCGGCTGCCACGAGCTCGACGCCCAGCGCCTTGAACTCGAAATAGGACTGACGCAACTGCGTCAGGTGCAGTCGTCAGGTGGGTCACCAGTGGCCGCGATAGAGATGCAGGATGACAGGCCCTCGACGGGTGAGACGGCGCAGGGTGACGCCGTGGCCTTGCTCGTCTGCCAGCTCAAACTCCGGCGCGGGCTGCCCCAATAGCGGTTCGCGACCGGCGATGTCGCTCGGCCCTCCGAGAAATGCACCAATTCCGCTCACAGTATCCTCCGTTAGTCGCGGTCACTCACAAATGACCCGCGCAGAGCATGGTGCATCATTCGTCGCCGCTTGGCAAGTCTCCGGCAACGACCGGTGTCTCGGTGGTGTCCTGGATTGAGGCGGCCGTGCGCGCCAGCATCGCTCGTGCCGCGACCTCCCGGTCTAATGCGCCGATGGCGTTACTGAGGAAGACAACGGTGTCTTCGATACTCGTCTCGTGGACCTGGTGGGGCAGATCCTCGGCGTCATCGAACATCGGGATGCGGTTCAGGCCGTCTACGCCGGCGACGACGATCGATTGGTAACCGGCGCGCTGGGTGGCGTATGCCTGAGTCGAGAACGGCAGGCGGTTGATGGTGCGCGTCTCGGTGGCGATCTGATCGCCACGGACCGTGTCGAAGATCCAGGTCAACAGAGGCGTTGCCTGGGCTGTGCGCAGGCCCGCGCCGGCACGCTTGGGAATGACCGGCGGCCCGCCACCAGGGCTCTCGAGATGGACAAAATAGGTGATGTCCGGATCGAAGGTGTTTCTTCGCAGGAACTCGCTGATCCCCGACCCCTCAACGGTGGACGATCCCACTCCCAGAAACCAGACCTCGAGCCAGCGTGGAGACTGCTGTGCGGTGCGCTCGGCCAGTCCCAATAGCGCGGCGATACCACTAGCGTTACTGATTGCGCCGGGAGAATGGGTGTTTCTCTGTTCACGTTCTCCAAGTAACGCGAGCGCCAGAACGAGCATGAGACCCGGTATGGCGAAGAGCGGAGCAAGCGAGTCGTTGCCGCTCACGAGTATCGCCACCGTAATGATGACCGCGATCGCCTGTGCCGCGAGAATCAAGACGTGCATCCAGCCATACAGGAAACCCCAGTGCTTGCGAGAGAGCAGCCCAACCGGACCGCTGTCGAGCCTGGCCGTCACGATGACGCGGCGCACTTCGCTCTCGCTGGGCGGCACGATCGACAGCACGTTGACGCTCTGCCCGGCAGGTAACCAGTCCGCGATGCGGATGTAGCCAAGCATGTCGGCGAGGTACAACGCCATCAACCCGAGCAACAGGACCAACCCGAGCGGCGGGAGGAGCACGGCGATGAGGATAGCGACCAGCGAGCCGAGTGCGCACGCGATCTCCAGGAGTCCTGTTCGTCTGGGCGCATGAGCGCGCAGGCGTGCCGCTGGAAGGCCAATCTCCCGCAGCGCGTCTACCAGGTAGCTCGCCGCCTCGTTCTCCGCGTCGCTGCCCGGTGGACGCGGTCCAATTTCGCGGGCGAGCATCTCGACGTGGCGGTTGCCATGCGTCGTTGACACAGCAACCGGGACCGTCTCCGCGTCCTCTGCGCGAACGGTATCCTCAGGCTGTTCGGATGGCGTGTCCTGGTGATTACTCATCACTCACTGCCGTTCCATCGTCATCCGGTACTCTAAAATGTACGGTCGGGTACGTTACAGGCATCAAAACAGAACCGGCGGTGCCCGTCAAGGAAAGACCGGTCCCTATCTATTTTCCGTGGTGGCCAAGGTAGCGTCAATTACGGTATTCTCAAGCTATCAGGCGGGCATTCCGCCAACGAACGGTCGTTCTCCGTAACCGAGGGTGAACACGTGCTACAAAAAGTCTTGGATTGGGTGCGAGGCGAGGTCGCGAACGACACCGATTGGCCGATGTGCCCGCGCCACGACACCCGGCTGAAACTGGTCAAGAAGATTGGGCAGCCAGCCCGCTTCATGGACCAGGAAACCGAAACCTACACGTTGATGTTTCACTGCCCTGTCGAAGAGTGCGATGAGCAGGCGACGCGCCAGCGAGTACGCACGCAAATTCCGGTGCCCGGCGAACAGCCGCAGCGCCCGCCGTGGGCGGAGCGCGACCGCCGGAGTCTGTAAGGGCTCTTGACACCGTTTCCTAACGCCACGTCACAAATGAAGCGCTGGTTCGAGTCTGCCACAGGATGGCGGGAGGCAATTCTCCCCGCTTATGGGGGCGGATCCATTGCGAATCTGCCGGCTTCGATTCTGCAAGCATTCCGTCCACGTCACCACCGGGAAGCGTTTCCGGTACTCCCACCGCTCGAGAGCAACATACTCGATCCGGGCCTGTTAGAGGGCGCGCGAGTCGTGGTTCTGATCGTGATCGATGGGTTTGGCGCGGAGTCGCTGCGTTGGGCACAAGCACAGGGCGCGATAGAGCACTTCACTCAAGCACAGATGCATGCTGAAATGACGTCCGTCTTTCCATCAACGACGGCGGCGGCGTTGCCGACCCTGCAAACGGGGCTCGCACCGGCCCAGCACGGCATGGCCGGTTACACGATGTATCTCCAGGCACAGCAAGCGGCGATCAACATGATTACCTGGAAACCGGTCGGCGGTATGCCCGTGCGGTTACCCCTACCTGACCCCAGAGGGTTCCTGCGGGTTCCCACCATTTACGACTTGTTGGAGCGCCTCGACATTCCGTCGACGATCGTGTCCAATGTCGCCTTTGCGGATTCGGCCCTGACGAGGGTGCAGTCGCCTGGTGTGCCGTACAGTGGACATCGCACCCCGGCTGAGTTCGCGGGACTGTTGCTCCGCGAGGTCGAGAAGCCGGGCCGGCGCTTTGTGTTTGGCTATTGGGATGGATTCGACGCTCTCTCGCACAGCTATGGACCAGAGAGCCCGATCGTGCTCGATGAGGTGCACCTGTTGGATCGCGCTCTGGGACGGGGCTTCCTGGATCGGCTGGGCGCGTCGGCCCGCGATGTGGCGGTCCTCGTGACGGCGGACCACGGCCACGCGCCGACATCTGAAGAGCGGACGTACTCGCTCAAGACCATCCTGCGCGAGCACAGCCCGGGGCGGTTGATTCCGACCGGGGACCGTCGAGCGTCCGGGTTGGCCTTTAACACCGTTTCGGGACTGACCGCGCTGCGGGATCTTGCGGGTGAGGATGCCGTCATCCTCTCGGTGCATCGTGCGGTAGAGGCGGGTCTGTATGGACCTGGCAACGATCGCCACCCCGAGCTGGAAGCCCGCATCGGGAAGACGCTGCTGCTCGCCCGGGGTGAGGCCTCTTTCGTCTACCCGCAGTCGAGCAACCCTACCGCCGGCGGGCACGGCTCGTTAACCCCACGCGAGATGCTGGTGCCGCTGCTGGGCTGGCGTCGGGGATAACGACGGCGCTTGTACCGCGATTCGTAGGGGCGCAATATGGAAGCGTTCAATTGGATCCGCGAATGAGGAACACGTAGCGGCGCAATTTATTGCGCCCTTTCCAACGTTCCGCGCAGCCAGGCAGGGGCGCAATAAATTGCGCCGCTACGCCAAATGGGTGACTTGCAACCATCGGATGAACCAGGAAATCTCCACAAGCACGCCCGAACGCATACAGGAATGCTCCGAATACGCGCTCTTTGACAGCCGCCCTAGGCGAATGCGTGGTCGATGGCCATTGCCACGAGGAGTGCGGCGAGGTAGTAGTTGCTGTACTTGAACAGCGGCCAGGCCAGGCGGGACGTATCTTCGCGGAACATGCGCAGCGCCATCACGACGAACCAGGCGCCGAGCACTGCGGCGGTGACCCCGTAGACCCAGCCAACGATCCCGGCTGGAACCATCAAGAGCGTCACGGCAACCAGCAGGAATGAGTAGAGCAGGATCCGGCGGCGAGTCTCGTGCTCGCCGTGGGTCACGGGCAACATCGGGATGCCGGCGCGGCGATAATCGTTCGCCTTCAAGAGCGCCAGACTCCAGAAATGGGGAGGTGTCCAGTAGAAGATGATCGCGGCAATCAGCACCGCGCCCAGGCTGAGCGATCCGGTGACGGCTGCCCAGCCAACCAGGGGTGGGAACGAGCCGGCCGCGCCACCAATGACGATATTCTGCGGGGTGGTGCGCTTCAGCTTGCGGGTATAGATGAGCACGTAGAAGAGGTTGCCTGACAGCGCCAGAGTTGCGGCCAACGGGTTCACGAGCCAGGCGAGCTCGACGACTGCCAGCGCGCTCAGCACCAGGCCAAACGCCCGCACCTGATCCGATGTGAGTGAGCCCGTGGGAATCGGCCGCTTGCGGGTCCGCGCCATGAGTCCATCGATGTCACGGTCGTAGTAACAGTTCAGGGCGCTGGCTCCGCCGGAGGCGAGCGCTCCGCCGAGCAGCGTGAACAGAATGAGTTGCAGCGAAGGCCAACCCTGCGCCGCGATCAGCATCGCGCCAAGGGTGGTGATCTCCAGCAAGATCATGATGCCGGGCTTCGTGACACGTGCGAAATCGCGCAGGGTCTCGCGGAGCGCGAGGCGCGGGGCAGTGGTCTCGTGCTCCGCGACATAACTCGCCGTGAGCAGCGCGACAATCGCCATCCAGCTGACCGATGCCAGCGCCGACGGCGTCGCGTTCCACGCGCCGTCCAGAGACATGAGTGCCGCAAATCCTCCGAAGAGCATAGCGAGCGCCAGCGCGGAGCCGGCTACCAGTGCGACAGCACGCGCTTCTTTGCTGAGGCCGCGCTCGCGTTGGACTTCGTAAAGAAAAGCGCCGGCAGACGCAATGCTGAGCAACCCCGTGATGTAGTGAAACGACGTGAACCCACCGGCGGTTGAGAAACTGCTGCGCACCTGGTCCACAGTGATGCCCGCAGACGGCCCGGCGATCGACGCCGCGATCAGCGCGAAGAGCAGTATGACCGCTAAGGCCCGCAGATAGCCGGAAAAGCGCTGAGGCAGGGCCAGCCGTGCGGCCGGAGCATCGGCAGCGCGCGAGGACATCCGTTGCCAGATCAGCACGACCGAGGCGGCGAGCGCGGCGATGACCGTTAGTGCGAGCGTGAGGTGTGCAGTCACGACCGCGGTCGGGAGGTCCTGAACGACGGCGAAGCCCCCGATTACCGCCTGTGCGAGGATGAGCACGAAGACGATGGCGGCCAGCCGCGTAATGAGGGCTTCAGAACGCAGGCGGAGGTGTGACACTGCGACAAATGCTGTGGACAACAAGACGATCGCCAGACCCCCGAAGCGATGTCCGAAAATGAGCGCACCGTTGATGTCGGTTGCGGGTGAGAGCTGACCGTTACAGAGCGGCCAACCGGAGCACGCGCGCCCCGAATCGGTGGCACTGACGATCGCGCCAAGCGTGACCAGGCCGATAGCCCAGATCAGCGTGACGACAGATAGCTGCAGGCAGAGACGTAATGCTCGTGCCTCGCTCTCTGCGCGAGTCGAAATCCGTTCTGCTGCTCCCTGGAGTCGCAAGACACGACCTATCTACCGTCAGGCCATCATGCCGTGGAAGCGAAGTATGTGCATCGCTTCACAATTCCTTATTGTAGATCGGCGGCGGCGAAGTGTCACCCGTTCACGCGATATTACAAGTGTAGACCAAGTCTCCTGTCATCTCGACCGCGGCATGTGGGCAGGCCGAGATGACGAATGGGAGGTCAGGGTCTATCGCATGAAGTGGAGAACTACGCCTTGATGGCGAGCAGCTGATTGATCTTCTGCAATGCCTGCTGGTCGTTGGCGATGAGCCGGTCGATAACCTCATCAACCGAGCTCGATCCATCTTCCAGCGCCAAATCGCTCTTGACTCCCCACTGGTCGTCGGGGAGATCACGGATCAAGGACAGGATCGCCTCTCGGGCGGATACGAACGCGGACATCACGACGCGCGTCGGCAACTCGCTGGCATCGGCGTGAATTGCCAGGGCCTCTTCGAGGGTGATCCGGGCGTCGGCAGTTCCCATCATGTTCTGAATCTCGGTTGCACTCACACCTTCACGGGCGGTGAGGATCATGCGCTTGATGCCATGCGAGGCCACAAGCTCACGGTTGCGCATCTCACCGATGATGGCATGTGCCTCAGCCTGGTTACCTTGGCCGCCACCGGTCTCTTCGGACAACATTGGTCGGACGCGGTGGTTGAGTTCTCGAACGGTCGAGATCAGCGCGTCGATCTTTTCGGTCTTCGCCACGAGCCCCTCCTGAGTGTTATTCCCATCTAACGACGATATGTGTAGAGATGGGGTTTCAGCGTACATCTGGCAGAAAATTCTCGCCATTGTACGCGTGAATGGCACGCTACACAATATCGCCCGAATATGGGCCAAAATATCGTAGACGTATAGTACCATTGCGGCACCGAGAGGCAGTTTACTGCTTCCTGTGAATCTGTCAGCAAAGAGCTCTGACCGCTCTGGTGGGCGGAGGATGTTCGAGGGAGTTTCAGAACGATGTCAGTACGTCGCCGGACACCGCTCGTTTGCCCGCTCTGCGGTAACGACCTGGTTGATGTCCGGATCACCCCACTCGGTCAGGTGACAGCCGGACTGCGCTGGGAGATGCACGCCGGGCGCTGTCCGGAACATGGTTGGTTCCAGGCAGAGATGATTTCCAAGCCACCGCGTGAGATTTTCCCGGTGTCACGGCCAGGTGGAGTAGCGCGCAAGCTCCAGATTGGTGGCCGGCCGGTGTACTCATTCCCAACGGTATGGGATTCTATCGGCGGCCGGACAGCGGTTGATCCATACGACCCTGCGATGTGGGCAGTTGACTGGCAACGCTTGCCCGATCGAGAAGAAATCGCCCTCTCCAACTCGTAAGCGGCGGGAAACCCGCCTGGTAGCGTGGGTTGCGAGCGTGGGTTCAGGGGGTATGGGAGAGGCACACAGCGTGGCCGAGGGTGATCCTCAGCGGCATGAGAACCAGTCGAGGTCATTTCGGCCGGGTCTAACGCCCCTGTCGCTGCTGATTGTGCTCGTCATTTTTTACCTCTTCGTTCAGGTTCAGATCGTCGTCTTTCTCCTGCTATTTGCTGTCCTGTTCGCCACTGTCATCGAGCGGCCCGTGATCAAGCTTGAGAAGCGGGGGATGCCCAGGGCAGCCGGCATTCTGACCGTGTACGCGACGATTCTGGTTGTTGTCGTCGGCTTGAGCCTGATGGTCGTCCCGCTCGTGACCTCTGAGGCGCGCATCTTCATGGATGAAATACCGATCATCATGGAAGATGTCGCCGAGGGGTGGCGCACGAGCGACAACCAACTGCTCTCGACGACCGGCTATCGTCTGATAACCCAGCTACGCTTCCGGTTTGAGAATCCACCACCGCCGACGAGCGGCACGGCAATTGGGCTGATCAGCAACATTGGCGGCGTGATCTTCGGGCTCATTGCGACGTTTGTGATCGGTTTCTACTACTTGATGGAGAAGCGGCTCTTCAAGCGGCTGCTCTTGCTGCAGCTCTCAGCGTCCAACCGTGACCGGACCAACGCCATCTGGAACGACGTTGAATCGAAGGTGGGTGACTGGCTGCGCGGCCAGTTGTTCTTGATGTTGATCATTGGCGTTGCCGCAGGCATCGGCTATGGCTTCATTGGCGTGCGGTTCTGGCTCTTGCTGGCAATATGGGCCGGCATCACCGAGCTCGTGCCGATCATCGGACCCTGGATCGGTGGTATTCCAGCCGTGGCGATCGCCCTGCTCCATTCGTGGCAGCAGGCAGCCCTCGTCGTCGCGTTCATCGTCTTGTTGCAGCTTGCCGAGAACAGCATCCTGGTGCCAAGGATCATGAAGGGGACGATTGGTCTCTCTCCCTTGACCGTTTTTCTGGCCGTGCTGGCAGGCGGGCAGTACATGGGGCCGCTTGGGGCGTTGCTTGCCTTGCCGATAGCCGCCGCGCTACAGGTCGTCATCCAGGATGTATTACGTGTACGCCAGCAGCGGGTAGCGCTGGGACCCGCGTTTGAGGAGGGGATTGATCCTCCACAATCATGGCGCTCGATCGTGACGCAATTTCTTGCAGACGACGAGCGCGACCAGCGCGATCAAGCGCAGGTGGATCCGGCTCAGCCTATTGGACGGGCCGAGAAGCGAGACAGTAAGACGGATTAGTCGCGGACGTAAGGGGAGCACACGTTGGAGACGATGACCGGCGGACAGATCGTAGCAGCTACTCTAGCGGAATTAGGCGTACAGACGATCTTCTCAGTCTCCGGTAATCAGATCCTTCCCATTTATGACGCCGCGGCTGACGCCGGCTTACGCATCATTCACATGCGCCACGAGTCGGCAGCGGCGTATGCTGCCGCCGGATCCGCCGAGATCACCGGCATGCCGGGGGTGCTCCTGGTCTCCGCCGGGCCGGGTCATCTGGCGGCACTGACCGGCGTCGCGGTGGCCCACAGCATGGAACTGCCCCTGCTCTATCTCAGTGGCGGGAGCCCGGTGTCGGAGCGCGGTCTCGGAGCGTTTCAGGATCTCGATCAACGTCAGGCCGCCCGAGTCGCCTGTAAGGACGCCCTGGACGTCACCAGTATCGACACTCTCCGGCCGACGCTGGCGCGGGCCTGGCGCCTGGCGAGCTCGGGCGTACCAGGACCGGTGCACGTGACGCTCCCGGCGGATATCCTGCTTGAGTCCACTGCGAATCAGCCACGTATTCAAGTTGAGCCCCTGGTCGACAACCTCTCGGCACAACATCGCTCGACGCTGACTCGTATGGCGAATGCGCTGTCCGAGGCAGAGCGTCCGCTGGTGATCGCGCGTCCCTCGGCCGCTCGTGGAAAAGCAGGAGAGCTGCTGCGCGAGATGACCGCGAGGCTCGGGATCGGCCCCGTTATTACGGAGTCGCCGCGCGGTCTGAGTGACGTGAAGTACTCGGAGATCATCGAGCGGTATCCGGAGAGTGATTGCGTGCTCGTCATCGGGCCGGCTGATTTCTCGGTCGGCTTCCTGCGCGAAGACATTATCGCGACCGCCGGCCGTGTGCTGTTGATCGACGCCGATGGCGATCCCGAGCCCAACCGGAAACCGAATCTCAGGGTATCCTGCCCGGTTGAAGCGTCCCTGCAGCACATGGTGGAGCGGTTGCCGGAAACCGGCAATGCGGAGGCATCCTGGAGAGCGCAGTGGCCGATTCGCGCGGCCGCAAATGGCTCGACGAGCTCGGAGCCGGTTGGGCTGCACCCGCTTGAAGTTGCGGCTGCCTTGCGCGAAGTTCTGGAACCGAACGATCTCGTCGTGCTGGATGGCGGCGAGTTCTGCCAGTGGGTCCGGCTCGGTATTCGCGATCTTCCCAACCGGGTATTCTGGAACGGCAAACTCGGCGCAATCGGCGGCGCCGTTCCCTTGGGCGTCGGGCTGCGGGCGACCGGGCACCGCGGCAAGGTATTCGTCCTGCTCGGCGACGGCAGTGCGGGGTACCACCTGAGCGAGTTCGAAACGGCGGCGCGTTATGGATTGCCAATCATCGCCATCGTCGGGAATGACGCTCGCTGGGCCGCCGAGTGGCATCAACAGCTCGCGCGTTACGGCCGAGATCGGGTCTTCGAGACGACGCTGTTGCCTGCCCGGTACGACCGGGCCGCGGCAGGATTCGGGGGCGCTGGTGTCCATGTTACCGACGCGATCGCACTGAGTTACGCGCTGTCCGCCAGCCTCCCGGCGACGCAGCCGACCCTCATTAACGTCCCGGTTCTCCCCATCCGCAGCCCTGCGGTCCTGGTTTAGATCGATCGGCGGCACGTGACGGAGACCCTGCAGCGGTTTTCCTGACGCTTGTCTTTCGTAACGGCGCAAGGATGGGATCGGCAGGTGAATCGGCCCGTGTCCAAGGCATCTCTCGCTCCGTACGGGCGCAATGATGAGGTTGTCCTGATTGATCCGGTCATGAGGAATGCGTAGCGGCGCAATTTATTGCGCCTTGCCTGGCCGCCCGGGCGCCGGAGAGGGCGCAATAAATTGCGCCGCTACGAACAGGGGGCCACAATTATCGGATGAACCAAGACAGCTTCATAATTGCGCCGCTACGCAGAACAGGCTTACTCCCAATTCATTTTTGGATCAAGGTTGGGAGAACACGGGCGGTGCGCTAGATGCCGCCGGTCATGATCGTGGGGCCGGTGGGGAGGTCAAGATCCTCGCGTGACTCGACCGTGATGCGCACATCAATGTAGCGGTTGAAGCTATCGGGTGGAACAAGTATCTTCTGCCCGCGACCGAACTGATCGACTTCGAGTACCCCGAGGCCCGCGTACTCCTCGCGAACCGCGTCAGTCAGCACCCAGACGATATACATCTGACCCTCAGCCGCCGGAGGCATGTCGCGTACCACCAGCATCGCGGTGTTGTCGTGCCGGTCGATGTAGAGCCGGCCACGCGCGAGCGGTGCGGCACTGGTTTCAACGAGCTCGACGACGTCGTCCGCAAGGAGCACATCCGTTGCCTGGCTCTGCTCCTGTTGAAAGACAGCCAACTGACCGCGCTGCTCGCTGATCTGGTCTTGCATGACAAGTGACGTCATGATGAAGATGATGGCGATGACCGTGGACGGCACGGCAGCGGCCCAGGCCAGCTTCGGGACGCTCAGCTTCCAGCGTCGCCAGCGTTCTCTCAGACCGATCGGCGGGAGGGCACGTGCGCGAGCTTCTTCCTGCGACTCCATGGCGAGTGCGTCGATCCTGGCGAGGATGCCTGCCTTGGCACGGAGCGGTACGTGTTGCGGCGGGCTAGCGTACGCCAGCAACTCGCTTACGCGCGCGTAGCCCGCAAGCTCGGCCTGCCATTCAGGACGGTCGTCAATGTACGTTTCAATGAACTCGGTGTCTTCCGGGGACAATGCGTTGAGTGCATATCCAGCCAGGAGCTCGGAGATTTCCTCGGTGACAGCCTTGAGCGCGTTGCGCTGCGAGTCAGGCCCCAACTCGCTCTTCGACTGATGACCGTCACTGCGTGACAAAATATTACTCTTCCAGAACTACCATTAACTTCTTCAGCCCGAGACGAATTCGGGTCTTGACCGTGCCCAGCGGTTCGTCCAGATAAGCGGCAATCTCGCGCTGGGAATACCCGCTAAAGAACGCGAGCTCAATCGTCACACGCTGGGCGTCCGGCAGGGTGTCCATCGCCGCAGAGACTTTTGCTCTCAGTGCCCGGGCCTCGACCGCTTCTTCAACGTTTGTGGCGTCATCCACCAGCCCATAGAGAACATCGCTGATATTCGTCGAGTCGGAACGCTGTGGTCGACGCTGTCTCTTGCGAACCTCATCGATGGCCAGATTGTGGGTGATGCTGAGTAGCCAGCTGGCGAAGTTCCCACGCGACCTTCTGAATCTGTCCGCTTGCAGCCACGTGCGCACGAACACTTCCTGCAGGATCTCTTCGGCGAGCGCGCTATCCTTTACGATCCGGACAGCAAACGAGTAGACCACGCGGGCGTAGCGTCCATACAGAGTCTCAAGAGCGCCTGCATCCCCAAGAGCGACGCGTCGGATCAACTCAGCGTCAGTCGCTTCGTCGGACTCTGTCGGATCAGGCACACGGCCAAGGTAGTGCAGGCGGCGTGCGTGCTCGCTCATGCCCTGCTGACCAAACGCCGATCCGCGTCACACTCAGGTATACGCCGAAGCAGGCCTTGCAGGATGCATCTTCGCGGAAACAGGCTCATGATCATCGCCTCGCTCGCCGTCACGATGGAAAACAACGTTGATGGGCGGCACTAGATTGTCCAGGTCGTTAGCGTAAGTATAGTAATCCACATTGCGACGTGAACGGCACGGCCAGACGATGGCCAGGATTGTGCGATCAGACTTCTGTTTCGGTCTGGGGCTCCTTCGCGCGCCGCTCCGCTCGTTTGGCGCGGGTCAGGCGGGTGATTAACCCCACACAGACCAGGGCAAGCAGCCCGGCTACGCCAAAGCCAATAATCTCAGCTAGCGGACTGTCGACAAAGAGCCTCAATACGGTAGGGAGGAGCAGCGCCAGCATAACCGCGCCAATGACTCCGCAGCCAGCGAACGCTTGCGACGTGGAGTAATCCCACTCTTCAGGGGGTACATCGGCAAGCTGACTGACCGGAGGTTCCGGCCGCTCTTCAACCGTCGATTCGTCAATGCTCGTTTGGTCTTCCGTCATCACCGATCCGTCTCGGGCTCGTAAGGGTTCCCTGTCTCGCTGAGTTGAAACGAGCCACGTTGCCTACCGGCCTGGTGTCACGCATGTTGTAATCTTGTGCGGAACGACAGGGGATCGTGGCGATGCGCTTCGCTGGTTCGTCGTGATCCTCCCGCTGCGTTCTCCAACGAGCATTGTACCGCGAACCCCGCTGGTGCCCGGGATTGAGCGCCGGCAACGCGTCTCGCTGGTTTTGATAGGACACGAAGGCCGGCTTGATAGATGACGAGACGGTTAGACAAATAGGGTAACCTCAGAACAGGATAAACGCACTCCATCAGCCATCTCCCGGAGAAATCACCGGGAGATTTAGGGTTATGCTAAAGGAAACCGATGGAACCACAACCCTCAGGCGACGAGCGGACAGCAATACCACGCCTGATTTCTCCGTCACTCTTAGCAGCGACGTATCAGAACCGGTTGCGGACGGTAGGGCGGGAGCTCGATGTCAACGGGTATCGTTCGATCATCCTGCTCCAGGTAGAGGGTGGATTTCTTGTCCGTGCCGTGAATCGCGTCTCGCGTGATCTGGAGTTACTGGAGTTTCCAGATGATGAATTCCCTGAGCGCATGATCGCGGCAACTGAAGCCAGAGGGGACGGTGAGCGACCCGAGTCTCCCTCACCGTTGGCACCAACTGGCTATGAAGATCTGATGCGAGGAGTTGGCCGGTGGCTCGATGAGCTGAACGCGCTGTCATATCGTCATTGCGGAAGGGCAGACTGCCCTTCTGGTCACGGCCGAGCGATCTCAGCCCGATGGACGTGTCGATTCGATCGAATCCACGATGGATCTCACCGTCATCACCGAGCTACTTGATGAATCCTTCCGGTTGCGGGCACGCGGGAGCGGTAACGAGGAACAGGAATCCTGATGACACTCTTTCGGCGCTCGAAACCACAACCGAAGCCGCCTGGCTTCAAGCCAGAAACAGCTTCGGTCTACGAAACGCGGTTAGCGGTGATTGGGCGGCGTCTCGACGCGGAACATTTCCGCTCGGTCTGCGTGCTGGAGATCGCGGGAAACTATATTGTCCGCGCTCTGGACGACGGCGGTCTGACGCTGATGGAGTTCGTCGCCGAAGATTTCAAGACTGTCGATCTCTCACGCGCTCCACGAGTGCCGCAAGCCTCGACGTGGCTCCCGGGTGGATATCAAGCCACCCTGCGGTCTGTCGGCCGCCTGCTTGACAACCGGGCCGCAGCAGCAATTGCCGTTATCGAAGGGCCGAGCGCGCTCCAGATCCTGGGCTATAACGTTGGACATGCAGGCGGTAAACTGGCACAGCTGCCCTTTGAGATCACCCTGGACGAATGGGATCTGCGCGCGCTCGGAGACTAGGTCTTACTTCTTCCGGGCCGGTCCATCGACGATGCGGCCAGGCGTCGATCCGGTGTGCTCGCCCTCCGAGAGTACCTGCACGCCGTTGACCCAGACATCGCGCACACCGACCGAGAGCTGGTGTGGGTTCTCGAACGTGGCCTGGTCGGCGATCGTCACGGGGTCAAAGATCACCACGTCGGCGAAGTGGCCGGCTCGCAGCAGTCCCCGGTCGCGCAACTCCAGCCGGTCTGCCACCGAGGACGTCATCTTGCGAATGGCCTCTTCAAGCGTCAGGACACCCTCGTCGCGGACGTACTTCCCGAGCACTCGCGGATAGGTTCCGTAGGCGCGCGGATGGGTTGGGCCGCGCTCGATCGGCCCATTCCGGATCGACGCCGCCAGCATCGGTACTGACCTTGATCCAGGGCTGCTGGAGCTGCAGGACGGTATTCTCCTCGCTCATACCGAAGTACATGGTGAAGATGCGCTGTTGCTCGGAGATGAGCAGGTCGAAGATCGTGTCAATCCAATCCTGGCCACGCATCTCGGCGATCTCATGCAGCCGCTTGCCGATGTACTGCTGGTTTTCGGGGCATTCGAACCCAACGGGCATGACGCCTTCCGGACCGGCTTCCTCGCCCATCGCTTCCCAATCGCCGGACGGGTTGAGCACCTCGGCTTTGATCTTCGCGCGCATCTCAGGATCGGCCAGGTTCTCGTACAGCTTGTCGTCCGCTGCCGCCCAGGGCGGCAAACAGGAAGAGAGACCCGTTCCTCCAGCCACGTATGGATACATGTCCACAGTCACGTCGAGCCCCTCGGCGCGCGCCTCGTTGACCATCTCGATCACCCGCGGCATCTTGGCCCAGTTGCCGCGCCCTGTCGCCTTGAGATGATAGATCTCAACGGCCACACCCGAGCGCCGGCCAATCTCAATCGCCTCGGCGATGCCCTCGATGAGCTGGTGGGCTTCCGAGCGCACGTGGGTAATGTAGACACCGCCGTTCTCGGCGACGACCTCGCACACGGCGACAATCTCGTCGATGTCCATGTAGGCATCCGGCGGATAGATCAGCGCGAACGAGACGCCGAAGGCGCCGTCCTCCATGGCCTCCTGCATGACCTTCTTCATGGTCGCGAGCTCGTCCGCATTCGCCGGGCCCATCTCCATGGCTTTGGCGTAACGGCGTAGCGTGCCGCCGCCGAGGAAGGAGCCGACGTTGGGAGAGACGCCGTGCTCGATCATCGCCTCAAGCCAGTCGCGGAAGTTGGTCCAGCCGCGAGCCTTCTCCGCCCACTCCGGGAACTGCTCGGAGAACGACGACGACGTGATGGGGTCATCGATCCGGCCCCCAAACGGCGCGGGCGTCCAGCCCTCGCCCATGATCTCCGTGGTTACTCCCTGCGTGATTTTCGAGAGGCAGCGCCCGTCGATCATGAGGGGCACGATGGAGTGACTCTGAATATCAATAAAGCCGGGACACACCACCATCCCGGTTGCGTCGACAACGCTCGCCGCGTTGCTCTGGTTCATCCTGCCCGCCGGCGCGATGTCCACGATCTTGTCGCCGCAGATCGCCACGTCCCCATAGAACCAGGGGTTGCCGGTGCCGTCTACGACCCTGCCACCGGTGATGAGCAGATCGATCTTTTCAGCCATGAATCCTCCTGTAAAAACCAACGTTCGTAACCGCCCTATCCTAGCCGAACCCGGGGGGCGGTGTCCTTATTGACAGAAGGATGCGGGCTGGGTACGATCATGGGTAAGCGAAGACGTGAACGACGTCGATCGGAACGAGTACCTGGTCAAGCGGGTGGCAGAGAGCCGGCGGGAAGCTGCAAAGCCGGTGGCAGCGCGAGCAGGGAATGGCTCCGGGAGTTGCGCTCCGAACGGGTGCTGGTCACCCCAGTAGGCGGCGCCGGGGACTCCGCCGTTATGTGGGAGCGGGATAGCGGACACGGTTGACGTGTCCCGTATCTGTCGAGTGGGCCGCTCGCAACGAGCGGCCAAGCAGGGTGGCACCGCGGGAGTGTTTTGAGTACGCCTCCGTCCCTTTTGTGGGATGGGGGTTTTTTGTTGTTTTAATTATGATGAACTACTGATGAAGGGTACACGGGCATGGTGACACAGGTGCCGAAAACCGAATCGCAGCTCAATCCGGTCAGCGGCGCAGCACAACGTAAGCGCATCCTCTCCGGAATCCAGCCGAGCGGAGATCTGACGCTGGGGAATTACCTGGGGGCGATTCGCAACTGGGTCAAACAGCAGGACGAGTACGAGAGCTTCCACCCGATTGTGAACCTGCACGCCATGACCGTCCCGTTCGAGCCTGAGGTTCTGCGGCGACGCACGCTTGAGCTGGCTGCCGGACTGCTGGCGTGCGGCATCGACCCGGAGAAGGCGGTGCTCTTCGTCCAGTCGCAGATTCCAGAGCACACCGAGCTGACCTGGATACTGTGCACCCAGACGATGTTCGGCGAGCTGGGCCGGATGATTCAGTTCAAGGAGAAGCGCGGGACGGCGTCCGACGCCAAGACGGGCGCGGGGCTCTTCTTCTACCCGGTGCTTCAGGCGGCCGACATCCTGATCTACGATGCCGACCTGGTACCGGTTGGGGAGGATCAGCGCCAGCACATCGAGCTGACGCGCGACATCGCGATTCGTTTTAACGCGACGTTCGGCGAGACGTTCAAACTGCCGGAAGCCGACATCCGGACGGATGGCGCGCGGATCATGGGGTTGGACGACCCGACCAAGAAGATGAGCAAGAGCGCCGCCTCCCCGGCCAGCTTCATCGCGCTCACTGACGAACCAGATGTGATCCGCAAGAAGATCAGCCGCGCCGTCACTGACTCGGGCACGGAGATCGTTGCCCGTGAGGACAAGCCGGCCCTGACGAACCTGCTGACGATCTTCTCGCTCATGACCGATACGCCGGTGGCCGAGCTTGAGGCGCGGTATGCGGGCGTGGGCTACGGGCAATTCAAGCGCGAGCTCGGCGAAGCTGTCGTGGAGCAACTCGCTCCAATCCAGCAGCGTTTGAGGGAGCTGATGGCCGACCAGGGCGAGCTGGAGCGCATTCTGCGTCGCGGGACCGAGCGGGCCCGCGAGATCACCGTGCCGAAGATGGCGCGCGTGCGTGAGGTGACGGGGATCGACCTGTAGGAGTGGCTGTTTAGCGAAGCCCTCACCTCCGGCCGGAGGTGAGGGCTTCTTCATGCGCTGTTACGCCTCTGGTTCCAACCGCTGGCTCGTCTCGGCCTCGGCCACGATGGTGTCCCAGTCATACAGCATGGGAATCAGGTCCACCCTGGCCCACGTCTCCACCTGGTCGGACCAGTGTGGGCTGCCCGGGTGGCCAGATGCACCGAGCGGGACGATCCAGCGACAGTTGTCCCAATCGGCCAGGTCGAATACGTAACGCGCCACCGACGTACTTGCGACGTTGAAGCTGTTGCCTGCGGCGATGGCGGACGCTTGCGGGGTATCACCATCACCACCAATCGCTGTCGACGGTGGATTGAGCTCGGCCTGATGCTCGGGGTGGACGGCAGTGAGCGCGTGGACTGGCGCGGTGCGGTGCAGATCGCCCCAGCTCCAGGCCTCCATGTTCGGGCCAAGCATCTCCGTGAGCCGGGCAACCGCGCGAGTCAACGCCTCCCGCATGACCGCGTCCCAGGTAAGCGCGTTGTCCAGGAAGCTCGTGTCGTTGTCTCTCATGAGCGCAGGGATCATCCACCACAACAGGGCACCGAGGGTCACGCCGACCGGTTCTCCCGAGAACGGGGAGGTCTTCAGGGGCGCGATGGCCGGCTGCTCCATGACGATGCGCACGACGGAATCGCGCACCGCCATATAAATTGCCGGCCCAGTCGAGTCGGTGTCCATCCTGGCGTCCCACTCCCGCAGCCGTTGCAGCGCCTGAGCTTCGGCGGGATCTTCCGGGGTGAAGTCTGCGAAGGCGTCTACAAACAGCTTGCTCGGCAGCGAGACTCGATCTGCGTGGATCGCCGACATGTCTGCCACCGTGGCAGCTTGCAGCTCTTCAACGCGGCTGATGATGCGTTTTGCACGGCTTGGAGGCGCGTAATCGCGCCCGATGTAGTGCGGGTAGTCGTTACCAGCGATGCGATTGTTGGCCGTCACGATGTAGCCGGTGTCGGGGTTGTGCAGTCGCGGCATCTCCTCGAACGGAATCACGCCGTCCCACTCGTGATCGCCAGTCCACCCGGGGACGGGAAGCCAGCCATTGGCGGGGTGACGGACGGGGACCTTGCCGCGGGTCAGGTATCCGATGGCGCCGTCCTTGTCGGCGGTGATCAGGTTGTTACACGGATCAACCCAGTCCCGCATCAGACCATCAAACTCTTCGACGCTGGTCGCTGTAAGCATCGGCAGGAACGCCTGGAAGCCCTGGTTGGGCTCGGCTGTCGCGGTATAGCGCAGGCTGATCGCGTGGCCGGTGGATGGGTCACCGATGACGACCGGGCCGTGGTGCGTGACGATGATGTCGACCGGGACGTCATCGCTGTCCTTCACCTGGATCGTCTCGGTACGGTGCTCGGCGTCACGCAGCTCGCCCTTGAACTCATAGCGCGTCGGGTTGTCTCGATCGAACTTCTCGACGAACAGGTCCTGATAGTCGGCGGCGGCATGGGTGATGCACCAGGCAACGTTCTGGTTGTGGCCAAAGTGCGGAAAGCCCGGAATGCCGGTGAAGGACATGCCGACCACATCAAACTCCGGGCAGGCGACGTGGTTCTGGTAGTAGACGTTCGGGACATCCAGCGCGCGGTGCGGGTCGCCGGCCATCAGTGGCTTGCCGGATTGGGTACGGGTGCCGGAAACCGCCCAGTTGTTGCTGCCGGCGTCCATGTCAAAGAGCTGGGAGAGCGCGTCGATGCCGGGCTGCAGCTCGGCCATGTCGCGCAAGGCGCGGATGTGCTCTCCACCCGGCGGGACGACCAGGACCTCGTCGCCCTGGCCCTCTGAGCGTACCCGCGCAGCCGCTTCTGGTCCGAGCGCGAGCAAGACGCGCGCCTTCCAGAGTTTGCCCATGCCGGAGCCCATCAGGATGTGCCTCACCTTGTAAATCGCGCAGCCGTCCCACGCTTGCCACGGTTCCGGCGTGATTCCGGACAGACCGAATTCGACCGGCAGGGTGCTCGTGCTGTTCATGAAGGCGTTGACGCCGGCCGCGTAGTCGTCAAACATCGCTCTGGTTTCGGCGTTGAAATGCGCGTAGTCGGTCCGCGCACTATCGCCGAGGGCAGCGCGGCGCGCGAAGACATCGTTCGTCAGCCCGGCCGGCCCAACAATCTCTGCGGTGCGGCCATAGGCGCGGCGGCGGTCCCATTCCATCTGCCACAGCCGGTCCTGGGCATGGGCGAACCCCTGACCGAAGAACGCGTCGTGGATGGTCGTTGCGCGAACGTGGGGGATTCCGTAGCGGTCGCGGTGTATCTCAACCGCTCCGTCGAGTCCCTCGATACTGAGCGTACCGGTCACGTCGGGCAGCGCTTCGCTCCACATGTCCTGCCGAACCGTCTGCGACATTCGATCCTCCTGCATCACACAGCCTGCGCTTCACCTCACGTTGCGGGCATCATAGCGGAACGTGGCTGAGGTGTCGCTTGCGGTCGATGGCACACTTGGACCGTGATCGGTCTGCAGATAGGATGATGGTATGCACGGAGAATACAAGACCCCTGGTGGAAAGCTTGTCGTCGTCGATTTTGACGTCGACGACGATCTCCTCAATAATGTCATGGTCTCAGGTGACTTCTTCCTCTATCCGGAGGAAACATTGGAGCAGATCAGCGCCGCGCTCGAAAACATGCCGGTGGCAGCCAGTGAAGACGAGATGTTGCGATGCTTGGAAGACGCGATTCCAGACGACGCCGCGCTGGTGGGTTTTTCTCCAGACGCAGTCGTGACCGCGGTGAAGAGGGGGCTGGTGTGAAACCGGTAGTCGAGCTGTATCCACCCGCCGTCGACCGGCGCTGGGGGGACGTTCAGTGGGAACTTATTGCTGCCAACCCCGAGACGCCGGCCATGAACACCGCCCTCGACGAAGTGCTTACCAAGGCGGTGGGGCGTGGCGAGCGTGGTCCGACGCTCCGCTTCTGGGCATGGGCTAGCGAGGCTGTTATTCTGGGACGCTTCCAGTCGGTGCGCAACGAGGTGCAGATTGACAACGCCCGCGAGATGGGCGTTGATATTGTGCGCCGGATCAGCGGCGGCGGCGCGATGCTCGTTCAGCCAGAGGGAGCGATCACCTACTCGATCTATGTGCCCCCCTCCTTCGTGCACGACCTTTCCTTTGGCGAATCCTATGCCTTTCTTGATAGCTGGGTGGTTTCGGCGCTGCGAGACCTGGGGATTGACGCCTGGCATCAGCCGCTGAACGACATTACGTCCTCCGAAGGCAAGATCGGGGGCGCCGCTCAGGCGCGGCGTTTCGGGGCCGTGTTGCATCACACGACCATGGCCTACGACATGGACGTCCATCTGTTGACCAATATTCTGAGGGTCGGACAGGAAAAACTCAGCGACAAGGGCCTCACCAGCGCCGCCAAGCGGGTCGCTCCGCTCCGGCAGCAGACCGAGATGCCCCGCCAGGCGATTATCGACAGCTTCGTGGATCGCTTTGTCGAGCTGACGAGCGCCCGGCCCCACGATGTCACACCAGATGAGCGTGCCGAGGCCGAGGCGCTAGCCCGTGAGAAGTTCACCAACGACGAGTGGACGTATATTCTGCCCTGATGTCTGGACGTCGCTCCGGGACGCACACTCCGTTAACGCTGACTTGCGGCTGCCGTCAGGATTGCGCGGAAGACGACCATGAGCTCCGCGCCGTCGCACGGTTGAAAAGAGCAAACACGCCAGTCCGTGCGCTCAACCCCCGGAATTCGGATCGCCGCATCGACCTTGGACTGGTGATCGAGCTCGACTTCGACGGTCGCGCCCTCGGGTAGCGTATAGGGCTTCATCGATGCCAGATTCTTCACCGCTCGTGCGGCGCCTTCGCGAATCAACTCCTGAGCGCGCGATGGGTGCAGATGGATGGCGGCGGTCGTGGAATACCCTTGCTTGACCTGTACACCGACAACGCAATCACCGAGTAGCTCGCGCGTCTGGGCAACGGCTTTGTCGTCGCCGGTCACCAGTGCAACGGGGACACCGTAGTGGCCGGCTACCAGCGCGTTGAGCCCGTACTCCCCCATCGAGACACCGTCTACCCGGATGTCTTGCACCCACCCGGTGAACGAGTGCGCCAGTGGCGCGGCCGGGGTGCCTGCCCGAGCGTGGTAGCCGGTGAAGAAGACCGCGGCGACGTCCTCTTCCTGGATACCCTGCATCATGCTGAACTCCTTGTCAGAGCCGGTGATGAAGCGGATGTCCGGGTGTAGCTCTTCAGGGATAAGGTTGCGCATGCCGTCGTGCGACTCGTTGACAATAACCTCGTCTGCGCCGGCCGCCAGCGCACCCTCAATGGCGGCGTTGACCTCCCGGGTCAAGCGCAACCGGGCTCTCTCGTATTCGACCGTTGATGAGGTTCCGCCCGGGCCGACTACATCGGGCGGCATCACCTGTACCCAGCTTACGACTCCGCAGGTACCTTCCATGTCGGCTGAGATCAGGACTTTCACTCGTCGCGTTCCCTTGCATGCGCTCCAAATGAGCGGTGACATTGTAGCGCGGTGAGATAGAGAATCGTGCTATCGTGCCCTCGCATTCATCAGTTGGCTTTGACAGCGAAGGGATTACGACGATGACGGTGCACCCTGCTACCGCGACCCGAAAGCGGGCTGGTGCCGCGATTATCGAGGCGCTGGAGGCTGAGGGGGTTCAGCATGTGTTCGGGCTTGTCGGATCGCATGTCCTGGAGATCTATGACGCGCTTCTCGATTCGAAATCAATACGCCACATCACCTGCAAGCACGAGAATACCGCTAGCGGGATGGCCGACGCCTATGGGCGGCTGACCGGCCGGCCAGGTGTCGTACTGGTAACGGCTGGGCCGGGAGCGACGAACTCACTGACTGGCGTCGCGCAGGCGTACATGGCGGCGTCTCCCCTCATTCACATCAGTGGTGCGGTGCCGCGCAAGGCCAGCTTCGAATCGTTCCACGGCGTCGACAACGAAGATTTCCTGGTGCCGATGTTCCGCGAGGTGACCAAGTGGAGTGTCTCAATTCAGCGGCCGGAGGACATACCGGCTGTCTTCGCCAGGGCGTTTGCGATCGCCACGAGCGGCCGTCCAGGCCCGGTGCACATTGAGATTCCCCAGGACGTGCTGTTGCACGAGCCAACCGAGATCCCGGCGTATGAGCGGCATGCTATCGATCCCGTGGCGCTCGATCCGGAAACGCTCGACCGGCTCAGGGCGCTGATTCGAGAGAGCAAGAACCCGGTCATCTGGGCCGGCAAGGGGGTGAAAGCGGCTTTTGCCGACGCAGAGCTGATGGAGCTTGCCCAACTGCTGGAAGCGCCCGTCATCATGTCCGGCGACGCAGCGGGCGCGATTCCCGACGTTCACCCGCTCTCGACCGGACAGCTCGGGCTGTACGCTCGCACCCCTCTCCAGAAGGAGCTGGCGTCCGAGGCGGACCTGATCATCGCGATCGGGGAGCGCAGCCGCACGGGTCACGCCGACGCCATGTTTGCGCTGGCGACCGGACCGGTAGCCGGCCTCTGGGTAGGCAACGAGGGAGAAGGTCCAGATCCACGCTCGGCGGAAGGTGCGGTGGCCGACATCAAAGTGGGCCTGAACCAGCTGGTCGAGGCGCTCGGCGACCAACAGCGGCCGGAGAACCCCGGGCTACGCCAACGGATAGAGCGCGGCAAGCGTGGCCTGCGTGAGGTGATTCGCGAGCAGGTTAAACGGGACCATGGTGACGCACGGCCGATGCACTACGCGACGGCCCTCGAAGCACTGCTCCCTCACATTGATGACGATGTGATCTGTATGGGCGACATCGGGAGCCACAACCAGTGGACCCGGCTGCTGGTGGAGACGCTCAACCGCACGACGTACGTGCCGGAAGGCTTCTGGGGAGCGATGGGCTACGGCTTGCCGTCCGCCATGACCGCCAAGCTGCTCTACCCCGCGAAGAAGGTGCTCACCGTCACCGGCGACGGCTGCTTCCTGATGGCGAGCGCCGATTTCAGCACGGCGGTCGAGTACGGCATGAACCCGGTCATCGTGATCCTCAACGACCGTCAGTACGGCATGATCGTCGGTATGCAAGAGAATATGTATGGCAGAAAGAGCGAAACCGCCCTCGCCGGCCCTGATTTCGTGGCCTTCGCGCGCTCGTTCGGCGGTGACGGGATGCGCGTCGAAACGCTAGAGCAGATGGCCGAGGCGCTGGAGCGCGGCCTCCAAAGCGATGTGATCTACGTCATCGACGCGATCTGTGACTATCGCGTCCCGAACTACGACTTCGACGCCGCCGCGACGGATTTAGCTTGAATATGCCAATTCCGCGTACCACTACAGGTATTTGGTGTCCATATAGTCACCTCATGCCTGCAGAAGCGCCGCCAGGCAGTCTGCAACATCACGCTGCACTCTTGGCATCACGTGGCTGTAGCGGTTGAGGGGCATGGAGATACCAGCGCGTCCGAGCCGTTCCTGAACGAGCTTTGCGGTTGATCGACCCTCGCGCCACGAACGCCCCACGCGGCGTGCCGTCTGTTTCATGTCGAACGAACAGGATATTTCGATGTTACCCGAGATACCCGATAACAATCTCTTCTGGACGATGGTTGGTGCGCTCATAGGTGGCGTCATAGGCTTTGCCATATCTTGGCATTTCTCAAGACAGGCTACGAAAGAGTTGCAGGCTACGGCCATCGCTCTAAATCTTGAGACTGACCGAATTCGCCACATGGTAAATGCCCTATTCCAGAACCTTCGAGGGTCTGGCACGATCAGCAACTACGCCAAAGACGCGCATGGAAACGCGGTGGGAACGCGGAACATCGTCGTGAGCGACACACTTGGCATTGGTGCTCGAGAGGACGTCCAGGTAGCGGATACCGAATGGTTCGCACGCTTCCGAAAGAGGCGTGCGAACTGACAACCATAGAACAAAGGCATCAGGCAGTCATGTGGGCCGCTTATCGTTGCTCTCAGGCCATCGTACGGCCTTAGATTCCAACGGCAAGCGGCAAATGTCCCTTGTCATCGATGGGAGAGCCTAGGGGCTTAGTGCTCACCACCACAACGGTACCCGCACAGAGCCCTAGTGCAGTGCCGGGGCTCTTCGTTTGCCGGTTCACGGGCGTTGGTGCTGTGTGGCGCTAGATCCTTTGTTTCCTTGAGGTAACCAGCGGCACAGTGGCCTCAGGGAATACAGCATTTATCTCTAATCGACCGCCCATTGCAGCGATGTAACCACGGAGAGTTGAGAGGTACAGGTCGTCTTCATGCTCAATCCGCGATACATTCGCCTGGGATGTCTCCATGTTGGCTGCAACATCGCCCTGTGTCATCTGCCGCTGTTTTCGTAGTTCGCACAAAGCCAGCGCGTCTTCCATCGCATGCTTGTACTGGTCTACCCGCTTACGGCGCCGTGGCTCAGCCTTGACCTGATTGCTCAGTTCAGAGAATGACTTGGTCTTGGTCATTCTATTTCTCCCTCCTGGCGCAATGTTTCTAAATGTTCGTCGTATAGTCGATCAGCGATGGGAACGATATCGCTGTACCAGTCTCGCCACTGGTTAGCCTTGTCGCCACCAATGAGGAGAATTGCCGTTCGCCTAGGGTCAAAGGCGAATAAGATGCGGACGAATCCGGCCGGAGGGCGCAACTCCTTCATGTTGGGATGCCTGGACCCTTTGATGGTGTCGACTAACGGCCGGCCACAGCCTGGGCCACGCTCTCCGAGGATCTCGACGGTCGCCACGATTTGTTCCTGAGCGTCCTCATCCAGTGATCGCCACCAGCCCTCAAACTCGTCGGTGTATTCCACGTCCCACTGCATGAGTCTAATATAACGAATATGTTGTATTCTGACAATACCGTGAATACCTGGCAAGCCCCCCTCTCGGGAGAGAGCCAAAGGGTGTATAGCCTGGGCCAGTTGCGTCTGATAGCGTCAGGGTGGATGCTGGTGGAACGCAGAAAGGCATGGCAATGGTTGGATACGGTAGCCCCTCGTGCACGTGGTGTGGATTGACCCTGTACCTCGAGCAGGATCACATCATTCCCCGGCACAGCAATGGCACCGATTCCCCTGCAAACCTTCGAACGCTCTGCCGAGTGTGTCACCACTATCGCCACAGCACGGCGGCGATCGAGCGGATGACGATGGACCGCAACTATTTCCCAACCAACTGGGCGTTGAGCCGTTACATATGGTCTTTCTGCGAATACCCGGGCTACTAGGCAGAGTGGATGCCTGGTTGAAGGTACTTGCCAGTCACGTGGTCGATACAGCGACGCTTAGAAGGACAAATAACGCGCCGTCAAGTAGAAATCTATGTAAACTCTAGACCAATCTCCCATTTCGTGCTCAGGAGCAACCATGACACCATGGTCGTGTTCTTCACAAGACGTCACGAACAGGGGGCATGATGTACCAGGATCACAATGTCATCAGGCGGGTCAATCGGGCCGGTGGCTTGATCGGTCTCTTTAGGACACAGCACCACAACGTGAGCGACCAGGTGCGCGGCCTCAATAGCCAGGGCTACCGGGTATCGTTCATCGTCTCTGATTCCTGGACGTTCGTTCAGTGGATCGGAGCGTTGCTGCTCCTCGGGTGCACGCTCGGCGTCTACACAAAAGCACCGGGCTTGCTGGTTGTTGGCGAGCGCATCATGGCGACGCCGGCACACGTAGGCACACCGGCACCGTCCATCCCTCAGCTAGCGGTCGGATCGTCGTAGAGGCACGTCACGAACGAGCGATACATTAGTATGATGACCCGGCTACGTGGCCGGGTCATTTGCCATGTGGTGGGTGGCGTAGGGGACGAGGGCGGGGTTGGTGAGCGAACGGTGGGCGGGGCCATTGGCGTTGTGTGGCGCGGTGGCGTTCTGGGGCTTTGTCCCGACGGCAACCCGCTATCTGGCGGAGACGTTCACGCCCGGTCAGATTCTCTTGGCGCGCTTTACTGTGGGTGCCGCCGTCGTTGTGCTGGTGTTCGCGCTCTGGCGGCCGCCGATGCCATCGCGCAAGAATCTTCCCAAAGCTGTCGCGCTTGGGCTCTTTGGTGCCTTGAGCTTTAACGTGCCTGTGGCGTACGGCATCAACATCATCGAAGGTGGCATCGCGGCGTTGTTGATCGGTACGCAACCAGTCTTCATCACGCTGTTTGCCGGAATATTCTTGAAAGAACATATCCCGCGCAGGATGATTATCGGCTTGTTCCTCGCGCTCGTCGGCAGCTCAGTCATTGCGCTTGCCGGTGGGGATGGCTTCAGTCTTGAGGGGCGGTATCTCCTGGGCTGTGGTCTGGTGCTGCTGGCGTCGTTCCTGTGGTCCTGCTACTCAGTCGTCGCCAAGCCCCATTTCGGACCGGACCTGCCGGCACCGAGCGTGGCCATGATCGGGACGTTGCTGGGGCTTCCACTTGTCCTGCCGCTCGGCGCGGAGGGCTTCGCGGAGAAGATGTCCAACCTGCCGCCGGTGGGCTGGTTTGCCGTGATACTGCTCGGTGCCGGGGCGAGCGTGGCCGCGCCGGCACTCTGGAACGTGGGATTATCGCTCGGGCAAGCGTCCCGGTCCAGCCTGTTTCTTACGCTGGTACCGATCTTTGGCGTCGTGACGAGTGTTACCTTGCTCGACGAGCCGTTACGCGCGTCAATGCTCGTGGGCGGGGTGCTCATCGTGACCGGCGTGCTGCTTGCCACCGTGCCCCCGGCGTTGCTTCGCCGGCGCGCCCCAGCCCGTACCTGATGTTAGGATGACGGCGATTCGAGGATATTGAGCGTAGGGGGTGACCGTGACCGAACGGGCGGACGTAGCGATTATCGGCGGTGGCATCATGGGCGTCAGCCTGGCGCACGCGCTTACTCGTCTCGAGGTCAAGGACGTGGTCGTGCTGGAGCGCAGCTCCCTGGCTGCGGGCGGGAGCGGCCGGTCCGGCGCCCTGCTGCGCCAGCACTACAGCAACGTGCCGGAAGCGACGCTCGCCTATCTGAGTCTTCAGACCTACGCTCATTGGGATGACGTGATCGGCGGAACCTGCGGGTTCGACCAGACCGGCCTCGTCGCTACCGTCGCCACGCGCGACGAGAACAGCGCCAACATCGAGCGCATGCACAGGAATATCGCCATGCAGAACCGAATCGGCATCATGTCGCGTGTCGTCACCGCCGATGAGCTCTTTGAGATGCAGCCGTTCACCAACGTTGACGATATTGACGTCGCGGCCTACGAGCCGGAGTCCGGATACGTTGACGGCGTGGCCGCGACGCGCTCGATGGCCGAAGCCGCCGTGCGAGGCGGCGCGAGGATTGTGGAGGGGCGCGCGGTCACGGGGATCAGCGTCAGCGGCGATCGCGTGACCGGCGTTGAGACTTCCCACGGAAGGGTCGAGGCAGAGAACGTCGTCTGTGCCGCTGGCGCCTGGTCCACACCTCTATTGGCAGAGATCGGCATCGAGGTGCCGGTCGAGGCACAGCGCGTCCAGGTCGCGGTGCTCACCCGTCCACTCTCGATGCCGCCGGAGGGCACGATGACCTATGTTGACACTGCCGGGGGTACTTTTCTGCGTAACTTCGGCCCGAATCGCACACTGGTGGGGGTAGGCGGCGGCGAATTTCACGACATCGTGGACCCTGACGATTATGACGGGCGGTGCGACCGAGGGTTTCCGGACATCGCGATTGCATACCTGTCACGCCGGATGCCCGCTATGCGGGACGCTTCGTTCCTGCACGGGCACGCCGGACTCTATGACATGACGCCGGACGCACACCCGATTATCGGGCCGGGCCGCGGGATTACCGGACTCTACCTGATGCTCGGGTTCAGTGGGGCAGGGTTCAAAAAAGGTCCGGCGGTTGGCCAGTGCATGGCCGAGACCATCGTCGATGGGCGCTCGCGGACGCTGGACCTCAGCCCGTTTCGACTGGAGCGGTTCGACGGCCCCAGCTGGCGTGATCCTTGGAGCCCGGATGAGTACACCTTTTCGACTGATTTCGGGCACGGTTTCTAGAGTCGCGTGGACTGCTTGTGCAGGTACATGCGTTCGTCAGCGACACGGAGCAGCCCGGCCGGACGGCTGCCGTCAACCGGGTAGGTTGAAACTCCCCAGGACGCGGTCGGGAGCGCGAGCGTCAGGTCGTCGATCTCGAACTCACCGGAACGAAGCTCGGCGCTGATGTGTTCCAGCACTGACCAGGCGTCGTCTCGGCTGGTGCCGGGAAAGATCATGATGAACTCATCGCCGCCGTAGCGGCAGACCACGTCGCCGGCGCGACGATGGCGCTCGAGAACAGCGGCGATGGCACGCAGGGCGGCGTCTCCGGCCAGATGCCCGTAGGAATCGTTGACCGTCTTGAGATTGTTCACATCCAGAATGGCGATGGCCAACGTTGTCCCCTGCGTGGCGGCCCGCTCCAGCTCGTCCACCAGGCGCTCGAAAAACACGCGATGGTTGTTTAAGCCGGTGAGCGCGTCCGTGACAGCCATCTTCTTCAATCGCTCGTGCAAGCGGATGACGTGGAGCGCGTTCGCCAGATGGTCGGCAGTCGATTCGAGCAGGCGCTCGTCCATGTCGGAAAATGCATTGAGGTGTTCCGATTCCAGATTCAGCACGCCGATAACCTGTCCTTCAGCGGTGAGCGGAACAGTGAGCTCAGACCTCGTGAGTTGATCGGAGATCTGGATGAACCGTGGATCAGCGGCGACGTCCGGTACGTTCTGGATGATGCCGTGGTCCGCCACCCAGCCGATGATCCCCTGGCCGGTGATGCTGCGGCTGTTGTGCTCCAATGCCTCACTGGTGTTTGACATCAGCTTCACGAGATTGAGCGCGTCGGAGTCGGTATCCCTGAGGTAGAGCCCAATGAACGATACATCCACGAGGTCGTGCAGGGTCGACATGATGTTGGAGATGAACGTGTCGAGGTTGGAGCCAACACGAATCTCGTGGGCGATCTCGTCGAATATCCGCAGCGCGCGCACGTCCAGTGCCTGGTTGCGTTTGCACGACTGGCGATCGGATGTGGAGTCGATGGCGCGCAGCCCCGCGATGTCGGTCTCAAATGCCCCGAGCTCGATCGCTCGCCTGAACGCAGACACCACGTGCGGAGCGAATTGCGAACCGCTGCAGGCATCGATCTCGTCCAGCGTCTCATCCCAGGTGTGCGCGTCCACGTACGGGCGCTGCGACGTCATGGCGTCCAGCGCTTCCGCCAACGAGATGATCGAGGCGCCGATGGGTATGTCATCGCCGCGCAAACGATCGGGGTAGCCATGGCCGTCCCATCGTTCGTGATGGTGGCGCACGAGCGCGAGCAGCGGCGCAAGGACAGGGTTGCCGGCCAGGATCTGCTCGCCGATCACCGGGTGCAGCTGCATTGCCGCCCACTCAGCGCTGTCCAGCGGGCCGGGCTTCTCAAGCACACTGTCCGGAATGCCGATCTTGCCTACGTCATGCAAGAGACCGGCAAGCTCGACGTGGCCGACAGTTTCGGTATCTAGACCAAGGGCTTCAGCGATTTTGCGTGCGTAGCGGGCAACGTGCCTGGAGTGGTTCTGGGTATAGAGGTCCTTCGCTTCGACGGCGGCGGCCAAACTCTCGACCGACGCCGTGAGCAAGTCCCGGGTGCGCTCAAAATGCCGTGCGTTCTGGATCGCGAGTGCCGCGGAACTTGCCAGCGTTGCCAGCAGGGACCGGTCGCGGTCGGTCCAGACACGCGGCTCGTGAGTTAGCACGGTCAGAATGCCGACAGCATCGCCCTCGGGGTTCATGAGCGGTACCGTGAGCCAAGCGCGGGCGTGGTGGTCTGGAACGTGGGCCACGCCCGGCGGGAGCTCAGCGTTTCGGCGGTCAGTTATCACGATCGGCGTGCCGTCCTGAAGCATCGCTTGAACGAGAAGGCCCTCGGCTGGGACGCGTTCTGGAATCGCCAACGCAAGCTCACCTGCAGCGGCCACGCGCACGATTTCCGCACCGTCCAGCATTCCGACCGCACAGCTGTCCGCGTCCACCAGCCGGGGCGCTGAATGAACGATCTCATCGAGGCTCTTCTGCAGATCCAGCTGCGCGCCGATTGTCACCCCTACTCGTTGAAGCTCGAGGAGGTCGTCGGCGTGCCGCAGGCGATCAGCATAACTCGTCGTATTCTGGAGGGCGGTCGAGAGCATGGCCGCAATCTGACGCTGGAGCGATAGGTCTTCGGACTGAAAGCCGTCAGGCTCATCCCTCGTCAACAGGATGACGCCGGCGTAGCGCTCATCGATGGCGATTGGCGTGGCGACTGCCGTGCCGCATCGGAGCCAGGGTAGCTCCCCCTCGCCTGCGTAGGGGCTGTCAAGGTAGTCCGGCTCGATCATTTGGTCGCCCGTGGTGATCGCAGCGAACGTCAGGCTGTTTTCTCGCAGGGAATGGTCTGGCGGTGGAGCGACAAAATCAGGATCGACCGACCGATGGGCAACGGAGCGTAGACGGTTCGTCTGACGGTCCTGGATCATCACAAGCACGAGATCACTCGCGATCGTGTCAAAAATCACGCCACTCGCTACTGACAGGAGCTCTTCGGTATCGAGTGTCTTACCCAACCGCTCCGCCACGATCCGTAACCCGATATCATGCCGGGTCTGACGCTCGATTTGTTGCACAAGCACGAGACGTTCGAAGGTACCAACGACGCTTGACGCCACAGCCTGCAACAGATCCGCAGTTTCCCAGTCGTACTTGCCCGGCTCGTAACTCTGCGCCACGATCAAGCCGATGGGAATCTTCTTCGATATCATCGGCGCGCTGACCACGGACCGGACTCTCCTTTCCAGATTTCCGAAGCGGTTCTCCGGAGCGACCGTTCCCTCGAGGATGTCGTCGACGATCATCGGGCGCGCGAGCTCTAATGCCTTGACCATCGGTGGAATGGCGTTGCGTTGCGGAAATACATTGTCACCTTCGGCGCGATAGATCATCGTTACGATGTCTTCCCCCTGTGGCCGAAGGCCAATGAGGAACGTGTCGAGTGGAACGAGCTTTCTGACCGCATCGTGCAGGAGGCGGCAGAGCTCGGGTAAATCCGATGCGCCGGACGCAGCGACGGTAATCTGCTGCACGGTCTGTAGATTGCGGACCGTGTACGCGGCAGTCCAGCGCCGCGTGACGCGATTGAGATGCTGCTCGACAATCGAAGCGAACAGGTGCGCGTCGCGTCGCCCGTCGGAATCCCAGGAGGGGCCATCGGGGTTGAGGTAGACCGCGAGTACAACATCTGATCTGGAGGCCATGATGAGGCGGCTCACGAGTACGTGGTCCGGCGTGTCGCCCCGCATCAGATCCGCAGGGTGGGGCACGGGAGAGCCCGGTTCACGGCTCCAGCTATGCGTCTTCGTCCGTATTCCGGGGAACCGGTCAAGATCGGGGTTCGCGTCGAACAGCAGGCAGTGGTCGGCCTTGAGATAGCTGCCTATCCACTCCACAGCCAACGCGCGAACCTCTTCCGGAATGCTGGACGGCATCAATAGCTCTGATAGCAGGTTTCCGGCGTCGACCGATGCGGCCTGAACGTTTCCTGCCGTTACGCGCCCGGATCGTGCAAGCGCCGTGCCGAGGGTAGACACGACGGCATCGACAATGCGGGCATGTTCCCGATCGAGTGCCGCTACCCCGAGCGTGATTGTGGCCGGGTAGTGAAGATGCGGGACAGGAACGGCTAACGTGCCAGCCGCGCCCTCGTGATTGGCGAGGTCCGGTGGAAGCGCGATGTGGAGGGCCTCTTGGTCGCGGTCGCCCGGCTGTGCGCCAAAGCTTGCGGAGGCTGCGCCAGTAAACCGGGACACAGCGTGTAGAGCGATCTGGATCGCACGATGTGGCGTCTTCGCGACGCTGATATCGTGCAGGGTCTGCGTCAGGAACGCCAGTGAGCTCGTCTGGTCTGGTGCGCGATCATCTCGTACGTCTTCGGGCGTCACGCTCGCGCCTCAGTGGCCTGGCTCGACGCCATTCGCTCGTGCCTGTGCCGCGTGTGAAACAACTTCACTGTCATTTGATTCCCTGCCCATCACGCATAAGCTCTGCTGTTCGACGCTTGTCCGGGATGTTGGCTACCACGTCAATTCCCGGAATCGAAATGATGGGAGCGGGCATGGCGCTTGTGACTGTACATGCGCAAGTCTGCCACCCTGACGAGCTCTGAGGCGCGCATACCATCGTCGGGGTAGGTCGCCATGCCCCAGGCCCCGCTGGGTAATGGATGCCTGTGGCCATCGATCGTGAGTGCGGACGCGTTAATGCCCGCGACCACGTGCCCAATCGCGCGGTCCGCGCCTGGCAGGTCGGTATCCGCCAGAATCATGGCAAACTCGTCGCCGCCGTAGCGGCAGACGAGATCCGATCGACGGCAGCGGTCCTTGAGCACGGCGGCGATCTCCCGTAACGCGGCATCTCCTGCCAGATGACCGTAGGTGTCGTTGATCGTCTTCAGCTGGTCAACGTCCATAATCGCGACTGTTAAGACACCATCGGTGAGCGCTGCGTGGCGAATTTCTTCGTCGAGACGGTCGTAGAATGCGCGATGATTTGCCAGGCCTGTAAGCGCGTCGGTAGCGGCCAGTTGCTTGAAATGATCGTGTAGCCGCGCGACCTGGATGGTCTGAGCGATGTGATCGGCCGTGGTGAGAAGGAGCCGGTCGTCCATGTTGGAAAACGCCGCGACCCGGTCCGATTCCACGTTGATGGCGCCAATGACCCTGCCATCCGCAATAAGCGGTACTGCCAGTTCCGACCGGGTCACCGACCCGGGGCGGCCGATAAACCGGCTGTCGAGTGTGACGTCCGGGACCATGACTGGCGCGGCGTGCTGCACCACCCACCCGACGACGCCCTGCCCATTGTCGCGACGCACATCTCGCATGCCTCGCATGCGTTCCAATGGCGTTGCGCGCTTGACGATGGCATTCGCCTTCTCATCCACCAGATAGATGGAGACGGTGGCAACCTCCATCACGTCCTGGATGACGGTCGAGACGTTGGCGATGAAGGTGTCAAGGTCGGTCAATGCGCGTATCTCGCGCGCGACTCCATGGAAAATCATAAGCGCTCGAGCGTCGAGTGAGTGTCCCTGGGCCGCGAGCGGTGAGTTCAGGGAGGCAACCGCCGGCTCGGTCCCGGAGGTCAGTGGCACGATACGGCCAGTGCGAGCAAGGTCGAGGAATGTCCGGGCCGCGTCAGGATGAAACTGCCTGCCGGCACAGGTTGAGACTTGCTCCTGCACCGTCGACCAGTCAAGAGCTTCGCGGTACGGACGCGAGTTGGCCATTGTGTCAACCGCGTCCGCCACGGCAACGATGGCCGCGCCTAGCGGTATCTGGCCGCCTTCCAATCCATCAGGGTAGCCGCTGCCATTCCACCGCTCGTGATGGTGGCGAACCATAGGGAGAATGCTCGTGAGATGCGGGTTCCCGCTCAGGATCTGCTCCCCGATGACGGAATGGGTCTTCATCTTCTCCCATTCCGTGCTATCGAGCGCATCCTGCTTCTGCAGGATGCGATCTGGAATGCCGATTTTGCCGACATCGTGCAATAGCCCCGCCAGGGTGATCGTCTCAACCTCCTCGGCGGTGCAGCCGAGCGCCTCTGCGATGCGGCGAGCGTACTCGGAGACGTTGCGAGAGTGATTGAGGGTCGACGGATCTTTGGCGTCAACCGCGGCCGCCAGGCTCTCGATCGAGGCAAAGAGTACGTCGCGAGTCCGCTCGAAGCGCCAGGCATTCTGGATGGCCAGCGCGGTCGAGCCAGCCAGCGTTTGAAGCAGAGCCATGTCGCGCTCGGACCACTGGCGGGGCTGGTCACTATGCACAGAGAGATTGCCGATCACCTCGCCGTCGGCGTCGATCATCGGCGCTCCCATCCAGCCGCGTACGGTGATGCCGGTGCTGAGCGCGGTCTCTCTCGTAAACGGGTGGGTGTGCAGGTCGCTGACTGCCACAACTCGTTTTTCGCGGATAATCGTGCCAGCCAGGCTTGTCGCGATAGGAATTCTTGGCGCGAAGGTACTCACGATGTCGCCATATTCCGCTAGCGGAACCAGGGCGTCTCCCTCGACCATGCGCACCGAGCAGCCTTCCGCATCGAATAACTGCGGCAGCGAGACAATGATCTCGCTCAGAATGGCGTCCGGGTTCAGACTGGATGCGACAAGCCGGCTGACGCGCTGCACTTCGAGCAGGTCACGTTCATGTTGGGAGCGGTTCGTATAGAGCTGCGCGGTGCGTAATGCCGAAGCGAGCGTGCCGCTCAGCGTCCGCAACAGCGCGAGGTCATCATCTGAGAAGCGAGCGGGGAGGTGACGCGAGATGAGGAAGATGCCGATGCAGCCAGAGTCGGCCAACAAGGGCAGGGCGATGACGGAGCGTTCACTCTCTTCAGTGACTACGATCTCGTGCGTGCTGGCGACCCGCGCGGCGATGCCGTCTGGGTCAAGCCGGGAGTGCGCGGTAATACCGGCAGTCTCCATGACGGGATCGGTTCCCTGTGCGGCGATGTGCGTGACCAGTGGAGGAGCGCTCTCGTCGATACTCTCCTCGATGCTGATTGCGGCCATGAGTTGATGACTCAGCACCGGTGCGGTTTCGGATACCGCGATCTTGAGGAGCTCACGCATGTCCAGGGTCGTCGTGACACGCTCGGCGATGGTGCGAAGTGCCGTTTCACGGGCGGATTGGGCACGCAGGCGATCGAGCAGGTCGGCGCGCTCGAGCGCGACAGCGATGTTGCGCCCAACGTTTAGCAACAGTGTTGCGTGCTCCATCTGGTAAGCGTCCGGCTCGTAACTCTGAACGACGAGCAGCCCGGAGACCGTGTCGTTCGAAAAGAGTGGTGCACCGGCCAGTGAGCGGACACGCCGGGTAGGATCTCCAAACCGATATTCAGGTGTGTAGAGATGCGGCGGGAGGTCGGCGATGATGAATGGCTTTCCATACTTCATGGCCTGCTGAAATGGTGGGGAAAGGGAGGTGCGTTCGAAGTAGAGCGTCTCGCGTTCACTGCGAAAGACGGTCACCGCCTCAGCCTCGCCGGGCGGAATCATGGCGATCAACATCGCGTCCGTCTGCACGACGCGCCTGAGCACGTCTCGAACAGCCCCGTACAGCTCCCTCAGATCGTGAATGGATGCGGCTGCCAGCGTGACATCACGCAGCGCATTCAGGTGGCGTATGGTGACAGGGTCAGTATCATCTTCCAGATTGAACCGGCGCGACATCTGGATAGCGTGGATGAAGCGCTCCAGAAGTCTCGTCTCTCCGGCGTCGATAGCCTGATCGTCGCCGTTGGCGTCTTTGTCCGGGACTGAAAATCCCTTGCTGACGGCGATGGACGCAGCGTCCGGAGAGAACGTCCGCTCGGCCAGCTCGATAATCTCGGCACGAAGCGCGTCTTCTTCCCCAGCGTGCAGAAGCAATGCGTGCAGCTCGCGGATGACGGTCTCTTCCCACGACAGGTGGGCGCTGAGCTCCGTTTGGATGGCGTCTTGCAGGCGTGGCTCGACGATGGTCAGGAGTGCGCAGATCGCGTCGGTTAGATCCGGGGTGAGCTCGGGCGCATGGACAATCAGTGTGGCTGAGGCTTCTCCTGGTTGAATCGTGAATGGAAAGAATTGCACGCCTGGGCCACTGTCGGCGTGCTTCAGCGCTCGTTCGGCAGCCTTGCGGCAAGCAACAACCTCACAACCGGTTAACTGCGTGACGGCATGCACGATAACAGTCAGCAGGTCATTCACACTCATGGCGTTGCTCAACGCAATGGAGGTGTTGGCAAGCCAGCTGACATGCGCTGTTATCTGGAGCTGCATTACAGGATCCGTTTGTCTACGGTCCATAGTGCTCTTGCCTCGCATGACAGTTGCTTATCCTCGGGGCGGCCCGGCTAACGCGTGATCGCGTCGCGTGCTACACAGCTCGTCGTGACCTGCTACGACACTGGCCGACAGGACATTCTGATGTGCTGGATTATCTAGGGTCAATGATACTCATTCAAGAGGACAAAATAACTAAAGAATAATCTTCGCGGTTTCCACTGCAATGGAGTGGGCGGTCGGAAACAGTCGTTTCTATCGTCATCCTGAGCGCAGTCGAAGGATCTCTTACCTGGCTCCCGAGGCGTTTGGCCAGAGATCCTTCCTTGCGTCAGGATGACTATCAAACTCAGGACTAGACCACGATGATGGTGTCCTCCCCGACCGACCGACGGAAGCCCGGAGCGTGACAACTCCCCTGTGGGCCAGTACTCAGGATGACTGCTATTTCAGTATCGTCCACCCCAGAATTCCCCAAGTTGATGCGAAAGGGGCGTAAGAAATTACGCCCCTTCGCGGGTAGGGCGGTACTGCATTCTGGTGCGCCCATAGTCCGTGGTCAGGAGAGACGGCGGCTGCGCTCGATTGAGCTAGCCGATCTGCACCCGCGTTTCGCATTGGCCGCCGCGCATGATGGCGTTAAACAGCACACGATACGTCCCGCGTGCCTGCGCGCGGAACTGTGCACGGAACCCGATCAGCACAACCCGGCCCTCCCCGAGTGGTACTTCCAGCAGCGCCCCCTTACCGGCGATCTTCTCGGCGCCAAGTATCCAGCCGCTAACGGCAGGGTTGTGCACTGGGTAGCGGGCGACGACCGTGCCACCACCTGATCCGTCCAGCTCAAAGGCCGGGCTTTCCGAGAACAGGCCGATCTCGTTACGGCGCAGGCCGAACCCAAGTGGGTGTGTCCCCGAGACCAGCAGCCGCATAAGCGTGCCCGGACAGAAGAAGTCATCCTCGCTCAGCCCTTCGACAACGTTACGGACCGGTAGATAGAGCTGCTTGATTGCGAACTCGCACGCCGCGTCGATGGCGACCAGCGTGCCGCCCTGTTCAACGAAACGCGTGAGCGCCTCGACGCCGACCGGCCCAAGGCCGCCGACATACTCTGGCGGATAGGGCTCTTTGTATTTGTTCTTCTCCGGCTTGCCTTCGATGATGTCTTTGGCACGTTGTGCCGGCAACACGATCGTGTCGTAGTGTTCCCGCAAGTTGCCCTGCCGGATATCAGGGTTGTACAGGCGGGTGAACGGGAACTCGTACTCCTCGAGAATCCAGCGGGTCCAGCCTTCGTCGATCGACGCCTGCCACGACGTGTAGATGCCGGTTCGCGGTGCTTGCTGGCTCACTCCCGGGACATCAACCGGCGAGCTGAGTCTCACGACGTCGACGCCGAGCTCGTCCGGCAGCTGCTCGATGAGCGCGGCGAGGCCCTCTTGCTGCGGCACAACGATGGACCCTGCGGGCAGGCCGAGATCAGGCATGTCCTGGGTCGGTCGTTGGACGTTGAAACCGGCGCATAGCAGACGATTGAGTGCCTGGGCGGAGCGATTGGTACGGGCCGAGATCGCGTAGCCAAGCTCGCCGTCTCCCGAGATCGTTCCCCTGGGTCTGTCTAGCTCTATTTTCGAGAGCTCGGCGTCGAACGGCTTCCTGACCTCAACAGCCCAAACGCCCATTTGCAATGGAAGGGTGTGGCCGGTGATGTCGTAAGGGGCAGCCGGCGGTCCATCAGGCCAACGCCGCAGGTCCGGGTATTTCTGCACCTCCAGAAGTGTCTTGGCGTAGTTTCCAGCTGGTTGCCCCAGGCGGATGATCCAGGTCGATGGCGGATAGGTGACGCCGTCTGCCGTGAAGTCAGTCCTGGCTTGCTCGATCTCGACCGCCCCGAGCGCGAGCGTCTCCAACAGCTCATGGGCAGTCACCGGATCGTCCTGGGCTTCGGGGATAAGGAAAGCGTAGCTGCTCTCCTCGTCGCGCTCGATCGTGCGTCGCATGATGCCAGCGTAGTTGCGCAGCCATTGCCGGCGGTTGCGGGCGGCGTGCTCGATGAATGCCAGCGCCGCCAGCAGGTCGTACTCCACGATGTCTTGCAGCGTCCACTCTCCGCCCTTCCAGGGCAGTGGATGATTCCAGGTGCGCTCCCTTGGGTCAAAGCCCCTCTCCACTGAGAACTTGTCTTCGTCGATGGTGACCGGTGTCGCGAGACGCACGCTGGCAGCCTCGGAGAGCAGGTCAACACTCCCGTGATAGTTCCCGTAGGCGAGCGACGGTGAGTAGTTGTCGAAGATGATGTTCGTTGCCACGCCCGCCTTGCCCGCGGCGGTCAACCTCGCCGCGATTGCCGTCCCGAGATCCGCGAAGCCCTGCTGGATAACCGGGTCCTGGTTGGGATCGAGGGGGTCGATGAAGGGGGGCACCATGAAGCGGGCGCCATCGCGGTACATCTGGTGCATGTCAAAGACGAGCTGCGGGTGCTCGCGGTTATGGAGCGTCGCGTAGAGTCTGGACTCGGCTTGAGTTAACATAAACCAGTCGCGATTGTTATCGTGCCCTACATATGGATGGTAGAGCCAGGGCATCTCGACGCCTTCATACTCGGTGTCGAGCCAGCGGCGGTACCACTCAACGATCATCTGATGGCCGTCCGGGTTGTGGCAGGGCACGATGACGGTGACCGCGTTCTGGAGTATTTCGAGGGTTTCGGGATCATTCTGGGACGCGAGTCGGGCCGCCAGCTCGAGCGTCATCAGGACAGCGCCGATTTCGTTGGAGTGTTGGGTGCAGAGCAGGAAGGCAGTTGGCAGCCCGTTCTCCACCAGCTCGGCCTCGTCGCCCGGCTCAAGACCGCGAGGATCGCTGAGCCGGCTGAGCGTGGCACGTAACTCTTCTCGCCGGGCCAGGTTCTCGGGAGAAGAAATGGAGACTGCGAGGTAGGGCAGACCGTTGGTACTGTTACCAAGGACATCGAGCTCGACGCGATCCGAAGCGGCGGCGAGCGTCTCGAAGTAGCTCACCACCTCGTGCCAGTCCGGCAGCTTGCGGGCGGTGCCCATCTTGTAACCCAGCACCGACTCGGGAGTCGGGATTGAACTGTCGTGATTCGTCATGAATTCAGGTTCCAAATCGTTCTGCAAATCGTCTCAACTGCGCCTGCGTGCAGGGGACAGCATAACCGATCCTCGGCGCGTGACTGCTCCGAATCTGAGCCGGGAGCGTATACCTATTGAAGAGGGTAACGCGTTGCGCGAGCTGGCGCTGCGCGTTCTGTGTCCGTCCTCTGTGTGAGAATTGATGTAGGTTCGGCCGGGAACCAGTTCGCTTCCCTGGAGGAGTTAGACGCTTTGACCGCCATTCCGGCGATACTCGCAGATCGCTACAAGATCGAAGAATCTATCGGCGAAGGCGCATTTGCGTTGACGTACCGCGCGACGGATACCAAGCTGTTGCGCACCGTCGCGATCAAGATTTTGCGTCCGCATTACGCCGAGCAAGATGGGTCCACGTCACGGTTCGAGCGCGAGGCGCAAGCTGCGGCGCAGGTAAGTCACCCGAATGTCGTCCAGGTGCATGACTACGGGCGCGACGGCGAGCACGTATTTATCGTGATGCACTATGTCTCGGGGCCGACACTGGGCGAGTACGTGCGCGGCCAGAACAAGCTCTCCGCGGCGGAGATCGTGCGCATCGTCAGCCAGGTACTGGATGGCCTCGCGGCGATCCATCGGCGAGGCATCGTGCATCGTGACATCAAACCTCACAATATCCTGCTGGAGGAAGATCTTACGCCCAAATTGACCGACTTCGGGGTCGCCTATTTCGCGCCCGGACTGGCGCTAACTCAGACCGGCACGACGATCGGTACCGCAGCCTACATGGCCCCCGAACAGGCAACCGGTGAAGATCTGGGTCCAGCAGCAGATCTCTATGCGGTTGGGATCATTCTGTACGAGCTGTTGACCGGGCAGCTGCCGTTCTCGGGCCCGAGTCCGGTGCAGGTGATGTACCAGCACGTCAATGAGGCTCCCACTCCGCCACGCAGCATCAATCGTCAGATATCGACGCGGCTCGACGCTGTTATCCTGCGGGCGTTGGCCAAGCGCCCAGCCGACCGTTATCCAGACGCCAAGAGCATGCGCCAGGCGTTGGTAGACGCCGCGGTCGACACGGAGGAGATCTTTGTTGTTCCATCGGCTGATTATGCCAACCAGCCGACGGCCGCGAGACCGGCGACGCCTCCACCATCACCTCCCAGAAAGCCATCGCCAGCTGCCGGTCTCAATGAGCCGAGTCGCTGGCCGTACGCGCTCGCCCTCGTCGTGGTCGCGGTTGCAATCGTAGCTGTGCTGGGAGCCTCGTTGGGAAGCGGGCTCGGGATTATGGGGCCCGACGCGGACGATCCGGAGTTCACCCCGACAATCCCGGTTGAAGCGGCCCTGGCGGAGCCGACGGTTACAGATGCGCCGGAGGCACCACCAACTCTTACCCCTGAGCCTCCCACCCCGACGCCGGTGCCACCGACGGCTACGCCGGAGCCTCCCACTCCGACCCCGGAGCCGACGGCAACGACCGCGCCAGCGGAGCCTACCCCCATACCGCCAACGCCCGAGCCGCCTGATGTGCCCGAGGCAGTTGCGGCGTTCATCAGCGCCCTGCCAGTGAATGCGCCATTTAATCCGGAGCTGATTCCTGAGGACATACTGGAGGGACCTGTTGTCGAGATGGGGCGCGATACATTTGTCGATGGCGGGGCCTATCGGCGGACTGACGGGATGCTCTATAACATGCCGGCCGCGCATCTCTATGCACAAACAACGGATCATCCGGGTACCACGGTGACACTCGATCTTGAGGAGTTACCCGATCAGTACGTGATTCTGCGTATCATGGGGATGGATGACGAGAATAACGCGAAGGTTCCGTTCCGGATCACCGTAAACGGCTACGTCGTGCAAGATGGGCCCTCGCCATTCAACAATGAGGTCTGGACCGACGCCGGTTGGCTGGTCGGCGACCTTGGTATCTTTCAGGTTGGGGAGAACACAATTACGATAGAGAACGCGTCCGCGCGGGGCGAGTTTGGCCTTCCGCCATGGATCCTCTTGTCCGCGATGCGCGTATATGCAGAGTGAGGGCTGGCCCTCCGCTCGTGCATGACGTAACTTCGATGGTGTTGCTCGAAAACCGGATGTGACGACCTCACGGAAGCAGGATTTCCTTCATGCCGACTGCGACCTTGTCTCCCACGGACCTCGCGGATCTTCGTGATCTGGCACAGGTCATCCTCGAACGCAGTCCACTTGTCGCGTTCACTGGAGCAGGGATCTCGACTGATTCGGGGATTCCAGACTACCGCGGGCCGCAAGGGCTCTGGACGAGCGGCTCGGCGAAACCGGTGATGTACGAGGACTTCATGGCGAAGGAAGAGGTCCGGCAGCAGTGGTGGCTCGATCTCCCCGAGCGCATTGCGCGGGCGAACAACCACGAGCCCAACGAGGGGCACCGGGCACTGGTACGACTGGAGGATGCGGGTGTCCTGGGCGTGACGATCACCCAGAATATCGACGGGTTGCATCTGGATGCCGGTTCGAGCCAGGAGCGTGTCTTCGAGCTACACGGGAACACGCGCAAGATCCGCTGCACGAAATGCCGGAGGGTGTTCCCGATTGAGATGTTTCTGGAGATGCACGATCGTCTGGAGAAACCTCCCGTGTGTCCGGTCTGCGCGGGCATTCTCAAATCGGCGTCGGTTGCCTTCGGGGAGCCGATGCCTGAAGATGTCCTGAAGCTGGCCCTGGCCGTTGCCCAGGAGACAGGTGTGATGCTGGTGGTCGGCTCCACGTTGACCGTCAACCCGGCTGCACGGATCCCGCTGATAGCCAAGCAGTCCGGCGCGTATCTCGCGATTTTGAACCAGGGCGAAACCGCCCTCGACGATGTGGCCGACCTGCGACTCTCCGTACCAGCCGGCCCGGCGTTGACGTTCCTGGCCGACAGTGTTCTCTCGGAACCATAGGAGCGCAAGGGCTCTTGATTTACGTGGCGGCACAATTATGAGGTTGTCCTGATTGATCCGGTCATGAGGAATGCGTAGCGGCGCAATTTATTGCGCCTTGCCTGACCGCTCGGGCGCCGGAGAGGGCGCAATAAATTGCGCCGCTACGAACATGGGGCCACAATTATCGGATGAACCAAGACATCTTCATTATTGCGCCTTGCCTGGCCGCTCAGGCGCCGGAGATGGCGCAATGCATTGCGCCGCCACGAATCTGGCGGCTTTGAGAATGACCAATGAAAGCGGGTGGCATGCCGGAGGTCGTGATTCTGGGGACGGCTCAGGACGGAGGGGTGCCGCACGCCGGCTGTCTCTGCCGGAATTGCATGGCTGCTCGCGGCGACTGGCGCCAGCGGCGCTTACCAGTCTCGCTCGGTCTCGTTTCCGGCGACGAACTGATGATGGTTGACGCGACCAACGCCTTTGAAGAACAGCTACACATGCTCTGGGAGCGCTCACCGGCCAGTCAGTCTCACGCAAGCGAACGGTATCAGCCTCCTGGCACGATTATCCTGACGCACGCGCACACCGGTCACTACGCGGGGCTCTGGCAGCTCGATCGCTCGGTTCTGGCGGCGTGTGGGGTGAAGGTGATCGGTCCGCCGCTCACGATCCAGCTTCTGATGAACAACGAGCCCTGGTCGATGATGGCGCGCGAAGGCTTCATCCAGTTTGACGCAGTTACCTGTGGGCAGACGTTTGAACCGGTGAGCGGTATCGCCGTCACGCTGCTCGATGTCCCGCACCGTGCGGAGTGGGCGACGGATACCGCGGCGCTACGCATTGAGGGGCCGGACGGTTCGCTGTTGTATGTGCCGGATATCGACTCCTGGGATGAGTGGGACCACGATCTGGTTGACATGGTGAGCGGTGTGGATGTCGCGCTGCTCGATGGCTGCTTCTGGCAGGCGCCCAACCGGGCCGGCGTGCCGCATCCCCCGATGTCAGAGACGATGGACCGGCTCGCGGATGTGGTTGCCTCCGGCAATGCCAGAGTCGTGTTCACGCATCTCAACCACTCGAATCCCGTGTTTACGCCGGGCGGCGCGGAACGTCGAGCGTTGGAGCGGCGAGGGTTCGAGCTCGCAGTCGAAGGTGATGCCTTCGGTCTCTGATCAGGCGGCTAGCCTGTCTCCGTTGCGTCAACCCTGATACATCGTGTTCTCTACATCGACTCGCGAGGACGCCCGCGTCGCGTTGTCAGAGCGCGACGTGGCCCTTATCTGCGTACGGGCGTCATTTATTGCGCCCTCTCCAACACCAAGGCAGCCAGCCAGGGCGCAATTCATTGCGCCCGTACGAATTATCTTGACCCCTGCAAAGGGCGTTGCGCATACGTCGTAGGGGCGACTCGTCGAGTCGCCCCTACGCAGGCATGGCCGGGTCCTGCTCCTGGGTTCATGTTGCCGGCAACCGCTCCAGGATTACGCCTTGCGCTTGTCGACCTTGTCTTGCCACTCGGCTTTGGCTGCGTCGATCAGTGAGGAATCTTCGAGGCACTCGAGGCCGGTGAGCGCGATCGCTTTTGCCGCTGTGAACATTGAGTCGTAGGCCATCTCAGTGCCGGCGGCTTCGTGAACGATGGTCGAGTGCCACGGCACGAGTCCCTCGGTAATTGGGAAGGACGCGCAGGCGGTCGGAACGAGGTAGGAGACGTTCCCGACGTCGGTCGACCCACGTCCAGGGCCTGGCTCCTGATCGGGGAGCGCCATGCCCAGCGTGTCGAGGTGCTCCTTCACCCGGCGCGAGAGTGTGTGGTTTGGCACGACGTCGGCGTAGGGTGGGTGGGGGAGCGTGTACTTCACTTCGGCGCCGCTCATGCTGGCTGCGCCCTCCGCGATCTTGCGTACCTTCTCGGCCAGCTCGGCGGTTTCGGCGAGCGTCTCGGCACGCACGAAGAAGTGGCCGCGTGAGTAGTCCGGCACGACATTCGGCACCATACCGCCCGCCGTGATTACGCCGTGCATGCGCACGCTGGGTCGAACGTGCTGGCGCAGACCATCGATGCCCCGGAAGACGTAGAGCAGGGCGTTCAGCGCGTTGATGCCGTTCTCCGGGTCGGCCGCGGCGTGGGCGGTCTGACCGAAGAATTCGATCTCGATCTCCTGCCAGGCGAGTGAGCTGCCGCTGCCCTCGAGGACAGGATTCTGGCAGTGACCTCCCGCGCCGGGGTGTGTCGTCAGCGCGATGTCCATCCCGTCGAAGACCCCGGCGTTGGCCATGTAGACCTTCCCGCCGACGGCTTCTTCAGCCGGGCAGCCATAGACGATGACCGTGCCCGGTAGATCCTCCAGCGCCGCCGCCAGACCGATACCCGCCACCGCGTTCGAGCCTGCGATCAGGTTATGACCGCAGCCGTGGTCCACTCCCGGCAATGCGTCGTACTCGGCCAGGAAGCCGATCACCGGGAAGCCGGTGCCACGACGGGCGACGAAGGCGGTCTTGATTCCGCCGGCCTCACGCTCGACCTCGAAACCGAACTCTTCCATCAGGTCGGCCAGCGCCGCTGAGGACTTCACTTCTTTCATGGCGGTCTCGGGGTTGGCATGGATAAAGTCCGACGTCTTGCGTGTCGCGGTTTTGGCGCCCTCGATGGCTCGCAGCACCTTCTCTTGACGTTCGGTCAGGGTAACCTCGCTCGTGGCTGTCACTGCCGGCTGTCCTCTCGTGCATCATTCGGTTTCTATGTCGCGTCAATATAGCAGAGGATTCCACGGTTCGCCCATTTTGGCGCGCTCGTGTGCTAACGTGCCGATACCGGATCGGGCAATGGCGAAAGCGAGGGAGATCATGGATTCAACGGATGTCTGTTACCTGCCCGCGGTGGAGTTACGCGAGCATTATCGTGCCAGGAGTCTTTCTCCGGTCGAGGTGACCGAGGCGGTGCTGACTCGGATCGAGCGCCTGGAACCGCAGCTCAACGCCTTCGTGACCGTTACGCCCGAGCTCGCGCTCACCCAGGCGCGGGCGGCGGAACAGGCGTATGCGCGAGGCGATGCTGCCCCTCTGGCCGGCGTTCCGACATCGATTAAAGATTTGACGATGACGAAAGGTATTCGCTCGACCCGTGGCTCGCTGTTGCACAAAGACCTCGTGCCCGATTTCGATCCGCCGGTCGTCGAGCGTCTATACGCCGCCGGAATCGCCATGCTCGGCAAGACCAACACTCCAGAATCCGGGTGGAAGGGCGAGACGACGAACCGCGTTTCCGGCTCTACCCGCAATCCCTGGAATCTGGGACACACTCCGGGCGGCTCCAGCGGCGGGGCTTCGGCGGCGGTCGCAGCTGGCCTCGGGCCACTCGCACAGGGTAGTGACGGCGCAGGGTCGATCCGGATTCCGTCCAGTTTTGCCGGAACGTTTGGCCTGAAGCCCTCGTACGGGCTGGTGCCGCAGTATCCGGCGAGCCCGATGGAGCTGCTGTCGCACAGCGGGCCGATGACCCGCACCGTGGCCGACGCGGCGCTGATGCTCACGGTGATGGCTGGTGCGGATGCGCGTGACCGGCTCTCCTGGTCCAGCGACCTGGATTATTTCGAACGGCTCAACCCGGATCTCACGGGTTTGAAAGTCGCCTGGTCTCCCGACCTCGGGTATGCGCGCGTCGATGCGGAGGTGCTGGCGCTCACCGAAGCAGCGGTGGAGCGCTTTCGCGAGCTCGGCTGCCAGGTGGAAGCAGCGACGCCGGATGCCGGGGATCCGTGGGAGCTCGTCGATATCATCTGGTCGGCGTCGCAGGCGGGCGCGTTCGCCGATCGGCTGGACGAGGTTGGGCATTTGCTCGATCCAGGCTTGCTGGAAGTCATCGAGCATGGCATGAATTTCAGCGGAGCCGAGGTCGTTGCAGCGCATAGCCGCCGGGTTGACTACTACCACAAGCTCCGGGAGTTCATGGAGGGCTACGATCTCTTGTTGACGCCCACTCTCCCGATTACCGCCTTCAAGGTTGGTCAGAATCATCCCGGCGAAATCTGCGGTCAGCCGACGACCTATCTTGGCTGGACGGCCTTCGCTTACCCGTTCAACATTACCGGGCAACCCGCCGCGTCGGTGCCGTGTGGCTTCGATACACGCGGGTTGCCCGTGGGTCTGCAACTTGTTGGTCGCTGGCGCGACGACCAGAAGGTGCTGAACGCAGCCGCCGCATTCGAGCAGGTTGCGCCCTGGGCGGACATCCGGCCGCAGCTGGACTGAGAAGAGGATCGGGTTGAACAGAGACGACATCTGCTTTTTGTCGGCACTCGAGCTGCGCGAACAGTACCGGACCGGGCAGCTCTCACCCGTCGAGGTGACGGAGGCGGTACTGGCGCGCATTGATGAGGTGAATCCCAGGCTGAACGCGTTTGTCACCGTGACACACGAGCGCGCGATGGAAGATGCTCGTGCGGCCGAGGCTGCATATCAGGCGGGCGCCGCCGAGCCACTGGCCGGTATTCCAACCTCGATCAAGGATCTGGTGCCGACCAAAGGTATCCGCACCACGAGTGGCTCGCTGCTGCACAAAGACAGGGTGCCGGACAGCGACGCGCCGCTGGTCGAACGGTTGTACTCGGCCGGGATTGTGATGCTCGGCAAGACGAACACACCCGAGAACGGCTGGAAAGGTGACTCGGGCAACGCCATCATCGGTCCAACCCATAACCCGTGGCAGCACGGACGTACTGCCGGAGGTTCCAGTGGCGGTGCGGCAGCTGGGGTTGTGGCCGGGCTTGGCGCGCTGGCTCAGGGTGGGGACGGCGCAGGCTCAATCAGGATTCCGGCCGCGTTTTCCGGCTGTTTCGGGTTGAAGCCGTCGTTCGGCCTCGTGCCGCATCCGTCGAGCTCCGCTATGTTAACCGCTCATGCCGGCCCGATGACGCGCACGGTGCGTGACGCGGCGCTGATGCTCAACGTCCTGGCCTGCCCTGATGCCCGAGATCGGCATAGCTTCCCGACGAACGTTGACTTTCTGGCCGGGCTTGAAGGTGGGGTACAAGGACTCAAGGTCGCCTGGTCCCCGGACCTCGGCTACGCCGCCATCGAGCCAGAGGTACGGGAGCTCACGGAGGCGGCAGCGCGGTGCTTCGAGGAATTGGGGTGCGACGTTGTCGAGGCACACCCCAACGTACCAGACGTCTGGCCGGTCATGGATACGCTGTGGCTCTGTACGCAGGCGGGTGGTCACATTGACGATCTCGAAGCGGTGCGCGACCAGATCGACCCTGGACGGTTGAAACTGGTTGAACGTGGCCGGCAGATCTCGGGCGCTGACCTCACACGAGCCAACATGCAGCGGCACGATTTCTACCACGCGATGCGCGAGTTCATGCAGGACTACGACCTGCTGCTTACACCAGCCCTGCCGCTGACCGCCTTCCCTGCGGGTGATGATTATCCGGAGCTGATTGACGGGAAACCGACCAACTATCTCGGCTGGACGGGTTTTAGCTACCCGTTTAACCTCACGGGCCAGCCGGCCGCCTCAATCCCCTGTGGTTTCGCCAGCGACGGTCTCCCGGTTGGTCTGCAGATCGTCGGACGGTGGCGTGATGACCTGATGGTATTGAGGGCGGCGGCCGCGTTCGAGGAGCTCATGCCCTGGCGGGATCGACGGCCTCCTCTGTAGATGGGCTGATCCCGCAGCACATGATGCCGGTCTGGTTGCGCGGATTCGCGTGGGATATCGAGCGGGGCAGCTCACCCTTCGAGCGCACGTTGACGGGAGGGCCCGGTGCCCTCCCGTTTTGGCTGTCAGATGGTGAGGCGGTCTAGCCCGGTGGTGTTGTAGCGTCTCCTTCGTCACCGCGCGCTCGTCCTCCACCACCTCCACCTCTGAGAAAGTCCCAGGCAGCGTTCGTTTGATCGCCGGTCAGGCCGTGCTCTCGAGCCCGGGCGTCGAAGGCGGCTCGGTCTCCAGCGTCGGCTTGCCGTTGGAGAGGAACCAACTCATCTTCGCTGAGTTCCAGCAAGCCTGCCGGTCGCTCCATACCTCGATCCATCGCAGCATGCTCCTCTCGTGATACATCGGACAAAAAGGTGTTCACGAGGACGCGGAATGCGGGTCCCACGTCCCACTACAATGATACCGAGGTCGGATTCTCATAACGGGGTTGTTGTGATTTCCGGCGTGTTTGTGAGGAGTTGACCTGCCCAGGTATTCCGGGGGGGCGTCATCCCATACCAATGTACAGTCGATGTGGTCTACGACTTCGGCCACCGGGCGGGGAGTGGCTCGCGCTCCAGGAACGCGAGAATCAGGTCGGCACACGCTTCGAGCTCTGGCTCGGTCACCATCTCGTTTGGTGAATGCGTGTAACGGGTCGGCATCGTCAACAGCACGGTTTCAACTCCACGGCGGATGAGCTCAGCGCCGTCGCTGCCGTAGTTCTGGTACACGGCTTGTTGGATGGCGATTCCGGCGTCCCTGGCGGTGTTGACTAACGCCATCGTCATCCTCTGCGAGTAGTTTACCGATGAATCCTGATGGACGATGATCGGCCCCTTGCGGAGCTCGGACGGGTGGTTTACCTCGGTCGTGCCCGGAACGTCGCCGCAGAGTCCGACATCGAGCGCGATTGCGTAGTCGAACGGATGAGACTCGATGATGCTGGACGCGCCGAGCAGCCCGTTCTCTTCCTGGATGGTCGAACCAATCCAGAACTGGTAGCGCAGTCTGGATCTGTCAACCCGCTCGGCGACCGAGGTGGCGATGGCGAGGGCGGCACGGTTGTCCAATGCTTTACCGACGATCGTGTCACCTACGCGCCGGGTTGGAGGGTTTACGACCAGGCGGGTACCGGGGTGAATCCCGAGTTCTTCCACCGCCGCGCGGCTGGAATAGCCGATATCCACGAACCAGTCATTCCATTCGAAGTGCGCTCTATCGGAGCTGCCGCCAATGACGTGCCCACTGGCATACACCAGTTGACCGTCAACGTCACCGTGATCGGCCATAACCAGCACGGCGCTGTTGACCGGGTTGTACGAGTGCGCCGGACGGCTACTGGTGATCTTGGAAGTGGGCCAGATGTGGAGGATGCCGTTGTCCGTGATTGATTTCACAATCAAACCCAGCTCGTCGCCATGACCCAGGAGGATGATGCTCGGACCCTCGCCCGCAACCCGCGCAACCACGTTGCCGACTGGTGTAATCTCGACGTGCTCTGAGAGGCAGGACCACCGTCCGGCGCACCACTCGTGCACGCGGTCCTCCTGACCGCTTGGGCCGGGAATCTCCGTTAGCGTTTTGACGAGATCGAACATCGGTGTTGGCTCAGCCACGGTTGCTTCCTTACGTTTTGGCGCGGATATCTTTCCGGGCAGTGTAACCTAGTCAGATGGCGGAACTGGTGGAACTAGATGGCGGCACTATGCAGGTCTGGATCATTGGCGATGACGGAGCGTTGGCGGAGCGGCTCTCACGCTACCTAACGGTTGAGCTGCGGGCCGGGTTACCCTCCGAACCAGGTGACCATGCGATCGTGGTCGTCGGGCAGCCAGTTCCAGACGAGGCGTTCGTGCGCGCGAGCGCCATCGTCCTCGTCGAGCCTGCGTTGCAGGAACGCGATCGGGTAACGCGGATGTTGGCGGCACAGATGCGACCTCGACTGGAGGTTGTCGCGAATGTCAGCGCCGTGCTGCGCGCCGAGCGCACCTGGGCGCTGATCTTGTCACTCGCCTTCAGGATTCCGCATGCGGCTGGCGGGCTCTCGAGCTCGTCTCCCTCTACGTCGGATCTAGTAACGCATAACCCCGCAGGCGGCAGCTGGCTTGACCTGGAACGTCCGGTGCCGCTCTTCGGGCGGACGATCGGGTTCGTCGGGTTCTCTCCGATGGGTTGGAAGATGGCGGAACTAGCCGGGCAGTATGGCATGCGGCCGGTCTATTGGGCCGGGCCCCTATTACGAGAACTCCAGGTTGAGATTGAAGGCGCGGCGCTGCTATCCGGTGCGGTCGAGTCCAGTTTTGACGATCTGCTGGCCACGTCCGACATCATCGTTCTGGATGTCTGTTTCTCTGACGCGACCACGCGTCTCATCGATGCTGCCGAGCTCGCTTTGATGAGGCCCGGTGCCCTACTGGTCAACACCGCGCACGGCCGCGCCATCGACGAAGGGGCGTTGATCCTGGCACTGCGTGCTGGCAGGCTGGGCGGTGTCGTGCTCGACCGTTTCAACTATGAGCCGCTACCCTCGGATTCGCCATTGCGTGGTGTCGAACGCGCCCTTCTCACCCCAGGTATTGCCGTGCCTTCGCACGACGAAGTCCAGGAACGCGTTGCCGCGCACATTGCAAGTATTCTGGGACCCACTGACGGTCCTCAGGCTGTAACCAGGCGGGTCCGGCATATCCGGCGGCGGCGCGCGATGTCATGAGTAGTATGAAATTGTCACATGCGGGTGTGCGAGGCGTTACGATAGTTGAAAGCGATGCGAGCGCGACAGAGATGGGGCACGTCGCTGCGGCCTGCTGTAGGCGGCGACGTTCGACGTGAGGGAGAGCAATCACTCATGGAAGCATCGATTCGTATAGCAACCATTCGAGGTATTCCGGTCGGGATCCACTATAGCTGGTTTATTGTCTTCTTCGCGCTGTCAGCCATTCTGGCGCTTGGCCAGTATCCGAGGACCTATCCTGACTGGTCAGAGACGCATTACTGGATAGTCGCGGCCGCCTCAGTGTTGCTGCTCTTCTTCTCTGTGTTGTTGCACGAATTCGGCCACGCTCTGGTCGCCCAGAAGCTCGGCATCGCGGTCATTAGCATCACGCTCTTCATTTTCGGTGGCGTGGCGGCGTTGGGGCAAGAAGCCGAGAAGCCCGGCGACGAATTCAAGATCGCGATCGCGGGCCCCATTGTGAGTATCCTGACCGGTCTGACGTTCGGAGGGCTGTTCATTCTGTTTGGCGATGTCAGCGAGCAACTGTCGGCTCTGCTCGGCTACCTCGCGCTCGTCAACATTGCCTTAGCCGTATTCAACTTGCTACCCGGGTTCCCTCTTGACGGAGGGCGGGTACTGCGCGCAATTCTCTGGAAAGTGACAGGCAGCGTCCGGCGTGCAACGCGCGTCGTTGCCACCATTGGAGCGTTGCTCGGCGGGCTGCTTTTCATCATCGGTATCTTGACGATCTTTCAAGGGAATCTGGTCAACGGACTCTATGGTGTTGCTCTGGGCTGGTTCCTGCAGAACGCGGCCACCCAGGGGCGGCTGCAGGTGGAGCAAGAGGTAGCACTCAAGAATGTGTACGTGAAAGATCTGATGGACCCAGAACCAGTGACGGTGAGCCCCGAGCTGGATCTTCAGACGTTCGTGAACGACTACATCCTGAGACAGAATGTGCGTGGGGCTCCCGTCTGTGAGAACGGCCGGCTGGTTGGCATCGTCACGCTCACAGATGTCAAGAAGGTCCCGCGTGAAGAGTGGCCTCGCAGAAAGGTTTCCGAGGTCATGACCGGGTCGGAACAGCTGCATAAGGTGACCGAGGACACGCCGGTCACGGAGGTGTTGCGATTGATGGCCCTGTACGACTTCCACCAGTTGCCGGTGCTGCGTGACGACAGACTTGTCGGGATCGTGACACGCAGCGATCTCGTGCGTTACTTGCAGCATCGGCTGGAGCTTGGCCTCGAAACGTAGAGGGAGCCTCGTGCCATCATGAAGAAGAGACAGGCCCTGTGACGATTGACGGATGGTTCGATGTCGTGCGGTTCGCCGGCGGCGTCACAATGATTGCTGAGCCGGGCCACTACGAGGACGTGAAGTCATATCTGGTCGAAGGCGAGCGCGATGTTGCGGTGCTCGACACGGGCATGGGCGTTGGTGACTTCGCCGGACTGGTACGCTCGCTCACGCACCGTGATCCAATCGTCTTGCACTCGCACGCGCATTTCGACCACATCGGCGCCAGTGACCGGTTCGAACGCGTGCTCGTGCATCCCGCAGAGGCCGACGATCTACGAGCCGGTTACCCCAACGAGCGCTTCAGAAACTGGTTCAGGGCTGAATATCTGAACGAGGTTCCGTTGCCGGACGGGTTCAGTCCACAGGAGGCTCGCATTCCCGGCGCGCAGCCGACCGGGTATCTGCATCACGAGGACGTGATTGACCTGGGCGGGCGCTCGCTTGAGGTGTTTCACACCCCGGGCCATTCGCCAGGCGGCATCACACTCCTCGATCGGGAGCGGCGCGCGCTCTTCCCCGGCGACGCGGTGTACGCCGGCCCAATGTTCTCCTTCCGCAACGATTCCGACCCGGTAGCCTATCGCGAGTCGCTGCGGTTATTGGCCGAGCTCGCAAGCCTGGTGGACGTCGTCTATCCCTCGCACAACGCTGTGCCGCTGACTCCAGAAGACGTCGTGGGCATGCACGAGGCCTACGAAGAGATCTGGGCGGGCCGTACGCCGGACGACTCGACATCCGAGCGGGACATCTTCCGGTATGACGGCTTTTCATTCTGGCTCGCCCCTGGCCGCTATGGGGCCGCGGTACAGTAGGGGCGCTGCGCGCGTCTAGGTCATAAACATCGCCGACGCCAGCAGCGCGACCGAGATCAGCAGTCCAAACTGGAGATGCAACCCCGCGGTGCGGCGCAGAACGGAGTTCAAGGTGCGCGCCTCGGCGCGACGGGAGACGATTCTGACGAGCTCGATAGCACGCGGAAGGGTGAGGAACACTACCACGATGCCCACCGGCGCGATCCCTCCGAGCGCGATGGCCGCCATCGTGACGTAGGCCCCGAAAACGAGCGCCACATACTCTCGCACTGCCCATTTGCGGCCAATGTAGGTCGCCAGCGTGCGCTTGCCGGCTTTGGTGTCGTCCGAGATGTCCCGGATGTTGTTCGCCTGCAGAATCGCCGTCACCAGCAGCCCGATCGGGACCGAGAGCAGGAACGCGGTCCAGGACACTGCCTGCGTCTGGACGTAGTAGCTGCCCACGACGATCATCGGACCCATGAAGATGAAGACGGTGATTTCACCGAGCGCGACGTAGGCGAGCGGTTTGGGTCCGCCCGTGTACAGGTACGCCGCCGCGAGACTCGGCAGGGCGAACAGCAGCACCGGCCAGCCGACCAGATAGACGATGACCAGGCCCATGGCCGTCGCGACCCCAAACAGGACGAGACCAAAGGTCAGGATTGCCCGTGGCGCGATAAGCCCGCGTTGGATCATGCCGCCGCGGCCGAGCTGATGCGGCGCGTCCGCTCCCTTTACATGGTCGTAGTAGTCGTTCACCAGGTTGCTGCCCGCGTGTACCAGGACCGAGGCTGCGATGACCAGCACGAGCAGTGGCAGGTCGAACGAGCCTTCGTCGGCTGCCAGGAACGTGCCAACCAGCACCGGAACGATGGACGCGGTGAATGAGAATGGCCGCGTGGCCATGTACCAGTTGTGGACGGCATCCGGCAACGGCAACCTGAAGCTGGATGTCGCCGCTCCCCGCCAGGGGATGGCAACCCGCTCGATCTCGTCCATGACCAGGTTGAGCAGCCAGCCAAGGAGACCGGTTGCCACCAGTCCAACGTACATCTTCTCGATCGCGAAGGTCTGGTAGGAGTTCCAGATGAGGTGCCCGATGCCGTCCTCCGCGGCCAGAAACTCGGTTCCGACAATCACCAGCAGCGAAAATCCCAGCGCCAGTCTGAGCCCGGTGAAGATGCCGGGGAGCGCCCCGGGCAAGGCAACCGTCCTGACTTGCTGCCACCAGGAGGCGCCGGAATTGCGCGCCACATCGAAGTAGCGGCTATCGACTTCGAGAACGGCGCTCATGGTGCTGACAACGACCAGGAAGAAGACGCTGATCGCGACCATGGCGATCTTTGAGGTCTCACCGAGCCCGAAGATGATGATGACGAGGGGCAGGATGGCGATCTTAGGAATGGCGAAGAACGAGGCGGCAATGGGATTCATGAGCGCGCGCAGCGGCCACCAGAGGCCCATCAACAGCCCGAGCAGGACGCCAGGCACCGTGGCAAGCAGAAATCCAGCTGCGATCCGGCCGAGACTGGCGCGCAGGTCTGTCCAAAGCTCGCCGCTGGCAATGAGCTCGCGGGTGGTGTTTTCGAGACTCGTCGGCGGCGGGAAGAAGAGCGGGTTGATGACCCCGCTGCGCGACAGCGCCTCCCATATACCGAGCACGAGGATCGGCCCGGATAGCGCGAGGAGCAAGGTCAGCCAGCGTCTGGAGCTGGAACTCATCGAGCACCTTGTTTCATCAGCGTTTCGACGGTGGAAAGGGAATTCCGGGTGAACGGCTGGACGGTGTTGGAAACCGCGCTGGTCGCAGGAGAGAGGTAACTCATCGAGAAGCTCCAACCGCACTTGCCGCGTCATCGCGCAACAGCGACCAGATGTGCAGGAACAGCTGGTTGAACTCGCTGTTGGAGCGGACGGTCTCAACCGAGCGTGGGCGCGGGAAGGGCACGCGGATGTCGGCTTTGATCGTGCCTGGCCGGGCGCTGAGCACCAGGATGCGGTCGGCCAGGATCATGGCTTCGTCGATCGAGTGGGTAACGAACACGACGGTCTTGCCGGTCGCCTCCCAGATTCTGAGCAGCTCGTCCTGCAGGATGATGCGCGTTTGCTCGTCGAGCGCACCGAATGGCTCGTCCATGAGCAACACTTCCGGATCAACCGCGAAGGCGCGGGCGATCGCGACTCGCTGCCGCATGCCCTCGGACAGCTGCGACGGATAGGCGTTGATGAAATCACCGAGGCCGACCTGGACAAGTAGGCGCTCAGCCGCTGCCTCCCGGTCTGGCTGCGCGACACCCCGCATCTCCAGGCCATAGGCGGCGTTCTGGAGCACGCTCATCCACGGAAAGACGGAGTTGCCCTGGAACACCATCGCCTGGAGGGGCCGGCCGCTCCCGTCGGAATCGATGCTGATCGTGCCTTCCGTGGGCGTCGCTAACCCGGCCACCAGGCGGAGCATCGTGCTCTTGCCGCAGCCCGACGGTCCGACGACCGCGCAGAACTCGCCGGGAGCGATGCTGAACGAGAGATCGGTCAACGCGGTGACCGTTTCACGGCCCAAAGGGAAGCGAACCGCCACACCGTTGACTCGCAACTTGGCCACCGAGGAATCTGTCATAACGCGTGCATGCCTCCGTATGCCTCATCCGCGTAACGGCGCAACGTTATCGCACCTTGCCTCTCCGGCGCAGGCGCTACTCTGCCTGTCGCCCGATCTCCTCGAGGGCTTCCTCGACGAAGGAGCGGTCTACCAGCTCCTCGGGATCGATCATCTCGTCGTACTCAAGCAGGCCACGGTTGGCGAAGAACTCCTGGAGCGCTTCGATGTCCTGAACGCGGATCTCCCCGTTCGGCTCCCAGTAGCTCCGCGACGCCTCGCGGATGAGCTCGGGATCGACGGTGGTGTACTTCTCAAGAATCGCGAGGTTCTCGTCGGAATCCCAGTCGTCGCCCATCATGTCGCGGCTGGCCTGGAGATAGGCCGCCAGGAAGGAGACGACGAGCTCGCGGTTTTCCTCGGCAAAGGCAGGGTTCACCCAGACGAACGTTGGCTGGAAATCTGAAATGAAGTCATCCGCCAGGATGGAAACCAGACCCTCCTGCACGGCACGTGTGGCGAGCGGTTCCCCGAGCATCGCCCCGTCCAGCGCGCCTGATTCGAGTGCTGCCGCTACATCGGGGAAGGGGAGCGTCTGCAGGTCGACGTCTTCTATCGTTAACCCTGCTGTTTGCAGTACCTGGTCAAGCCAATACTCGGTTGCGCCACGCGCGTTGACCGACACCTTCAGTCCTTCAAGATCGCCGACCTCGGTGAGCTCGCCGCTCTCAAACCGCTCGCGCGAGACCACCAGCGGCGTCGCCTGCGGCGGGCGCTCGAAGTGCAGTGGTGCGATGATCTTGAGATCGATGCCGCGGTCGATGGCATTGAAAAATGCTGGGCCGGTGCCGCCGATGCCGATGTCGAAGTCGCCGTTTGCCGTCAGGGTGACCATGTCCGCGCCGCCGGCCAGTGACTGCAGTTGCACGTCGAGTCCCTGTTCGGCGAAGTACCCTTTATCGAGGGCGACCATGACCGGGGCGTAGATCAGCACCGGAATGTTGCCGACGGTGATCGTGGTCAGCTCTGCGTCGCCAGTTGCTTCCGGTGTTGGGGTGGGATCAGCTTCGTCACTGCCGCAGGCAGCAAGAAGTGCCCCGAGGAGTGCCGTTAGGATGAGGATGGACAGACCGTTTCGAAATCGCGTCATCGGTGCTGAGAGTCCTTCTCGCTAGACGTATGCGCCAGGTGAGCGCCAACAGTCGAGTATATAGGACGGTGATAGGTTCGCCTATCGATTGGACGAAAGAGGAAGTGGATGCGCAGAGGCCAATCTGTGGCGGGCACGCTGGCCTGGACGGGTGTTGCGGCCGGCTCCGCTGCCCTCGCCGCTTATCTGATCGCTCGTCGCCAGCGTCGTACTGAGCGTGTGGCCGGGCTGAGTGGGCCGGTGACGATCGAGCGTAACGAGTATGGCGTGCCACACATTATTGCCGGCTGCCGCGACGATGCACTCTTCGGCTTGGGTTATGCCATGGCGGCCGATCGTTTGTGGCAAATGGATCTGGTGCGGCGCAAGGCGCTGGGCCGTCTCGCCGAAATCGCGGGCGAGTCGGTGCTGGAGTCCGACCGATTGATGCGGGTGTTCGGGATGGGGCCGGCATCGAGCGTCACTGCCAACGAGTTGAGTGACGATGCTCGCGCCGCGGTAGAAGCGCTCGCTGCTGGGATCAATCACTGGACTGCAACCCATCGTCTGCCTCTGGAGTTCAGGTTGTCGCGCCATACGGTTGAGCCGTGGACCGTCCACGACACGGTGGCCGTGTTGCGCCTGTTGGCCTGGACGCTTGGCGGCAGCTTCTTCATGGCCGACATGATCGCAGAGCGCTTTCGGTTGATTATGGGCGACGAGTGGACCGAAGCGATCTTTAACGGGCGGACGGCTGAAGCGCCGCCGGTTATCCGCGAACACGCAGGTCCGACGGCCGTCAGCCCTGACACGTCCACGATCCCGGCGTTCTTTCCGGGCCGGGGCTTCAGCAATGTCTGGGCGGTGTCCGGCGAGCGCTCGGTGACCGGCTTCCCGATGCTCGCGTTCGATCCACATCTTGAGTACACCAACCCGTCGATCTGGTACGAAGCGTCGCTTGAAGCCCCAGGCTATCGCGTCGCGGGCATGACCCCTCCCGGCTATCCGGGGATCGGCGCCGGCCGGAACCAGCATCTGGCCTGGGGTGAGACGGCCGGAATGATTAGCCAGGCGTTCCTCTACCGTGAAGAGCTCAATGAGGCTGAGGATGCCGTGCGCGAGCGGGATGACTGGGTATCGCTCCAGGTACGAGACGAGCTGATCGGTGTCAGAGGCCGCAAGCCCGAAACCTTGCGCCTGCGCTATACACCGCGTGGCCCACTGATCTCCGATCTATTCCCCGATCTGTTGGATTCACCGACCAGTCTTTACTGGACGGGGATGGAACCGAGCCACGAGATCGAGGCCCTGCTCAAGCTGAACGTGGCGACGAGCGTCGACGATATCCTGGCGACGAGAGTGCTCCATTCGGTGCCCACCCTGAACCTCGGAATGGCTGACGGGAACGGGAACATCGCCCAGATCAGCGTCGGCAAGATCCCCGCGCGCGAGGCGCGCGCGGGGATTCTCGACCGCGACGAGTACCCGCCGCGCTACATTCCGACCGAGGCAATGCCATATGAGCGCAACCCGGAGCGAGGCTGGGTCGCCAGCGCGAACACCCGGATCGTCGATGGCACGTACCCATACCCCATGTACGGAATCTGGGAACCTCCTTTTCGCATGCGCCGGATCAGCAACGTCCTTGACTCACGCTCGAAGCACTCGGTCGCCGACACTCGCGCGTTGCAGCTCGACTGGTACTCACTCCACGCGAGTGAGCTGACTCCGGTCCTGCTTGAGTTACTCCAGGGCCATGCCCCGGAGTGGGCACTTGACGATCTGCGCTCCTGGGACTTCGAGACCCGTCCCGAGAGCCGGGCGACCCTGCTGTTTCAGAGCTTCTATCATCACTGGCTGCGCACGTCCCTGTTGCACCAGATCCCTGAAGATCTGACAACTTCCCTGCTCTTTACGAGCGGGGGTGGCTCGGTGCCGCACGACTTCTGTGACCAGCTCCTGCTTGGCGCCTACCCGGCCTGGTTTGACGACGACACGCGCAAGGTGCTAGCCCGGACGGCCTTCGATGAGGCGCTGTCCTGGCTGGAGGGTACGCTGGGACACGACGTTGATGAGTGGAGCTGGGGTGGTGTGAATCAGGTTTCGTTCGTCCATCCATTGGGGCTACTGCCAGGCCCGCACCAGCGGCGACTGATCGTCGGCCCGTTCTCGACGGGTGGAGACCGGACGACGGTCCGGCCGGTCGCCTGGCATCGAAACCGTCCGTTCAAGGTGGCGGGCGGTCCATCGATGCGACTGGTAGCCGACATGCGCAGACCGTCACTGACCTGGGGCACGAACACCTTGGGCCAGATTGGCTCGCCGTCCAGCAGACATTTTCGCGATCAGGTGAACGATTTCCTCCACGGCAGACTGCACCCGATCTGGCCGGCTGCCGGGAAGCGACACCGCGTGAAGGTCCTGAAGCCGAAGGCCGAGAGCACGCCCGGGTGAACAGCCATCGTCGAGGCGACATTCACCCAGAACCCGCCTAGGCCGGTTCCGGGTTGAGCTCGCGTCCCCGGCTGACGAGGGCGTTCGCCTTTGGTGGCGCTGCGCTTGAGTAATTCGGATCGTACAGGTGGCACTTGACGAAGTGCTCGTCCCCGACGTTCAGGAGCAGTGGCTCGACCGTAGAGCAGGCGCTGAACGCGTATGGACAGCGGGTGTGGAAACGGCATCCCGGGGGCGGGTTGATCGGGCTCGGAACGTCGCCTTCGAGGATGATCCGTGTCGAGACGCGCGCACTGGTTGGGTCAACGGTTGGGACGGCAGAGAGCAGCGCGCGAGTGTATGGATGGAGCGGGTCCTCATAGAGCCCTTCATTGCTCGCCAGCTCGACGATCTGGCCCAGATACATCACCGCGACCCGGTTCGACACCGAGCGCACGACTGAAAGATCGTGTGCGATGAAGATGTACGACAGTCCGAGCTCGCTCTGGAGGTCCTGGAGCAGATTGATAATCTGCGCCTGAATCGAGACGTCCAGCGCCGAGACCGGCTCGTCGGCGATGATGAAGTCGGGATTGGCGGCGATGGCGCGCGCGATGCCGATGCGTTGGCGCTGCCCGCCGGAGAACTCATGTGGGTAGCGCCCGGCGTGCTCAGGATTCATTCCTACTCGCTGCAAGATATCCGCGACCCTTTCACCCACTTCCTTACCTCTTGCGAGGTGATGAATCTTGAGGGGTTGGGCGATGATCGAGCCGACGCTGCGGCGCGGGTTGAGCGACGAGTAGGGGTCCTGGAAGATGATCTGCATCCGCTTGCGCATGTCTTGCAGTTTCTTGCGGTCCAATGACGCCAGATCGGTGCCGTGGAACATGACGCTGCCGGAAGTGGGGTCGAGTAAGCGCAGGATCGTGCGTCCGGCAGTGCTCTTGCCGCAGCCGGATTCGCCGACGAGCCCGAGCGTCTCGCCCTCCCGCAGGCTGAAGCTGACTCCATCGACGGCCTTCACCTGGCCGACAGTGCGCTGCAGGAGCCCGCTGGTAATCGGGAAGTGCTTGGTCAGGTCCTTGACGTCCAGGATGACCGGGGACTCGTCGTGTGTCCGCACGTCGCTCGCTTCGCGAACCGCCTCAACACGAGCGGTTTCGCCCGGCTGACTGTTGTCATAGAGCCAGCAACGTACCGACTGGCCGTCGGGCAAGCTAAAGAGAGGCGGTTCCTCTTCAAGGCAGCGATCGAAGGCATACGGGCAGCGCGGATGGAATTTGCAGCCGGCGGGCATTCTCGCCAGATTTGGTGGCTGGCCGTGGATCGGCACGAGCCGGACGCCCTGCTTCTCCTCGATCCGGGGCAGGCAGTCGAACAGGCCCCAGGTGTACGGGTGCTTCGGACTCGTGAACAGCGTGCGTGTCGAGGCCCGCTCGACGATCCGGCCCGAGTACATGACGTTGACCCAGTCGCACATCTCGTTCACGACGGCCAGGTCATGCGTGATAAAGATCATCGAGGAGTGTTGCTCCTGCTGGATCTTGCGCATCAGATCCAGGATCTGTGCCTGGATCGAGACGTCGAGCGCGGTCGTTGGCTCATCCGCGATGAGGAGCTTGGGTTGGCACGAGAGGGCCATCGCGATCATCGCCCGCTGGCGCATGCCGCCGGAGAGCTGGTGCGGATAGGCGTTCACGCGGTCGGCGGGCGAGGGAACACCCACCTGGGTAAGGAGCTGGATTGCCTCGTTGTGCGCCTCCCGTTTTGACAGGCCACGGTGCTCGATCAACGGCTCCATGAGCTGGTCGCCGATGGTGTAGACCGGGTTGAGTGAGGTCAACGGCTCCTGGAAGATCATGGCGATGTCGTTGCCGCGGATGTGGCGTACTTCGTTCTCGGTCATCTGGAGAATCTCATCGCCGTCGAAGAGCACTTTGCCGTCGACGATCCTCCCGGGAGGACTGTCAATGAGCCGCATCAGCGAGAGTGCGCTGACGCTCTTGCCGCTGCCGGACTCCCCGACGATGCCGAGTACCTCGTTGTGCCCGAGGTCATAGGAAATACCATCGACCGCCCGAATGATCTTGTCCTCGGAGAAGAAGTAGGTTTTGAGATTCTCAACCCGCAGCAGCGGCTCGGCGTGCCCAGGGGTTGCGCTGCCGTCGGGGTTGATGTTCGTCTGCGCACCCGGATGTGTGGTCTTGGACAAGATTCGTGCCCTTCTAGGGAAGGCTAATCGATTCGCGAGCGTGGATCGAGCGCGTCGCGCAAACCGTCGCCCAGAAAATTGAAGGACAACACGGTGACCGCGATCATCAATCCTGGGAAGACACCCATCCACCACGCGTTGAAATCGCGCATGTAGACGAACGAATCCTGCAGCATATTGCCCCAGGAGGCGCGCGGAGGTTGGATACCAAACCCGAGGAATGACAACGTTGATTCAGTCAGGATTGCGGCCGGAACGCTGAGCGTGGCCGCCACGATGATTGGGCCGATGGCGTTCGGAAGGAGCTCGCGGAAGATAATGGATGGCGCCGATGCGCCGATCGCCCGGGCCGCTTCGGTGTACTCCCGCGTCCTGAGCACGAGAAACTCTCCGCGCACGAGCCGGGCCACGTTCATCCAACCGATGATGGCGATAGCCAACGAGATATGCAGAATGCTTGGCCGCGTCACAGAAGCGAGCGCCGCCATCAGGAAGAGCAACGGGGGAAACGCGAGTAAGACATCAGACGCGCGCATGACCACCATGTCGGTGAGGCGTCCGGTATATCCGGCAACGGCCCCCAGCACCGTTCCAAGAAGCAGCGCTGCCCCGGTGGCAATGAAACCGACGACGAGCGACACTCTGGCCCCGACCATCAGGCGTGATAACAGGTCTCGCCCGAGGTGGTCGCTGCCGAACGGGTGCGCCAGAGAGGGCGGTGCCGGCTCGCCGAAACGCGCCAGCTGGCGATCCTGAAGATTCGGGTCATACGGTACGAGAACCGGCGCGGCGATCGCGACGATGAATATGACTGCTAACGTGGCCGCACTAATGACGGCCAGCTTGTGCCGGCGAAACCGTTTCCAGAAGTACGCGAACTGGCCGTGGGTTTCGTCTGTGCCAACGAACGACTGTTCCTGTAACAGAATGGCTTCCGAATCGATGCTCATGACCAGCCTCGCTTGTTACTAGTCATAACGGACCCTCGGATCGACGATGGCGTACAGGATATCCGATAGCAGGGTGCCCAGCAGAATCAGCCCGGCCGAGAGCATGACGATGCCCATCATGACGGGGTAATCGCGTTGACTTAACGAGCTGACTGCGAGTTGTCCCATGCCGGGCCAGGAGAAAATATTCTCGACGACGACGGAGCCCTCGACGAGGATGACGAAGATCAGGCCCAGGAGCGTGAGAATCGGAATAAGGGCATTGCGCCAGGCGTGCTTGAAAATGACTTTGCGCTCTGAGAGCCCCTTGGCGCGAGCGGTGCGAATGTAGTCCTGCCGGATCACCTCGAGCATGGCCGCGCGCTGGTAGCGCATGTACCCGGCCAACCCCACGAGGGTGACGGACGTCACCGGCAGGATGTAGTGCGAGATGGTGTCCCAGATACTCGGCCAGAGCCCGGGCTCGACCTCGGCGCTTTGAATGCCGCGCACAGGCAGCCACCCCAGCCAGACACCAAAGGTGTAAAGCAGCATCAGTGCCAGCCAGAACGGTGGAATCGAGATGCCCAGGAAACTGAAGAACGTGAGCCCGTAATCCGTCGGCGTGTATTGCTTTACGGCCGACAGGATGCCGAGCGGCAGGGCGATCGCCAGGGTGAAGATCAACGACACACCCGCGAGCTTCATCGTATTCGGCAAGCGCTGCCTGATGACGTCGGTGACTGGCTGGTTCATCCGGCTAGAGATGCCCAGGTTTCCGCGCGCGGTCTCGCGCAGCCAGTCATAATACTGGACGTACACCGGGTTGTTGAGGCCATATTGCTCGCGCAGAGCCTCGCGTTCCGCTGCGGTGATGGTCACGCCCGATCCTCGAGAGCCAGCCATCATTGCGGACACCTGGTCTCCTGGGGCAGCTTTCAGCAAGGCAAAGCAGATCACTGAGACTCCCAGGAGGAGCGGTATCATCCATAGCAGACGCCGAATAATGTATGCCGTCATGGCGGAGGATCCTTAATCCAGAGCAGGGGACAGGTACGAATGAGCCGGCACCCTCAGACGGGCGCCGGCTCTCAATTACTCAGGACGCCTTGTACCAGGTGTGCGCGGCGGTCAGTACGTACTGCCGGAAGTACGGCGTGCTGATGTGATTTCCGTCAGGTCCGAGCACAAGGTTCGAGGCCACCCATCCATCGACGGCGAGATAGAGCGGGATCGCCGGCAGAACCTCGGAACGGAGCACGTCGATCTGCTTGTAGATCTCGATGCGGGCGTCAGGGTCCGTCTCGACACGACCCTGTTCGATCAATGCGTCTAGCTCGTCGTTCTCGAGCCACATGTAATTGTCTCCCGGCGGCACGTTTGCCGAGTGCATTTCGTTGAAGAGGTCCGGGTCGAACTCGAACGGGTGCGGCCACTCTTCAAGCTCCAGAGCGCGGTTGTTCGGATCATCGTTTGGATCTGCCCACATGCCTTCCAGGGTCGTGTATTCGACCACGGTCGGGATCACGTCGATGCCGATCTCACGCAGCATCTCCTGGATGATCACCTGGGCGTTGGTGTATTCGTCGAACCCGGAGTAGGTGATGCAGGTGAACGAGAGCGGCTGGCCATCTTTCTCACGGATTCCATCGGCATTCAGCGCGTAACCGGCCTCGTCCAGCATGCGGTTCGCCTCTTCGGGATCGAAAACCGACTCAGGGACGTTGTCGTAATCGTTATAGCGATCGAGCGGACCGCCCTCGGCGAACTGATTATGCGAGACGATGCCGCGTCCACGAGTCACGGTCTCGGTGAGCGAGACCTTGTCAATGCCCAGCTCAATGGCTTTGCGTACGGTGAGGTCGGACAAGATCGGATGCTTGTGGTTGAACGCCAGCGTGATCGACGTGAAGTAGACGTAGTTGTGGAGCGTGAAATCGGCACTGTCTTCGAAGCGTGTTTGCAGTTCCGGTGGGGTGAAGACCATATCGATCTCGCCAGCCTCCATCGCGGCAACGCCGGCGTTGGAGTCGGCCAGGAAGAAGACTGACAGGCCGTCGGCAAGGGCCGGTCCACGGAAATGCTCATCAAAACGCTCCATGCGGAAGAACTGATCGGGTACCCACTCGGCGAGCCGGAAGGAGCCGGTGCCGATCGGGTTGCTGTTGAATTCCGCAGTGTTGATGTCCGCCACATCAGCCAGGATATGCTCAGGGATGATCGGGATCTCATTCAAGGCGAACAACAGAGGGGCGTACGGTTCCGTCATGGTGAGGGTGATGGTCTGGTCGTCGACTTTCTCCCAGGTGATGTACTCGCCGCCGACCTGGAGGCGGCTGCGCAGCGGGGTGTCGGTCGCCTCTGCCTGGATGGTGTCGAAGGTGAAAATCACGTCGTCGGCAGTGAACTGCTCGCCATCGTGCCAGGTCGCCTCAGCCAGGTTGAGGGTCAGCTGGAGATTGTCGTCGGAAAACTCCCAGGATTGTGCCAATTCTGGTTGTAGCGTGCCTTCGTCGTCGAAGACCATCAACCGGCTGAAGACGTAGAAGCGAATGAGTTGAATGTTGCCGGTCAGGATCGGGTTGCCGATACCGCTGTCGCCGAGGGTCGTTGGGAGGTTGATGATGCCGCCAGATCCGGCAGGCGGGGCGCTCGTTCCCGGAGTTGATTCTGCGCCCGTTTCCGCGTCAGTTGGCTCAGCGCCGCCGTCCTCGGGCGTCTCCGCCGCATCGGCGGGTGTCGTCCCCGCTTCCGGAGTCTCCCCGTCTCCTTCGGCAGCAGTGGTTGGCGTGGCATCGGCGCCGGTTTCTCCCGGAGCTGTCGCCTCAGCACCTCCCTCATCGTCACCGCCGCAGGCAGCCAGCAGGAGGCTGATGGCCGGAGCCGAGAGACCAAGGGCCGCAGCCCGTTTCAGGATCTGGCGCCGATCGTAGCGGAGCGTTCGCGCCTGCTCGATCAACTGATTGACCTGTTCATCCTGGATCACCGCTGTCCTCCTCTTGGGCCGCAAAGAACCGATACGCTCGGTCCTCACATCATAGTGTCCCCACACGCCCTGGAGACGTCCGGGCAACGAACGCCGGCATCACCAGCTCAAGTGCTTACCTCAATTGATATACGTGTGGTTGATAACGTTCGGGGGTACATTCCAGGGGACGGGGTACACGCTCCAGTGCGAAATCTTCCCCCAAGGATGATGCTCCCGGCTCTGAATACACGCAGATCGACTGGCCTCCGTGCCGTATGGTCGGCTGGACCTCTCGCTACCGAATGCTGCTGGAACCTCGGCGTGATTGTACAACGGCTGTAGCCGCGGGTAGATTGATTGGCGGATTCTATGCAGAATGTTCAGCGGTGTCAAGGAATCGTAGAACCACGCGCGACGAGCGGTCATCTACAATTCGGAACGAGATCGTGCCCAGCGCTCCTGGCAGCGTCTCATCGATCGTCTTTTCAGAGAGAGGGATAGGATGCGTGTGTGGATCGACCGCGAGAAATGCGTTTCAGCGGGCAACTGCATCGTAACGGCGCCGACGGTGTTCATGTTGGACGACGAGCAGAAGGCTCGCTTACTGGATCCCGCCAGCGTCGATGACGATGTGTTATGGCTGGCTGCCGAGATGTGTCCGACAGAGGCAATTGTGCTCGAGAGTGATGAAGGTGAGCAGCTCTATCCATGAGTCGTGTGGATGGCTCTGCTGGTGACGCGCCAGTCGGGCGCAGGCGCGAGCTCGACGATCTGCGACGAGCATACTGGGACAGCCTGGACGGCGAGATCCGGGTTGTGTTCGTCGGCGGAGAGCCGGGGATCGGCAAGAGCCACCTCCTGGACAGCTTTGCGCGGGACGTTCCTGTCCTGGGTGGCGTTGTGCTGCGTGGAAGTTGCTACGAAGACGCTGCCGCCCTGCCGTTTGGGCCGTTCGCCGGGGCTTTGCGCATGTTGGCGCGCCGCGAAGATCTGCGTCTTGAGGGGCAGCTGACTGCGGCGTTGGGTTGGATTGTTCCTGAGTGGTCGCGAGAGGTCGAGGACGTCGCTCCACCTGGTCTACGACCGGAGGAGGGCGGGAATCGCGGCGCGCTCTTCGAAGCGGTCGTGAGGTTGTTGTCGTCCGTCGCTCAGGAGTCGCCACTCGTGCTGCTCCTGGATGACCTGCACTGGGCGGACGAGCCGACGACACAGCTCCTGCGCTACATTGTACGGGCCATGCGCGGGTCCCGCGTTCTTATCGTAGGCGCATACCGCGACACCGATCTCGATCCCGCACTTCCGTTTGAAGCGGCGCTGCGCGACCTGCACCGGGAACGGCTGGCGAGCCGTTTCACACTGCGGCGCCTCTCGTCCGACGACACCAGGGCGATTATGGAGGAGCTTCTCGAAGGACCTGCCGATGCGGTGTCCCAACGCGCGGTGCAGAGTGTCCATCAGGCCTCCGAGGGGGTCCCCTTCTTTGTTGAGGAGCTGGTGCTGCACCTGCGCGAAGAGGGCCGGCTTTCCGTCGGTGATAGCGGCCACTGGGATCTTCAGCTGGGCAACGAGACGTTCGTGCCGCCTGGAGTTCGTAGTGTCGTGGGCCACCGGTTGAGCCGCTTGTCGGAGTCCGCGCGGGAGGCGCTGGCCGTTGCCTCGGTGATCGGCAGAGAGTTCAGTTTCGAGCTCCTGTATCACGTATTGAACGAACGCGATCCACAGGCGGCCAGCCAGCTCGTTGAATCGATCGACGATGCCGTTCAGAAACGGCTCATTCTTGAAACCGCGCCGGGCGCCGGGCGTGAGACGAGCTATTCGTTCGCGCACGAGCAGATCCGGGAAGTCCTGTATTGGGGACTGAACGCGATCCGCCGCAGGACCCTCCACGAAACCGTTGGCCGGAAGCTCGAGCTGGAGGATGCTGCCAGGCGAGGCAACGCTGCAAGGCTCGCCTACCACTTCAGCAATGGCGACGACCTGTCCAAGGCAGCTGCCTATTCGCGCACCGCCGGCGATGAAGCCGCCCAGGCGCACGCCTATGAGGAGGCGCTACGCCACTACGACGCCGTGTTGGAGATCCTGCAGCTTGGGGTGGTGCCGCTTGATGGGAATGAAGCCATCCAGACGCTGCTTGCACGCGACGCTGTTCTGGCGAGGAGTGGCAACACGCGTTTGCGCGGACAGGGTATTCAGCAGTTGCTCGAGGCTGCCGCCGCAACCGAGAGTGACGCGCTGATGTTTGAGGCAGAAGTGCGCGCTGCGCGCTTCTGGACCGGTGTCGCCGATCTCGCTACCGCACAGCTCCACGCCACGCGCGCCCACAACCTTGCTGGCGGTTTGGCTGATCCAGAGCGGGTGACGTCCAACTGGCTCCTGGCGCAGACGCATGTTGGCCGGCAGGCTGGAGAACCTTCGCATCTCGATCGACCGGCTGACGAGCTGGCGCTGGCGGCACGGCATTTGTCGGTGGCTCGTGCAATCGCCGAGCGGTTGGCCGACGCGGTGGGCGTCGCCTGGATTACCCAGGAGCTGGGCGTTGTGCTCTGGGCATTGACTGCTGAGGATGACATTGAGGCGCGTGCCCGAGCGCGCACATTTCTGGTCGAAGCGCTGGAAGGCTTTCGAGCGGCCGGTGACCGGAAAGGCGAAGTCACCGCGTTGATTGCGCTGGCCTACCGCCGGCCCGTCGCCGCCAGCCCATCCTCAGGACCAGCCCACGGGAGCTACGTCGCCTTCCTGGAGGAGATCCGGCGGCTTCGGAAGACGGAGCATTTGCTGGCTCGCGAGTCGGACAGAGCCCGGCTTGAGGCGCTGTCGCTGCTCTCGATCCATTTGTTCTGTCGCACGGAAGGCTGGTTCGAGATCGCGCTCGACCGGGCAACCCAGGCGTTGCAGTGGGCAGAGTCTGCCCGCGATCCGCGCATCGGAATTCTGGCGCGACTGGGGCTGAGCGAGACCGAAACCTTTCTCGGTCGCGGCTCGCGCGCGCTGGAGTATGCCGAGCAGGTAGCAGCGCTGCTCGACGCGCAGGCGCTGCCCGATGGCGGAGCAGAGAGTCATCGAGGTGCGCTGCTCAGCGCTCTGGCGCGCGCGCAGCTCTTGCTCGGGAACGACCCGGCTGCGATCGAGCTCGCGGAGCGGGCTCTCGCGCTTGCCCATAGTGGTGGGCGCAACGCGGCGCTGGCAGAGAGCGAGGCCCAGCTTGCGGAGATCCTGGCGAGTGGCGTTGGACGTGACACGCAAGCGGCGCGGCATGCGCGGTCGGCACTTGAACGCTCGGCGCGCCTGCCGGGCAACATAACCTGGGACGTGCGCGCCTACCTCGTCCTGGCCCGGCTGGCGTTGAAGGCCGGCGACACGTCGGAAGCGTTGAGCCACGCCACCGCTGCCTCATCACGTCTGCAGGCGCGTGAGATCACCAGGGTCTGGTTGCGGACAAGCACCTGGTTTGTACACGGACTCGCCCTCGCGGCTACCGGCCAGATGGACGATGCACGTGACCTGATCAAACGCGCGCTCGATCTCGTCCAGCAGGTGGCGGAGCGCATGGAGAGCGCAACATTGCGAAACGCGTTCCTCACAAGCGCACCCTGGGCGGTTGAAGTCAGGGATGAGGCGCAGCGGATGGGGCTTCTGCCGGAGGGAGCCGTCGCGTACGACCGGTCCAGCATCCCAGGCGGATTAACCTCTCGCGAGGTAGAAGTCTTGTGCCTGGTAGCTGCCGGAAAGACCAATCGCGAGATATCCGACGGTCTCTTCATCAGCGAGAAAACCGTTGCGCGTCATCTGACGAATATCTATACAAAGATTGGTAGCCAGTCACGAACACAGGCGGCTGGCTGGGCATTTCGCCAGGGGATCGCCTAGTTTCCACTGCGGGAGCCTGATTGACGATTATCACGCTTTCCGCCGGCGTTCGTCGGACACGGGCAATATTGGTATAGCCCCAGCGTGTCGTTGCTGCTGATCCATACGTGTTTTTGATAGAGTGAAATATATCGGGAAAACCGAAGGACGCATTGTTACCAGACGTTCGACGAGTCAGGGCCTTCCTGAGCCGCTGTGGCCGTAACGATCTGTCAGCTGTATGTGGTGGCGTTGTACACCGGGGAGCAATGAGCACCCGGCCGGTGCGCCGTACACGAAGGGACGATCCATCTATGGTTAGCGATAGGTTCTCGGATCTCGAGCTGCTGCGATCTCAGACGCCGGCCGGCACACTAAACCGGCGTCAGGTGCTGAAGCGCTCTGTCGCTCTTGGCTTGAGCGCCTCGATCATTGCCGGTCTCCTGGCGGCCTGCGGTGAGGACGAAGAAGACGAACCAGCCACCGTCACGGAGGGTTCAGGGACCGGCACAGAGGCAACGCCGACTACGCCCGCGGCAACGGATGAAGAGACCCCCGCAATGGACAGCGACGAGACGCCTGCGGCTCAAGGGGCGTCCGGTCCCGCTGGCGGTGGTGGCGCACTGCGGCTTCTCTGGTGGCAGGCCCCCACCATCTTGAACCCCCACCTGGCTCAGGGCACCAAGGATTACGACGCGTCGCAGATCTGTCTCGAACCGCTGGCGAACTACAACTCGTCCGGCGAGCTGGTGCCGTTCCTGGCTGCGGAGATCCCATCGCTGGACAATGGAGACGTGGCCGCCGACGGGATGAGCGTGACGTGGCGTCTGCGCGAGGGCGTGAAGTGGCACGATGGCGAGGATTTCACGGCGGACGACGTGGCCTTCACCTTTGAATTCGTCGCGAATGAGCTCACGACGGCGACAACGTTCGCCGTCTACGACGTGATCGAATCGGTCGACGTTGTTGACGATTACGCAGTAACGCTCAACTTCAAGCAGCCGACGCCTGCCTGGTACGATCCGTTCGTCGGTCCCAATGGCATGATCCTCCCCGAACACGTCTATGCGGAGCATACCGGTGAGGCAGCGCGCAACGCGCCGGCGAACCTGATGCCGATCGGAACCGGCCCATTTATGGTGCGTGAGTTCCGGCCCGGTGACGTGGTCCTCTACGACCGCTTCGAGGATTACTGGGATGAGGGCAAGCCCTTCTTCGATTCCGTTGAGATGAAGGGCGGAGCCGACTCCGACTCGGTTGCACGCTCGGTCCTTCAAACGGGCGAAGCGGACTGGGCCTGGAACATCCAGACCCAGCCAGAGATCCTGGCACAACTGGCAGAGTCTGGCGTTGGCAGGATCGCGGCGTGGCCCGGAGCGAGTGCCGAGCGCATGATGGTCAACTTTGCCAACCCGAACGAAGAGGTCGATGGCGCCTTCTCTGAACCGTCCACCCAGCACCCGATCTTCCAGCACAAGGAAGCGCGTAACGCCATCGCCCTCGCGATTCAGCGTGACATCGTCGCCGAGCAGCTCTATGGCGACGGTGGCGTTGCCACGTCCAACAACCTCAATGTGCCGCAGCGGTTTGTTTCTCCGAACACCTCCTGGGCGTACGACCTGGAGCAGGCGCAGGCGCTCCTGGATGGAGTGGGCGTTACCGGCGGCAACCTGGTCTATCAGACATCGGTCAACGCGGTGCGGCAACGTACCCAGGAAATCATCAAGCAGTCCCTTGAGCAGCTTGGCTTCGTCGTCGAGCTGAAAACGGTGGAGGCTTCGGTGTTCTTCTCGTCCGATGCCGGCAACCCCGATACGTACGGTCACTTTTACGCCGACCTGGAGATGTACACCAATGGACCGAGTAGCCCCTATCCGGTGGCCTGGGCGGAGCGTTACCGCTCAGACAGCATCGCGTCGAAGGCCAACAACTGGGCGGGAGTAAACATCACCCGTTACGCTAACCCGGCGTTTGACGAGCTGCACACCCAGGCGCAGACGGAGCTCGACCCGGATACGCAGGCGGAGCTGTTCATCGCGATGAATGACATGTCGGTCAATGATTTCGCCGAGATTCCAATCATTCACCGCTCGAGCGTCGCCTGTGCCGCGAACTCTCTTAGCGGGTATGACGGCGCGACGTTCATGAGTGATATCTGGGACATTAAAGATTGGCGTCGCGACGGTTAGCTCACTCCGGCGTTCGATAGAATCAGGAAGGGAGAGGCCGGCGGGCCTCTCCCGTTTGTGTCGACAGCCGGCTGGAGCTCACCCATGGAAGAAGATCGTCATCACGAGAGTGGCCGCAGCCTGCGCGACGTGGCGGCCTGGTTAACGACGCCGGCGGCGTGTGGCGTGTTCCTGAGCACCTTCGATCTGGTACGCATCGCGCACTCGATCGGGACGAGCGTAACGCCGTTGAACCGTCGCTTCGCGGTCGAACAGCTCTTTCGTTCGGCTGCCATCGCAGACGCACCCGACCCGCTGTTCGCGGCGCTGATCGCGGAAGTGACCGCGCACCGCAATGCTTACGCCAGCTGTGATTCCGAGCGTCTGCGTTCCTGGAGCGAGCTCGCCGGAGCGACCCTGCAAACTTTGGACGAGATGCATGAGACCTGGCAGTCATCCCGGCTAGACTGAGGCCGTCCCCTCATTCTGGTATGTACCGGCATACCCTGCCGACGTGGCCGAGGATAGCGGGTGGAAGACGAGCTGGGCGATGCGGGCGTTTTTATGCACCGTGAAGCCGGCAGGGTTATAGACCACCATCAGCGACGCGCCCCGTCCCGAATACCCCGCGTCCCAGACCGCAGTGTGTAACGCCACCCCGGCGCGCAGCAAGCTTGAGCGCGGCCGGGCGTAGGCCATCAGCCAATCCGGCAATGCGACGATCTCGTTGAAGCGCACATGGTATGGCCCCGGAGGCAGGTGAATTGAGCCGTCAGCGTTGAACTCGAGCTCGACTGTTTCTGGGAGAACGCGATCGGTGTTCGACACGGCGATTGTTCCGGGTCCCTTGAATGTAGCCACCGCTTCCAGAGTGATGTCTATTCCGTTCGGCTGAATCTGTGAGGCAGCGTCCGGCATTGCGGAGATGAGTGGCGGCGTCTCGGCAAGCATTTCCTCGATCGTCTGACGGCTGAGAACGCCCAGGCTTGGTATTTCCACGAACTCGTCCCTTCTGACTGAGTGTACGTACACACTCTACCGGTGTATCCTACTGCCGGTCAAGCTTTGCCATAGGATGAAGCGGGCATGCATCGCATGAAACAGGGGGTGACGTGACGGACAGTCTGGGGCCGAAGTTTTATCAAGCGAGTGTGGATGACATCCGCTCCGGCGCGACGACTGATGTCTATTTCAAACGCACGGTCGAGATCATCGAGGAGGCCGGGCTTGATCGGGAAGTGCGTGCCGAGTTCTCCGTAAAGAACCTCCCCGGCGATATTCCCTGGGCCGTGTTTGCGGGGCTTGAAGAGGTCTTTGCCTTGCTTGCAGGTATCGACATTGACGTGCGTGGCATCCCCGAAGGCACGATTATTCGTCCCTACGAGCCGGTCATGGAGATACGTGGGTCGTATCTCCAGTTTGCAATTCTCGAAACCGCCATGCTCGGGCTGCTCTGTCAATCATCGGGTGTGGCGACCAAGGCGGCGCGAATGCGTGTACTGGCCGGCGATGCCTTGCTGGCGAGTTTTGGTGCAAGACGGATGCATCCGGCAGTTGCTCCGGTGGTTGAACGCGCGGCCTTCATCGGTGGCTGCGACGGCGTGAGCGTTGTCAAAAGCGCTGAAGTGCTCGGGCAGGATCCGACTGGCACGACGCCGCACTCGCTGATGCTGCTGGTGGGTGATACCGTGGAGTCGATGCTGCTCTACGATCGCATTATCGAGCCCGCCGCGAACCGGATCGCGTTGATTGACACCTTTAACGACGAGAAAGTCGAAGCGATCAGGGTGGCTGAGGCGCTCGGCGAGAGGCTGTGGGGAGTACGGCTTGACACGCCCGGCTCCAGGCGCGGCGATTTCGCGAAGATCATCGAGGAAGTGCGCTGGGAGCTCGATCTGCGTGGGTTCAACCACGTCAAGATTGTCGTCAGCGGTGGGCTGGACGAGCAAGACGTCGCCAGATTGCGGCCACTCGTCGACGGCTTCGGAGTGGGGACCTCGATCGCCAACGCCCGGACGATCGACTTCGCCATGGACATCGTTGAGATCGAAGGTAAGCCGGCCGGCAAACGCGGCAAGATGAGCGGCTCGAAACAGGTCTGGCGAGACCTCGTGACGTGTCAGGATATTGTGCTACCGCTTGGCAAAACCCCACCGGTGTCATCCCGAGAGCCGATGCTCGTGTCGCAGATCGAGCAGGGACGCCTGGTCGAACCCGTGCCGTCAGCCCGCCAGATCCGCGACTACGTGCTGGTGCAGCTTCAATCGGTAGCTAAAGAGGTGGCGCGCTTCTGAGAAGAACCGGGTCAGGTTTTCTCGCGCGATTCCCGCGGATCTGCTACTACCCCTCTTCGTCCTGAGACGGCGATTCTTGCTCGCCAGGCATTGGCGTGAGAATTTGCGGGTACACGCGGCGTCCGAACTGCGCGATCTGGATTGCCGCGGTCGGGCACGCTCGGGCAGCGGCGAAAATCGTTTGTGCGCTGACGTGCTCGATGTCGTCCTCTTCGAAATAGGCCTTGTTGGTGTCCTCGTCGATCATGAAGACGCCTGGAGCGACGGCGGCACAGCGACCGTACGTGACGCAGCGGCTTGGGTCTATCTTCACTTCGAGGTGATGCTTCGACATGCTGGACCTTTCATTATGCCGGCCCGTGGCCGGATACGTTCCAATATCTACCACAGATGAGGCCCGTCATTCAGCGATCGCTCGCCGCATCCGATAGGAGAGTGCCTCGTCTCCGCCTATATGCATCAACGTAAGGACTTCCGGATCGAGAGTGATGGTATTTTGAGCCGAATGCACCGCGCACATGCCATCCTCAGCGGAACGCAGCGGAGTCGAATGGATCATCCCTGACATACGGGATGTTGAACAGATCCATGCTGTATGTCCTGGTACCACTGAACGTGATGCGCATGGGGTGGAGACGCGTTCCGGCGGATGTAGATTGTGTGGCGAGTGCTTGACTTGCCCGGCTGACGTTGCGATGATCTGCTGACGGTAACCGAGGGGAGAGAACGATGGCGGAGAACGATATCGGCGGGTACCGGATTGAGCGGCATCCGTTGCTCGGCGAGGCCCCGGCGGGAGAGACCACGAGGGTCATCATCGATGGGCAAGAGCTCTATGGGCTTGTCGGCGAGCCGATCGCGATGACGTTGCTTGCAAACGGTATCAGGACATCTCGGACCATGCCCGGATCAGGGAAGTCGCGTGGCTACTTCTGTGGGGTTGGCCGCTGTCCGGACTGTGCCATGACGGTGAATGGCGAGCTGAATGTGATGACTTGCACGACGCCGCTGCGCCGGGGCATGATCGTCCGGACCCAGCAGGGGCTCGGTAACTGGCAGAAGGACGACTGATGCGCACTGATGAGATCGTCGTCGTCGGAGGTGGTCTGGCGGGCGTCTTCGCCGCTCTGACCGCCCGGAATCGCGGCGCAAGCGTGACGTTGATCGATGAACAGAGCGCCGTTGGTGGCTACATGCGCTGGACGATCGGCGTACAGCACGATCTGCCCCCAGAGCTCGATGGGAAACGCGGATTCGAGCTCGCCGAGATTGGCTGGAACCTGTTGTACGACGCCGGCGTCAACGTGCAACTTGGTTCGACGGCCTGGGGCCTGTTTGAGGATAACGTGCTTGGCGTCGTGAACCCTGAGGCGTCGTACCAGCTCAAGGCAAACAAGCTCATCGTTGCCTCAGGATCGACCGATGCCGGCGTGCCGTTCCCTGGTTGGGAGCAGGCCGGCGTGATGACTGCACGGGCGTCCCTGCTCGCGATGAACGTGTATCGTGTGCTGCCCGGCCGCCGGGTTGGCCTGGTTGGCGACGGCGCAGATGGTGCGGAGGTGCGCGAATCACTGGAGTTGGCCGGAGCTGAGGTAGTGGTGCACGTGTCAGACCCCCTCACGATCCGGGCGGGAGGCGATGGAGTGCTGGAATGGGTGTCGCGAGGCGATGAGCGGTTCGACGTCGATGCGCTCGTGACTGTGTTCGGAGTGCAACCCGATCCTCAGCTGGCGCTTCAGGCACAGGCCGAGATTGGCTATTCGGCCCTCTCCGGTGTGCATGTGCCACTCCGGCGCGACACGCTCGAGACGTCGCTACCCGGCATCTATGTCATTGGTGATGCCGCGGGGTTGTGCTCAACAGCGGAAGCGATCGCCGAAGGCGTCGTGGCTGGCGAGGCTGCCGTCGCGGGCGAAGGTCTTGAGGAGGCGCTGGTAATGCTGGCCTCCCAACGCTTTCCCGAGCGGCTTGCCGAGCTGCGCCGCCTGCAACCATCGATGTCCGCTCGTGATTCCAAGTAAAGGTGCATGCATGAACCTCATTGAGATCGTGTCGAAATTGCAGGATGAAACGCAGGTTTGCCGCTGCGAAGAGATACCCGCGACAGAGATCCGCCAGGCGATCAGCGAGGGTGCGAACACGATGAACGACGTCAAACGCCGGACGCGAGCCGGGATGGGTGTCTGCCAGGGCATCTTCTGCACAAGGACGATCGCCGCGATGATCCACACCACGGCCGGCGTGCCCCTGGAGAACCTTGTTCCCATGACGGCACGGCCACCCGCACGGTTGATCCCCCTGGAGCAGATCGCGGCATCCGAGGAATAGACGCGGCTTCTTCAGACGTACGAAGGGAGGCCCGATGCGCTACAGCAGCCTGACCGACGCCTCTGGACCCGACGTGATTACCCGCGCTGTGGAGACGTTCGGCCCGGCCGGACACGGTCTGCAACTCACCGGGCGGGAGATGCTGTCGGCACGCTTCGATAGCCCGGTAGGGCACGTCGCGCTAGAGGTAGCGCGAACGCAGGACGCACGGACCGAGGTCACCATTGAGACGCGGGAGTTCGACCGCGAAGTCCGGGCCTTCATCACGGGGCTCCCGCGACGGTCGTGGCTGGACAAGGTGTTGAAACGTGGTGTCCGCAAGCGTTAGGCGCTCGACGGAACAAACACCGGAGCAAGCTGTCGCTTGTGCGCCGAGGTGTCGACCATGCGACGGACCTTTGCCAGGGTCGGCTCGTCGATGCCATCGGTGTTGCCGGTTTCGATTGCCTCAAGTGCCCGGTCGAGCGTCTCGTAACTGATGCCCATCTCCGCTTCGTCAGTCTGGCCGGCCCAGAGACCGGCCGAGGGTGCCTTGGAGATAATGGGCTCCGGCACGCCGATCTCGCGCGCCAGCTCGCGCACCTGGTGCTTGTAGAGTGAACCGAGCGGCAGCAGGTCGACGCCGCCATCTCCATACTTTGTGAAGTAACCAATCATCAGCTCGCTCTTGTTGCCGGTGCCGACCACCAGCCGCCCGAGGCTGTTGGCATGGTGGTAGAGACTGATCATGCGTAACCGCGGCTTGATGTTCGCGTTGGCCATGTCGCTGCCGGGCGGAAGCGTTTCGAGGAAGCGGTCATAGAGGTCCGACAGATCGATCTGGCTCGCCTCGATCCCCCATGTTTTTGCGGTTAACCAGGCATGGTCAACGTCCTCCTGGGCTGAATGGCTGGGCAGGATGACGCCGAGCACATTCTCTCTACCCACTGCGCGGGCGCTCAACCCTGAGACAACAGCTGAATCGATACCACCGCTCAAGCCCACGACGGCCCCGGTCTGGCCTGCGGCCGCAACGCGCTCTGCGATCCAAGTGGAGATGGCGTCTGCCAATGACATGCGGCGCTCCTTGTGTACCCAACCTCCGATGTTGTGGCAATCGTGCAGGAGATCACCAAGATAGTCAATGTGCAATGTGCGAGCCATGAAGACGGGGTCGCGGCCGGACTGCTTGCCGTGCTGCTCGTCGATGCAAGGCAATTATGGGGGCTGCACGCATCCTTTTTGTCGCTCGCTCGTTGTATTAGCAAGGGAAAGGAAGCCTGCTTTGGGGGCGGCTTCTGGTGAGGGAATCGGGGACGTATTTACAGCACCGGCCGGCTGGCTCGGGGTTGGAGGACAGTGGTGATCGTCTGGGTAGCGCTTGCCATGGCATTCGGTCTGGCGCTCCTGTCACTTCGAACGATGGCACATGCGTTTGGCGCATCGGTTGGGCCTGCCCCAACGATGCCCATGAGCCGCGTACACAGCGCGCCGCCAGCCCGCCACGAGCAGTTCGGCAAGGGGCAGGTATGGATGATGTGCGTCGAGATCGCATTCTCGGCCGGGATTACGCTGATGATCCTGGGGCTCGCGTTTGCCGCGGCCATGCCGGGCCATTTGCTGGTAGGCGCTTTGCTGGCCCAGGTTGCAGTGGTTGGGTCGCTGGTCGCTCCAGTCTACGTACTGAACGTTGGCAGCGTGGGCATTCGCCCAGCCGCGATTGCCCTGGGCGTCGCCCAGCTGGGCCACGCTGTCTTCTTTATCCGGGCGTTTCAGGCGCTGCTCGGGTAGGTTCAAATCTCCGCATTCTTGCCGCCGCGAGGGGGCTTCCAACGGCGTTGGCCTGATTTCCAGTAACGAATCAACGTGTCAGGGTCATGGGCATCTTCGAGCCAGGTTTCCGCGGCGATCGTCGTGGGCGCACCGTGGCCCGGATAGAGCGTGGTCGTGCTGGGAAAGTCCGCCAGGCGACGGATGCTGGTCGCAAGCGCCAGCGGGTCGGATTCGGGTCGCTGAAGGTAACCCGCGCCGCCTTTGAGTAGCGTGTCCCCCGTGAACAGGATCTCTTCCTCATCGATCCAGAGGCAGACGCTTCCCGCAGTGTGTCCGGGCGTGTGCACGACGAGAATGTCGACGTCCCCAAGGGAGAGCCGGTCACCGTCAGCCAGTCGCTGGTCGATACGGACCGGCTCGATCACGAACGGCAGATCGGTCCGGCCGGCCGTCGGGTCGGCAAACAGCGCGGCATCGGCGGGGTGTCCCGCGACGCGATAACCAATCGCTTGTACTTTTGCGAGGTCCGTGACGTGATCCCAGTGGCCGTGTGTAGCGAGGGCTAGCTGGACAGGCGCATCAAGCTCGTCCGCGGCCGCGATGGCACCTTTCCAGGCGTCGCGCGGCGCGTCGATCATGAATGACCCGACTCCGGGCACAATCAATGCGTAACACGTCGTTAGCAGCGGCCCACCAACGAAGCGCTTTATCTCGAACCGTGGCGAACTGATCAACGGCTTCCCCTCTTCCATCCCTGACGGCAATTGTAACGGCGCCAGGAATTAGCGACCGGCTGCCTGGGTCAGCACTGCCCCATTGCCCCGGTTACGATTGAAGTAGGAGAAGTCACCGCGATACTCCCGGACGGTTCCGGCGTCTAGCTCGATGATCCGCGTCGCCAGCTTGTCCAGAAAATAACGATCGTGCGAGATCGTCAGAATCGTGCCCTCGAAATCGAGCAGCGCGTCTTCCAGCTCTTCACACGAGGGGATATCGAGGTTGTTGGTGGGCTCGTCGAGCAGCAGGAAGTTCGCCTTCTGCAGGATCAGCAGCGCGATCTGGAGCCTGCTGCGCTCACCGCCGCTCAGGTTCTTCACGGCGTTGGTTGCGTCGGTGCGATCGAACATCAGCGTGCTCAAGAACCCGAGCGCCTCAGGCTCGGAGAAGGCTTTGACGCCACGGACGAGCTCAAGCGGCGACTTGTCGGGGTCCAGCGTCTCCTGTTCCTGACTGTAATACCCCAAGCGTATGGATGGCCCCATGCGGATGATGCCGCTGGTCGGCTCATCAACTCCCGCGATCATGCGAAAGAGCGTCGTCTTGCCGCTCCCGTTGTCACCGACGATGCCGACACACTCACCGTGCTCGATCATGAGATCGAACGGTCGCAGCAACTCCCTGGTCTCGAACGATTTCGCGACGCCTTTGAGATCGAGAACGATGCGTCCACCGCGTGAGGTCTGGAAATCCACGTCGATCCGTCTTCGTTCGAGGCTTGGTTTGGGCTTGCTCTCCAGCTCGCTGCGTTCGATCTCAAGCATGCGGCGCTTGTTGCCGGCACGCCTGGCGAACTTGGGGTTCATGCGTGCCCACTCGGTCAACTGTTCGGCGGAGCGTTTGAGTTGTTTGAATTCGCGCTCGCGTAGCTCCCGCAGGGCGGCTTCGCGCTCCAGCCGCTCCTGTTTCGCGACGAGAAATCCGCTGTAGGCCGTGGGGTAGGAGTAGATCCCTCCGTCCTCCAGCTCGAAGAGCCGGTTGACGGCTTGATCCAGAAAGTAGCGGTCGTGCGAAATGATCGCGACCGCGCCTCGATGGGCCTTGATATACGCCTGCAGCCAGTCCTTGGCGGTGAAGTCGAGGTGGTTGTCCGGCTCATCGAGCAGCAGGATGTCGACATCCTGTAACAAGAGCCGGGCGAGGCCGACGAGTTTCTTCTCGCCTCCGCTCAAGCTTGCGACGGTTTGTTCCCAGCGCTCTTCCCCGAACCCGAGGCCGGTCAGGACCTCCTCCGCGCGGCTGTCGGCACCATAGCCGCCGAGCGCATCGAACGCTTCCTGGCAGCGCGCATACTCTTCGAGCACGGCGTCAAACTCGTCGCCGTCGGCGGTCTGCATCTGCGCTTCGAGTGCTCGCATGCGTACTTCGATGTCGGCTGCTGCCGCTGACGCCTGCTTCACCGCACCGATGATCGAGACTCCCGGTGCGAAGGATGGTTCCTGTTCGAGCATGCCAACGATCGTGTTGCGGCGGAAGGTGAGCTCGCCGGAGTCAGGGGTGATCTGGCGTGCGATGAGCCGGAAGAGAGTGCTCTTCCCCGCGCCGTTCTCGCCGACCAGAGCGACTCTCTCGCCAGCTCCAATTTCGAAATCAACATTGCTAAAGACCTCGTTGCCGCCGTGAGCGTAGGTGAGGCCGGACGCTTGCACCAACATCTAGGTTCCCGCCATTCTGAGCGCGCGTGATAGGGAGAGACGATACATCACACCCGTTGTGCGTTACCATACAATCGGTCAGGTTGACGTCGGCGCCACTACCGGCATGCAAGCAATTGGGGGAGGAATCAATGCTGGATCTGGGTTTTGAGGAGATGACGAAGACTGAGCGGGTAATGGCCGCCGTCGCTGGCGAGGAGGTGGACCGGATTCCGGTGTGCTTCTGGCACCATTTCAAGCCGGCAGGATCGGGCCGCAGAATGGCGGAAGCAACCCTCGATTTCTTCGAGGCGACCTATGATCTGGACATCATCAAGATCATGCCGGACATCCCATACCCCTTCCCGAAGCGTTCGATCCGCGACGTGAACGATTGGACGCTGGTAGAGCCGGTCAATTCCGAGCGATCGCGCTTTTTCAACCAGCGCGCCGTGGCGATTCAAGCGCTTCGGGATGCAGTTGGGTACGAAACGCCGATCATCATGACGGTCTTTTCTCCGTTGTGCGAAGCGATGTATTTTGCGGAGACCCGTGATCTGCTGTTGGAGCACGCGCAGGAGTCGCCCGCGCTTGTGCATGAGGCGTTGTCCACGATAGCAGAGAACCTGCGCGCCCACATTCAGGACTGCATGGACGCAGGCGCGGACGGCGTGTTCTTCGCGTTGCAGGGTTGCACCGACGCCATCATGACGCGCGAACAGTATCGCGAGCTGGGACGACCCTACGATTTGATGGCGCTGCAGGGCGCAAGGGATAGCTGGCTCAACATCTTACATGTCCACGGTGACCGCGACCTGCATTTCGATGAAGTGCTCGACTACCCGGTGCAGGTGCTGTCCTGGTCCGATCGTCTTGCCGGCCCGAGCCTCCGGGAGGCGCGCTCGAAGTCGAGCAAGTGCCTGATGGGCGGCTGGCACGAGTTCGGCGCGTTGTCGAATGGGCCGACCGAAGAAATCCGTGCTGAAGCTGAGGATGCTATCAAACAGACCGGGGGCCGCCGCTTCATTCTGGCGAACGGCTGTTCGGTTCCCGACGATACAGATGAGCAGTGGCTCCACGCCGCCCGCGAGATCGTCGACGAGCTTGAGTTGCCGGGAGACTAGCGGCTGGACTTGAGCTCACGAACTGGAGAGTGAACGGCGCCGGCTGGCAGTCGGTCTCCGGCATCAACGACAGGTGGTTACCATGTCAAGCAAGACGACGAAAGAACGTGGGGTCATCGTCGCGGTTATCAGCGATGTGTTTTTCGGCATTACGGTCCGAAACACGATCAAGCGTCTGAACTATGAGCCGCAGATGATCAAGTCAGCCCTGCTCTTGCCCGACACCGTGGCGGTCTACGATCCATCGCTGGTGATCGTGGATCTCGGGGTGGTTAACGAAGAGGCGAGCTGGGATCTGATTACGGCGATTCGTGAGAAGGACATTCCAGTGTTGGTCTTCGGCCCGCACAAGGATGTCGAAGGGTTACGCGCTGCCAAGCAGGCCGGCGTGTCGCGGGTCGTTGCAAACAGCCAGTTTCATCGCGAAATGGCGATCCTGATTGAACGCTACGTCAGACCACCGGAGGAGCGAACAGAGGCGGTGCCAGTGAAGAAACCGGAGACGGTACCTCAAGAAGGGACGGAACTGGAGCCGGAGGCTGTGGCGGAGCCCGAGCAGCCTTAACCCGGGCTGACGTTGAGAAGGATGCCCAGGTCGCAGGGTCGCTCTGGCCATCCCTCTCGATCTGGATACCGCTGTCCGGTTAGTTGTTCTCGGCAGGTGTCTCGATCAACACTGTCGAGCTGCGCGCGCGAGTGTCGTTCAAGTAGACGATGATCTCGTATTCAACCGCGTTGTCCGGGTTATCCGGGGCACGTAGCTCTACCTCGGTCGAGAGCCAACCCTGTTCAAAGGCCGCTACCGGGAGGGCAAAGCGTTCTATCTCGCTGCCATTGATTCTCAGGCTGACCTCAACAACATCATCAACACGCAGGTTGGCGAGCGAGACTGCGACGAACAGCGGCACACTCTCTCCCGCCTCCGTTTCCCAGACGCTCACCCGCTCGCTCGCCGGCTCGCCGGTCTCCTCATCGATTTCAGACGTAAGGAAGAGGTCTGTTACCCGTGCACTAGAGAACGCGGACGAGGCGGTTGGCCCCGCCGGTTCCGTGGGTGCGGGGGTGGATGTCGCCACGTTCTCAGACACAATGGTAAACGGATAGCTGGCGATCTCGCTGCCGTTCAGGAGGACCGCGACGGAGTATTCGCCAGGGACGAGTGGCGTCTGTGGAATGAACGTGAAGGTCATCTTGCGGTCGTTCGGATCCGGAGGGTCGCTGGCGAGCTGTGGCTGGCCACCGTCAGGCGGCCGCTGATCAATCGGCAGACCATCACGTAACCAGTAGGTGTTGAAGATCATGCCGGTAGGATCGACGATGTTGGATATGCGCACCGCGAGTACGAGCTGGGGAGCGAAGCGGTCAAATGTGTCGCCGGGTTTGATCGGCTGACCCGCTTCGTCCGTGCCCAGCGCGAGCGTTGCTTCAGCGATGACGCCCGAGGGATCTCCAACACCGACTCTGAAGGCATAGACATCAATGCGACGGTCGTTGATAACCAGCTCGACCGCGTGCGATGCGGCGGGATTGAGCTGTGCGATTGAGCGGAACGGTAGCGCAATCCACTGCGCGTCACCTTCGGGCGCTTCAACGCGTTCGTCGCTCTGCCCGATGATCGCGTCGTTCTCAAACCAGACGGCTTTGAAGCGTGTCCCCGGGGCAATGCCTCGTACTCGCACCGCCAGGAAGATATTCTGCTGCTTTTCGGAGAGGACCGAGACCTCCTCGAGCGGTGCTCCATCGTCGGCGAGCTCGGTGGCCAGCACCACGCGCTCGATGATGTAGGGCGCCTCGCCGACCTCTGCGGTCTGGGTAGCGGCGAACGGCAACCTGGTAGGCGTTGGGGCGTTAACCTGCTGGGTTGGGGTAGGGGCGACGGACTCGGTCAGGTCTCCACCTGCCGAACAGGCGGGCAGCAGGAGTACCGCCAGCGCGACCGCCACCATTGCTCGTTTGAGGCCGTGGTTAGCTCCCAATCGGACGTTGATACTGTCCGAATGCTTCCTGATATTCGTCGGAAACCTCCAGGGCGGTCTTGTGAACGTAGATACGGGTCGTCACGGGCGATGCGTGACCGAGGAGTGTCTGCACGGTTGATTCACGCACTCGCCTGCGGACGAGCTCAGTTGCGAGTCCGTGCCGGAAGGAGTGGGGTGTAATCTCAGCCTCAACACCGGCCGCCACGCTCAATTGAGCCACAATGTGCTCCACGGTGCGGGCCGCAATGTGCGTGCCGGGCACTCCCGGTTTGTCGCGTCCTGAGAACGCTGGATGCGCCCCGACACCGCGTCCGTGGTCACCACGGGCTGTCCAGTAGGTGACGAGCGCTTCTGCGGTTGGCCCGTCAAAGAGCACGGTGCGGCTCTTGCCGCCCTTCGCGCGGTAGATCGACGCCGTTCCCTCGGCGAGATCGATGTCCCGGCGACGCAGCGCGCAGAGCTCGGACACTCTGACGCCGGTGCGGAACATGAACGGAATCATGGCCTGTATCTTCAGCCGGCGCAGATCTTGAGCAGGCTTCTCTTCGCGCGGCAGAGAGCGCACATACTCGACGATTGTTTCGAGGTCCTCAAGATAGACATCCGGCGGCGGCGGGGTGAAGCGCGGCATCATGGCAGAGATGCGGGTGCGCAGCTTATCGGTCTCTAGATCGGGATGAAAATCGAACGCAGCTAGGTACGAATACCACTTGCGCACGGCTGCCATTTGTGTCTGCAGCGTTCTCATGCGGGAGATGTCTTCCGGCGTCTGTAAATCTCTCGGCATCTCCGAGGTGAGAAACGACGTGACGTGCTCGATCGTCAGGTCTGTCACGGGCGACGTCGCTGGGTCGACCCCAAAGTCCTCGTGGACGTGTTCGAGGAACTTTTTGATCGCCGAATCGTAGGTCCGCCTGGAACGCGGCGCGAGGTGTAAGTCCTCATCGATGAAGATACGGTGGGCGTCGCTGATCGTTGTGTCCATGAGTTAGTACTCCGTACGTTCACTCATCCAAGTGTACGTACAGTGTACCGTCAATTACGCGCTACGGCGACCGACCAGCGGGAGGCTAGGCGGCGTGGGGCTAGCCGGATGCGGTAGATGTTGATGTCCCGGTAGCGATCAGCGAAGACATTTGCCTCGCGGCGCAATGATGAAGATATTCTGGTTCATCCGACAATGGAGAGTCGCCCTGTCCGTGAAGGGACGCAATAATGGACGTGTCCAGTTGGATCCGATGCATCGGAGCGGCGCTCTTCTTTCGTAACGTGTGATGCATTATTCGTTACCCCGGAAAGACGGTGCCCACCGCCAGCAACGGTCGACCAAAGTGTCGATTGAGCCAGATCGCACAATTGAAGGCGGCACATTTGGCGACCACGCGCGTCACCACGCCCCACATCGTGCGCCCACCCGGGTACGCCAGGTGGAACACCCGCCCCAGCAAGGCATAGACGGTCTCGATGCGATGTCGCTGGCGATGGTGCACCCGGCGCGCCGCCCGCCCCGCCGGCGGATAATCCTTGAAGGTGATGACCGTGGCCCCGTAGTCCTGCTGCCAGTGGGGTTGCCAGGTGGTGCCGGTGAACCCATTGTCCACCAGGTAGGGCGCGCTCGTGCTCGTCCCGACACTGGCCGGCGACCAGCGCGGGCCGGTCGGCCCGACATACCCCGTGCGCTGCCGCTGTTGGGGGATGCGCATCGTGCGCGGGGCCCAGAGCGGCCCGGCTGGATCGGCGCGCCAGCCCAGCAGGGCGTCGAGCAGCCAGCGGCTCTCGGTATTGGCGGGAGCGACCAGCAGCCCGGTGATCACCCCGGCAGGCGTGGTGGCGAGCAGGAGTTGACAGCCATAGTAGAAATGACGGTCACTGCCGCCCAGGCCACTGGCCGCCTCGTTGCCGAAACAGCGCCGGTGTTTGCCCCGGCAGAGGCGCGCCAGCGGCACGCCCACCGTGTCGGCCAGCTGAAAGGGTGGGTCGGTGGCGCCCAGGTCGCGTGCCAGCAGCAGCACGAGTTCCGTGCACACCCCACCCAGGCGACGCACCCGCCGATTGTAGGCACTCTGGCTGAGCAGCTGGGGGAAGTAGGCCTGCCAGTAGCTGGCGGCATGGCGCAACAGGCGCCGTTCACTGCACCCCAACCATTGGGCACACAGCAGCATGGTCAAGATCTCGCTGTCGCTGACGCGTGGGGGACGCCCCCGGCGGTGGGGACAGCGGGGCTGGATGTGGTGTTGATAGAGGTCGTCGATCTGGGTGTAGACGGTGACCAAGAAGGTGTCGAGGTCAATGGGCATGGCTGGAGTCCTTTCACGAGGCAGCCACGTTCAGCGATACGACACCTTCATTCTATGCCTGGCAATATGCATCACACGTTTCGTACGGGCGTAATTCATTGCGCCCTGCCTGGCGGTTGGTGGCGTTGGAGAGGGCGCAATGAATTACGCCCGTACGAAGTGCTCTTCGCGACTAGCGGCTCAGTCGGGACACGTCCATTATTGCGCCGCCACGACGGTCAATGTTTCCGGCCACTCCTAAAAGAGACCGAACAGCAGGTTAAGCACCACGGTGAGGACGACAGAGAGCAATAGCGAGATCAGCAGGCAACCAGGCGAGCAGCCCCAGACCTGGACCCTGCCTCCGCGGTAGCTCCGGGGGCCAAACAACGGACGCATGCTGCCCCCCTCCTCCAGTCACACGAGCTTCGAACCCTGTTGCAGGTAGCGTGTTTGAGCCGCGCGGACCCTCCTCTCCAATATAGCGTGTTGCCCGCGCTCAGGTATCCGAAGATGAGAGCTAACGAGCAGACTCCTACGCGTGGGCGTACTCGCCCTCGTGGGCGTGCTCCAGATACGTGGTCAAGAGTTGGATGCTGGCCTGGATATCGGACACCGCGCACATCTCGTTGACGGTATGGATATAGCGTGTCGGGAACGAGAGGGTGATGACGGGCGTGCCGCCACGGTTCGTGAGCATGCTGCCGGCGTCGGTCCCACCGCGCGGCAGGATCTCCATTTGATGCTTGATGCCGTTCTCCCGCGCGAGCCGGCGGAAGTGCTGCACGAGCTTGTAGTTGGAAATGTGTGATGAGTCCATGATCTTGATCGCCGCGCCTTCACCCAGTCGGGTAACGGTGTCCTCCGGGGAAATGCCGGGAATATCCATCGCCAGTGTGACGTCTAACGCGACGCCGATATCTGGATCGACATTGAAGGCGGACGTACGAGCGCCGCGCAGTCCGACTTCCTCCTGGACGGTCGCCACGGCAATGATGGTAGCGTTCAGTTGACGGTCGCCGAGTGCCTCCAGGGCTTTGAGCATGGCGAAGACACAGAGCCGGTCATCGAAGGCCTTCCCGATGACATTATTGCCGACCCGCTCGACGGTGCGATCCATGACGACCATGTCGCCGATTTCCACCCGCTCCTTTACCTCATCGGCCGAGAGGCCGATATCAACGAAGATCTCTTCGATTTTCGGCGCACTCATCTCCGAACCGTTGAGCAGATGAATTGGCTTGGCTTGCGTAGACAGGACGCCTCGGAGAACGTCACCCCTGGAACCGTGCACGATGACCCTCTGGGCCGGCAACACCCGTGGATCAAAGCCACCGACGGGTTGAAGACGCAAGAAACCCTTGTCGTCAATGTGCTTCACCAGGAAGCCGATCTCGTCCATGTGCGCGGCCAACATGACGGTCGGTCCACCTGAGCCACGTTTGATGCCCACCACATTGCCCAGTCGGTCGACCGAGATCTCATCGCACAGGCTGGACATGCGCTCTCGAACAACGGCTCTGACGGCGTCTTCTCGTCCCGCGATCCCTGGCAGCTCGCAGAGCGTCTTGAGCAGATCGAAGTCAAACGCCTGGTCCTGATTGGCTGTCACTATGTTCCTCCATCGTTGTATCTGTCCCCACGCACCGGCCTCAGGCGCGGCTTGCGTTTACCAACAAACGGTACTTTTAGCGTCTAGCCATTCTAGCCGCCAATCGTCAGACTGGATACACAACGTCCTTGCGACCTTCGAGCCGGCTACGCCGGGGTCTGATGGGAGAGATTTCGATCAAAAATCGCACGCTGGCCAATCTCTTGCTCGGCGCAGTGGTAGCTGTCGTCACAACGGTGTTGATGTATTTCGTTATCGAACTGATGCCGAACCCCGGGTTGGTTGCCGGCGTCCTGCTGATCGGGATCGGCATTGGTCTGGTGATTACCCGCTGGAGCCGGGTAGGTCCGTTCGAAGGCGAGCTCGGCTCTCCGTGGTTCGAATCCGACCTGTGCGCGTCGTTAGGGCGGGAGGTGGCGCGATCGGCGCGGTTTCAACGTGAGCTGACGATCGCGGTGGTGCGGCAACGGTCGGGTGAACCGATCGACTGGCAGTCGCAGCTGCGGGCATCGGATCAGATGATCAGCTGCCGCAGCGGCTGGATCGTCCTGGTCCTCCCAGAGACGAACAAGGACGGCGTCGAGGCCCTTGTTTCACGGCTGACGTTCGAGAATCACGCGGAAGTTCAGGCGGTCGTCATGGACCCCGCCGCGATCCACTACAAGCCGGAGCGATTGAGCGAAGCGCTGCTGCGACTCGTGCGCAACGCCCCAGAAGCCAGTGCCACGCCGCTGGTCGTGCGACGTGATACCGATCGCCTTCGCTGGACGAGTTAAGCGGCACAACGCTGACTGACCGGTCATAATACCTTCCGCGACGACATCGCCGCTATGGGAAGGGAATTGTGATCGATGCCGATTGACCTCAGCCGCGCTCGGCAGGAGACGCCGGGCTGCGAACAGGTACTTCACTTCAACAACGCAGGCTCAGCTCTGATGCCGCAGCCTGTCCTCGACGCCCAGATTCAGCACCTCCAGCTCGAATCGCAGATTGGCGGCTACGAGTCTGCCGCCTGGGCAAGCGAAGCGGTTGGACGCGTCTATAGCGCCGCCGCCGAGCTCATTGGTGCAAAGACCGAAGAAATCGCCATCATTGAGAACGCGACCCGCGCGTGGGACATGGCCTTTTACTCGATCCCCTTTGAGCCAGGCGATCGCATCCTCACCGCGATGTCTGAGTACGCCAGCAATTACATCGCCTATCTCCAGATCGCCCAGCGTGTTGGCGCGGTCGTTGAAGTCATCCCTAATGACGAGCACGGCCAGACATCGGTGGACGCCCTGCGAGGGATGATCGACGATCGGGTGAAGCTCATCTCGATCACGCATGTCCCGACCAACGGTGGATTGGTGAACCCTGCCTCGGCGATCGGTCAGGTCGCGCGCGAGGCGGGTATTCTCTACCTGGTTGACGCCTGCCAGTCGGTGGGGCAGCTGCCGGTGGATGTCAACGCGCTGGGTTGCGACATGCTCTCGACGACGGGGCGCAAATACCTGCGCGGTCCACGCGGGACCGGTTTCCTCTACGTGCGCGAGGAGGTTCTGGAGGGGCTTGAGCCGGTGTTCCTGGATTTGCACGCAGCAACCTGGGTCGCGCAGGATCGCTATGAGATTGTCGACACAGCCCGGCGGTTTGAGAACTGGGAGACCAATTACGCCGCCAAGATCGGGCTGGGTGTGGCAATCGACTACGCCCTCGGCTGGGGAATTGAAGAAATCTGGGAGCGGGTGCAACCGCTCGCCGAGCGCTTGCGCGGGGAACTGAGCTCGATACCTGGCATTACCGTGCGCGACCTCGGTGAAGTCCGCTGCGGGATCGTTACGTTCGAGGTTAAGGGGCAGGATTCCGAAGCGATAAAGGCGGCGCTCGAACGCCAGAAGATAAACGTGACCGCGTCTCGCCCGCCGTCAACCCGGCTCGACATGGAGTCACGAGGCATCGAAAGCCTCGTACGGGCTTCGGTGCACTACTACAACAGTGAAGACGAGGTCAGCCGCTTCTGCGAGGCTCTGGAGGGGGTGATCCGGTAATCCCGGACTGTTCAACGCTCCAATTTGCGGCGACAATCGGTGAGACGGCACAGGCCCGCGCTGCGGGCATGACGGTATGAGAGGAATTGTATGAACGCGAAGCAGTTTCCCCCGGTGTTTGACGGCCATAACGACACGGTGTTGAGCTTGACCCGCACCGGGAGATCGTTCTTCGAGCGAAGTGACGAGGGGCATATTGACCTTCCTCGTTCCAGAGAGGGTGGCCTTGGCGGAGGATTCTTTGCGATCTACATCGCAGACCCGCTGCCTCCCTTGAGAGAAGGCGAGACCAGAAGCGCCGAGCAGGTGCTCGCGCGTTATGGTGACGAGAGCACCTGGCCGGAGCCAATGTCGCTGGAGTTCGCCCAGACGCAGGCGCTGAGCTTGCTCGGCACCCTGATCCGGCTCGAAGAGGAGTCACAAGGCGCCGCGAAGCTTGTCCGCACGGCGGCCGAGATCCAGGAGTGCATGGATAACGGCACCTTCGCGATCCTGCTGCACTTTGAGGGCGCCGAGCCGCTGGATACCAACGGCGACGCGCTTGAAGTGTTCTATGCCGCCGGCGTGCGTTCGGTGGGCATCACCCATAGCCGCCGCAACACCTTCGCCACCGGCGTGCCGTTCAAATTTCCCAGTTCGCCAGATACCGGAGCTGGACTGACCGACGCTGGCAAGGAGCTGATCCGGCAGCTGAACCGGCGGAGAGTGATGATCGACCTCTCCCACATCACCGAGAAGGGATTCTGGGACGTCGCGGCCATCACTGACGTGCCGCTGGTCGCGACGCACTCGAACGCCCATGTCCTCAGCGAGACGCCTCGCAACCTGACCGACAAGCAGCTCGATGCCGTCAAAGAGAGTGAGGGCATGGTGGGCTTGAACTACCACGTCGGATTCTTGCGGCCAGACGGCAAGGCCGAGGGGGACACGCCGCTGTCCATCATGGCGGATCACATCGAGCGTCTGGTTGAGAAGACGGGCATCGACTGTGTCGGCCTTGGGTCTGATTACGATGGCGCGGTCATGCCCGATGATCTGAAGGATGCCGCAGGGCTACCGCACCTGATGGCCGAGATTCAGAGTCGAGGCTACAGCGACGACGACATGCGCAAGCTTGCGCACGGTAACTGGGTGCGTGTGCTACGCGAGACCTGGGGCGAATAAGGGGAGGGCGCATGAGTGCCAACGGATTTCCACCCGTTTTCGATGGGCATAACGACACGATTCTGAGTCTGACCCGCACTGGGCGGTCCTTCTTCGAGCGGAGCAGTGAGGGACATCTCGACCTGCCCCGTGCGCGAGAGGGCGGGGTAGGGGGCGGCTTCTTCGCCGTGTACATCGCGGATCACGGCGCGGATGGACCTACCGATGCCTCGCTATCGACCGAATACGCGCAATCACAGGCGCTGAGCCTGCTTGGCAGGCTCATCCGGCTCGAAGAGGAGTCCGAGGGGCAGTGCAAGATCGTGCGGACTGCGTCTGAGATTCAGGAGTGCATCGACAATGGCACCTTCGCCATCCTCTTGCACATCGAGGGAGCGGAGCCCCTGGACGCGGAGGGCCACACGCTGGATGTCCTCTACGCAGCCGGGCTACGTTCGGTTGGAATCACGCACAGCCGCTCGAATATCTTCGGACATGGCGTGACCTGGGTGCGCAGCCGCCCGGACACGCTGCCGGCCTCGCCAGACACCGGCCCTGGATTGACCGACGCCGGGAAGCAGCTTGTGCGTCACTGCAACAAGCTTGGCGTCATGATCGACCTGGCGCACCTGAACGAGAAGGGTTTCTGGGATGTCGCGGCTCTCTCCCAGCACCCGCTGGTGGCGACGCACTCAAACGTACATGCAATCAGCCCCGTCTCGCGCAACCTGACTGACAAGCAGCTCGACGCGATCAGGGAGAGCAACGGCGTTGTCGGGTTGAACTACGCTGTCTCGTTCCTGCGTGAGGACGGCCAACGTGATCCGGACAATACGCCGATCTCCCTGATGGTGGACCACATCGACTACCTGGTGGACAAGCTGGGTATCGACGGAGTGGCATTAGGCTCGGATTACGACGGCACAACCGTCCCGTCCGCCATGGTGGATGCCGCCGGCCAACCGGTTCTGCTCCAAGGGTTGCGCGATCGCGGCTACGACGACGATTCGCTCGCCCAGATCGCGCATGGCAACTGGATCCGGGTGCTTCGCGATACGTGGGGCGCATAGCCTCGTTCCCACCCTCAAGCTAGCTCGTCTGGGTAACAGCCTCCGGTGTGTGCCGGAGGCTGTTCGCGTTGCGCTCGACCTTCATCGTGTATCCTAATCTTGACATTAGGCTTGCCTAATTCTATCCTACGAGTGTCTTCACGGAAGAAAACGTTCATAGGGATGTCCCATTCTTGAGTTCGAGCGGATCGGTGGAGGTCACGAGTACAAAGTGAATGCGAAACGACAGCTGACGATGTTCATAACCACGCTGATCCTGGTCCTGAGTCTGGCGTTGGGCGGGTGCGGAACAGATGTAGCCGAGAGCGGCGATGTTGCCGACCGGCCGATCAACGTCGTGACGACGACCGGCATGATCGCAGACGCGGTGAAAAACGTCGGTGGTGACCGCGTGGACGTGACCGGGCTCATGGGTCCGGGCGTCGACCCGCATCTCTACCGGCCGACCGCTAGTGATGTCAGTGCCCTGGATGAGGCCGACATCATCTTCTACAACGGGCTTGAGCTGGAAGGACGGATGACCGACATCTTCGTCCGGCTAGCAGCCTCGAAACCGACGGTGGCCATCACTGAGTCGCTGCCGGAGGACCGGCTCCAGGAACCGCCCGCGTTCCAGGGCAAGTACGATCCGCACGTCTGGTTTGACGTGGATCTCTGGTCGCTGACGATCGAAACGATCCGGGAGGCGCTTGCGGAGCTCGATCCTGCCAGTGCCGATCTGTACCAGACGAATGCCGAGCGGTACGTCGCCGAGCTTCAGGAGCTGGACGGCTACGTTCAGGAGCAGATAAATACCATTCCCGAGGTCGGCCGTATCTTGATCACAGCCCATGATGCCTTCGGATATTTTGGTCTGCGCTATGGCGTTGAGGTTATCGGGCTCCAGGGGACGAGCACTGCGGCTGAAGCTGGGGCGGCCGATGTTCAGAACCTGAGCCGGTTGATCGTTGAGCGGGAAGTCAAAGCGATCTTCGTCGAGTCGAGCGTTCCCCGGGCGACCATCGAAGCCGTTCAGTTGGCGGTTCAATCCGGCGGTCACGAGGTGGCCATCGGTGGCCAGCTGTTCTCGGACGCGATGGGAGCCGCCGGGACGCCTGAGGGGACATACATCGGCATGGTCCGCCACAACGTCGACACCGTCGTTGGCGCGCTGCGTTAGCGATACGGAAGGGAGACCAATGGATAGCAAAGAGGCTCTCGAACGCTTCCCGGTTGCGGTGCGCGACCTGACGGTCGCATATCGCGATACCCCGGTTCTGTGGGACGTAGATATCGCGATGCCGGAAGGAAAGATGATCGCGATCGTCGGGCCAAACGGCGCCGGTAAGTCAACGCTCATCAAGTCGATCCTCGACCTTGTACCGCTTACAAGCGGCAAGGTCACCATCTACGGAAAGACATACAAAGAACAGCGTCCGATCGTTGGGTATGTGCCGCAGCGCGGGAGCGTCGATTGGGATTTCCCGACGACAACGCTGGACGTGGTCCAGATGGGTCTCTACGGTAAGCTGGGCTGGCTCCGCCGGCCGGGCAAGCGTGAGCACGAGATCGCCCTGGACTGCCTGGAGAAGGTGGGGATGGCGAGCTACGCCAACCGGCAGATCAGCCAGCTCTCGGGCGGACAACAGCAGCGAGTGTTCCTGGCCCGGGCGCTGGCACAGGATGCGCAGGTCTATTTTATGGATGAGCCGTTCGCTGGTGTCGACGCGACCACCGAACGTGCCATCGTCGATATCATGCGCGAGCTGCGCGAAGCCGGCAAGACACTGGTTGTCGTGCACCACAATCTTGAGACGGTTCCCGAGTATTTCGATTGGGTGATTCTGCTCAATGTGAGGGTCATCGCCAGCGGACCGGTAGAGGAAGTCTTCACGCGCGAGGCGATCCAGAAGGCATACGGCGGGCGCATGACGTTCCTGCCGGAGCCGGTCGGAGCGCCGGTCTGTGTAGAGAGCCTGGGAGACTAAGCCATGCTCGACGTGTTGCGCGATGTCATTTTCGACTACACCCTGCGCAATGTTGCGCTGGGATCGGCGCTCCTTGGCATTGTCGGCGGTGTTCTCGGCTCGTTCGCGGTACTGCGCCGCCAGGGATTGCTGGGCGACGCGCTGGCCCACGCGGCGCTACCCGGCATCTGTCTGGCGTTCATGCTCACTGGATTGCGGACGCCGCTCGTCCTGATGGCTGGTGCGGCGATTACCGGCTGGGCCGGCACGCTCCTCATCATCAAAGTGGTGCAGGAGACGCGCATCAGTGAGGACAGCGCGCTCGGGATCGTCCTCAGCGTGTTCTTCGGCCTGGGTATTGTCCTGCTCACCCACATCCAGCACTCGAATAACGCCAACCAGGCCGGCCTGGACCGCTATCTGTTTGGTCAGGCGGCGACACTGGTGCAGAGCCACGTGGTTACGATGGCCATTCTCGGTGGCGTGGCGTTGCTGTGCGTGGGTCTCTTGTACAAAGAGTTCAAGATCTTGTCGTTCGATCCGGAGTTCGCGGCCAGCATTGGATACCCGGTGGGGAAGCTCAACATCCTGCTGACGTCTTTGATCGTGGTCGCGGTCGTCATTGGTTTACAGACCGTTGGGGTTGTCTTGATGGCGGCCATGCTCGTGGGTCCAGCCGCGGCCGCGCGGCAGTGGACGAATCGCTTGAGCGTCATGCTGGTGCTGGCGGCACTATTCGGCGCGGCCGCAGGAGTTGCCGGCGCGATGATTAGCGTTACCTCCAGCCGCCTTCCGACCGGTCCCATGGTCATCCTCTGTATGACGGCGATCGTCGTTGTCTCGGTGCTGTTCGCCCCCGAGCGCGGGATAGTCTGGGATGCTGTGCGCCACGGTCGTCTCGACGGCGTGTGCTTGAAGGTGGTGCGGGATGAATGCGGAGCAGACTATCCTGCTGACCGGAGTCTTCGCGGCTTCCTCCTGCGCGCTGGTGGGTTCGTTTCTTGTCTTGCGCAGAATGGCAATGATGGCCGACGCCATCAGCCACGCGATCCTGCCGGGGCTCGTGTTGGCCTACTTTCTCGCCAATGGTCCGAACCTCATCGTAGGTGTGTTTGGGGCATCGGTGGCCGGCCTGACCACGGTGCTCCTCGTCGAGGGGCTGCAACGCACCGGACGGGTGAAGTCTGATGCCGCCATCGGGATTGTGTTCCCGGCGCTGTTCGCGTTGGGAACGTTCATGGTCTCGAAGTACTTTGCAAACGTTCACCTGGACGCGGACGCCGTCCTCTTCGGCGAGATCGCCTTCGCGCCGTTCGATCGCTTGATCGTCGCAGGGGTGGACTATGGCTCGCAGCCGATGATCGTGCTGGGCGGCATCACGCTGTTGAATCTGGCCCTGATTCTGTTCTTCTACAAAGAGCTCAAGGTCGCGACGTTCGATCCCGGGCTGGCGGCTGCGCTCGGGTTCTCTCCGGTCTTGCTGCACTATGGCTTGATGTCGGCCGTCTCAATGACCACGGTTGGAGCGTTCTCAGCAGTCGGGGCGATTTTGGTGGTTGCCCTGATGATCGTTCCCGCAGCCACGGCCTATCTCCTCACCGATCGCCTGGCGCTGATGATCGCGCTGAGCGTGGCAAGCGGGGTGGCGTCCGCGATATCGGGATACTACCTGGCCGTGCTCCTGGACGTGTCGATCAGTGGAATGATGACCGTGAGCGCCGGGGGCCTCTTTGCGATGGCCGCGCTGTTCTCTCCATCGCACGGCCTGGCTGCGCGAGCAGTCCGACGCTCGAAACTGAGAGAGCGCTTCGCGGCGGATCTGCTGGTCATGCATCTGTCGCACCATCGGAGTGCGGCAGAGACATTCGAGTCGCTCGCTACGGAGCTGAACTGGTCGCCGTCCTGGCTGGACCAGGTCGTCAAACGGTTGACCCAGGAGGAGACAATTCTCGTCGAGCGCGAGGCAGTGCGGCTCACGGACAAAGGCCGGCGCGCGGCAGAGCGCATCGCGGCGTCACTAGAGCCGGCCAGGTAAGACGCTTGACCCGTACGGCTTCATGTAGCGTTCCTGGATGAAGTGGTCCAGATCGGCTGGATGGATTCGATAACCTGCGCGGGAGCTTCCCAGGTCGATGACCGGAAGCTCTCCGCGGCGAATCCAGCGCCGGACCGTTTCTTCTTTCACTCTCAACGTGTCCGCTACATCCTTGATTGAGAGCCACTGGCTCTCGCCAGGTTGGTTGGCGGCCAAGATGGCTGTGGCGAGGACATTTGCAACTGACTGCAAGAAGTTAACGTCCTCGATCGTGAACTGCCGCAGGATTCTGGTGTGGGCGCCGATCGCACCGTAAGGTTTCCCATTGCCGGCGATGATGACGCTGGCACCGCTCCGGATGCCGTGATCGAGCAGAAGGGGCGGCCCGTTAAAGCGCGTCTCTTCCAGCAGGTCTGACACAATCACGGGCTCATTCGACAGCAGGGTATAGCCGGCCTGCGAAGCCGCACCAGCGCTCACCGTTGTGCGGCCAACGCATCCCGGGCGCCATCCAACGCCCGCGCGCAGGAGGAGCGACTCTCCGCCAGGTTGAAGCTCCAAGATCTTCACGAACTCGACATCCAGTGTCCGGCTTACATACTCTGCGGCTTCCTTCAACAACGCTCTCACGCTCACCTGCTGCCGCGCGTGTTCTCCCAGCTCGGCGACGATTTCTTGTTGGCGGATGCGCGCGCGTAGCGCGTCCTCGACCCGTTTGCGGTCGGTGATATTCAGCACGATACCCTGCCAAAGCGGCTCGCCGCTGCCATCATCATCCCCGAGCACCGCTTCGTCGCGGATCCAGATCGGGTTGCCGGAAGGGGGGACGACACGGTATTCGATACTGAGCCGCTCTCCGGTCTGGAGGCTATGCTTGCGGGCTGCCTGGACCCGTTCACGGTCGTCAGCGTGAACGTGTTCCCACCATGCCTGAGTGTTCTCACGAATCTGGGCCGTGAGTCCGCCGAGCAGTGCCTCAAACTCAAGGCTAATGAACGCGATCCTCCGGCGAACGCCTTCGTCTGTCTCGGCGTTGGCGGTGGACAGATAGGTGATGCCCGGAAGCCGGCTCATCAACGATCGATAGCGCTCATCGCGCTGCGTCATTGCGTCAGTCGCGGGGGTGATCCGCCCGGTCACCGCGTAGCTATCGTCAACCAGAATGCGTTGCGATACAGTGCCGCTCTCGTCCCGGATGGCCTCGACCCGCAGCGTGCGATTGGAGCGGGTGCTTTCGGTTGACGAGGCAAAGTCAGATCGTAAATCGCGCTCGGTGTCGTTCTGATTCTGCATCCGGTAGCGCTGCCAGATAAAGTGGTCGAAGTCGTCGCGACGCACTCGATACCCGGCGCGGGAGCCCCCTAACTCCAGCACGGGCAACTCACGGCGTCGAATCCAGCGACGGACGGTTTCTTCCTTGATCTGAAGAATCTGGGCGATGTCCTGGACGTTCAGCCACTGGCTCGCGTTGGTCATCGACTCCTCCAGCAGGTACCGCGTTGAGACGGCTGTGGCCTGTCAATGCGCAATGTTGATCATCTGTCAATAAAGGAGTATATACGGCAGGAATGCAGATTGCTATTCGGCACTAAGTAGTATATAGTGGCAGGCAAACCGATTAAATTCACCATAAAGATGCGGAACACGCGATCCAAGCGGTAATCGTCACGCCTGGCGTGACCAACGTCGATAGACGCGCGGGAGGTTGAGTCGACAGCAGGATTGCGGATCGTGTGCCCGAGGTGCGTCGCATCATGGATGCGGCGGGCTAAGTCGCCGGTAAGAACGACGGGAGAATCTACCGATGATTCGGGTACAGATCGTCGAGGATGTCGCCCTGATCTCAGATGCGATTCGGCTCGTCTTGCGCAGCGAGCCTGATTTCGAGGTCGTTGGCTCGGCCGGATGCCTCGCGGAAGCGCTACGTCAGATGAGCGAGTCAGATGTCGCGCTGGTAAATATCACTCTCCGCGACAACGGCGCGCTCTATCTCGTGGAGCACATGAGCCAGCTTGTGCGTGCTCCTAAAGTCATCATCATGGGCGTCAGCTGTCCGGAGAGCGAGTTACTTCCCTTCCTCGATCGAGGCATTGCGGGGTACGTTCTGGCGGAGAACAGTGTCAACGAATTCATTGAAACCATACGCATGGCTGTTCGCGGCGAAGCGATACTCTCTCCAAAGCTTACGGCGATCGTGATGAGCCGGCTCGCGTCGTTGGCCCAGACGCGTGGCTGGACAGATGTGATTGACCCAACGACGGCTGCCGTGAAGGCGCTCACCAGCCGTGAATGTGAGGTCATCGAGCTGGTGGGACGTGGGTTGACCAATCAGGAGATTGCAGACCTGTTGGCAATTGAAGTGGGCACGGTGAAGAACCACGTGCATAGTATTTTGAGAAAGCTTGATGTCACGAGCCGCCGGGCGGCCGCCGCGATGTACTCGCAGGCTCGCAATCAGCGTACCTGGCCTGTCGTCGCGACGGTCCCACTTGGATCTGACGAGGAGTCTGGGGCGTCAATCGAGCAAGAGATGACGCCGTCGTCACGCCTGCCGAGATCCGGACGTATGCCAGCCTGACTTCGAGCATGCCGTGGATGACCAGAACCCGGACCTTGCCAGTCCGGGTTTCTCGTGTCACGCCACGACGCCGGGTTATCTGTCGGCGAAGGTACCTGCGAACTCGGCGTAGTTTCGATCCAGCTCGATCGGGAACGTTGGCACGTTCGTGTACCGGCCGTCGGCGGGCGAGGTGCTGAGCCAGCCAATGATGCCCAGATGGCGGTTGCCGTTGGCGATGGCGCGCATGATCGCTCGCTCGACCGTGCCGGCACCGCCGAAGACCGCGCTCGTTTGTGGAGCCAGCGCCACGTGTGGGAGATCTGGCGGGAGTTGAGACATTGTGTCGTTGACCGCGCCGAACGCCTGCCGCAGGTAACCCATCATGTCACCTTGCGAGGGCCAGGGCACGAGGGCCGCGTCCGTCTCATCCATGCCAATACCGCTTTGCAATAGACCAAGCGAGCCGACCGGGAACTGCCAGCGCGCCGCCAGCTGGTTCCGTTCCCAGATCTGCTGCGCTGGTTGTTGCATGGCTTCGAGGAGCAGAACGTGCAGAATATCGGCTTCCCGGGCGATGTGCCATACGTGAAACGCGAGCGGCGCGGCCGAGGCAACCGGCTGCGTCACCCATTGTTCGGGCGAGAGTCCCTCGAGGACGTGCATAACGAGCGATTGGGTCTCCTTGTACTGGTCTTGAATCGCCTGAATCGTGGAAATCGTCATCGTCCCTCACTCCTCCACGGTACCCGTAGGATGGTGATAGAGGCACTTTGCCTCACTATTATTGTGATGCACCTTCATAGTATCTGGTGCGACGTTCCATACCAAGCCGTACGAACGGCTCTTGAGTATCAACTGTGAACCAATACCCAACCTGCGTGGGACCGCTGACATTTATGAATCTTTCTTCATGTGGACGCGATAGTATGGTGCCAGCGGCCTGCGTGTGAGATAGTGGGCTCTCAGCATTACAGTAGTACAATGGTTGCTGTTCAATTGGACATATCGAAGCGCTCATCGTTCGTGGATTGGGTAGCCGGACATGGTTACGCAGAGCAAACGGCGGCCGGGTCGGCTGGTTCTCGTTGCCGATGATGATCCGCAGATTCTTCAGCTTGTGCGCATGACATTGGAAGACGACGGATACGTTGTTCTGTCCGCCAGGAATGGTGAAGAGGCAGTTGCACTCTTTTTGAGCGAGCGTCCGGATGTCGCCATTCTCGACCTGACGATGCCTGACTACGACGGTCTCGAGACGATGCGCCGTATTCGCGCTCATGACGGGCATCTGCCAACCATCATTCTCACCGGGCATGCCGGTGCGAGCGACGTCACTCGAGCTCTGGACTCCGGCGCTGATGATTACGTGACAAAGCCTTTCCATCCAGAGATCCTGATCTCCCGGATTGGAGCGGTGCTGCGCAGGGTGGCGAGCCGTGATAGCGCCGAGCAGGAGACGGTTCCGCTCGACTACGAGCGCGTGACGATCGACCTCGTGAACCGCAGGGTTGAGGTGGATGGTGAAGAGGTGCGATTTAGCCCCACGGAGTGGGAGCTGCTCGTCTGCCTCGCGTCGAATCCAGGGCGAGTGATGTTGCGGACCGAGCTTATTAGCCACGTGTGGGGCGCGGCGTTTCACGATGAGCACCACCGATTGCGGCTCTCGATCAGTCGCTTGCGCGGCAAGCTCGAGCAGGATCCCAACGAGCCACAGATCATTACCACCATTCGGGGATTAGGGTACCGTTTTGAGGAGCCCCGGAATTCCGACGCTCAACCGCCCTCATAGCGAAGCGAACGGTGGGCTGATCCGCGTTTAAATCCACATGGAGGGTGACGAACGTGAGGTGTCACCGTGGAGCGGCCTGACGCTACCTCTGGTTGCGGGAAAGATCAGCGCAGCTGATGACGTACGAGCGTGAGCCAGCGTTAATCGCCGGTCACCTCAGAATCAGCGGGGGTTTTGGTCTTCTGCGGCCTATTGTAGTTGCTCTCGATGAATGCGTTGAGGTCGGAGGGTCGTACCCGATAACCTGCCCGCGGTCCGCCCAGGTCGAGCGCGACGAGGTCTCCGCGCCGGATCCAGCGCCTCACCGTCTCTTCATGTACTTTCAGCGACTCGGCGACATCTCGAACGGTTAGCCACCTGATGTCAGACATTGCACTCCCTGATCGGTCCACGAATCCGGCGAATATAGGGCTTTGTTGGCAAGGGGGCGGTCAGTCTCCGATTCTGCGGCAATCGCACGCTCCAGCAACACGCACCGCTTTACCACACATTATCCAACATAAGGCTACTACGAATAAGCGCCGTACGACAGGATCTGCGTCACTACGACGCATACCGACTAACGCTAGCACATACAATACTACTGCTCTGGCATTCTTGCATGACACGATTGTCCTGACTAGGGTGGCCTGATTGAGCCAGGTTGATTCGTCCCGGGAAAGTCGTGACGCGCGACAATGCAGCCGAGCTGCGTTAAGATGCCCAGCAACATGGATACTGGCTGGGAGTAAGCCGGCGCGGCGCAAACGCGGGACTGAAAGCTCGGCGCCTCTGAGATGAGGTTGGGATCAAATGTGCTCGATCCAATAGGAAAGGGATCACAGATGGCAACGAAAACCACGCTCGACACCGCAACACTACGGCAGATGGATCTCGACCACATGCTGCACCCGGTGACAAACCTCCACCGGCACGCCAAATCCGGGCCACTGACGATGGTGCGGGGCGAGGGCAGCAGGCTATGGGATAGCGACGGCAAGGAGTATATCGACGCCTTCGCCGGGCTGTGGAATGTGAATGTCGGTCATGGTCGCGCCGAACTGGCTGACGTCGCGCGCGAGCAGATGCAGGAACTGGCCTACGCGCCGACCTTCTTCGGGCTGGCGACGCCGCCGGCCATCGAGCTGGCCGCCAGGCTCGCGCAGATCTACCCCGGGCCGATCAACCACTTCCAGTTCACCTCGGGCGGCGCCGAGTCGAACGAGACGGCGCTCAAGATCGCGCGCTACTACTGGTCGATCCAGGGCAAGACCGACAAGGTCAAGATCATTTCGCGCATGATGGGCTACCACGGCATCGCGATGGGGGCCTTGTCCGCGACCGGTATCCCGGCCTATTGGGCGAACTTCGGCCCGCGGCCAGAGGGCTTTGTGCACCTGTCGGCACCGTATGCCTACCGCAACGCCGGTGACCTCGACGAGGACGCTTTTGTTGACGCGCTTGTCAAGGAACTTGAAGAGACCATTGAGCGTGAGGGTGCCGACACGATTGCGGCCATGATCGGCGAGCCGGTGCAGGGCGCCGGCGGGGTGGTCGTGCCGCCCGAGCGCTACTGGCCGGCCATCAAGGCCGTCCTCGAGCGCCACGACATCCTCCTGATCGCCGACGAGGTCATCACCGGCTTCGGGCGCACCGGGGCCTGGTTCGGGGTCGAGCCTTACGGCGTGCAGCCGGACATCGTCTCGTTCGCCAAGGGCATCACCTCGGGCTACCTGCCGTTGGGCGCGGTGGGGGTCAGCGACCGGATCTACCAGCAGATGCTCGAGCCGGACGCGATGTTCATGCACGGCTTCACCTACTCGGGCCACCCGGTGGCCTGTGCGGTGGGCTTGGCCAACATCGCCATCATCGAGCGCGAGGAGCTGCCGGGCAACGCGGCGGTGCAGGGCGCCTACCTGCTGAGCCGGCTCGAGGAGCTGCTGGGCCACCAGAACGTGGGCAACGTCCGCGGCAAGGGCTTGATGATGCTGGTTGAGGTCGTGCAGGATAAGGGAACGAAGCAACCCTTCGACGCGGCGTCGGGCGTGGGTGCTCGGCTCACCGCGGCCACGCGCGAGCGAGGCATTATCATCCGCGCGGCAGATAACGGTATTGCCATCTCACCGCCTCTGATCCTGACCCGTGACGAGGCAGACCGGGTAGCCAACGCGATTCAGGACTCAATTGTTGAGGTGTTTGGATAATGACGACGACTACGACCGTAGACACGGCTCGCCTAAAGCAGCTCGATATCGACCACATGCTGCACCCTCGCACGAACCTGCGACAGCAGGCGCAGGGCGGACCACCGATTATCTTCCAGAAAGGTGACGGCGCACGGGTCTGGGACACAGACGGTAAAGAGTACATCGAGGCGTTCTCAGGACTCTGGTGCGTGAATGTCGGCTGGGGGCGTGGAGAGTTGGCCGAGGTTGCCAAACAACAGATCGAGCAATTAGCGTACGCGCCGACCTTCTTCGGGCTGGCGACGCCGCCGGCCATCGAGCTGGCCGCCAAGCTGGCGCAGATCTACCCCGGGCCGATCAACCACTTCCAGTTCACCTCGGGCGGCGCCGAATCCAACGAGACGGCGCTCAAGATCGCCCGCTACTACTGGTCGATCCAGGGGCAGGACAAGAAGGTCAAGATTCTCTCCCGCATGATGGGCTACCACGGCATCGCGATGGGCGCGCTCTCGGCAACTGGAATGCCGCCCTTCTGGCAGCATTTCGGCCCTCGACCTGCCGGGTTCCTGCACCTCTCTCCGCCGTACTCGTACCGCCGGGCGGACGACCTCGACGAGGACGGCTTCGTTCAGATGCTGGTCGACGAGCTGGAGCAGACGATCGAGGATGAAGGCGCCGACACGATCGCGGCCATGATCGGCGAGCCGGTGCAGGGTGCCGGCGGGGTGGTCGTGCCGCCCGAGCGCTACTGGCCGGCCATCAAGGCCGTCCTCGAGCGCCACGACATCCTCCTGATCGCCGACGAGGTCATCACCGGCTTCGGGCGCACCGGGGCCTGGTTCGGGGTCGAGCCCTACGGGGTGCAGCCGGACATCGTCTCGTTGGCCAAGGGCATCACCTCGGGCTACCTGCCGCTTGGGCGCGGTGGGGGTCAGCGACCGGATCTACCAGCAGATGCTCGAGCCGGACGCGATGTTCATGCACGGCTTCACCTACTCGGGCCACCCGGTGGCCTGTGCGGTGGGCTTGGCCAACATCGCCATCATCGAGCGCGAGGAGCTGCCGGGCAACGCGGCGGTGCAGGGCGCCTACCTGCTGAGCCGGCTCGAGGAGCTGCTGGGCCACCAGAACGTGGGCAACGTCCGCGGTATAGGTTTAATGATGATCGTGGAGCTGGTCAAGGACAAGGAGTCCCGCGAGCCGTTGACCGGCATTGTCGGTCCGCTGCTGGCGGCAACCCGCAAGCGTGGGCTCATTATCAGCGCGTCGGACATGGGTATCTCGCTCTCTCCGCCGCTCATCCTGACGAAGGACGACGCCGACCAGATTGTTGACGCCTTGCAGGGTGCGATCGTCGAGGTGTTTGGATAGGGACTGAACGTGAGTCACCGTCCTTGACCGCGCCGGACGGTCACACTAGACTCATGGGACAGGTTTACGCTCGGGCCTCGATTTGCCGTGCGCATGTTTCAAGCATCCAACGCAGGTAGAGTTCGATAGCCCGGGTGCATGCAGATGCAATCCTGTACCCGTCCAGTGCAGCATTGAGAAAGGGATTCCATGGCTGACGCTAACGAGAAAACAACACCCAACGGCCAAACGAACGGGAAGCCGGCACAAGATGGCGAGCAGCCGGTGCTGACAACTCGCCAGGGCCATCCGGTCTATAACAACCAGAGCAGCCGTACGGTTGGCGACCGCGGCCCGACGGTGTTGGAGAACTACCAGTTCCTCGAGAAGATCTCGCACTTCGACCGCGAGCGCATTCCCGAGCGCGTTGTGCATGCACGCGGCGCAGGGGCCCACGGCTATTTCGAAGCTTACGGTACGGTCGGCGATGAACCGATCAGCAAGTACACCCGCGCGAAGCTCTTTCAAGAGAAGGGCAAGCGCACGCCGCTCTTCATTCGTTTCTCCACCGTGATCCACGGCGGGCACTCTCCGGAGAACGGCCGCGACCCGCGTGGTTTCGCGGTGAAGTTCTATACCGAGGATGGCAACTGGGATCTTGTTGGGAACAACTTGCCGATCTTCTTCATCCGCGACGCCATCAAGTTTCCGGACGTCATTCACGCTCTGAAGCCGGATCCGGTCACGAATATCCAGGATCCCAACCGCATCTTCGATTTCATGAGCCTGACTCCCGAGTCAATGCACATGCTTACCTGGCTCTTCAGCCCGCGTGGTATTCCCGCAAACTATCGCGAGCAGGAAGGTTTCGGCGTCAACACCTACAAGTGGGTGAACGCCGACGGCGAGGGAGTGCTGGTGAAGTACCACTGGAATCCAAAGCAGGGAGTCCGGGGACTCACACAGGCCGAAGCCGACATGATCGGTGACTTCAACCACGCGACGCGAGATCTCTACGACGCCATCGAGCGCGGAGACTTCCCCGAGTGGGAGATGAAGGTCCAGATCATGTCAGACGACGATCACCCGGAGCTGGACTTCGATCCGCTAGACGATACCAAGATCTGGCCGGAGGATCAGTTCCCGCTCTTGCCGGTGGGCAAGATGGTGCTCGACCGCAACCCGGCGAACTACTTCGCGGAGGTCGAGCAGGCTGCGTTCGGTACCGGCGTGCTGGTGGACGGCCTCGATTTCTCGGACGACAAGATGCTCCAGGGTCGGACGTTCTCGTACTCCGATACCCAGCGCTACCGCGTTGGCCCCAACTACCTGCAGCTGCCGATCAACCGTCCGCAGACCCACGTCGCGACAAATCAGCGCGACGGCCAGATGGCTTACTCCGTTGATAGCGCCGACACCAATGCGAACCCGCACATCAACTACGAGCCGAACAGCCGGGGTGGTCTCGTCGAGGCTACACCCTCGGGCCAGCCACACACGCCATATGTTGAGGGCAAGGTGGTCCGCCAGGTGCTCAGCCGTGAGAACAACTACAAGCAGGCGGGCGAGCGCTACCGTGCCATTGAAGATTGGGAACGCGACGACCTGGTCAACAACCTGGTCACCAACCTGAAGCAGTGCAACCCGGACATCCAGGAGCGCATGGTCGGTCACCTGACGCAGTGCGATCCTGACTACGGCAAGCGCGTTGCTGACGGCCTAGGCATCAGCGTTGGGCAGGCCGCCGACGCGGTCGTGACTGACGACTAAGCATCGAATTAGGAATGCGTACGGGCGCAATTCATTGCGCCCTCTCCAACGTCTCGTGCGGCCAGGCAGGGCGCAATTCATTGCGCCCGTACGAAGATGACGGCTCCGCATTGTTGCCTTGCTGCCACTGGGGCGTGCCGTGCCGTGGCGCGCGCTGCCGGTAGGGGAGGGGCTCGTCCCCTCCCGCACTCACGAGCGCCAGGACCGGGAGGGGACGAGCCCCTCCCCTACGAGATGTCTCTACGAGGAGTGCTCGTATTGGTCATGTCAGACGCGCTGCGGATTCGGTGTGACGATGTTAGACTAGGGGCTGACGGATGCCAGGGGTGCGCGATAACGCGCTGAGATTGTGGATGAAGTGTCCACGGACCCTCCGAACCTGATCTGGGTTATACCAGCGAAGGGACGGCACCGAAACTAGCGCAAACTCTGCGCCGTCGCCTATATCAGGCTGACGGCGTTTATGTTTTTGAACCACGCTACTTCGGTTCCCTGCTCGGGGATCACTGGCACCTCGGTCACCTCCGTTCTGTACTGGACGACAGGAAGGGTGCGGGATGCCAGAACTCATACCTCCAAGCATGGCCTCTTGGCCTCCAGCTTTGACCATTGCCGGTTCCGATTCCGGTGGTGGGGCGGGAATCCAGGCCGACCTCAAGACCTTTGCCGCGCTCGGCGTTTTCGGCACCTCGGCAATCACCGCGGTAACCGCCCAGAATACCTATGAAGTGCGCGACGTTCAGGCGTTGACTCCGGAGATGGTCGTCAGCCAGATCATGGCCGTCTATGACGACATTCACCCACGAGCCGCCAAGACCGGCATGCTGGCCAACGCCGCCATCGTGGAAGCAGTCGTCGCGACGATTGAGCAGCTCGACGACATGCCCGTGGTGGTCGATCCCGTGGCGTTTACCTCGACCGGCGCGCGCTTGCTTACCGACGATGCCTTCGAAGCGCTACGCGACAAGCTTGTACCTCTGTCCGTTCTCGTCACACCCAACCTGCGCGAGACCGCGGCGCTCTCCGGGATTGAGATCGATTCACGAGAGGACATGCTGCGGGCGGCTGACGCGCTGCTCAGCCGCGGCGCCAACGCCGTGCTGGTAAAGGGTGGACACCGCATTGGCGATGCCGATGACCTGTATATGGATGCAGAGCGACAGGAATGGTTGCGCGCGGAGCACATTGAATCCACCTGCACGCATGGTACCGGGTGCAGCCTGAGCGCGGCGACGGTCGCGGGACTAGCGCTCGGTCTGCCACTCTTCGCGGCGGTCCAGAATGCGAAATCCTTTATTACCGAAGCGATCCGGCACGGATACAGGGTCGGTAAGGGCCATTCCCCGGTGAACCACTTCTACATGCACGAGCCCGCACGTGAAAGGAGCACGCGATGAGCACGACGGCGACCGTCACCGACACGCCTCTGGTAATTGGCGGTAAGGAATTCCACTCCCGGTTGATGCTTGGGACCGGTAAGTATCGGACGCACGAGGAGATGATCGGTGCGTTTGAGGCGTCCGGTACGGAGATTATCACGGTTGCGCTGCGGCGGATTGATTTCGACGATCCGGCCAGCCGCAGCGTCCTGGAGAATGTTGACTGGTCGAAATACCAGATCCTGCCCAACACCGCTGGCTGCGCCACCGCTGACGAGGCGATACGCATTGCCCGCCTCGCGCGTTCGATGGGCATGTCGGACTGGATCAAGCTTGAGGTCATACCTGACCCGCAGTACCTGATGCCGGACCCGATCGGCACGCTGGAAGCGGCCACCATCCTCGTCAAGGAAGGCTTCACCGTGCTGCCGTACATTACTGACGATCCGGTTCTGGCGCGGCGGCTCGAGGAAGTCGGCTGCGCGACGGTCATGCCGCTGGCGGCTCCAATTGGCTCCGGTCAAGGGCTGGTCCACTTCGACCGTATCAAGATCATCATCGATCAGGCGACTGTTCCTGTCGTGGTTGACGCGGGGATCGGCGCGCCGAGTGACGCGTCTCTGGCGATGGAGCTCGGGGCAGATGCTTGCCTGGTGAATTCGGCGATTGCGCTGGCACAACGACCTGTAGACATGGCGCTGGCCATGAAGCTGGGCGTCGAAGCGGGTCGCACCGCCTATCTGGCCGGTCGCATGCCGAAGCGGCAGTACGCCTCGCCGAGCAGCCCAACCACCGGGGTTGTGTCGTGACGCAGGAGCGACAGCTGCGTCGCTACCTGGTGACCGACGCAAGCGCAGGCGACGTTGAGAGACTCGTCGAGATCTGCACCGAAGCGATCGCGGGCGGCATCACGGCGGTGCAGTTACGCGCGAAGGGGTGGACCGATCGCGAGCTGCTGCGGGCGGCAAACGAGCTGCGTCAGGTGTGCGATCGCGCGGATGCGCTCTTTATCGTCAACGATCGCGTGGACATCGCCTTGGCCTCGAATGCGGACGGAGTCCACCTGGGTGTAGACGACCTCCCGGTCGATGTCGCTCGCGCGCTCCTCGGGGCAGGCAAGGTCATCGGTTACTCACCGGAGACGGTGGACGACCGACGCGCGGCGGAAGAGGCTGGGATCGACTATCTCGGTATTGGGCCGGTGTTTGGAACCCGGACCAAGAGTGACGCTGGCGCGGCGCTCGGGCTAGACAGGTTCGCCCAGCTGGTCTCCGAGAGCACTGTCTCCGTCGTCGGGATTGGCGGCATCGCGATTGATGACGCGACCTCGGTGATTGAAGCCGGCGCATGCGGAGTGGCGATTGTCGGCGCGGTGTTCTTCGCGCAAGACCCCCGGGCTGCTGCGCTGGAACTGGCGGCTCAGGTCACGTGAGGGCCTTAGCTGTACCACGTGTACACCTGATCGGCCCCCTAGATGGCGTTTTGAATCCGGAGCGATACGCCGTTGTCGCGGCTCAAGCGGTAAGGGGAGGCGTCGATGCGGTGCATGTGCGTCTGCCAGGTGCAGCGGGCGGCGACATCATGCGGTTGGCTCAGGAGGTTGCCGAACAGCTGGGCCTACGAATGGGCGCTGCGTTGATCGTCAACGACCGGGTTGATGTCGCGATGGCGAGCGGAGCAGCTGGTGTTCACCTCGGAGAACGATCGATGACGGTCCAGCAAGCCCGGACACTCCTTGGCCCGGACGTGTTGATCGGGCGATCGATTCACGATCTCGCGGGTGCACTGCGAGCCGAAGCCGATGGAGCAGATTATCTTCTGGCGGGTCATGTGTTCGCCACCGGGAGTAAGCCCGATCAGCCCGGCAGGGGCGTCGAGTGGATCGCCGATCTGGCGGGCAATGTGAGCGTCCCGATCATCGCGATCGGCGGAATCACCCGCGAGCGCACGGAGGCGGTGCTCCAGGCTGGGGCGTACGGTGTTGCGATGGGTCGTGAGATCCTGGCAGCCTCAGATCCAACGGCGGTTGCGCGCGAGATTCGGAGCAGGATAGAGCAGAGAGGAGCGTGATGATGCAACGTACTGACAAGAAGGTTCAGATTCAGTTGAACGGGGCGTCTATCCAGGTAAACGAAGGCATCTCAATTGGCGAGCTCATCGAATTGCGTGGTCTCGAGCGGCGCATGATCGCCGTTGAGTACAACACGGAGATCATCCCACGCTATGACTACGACACGACCATCGTTCAGGACGGAGACCAGTTAGAGATCGTTCACATGGTTGGAGGCGGGTAGGTGGTGGACCAGCCGTTCTTTACGGAGCTCTGCAAGCTCACCGAAGCTACCCATTGCCGCACGCTCAACCACAAGACGGTACTCAGCATCGGCTCAGGCTCGTTGCCAGAAGAGACCTTCCGTTACTATATCGAGCAGGATTACCAGTACCTGCGACGCTACGTTCAGGTATTAGCGCTGGCTATCTCGTCCAGCGACGATCTCGCTGCCTCTGCGCAGCTCGCCGAGCTGCTGCACACCATCCTGGCAACCGAGGTTGACACGCTACGCGCCCTCTATGAGCGCTTCGACAGGAGCGCCTCTGAGCTTGACGACATTCAGCGTTCGCAGACCTGCACCGCCTACACGAATCACCTGCTGGCGGTGGCGGCTGAGCGCAACCTTCTCCTGACGCTGGTGGCAATACTGCCCTGTCAATGGGGGTATCGCGAAATCGGGCGGAGCCTCAAGAGCCGTGGGCTGCCCGCGGATGAGCGCTACGCGACGTGGATCGAAGAGTATGCCAGCGATGAGTACGGGGCGACCGTTGACTGGGTGATCGATCACGTCAACTGTTTGGCCAGGGATGCCGGAATGGCCGTCAAGGCGCGTGCCGCCGATATGTTCCGGCTCAGCGCGGAGTACGAGTACCGGTTCTGGGAGATGGCCTGGAATCGCGAAGCATGGTGATCGAGCGCATCTCCACAGGGTAGTAGCGAACAGATAGGCGCAGCGGCGCGATGACGGCAAATGAACGCAATGGTGCCGTACGGGCGTAATGATGAAGTTCTCCCGGTTCATCCGATAATTGTGGCCCCCATGTTCGTAGCGGCGCAATTCATTGCGCCCTCTCCAACGTTCCCTGCAGCCGGGCAGGGGCGCAATTGTGGAAATGTCCGAGTGAATCCGATAATTGTGGCCCCATGTTCGTAGGGGCGCAATTCATTGCGCCCTCTCCAACTCCCCGGGGGTCAAGCAGGGCGCAATGAATTGCGCCCCGACGGAGATGGTGACGATCAGGTCAACCTCATCATTGCGCCCTGCCTGGCTGCTCCTGACGTTGGACAGGGCGCAAAGAATTGCGCCCGTACGCATCAAGGTAAGGACTGCCTGGACAGAGCATCTCAGGATGACGAAAGCAGGCTGATTTTCTCGTTCATCGCTCGTAAAGTGATGCTGATGGGTCGCAATGAAATACGCTCGTACGCGGACATGGCCGCGCCCAGATCAGGGGTCAGCCGTCTCCACCTGAGTGGAACGACACGAGCTCCTGGAGGATGGCGCTCGGGTCTGACTCGTAGACATGGCGCTTGAGGACGCAGATGAACGGCAGATTGCGGTACAGGCCGCGATGGTCGAGACCGTAACCAACAACGTACTCGTTGGGGATCGAGAAGCCGACATACTTGACGTCGACGGTCACGATGCGACGTTCTGCTTTATCCAGCAGCGCAACGACGGACAGGCTAGCCGGCTCCTGGCGGCGTAAGTGATCCAGAACGAAATCCATCGTTAGACCGGTGTTGACGATATCTTCAACCAGCAGCACATGCTTGCCGCGAATATCGGTGTCGAGTCCTTTTTCGATCGCGATGCCCCCCGGAGAGGCATCTGGACCCGTCACCGACAGGTACTCGATGAGCAATGGCCGTGTAATCTCGCGCGCGAGATCGGCCAGGAAGAACGTGATCCCTTTCAGCAGCCCAACGAGCACCAGCGACTGGCCGGCGTAATCGCGCGAGATCTCATCGCCGAGCTCCGCGACCCGTTCGCGGACCTCCGCTGCCGAGAGCAAGATCCGCTCGATATCCGTGGGCGCCAATGAAGTGATGTCGACCGATCCGTACCCGAACCGTCCCAGAAGTTCGTGAAACGCCTTGCGATGCACCAGCATGACGTTGACGCTCGGATAGAGCTCGCGCAGCCTGCGGATCTTGCGATTCTTGCGCGTCACCAGCGCCTGCTTCATGGTGGTGAGCTCGACATAGAGATCCTGCTGAGGCAGGTAGAAGTCAGGCGTCAGCATCTCCGCCACTCGTCCATCGCGCCAGCGCAACGGGAAGGATTTGGGCTCGTATTGCCAGCGGATGCGGTAGAAGTCCAGGAACGCGGCAAACTCGGCTTCGGCTGGGTGAACGAAGGGGGCGGATACCTCGGAACGCAGGAAGAACGCCTGGCTATCGTTGGAGACTGTCGTTGGAACGACTGTATCTGAACTGTCTGGTGGGACCGGCTCCGTCATCCGCTTTCCTCTCCCTGACAGCGGCACTGGCTATGTGCGCTCTCGCGTCACCCGTATTGTACCGGAGGTTCGATTGACGTTCTGTCACTCGGCCTGTAGAGCGGCCGCCGCGACGGGCTGAGCGGCCGGCTCAGCCTCCTCGATTGCGACGGAGCGGCGATGGCGTCGGAATGCGGAGTGGTAGAGCGGCCCGATGGCCTGCAGCCAGCGGCCTGAGTAGGCGTAGGCATACAGCGCGATTCCAGTGCCAACCAGGGTGTCAATGACATAATGCTCGCCCGTGTAGACGAGCGTGTAGGCCATCAACAGGCAGTAGGTGAACGATCCCCAACGCAGCCAGCGACGGCGGGAGTGTAACGCGAAGACGCAGGCCGCGACGGTGGCGGCCTGATGCATCGACGGCATCGCCGCCACGGGGTTCGGGTCGCCGAGCGCCGAGTACGTCCGCTCGTAGAGTCCCGAGTGGAGGTGGCTTCCCACATTTGCCATCACCCGATAGATGTCCTCTTGTGGCGCGCGGTCGGCAGTGAGCCATGGCGGAGCGGCCGGAGTAATAAAGTAGATGGCCAGGCCGATGCCAAGCACGATCAGCATCGTCGTGAGAAAGCGCCGGTAGAGGTCGGGACTGTGTCTCCAGATGAGAATGGCGATCAAGTGTGGCACGAAGAAGTACGACCAGTGGATAAAGGTCGTGAAGTAGTCATACCAGGCCAGATTGAGCGGATCGTACAGGCGCGCCTGAAGCCAGATCGTGGGTGTATGGCCGAAGGCCATGGCCCGCTCGATGCTTGTTACCTCAGCAGTGCGCAGCGGTATTCCGGTTTCATTCGCCATCGCGCGGAACATGGTGAAAATGAGCCAGAGAGCGGCGTAGGGCAGAAACGCGACCGAGTACTGGCGCACCCGCGACAATGGCACGAGCGCAATCGCGGCACCGACCGCGAGGCTCCACCCCAGAAACGTGGTATCAAGGTATGTGAAAACGCCGACGAGTGTGACGGCGATAAGGAGTCTGGCGAGCAGCGCCCGGCGCTGGGCTAGCGCGATGCGCGCGACGAAACGCTGCAGCAGAGAGTCACCTCGGTCGTCAGGGTCCGGCGCCTCGAGGCCGGCTGAGCCGGGAAGACGAGCGTTCAAGCTGTCACGATCGTGAGACATCGCCTCGTTATTCTGCTTCTGGCGGCTTGAAATCGATGCGGTATCTTGAAAGCGCCTTGGTCGTTGGATTGATCGTTGGAACGCCGTCGACTTCCTTGCGAGCGATGAATCCGCGCCGGGCCTGCTCGTTAATCCAGGCGTTGTCAAACCCGTGTTCCGCTGCGATCTGCGCGAACCTCTCGGCGGGGATCTTCCAACCCTCGGCCACGACCTCCCGGTAGACCGCCTCACGACGTTTCTCATCGGGGGTATCCGGGCCGAGGATTAGACGCTCCACCGGCTCACCACCTTCGAGGTGGGTCAGGATCTCTTTGATGTCCTTCACCTGGACACCACTATAGATAACCTTCTCGGGATAGACGACTATATTGGGCCCACAGTCGCAGAGGTCAATCGAGTCGCAGGTGTTCACGAGGACATCCGCATCTAAACCGCTGCGACGCATGGCGATTCTGAGACGCCCGGCGACGTTGAGCGCGCCCTTTTCCATGCAGTGTTGCGCAGTGCAAACGAGAACGTGCTTGCGATTCCAGTACATGAAGAATGAATCCTCTTCCCCGGCGGATGAGAAACCCGCGCACATCATGTTCTACCGGAGAATGAGAAGGGTGCGCGCGGAGATCTAGCCGTACCGGTATTGTATGCCGAAGCCACCACGCGGGTAGGTCCAGCCGATGTTGTCGAACTCATCACAGACGATGCGGCACGTGCCGCACTCGACACAGCCTTCGTACGAGAATAGCACCCGGCCATCAGCTTGAGGCTCGTAGCAGGCGGCTGGGCAACAGTTGATGCACTGCTGTTTCTCACACTGCAAGCAGATATCGTGATCGATGATCCAGATGTGCGGCTTGGTGTCGACGTTATAGGCGTTGATGCCTAGTTTCTCCAGCAAACCATCACGATCCCGGATACCGTCAATGACTACCACGTATGTCGCTCCGATTAGAACAAACGAACGATTTCACCTACAGAGTCTACCATTGTAGATGCGGGTTTCCGGACCGCAGCCGTCGTTACGCCTGTAAGCGCGCAGCGAACATGGCTCATTGATCGGTCTTGCGTCAGGAACAGGATGAGCGAGTGGTTCTTGACGGCATGCGATCGAAACTGGATCTGCCTGGTCGACTGCGTCTGCTCAAGAGAGGGCGCCAGCCAAGCTGGTCGACGCTGAGTACTAGACCACAGAGGAGTTGTCACTCCGGGGTTCCTACCGGGGCTGATACCATCATCGTGGTCGAGTACTGAGAGTGTCGCGCATCAAGATACCCGCTAGAGTGGCTCGCGGCCCGCGAAGCCCGTGTCGATCTCGTGCCAGAAGTCGATCTGCGCCTCGTTGACCATCCAGCACAGATTCACGACGCGACCGTTGCGCAGCGTCGGAAAGTCCACCAGACCCATATTGAGATCTTTCACTTCAATACCCATGTCCTGGATCTCCCCAACATCTTCGCCCAATGAGTCGATCAGGTCGCGGAGCTTGGCCTCGAGCTGGGCCGCCACCGCCGCGTGGCCGTTGGTGCGCATTGCCGGGGTGTACTGCTCGAGTTGCAAACGAACCTCATCCAGCTCGCGCTTCTTCTCCTGGATCGCGCGCAACAGAGGCCGTAGCACCGGAAGCAGGGCTGTTGCCTCTTCATAACTGAATAGTCGCGGCTGGCGCTGCATCGCTAGAATCACCTTCAGGTTACTTAAATGACGGCTCCACCGTTCGGACTGATAACCTGCCCCGTGATGAACTCGGCTTCGTCCGACGCGAGGTAGACGGCGAGGAACGCGATGTCGGCTGGAGTGCCGATTCTTGGCCAGAGCACGTCGGCCGCCGAGCTACCCTGACCGCGGGCGCGTGACATGTCAGTGTCGATCAACCCGGGTGCGATCGCGTTCACATTGATACGCCAGTGCGCGGTTTCCTTCGCGAGCGCCTTGGTCAAGCCGATCACGCCGGCCTTGGCCGAGGCGTATGGCACGCTACCAGCCGTGCCGGTCATGCCCGTGATCGAGGAGAGATTGATAATGCTGCCACGGCCGGCGTCACGCATCAACGGCACCGCGGCGCGGCAGGTGAGGAAGACGCTGGTGAGATCCACGGCGATCATGCGATTCCACTCCTCGAGACCGCTGTCGAGGATGGTCTTGCCCACACCGCCTATGCCGGCGTTGTTCACCAGTATCGTCAGCCCTCCCAGCGCGTCGACCGCCTCGCTAAACAGACGCTCAACGTCGCACTGGTTAGAGACGTCCGCAACGCAGACATGCACGCTGTCGCTGGTCCGCCGACACTGCCGGGCGACGCTCTCTACTGATTCGGTATCGATATCGTTCAGCAGCAGCGAGGCGCCTTCTGCCGCGAACTGCAGAGCCACGGCCGCGCCGATGCCCTTACCTGCGCCGGTCACTAGCGCCGATTTTCCTGAGAGTCGCCCCGCCACCGTTTGCCTACCCTTCGATCGAGATGTTCGTACCCCCGTTAGTGTAGCCGCTTCAAGACCAGATACTCGCTTCCGACACTCGGGAGACTGGAGATAGAGCCAATGAATCGCCCCGGCAGCCTGCTGCCGGGGCGGTCCAAGGTTTTGCGGGTTCGTGGTCAGGTTCCAGAGGCATCGTGGCGCACTGCGCGCCGTCTTACCAGCGATCCGCCGGGCGGACGCCTGTGAGGCGCGGTCGCTTAGCCGAGGTCGCTCAAAACTGCGTCTGGATCTTTCATGGTGCCCAGAAAGATCGGAGTGTCCAACTTGGTGTAGGGTCGCGACTCCGCGGAGCGCAAGTGCTCGACCATCTTGACCATGTCGGCGAGGTCGTCCGACTCCAGCGCAACGACAAATTCATGGTCGGCGATGCCGAACGAGCTGATGGTGTTCGTCAGAATGTCCGGGTATTCGCGTCCCATCTTGCCGTGCTCGGCCATCGTGGCGCGGCGCGCCTCGTAGGGGAGCTGGAACCACTCATGTGTCTTGATGAAGGGATAGACGCTGAGATACTTCTTCGGAGGGGTGCCCTTGATGAATGCCGGCGCGTGATCGGACGTGTAGCGTGAGCCGAGGCTGATGCCGAGGTAGCTGTAGGCAGTCTCAAGATAGTGCCCCAGCGTTGACGCGTTGATCTGAACCGCAAGGCGCTGCATTTCGTCGAGGTCTTCGGTGACGACCCAGAGCATGATATCCGCGTCGTGCCGGAGTCCGACCATCGAGTATATGGCGCGCAGCTTTACGCAGCCGGCGTTGTCGAGCACCTCGACGAACTCGCGACGTGCGGCTGCTTTCTGGTCCTCAGGAAGCTTGCGCCAGGTGCGATCGACGCGATAGATCCAGAAATTTGCAAAGGTGGTTACCGTCTGAGCGTCTGCCATTGAACGAAGCCTTCATCTTTCGTCAGCGCTTCAAGTACGTCGCCGCAAGTATGCCACCGGACTCCGTGAATATCCGCACAAACGAGCAGGCTCCTGATGGCGATCGGCTACTCAGGGCGCTCACCCTGCCTGGGGTACGCACTCTAGCCTGTTATCCCATCGGGTCCCACGATGGCCACAACCACTCGGTCGGGATGGATGTGCTCGCGGGCGGCGGATTGTACGGCTTCGGGGGTTAACCCGGTGATGATTGACCGGTAACGGCGCAGGTAGTCGTTGCCGAGTCCGTAATACAGAATATCCGCCGTGATTGCTGCCATGCTGGCACTAGTCTCCAGACTGATGGGTAGCGAACCAAGAATGCTGCCGACGGAATCACGGAACTCGCCCTCGGTTGGACCCTCCTGGATAAAGCCCCGTACTTCGTTGCGGATGCTCTCGATTGCGGGTTCAACATTTTGCGGTGCGACGCCGGCTTTGGTCGTCCACAAGCCGACACTCAGGCCGGCTTCCAGGTTGGAGTAGGCGTAATAGGCCATGCCCAGGCGCTCGCGCACCGTTTTACCGAGTCGTCCCATAAGACCGAAGCGGCCGATTACCATGTTCGCCAGGCTGAGGGAATAGTAGTCGGGGTGCAAGCGGTTGATCGAGGGATGCCCCATCGAGATATCGGACTGTGACTTCCCCGGCAGGGTTTTCGTGCGTCGTTCGAGCGCTGGCGGAAAAATGCCGGGTGGTATGACTGCCCGCGGCGTCTTCCCGCCCCACGAGCCCAGATGTCGATCAACGAGCGCCACCGATTCTTCGTGGCTCATGCCTCCAGCGACGCTCACGATGACATCTGACGCCTGATAGCAACGGGCGTGAAAGGCGACGATCGCGTCGCGGTCGATCGCGGCGAGGGACTCCTCGGTTCCGTCTGAGGGCTGGTGGTATGGATGCCCCTCCGGGTAGATCGTTTCGCGCATGATCCGGTCCGCCTCGGCACGGGTGTTGTTGCGGGCCTGGCGGAGGGCGCTGAGCATATGACCGCGCACGAGCTCGATCTCGCGCTCCGGAAAATCCGGGCGCAAGATCATGCTGGCGAGAATCTCGATGACGCGATTACTGTCCTCGGCCAGTGATATCGCGGATATGTCGGTTGCTTCGCCGCCGACTCCCACTGAGATCGACGCGCCGAGACCGTCAAGTTCTTCCGCGATCTCGTCGAACGTCCGCCCGTCGCTACCACGGGTGATCATTGACCCGGTGAAACGGGCAATCCCCGGCAGCTCGCCGTCGAGTGCGCTGCCATTGGGGATCCTCACCCTCACAACGGCAACGTCGCTTGGCCGGGCTGGATCGATGACGAGCGTGCCCACCCTGATGCCATTGGCGAGCTGTGAGTCGACGACCACGGGCATCGACTCGTCAATCTCCTGAGCCTGGATCGGAAGATCGTTACTCACTGGCCTTCACTCCGTTACTCGTTGTGTTCGTTGGGATCAACCAGCCGACGGTGCGACGGTTCGGAGTCAGGTAGCGTGCCGCGGCACGTTGCACATCCTCAGCTGTGACCTCCGCAAGCTTGCGCAGGAACTCGTCCGGATCGAGCTCTGGCGCGGCGATCGCCATCGAACCGAGCCAGTATGCCTGGCTCGTGACCGTTTCCAGTGCATATGCAATCTGAGCCTTCATCTGGCGCTTCACACGGTTGAACTCATCTTCCGGAACCGCAGTATTCGCCAGGCGGTCGAACTCATGGGTGACGAGGGATTCAACGTGTTCGGGTTCAGTATCCGGCTGGAGGTTGACCCCCACAGTGAAGAGGTACGGATCGATGGTCAGGCTGAACGAGCTGTTGGCCGACGATGCGAGTCCACTGGAAACAAGCGCGCGATACAGACGGGATGAGCGCCCGAGTGTGCCGCCCGCCCCGGACAGGCCGATCGACTTGGCACCCGATAGAATCGCGTCCGCTACCATAAGTGCCGGTGCGTCCGCGTGCGCCGCGTTGGGCGCGAGGAATGCCATCTGCATAATGCGGTTCGGTGCTGGCCGGTGGACTGTAACTCGGCGTTCCCCCTGAGGTTCCGGTTCACGAGTGCGAACCGGAGGCGGTTGCGGGCCGCGTTTGATGGCGCCGAACCACTCGTCGATCCGTGCAACGGCTTCGTCCTCATCGAGATCGCCGACGAGCACGGCGACAGCATTGTTTGGCTGGTAGTACGTCTTGTAGTGGCGGTACAGCTCTTCGCGAGTAATGCCTTCGAGATCCGAGAGATGACCGATCACACCCTGACCGTAGGTGTGCGCCCTGAACGCTGCTGCGGTGACCTCTTCGTTGAGGAAGAAGCCCGGCTGATTTTCGTTGCCCTGGCGCTCCGAGATGATCACTGTGCGCTCGCTGTCCACCTCGTCTGGGTCGAAACGCGCGTTGACCATGCGGTCAGACTCAATTCTGAGCGAGAGGTCGATCGTATCGATCGGTAACGTTTCAAAATACGTCGTGAAGTCGATCCAGGTGAAGCCGTTCAGCGAGCCACCGGCGGCGCTGATCTGCCGGAAGATTTCCCCAGCTGCGATCTCTTTGGTGCCTTTGAACAGCATGTGCTCAACCCAGTGTGAGATACCGGTGATGCCGGGAACCTCATTGCGGCCTCCGACCCGGTACCAGACCCAGAACGAACCAATCGGCACCCCCGGTTGGTAGCGGACGATTGCCGTCAGCCCGTTGTCGAGCTCACGCCTGACGGCCTTGCGCATTGCGTTGGCGGTCGCCATATCAAGGTTTCCCTTCGTGTGGTCACGTCCAGAATCGGTCCATTGCGGAGGGCGTCATCGAGCTCGCGTTGATCTTCAAATTGTATTGCGATCCGCAGACCCGTAGCCCACGAGCATGCGGTAACGCAAGTCTTCATCGAGAATACCACCGGTCGGTTGGTCGCGGTTCAGCGGGCGAGCGCAACATCGTTGCCGAGAGGAAGCTGTGCCGGGCGGTGTCGAGCCGGTCCCAGGTCGAATCAAATGGAAGGCGGGCTCGTCTTACGGACTCTGTTTGGTGTCAATGTTGGCCACGAGAACGATCCGAACGCTCCCCAGTTATTCCTCGTGTAGGCCGTATTTCCGGCAGCTGTCCAGCTCCTGACCGTCTCAAGGCCGTGAGGATGACGACGCCACGCCGTTGGCGACGATCTCCTGCTCCGTCGTCGCCTCAACAGATCGTTCCGCGAACTGTTCGGAGTAGAGAGACGCATAGAGACCGCTCCTCGCGATGAGTTCGGAATGGGTACCGCTCTCAACGACCCTGCCGCGGTCGATCACCAGAATCTGGTCGGCCGCCAGAATCGTGCTCAAGCGGTGGGCGATGGCGATGGTGGTGCGTCCCTGCATCAGTGTTTCGAGTGACTTCTGGATCAGTCGCTCGGAGTGCGTGTCGAGGGCAGAGGTTGCCTCGTCAAGAATCAAGATGCGCGGGTCTTTCAGAATCACCCGCGCCAGTGCCAAGCGCTGTTTCTCCCCGCCGGACATCTTGTAGCCGCGTTCGCCGACGATTGTGTCGTAGCCCTCTGGGAGCTCCGCGATGCGGTCGTGAATAGCGGCGGCGCGGGCGGCTGCCTCAAGCTTGGCGTCGGTCGCGTTCGGTAGTCCGTAGGCGAGGTTGTCGCGGATGCTGGAGTGGAACAGATAGGTCTCCTGGGTCACGAAGCCGATAATCTCGCCCAGGCTCTCCAGCTTGATGTCGCGCACGTCGTGGCCGTCGATCCGGATGGCACCATCGGTAACGTCGTAGAGCCGCGGCAGGAGGTAGGTGAGCGTGGTCTTGCCGGCTCCGCTAGGACCGACCAGCGCGACGAGCTGGCCGGCTTTGATGTCGATGTTCACGTCGTCGAGCGCCAGGCGGTTCGGGTTGCCAGTCGTCTCCGCGTCTTCGCTGTCGAGGGGCACATCGTATTGAAAGCTGACATGGTCGTAGACAACGTCTCCACGCACGGTGGACGGCTTGAGCTCGATGGCGCCGGGGCGGTCGGTGATCTCGTGCTCCATGTCGAGGTATTCGAAGATGCGGTCAAAGAGAGCGAGCGCGCCCTGGACATCGACATGCACGTTGAGCAGCTGGCCGAGCGGCATGAAGAGCCGGCTCTGAAGCGTGGTGAATGCCACGATTCCACCAATCGTCAGATCAGTGTTGCCGCCGATAATGGCCCGGCCGGCGACCAGGTAGACGATGGCCGGTGTAATAGAAAAGAAGACCGAGATGATCATGAAGAACCAGCGACCGATCATCTGCTGGCGGATCTCGAGCGACGCCAGCGAGTCATTCTCGTTTGAAAAGCGAGAGATAGCCTCAGTCTGCCGGCCAAACGTCTTGGTCAGCAGAACGCCGGAGACGGAGAGCGTTTCCTGGGTCGTCGCGGTCAGGTTGGCCATGCTCTGCTGGGTCAGCTTGCTGATCTCGCGTCGGATAGCGCCGACTCTTCGAGTTATAAGGAGGAAGACCGGCGCGATGGCCAGTGAGATGATCGTGAGCCGTACGTCGATGACGGCCATCAGGACGATCGTGCTCGCGGCCGTCGCGATATTGCTGACGATGCCCGAGGCAGTGTTCGTGACGACTTGCTGAACACCGCCAACGTCGTTCGACAAGCGACTCTGAATCTCTCCGGTGCGGGTTGCAGTGAAGAAACGGAGCGGCATGTGCTGGAGGTGCGCGTAGAGAGCGTTGCGCAGATCCCGCATGACGTGCTGGCCGACCAGATTGTTGAGGTAGCTCTGGCCAACGCCGATCAGCCCGCTGACGATGGGAACGACGATCATCAACCCGACGAACAGGTTGAGTAGCGCAAGGTCACCGCTCGGGATCGCGTCATCAATGATGAGCTTCAGGAGGTAGGGGTTGATGAGACCGAGACCAGCGATAATGAGAATGGCCACGAAGGCTACACTGATCTGTGCCCAGTACGGTTTGAAGAAGACCGCCACGCGCCGGAGTGTGCCCGGACGGGAAGCGAGCTCTTCCTTTGTGTATTGGGGGCTAAGCCGACCACCATGATGCATATTGGAGTTCCCTTGTCCTGTATATCGAGTGGGTCATACGGTGTAATGATCATTACAGCGTATAACGAAGCGCATGCGCGAGTATTCCCGGGCGGCGTTCGTACAGGTTTCCGCGAGTATCCGCGGAAGCCGACCGGCGACGGAAATCACCCGCTAATTTTGCTTGACACGGCGGTCCCGCGTCAGTAAGATACACCTTCGTCAGCAGGGGCGGGCCTGATACGGGCCGGCTGAGGAAGTTGACACGGACCATATAAAGAGGTATACTACTCAAGGTTCGGGAGAGCGGCCGCAAAGCGGCAAGCACCCGGTGTCACTGGACGCCCGGTCTGATACAGATCAGGCGAGGAAGTTGACACGAAGCACATAAGAGTGTATACTACACAGGTTCGGGGAAAGTGGTCGAGATTCGACAAACTCCCACTGACAAAGACTTGACATCGGCCGGTCGGGCTAGTATGCTTGACAGGCTCTGGAGGATACGGGCTCCGGCCCCCTCCGATGGCAATTCAAGATAGAGAGGCGATCGCGCACTGACGAAATGATCTGATATCATCTCAGAAATTCGTTGCGCGATGCCCGCCGCAATAGTCGGCGGGTTTTAGTTTCTTCTTTATCGGCTGAAAAGCACCTTAACAACTGAGACGTGATTCGTACCTGGAGAGGGTCGACGCCACGGTCCGGAGCCGCGACACGCTGGTTCTTGGACGGTGGACGTTTCCAAAAAATACTCTGTGAGTAGGGCCGTTTTATGGACGGCACTTTGATGGAGAGTTTGATCCTGGCTCAGGATAAACGCTGGCGGCGTGCCTAATGCATGCAAGTCGCACGGGAGCCCCTTCGGGGGTCGACCGTGGCGGACGGGTGAGGAACACGTGGCTAACCTGCCCAACAGTGGGGGATAACCCCGGGAAACCGGGGCTAATACCGCATACGCTCAGGCCGAGGGATCGGGTTGAGGAAAGGAGCGATCCGCTGATGGAGGGGGCTGCGGCCGATTAGCTAGTTGGTGGGGTAAGAGCCTACCAAGGCGGTGATCGGTAGCTGGTCTGAGAGGACGGCCAGCCACACGGGGACTGAGACACGGCCCCGACTCCTACGGGAGGCAGCAGCAAGGAATTTTCCACAATGGGCGCAAGCCTGATGGAGCAACGCCGCGTGGGGGATGACGCTTTTCGGAGTGTAAACCCCTTTTCGAGAGGACGAAGCCAATGACGGTACTCTCGGAAGAAGGACCGGCTAACTACGTGCCAGCAGCCGCGGTAAGACGTAGGGTCCGAGCGTTGTCCGGAATTACTGGGCGTAAAGCGCGCGCAGGCGGTTTCGTGCGTCGGGTGTGAAAGCCCCCCGCTCAACGGGGGAGGGTCATTCGAAACGGCGGAACTGGAGGCAGGGAGAGGTCGGTGGAATTCCCGGTGTAGTGGTGAAATGCGTAGATATCGGGAGGAACACCAGTGGCGAAGGCGGCCGACTGGACCTGTACTGACGCTGAGGCGCGAAGGCGTGGGGAGCGAACGGGATTAGATACCCCGGTAGTCCACGCAGTAAACGATGTGCACTAGGTGTGGGGGGTGTAGACCCCCTCCGTGCCGGCGCTAACGCAGTAAGTGCACCGCCTGGGGAGTACGGCCGCAAGGCTAAAACTCAAAGGAATTGACGGGGGCCCGCACAAGCAGCGGAGCGTGTGGTTTAATTCGACGCAACGCGCAGAACCTTACCAGGGCTTGACGTCCCTGGAACCCGGCTGAAAGGCTGGGGTGCCCTTCGGGGAGCCAGGAGACAGGTGTTGCATGGCTGTCGTCAGCTCGTGTCGTGAGATGTTGGGTTAAGTCCCGCAACGAGCGCAACCCTTGTGACTAGTTACGTGGATGTCTAGTCAGACTGCCAGACAGCTGGAGGAAGGCGGGGATGACGTCAAGTCAGCATGACCCTTACGCCCTGGGCTACACACACGCTACAATGACCGGTACAGAGGGTCGCCAAGCCGCAAGGTGGAGCCAATCTCAGAAAGCCGGTCTCAGTTCAGATTGTGGGCTGCAACTCGCCCACATGAAGTTGGAGTTGCTAGTAACCGCCGGTCAGCACTACGGCGGTGAATATGTTCCCGGGCCTTGTACACACCGCCCGTCACGTCATGGAAGCCGGTAACACCTGAAGTCGGTGGGCCAACCGCAAGGAGGCAGCCGCCGAGGGTGGGATTGGTAACTGGGACGAAGTCGTAACAAGGTAGCCGTAGCGGAAGCTGCGGCTGGATCACCTCCTTTCTAGGGAGCACGGTTTGATAACCGTCTTCCAGGTCTATGGTAGCGGCGCTGTGCCTGGCGACAGGCGCGAGACCGGGATGGGTGTTCGGAACACGCCACCTGAGGATGCAGGTCGAGGAGTCCTTTCACCGGGACCGACCCGCGGAGGGTGTGCGCCCCAGCAGCCATGACCGGGAGTCTCTACTCTCCCTCTACTAGCGTATGAATCACGTCTCAGTTGTGAAGACTTTCGAGTCTTTTCAGCTGTTTTCTGTGTCTCCGGATACAGAAGCACCTTAACAAGTGAGGCAACGAAGACATCTGACGAATCCAAGGGCTTTGTTCCTGGACTTCGGGCGATGGTCAACGTGCGCGGGCGCGAGCGCGTTCCAGGGTAACCTGGGGTGTGTGCGGTGCTGGCAGGCGTGGACGAGTCCGGAGACGGAAGGAAGCCACCACCAACTGAGTATGCACTACGGATACGTGGAAAACAGAACGAAGAATTGTAACAAAGGCACACGGTGGATGCCTTGGCGTCTGGGGCCGAAGAAGGACGTGGCCACGCGACGAAACGCCTTGGGGAGCTGCGGGCGAGCGATGATCCAAGGGAGTCCGAATGGGGCAACCCGGCGGGGGTGATACCCCGTCACGGCGCGGTGAATACATAGCCGCGTCGAGGGAACCGGGGGAACTGAAACATCTCAGTACCCTGAGGAAGAGAGATCATTCCCGGAGTAGTGGCGAACGAAACGGGAGCAGCCTAAACCACGTGCGTGTACGAGCCTGCCGGCGCTGCGCACGCGGGGTTGAACGGCCCAGGAGGTCGGACGGCAGTCCGGCCGCCGAGTAAGAAACCAGCTCGTTAGCCGAACGCCACTGGAAGGGGCGACCGCAGAGGGTGAGAGTCCCGTAGGCGAAAACGGACTGGCTCGGCTTGGGAGCCGTGAGTACGGCGGGACACGCGAAATCCCGTTGGAAGCTGGGGGGACCACCCTCCAAGGCTAAATACCCCAGACGACCGATAGCGCACAAGTACCGTGAGGGAAAGGTGAAAAGCACCCCGTCGAGGGGAGTGAAACAGATCCTGAAACCGTGTGCTGACATGCTGTCAGAGCCAGGTGAGCGCCCTCGGGCGCTCCGGGTGATGGCGTGCTTTTTGTAGAACGAACCGGCGAGTTACCGTCCGTCGCGAGGTTAAGGGAGTGACACCCGGAGCCGGAGCGAAAGCGAGTCTGAAGAGGGCGCGTGAGTGGCGGGCGGTAGACCCGAAACCAGGTGATCTATCCATGGCCAGGTTGAAGCGCGTGTAAGAGCGCGTGGAGGACCGAACCGACATCTGTTGCAAAAGGTGCGGATGAGCTGTGGGTAGCGGTGAAATGCCAAGCGAACCTGGAGATAGCTCGTTCTCCCCGAAATAGCTTTAGGGCTAGCCTGCTGCTAGAAGACGACACTGGAGGTAGAGCACTGATAGGACTCGGGGGCTTCCCGCTTACCAACTCCTGTCAAACTCCGAATGCCGGTGCCGGTTGCAGTGGAGTCAGACCGTGTGAGCTAAGTTTCACGGTCGAGAGGGAAACAGCCCAGACCGTCGGCTAAGGTCCCCAAGTGTGGTCTAAGTGGGCAAGGATGTCGGAGCGCAGAGACAACCAGGAGGTTGGCTTAGAAGCAGCCACCCTTGAAAGAGTGCGTAATAGCTCACTGGTCGAACGTGCTCTGGCGCCGACAATCCACCGGGGCTCAAGGCCACCACCGAAGCCGCGGATGTAGCACTCAAGTGCTATATGGTAGGGGAGCGTTGTCGCCAGCTGCGAAGGTCGAGCGGGAGCACGGCTGGAGCGGCGACAAGTGCGAATGCCGGTATGAGTAGCGCGAGGGCGGTGTGAATCCGCCCCACCGAAGGCCGAAGGGTTCCGCAGCCATGTTGATCAGCTGCGGGTTAGTCGGGCCTAAGCCGAGGCCGCGAGGCGTAGGCGATGGACAACAGGTCAACATTCCTGTACCACAGGCAATCGTTACGAGCGATGGGGGGACGCAGAGGGGCAGGCCCAGCGGTGTATACCACCGTCCAAGCCGGTAGGGAGCCTTGGGAGGTAAATCCCCCAGGGAGAGATCCTGAGAGGCGACGGTCAGGCGACCTTACGGGGAAGCCAAGTGGGTTGCGCCCGAGCTGCCAGGAAAAGCCTCTAGCCAGATTGCGCCTGTGCCCGTACCGCAAACCGACACAGGTCGGCCGGTAGAGAATACTCAGGTGGACGGGAGACCCCTCGTTAAGGAACTCGGCAACATGACTCCGTAACTTCGGGAGAAGGAGTGCCCCGCTAGGGTGAAGCGGCTCGCCCGTGGAGCCTGAGGGGGTCGCAGAGAAACGGCCCAGGCGACTGTTTACCAAAAACACAGGTCTCTGCGAACGCGCAAGCGGACGTATAGGGGCTGATGCCTGCCCAGTGCCGGAAGGTTAAAGGGAGAGGTGCAAGCGTTGAACTGAAGCCCCGGTAAACGGCGGCCGTAACTATAACGGTCCTAAGGTAGCGAAATTCCTTGTCGGGTAAGTTCCGACCCGCACGAAAGGCATAACGATCTGGGCGCTGTCTCAACGAGGGACCCGGTGAAATTGAAATCCCCGTGAAGATGCGGGGAACCCGCAGCAGGACAAAAAGACCCCGTGGAGCTTTACTCCAACTTGCCATGGGGCGTAGGTCTGGTTTGTGTAGGATAGGTGGGAGGCTGTGAAGCCGGGACGCTAGTTCTGGTGGAGGCGATGGTGAAATACCACTCTGACCAGGCCGGCGCTCTAACCGTGACCCGTGATCCGGGCAGGGGACAGTGGCTGGTGGGGAGTTTGACTGGGGCGGTCGCCTCCGAAAGGGTAACGGAGGCGCCCAATGGTCCCCTCAGGCCGAATGGAAACCGGTCGGAGCGTGCAATGGCAGCAAGGGGGCTTGACTGCGAGGCTGACAAGCCGAGCAGGGACGAAAGTCGGGCATAGTGATCCCACGGTACCGAGTGGAAGGGCCGTGGCTTAACGGATAAAAGCTACCCCGGGGATAACAGGCTGATTGTGCCCAAGAGTCCACATCGACGGCACAGTTTGGCACCTCGATGTCGGCTCGTCTCGTCCTGGGGCTGGAGGCGGTCCCAAGGGTTGGGCTGTTCGCCCATTAAAGAGGTACGCGAGCTGGGTTCAGAACGTCGTGAGACAGTTCGGTCTCTATCCGCCGTGGGCGAATAGAAGGTTGCGAGGAGCTGACCCTAGTACGAGAGGACCGGGTTGGACGAACCGCTGGTGTGCCAGTTGTCGGGAAACCGGCATCGCTGGGTAGCTACGTTCGGGAGGGATAACCGCTGAAAGCATCTAAGTGGGAAGCCCACCGCAAGATGAACCTTCTCACTCTGTAAAGAGGTAAGACCCCCGGAAGACCACCGGGTTGATAGGCGGCGCGTGGACAGCGTGTAAGCGACTGGAGCGGAGCCGTACTAATGGTCGAGGACAATTCTCGTTTCTCCACTCCGCTGGTGCAGCGGGTGGTGGCTTCTCCCCGTCTCCGGACTTCGACGCGTCCGGGCCTGGGAGCGAGCCCCTTGGAATCGTCAGCAGATCTTGGACGTTCAGGGCGCCTGGTTGGCGTGGTGAATGAGCGGGGTGTGCGCGTGGCCGAGAGCGCCATGGACCCACCCAGTCTCCATCCCGAACCTGGTCGTGCCCCATGGCAGCGCCGGAGAGTACTGCGCGGGTAACTGCGTGGGAGGTGAGGCCGCTGCGCGCACACCCCGCCCATCCGCACCGCGCCTGCCAGGTGCCCTGAACGTCCCGGTCGTCTTCGTTGCGCCTCACACCCACCGCGGGGTGGAGCAGTGGCAGCTCGTTGGGCTCATAACCCAAAGGTCGGAGGTTCGAATCCTCCCCCCGCTACCCAGGTTAAAACACCGCCGACGGCATCAACCGTCGGCGGTGTTTTGGTGTGCGTTCACTGGTGCCACGCGCAGTGCGCGGTGGCTTCCCCGTCTCCGGAACGACAACGCCCCCAGGCCGACCCCGGTCGGGGGACGTTGTGTGTGCGTGCTAGGTGCCGCGACGCGGCCGCCATGCCAGCTGCACCGGAGGTCGGGCGAGCTCGTAGAGGTAGAGATCACAGATTCAGGAGAAGCGCGTCGCCCTCGCGCTCCAGGCTGGTTCCGAGTGCTGCAGATAGTCTTGTCAGCCGCGTCAGAATCTCGTCTGCCTCGGTGCCCTGAGCGAGGCGTGGACGTCCACGTTGGTGGTGCGGATCCCCAAGTCCAAGTGTCACCGGCAAGATTTCGATCTGAGTAAGGCAACCGCCCGAGTAGTGACAGATCGGTACGACCGTTTGCCAGTAGCGCCGGTCTGCCGGAAAACCTCGCTTGTCGTTCTGACTCCGTACACGGAAGAGCTCACCAGGTGTGATTGATGGGTCAATCCGGGCAGTTTCGTAGTAGTCAGACGGCAACTGGTGGGTGAGCTCGTTCTGGCCGACGAAGTTCCCCAGGCTGTAGAAAATAGGCTTGCCGCGATACATCTCAATGCCGCGTAGCATGTGCGGTCCATGGCCCACCACCATGTCAGCGCCCTCTTCGATCATGCGGTGTGCGAAGGCGGTGATGAAGTCGGCCGGATCTTCTTTGCCCTGCCCCTGCTCGTGAGCATGCAGACTGACGATGGTCAGATCAGCTCGCATCCGTGCTTCGCGCACCCAGGTGACGATCGCTTCTACATCTTTGTTGGAAGGCGACGTCTCGATGGTTGGCGTGTCTCCCGCGAGGAAGTTGGCTTCGAGAAATGGGAACACAGCGGGGTCTTCCGGGGGAAACCGGAAACCCATGTTGATCCCTTCCTGGCGCCGTGCCTCCATTCCTAATCCCTCGGCGACCGTCTTGAGCCAGCCAATCTGCTCTTCAGGGACCCTGTAGGTCGTGTTGAAACGCAGCGGGTTCAGGCCGGGCCGACCTGGTAGATCGGCGCTCTGCGCGCTTGCCTGTTGACCCTTGGCGAACGTCGAGGCGCAAGCGATGAGCGCGACCGAGCCCGCGCTGGTGTCGAGATACGCGGGCATCCGAGCCTCGGCAAGGTTGCGTCCGATACCGGCAAACGCGACACCGCGTGACCGAAGTGTTTCAATCGTCGTGAGCAGACCTTCTATCGAGTAGTTCAGGCTGTGGTTATTTGCCGTTGCCATGAGGTTGATCCCCGCGTGCATCAACTCGTCGACGACCCAGCTATGCGCGCCTAGATGCGCTCCGCCGCTCTCTTCAACCGGATAGCCTTTGAAATCATTCGGCACGACTTCGAGATTCCCGAACGCGACGTCCGCCGCGCGCAGTCTGTCCATTAGCCTCGTGGTAGGTGCATCTTCATAGATGGCGATCCGTCGCGTAATGAGGCTGTCGCCCGTCAATGCAACCTGCATCGCTGTCTTGTCGTTCATCCTTGTCCTTTTCTCCTGCGATCGTCTCTCGCTCAGGACAGTATCGCCGGTTCTACGATTCGTGCCAATCACGTTGGCGTCACATCTTCTCATGGTTCTACCTTCAGCCCGTCTCGCCATCTCAGGTGCTGTACCATCACAATATGAGTGGCTCCCCACTCCACAACAGCGTCAGGATCCAGACGCTGTCCACAATGCGTCGTCCGTCGATACAACCAACGTTGCGTTCGCTTTGGCTGCCCGTCGCGGTTTTGGGTTCACCGTCGGTGATGGAAAGTTGGGACGTTGAAATGCGCAGACAGAAGATGCAGTCGTACGTGACCGTTTTCGCGCTTGTATTGTCGTTGGTTCTGGCGAGCTGTTCGGCTTTTGGAGGTGACGATGATTCGGGAGATGCTACGCCGACTGGAGAAGCTTCAACTGTCGCGACTGAATCTAGCGGACAGGTTGTTCCCCAAGTCGCCACCAGCCCAGCGCAGACGCCGGCGGACGAAAGTGACACGGCGACCCCAGACGAGACTTCTGAGCCGGAGGAAACGTCCGAGACTGCGAGTACCCCGTCCCCGGAAGCCACCGCGGACAGTGGCGAGGAGGACTCGGTTGAATTAGCTACCGCGGTTGAGGAGGTAACCGCGATGGTGAGGCCGGCCGTGGTGTTCATTGCCGTGAGGCAGATCGCCCCGAACCAGTTCGGCCAGCCTCAAGAGCAGGAAGGTGTGGGCTCTGGCGTCATATTCGATCAGGAGGGACACATCCTGACGAATAATCACGTCGTCGAGGGCGCTGACCAGATCACCGTCATCCTGCCGGATAGCAACCAAACATTTACTGCCGAGCTGCTGGGACGTTCGCCAACCAGAGACCTGGCGCTCATCCAGATTCAGGGAGAAGATCTGCCCACAGCCCCACTGGGTGACAGCGAGGCTCTTCGCGTTGGCCAGTGGGTGGTGGCCATTGGTAACGCACTCGGATTGGAGGGCGGGCCGACAGTTACCGCGGGTGTTGTAAGTGCGCTGGACAGAACGCTTCGCCCGGCGCCGGAAGCTCCGGCTATGGAGAATTTGATCCAGATTGACGCGGCTATTAATCCGGGTAACTCGGGCGGACCGCTCGTGAATCTGGCGGGCGAGGTCGTGGGCATCAATACCGCGACCATCCAGGGCGCACAAGATATCGGGTTCGCGGTCTCGATGACCGACGCCCGCGATGTTATTAACCAGATCCTGAATGGCCAACCACAAGCCGCCCTTGGAGTCGTTGGCGCAACGGTGACACCAGCCATTGCCGCACTCTACGGCCTGCCGGTTCAACAAGGCGTCTTGGTTGTCGATATCGAGCCAGACAGCGGTGCCGAGGCCGCCGGATTGCAGCGAGGTGACATCATTGTGGCGTTTGACGGTCAACCGATTGCGACCGCTCAGGATCTGAGCAACGCCGTCCGGGAGCACGCCCCGGGAGATACCGTGACCCTCACTATAAACCGAGCCGGACAGGTACAAGATGTCGAGGTGACGCTCGGTGAGAGCACGATCGTCCAGTAGCGCTTCTGCAGCGTGACACCACCGTGCTGGCAAGTTGATGGCTGGCTGACCGGGTGCCGAAGATTCACTTCAGCACTCCGTCAGCCGGTTTCCATGTCGGGCAGCAGAAATTGCAGTATTCTGTATCAATCTACCGGATTGGCCGATCGTGGGGTAGTATGACCTGGGCCAGGTTCCATTTGGCTCGTGTGGGCGTTGGGTGTCGCAACCAATGAGTGGTCGTGTAAGTACATGGAACGATTCGCAGAGACAGATGTGTCGGTGGAAGAGATTCGTGAAGGCTATATCTACGGTAGATTGTCCGAACGCGAGCTTGACCCAGACCCGTTCAAGCAGTTTGGACACTGGTTCCAGGAGGCACACGATGCCGGGGTGTATCTACCCGACGCCATGACCCTCGCGACGGTCGACGCAGAGGGGCGACCATCAGCACGAATCGTTGGTCTGCGTGGATTCGACCGGCGTGGCCTGGTCTTCTACACCAATTATGAGAGTCAAAAAGCACGCGAGATCATCGGCAACCCACACGTTGCGATGGTCTTCCACTGGGAAGAGCAAGGCAGGCAAGTACGCGTCACGGGCACGGCGTCGAAGATGACGGTTGAAGAGTCGGCTGAGTACTTCCATACTCGTGACCGCGAGAGTCAGCTAGCGGCCTGGGCGTCGGACCAGAGCCGGCCTATCGAAAACCGCGCTGCCCTGGAGCGCAAGCTGCGCGACCATACCGACCGTTTTGAGGGTGAGCCGGTACCGTTGCCGGCTAACTGGGGCGGTTTTCGCATCGTGCCAGACAGCTTTGAGTTCTGGCAAGGGCGCGAGTTTCGTCTTCACGATCGGTTCAGGTACACGCTGCAAGCGGATGATACCTGGCGCGTCGAGCGACTGTCTCCATAGGATCACGGGTAGCATTCCTTGGTTTGAATGCCACCTCGTACGATCGACATCGCTCAGGATCCGCTGGCGCGGCGCGCGCGGGCAACCGCGGTCCAGCGCTCCAGGAAACGCATTGCCTGGTCCGCAAGGATTGCCAGGGCCGTCACGGCGATCGTTCCGGCCAGGATCATCGATGCGTTGTTGCGTGAGATGCCCTGGAAGAGTAGTGAGCCGAGCCCACCGGCATTGATCCAGGCAGTGATTGTCGCCAGGCTGATCGTCGTGACCAGCGCAATACGTATGCCGGCCAGGATCACCGGGAACGCCAGCGGCATCTGCACTCTGGCAAAGACTTGCCAGCGAGTCATGCCGACACCGCGGGCCACCTCCAGCACCGAATCGTCCACACCGCGCAACCCGGCGACGATGTTGCGAACGAGGAACACCTGGGAGTAGACCGCCAGCGTAATGATGGCGGTCGTATCACCGATACCCGTCCATGGAATCAGGATCGCCAGGAGCGCGAGGCTTGGGACAGCGTAGACCGCACCCAGTCCACCAAGAACCGGCACCTCGGATTTCCGGTAGTGAGCTACAAACACGCCGAGTGGCATCGCGACGAGCAAAGCGACGAAGAGTGCCGCCAGCACGAGCTGAATATGTTCGAGCGAGAGTTCCCAGACCTGGTCGCTATTCTCGAATAGATAGTCCAGACTCATGAGCGCACCAGCCCGGTGTTGTCGGAGTGTTCATGGGTTCTCGCGCTCACCGCGTGAATGGCCGCGAGATCAATCCATCCCACCGGGTCATTCCGTTCGTCGATGACTGCGAGCCGTTCGACGCCACTCTCCAACAGCACGCTGAGCGCGGTCCTCAGGTCGGTAGTCGCGTTCACCACCGGGCCGTCCAGAGGACGCCCGTCGTCAGGCTGGAGCGCTGCACGAGCCGGGATGAGGCTGAGCCGTCGGAGTACATCGCCAGCCCCAACGAGATCCGCGACGGATTCGTCCGCCGGGTTCACCATAATTTTCAACGGCTCGTCATATTGAACGACCTTGCCCTCGCGCATGACCACGATGAGGTCAGCCAGTCGCACCGCTTCCTCTACATCGTGCGTGACAAAGAGCACCGTCTGTCCGAGGTGACGATGGATCTCCCGCAGCTCGTCCTGCAGGCGGGTACGAGTGATGGCGTCAAGTGCTCCGAAGGGTTCGTCCATCAGGAGCGTCGTTGGATACGCGGCCAGGGCGCGCGCCAACCCAACCCGTTGCTGTTGTCCCCCGGAAAGCTGTCCCGGATAGCGCCGGCGGTACTCCGTGGGTGGAAGACCAACCATGTTGAGGAGCTCATCCACCCGCTGGGAGATCCGTCGCTTGTCCCATTTGAGTAGCCTGGGAACGACGGCGACGTTGTCCTCGATGCGCATGTGCGGAAAGAGCCCGGTTTGCTGAATGACGTAGCCGATACGCCGGCGGAGCTCTGGCGCCTTAAAGCTGCCGACCTTCTGCCCATCCAGCAGAATGTCGCCATCTGTGGGCTCGTAGAGGCGATTGACCATTTTGAGCAGGGTCGTCTTACCGCAGCCAGAGGGACCAAGCAGCACGACGAGCTTCCCCGGCTCGATGTCCAGCCAGACGCTGTCCACAGCCGGGCGAGTGGCGCCCGGATAGACCAGGGTGACCCCTTTGAACTGGATGGAGCTCGCATTTTTGCTCTGGCTGTCTGGTGCCTCTATGGCTTACCTGCCCTCGCTATCTCTGTGCGACTATCTACCGGCAATTCTTATGTGCCGGATGCCGAACTTATTCGTCGATCAACCCGTTCTCAACCAGGAAGTCGTGAGCAACGTCCACCGGGTCGCGCTTATCCGGTCCATCGACCATCCAGTTAAGATCGGTCATAACCTCGCTCGTGAGCAGCGGCTGGACCTCGTTCAGAATGTCTCGTAGTTCGGGGTTGGCGTCCAGCGTCTCCTGACGAACCACCGGGGCCACGTGATATGGCGGCCAGAGCCCCTTGTCGTCCTCGAGCACCACCAGATCGTAGCCCCCAATCTCGCCGTCGGTGCCGAACACCTGCACCACGTCGGCATCGCCTTCGAGAAATGCCTGATATTTGATCCCAGGGGCAAAGGTGGTGAACTCCGCAAGCTCGAAGTCCCCGTAGACGCGTTTAAGTCCTAACAAGCCGTCTTCGCGTTCCTCAAAATCAGGCACGGCGGCAAGTCTAATTTGGTCTGCCATCTCAACCATCTGAGAAATCGTCGTTAGACTGTGTGCTTCGGAGAACTCGCGAGAGGTCGCCAGCGCGTTCGCATTGTTCATGGGCGCCTGGTCGAGCCAGATCAGCTCGAACTGGTCGGCGTAGGCTTCTGAGACGACGCGATAGACCTCCTCCGGGTCCGACATCGTCTCCATCCCCAGGATCGCCAACAGCGCTGTTCCGGTGTACTCCGGATAGAGGTCGATCTCGTCGTTGACCAGCGCCTGGTGGGCGATTTCTGTCCCGCCCAGGTTCAGGCTACGTTCGACGTTGAAGTCGTTCGCCTCGAGCAGCTGGGCGTACATTTCTCCGAGAATGAGCGCCTCCGTGAAGTCTTTGGAGCCGACGGTGACCGTATCGCCCCCATCGTCACCACCCATCGGGCCACACGCTACGAGGAGAGCCGGAATCAAGAGCAGCAGTGCGAGAGGCCCGAATGACCACTTTAGTTTCAAAACAGTTTCCTTTCGCATATGGTCACAGATGTGACATCTCCTTAACGGTAAACGCATGCATTGGCAGCTCGGATTACGTTGCCGGGGGCGTCACCAGTCGTTCTACACCGGTAAGTATCGCCTCTGCCGTCAGCGCCAGCACGATCACCGGTATAGCGCCCACCAGTAACAACCGCGTGTCACCCAGGGTTAATCCTGAGAGGATGTATGTTCCCAGTCCGCCAGCGCCGATGAATGCTGCCAGGGTTGCACTGGCAACAACGTCAATTGTGGCGCTGCGGATGCCGGTAACAATGACTGGCAGGGACAGCGGGAAATGCACCCTGGTGAACACCTGGAGCCGATTCATGCCGAGGCCACGAGCGCTCTCCAACACGAACGAGTTCACGTTCCGCATGGCTGCGTCGGTGTTCACAATCAACGGTGGGCCGGCCAGGATAGTGAGGGCAACCAGGGCCGGGCGAAATCCTGTGCCGAGCGCCGGTAGCATCAGGAAGAGTAACGCCAGACTCGGCACAACCCGAGCTGCGCCTACGAGTGCAACGAGCGGCGGTCCCATCTTGCGACTGCGCGAGGCGAGGATTCCCAGGGGGATAAATACGGCCATGGCGATGGAGAGGGCATACAGGCTCAACCGGACATGAACCCACAGATCGTCCAGGAACCGGTCCTGATTCTCCGTGATGTATTGCAGCACGTCGCGGAGTAAGTCCATGCTCTACAGTATCTCCTCCGCCCGGCAGCTTCCTCTGGCTCCCAGAATAACAGATTAAGGCCGGTCCTCCGCGGTGGGTATGCTACCCTGCCCGCAGCATGAATTGGCAACGATAACACCACGGAGAAGTAAGCGGTATGTTGAACGTCTTTATTACGTCGCCATTGGAGCCTGAACACGTCGAGCGGATGCGCGGCAGTTGCTCCGCAGCAGGTCAACGTCCTGTATGACCCGGACTTGCTCCCGCCGACGCGCTACGTCGCAGACCACAACGGGGACCCCGCCTTCAAGCTCAATCCCGAGCAACAAGCACGCTGGGATCAGCACCTGGCCGCAGCCGACGTGCTCTGGGACTTCCCGAATATCCCGGTGGACGGTCCTAGCCTGCTGGACCGGGCGCCGAGACTGTGCTGGACGCAAACAACCAGTGCAGGAGTTGGTCCACGAGTCAAAGCTCTCGGACTCGATACCAGCGACGTTATTGTCACGACGGCAAGCGGCGTGCACGCGGAGCCTCTGGCCGAATTTGCGTTCATGGCGCTTCTCATCCATGTGAAGGAGCTGGCCCGCATCCAGAGCGACCAGGGAGCGAAGCGCTGGGAACGCTTCTGCTCGGACGAACTGTACGGTAAGACGCTAGCGATTGTCGGCCCAGGGCGCATCGGTCGCCAGGTAGCCAGCATCGGCAAAGCATTCGGAATGCGGGTGACGGCGATGGGCAGCCGAGGCGGCGATGAGCGCCGCGCCGAGCTAGGGGTCGACGCGCTCTACAGCCGCGAGGGACTTCACGACATGTTGGCCGAGGCAGATGCGGTTGTGTTGAGCTGCCCGCATACCCCTGAGACGGAAGGCATGATCGATGCCGGGGCGTTCGCAGCGATGAAAGAGGGTGTACTCTTCGTCAACATCGCCCGCGGGGCGGTCGTCGACGAGCAAGCGCTTGTGAGTGCGCTGCGCTCGGGGAAGGTGGCCTTTGCCGCGCTAGACGTGTTCGCGACCGAGCCCCTGCCGGCGGATAGCCCACTCTGGGAGATGTCGAATGTGCTGGTCAGCCCTCACTCAGGCAGCACCGCCACTAGTGAGAACGGCAAGATTACCGATATCTTCTGCCACAATCTGCGCTGTTTCCTCGATGGCCGGTTCGACGAGATGCGCAACGTGCTGGACAAGGCTCGCTTGTACTAGACAGAATGGGACTAGCGCGCTCCAAGCACAGGATGTGGCGTTTATGTGCGTACGGGCGCAATTTATTGCGCCCTGCCTGAGTGCTCGGGACGTTCGAGAGGGCGCAATGAATTGCGCCCGTACGAATTATCGTGATCAGGCGAACATCACCAGTATGGTCAGGTCCTCGGTGATCGACTCGAACCGGTGTCCGACACCTTTTTCAACGTAGATAACACTGCCAGCCGTGACTGGACGATCGGCGTAGCCGTCACACGAGAATGTAGCGTTGCCTGAGATCACGTAGTACACCTCATCCTGCGCGTGAGGCTGTTGCAAGTCCGTCGCGCCGGCCGCGAGCTTGTAGATTCCGGCGTTGAGCTCGGGAACTCTGAGGAACTCATGGTAGGCACGGCCCGCATCCTCGTGGTTCTGCAAGAGCTGAGCGAGCTCGAATGTTTGCACGTTGGACGCCTCTCGGTGTCGGCGGTGGTTAGAGCGGCAGCATAGCATGAGGTTGCGCGCGGTCTGTCGGTTGGGAACGATGGCGCCGCATGACTCGTGACGTTCCCGGCTCTCTCCTGACGTACAATCTGCTCACACGCTGCAGACGCACTTGAAAGAGGAGGCAAATGGTAGAGTCCAAGACTCAAGCCCTCGACGTAATCCAGACGGACAAGGCGGCCGCGCCGATTGGTCCCTATTCACAGGCGATCCGTGCCGGCGGCTTTGTGTTCGTGGCCGGTGAAAAGGGCATCGATCCACGGACAAACGCGATGGTTCCAGGTGGTGTAGCCGCGGAGACGCGCCAGACGCTGGAGAATGTCAAGAATATTCTCGAAGCGGCGGGCACGTCGATTGACCGGAGTGTCGCAACAACCGTCTACCTCACGAACCTCGACGATTTCGCGACGATGAACGGCGTGTATGCCGAGTACTTCACCACCAATCCTCCCGGGCGCACCACTGTTGGTGTAACCTCGCTGCCTGCCGGCGCGCAGGTTGAGATTACGGTTACGGCTCTCGCGTAAGATGTCCTCCCGGGAAAGAGTGCGATGCGTCCTATGTTGAGCGAGCCGGCCAGAGCAGTGTTGCGAACGATGGTTGCGTCTCACAACCAGCAGCCGCGGGGTAGATTTACCCTGTCGAAGGGCATCAGCCGGAGCGGAACATTTCGTGTGTCTCACCCTGAGTGCAATATCAGCGTCTTCCCGGATGTGATCGAGGAGCTAACCGCGCAGCGGTTTCTCGTGATCATTGCAGATGAGCCAGGTTTTCAGGTGCTGGAGATCACGCTACGCGGTTTCGACTTCGATGCCCACATGGAACAACCAACGGTGTGACGTTGAATCGACGCGAACGTCGCGAGCATGACGTCACCACTGAGATCGAAGGGCGCTACGCGCTTCAGGCGCTGGAACTGGTCCGCAAATATGGTGTGAGAGTTTGCTACTGGCGCAGCAACATGACCGGTATCGCCTGGATCGGAAACCCGGACCGGCCGATTGAAGCGCCGCACCCCAAATCTCCGATGAGTTTTGCCGTGCTGGCACACGAGGTGGGGCACCACGCGCTCGGACGGATTAGACCGCGCTGGCGAGAGGAGCAGCTTGCCTGGCAGTTTGCCCTGGATGCGATGAGACAGCACGGCGTCCCAGTAACGACACAAGTACACGACCGCTACGCGGCCTCGATGCGCTACGCCCTGGCGAAGGCCCAGCGTCGAGGATTGAAGCAGATCCCCGTGGAATTGCTGCCCTTCGTCACTGACCCTGCCTCTTCCGACTGATGAACCACGCGGACCATGTGAACCTGATCCGGGACGGCGTGCTGGGTGGAGGGAACGTCTGGGCGGATCTCGGCTCGGGCTCGGGGGCCTTCACGTCCGCTCTGGCAGATCTTCTGGGTTCCGGTGGGCATGTCTATGCCGTGGACCAGAATCCCCGCGTGTTGCGCGACCAGGGGAGCAGGTTACGGGACCAGTTTCCGGGAGCCCAGCTGTATCAGGTGGTTGCGGACTTCACCCAACCCCTGAGTCTACCCCTGCTGGATGGGGTCGTAGCTGCCAACTCGCTGCATTTCGTGCGTGACAAAGGCCATGTGCTCGGCCTGATTCATGAGGCGCTCGCACCCGGAGGACGGCTGGTTGTTGTGGAGTACAACACCGATCGGGGGAACCACTGGGTTCCGTCCCCGTTCTCGTACGAGACCTTTCTCTCCATGGTCAGCGACGCGGGATTCGTGGGGGCGCGCCTGCTCGCGGTGCGGCCGAGTAGATTCCTGGGCGAGATCTACTCGGCCGTAGCGTTCCGGTCAGAAGCGTGACCCGACCCACAGGCTACATATCCCATATGCTCATCATAATGTTACCCGGTCAACTACCGGTGGTGAAGTCCAGCCGATAACGGTCCAGCGGCATGATCCCGGCTGCCTTCGCACCGTCCACGGCGAGGCCGACTCCGGAGATGAAGCGTGACTCGTCCGACGCCAGGAACAGGACCGCGTGGGCGACCTCGTCGGCCGAAGCGATTCGCGCGGCTGGGCAGGAGGCCAGGATACGCGGGATGCGCTCGATCCGTTCTTCTTCGGTGTCCGCTCCGCGCCACAGAGCCGGGGTGTCGATTGGTCCTGGACAGACAGCGTTCACGCGCACATTCAGGTGCGCGTAGGTCACGGCCAGCGACTTCGTCAATCCAATCACAGCGTGTTTCGACGACGAGTAGATCGGATCCGGCGCGCGTCCGACAAGCCCGGCGTTCGAGGACATGTTGACGATGGCTCCGCCTCCACGCTCCAGCAAATGTGGCAGCGCATATTTGCAGCCCCAGAACACACCTTTGACGTTCACCGCGAAGAGCCGGTCAAACTCGTCACCGTCGACCTCGGTGATCGGTTTTGCCGCGCCGATGCCTGCGTTGTTGAAGATGATGTCCAACCCACCCCAGCGACTCACTGCTGCGTCGATGAGCGCCTGAACCTGATCGCCCTCGGAAGTATCCGTCAGTTGGGAGAACGATTCCCCGCCGGCCCGTTCAATGACCGAAACCACCTCGCCGGCGTCGTTGATGTCCCCGATCGCGACCTTCGCGCCCTCACGCGCAAACATCTCCGCCGTTGCGCGGCCAATTCCAGATGCTCCACCTGTGACGACCGCTACCTTGTTCTCAAGTCGCATGGACCCTCCTTCACAATACTCCCGGCAGAATAGAGTCAGCGTGCGACCCGCCGCAAGCCCTGAGTTTTCGACTACACTCAGATCCTGACGCAGCATGGGAAAGGGACAAGTGATGATCGACCACCCACTCGTGGGTATCTGGAAGCTGCTTTCGATGGAGCGCATCGACGCCGAGGGGAACGTCAGCCAGGCCAGCGTGATCACCGGGATGCTCGTGTACACCCCGAACGGTTGGATGTCCGAGGCGTTCGAGATCCAGCTACCCGGCTCGGAGCTCGCCGGCACGCATATGTTCTACTGTGGGACCTACATCATTGAGGGCTCGACGGTGGTGCACCAGCCACTCATTCACACCAACCACGAGATGGTAGGCAAGGACCTGCCGCGCCAGTTCGAGATCGAAGGCGATCGCTTCATCCTCACTGCTGATAACCCGAACGGGTCGGCGCGTCTGGTCTGGGAACGTGTGTTGCGTTGAGGGGGCCAGGGGGTATCGAGCTTGATCCGGTGCCCGTCGAAGGCACTCCTAGCTTCGTACGGGCGTAATCCATTGCGCCCTGCCCGGCACCGCGGCAATCAAGAGGGCGCAATGGATTGCGCCCGCACGCAAATGAAAGCAACTTCCCAAGCTTGGATGAAGCGCGTATTACCCTTCGAGGTAGGAGTCGATCAGTCGCCGGGCGATACTGAGCTTGCCAGGCAGGTTGGGCATGTTGTCGCGGTGGAACCAGCCGGCATCCTTGATTTCATTGTCGTCGATCTGGATCTCGCCGCTCGCGTGCTGCGCCGTGAACCCGAGCATGAGCGAATTGGGGAACGGCCAGGGCTGGCTGCCAAAATACTGGATGTCCTTGACCTCGATACCAACTTCCTCGCGGATCTCACGCTGGACGGTTTCCTCCAGGGATTCGCCGACCTCAACAAAGCCGGCCAGCGTGCTGTAGAAACCTCCGACGAAGTTCTGCGAGCGTGCGAGCAATATCCGGTCATCCCGGCGCACCAGGACGATCACTGCCGGAGAGATTCGCGGGTAGTTCGTCAGTCCGCAGCTGGGACAGAACTTCGCCCGCTCTCTGGGATGGTGCTCCATCCGTTCCCCGCAGCGTCCACAGAACTGATGCGTGCGGTCCCAGTCGAGTACCTGGATGGCGCGGCCCGCGATCGAAAACAGGTCGTCCTTCAGCCGGCCATAGAGCGCTCGTAGCCCATACAGCGCCATTCCCTCGGGAATAACCGCATGCGTTCCGAGCTCCACCACATAGCAATCCCGCCCGCGCAGCACACCTAGATAGTGCTTCCGCACACAGTGCAGCTCCGCGGTGCTTGGGTCAATCAGGCACGGCAAGCCGGCACGGTCCTCGTCCTCCAGTACGAGCAAACGGTTGCCGGCGAAGGCAAACCACCAGGCCGGAGCTTCCTGTTGATCGCTTGAGACGACGAGCGGAAAAAAGGTCTGTTCCATCATCACATCCGAGATTGAATGCAGCTGCTACCGGTACAAATCATAGCCCAAGTTGTGCACGCGTATGCGCCACGGTCGTGCCCTATCGACCGTCGTACGAGGATCGCGGATATCCTTGGGACGCGCGGGGTGTTTCAACCCTGACTCTTGCGCGTCAACCACTTCTCAACTACCTTGCCTGGTGACAAATAGAGGATGGGAGATAGCATGGTCCAACTTGGTGTGATGATCGAAGCTCAGGAGGGACTGACCTGGGAGCGCTGGCGGAGGATAATCGATACCGCCGACACTCACGGGTTCAACTCGGTCTGGCGCTCGGATCATCTGTTCTCTTTGATGGGCTCTCCCGAGCGCGACTGCATCGCGCTCTGGCCATCGTTGAACGAGGTCGCCTATCGCAGCTCGCGTCTGGAGTTCGGGCAGCTCGTCTCGCCGGTCACCTTCCGGCACCCGGTCCACCTGGCGATCGACGCCGTTGCCAGCGATCAGCTGTCAAACGGTCGCTATATGCTGGGAGTAGGTGCGGGCTGGAACGAGAACGAGCACCGGGCATTTGGCTTCCCGTTGCCGCCGTTGAAAGAACGGATGGATCGGTTTGAGGAAGCGCTGAAAGTGATTACCCTGCTCTTCACGGGTGAAAAGGTGAGCTTCCAGGGCAGGTATTTCCAGCTCAACGAGGCCCAGAAACGGCCGACGCCGACTCGCGGCACAAAGGTGCCCATGGTCATCGGCGGTGGCGGCGAGAAGCGTACCCTGCGGCTGGTCGCCGAGTACGCCGATGAATGGAACGTCACGGCAACGACCCCCGAGGTCTACGCAACGAAAGTTGAAGCGCTCAAACGGCACTGCGACGACGTCGGGCGCGACCCGGCAACGATCCGGCGCTCGATTATGCTGGCGCACATCATTGGCCGGAACGAGGAAGAGCTACGGCAGCGGGCAGCCCGCATTCAGCGGGTCTTCAACGCGCCGCCTGATCAGGAGCCGGAGGAGCTCATCAACCGCTTCCGCGAGCGTGGCATGCTGGTCGGCACACCCGGGGAGATCGTTGAGCACATCCAGCAGCGAGCCGAGCAGGGCATTGAGAGGATCATGCTCCAGACCCACGACCAGACAGACATGGAAGCGCTGGAACTGTTTGCCAGTGACGTTATGCCGCACATTTCGTAAAGGAATACTGAATGAACGTGTACGTATCGGTTGATATCGAGGGCATCACCGGGGTGGTGCATGCCGACATGATGGGGGCGAACGGGCGCGAGTACGACCGCGGCCGTCGGCTGATGACGGCCGACGCGAACGCCGCCATCGAGGGGCTGACGCGGGCAGGGGCGGACTACGTCCTGGTCTGCGATGGTCACGGGCCGATGCGGAACCTCTTCTTCGAGGACATGCACCCCAACAGCCACCTGCTGACCGGCAGCGGCGACGCCAAAGACTACTGCCAACTGGAAGGCGCTGATAGCCGCACGTTCGACGCGGCGGTGCTGGTCGGCTACCACGCCATGGCCAAGACCTATAAGGCGATTCACCCGCACACGATCGCGGGAGCTGCGGTCGCCGAGCTGCGCGTCAACGGCCGGCCGCACGGCGAGACCGGACTGAACGCGGCCATTCTGGGCTCGCTCGGAATCCCGGTCGTGATGGTTACCGGCGACACGACGACTGTCTGCGAGGCACGCGAGTTTTTAGGTGATCAGATCGAGACGGTCGCGGTGAAAGACTCCGTTGGGCGTAACGCGGCCATCTGCCGGCCGCCCTCCGCCACGTTGCCCGAGATCACCTCCGCCGCAGAGCGCGCGCTGAAGAACCTTGACAAAGCCAGGGCGTATACGCCGGCAGGACCGCTACGCCTGGAGGTCGACTTCCTCAACATGCCGCAGTGCGACCGCGCCTCCCGCACCGCCAATATCGAGCGTATTGGACCAGTCTCGATCAACGTCCTCGGCGACACGCCCTGGGAGCAATACCGCAACCTCTGGGCCGGCCTGCGCTCAGCGCTCTACGAACCTGCTTCGTGGCTGGGATAAGAACCGGGACACCGCGTACCAGAGAGTTGGGTGACCACGTATTTCATTTCACCGGTAGGGGAGGAGCTCGTCCCCTACCGGATTCACGAGAGCCAAGACAGGGCGGGGGCTAGCCCCCCTGCTGGCGGTCTCCTGCTACCGCTTATCTTGACGTGTAGAGGGCGCAACTCGCCTCAGCGATTTCACGTCTGTGGCGCCTCAACAACCCCGATGACCTCGTTCGGACTCGACGGATGCGGCTGGACCGTCATACCCAGACGGCGCATGACGGCGAGCGACGCGGTGTTCGCCGAAGCGGCGTGGGCGATAACGCGCTGAAGGCCCAGGTCCTCAAAGGCATGGCGCAGAACCTCCTGCGCAGCCTCGGTCGCATAGCCATGTCCCCAGTAGTCGCGTCCGAGCCGGTAATAGATCTCAACCTCGGGTGTGTTGCCACGCTCGTCTCTGTGCAGCACAAACTCAAGCCCGCAACAGCCGATCAACTCCTGCGATGCTTTCAGCTCCAGCGCGAAGCACCCGATACCCTGAACGCGCAGCTCCTGAATGCGGTAGAGCAACCAGCTCTGTCGCTGGGCACGCGATGGAGGGTAGCCCGGGTCGTAGCGCCACACGTCGGGGTGGCCGTCAAACTGCTCGTGGACGCGATCGAGGTCACTCATCACAAATGGCCGCAATCGCAGCCGCTCGGTTTCAAGCACCAGCACGGTGAATCGAGCCTCCTCACGCGTAGGGGGATCAATCGAAGTGTATATCGAACCTGTTGACACTGGTTACGCGGTTGCCCTCGCGCTGAGCTCCAGCTACGATCTCCTCTCGTACGGTTCGTGAGGTGTATTGACAGGGATGTACATAATGCGAGTAGCGATCGGCGGAGTGAGTCACGAGACGAACACTTTCTGCCGGGGAACGACCACGATCGACGCGTTCAAGGAACGCGCCTGGGCAGTGGGACCACAGATCATCGAGAACAACCGCGGCGTTCACAATTACATCGGCGGCATTATCGACGCGGCAGAGCGTCTGGGCATTGAGCTTGCTCCGACGTTCTACGCGTCCGCGACACCCTCCGCAACCATCGCGGGGGAAACATTTGCGGAGCTGCGTTCGAACTTGCTCGACGGCTTACGCAACGCCGGAGAGTTCGACGCCGTATGCCTGTCGCTGCATGGAGCCGGCGTAGCCGAGGGCATTGACGACATTGAGGGCGCGCTCATCCAGGACGTGCGTGAGCTAGTCGGTGACGACACGCCGATTGTCGTCACGCTCGACCTGCACGGCAACATGACGAAACAGATGGTCGATCACGCCGACGCCCTGCTGGGCGTGAATCTCTATCCGCATACTGACTCCTACGACCGGGGAGTCGAGGCGATCGAGCTGCTGCCGAATCTGGTGGCAGGGAAGGTCAAGCCGGTCATGCACCTCACGACCATTCCGATGGTTATCCCATCCACGACGACCAACCTCAGTCCCGCGAAAGACGTGAACGAGCTCTGCTGGGAGATCGAAAAGCGGCCCGGTGTGCTCGACTGCACCTTCTATCACGGCTTCGCGCCGGCAGATATCCCAAGAGTCGGCATCAGCGTGCTCGCGATTGCAGACGGTGATCCGGATCTGGCTCGTCAGGTGAGTGAAGAGGTAGCCCGGCATATCTGGGAAATCCGCGAGCAGTTCCGGGTATCGCCGACTCCGCCGGCCGAGGCGTTCCGGCAGGCACTGGCGACCGAGGGCCGCCCCGTCATCATCAACGAGAAAGCCGACAACCCGGGCGGTGGCGGACCAGGTGACGGCACCCATCTCCTGCGCGCGATGATCGAGACGGACCTGCAGGAGACGTGCTTTGGCTTCATCTACGATCCCGAAACCGCCGCTCAGGCGCACGAAGCGGGGGTCGGAGCCACGATTGAGATCCGGCTAGGCGGTAAAACCGAAGACCTGCACGGTGAGCCGATCGTCGCCCAGGCCTACGTGAAGGCGCTTACCGACGGCCAGTTTATCCAGCAGTCTCCCATGGGCCGTGGCGGCAGGGTGAACCTCGGGAAGATGGCTCGTCTCGTCATCGGTGGCATCGACGTGCTGGTATCGTCGATCCGCACGCAGACGCTCGATGCGGAAGTCTTCCTACTGCACGGCATCGATGTGACGCGCTACAAGATCGTCGCCATCAAATCGAGCAACCACTTCAGGGCCGGTTTCGAGCCGATCGCCCACGCCATCATCCGCGCCGACACTCCCGGCCTGGTCTCGGCAGACCTGACGACGTTCAGCTACGAGCGCCTTCAACGCCCGATCTGGCCGTTGGATGAGGACGTGTCGTTCGTGCCTTGTTCGTAGAACGGACGTGAGACGACTCTACTCGATCCACTAGCGCGACACGGCCAAGCCGCGTGTTGGCAGACACGGGTACGATCGTACCCGTGTCTGCCAACACTTGTTTCCGCTCTCCCCAGTCCATATACCCGACGATCGCCCAGACGATAGACGACCCATCGTAAGCTGGCTCATCGAGAAGCTGTTTGCGGTGCTCTCTCATACGGCGTATCTGGTACGATCAACACTATGCCCCTTTCTTTCACGCTATTCAACGGAATTCCACAGGTCATGCCGTCTAACCTTACTAGCGTTCGTCTCAGGGGCGGCAGAGCGCAAGTCGAGAGATTGGTTGAAACCATGCCCATGCAAATCGCATTTCTGGGTGATGTCATGTTGGGAAGAATCGTTAACGAGGTGCTCAAGCATGAACCGCCAGATTATCCCTGGGGGGATGTCTTGAATGTCTTGGGGAGAGCCGATTTTCGGGTCTGCAACCTGGAATGCGTCGTGTCGGATCGTGGACAACCATGGAGTATGACACCAAAGGTCTTTCACTTTAGATCTGATGCCAAGAACTGGGAGACGCTGAAGGTGGCCGATATTAACGCTGTCTCCACAGCCAACAACCACGTGTTAGATTACGAATATGAGGCCATGTTCGAAATGTTCGATATATTGGAGAGAGCTGATATCGCCTTTGCCGGCGCCGGAGAGAACGCTGCAGGGGCCTCAAAAGCGGCTATCTCCCAAGCAGGTGACCTGCAGATTGGCCTGATTGCCTTCACGGATAATGAACCTGATTGGGAAGCAAGAGACGAGATGCCCGGGGTATTTTATGTGCCGATTGAACTGGAAGATCAACGGGCTAAACGTCTCTTTGCACTCGTCCAGGAGGCGAAGACCCTCACTGATCTATTGATTGTTTCAGCCCATTGGGGACCAAACTGGGGATATCGCCCGCAACCGGATCATATCCCGTTTGCCAAACGCCTGATCGACGCAGGTGCAGATATCGTGTTTGGCCACTCCTGCCACGTCTTCCAGGGAATTGAAATCTACCGCGGTAGACCGATTATATATGCGGCCGGAGATTTTGTAGACGACTATGCGGTTGATGAAATTGAAAGAAACGATCAATCCTTCATATTTGTAGTAGAAACGGACAACAGCAAGATACAGAAGATGCAACTGTATCCGACAGTGATTAGAAACATGCAAGCCAGATTCGCTGTTATGCCGGATCTGCGGGATATCGTTTACAAGATGACTGTCCTCTGCAAAGAGTTCGACACGACCGCCGTCTGGCAAAGTAGTGAGAATTGTCTTGAGATCAACATCGAGGTCCGAAGCGTAAAGGCTCAGAGATCTTCGTTGCGGCGGTGTCCTGCTTGATCCGATACATCGGAGGGATGCCTCACTTCGTACGGGCGCAATTCATTGCGCCCTCTCCGACGCCAAGGGCACTCAGGCAGGGATCTAATAACGAGGTTGTCCTGATTGATCCGACAAATAGGAATGCGTAGCGGCGCAATTTATTGCGCCTTGCTTGGCAGCTCGGGCGCCGGAGAGGGCGCAATGATGAAATGTACCTGGTTAGTTCGGTAAGAGACCGACATAGTGCAGCAACTCCTCCGATCCGGTCTGAAACTGGTCAAGGAAGGTCGCCAGCTGCTGTTGGAGCGTCTCCGGCTGGTCGGCCAGGCGATGATGATGGACCAGCGTCTGCTTGGCCCAGCGCCAGAGCTTCTCGATGGGGTTGGTCCAGGGCGCGTAGGTCGGCAACCAGAGCAGGGTGATCTCCAGCCGGGTGGCCGTGGCCAGCACCTGGGCATGGTGATGCACCGGCCAGTTGTCCCAGGCCAGGCACAGCGTCTGCCGCGGATACTCCCGGCGCAGCTGTGCGAGGAAGGCACACAGCACCGGCACCCGCATGGTCTGCGCCGTGCACCAGCTGACCCGGCCGGTCTGGTGGTTGAGCGCGCCGCTGTAGCGCTGGTAGCGGTTGCTGCGCAGCGACCGGCGCGCCGTCGGTTCCTGGCCGCGCGGCGTGTAACGCGCCGCCAGGGTGGGCTGGCGATAGAGACTCATCTCGTCGGCGTAGAGCAGCACCGTGCGCTCCGGCTGGCGCTCGGCCTGCTCGGCCACGGCCGCCAGCTGGGCGAGCTTGCGGTCATAGGCGGGGTCCGGGCTGTGGACGGCCAGCCGCCCACGTCGGCGGCGGAGGCCGAGGCGCACCAGCAACTTGGAGAGGCCCCCCAGGCTAGAGCCCTGCAGGGCGGGCAGCGCGGCGCGCACATCCTGCAAGCGCCAGCGACTGCGGGCGAGCCCAGCGTGTTCGGGCGCATGATGGAGCAGCTCCACCAGCCCGGCGGCGGCCTCAGGGCGGCAGCCCACGATGGCGCCGGGGCCGCTGCCGCAGGCCGGACAGGCCGGCGGCCTGATAGCGGTCGAGCCAGCTGTAGAGCGAGTCGGGGTCGCGCGGGCGGTACAGGCCGTGGCGGGCCACGGCGTGGGCACTCTGGCCGTCGGCAATCTGCAGGAGCGCGGCGGCCCGTTCCCGGAGGTAGGGCCGCGGGTCGTGGTCGCGCGCGGCCAGCAGCTCCGCGCGTTGGGCGGCCGTCAGATCCAAGGTGCGACGACGCATGGCTGGCTCCGTTCATGCGCAGAACGATCAGAACCAGCCTAGTATCGCATTACCGAATCGACAAGTTAAACTTCATCATTGCGCCGCCTACGAGACAGGGGCGTCCAATAGCGGATCAACCCGGGTCAAGCTCATCCAACGCCAGGAGCACATCGCGGGTCAACCGGGACAGGTTCGTGTAGAGGGGCTCGACGGCTGCCCGCTCTACCGCGAGGCAACAAACCGGTGCCCAGCAGAGCACCTGCTCCCGGAGGAAGGTTTTCCAGGCGGGGGATTGTGCCTCTAGCAGGTAGGCGATGAAGTGCAATTCAACGCCAAGATGGTCCGCAACTCCAGCTCGCCACTCAGCCTCGATCGTGAATCCTGCCCGCGCGTAGCTACGCTGCGCACGCTCAGCGGCGTCCGCGTTCAGCATCGCATCCTCACTCAGAAACAGCGAGGCATACGGAGGGATGGCCTGCAGCAAGAGCTCCGAGTATGCGACGGCAAGCTCAGCAGGAGCGGTTGCCGTCGCGTCGTCGAAGGATGGAAGCACCCTCAAACGCCCGAGCAAGGCTGCATCAGGCTCCCGCAACCAGGCGTCACCGAGGACCCGGAGCAGACGGACAGTATCCAACCGGCGTTCCGCGTCCAGGCCCATCAGGCTAATTCACGGGACAGTGCGCCGGCAGACCGTTCAGCACATTGCTGACATTCACCATCGCCAGGTACATTGCGCGGTCGAACGCCTCAGTTGTCGATCCGCCGATGTGCGGAGTCAAGATGACATTGTCGAACTCGGTATATGGGTTGTCAGGATGCGGCTCGACCTCGAAGACGTCCAATCCCGCGCCGGCAATCCGTTTCGTTGCCAGAGCGTTCACCAGCGCTTCCTGCTTTACAACGGGACCGCGCGCGGTGTTGATCAGAATCGCCGTTTCCTTCATCTTGTCGATAGCGTCCTCGTCGATCAGTCCACGGGTCACTGAGGTCAGCGGACAGTGCAGTGAGATGTAATCCGACTCGCGCAGCAGGGTGTCAAGCGGCACGTACGAGAAGCCGTGCTCGTTGGCAAAGGTGATGTCCCACGCAACGTCGTTCACGAGCACGCGCATGCCAAATGCCCTGCCGAGCAGGGCCGTCGCCTTGCCGACCCGACCCACACCAACGACGCCGAGCGTCTTGCCCCAGAGCTCGCCGCCAGCGTAGCGGCCCCAGCCGTCATCTCCGCGCATGGCGATGTCCGCCGTGCGAATCTGACGCGCCAGATTCAGCATCATGCCGAACGCCAGCTCGGAGACGGAGTGGTTGTTGCAGCCGGCACAGATCGCGACGGTGATGCCCCGCTTGTTGGCTTCCTCCACGTCGATGTGGTCGTAGCCGACGCCGCCAGCGGAGACGACCTTCAAATTCGGTGCCGCCGCCATCACCCGTGGGCTGATGTGCTCCAGGCCGGTAATGATGCCCTCCGCCGTCGATGCCAGCTCGCAGAGCTGATCCTCGTCGGCCGGGTAACAAATAGGCTTCGTTGACACGAAACAGTTTCGCGCCTCCAGGAACTCATTGGCGAAGTCCATATTGTCACGGAACTTTCGCGAGAGAAGCAGTACTTCATGCGCCATGGAGCCTGACCCTTCCATATTCCTGTCGATGTCGCGACCAAAGACGGACAACGCCATTGTAGACGTATTTTCCGGTTTGCCAACTCGGGTCCCTCTCAGCGTAACGCTATGATGGAACTTGACTCATGGTGGAGCGGACCATCGTGCGTCAGGACCGCGCTCGTACATATGTGGCTCATTGGATGGGAAGCTGAATGATGGCTGTCGGTGCACGGTAGACGCAAGAATCAACGTTTCCGGTCGGGCCCCCGCAGGACTTCAGGCACCGGGTTCTTTGCCTTCGGCCGGCGCTGGAGACTTCCGAATCCCGGATGTGAGACCACTCCGAAGCCTATCGCGCTCACATTCGATGACGGACCGGATCCGACCTATACGCCTCAGATTCTGGAGGTGCTCAACAAGTATCGGGTTCCCGCGACATTCTTCCTTCTGGGACGTAACGTCGACGCGTACCCCGACATCGCCCTCCAGATCGCCGAGCAGGGGCACGCGATCGGTAACCACGGGTACTCGCATCGTCGGTTCCCCAGATTGAGCAGCGCAGAGCTGGCGCACGAGATTCTCGCGTGCGATGAAGCCGTTCTCCGTGCCACAGGACAACGGACGACGCTTGTACGCCCACCCTTCGGTCATCAGACTGCTGCTAATCGGGACCTCATCTGTAGCATGGGCTATCGATCGATACTCTGGACAGCGCCAGGGGTAGACTGGAAGGGTGACCCGGCTGAGTGGATCGTATACAACGTGCTCGCGAGAGCGCGTCAGCACGGCATCATTCTGCTCCACGATGGGTGGGAGCCTCCTGCAGCCGGACGGCTTGGCGCGCAAGAATACGAACGCTTGCGCGATCGAACACCGACGATTCAGGCGCTTCCCATCATTTTAGAGGAGCTCGACAGACGCGGCATCGAGTTTGTCACCGTTCCGGAATTACTCAGCCTGGGCTCGCCCATGCGGGAGCAACGGCCCGCCTCTGGTTGGCATCTCTTACCGCAGGGGACGACGAAGGCCGGTCCGCTCGTGGACCGACCTCTCGAACCTGACTGGCAGTCGCCTACGTCTGAACGCCGGGTACTATACCTCGTCCTCAATCCAGAAGGTGTAGATCAACTTGTAGATCTCGCTACCGGCCAGAACCTCGTCCGGCAGACCCTTGATGCGCGGGCTGAAGATGGTGAACCAGTCCCAGTACTTGATGAATAGCATGGGCACATCTTCAGCGAAGAGCTTCTGAATGTCGCTGTAGATCACCTTGCGCTTCTCAGGATCAGACTCTGCGAGTCCAGCGTCGATGAGCGCATCCATCTCGGTGCTAGAGTAGTGGTTGAAGTTGTTCAGCGCGCCGGTCCGCAGCACGTTGGAGGGATCCGGCTCACCACTGCTGCCACCGTAGGTCCAGTTGTGCAGACCCATGTCCAATTGATCTTCACGCATACCCTGCGACGGTGACGAAACCTCTTCGATGGCCATCTCAAGGCCCACCACCTGGAAGTACGCCTGGAGAAGCTCAGCGATGGGCTTGCGGGCCTGGTCGCCAGACGTGACCGCACACGTCCAGGACAGGCGTACCCCATCCTTCTCGCGGATGCCGTCCGACCCGGCGACCCAGCCGGCGTCATCCAGCATCTGCATGGCCAGCTCAGGATCGTACTCGTACTGTTTGACCTCTGGCTCGTAATAGAAGTCAAGCGCCGGCGAGAGGTTCGCCGTTGCCTTGACGGCCAGCCCCAGCCAGAGATCGTTGACGATCTCGTCCCGGTCGATGGCGTGCATCATGGCCTGGCGCACGACCTTCTCCTTGAACTGCGGCCGGTTGTGATTCATCGGGAAGTTATTGACCGAGAGGCTCGACGTAACGAACGTCCTGAACGTCTCATCATCGCGGAAGCGGATGTTGTCCTCGTTTAGCAGCGACCAGATCGAGGAATCCGCCTCGCCGGTCTCGAGCGCGATTGCGCGTACCGATTCCTCCGGCACAACGTTTTCGCGGAACACGTCGATGTTCGGCCGGCCACGGAAGTGGTCCTCGAATGCTTCGAGCTCGACGTACTCGGCCGCGCGCTGCTCGCGCAGCTTGAACGGGCCGGTCCCGATGGGGTTGGTCTTGTAGGCATCCTCACCGATTTCGCCGTGGTGGTGCTCGGGCACGATGAACGCCTGACCTGCACGCGTGAGGAACGCGGCGTTCTGCGCTTCGAGGGTCACGACGACCGTGTAATCGTCCGGAGCCTCGACACTACTCACCGAAGCGTAGTTGCTGGCGGTGATCGCCGCGTTCTCCGGGTCGCGATAGTAATCGAAGGTGTACTTCACATCCTCAGCGGTGAACTCTTCGCCGTCGTGGAACCGCACGCCCTCGACCAGCTTGAACGTGTACTCAAGTGCATCGTCCGAGACTTCAAAGGACTCGGCCAGGACGGGCTGGAGGACATACCATGGGTCGATTTCGAGCAGCGCGTTATGCAGCTGGGTAATCGCGACCCACTCAACCGTCCGGCCGACGTCATCCGGGCTGAGGCTGTCGATCGAGTGGTGGCCCATCAGCACGATCGTACCGCCCTGACGCGCCTCGCCTTCAGTGCCGGAGTCAGCAGCGGGTGTCGAACCGGCTTCTGCGGTGGTGTCGGCGTCCGGGGTCGACTCATCCTCGGCTGTCGGCTCTGCGTCCGATTCTGGCGTCTCGTCGCCCTCCGGGGTGCTGTCGGTCGAGGCGGCGGTCGTCGAGGTTGGAGCTGTGTCCGCAGGCTCCTCAGGCTCCTCCTCGTCACCACCACAGGCAGCAAGCAAGGACCCGACGGCCGGAACCGATATGCCCATAATTGCCGAACGCTTCAGGAACTCACGCCGCGTCGTCGGCGCATCCTCTCGAAGCAAGCCGGCCAGTCTGGCTGCGTAGTCAGTCACAACTTCCCCTTTCGGAATCCTTGTTCCCTCATTTCGGAGATTCTCTGCCTAGCCATGTTACCTTGTGACCGTACACATGGGTAGGCCGAGAGAATGTCTGCCCTTAAGCTGCAAGCGCCCAAGCCTGCTGAGGTCAGCGAGGGTGGAGTCCACTCGTCCGAGCGTCGGCAGATCGCATTCACACGATCGCTGAGTACCCCGACCGTTGAATCTTGACCGAATTGGGAGCTAGTCACCATTAGCGTAAACGCATTTCCTGGTTTGGCAACAGCGCGAGTCAGTAGTGCTGATTCGCCCTGTGATCGAGATGACACGCCAATGGCCAGTAGCCGTGCAATGTTCTAGTGTCACACTACCCGACCACATCCGTTAGTGCTGGTAGGAGGACAGTGGATGGCCGAGGACCAGCTACTCGCACGAGCCCAAACGGGCGACCAGGAAGCGCTTGAGGAACTCTGCCGGCGCGAGTGGCGTTCGGTCTACGGCGTGGTCTATCAGGCAGTGAGGAACCCGACCGATGCGCAAGACATGACCCAGGAGGTCTTCCTGCGCGCGTTGAAGTCGCTCGACCGCTACCGGCAGACCGACGTGCCATTTCATGCGTATCTGGCAACCATCGCACGCAATCTCGTGCGTGACCGTTGGCGTCTCAAACTTCCCACGATTATCGCTATCGACGACGCCTGCGAACTTCCCACAGCCATCACCGGCCCGGAAGAAGCAGCACTATCGAGCGCCGACAGAGAACGGGTCAAACTGGGGCTCGCTACCCTACCATCCGACTACCAGACCGTCATCCGCCTGCGAGTCCTCGAAGGCCGACCGACAGCCGAAGTCGCCAACCTGATGAATCGCAACGCCGCGGCAGTACGCCAGTTACAACATCGCGCCATCGCCGCCCTTCGTTCCCACCTGTTGGAGGAGTCTCGCACATGAGCAACCATGAAGAGCGTCTCGATCGCTACATTGATGCCCTCAACGCCGGACAACCGGCCGACGAGGCCAGCAGTGACTCCGAGCTCGCCGGGCTTGTCCAGACCGTTCGCCAGGTACACGCGCTTCGAGAGCCTGATGTACCGGCGGCACTCGCCGCTGGTCTTGCTGGACAGTTGTACTCGGTTGAATTAAGCACTGCGCCCGATAGTCATCCTGACCGAGGCGGAAGGATCTCAGCAAACGGAGCATTCGCGGGGACAGAGATCCATTCGACTCCGCTACGCTCCGCTCAGGATGACTATCGTGAAATGTCGCCGCCGAAGCACTGGGCACGCCACACCATCCAGTTCACCGGCGCGGCCCTGGCGTTCACCCTGTTTGGGCTTGTGCTGGTTCTCGTGTTCCAAGGCGCGGGAGACGGCGACGGCTCCGATGAGGAAGCATTCGGCGCAGGCAGTTCGCCGATGGCCCAGCTAGCCTTCTCCGCCAACAGCGAGCATCCCGATCCCGATCTTGTAGGCGCGCCCGAAATCTATCTGGTGAACGCCGACGGGTCCGATCTGACCACACTGGCCAGCGGAGCGTTTCCCTCATGGTCGCCGGATGGATCCAGCATCGCGTACACAGGTTTTGATGATTCAACCGGCGCGATCCACGTCATGAACGCCGATGGGTCGAATCAACGCCAGCTTACTACCTCGGAACATAACGAGCTCATGCCGGCATGGTCACCTGATGGAAAACAAATTGCATTTCTTCGCGCAAGCCTGGAGGAAGATCGTGAAGCGTCTAGCCTGTGGGTAGTAAACGCCGACGGCTCCGGCGAGCGAATGCTCGCCGACGAGAACGCAGGTCTCTTCTACCAGGTCGACTGGTCACCAGACAGCTCACAGATAGCATTTACCCAGAAGATCGAGGGCAATCTTCACCATGTCAAGATCGTGGATGTCACGGACGGCGCAACGCGCACACTACTCGAATCTCCCAATGGACCACACGCCTGGCTTACCTGGTCGCCTGACGGAAGCCGGATAGCGTCCATGAGCGTGAATAACGAGTACGCGGACCCACCACAAATCAATCTCATCGACGTGCAAACCGGCGAGATCGAGTATCTTCCTGTAAACCCTGGCGTTCCAATGTCACCCGCATGGTCTCCGGACGGACGATTGATCACTTTCACTGGAGAATTTGACGGCATGCAAGGGATCTACGTCGTCGCAGCAGATAATGTCGATGAAGGGCCACGGCTGATCCACACAGAGCGCGATACCGGATATTCATGGCCGTCATGGTCTCCCGATTCTAAACAGATCGCTGTCGTCCGCAATCCTCGCGCCTCGACCGGCTCCGGAGAAATTCGATCCACATTCCAGGTGGCAGTTGTGGATCTCGACGGGTCAACTCTCACCGTGGTTGCCGACAACATTCCTCTCGTGGCCCTCGCCCCTCCCGCTTGGAGGCCAACGACGTCCTCCAGGACCGCGGAGGAGGAGCCAACACCAACATCCGATCCGACAGCAACAGTGGAAGCCATCGTCGAACCGGAACGAACACCCACGGTAGAACCGGTCGACGACCGCGTACGAGCTGAACAAGCCATCGCTCTCGCACGCGAGTTCCTTGATGATCCTGACAGCGAACTGAAAGCATGGCGAATCGAACCTCCAACACAGCCAGCAACCTATCACGTTTCACGCACCATCGAGGGTGTGCCTGAATCCGATCTTGTTGTCGTGGACGCGGAGACCGGTGTGATCCAGCATGCAGGAATATTGAGCCATACGACACTCCATCGTCCGCGCAACCCGGTGACAGAGGAGGAGGCACAACGTATCGCCGAAACGTACGCGCGAGCATATGTCGAGGACTTCAACCGCATGGAGCTCTACGAAGGACACAGCGATTCATCCGGGCCTGGCGAGTTCAATAGTGATCGACTCTACGCCGCGAGTTGGTCTCTGCGAGACAGCGATTCCGGCGCGTGGTTGCCAATCTGGGTTTCGATGCTGATCGACCTGGAAACAGGCGAGCTGTACCAGTTCATACAAGGGGCTCACGAGTACGACGGCCCCACTATCCCGGTCGTCACTCAAGAGGAAGCCATCGAGATCGCGCTCGACCAAGCGCGTCAGGATCCACGGTCGCAGCCCGAGGTCAGCGTTTCAAAGGTGAAGTTATGGGTGTCGCCAACTCTACCTGAGATCTCCGACGATGGTTCGATTGGACCAAGTGACTTGCGCCTGAATTGGTTGGTCTCTCTGAATGGTGCTTCAGTTGACCTTATGGTGGATGCTATCACCGGAGATGTCCTGAATAAACGACAACGAGCCAGACGCGACTGAATCATCTCTGATCAGCCCGCGACGTTTCAGGCTACGATGTCTCTCGCCTGATACGACGATCGGAGAAAGGACAACACGCGTGGCCGAACTTGAGAGTGTCTATCGATATGTAGACGAACACCGCGACCAGATGATTGGGGACCTCCAGCGTCTGGTGCGACAAAAGTCGATCTCCTCGACCAACACCGGAGTGAGAGAGTGCGCCGAGTTGCTGGTCGAGATGATGTGCAACCTTGGGATCGACGCCCGGGTGATGGAGACTGATGGGCTTCCGGCCGTCTTCGGTCACATCAAAGCCGACCGGGACCACGCTCCGACGCTGCTCATCTACAACCACTACGATGTCCAGCCGGCCGATCCCGAGGACGCCTGGGAGTCGCCGCCCTGGGAGGCACGCATCGTCGGAAACAAGATGATCGGGCGTGGCACAACCGACGCCAAGGGCAATTTGATGGCGCACCTTGGAGCTATTCAGGCACTGAAGGCGACAACCGGGCTGCCGATCAATATCAAGTTCATCTTCGATGGTGAAGAGGAGAGCGGCAGCCGCAGCTTGCCCGCATTCTTCGACGCCAACCGCGAGCTCTTACAGGCCGACGCGGCACTCTCGTTCGACGGCGGCTTCGACGCCAGCAACACGCCGCACGTCAACCTCGGCAGCAGCGGCCTGGCGTCTGTCAAGCTGCGCGCCACAGGCGGCGAGAAGGATCTCCACTCCGCCCGCGCCCGGTTGGTGCCAAACCCGGCCTGGAAACTCGTCTGGGCACTGGCGTCCATGAAGGCGCCGGACGGCACCATCACCATCGACGGTTTCTACGACGACATCGTCCCACCGACCGAGGTCGAGCGCAATCTCCTGGAGAACGCCGGTTGGAACGACGAGGCCCAGATGGCTAACCTCGGCGTTACTGAGTTCCTGGGGGGAGTCACCGGTGTCGACGCGCTCCAGCAGCTGCTCTTTACTCCAACCTGCAATATCTCCGGCTTTGCCTCTGGCTACGTCGGTGAGGGCAGCAAGACCCTGCTCCCAGCGACCGCCAGCGTCAATCTCGACTTCCGGCTGGTCGCGAAACAGGATCCGGCGGACATCGTCGAGAAGGTGCGCCGTCACCTGGAGATCCATGGGTTCGGCGACATTGAAGTAACCGGCGACGGCGGTGTCGAGCCTTCGCGCACGTCCGCCGACACCCCCTTCGCCCAGACCGTCGCTGAAGCCGCCCGACGAGTCTACGGCCGCGAGCCACGCATCATCCCAACCGGCGATGCCTCCGGCCGCCAGGGCGTCTGGTTCGCCACCCGGCTCGGCATCCCCGGCGCCGGCAGCTCCGTCGGCCCGCCGGACTGGCGCGGCCACGCCGCCAACGAGTTCATGATCCCCGACTACTTCATCGACGGCGTCAAATATTCCGCGACGATCCTGACGCTGTTTGGCGAGCAGGACAGATAGGCGAGAACCCGTAGCACGCAACCCACTGGTAGGGGAGGAGCTAGCCTCCTCCCTGTTCCGTCCTGGGAGCGAGACAGGGAGACACGAGGTCCTCCCTGCCAGGGGTGAACATTCTTTTTGTACTCAAGAGTAGGCACAGAGGTCGAGGTACGCTCACCTCACGCGGCCATACATGTACAGATCTTTGATATGGTCGTGAAAGTAGCGGGCGAGCGATTCAGCCTCCATGAGCTCTTTGAACACCTCTTCGTCAACCTTGTAGTAGTGATAGATCCCTCCACTCTGGAACTCAATCTCCAGGATGCGCTCCTGCGGGTCGTAGCCAACCGTGCGCATCATTGAGGATTCGACGGACTGCCGCTGCATGTCGTCCCCCTTATCAGGTGATGACGAGATGAAACCCTGAACGGTGTCTCCATCAGCATGCGATGACCCGGTTGTCAGCACGTAGTGGCCCGGCTCTATATCGAGGGGAAGCGCAACCACGTCAGCTCCAGGCCGGCGGCCTTCAATGACAGGCGGGCCATGACGGGTGAGTTCCGGCGCGATGAGAATGCACGGGTCGTCGACCAGGACCACCTCATCGTAGGGGAAAATGACGTAGTCCACGTGGTCCGGGCCCCCAGCGCGCTGAAGTCGAGCCGAATCGACTCGCCGGTCTTCACTGTCACGGGCTCGTCCGCAAATGGCGTGCCGTCGGTGGTCCGGCAGCCACGCCTCCAGCAGTACTCACCGATCCCACCATCCTGCCTCTGACCGTCAGCGGTGTGCAGAACGACAGCATCTGGCGGCTCTGGCCGGGCTTCGAAAACCGGTGCGGTGCACCCAGTGAGAATTAAGGCACACATGAGGAATGCAGGGCTCATTCGCGTCACGTTGGGCCTTCCTCGTCTCCCATCGTGGATCATTTGGAATTTGTCAATTCGACACAAGGATACGCCAACTCACTGCTATACTGCACCGAGCACCATTAGCCATACGTGACGTGGCAGTAAACGATGACGGACAGTCGGAAGGGAGACCCGCGTGGCACACACGACGACCAACGGCGGCGCAGGAGCGACGACCGCCGAGCAGTACACCAAGGGGGCGCTCGATCATGTCTGGGTGCACTCCGCCAACTGGCAAGACATCGCCGAAAACAAGGGGATGAAGGTCTTTGACCGCGGCCAGGGCGCGCTCCTCTGGGACGTGCACGACAAGGAGTACATCGACGGCATCGCCGGCCTCTGGGTGGTCAACGCCGGCCACGGGCGCGGCGAGATCGGCGAGGCGATGGCCGAGCAGGCCAAGCGCCTGGCCTACGTCTCCGCCGCCAACTACACGACGGTGCCCGACGGTGGCGCTGGCCGAGCAGATCGCCGAGCTGCTGCCGGGTGACATGGACCGGCTCTTCTTCTGCTCGGGCGGCTCCGAGGCGGTCGAGAGCGCCGTCAAGATCGCCAAGCAGGTCCAGGCGATGCGCGGCTTCCCGCGCCGCTACAAGGTCATCGCCCGCCGCGGCTCCTACCACGGCATGACCCACGGCGCGATGAGCCTGACCAGCGGCCGGAAGGAGCAGTACTTCGGCCCGTTCATGGCCGGCGTCTACCACGTGCCGTCGCCCAACAACTACCGCTCGCAGTTCCCGGGCCTCACCGGCCTCGAGGACGAGCATCGCCTGCGCCAACGCCTTCGAGCAGGAGATCGAATACCAGGATCCCGAGACGGTCGCCGCGATCATCGCCGAGCCGATCTCGACCGCCAACGGCGTGCAGATCCCCTCGCCGGCCTACTGGCAGCGCCTGCGCGAGATCTGCGACAAGCACGGCGTGCTGCTGATCGCCGACGAGGTGATCAACGGCTGGGGCCGCAGCGGCAAGTACTTCGCCATGGAGCACATGAACGTCGTGCCGGACATGATGACGATGGCCAAGGGGCTCTCCTCCGGCTACGCGCCCATCGGCGCGGTCGCGGTGCGCCCGAGCGTCTTCGAGGGCTTCAAGGAGAAGGGCGACGTCGCGCTCGGCCACCTGCTGACCTTCGGGGGCCAGGCGGTGGCCTGTGCCGCGGCGCTCAAGAACATCGAGATCTTCAAGGACGAGGATCTGGTGCAGCAGTCGGCGGACAAGGGCGAGTACATGCTCAAGCAGCTCAACGAGCTGCGCAGCCACCCGACGGTGGGCGACGTGCGCGGGCTGGGGCTGATGCTGGGGGTCGAGATCGTCAAGAACAAGGACACCAAAGAGAAGTGGGGCCGCGAGCACGAGTTCGTCAAGCGCGCCAGCCAGCACATGAACGAGCAGGGGCTGCTGGCCCGCGTCTGGGACATCATCCACGTCGCGCCGCCCTTCGTCATCACGACCGACGGAGATGGACCGCATCGTCTCGATCATCGACGAGTCGCTCACCGTCGCCGAGAACGAGTTCGCCAGCGAGATCGGCAGCTAGGCGCTCGTTCCAGCCAGTACCGTGCGTTTGACGGACGGCCCTCACCCCTTCCCCAATGCGTGGGAGAGGGGGTGGGGGCTTCCTGTTGTGCCCACTCCACCGTAGAGGCCCAATGGACATCAACTTCAGGAATCATTGGGCAGCGCATACCGCTAGGGCCGTCCTCCTGAGTACTCGACCACGATGATGGTGTCACCCCGGTCGGGGAGGAACCCCGGAACGTGCCAGCTGCCCGGTGGGCCAGTCCTGAGCTTGATCGTCATCCTGCGTTTGATCGTCATCCTGCGCTTATTAGTCATCCTGACGTAAGGAAGGATCTCTGGTCAAACGCCTCGGCAATCCGGCAAGAGATCCTTCGCTTCCGCTCAGGATGACGAAAGGAATGCCATGGTCCTGCTTGAACGGCGATGTGTGGTGTCATCCCGGTAGGAACCACGAATCGTGACAACCCTCCGGTGGTCCAGTACTCAGGATGACTCATAGGCGCAGGATGATGGTGTCTCCCCCAACCGACCGACGGAACCCCGGAACGTCACAATGCCCCTGTGGTCCAGTACTGAGCGAAGTCGATCGGACCTCGTCTCAGGGATGCCGGAGGAGAGAGATCCATGCGGCTACGCTCGGGATGACCAGCAGGACTGCTGGATCTCCTGCTGCCGCTTAACTTGACGCGCATGCCGCCACACCGTTCACGCCCTATCCCCCATCTATGCGATAATGCAATGCTTCGCACTCAGCAGCGATAGCCGGGTGACTCCTGCTGTTCTGATACCGTTGATAGCAGAGAGGAGCGTGTGATGACTGAGGACAGACAGCGCGAATCCGAGATCAAGGGCAAAGAAAAGCAAGAGGAGCGCGAAGAGCTTCTGGAGAAGGTCCAGAAAGCACGCGAGGGCCGGCAACGGCACCAGGGCTCTCAGGTCGATAACGAGGAGGGGCAGGTCGCGCGCCCGCCACGTGACGACCCGCGCTTCGGCGATACATCCGTCCCTCCCGGTCAGACCGATGTCCCGGCCGGCGGTTCGACCGGCGGAGCGATGGGAACCTCGTCAAAGCGAAGGAAAGATCACCCGGGATGACCGGAAGCATTTGCAGGTGGGCTTGCGCCCCTTACTAAAACCGATGCGACAGAGAGAAGTGTTCCTGTGTTAGACGATCAACCGGCACCCGAAAACAGAGCCGGGACCGAGGCAAGCGCTCCTACCAAGCAGGAGTCGCGCAAGGAGCTTCTGGAAAAGGTGCAGAAGGCGCGCGAAAGCCGCTTGCGCCACCAGAACCCATTCGGAGACGACGCACCGAAGCAGCGCCCATCGCGCAAAGGCCGGGGCTACAGTGGGTCGCCGACCCCATCCGGAGGATCCAAAGCAGGATCCGCCGTACGCAAGAAGGACCAGCCGGGTTAATATCCCGGAAAACCGCATGTATTCCTTTTGCCGGCGGGTTCAGACGGAACCCGCCGGCTGCTTTTTTTGAGAACGCCTTCGTCCCAAAGAACGTGGTCCAGGGCTCTCCGCGCTCATTCACGCTCGAGCAATCGCGTCTCCTGCCGCCAGGTACACCCCTCAAATGCCCGACTCCAGCATCTCCCGCAACCTCATCAACCCGCTCCGGACACGCGTCTTGATCGTGCCAAGAGGCTCGTCGAGATGCTCCGCCATCTCACGCTGGGTCATCCCGCTGAAATAGGCCAGCTCAATGACCATGCGCTGGTTCGCGGGCAGGGTCCACATCGCCTCGCGCACGCGCTGTGACTCGACCCGTATCCAGGCCAGGTCTGCGGGATCCGGATCAGGGTCTGGCAGGCTGAGCTCGAACAGCGCTCGGTCGCCGGGCTGTGTCTCGCGGCGCATTCGCCGCAGCACATCGATTGCCCGGTTGCGCGCCACCCGGTAGAACCACGGCGCGAACGGACCGATCTCCTGCCGGTAGCGCTCGGGATGCTCCCAGATCGTCAGAAAGACATCGTGGGTGAGATCTTCCGCCCGGCCCTGGTCACGTAGAAACTTGAGCCCGATCGAGTAGACCATCGTCGAGTGACGGTCGTAGATCTCGGCCAGTGCCGAGCCATCTCTGCCGCGCAACCGTGCCAAAAGAGCAGCATCTATCGCCGCATCGTGGGCTCGCAAGTCGGCCGGCGACCGCGTTGTCGGGACCTTCGGCACGTTTGCCACGGCTTCCCTCATCACGCGCATGGTGGCGCGAGACCGCGCCCTCTTCCCATCTCACTCGATGCACCGAATCCTATCGCGAAACGTGAGAAGGGGATACCCCTATTTCGCCACGAATCGACAGTCACCAATTTCAGCATGATCGCCGCAGCACAATGTATGATGATGGCACGGCAAACTGTTTCGGGAGGACGTCGCAACTGGGAAGACCCGGCTCAAAGGCGATTCGATCGCGCCTGGACGGGAGGGCAACCATCCTCACACGTGCCTGTAAGGCTGCCGGTCTTGCCATTGTCTGGGTACTGATCGTCAGTGGCCCGGGCAACTGGCTCAATGCCGGCGCGGCTGTAGCGTCTCCATCTTCCTCCAATGCTCCAGCGTCTCAACGGCTGGTCGTGCGTAGCGCTGCGCCACATGTAGACACCGCTCTCGACGCCATCGGAGCGACGCACCCCGCATCGATCGAGCCCAGCGATACGATTCCCGGCACCTACCTTGTCTCATATACGACACCTGAGCTCGCCGCGGATGCTCTCAGCCACCTCGTCGCTCGCCAGGAGATCGTCTGGGCCGAGTACGACCGCATGTTGCAGTTCAACTTCGAGCCAGGTGATCCTCTGAACGAGGGGCAGCTCTGGATTCAGACCATCGATTTGCCTGCGGCGTGGAACATCTCGACCGGTGACCCGACGGTGGTCGTCGCGGTCGTCGATTCAGGCGTCAGCGCCACTCACCCGGATCTTCAGGGCAAGCTCTTGCCCGGCTACGACTTCTTTGATGACGACAGCGAGCCGAATGATGAGGTCGGACACGGCACAGCCGTGGCAGGCATTATCGCGGCCCGCGGCAACGATGGTGTCGGCATTGCCGGGGTGGCGATGGACACCATGATCCTGCCGGTCAAAGTAGGCTCGGTTGACGGGTCGCCAATCTCCGCCATCGCCGCCGGCGTCGTCTGGGCGGTTGACAACGGAGCCGACGTCATCAACCTGAGCCTGGGGTCGAGCCTGCCGAGCGATGCTCTATATGAAGCGGTAATGTATGCCTACGAGCGAGACATCCCGGTGATCGCCGCGGCCGGAAACGAGCCGGAGGCGATTTCGTACCCCGGGGCCTATGCTGAAACCATCTCGGTCGGAGCGAGCACTCCGTGGGGGACGCTTACGGGCTTCACTTCGCGCGCGAACCGGGTCGATCTGATCGCTCCTGGCTCCGGCATTTTCGCCCCCTGGTGGGGAGAGACAGAGGGTGATAGCTGGGCATCAGTAACCGGCACCTCGTTCGCCGCGCCAATGGTGGCCGGCGCCGTGGCGTTGTTGCGCTCGCTCGACCCCAGCCTGACCATCGAGGAGCTGCGAGCGCAGTTGCGGGACACGACGATACCGGTTGGCAATCCGGACCCCGAGCCTGGGGCGGGGGCAGGTCAGCTTGACGCAGGCGCCGCCCTAGCAAGCTTAATTTCCCGGGCGTTCGACAGAACCTGGCTGCCCACTGACAGCCCGGTGGCGAGTGGTTCAGCCGATCGAACCTGGGTGTGGGGCCCCGAAGCGATCGCGACCGGCTTCGAAGCGTACGACCAGGCTGTCCAGGGCGAGCGCTTGATCCGTTACTACGATAAGGCCCGCATGGAGATCACAAATCCTGAAGCGCTGAATCAGGATCCCTGGTTTGTGACAAACGGGCTGCTGGCGCACGAGCTCATTACCGGAAAGGTGCAGATCGGCGACCAGGCGTTCCTGAGTCGCGACCCGGCGCAGATTCGCCGTCGCCGGTGATTGGGGTGACATCCTGTCGCCCACATATGCCGACTTCTACCCCCGGATTGGAGCGCCACCGGTCGAACCAGGTTCAACGTTGATCGAAACGATTGACTCGTTTTCCCGCATTCGTGCAGACGCCCGGCTTGCTGAGTATGGTGTGACTGCCGCCTGGCATATCAGCGAGACGGACCACCAGATAGCCTCCGTCTTCTGGACATACCTCAATAGTAGGGGCTTGATCGACCTGGACGGGGAGCTCGTGCTGGGGGCACTCTTCTCGCCGACCTTCTACGCCACCGGATTGCCGATCACTGAAGCCTATTGGACAGAGGTGCACGTGGGCGGCGTGAAGACCGATGTTCTGGTGCAGTGCTTCGAGCGCCGCTGCCTGACCTATACACCGAGTAATCCCGAGAACTGGCGGGTCGAGATGGGCAACGTCGGCCAGCACTATTTCAAATGGCGCTATGAGGAGAAGCAAGCCGGTTCCCGGCCTCACCGCATGTCGGACCGCCAGGCCAGCATCGGTTGGAGACCGTAGCCCGTCGTCAACTTCCTACCGTGCCAAAGAACCGGTCACCCGCATCTCCAAGCCCGGGCCGGATGAAGCCACGACCGTCCAGCCGGTCATCAAGCGCAGCGGTGACAACCCGCGTGCGCTCATCGTGGGCTAATACCACCTGGACACCCAGCGGAGCGGCAACAAGAGACACAACATCGATGACTCCCGTGAAGCCACGCCGTACCCGATCGATCGTCACAGTGATCGAGCCGCCGGTCGCCAGCATCGGATCGAGGATGAAGACGCGCTGGGCTTCGCCTGATAGGTCGGGTACGTTGTCACTGTACACAGTGTGTTCGAGAGTCGCTTCGTCGCGGGCGATACCGAGATGATAAAGAGACGCATCCGGGAAGATGGCACGAAATGGATGGGCAAACACCTCGCCGGCCCGTAGGATGATGACCCCGGCTGGGCGCTCAACCAGACGTTGAACCTCTACCGGTTCGTCGGTGAACCCGGGGACCGTGTCCGAAACCGTGCGGAATGCACGCGACGCCTCCCAGAGCAGGAACGTCGCCAGTCTCGATGCAGCTTCGCCGAATACCGCCGGACCGCTGCGCTTATCGCGGATCGTGGCCAACAGGGCATCCGCCAGCGGGTGCTGTGAGAGCGTCAGGCGTGGATGACCGACAAGGTCATCTCGCGCGGGTTGGCGCCTCTCCCCCATTGGACTGCCCGGCTTATCGCTCAAAATCGTCTCTTTCCGTCACCCACTCAATACGAGAGCTCAACTGGTCGGCCAGGTAATCGGCGGTCGCCCGAGAGCCGCTCGTCGAGTCGTCAACCCGTAGCAGCAGGTCCGATCCCGACGCCGGGCCAGGACCAAGCTCCGCTGCGGCCTGTATTCGCTCGTTCTCCCATGGCCCTGACGTCTCATAGCCTTGGGCATCCTCAACATAGCGCCGGATGCCTAACCCGACAAGCTCCGCGGCAACCGGGTCGTCCGTCCAGGCCATCAGGTTCGTGGCGACACCACCCGGCAATCGGCTTGCATCCAGCAGGTAGCTGGCCGGCACCGTCGTCGAGAGCTCGGCCATCAGGCGGTTCCTGTGCTTGCCGGCCGATCGAAGGCGGGTATGCGGGTGGACGATCTCGCCCCAGAACCCGAGAGCCAGGCTCTCGTCACCCAGTGCCGGGATGGCGATGCGCCGCCCGGCGTCCAGCACCTCGGCCGGCAAGTACGCGGCATCCAGCAGGTAGTCCGGCGGAAAATCGATTCTGTCCCAACCTGCCTGTCCGAGCGTCGTGGGACGTGCACCGAGCCGACGGGCCAGGTTCTCCCAGCGCCGCCGGACCGGCATCGAAGTCCCGGTGGGTAGCCCCAAGGAGGCCCGCCTGCCCAGCTGCCCGAGCAGCGCCGCCGCGACCTGTGGGTGGGTGCCACGCCCTGGGCGGCTCGCCACTGAGGGCAAGAGCATGATTTCCTGGCTATCCGGCAGGTCGATGAGCCGCAGCAGGCGCTCGACGGCCAGCTGCGGCGTCAGACCGGACGCGAGCACGACGACGGCCTCAGCAGCGCGGGCACCTGGTGCATCCACCCTGTGCCGCGTCCTCGGTGGCCGCAGCGATCGCAATCTGTCCATGGTTCTGATCGTCACCTGTTCCCCACCGCACCCAGATATCGCCTGCATCCGCTAGCTGGGCGACCTTGGCTCTCATGCTACACTCAAACCGGACTGAAAGGACCTGACGCGCATGCAGTCGCAGGCGTTTTCGCTAACTCAAACACTCAAGCTACTGCAAGATCACGGCTACCGGATGACGGCTCCGCGCCGGACTATCGCCGAGACGGTGCTCGACTTCGGGCACGCCTTTTCGGCGGAAGATGTCGTGCGCAGGGTAGACGAGGTTGATCCCGGGATTGGCAGGGCCACTGTCTTCCGTACGCTCGACGTATTGGCGCAGATCGGCGTGCTTGACCGGCTCCACCGGCCGGATGGTTGCCATTCCTACATCCTCGGGCACGGTGGTGACAAGCACTACCACCATCTCATCTGCTCTTCGTGTGGCGTCGTCGTTCCATTTGACGGTTGCAACGTCGGCGATCTCCTGGCTGACCTGCAGCGCACTACCAGCTTTGAGATCTCCAACCACATGCTCGAAGTCTTCGGCCTCTGCGAGACCTGCCAGAACTAGAGCCGCTCCGCCAGCAGCTCGGCAACATGCAGGACGCGGATGTCGCTGTCCTGAGCTTGCAGACCACCTCTGATCTGCATCAGGCAGCCTGGGTTATCCGCCACCACGACCCGAGCTCCGGTGTTCGTGGCGTTGGCGAGCTTCTTCCCAAGGATGGCCGTGGAAACCTGCGGGTAATCCATTGAGAAGGACCCCCCAAAGCCACAGCAGACCCGGGAATCCTCCATCTCGCGCAGCTCGTAGCCCAGTAAGTCCGTCACGATCGTTCGCGACGCAGCACCGAGCCCGAGCGCGTTCGCCGACTGGCAGGCGTCGTGGTAGGTCACGGTTGTGGCGTTCCGGGCAGGCAGGTCGGCGGGATCGAGCTGCGCGACGTCCACGATAAACGACGCGAACTCCGTGAGCCGAGCGGCCTGGGTTGCCGCTCGAACGCGCCACTCCGCGTCGTTCGCGAAGAGCACCTGGTAATCCTGGGTGATAGCCGCCAGGCAGCTGGTGCTATTGGTCAGCACGACATCGGCCTCGACCCCCTCAAGCATGCGGATCGTCTGCTCGGCCATCTGGCGGCCGTGTGCCCTGTCCCCGACATTCAACGCGATCAAACCGCAACAGTGCTGGTCCTGGGGAAAGTGAACATCGCATCCACAGGCCTCCAGCACACGCAGCACGGCCTCGCCCATCTCCGGCATCACCCGGTCAATGAGGCAACCGGGGAAGTAGGCGACACGTAATCCCTGCAGCCTTACTGCTCGATAGATGCGGGACCTGCGGCCGCCCGTTGCTCCGCACGCGCTCGCGCAGAGGGTGTTTTGCGGGAGCGGTCAGTGTGCGATTGAGGGTCGCTGCGGACATGAGGGGTATCTTGCGAATGACGCCGTCATCGTCAGATACCAGATCAGCTGCCCGGGCAACGATCCCGGCCCATCTGCCGCCAACCTTCGGATCGCTCCAGCGCGCGACGCCCATCTCCTTGACCTTTGGCAACCCGAACTCCTCGACGACGCGGGCGCGCACATCGAGGATCAGCTTCGGGATCGGGATCTCAGCGGGGCATACCGTTTCGCACGCGTTGCACGAGACGCAGAGGCTCTGCGGTCCGGCGGCATTCTCCAGCCCATGGTGCATGGCCGTCATGATCAGGCCGATAGGACCGGTGTAGATATGCCCGAACACGTGACCGCCGACGATCTGATAGGGCGGGCACACGTTGGAACACGCGCCACAACGAATGCAGTGCAACGCCTCGCTGAGATCCGGATCCTGCCGGGTCGCCCAGCGCCCGTTGTCGAGGAGAACGATGTGGACTTCCTTCGGACCGTGTACACCGACTGACAGGGCGAGCTCAATGTCGGCGCTGCGGCTCGGACCGGTAATGAACGAGACATAACTGGTGATTTTCTGCCCGGTGCCGGAGCGGGGGAGTACGTCCAGAATGGCGGTAGCGTCCGCCATAGAGGGCACGATCTTCTCGATACCCAGTAAGGCGATATGGACCGGTGGCAGGGTCGTCACCAGACGCCCGTTACCCTCGTTGCTGACAATCATCAGCGTGCCAGTATCCGCGATTGCTGCGTTGGCCCCGGAAATACCGATGTCGGCGTTCACAAATTCGTCCCGCAGCCGCTCCCGAGCGACAGCGACGAGCTCAGCGATGTCCGGAGGTAGCTCGCGGCCCACCTCGGTTGAAAAGAGCTCAGCTACCTGCTCGCGGGTCTTATGGATCGCCGGCGCAATCAGGTGCGACGGCGCCTCGCCTGCCAGCTGCATGATCCATTCGCCGAGGTCCGTCTCAACAACCCGTAAGCCCTCGGCTTCCAGGGCATGGTTCAGGTGAATCTCTTCACTCACCATCGACTTGCTCTTGATGACGAGCTTCGCCTGATGACGCCGGGCAATCTCAGCGACGATCCGGTTCGCGTCAGCGGGCGGTCTCGGCCAGGTGTACGACGGCCCCGACCGCCTCCGCCTCTTCCGTAAACTGCTGCACCAGCGCTGGCAAGCGTTCGATGGCGTCACGCTTGAGCGTGCTGACCTTGCGGCGCTTCTCCTGGAAGTCACCAGTCGCGAAGGCTCGCGTCCGGCGCCGGCCAAACTCCGGCAGGGCGCGTGTCAGGGCGGTCGCCAGATGGGTATCGGCAACCGCCGCATCAACCCGCTTCTGGAACGCCTTCTTGTCTGGTTTCCGAACGCTGCTCGTCATCGCTGGTCCTCCCTCGTTGCCTAGCGAGTATAGCGCTACGCGGCAACGGTGGAACGCGGGTAGAGCGAGACGCGCAAATGGTCGAAGTCAACCTCTTCCCCAGAGAACAGGATGACTCTCACTTCGGACACATCCCCGGGCAACAGGGAGTGTCCAACCTTGATCCCGACCTGGTTGTATCCGGGACGAGTCAAACCACCTCCGATCTGTTCATGGAGGTAATACCAGCGATCGCCAACGCGGACGGAGATCGTCGCAGCCGCCCCTTGAGCGGGGAGATCCAGCTCCACGAAGACGTAGTTGTGCATGTCAATCTGATACTTCTCCCAGACCTCCTGAGCCGCCAGAGCGGCGAAGTCCGGATCGTGGGCGGGCGCATTGATCGTTTCGTACTGCGGGAGCGGCACAAGCAGCCCGTGTGCCCACAGCTTCAGCTCCAGATCGAACACCCTCCGGAAGTTGTGGTTCGAGCTGGCAACGGTGAACACCGGCCGCTCTGTCCCATCGTAGTCGAGCCTCAAGTGTCGATGGCCGGGGGCCTGATAATACGCGCCAACCACCTCATCACCCAGCAGGGTCACCCGGTAGACCAGCTCGCGGTCCATCGAATGCCCGAACTTGGCCAGGCGGCTCTCGATCGGCATGCCCCCAGGCTCATCTACGAACCAGAGGAAATACCGGATCGTTGTCGCGGTCGCCGGCCCGGATGTTGATTGCGACACGTTGTAGTACAGCCCGATCGGCGAGTTATAGCGCGCTGGGAACACGTCGCTATGACGCAAGATCAGCGGCGTATGCCGGTACACGGTCCGCAGCGTGTCCGAGGTTCCAGGATCAGCGATCAGCGCCTCCAGTTGTTCGAGTGACGTGAAATTCTCCTCGACAATGCGCTCCAGCCCGCGCTGCGGATCTCCCAGATCACGCACCACGACGCGCGGCGGAGACATAGAGGCCATTTGGGCGTTCGCCACCACCTGTAACACCAGGAACGGGACATACACGGTGAGCAGGAGTGTCGCCATCAACTCCGATCGACCGTGGACGAGATCTCGAAGCCGTATGACCGTCGCTTTGAGTGATTGAGAACAGCGCGTCCAGGAACCTGAGACGTTGCGCCGCTCTGTTTGCTCCGCGTCAGCGACAGATAAACGCTTACGATCCCTGGACGAACCTGGATTGATATCACCATGCATTATTGAACGTTTCAGATCCTTTCGACCGTCACAGCGCAGTATTGAAGTCTATACTGGCAGCGCTGTATTAGACTCACTCTTGCAGAAGAGGCATACATGGCCACCCTCCTTACCCCCGAAACACTTGTCGATCTCTCGTCTCCGACCGACCCGAGGATCAGTCCGGACGGTCGATGGGTGACTGTGTCAGTTACTCCGGCGTCGAAGCGCGGCGATCACTCCGTTTCGGCAATCTGGTTGGCGGCGGTCGACAACCGTCAGCCGGCACGGCAGCTCACGAGCGGCCTCACCAACGATCGCCACGCGCGCTGGTCCCCGGATTCGTCGCAGATCGCGTTCCTCTCCGATCGAGAAGAGCGCGGGACGGCCCAAGTCCAGGTCTTATCATTGGAAGGCGGGGAGGCGCTCGCGGTCACGGATGTCCCCGGCGGAGTCAACGGTTTCTGCTGGTTGCCGGCAGGACCGCCGCGAATCGCCTTCCTTGCCGCTGACGCACAAGATAAGGGTGAGCAGGAGCGCCGCAAGAAGGAGCGCGATGATGCCAGGGTCTACGGTGAATTCTGGCCCTTCGCGCGGGTAGTGGTGCTCGACCTGGAGACTAAGGAGGCGCGCTGCTACGACACGGGAGAACGGCACGTCGCCAGCCTGTCCCCCTCGCCGGATGGTGAGAAACTGGCCCTGACCCTCTGGGACACGCCAGAGATCGATCACATCATGGCCACCAGTCAGCTGGCTGTTCTGGATCTGAACGATGGCGATCTGACGCTGAGCGGTAAGCCGGGCTTCAACGCGGACTCGGTGACCTGGTCCCAGGATGGTCGAGCGTTGTACTTCTTCGGCCGGGGCGGTGCAACCGCCGTCTCGTCATATCAGCTCTGGACATACCGCCTTAATGCCGAGACCGATCGCACCTGCCTGACCACAGACCTTCAGGCCTGCGTCTACGACGTCACCCGGGGCGCCGATAGTCAGGATGTCCTCGTGCTCGTGGCCGAGGGCACCGAGTCGGCAATCTATCGCCTGCGGCCAAGCGATAACGATTTTGCCAAGCTCTCACACTTTCCTGGCGACGTCTCAGGCCTGTCGGTCAGCGACGACGGCCGGATAGTCGCGTTTCTGGGGAGTACAGCCGATCGGCCGTACGACATCTACGCCGGTACACCCTCGGGCGACTGGAAGCGGGTCACTAATTTCCACACTGCGCTCGACGACACGCTACTCGGCGAGCAGGAAGTGGTCGGCTGGGAGCGGGCCGGGTTCACCTTAGACGGCATCCTGATCTGGCCACACGACAAGACTCGTGTCGATGGACCGCTGCCAACCATCGTGTCGCTTCACGGCGGCCCCTACGGTCGCTGGTCAAACAGCTTCATTGGCCGTTACTTCGGCCGCTGGCTGGCCGCTCAGGGTTATCTCGTGTTTCTGCCGAACCCACGCGGTGGCATGGGCCACGGACAGGCGTTCGCCGAGTCCGTGCTTCACACAGTGGGAGATGAAGACTATCTGGACATCATGGCTGGGGTCGACATGCTGATCGAGAACGGAGTGGCGGACCCGGAACGTCTTGGCTGTGGCGGCTGGAGCCAGGGCGGTTTCATGACCGCCTGGATCGTCGGCCATACCGACCGGTTCAAGGCCGGCGTCATGGGCGCCGGCGTGAGCGACTGGGGCATGATGGTGGCGACCAGCGACATCCCCTCCTATGAGTATCTGATGGGCGGAGGGAATCCGTACGAGGGTGTCGGGCCGCACTCGTTCGACAGGCAGTCGCCAATCTCCTACGTCCATAACGCGACGACGCCGACCTTGATCGTGCATGGCGAAAACGACGAGCGGGTGCCGCTCAGTCAGGGCATCTTTTTCCATCGCGGGTTACGCGCTTATGGGGTGCCTACCGAGCTCGTCACCTATCCTCGCGAGCCCCACACCATCCATGAACGCAACCACCAGCTCGACCTGTTGCGCCGGGTGGCTGATTGGTATGCGAAGTGGATTCCGGTGGGTGGAGGACGGTAATCTGGACCTATAGAACGCGCGGAGGTGGAATTGGGCTTCCTCACGTTGGTGTCATCTCCGCCGCCACCACTGTTATCGCATTCGGAGCGAGGAGATCTCTTGCCCGCTCATCGTCGGATTCCTGTGGATCGCTACACTTCGGCCGAGATGACACCAATCGTCCAACATCCAAGGGTGGGATGTTCACCCACCCTTCGTCTTGCTTGTTGCAGAGTCGCCGAGCCACAGGTGGTCAACGCCTGTCTTTAAGCATCGGCCTGTTGGCTCCTCTGCCGATCGCCAGCATCGGCGATCCCCCCAAGTAGGTCTTGCCTCTATTATCCACGCCAAAGATGCACCGTATCTCCGGACAAAGTTCGTTCTTCGCTGACAATGGTGTCAGGCGCTCGCTAACGCGCACGAACGTACGAACATGTGTCCCTGACAAGTTGTTCAGCGTATAGTCCGAGAGTAAGGAGATCCTAACCCCGTCCTAACCCAACGGGAACACTCAGCCTCTAACCTCCGTTACGGACGCTGGGGATGCATGATTGGAACAGGAGAGCAGGCGCCTCATGGAAATGACACGATGCTCGGGTTTGTAGTTCGCCGTTTCCTGCGCGGAGTCGTTACTCTCTGGCTGGTTGTTACGGCGGTGTTCTTCGGGCTCCGGCTCTCCGGCGACCCGGTGACGCTGATGCTCGGCTTCGAGGCATCGCCCGAGGCGATCGAACGCATGCGCGACAAACTCGGCTTGAACGAGACGGTCGCGGTCCAGTACCTGCGCTACCTGCAATTGATCGGTCAAGGTGAGTTCGGTGAATCGATACGCGAGCCACGGCCCGTCACCCAGGTGGTGTTCGATCGCTTACCCGCGACGCTGGAGCTCGCCTTGGCGGCGCTGGTGATCGCCATGGTTGTCGGTATTCCAGCCGGCATCTTCGCGGCCCTCCATCGCAACAGCCTGCTCGACCGCGGGCTGATGACGTTTGCCTTCCTGGGTCAGTCGGCGCCAAACTTCCTGGTCGGTATCCTGCTCATCCTCTGTTTCAGCCTGTGGCTCCAGGTATTGCCCAGCGCCGGACGTGGGGATTGGCAACACCTCGTCATGCCGGCTCTGACGCTGAGCAGCTACGGGATGGCTACCCTGGCACGACTTACCCGCTCGTCGATCCTGGAAGTGCTCGGGGCCGACTATGTCCGCACCGCCCGCGCCAAGGGCTTGAGGGATTCCCGGGTTCTCCTCGGCCACATACTCAGAAATGCCGCGCTACCCGTCATCACCATGTTCGGGCTGCAGGTAGGGCTGGCAATCTCTGGAGCAGTCATCACCGAGACGGTCTTCGCCTGGCCCGGGATGGGCCGGCTCGCTGCCACGGCCGTCTTCAACCGTGACTACCCGGTTATCCAGTTCATCGTGGTCCTCATCGCGGTGTCGGTCGTGCTCGTCAACTTTGCGATCGACGTCCTCTATGGTCTGGTCGATCCACGTATCCGGCAGCGTGCCTGATTGCAGGAGGGTTCCGTGCCACAGGCTCAAGTGAGCACAACTCGCTCCGGTCGCAGGGCCACCGCTGCAGGGGTTCCAGCAGGCTTGGCGAAGACAAAGCCGCGCCGGACGCTGCTCCGCTCGATGCCGCACCTGATCAAGCTGTGCTTCGTGATCTTGATCCTGCTCGCTCTCGCTGCGCTGGCAGCGCCGCTCATCGCCCCCCACGATCCGGCGGAACAGGTCCTGTTAGCACGGCTGCAAGCGCCGGCTGGATTCGACGGCGGCACGAGCGAGTATCCGTTGGGCACAGACCACCTCGGTCGTGACATTCTCTCGCGAGCCATCTATGGGGCACGGGTATCGCTGGGCATCGGGCTGATCGGGATGCTCATCGGGGCAATGATCGGTACGACCGTCGGGATGGTCTCCGGCTTCCGGAGAGGGCTGATCGATGAAGGGCTGATGTTTCTGGTCGACGCTCAGCTGGCGATGCCCTTTCTCATCATGGCGATCATCGCCATCACCATTTTTGGGACGAACCTCGCAGTGCTCATTGTGGTTGTTGGATTGGCCGGCTGGGAGACCTACGCCCGGCTCGCCCGCGCCATGGTGCTCAGCGCCCGCGAGCAGCAGTATGTCCTCGCGGCTCAATCCTCCGGCGCGACAAAGACGCGCGTCTTGTGCCGGCACATCTTGCCAAACATCTCCGCGCCGTTGATCGTGCTTGCAACCTTCCAGCTCACGGCGATTATTCTGCTTGAAGCCTCACTGAGTTTCCTGGGCATTGGTGTGCAACCCCCAACCCCGAGTTGGGGTTCAATGATCGGAGAGGGCCGGGGTTATCTCAACACTGCATGGTGGATCGCCATCGTGCCCGGCGCCGCGATTGTCCTGGCGACAATAACGATCAGCCTGATTGGAGATTGGCTACGTGATGCATTAGACCCAACGCTTCGCGTGCGATAACTGCAAAACGATCATAGAGTTAACGAAGGGATAGACATCGAGGATGACGCACGATAACCCAGACGCGGCGCTCCTTCGCCGGGAAGTCTCGCGCCGCACCGTGCTGCGCACCGCAGGATTCTCAGTCGCCGCACTCGGTGCAGGCTCGCTGTTGGCTGCCTGTGGCAGTGACGATGACGAAGCAGTGGCAACCTCGGAGTCGGAAAACAACACGTCCGGCGCAGGCCCAACCAGCGAGCCGGCGGCCACGAGTGAGACGACCCCGCCTCCGGATGACGCCGAAGCCGATCAAACCGCGTCCAGCCCGGAGAGCACGGAGGATGCTCCGGCAAGCGAGCGCCCGGTGCTCGTCGTCGGGGTCCAGGGGATTGAACCGACTCTCGACCCGTACCTGGAACTCTCGAACGTCGGTACCCGCGTCACCTATTCGATCTTCGACCACCTCCTGGAGCGCGATTTTCCGAACGGCGACCCTCCTGGCACGGGTAGCGGCATCTTGCCCATGCTCGCCGACACCTGGGAGCGTATCGACGATCTGACGCTTGAGATGACGCTGCGTGATGACGTGACCTTTCACAACGGCGACCCCCTGACCGCCGAGGACGTGAAATTCACCTTCGACCGGATGCTGGTAAACACTCCCGAAGAGATGGAGGAGCCGAAGGCGTACATCGACACCATCGCAAAGGTCGAGGTGGTCGACGATCGCACGGTGCGATTTATCACGACTGACCCGGACCCACTGCTTGAGATCCGCCTGACGTCGTGGGCGACCTGGATCCTGCCCAAGGCCTACTTCGAGGAAGTTGGCGGCGATCAGTTCGCGCTCTCTCCTGTCGGTACCGGACCCTACTCGTTCGTTGAGCTGCGGCCAGACGAGATCCTGACGCTCGCCGCCAATGACGACTATTTCGCCGGCAGGCCGGCCGCTGCCGGAGTAGAGTTCCGGGTCATACCGGAAACTGCAGGCAGAGTAGCCGCGTTAGTCAGTGGCGAGGCGCACATTATCACGAACATCGCGCCCGACCAGATCTCGGCGATTGAGGGAAACGACAACGTCGAAGTTCGCAGCGTCCCGTTGGCGAACTGCCACGTTCTCCGCTACAACACGCGCCATCCGCGGCTCCAGGACAAGCGGTTGCGGCAGGCGCTGAGCCTGGGCATCAACCGCGAGCTGCTAGTCGAGGCGCTCTGGGGCGGTCAGGCCGTCCTGATGCACGGTCTCCAGTTCCCCGAATACGGCGAGCTGTTCAATCCGGATCGGCCTATCACTCCTTACGATCCGGAACGCGCAGCCCAGCTCGTCAAAGAGTCCGATTACAACGGTGAAGTGATCGAGTTCCGCACCCAGCCAGCCTATTACACCCTCGCGTCCGAGGCGGCTCAGGCGATCGTCCAGATGTGGCAGGACATCGGAGTGAACGCCGAGGTCGTTGTACTCGACAACGTCTATTCCGATGGTGTCCAGAACATCATGGTGACAAACTGGTCGAATTCGTCGTTCACCGCTGACCCGGACGGCGGGTTCTGGCTACGCTGGGGAGAGCCAACCGGCACCCAGCGCGAATTCTGGACGCCCGAGAATCCCCGTTTCAACGAGCTTGGGGAGGCGGCGCGCAAAACCCTCGACAAAGAGTTCCGCTACGATGCCTATCAGGAGATGCTGGACATCTGGGACGAGGAAGCGCCCGGCACACCGCTCTACATCCCCGTGGAGCACTATGGGGTGCGCACCGACGTTGAGTGGTTGCCCTACTCGTTCTATTACATGGATCTCCGGCCGGACAACTTGAAGTTCAACGGCTAGTCCTCCGCCACAACCCCTCTTCCATGCGGGGGAGGGGTTGCAGGGCGGAGTGCTATCGAGGACAAAGGGAAGAGGAGCGCAGCGTGTCCACAGAGAAGCGCCGGGTACTCATCGTTGGAGCCGACGGCTTGCGGCCTGACCTGGTTGATCCAGAGCTGATGCCAACCTACGCGAAGCTCATGGCGCAGGGGACGCGCTTCGCCGAGCACCACGCCGTCTATCCAACCCTTACTCGGGTGAACATGTCGGCGCTCACCAGTGGTTGCACGCCTGGTAAACACGGCGTCGTTGCCAACGTCATGTTTCGCCCCGAGCTGGTGCTCCACCACGTCGGCACCACCAGCTACGTCAACCAGGGAAACAACGAGCGCGTCATGGGTTAGCGAACAAGCTGAGAGCGCAGGGCACCTCGACCAAGTTCGATTCAGCCTGATCCGCTCTCGCCATCTTGAACGGAGTCAAACGGAATCTCCGGCTCGACTCCCAACACGTTGAACGAGAGATCCTTCCTTACGTCAGGATGACTAACCAGCTCAGCATGTCGGGGCACACCTCGTAGGGGGTGATGAGCTGCGTCGCCCGGTCAAACCCATGAGCAACGATAGTCGCCAGTCAGGATGCGACCGGGGCGTCATTCATTGCGCCCTCTCCAATGCCGCCGGCAATCAAGCAGGGCGCAATGAATGACGCCCTCACGCACTCATATTTGGCGGATCAATCAAGACATCCCTGGTAATTCCTTGCGACGCCCTCTGTTCGCTCATCGTCGCGAACACATAGGGATAGCGGGTTCTCATCTTTTCTTCTCATGCAATTCTCATGAAGCAGGTCGCTGTTTCCATGCGGTTCTCATGCGGCGGGCACCATACTGGACATGGTGTCCACGATGTTGTGGCATCAACTGTGAAACCAAGGAGAGAACTTTGCAGGCACAACCGGCAAGACCAACCAGCACTCGAGAGAAGGTCCATTCTTCATCCGGAACGAATCTTCTTCAGGACGCACAAGTTCAGGTGCGTGACGCGTGTGAGCGACTCGGAGTCGATCCGGGATTACAGCGTCTGTTGGAGACTCCGGAGCGCGAGCTCGCCATAGCGTTACCCGTCGTTATGGACGATGGCCGCCTTGAGGTGTTCCAGGGCTATCGCGTGCAGCACTCGCGTCTGCGCGGTCCTGCCAAAGGAGGCTTCCGCTATCACCCAAACGTTGACCTGGATGAGGTACGTGCGTTAGCCAGCCTGATGACCTGGAAGTGCGCGCTGCTGGATCTTCCCTATGGTGGAGCCAAGGGTGGCGTGACGTGCGACCCCTCCGTCATGTCGAACCGTGAGCTCGCGCAGCTGACGCGCGCCTACGCTGCGGGTCTGCTTCCAATCATCGGTTCCAGGGTGGACATCCCGGCCCCGGACGTGAACACCAATGAAGCGACAATGGCCTGGTTCCTGGACGAGATCGAGCAGCGCACCGGGTCATACGATCCAGCGATCGTAACGGGCAAGCCAATAGCTCTAGGCGGTAGCGCCGGGCGCGGTGAGTCTACCGGCCGAGGCGTGGCGCATGTCGCCCGGCTCATGCTCGACCGGATGGGCATCCCCCTGAACCAGGCAACGATCGCAGTCCAGGGCTACGGCAAGGTCGGCTTTGACGCTGTCAAGTCGCTGGCCGAGTCAGGCTGCCGGATCGTGGCCATCAGCGACGTCAGCTGTTCGCTCTACAATCCAACTGGCCTGGACATCGCGCGCATCAACGCCCACATGCAGTCACACCCGCAGCGGTTGCTCGTCGGCTATCCTGGCGAGGATGCGGAAGTCATTTCCAACGCCCAACTGCTGTCGCTCTCCTGCGACGTGCTCATTCCGGCCGCGCTCGAGGGACAGATTACCGTTGCCAACGCCGCCGATATCCGCGCCAGAATCATCACTGAAGGCGCAAACGGCCCGACCACCTCTGATGCGGATCAGATTCTGGCCGAGCGCGGCATCATCGTCATTCCGGATATTCTGGCGAATGCTGGTGGTGTCGTGGTCTCCTACTTCGAATGGCTCCAGGGGCTCCAGGGCGAACGCTGGGAGCTGAGCGATGTACGCACGCGGCTCGACTCCATGATGACGGCCGCGTTCGATGCTGTTTTGAGTTGTGCGGAAGCGCGGAATTTGAGTCTCAGGCGCGCGGCCTTCCTGATTGCGGTCGAGCGAGTGGTCGCCGCAGCCCAGCTGCGGAGGGGTGCCGAATAGGGGCAAAGGAATGTGCGCACAATTAAAGAACAATGCGCCGCTAGATCTCATCGAAACGGCCCAAAAGATGATCGATGCCGCCGTGGCTGTCACGACGGGCCGGCTGCATCTTTCGTCGCCGGCTGAAGCACGAAGCCGTCTCGCAGAAGGTGATCCTCCGGCAGTGTCGTTCTTTCGGCATGATCTCGTACGGCAGATCGCCAGCGCGCTGCTCATGATGGATCCGCATGTGATCGCGGTGTTTGAAGATCAGGATGTACCGGTCGAACGGGACGTCGTCGTGGCTGAGGTGGACCTTACCGGCCCACTCCGCTTCGTCGTCCAGGTGGAGCATCGTACCGCCGCGCTCAACATGGTCATCGAGGCGCTGGATCAGGCGCTCCGTCAGGCGTTCACGGATATCCTGCCTGAGCCACCCCGGCGACTGATTGAGGCGATCGTCGTCGATAACCGGGACAGCCGTCTACTAGACGTGCGCATGGATGGCTTCCGCTCCCTGCCGAAGCTGCTGACCCACAGAAGCTAGCTATTGGATCTCGGGCGGCTTCTTCTCGTTTGAGAAGAAGCCGCCCGTTTGTCTACCGTTCCAGAACGGTTCGAACATCATCGAGTGCCAGCGTAAGCCGGTCCACGATCTCATCGATATCCTCGCGGCGCACGATGAGTGGCGGGCTGACGAGGATCTGATCGCTGACGATCCCATCGCCGCTCTGACCGCCGTAGATCAACAACCCGCGTGCGCGAGCGGCGTCGAGCAGTTGTGCGGTGATGCCGAGTGCCGGGTCGAACGGCTGCCCAGTCGCACGATCAGCCACAAGCTCGATACCAGCGAGGAGTCCCATGCCGCGGACATCCCCAATGAACCGGTTGTTCGCGGCCAGATCGCGCAGGCGAGCGAAGAGATACTCGCCCTGGTCCGCGGCGTTGTCGACCAGCTGCTCGCGCTCGATGATCTTTAGCACGGCCAGGCCGGCGGCGCATGAGACAGGATGCTGCATGTAGGTGTAGCCGTGCTGGAAGTGCGCGCCGGCCTCAGAGAACGTTGCCGCAATATGGTCGCCGACGATCATCGCTCCCAGTGGCGCGTAGCCGCCAGAGAGCCCCTTGGCGGTCGTGATGATGTCGGGCACAACACCCCAGTGGTCGATACCGAACCAGGCGCCGGTACGACCCATGCCGGTCACGACCTCGTCGGCGATAAACACGATGTCGTGGGCGTCGCAAATGGCGCGGATGCGCTCGAAATAGCCGGGAGGCGGCGTCATGCCGGGACCGGCGGCAGCCACGATGGGCTCGGCGATGAAGGCCGAGATCTGATCCGCGCCGATCTCATCGATAACTCGCTGCAGATCAGTCGCGCAGGCCAGCTCGCAACTCGGGTAGGTGAGCCCGAACGGGCAGCGGTAGCAGTTCGACTCGACCATCTGCGGTGCCGAGTGCAGCATCGGCAGGTAGGGTGTCCGGCGCGCGACATAACCACTCGCGCTCAGCGCGCCGAGGGTATTGCCATGGTAGCTGCGTGCCCGCGAGACGACGACGTGCTTGTCGGGGTGACCGCGAAGAAGGTGGTACTGCCGGGCGAGCTTGATTGCTGATTCGTTGGCTTCCGATCCGCCGGAGATGAACATGACCTGGTTAAGATTTCCCGGAGTAAAGCGCACCACCTCGCGAGCCAGTGCCTCGCTCGTCTCGTGCTCGACCAGGAAGCTGTGCAAGTAGGCAACGCGCCCGGCCTGCTCTGCCATCGCCTCAATAACTTCGCGGCGTCCGTGTCCCACGCTGATGACCGAGATGGCGCCGGACGATCCGTCGAGATACGCGTTTCCCTCGCCATCCCAGAGCCGGATCCCCTCCGCCCGGACGATCGTCGGCTTCCCGCTCTCCGGGTTGCGACCGAACATGGCGGACCTCGAAGCTGGTTCGCTCGTTTGGTGGAGTGTCATTTCGCCTGATCGTCCCTTCGCATCATGCCGCTCTAGTTGGTGATTCGGCCACTCTAGTATCACTATCGGGCCTTTGCAACGCCTCTCCTGGTACTCCTCTTCCCTCAGCAACTCCCGCTGTTCATTCGTACTCCACATCGCAGCGTTGACACTGCGCGCCGTCCTCCTCTAGGATGTCGCATCGGGTCATCCTTGCCTATCCTCGTTACTTCCGAGGCAACACGTCCCGCGCATCGACATATTCTGATGCATGTGGCGATAGTGAAATCACGACACAAAGGGGAAAGAAATAGATGACAACTGTGACGAACCAGCACGGTCCTACATGGGAAGACTACGCGCGCGCCGAGTCATTTCTGCCGTGGAACGTGGACCGCATGCTGCTCCGCATGCGAGTCGCGCCAAACTGGATCGGCGAAACCGACCGCTTCTGGTACCGGGTGCGCACCGAGAGTGGGTACGAGTTCATCTATGTGCATCCGGAGACCCGATCACGTGAGCCCGCCTTCGACCACGTGCGCCTGGCTGCGGCGCTCTCCACGGCGTCGGGGAAAGCTTACGTGCCAACGCAGCTCCCGTTCACCACGATCGAGCTCATCGAAGACGGAACGAAGATCCAGTTCGATATCGAGGATGCTCGCTGGGTCTGCGATCTGGACGACTACCGCTGCACCCAGTCGTCAAAACCGGCTGATCCGCCGCACCCCGAGAAGGTGTCGCCTGACGGCAGGTGGGCGATCTTCGTCCGAGACTACAATCTATGGCTACGTCCAATGAGCGGCGGAGACGAGATTCAGATCACGACTGACGGTGAGCAGCACTATGACTATGCGTCGCTGCCGGAATCCCGAACATCGACCGTGACTGACCGGATGCTCGGCACCAGGCTTGAGCCGGCTGGCGAGTGGTCGCCGGACAGCCGCAAGTTTCTGACTCACCGCCTCGACGAGCGGCACGTGCCTGAGATGCACCTCATCCAGTCGGTGCACGGCGATGGCGGCCGGCCAAAACTCCACTCCTACCGCTACGCGCTCCCGGAAGATGAGCGCCTCCCCGAATCACAGCTGCTCATCGTGGACATTGAATCGAGAGACGTGACACCGGTGAGGCACGAGCCGCTGCTTGCGGTGGGCCGCTCGCCGTTTGAGTCCAACACCCTCTGGTGGGTAGATTCCGAAGGGGCTGGCACCGTCGCGTTTGTGTCGTTCTCTCGATACATGCGCGACGCTACCCTGTATACCCTCGACATCGCCACGGGTTCCTGCCAGGTGATCCTCAAGGAGAGCGCAAAGACACAGCTTGAGCCGTCGCTCTCGCCAACTAGCAAGAAGCCGATGCACTGGATCTCGGCTGACTGCACCGACGTCGTCTGGTTCTCGGAGCGGGACGGCTGGGGCCACCTCTACCTGTACGATGGCACAACGGGGGAAGTTCGCAAACAGATTACGCAGGGCGCTTGGGTGGTACGCGAGCTCGTGCACGTCGATCCTCAACAACGGGTTATTTTCTTCACGGCTGGTGGTCGGGAGGCAGGCCGGGATCCGTACTATCGCCATCTCTACCGTGTCGATTTCGACGGATCGAACCTGACCCTCCTCAGTCCCGAGGATGCCGACCACGTCATTACTTGCTCGCCGTGCGGCGGCTTTTTCGTTGATGTCTATTCGCGGGTTGATCTACCACCAGCTGCGGTGGTTCGCGATCACAAGGGCCAGGTCGTTGTCGAGCTGGAGACGGGCGATGTTCAGCGGCTTCTCGCCACGGGATGGCGTTACCCTGAGCGATTCCAGGCACTGGCCACTGATGGGGTCACGGAGATCCACGGGGTCATTATCTACCCGACGAACTTCGACCCGTCACGCTCCTACCCCGTGATCGACGGAATCTATCCGGGACCGCAGGTCATCGAGACGCCGAAGTCGTTCCCCGATGGCAGCGAGCGGCACCCGGTGTTCCCGCACCAGGCTCTGGCAGAGCTCGGCTTTATCATCGTCATCGTCGATGGTCGGGGCACTCCGTACCGCTCCAAGGCGTTTATCGACGAACAGTACGGCAAGCTTGAGAATGGCGGCGGGCTGGTCGATCACATGGCCGCAATGCGCCAGCTCGCGGCGACCCGCCCATACATGGACCTGAGCCGCGTCGGGATCTATGGTCACTCCGGTGGCGGCTACGCGTCGGTACGCGCGCTGCTCGCCTATCCGGACTTCTTCAAGGTCGCAGTCTCCTCAGCCGGCAACCATGACCAGCGCAGCTACTTTTCGGGCTGGGGCAACCGCTACATCGGACCGCTCTGTGAAGGCAACTACGCGGAGCAAGTGAACGGGCAGCTTGCCGGACAGCTGCAGGGCAAGCTCCTGCTCGTCTGGGGGGAGATGGACGACAACGTCCACCCGGCCATGACGATCCAGTTGATTGACGAGTTGATCAAAGCCAACAAGGATGTCGACCTGCTGATTCTGCCGAACTCCAACCACGTGTTCGCAGATCTAACCCTCGGTCCCAACGCCGCACGCAGCAACTCACCCAGTAACCTCTATTTCGTGCGCCGGACCTGGGACTATTTCGTCCAGCACCTGCTGGGAGAGACGCCGCCCAGGGAGTATCGCATTCGCGGAACAAGTGCCGACTAGTCGCTGCAACTGTTCCTGGTGAAATCACCTTCGCGGACTGCGCGCATGAGGAAGGCGGGACGATGCTACACGAGCATCGTCCCGCCTGTCGCGGTCGTGGACAGAGGCTACAAAACCTGGACAGTGTTGCGTCGAGATCGACGAGAGGAGAAACGAGACTCCTCGCCGAGGGGTGGGCCAGCCCGGCTACTGTTGGACTGGCTGAAGACGGCCAGTCCGGACATCGTAGACGAAGCCGGAGACCGGAACCTCGTCCGAAATGAGGGGCGAGTTGCGGATCAAAGCCACATCCTCGTCGACGCTCTCCCCAACGTTACTGAACGGTAGGAAGTCAATGTCAGCCGCATCGGAGTTGAAGCGCTCCACAAGCCGGGCACGCAGGTCCTCGTTCCGGAACGTCGCCATCCCGCAGTCCGTATGGTGAATGACGACCACTTCGGTCGTCCCCAGCAACTGTTGCGAGATCACCAGTGATCGAATCGCATCCGCACTCGCCCGGCCACCGGCGTTGCGAATGACGTGGGCGTCGCCCTCTTCAAGACCGAGCGCTTTCGCTGGGTCGATGCGGGCGTCCATGCAGGTCAGCACCGCCACCTTCCGCGCGGGCGGCATCGGCAGATCCCCCTTGTCGAAGCCGGCAGCGTAGCGTTCGTTTGCTGCGAGGAATTCAGGCACGATCGTCATCTTCTATTGCTCCTTGTGTGGAATCACTATATGAGTGCGACTTCGCGCACCCGCGGCGTAAACAACAGCCAGGCCGTCTGGTTGCAGTGATGCAACCCTGGCCACCCCAAGGTATTCCACAAAGCCCGCGATAGGGTCAACGTCAACGCGTTCTGGCGCATCCATGACAACTCTCAACAACGCGTTGCAGTCGTCGAGGTCCATCTCCCCTACGGCCTGGCTGGCGTGTCGCCAGCCTCGCCATTGGCCGGCACGTCACAGAGATTGGCCGGGTACAGGTCAAACCCAGGCTCGGTCGCTGGCGATACGAATTGCGAAGGCGGCTCTCCAATGCCTCAACGCGGAGGATCGCGCCATAGCAGGGACTAACCGCGCAACGCCTCGGCGGTGGCAGTGTCAGCCGGGAAGAAGGACTCGATGGCGAGCTCGTCGAGGGTGACATCGACCGCTGTACCGAAGATCGTGGTCGTGCTGATGAACGACAGCAGTCCATGTTCAGTCTCAATCCGGAGAGGCACAACCAACGCTGTGTGTCGCGGAGCTCCGGAGTGATCGTCAACACCCTCTGGGAGAGGGTAGTCACGCAGCTCGTCGTGGAGCGCGGCGAGAACGGGGTCGGCGGTTATCTCGATCTGGTGTTGGAGCCGGGTGAGCACGTGCTCTCGCCACTCGGCAAGGTTGGCGATTCTCGGAGCGAGCCCGGTCGGATGCAGGCTGAGCCGCAGGACGTTGACCGGCGGCTCCAACAGATCCGGTGCGACACCAACAAGCAGCGTTGCGATGGCCCCGTTCGCCGTCACCAGCGTCCAGTGCCGGTCGATGGCCAGCGCCGGGTAGGGCTCGTGACCGGCCAGAACCAGATCAATCGCCTCGCGCGCGGCGCGCATCGCGGGGTCGTCGAGCGGCGTTTTGGAGTAGACGGGCGCGTAGCCGGCCGCGACGAGTAGCGTGTTGCGGTCGCGGAGCGGCAGGTCGAGCTGCTCGGCCAGATGCAGCAGCATCTCCCGGCTTGGCAGCGACCGGCCGGTTTCAAGAAAGCTGATGTGCCGTGCCGAAACGTCGGCGTTCAGCGCAAGGTCGAGCTGGCTCAGGCGCCGGTGCTGGCGCCAGCCGCGAAGTAGTTCTCCCACCGGACGATCTACATTCAACATGGCCGAATACTACTCCGCGCGAGGTCGAGCCGCCATTACCTCACAGGTAATCGACTTCGCACAGCCTGGTCGTGACAATGACATCAACGTTTTGGCGGCGAAGTACGCCGCGGTTCATTAAACGGAGGTTTCCATGAACGATGTCACGACCACGATCGATCTCTACGTTGCAGTGTGGAATGAGACCGACCCCGCCCAGCGGCGCGACCTGATCGCCCAGACCTGGAGCGACGACGCGAGCTACCTGGATCCGATGCTTACCGGCGATGGACACGACGGTCTCGATGCCATGTTCACCGCTATTCACGAGCAGCTCCCCGGCCACCGGCTCCGCCGCGTGGGCGCGATCGACAGCCACCACGACCGCGTGCGCTTCGCCTGGGAGCTGATCGGCCCTGACGGCGGCGCGCCGGTCTTCGCCGGAATCGACATCGGCATCATCGCCGCTGACGGACGGTTGCGGGCAATCACTGGCTTTCTCGACCAGACCCCAAGCCCTCAAGAAGGTTCATAGGTCAACCCGGGCGAGACCCCGGAAAGGAGAGATCGCATGAGCACCACGACCCTCGGCACGACCGCAGACCGACAGTCACTCCTGCGCCGAGCGCTCCTTGCAGACGGCGTCGTCAGCGGCACGATGGGCGTCCTGCTGGCACTGGCGGCGGACCCGCTGAACGATCTGCTGGACCTGCCGACGCTCCTGCTGCAGTTGGCCGGCTTGAGCCTGCTCCCTTACGCCGCAGCCTTGATCTACCTCGCGACACGCCCAACCATCCACCGCAGGGCGGCTTGGTGCGTGATCGGGCTGAACCTGCTCTGGGCGGCTGAGAGCCTGATCCTCCTGGTGGCTGGCTGGGTCGACCCGACTACGCTGGGCATCGTGTTCGTCACCGGGCAGGCGCTCGTGGTGGTGGCTTTCGCCGAGCTGCACTATCTCGGCCTCCGCCGCTCAGCCTGATACATCACTGTGCCGCCGCCGGCTCCAACGTTGGAGCCGGCGGCGGCACGTTCCAGCCACTACCCGCGTAGGTTGCGGGCCACGAAGAGCAGGTTGGCGGGGCGCTCGGCCAGCCGGCGCATCAGGTAGAAGTACCACTCGGGGCCGAACGGCGTGGCCACCAGCACCTTGTAGCCCTGCTGCACGAGCTTGAGCTGCAGCTGGGTGGCGATGCCGTAGAGCATCTGGAACTCGAAGCGGTCGCGGGGAATGTCGTGCTGGGTCGTGTAGGCGATCACCTCGTCGATGATGCGCTCGTCCTGGGTGGCCAGGGCGGTGTGGCCCCCGTTGCTGAGCGCGAGCCTGGCCAGGTGCAGGTAGTTGGCGTCGACGTCCGCCTTCTTCGCGTAGGCGACGCTCGGCGGCTCGAGGTAGGCGCCCTTGACCAGCCGCAGGTTGGGCTGGTACTCGAGCAGGCCGCGCAGGTCGGCCTCGCTGCGGTAGAGGCACGACTGGAGCACGGTGCCGACGTTCTCGTGGCCCTGCTCGCGCAGGCGGCGGTAGATGCGCAGGGTCGGGTCGACCCGGGCCGACTCCTCCATGTCGATGCGGATGAAGTTGTCCAGCCCGGCGGCGTGCTCGACGAGCTGCGCCACGTGCCGCTCGGCGACGTCCTCGCCGAGGTCGAGCCCGAGATGCGTCAGCTTGAGCGCGATGTTCGTCTGGAGCCCGCGCGCGGCGATGCCATCCAGGATCGTGCGGTAGGTCGCCACGACCCCGCGGGCGGTGGCCTCGTCGGCGACGCCCTCGCCCAGCAGGGTCGTGTTGGTATGGAGCCCCTTGTCGTTGAGGGCCTTGAGGGCCACGGCGCACTCGTCGAAGGTCTCGCCCGCCACGAAGCGCGCCGCCCCCAGGCGCATGCCCCAGCGCCGGACACCGCTGGCAACCAGCCGGTTGTGCGTGGCCATGAGGATCCCGCTGCGGAACACGGCGTTCAACCTGGCGCCGGCTTGCGACGAGCGGCCACGCTCCGGCTGGCCTGAGGGCGAGCTCTGGCTCGCCCGCTGCGCGGTGTCGGTCATCGCTACACTCGTTCTCCGACGGCTTTCGCCACCATGAAGTTCTGCAGGTAGTCCGGGCCGCCACTCTTGGTGTTGGTGCCGCTCATCTTCATGCCGCCGAAGGGATGCACGCCCATGAACGCGCCGGTGCAGCCGCGGTTGAAGTAGAGGTTGCCGACATCAAACTGGTAGCGGGCCCGCTCCAGGTTGGCGCGATCGCGCGAGTAGACCGAGCCGGTCAGCCCGTACTCGGAGGAGTTGGCGATGGCGAGCGCGTGGTCGAAATCGCGCGCCTTGACCAGGGCCAGCACCGGGCCGAAGATCTCCTCGCAGGCCACCCGCGCGTCCTCGGACACGTCGGCGAAGATGGTGGGCGGCACGAAGTAGCCGTTGTTCTCGACCGGGTCCGCCTGATAGGCCAGCCGGCCTTCCTGCTTGCCGACCTCGATGTATTTCTTGATCGAGTTGAACTGCTTCTCGTCGACGACGGCGCCGACGGTGTGCTCGCCGGTGTGGGCCGGCCCGTGGGTCACGTTCTGGCCGGTGAGCTCGACGACCCGCGCGACCACCTGGTCGTAGACATCCTGGTGGATGATGGCCCGCGAGCAGGCCGAGCACTTCTGGCCCTGGAAGCCGAAGGCGGAGCCCACGATGCCCTGGGCGGCGTCCTCGAGGTCGGCGCTGGCGTCCACGATGATCGCGTCCTTGCCGCCCATCTCGGCCGTCACCCGCTTGAGCCAGCGCTGGCCGGGGTGCACCTTGGCAGCGCGCTCGTAGATGCGCACGCCGACCGCGCGGGACCCGGTGAAGGCCACGAAGGCGATGCGCGGGTCGTCCACCAGCGCGTCGCCGATCTCCTCGCCGCCGCCGGGCAGGAAGTTGACCACGCCCGGCGGGACGCCGGCCGCCTCCATCAGCTCGATCATCTTGTAGCCGATGACCGGGGTGCTGCTGGCCGGCTTGACGACGACGGTGTTGCCGGCGGTCACCGGGGCCATCACCATGTTGGTGAAGATGGCGCAGCGGGAAGTTCCAGGGCGGGATGACCGCGCCCACGCCGATCGGCTGGTAGTGGAAGCTGTTGGCTTCGTTGGGCAGGTGCGCGAACGACATGTGCTGGGAGAGCCGCAGCATCTCGCGGCCGTTCCACTCCATCATGTCGATGGCCTCGCAGACCTCGCCCTCGGCCTCGTCCCAGGCTTTGTCGAGCTCGTAGGCCATCCAGGCGGCCAGCTCCAGGCGGTGCTTGCGCAGCAACGCCGGCCAGCTTGAAGGCCACGCTGGCGCGGCCCTCGGCCGACATCGTCCGCCAGCTGGTGAAGGCCTCCTCGGCGGCCGCGATGGCCTGGTCGACATGACGCCGCGCTGCCCCGGGCCACCTCGCCGACGACCTGCTCCAGGTTGCCGGGGTTGACGGACGTGATCCACTCGCCGGTCTCGATCCGCTCGCCGTCGATGACCAGCGGGTAGCGCTGCCCGAGCTGGGTCGCCACCGCGTCGAGCGCCCGCTGCATGGCGATGCGGTTCTCTTCGATGCTGAAATCCATCGGTACTTCGTTGCGAAATGCTGCACGCATGGTCGTCGTTACTCCCTTTTCCCTGTGTCGCGACAGAGTGAACGTATCCTCTCCTCGTAAACTTACGTTACCGGCCCAATTGCGGCTATGCCTGCAGCAGAAATCGCCTCGTTTAGCGCCTGTATCTTGCTGGTCAGTGTCGTCTTTGCCCGCTTTTCATGGTCGTCAAGTTGTGCTGTCAACTCGGCGAAGACATCGCGCGCCTGCTTGGGTGGCGCATAGTCCGCGCTGTCTACGGAATCAAAGAGCGCGTTGAACTTTTCGTGGAGTCCACTCGCATAAAGTTGAGCGCCACGCATGTTGACGTCGATGAGCTTGCCGCGGATCACGTCGAGCTCACTCAGGGCCCCACATAATGCTTCAGCCGGTGCTCCGTCCAGACGTGTCTGCCAGGCGTCAAGCTGCAAACGCAGCGCAGTGAGACCATTCAGCAGTGCCGTAGTCCGGCAGAGGGCGCTTCGAATCTCCAGCAGCATGTCCAGTTGTTCCTTGAGTGCTTCCGGCGGGGTCTGCACCCGAGGGTCGGGCTGCACCTGAACCGCCTGACGAAGCGTCTCGCGACCGGTGCAGAGTTCGACCGTGTAATTACCCGGGACAACCATCGGGCCGTCAGGACGATCCCACGGCTGCAGCTCTTCGCCGATCACCTTCGGGATTCCGGGATAGCGCAGATTCCAGTGGAAGCGATTGACGCCCGGCTCCGCGGGCAGGGCGACGTCGAGGCTGTCTGTCTCCGGGTTGCTGGTGAAGGCGCGAACTTCCTGGCCGCTGTCGTCGCGGATGCGCAACGACAGGTCACCGTCCGGCTTCTCCTTCAGGTAGTACTGGAAAACGATCCCTTCCGGAGGGTTCTCCCCGGCGTCGAGGAACTCCCTTTTCACCTCTCCATCGGATCCCAGAGTGGGCAGGACCGATACGATGCTCGTACTTGCGTGACCGTAGTTCGTCGTCGCGAGGGCAGGTTCGCCAAAGAACCGGCCGTAGCGCCGCATGCGCACCTTGGGTGCCGGCTGGAAGAGATGCGCCGAGGCGTTGGCGAGATCGTCGCCAGCCTGGTGCAGCGCCGAGATGTCATCCAGAATCCAGAACGAGCGGCCGTGGGTTGCCACGACCATGTCGCTGCCCTTGATCTCCAGGTCATGAATCGGCACCAGCGGAAGGTTGCCGCCCATGCGCTGCCAATTCTCGCCGTCATCGAAAGAGACGTAGATTCCGCTCTCGGTGCCGGCGTAGAGCAGCCCGCGCCGGTTTGGATCCTCGCGGATGACGCGAGTGAAATCGTCTTCAGGAATCCCGTTCACGATCTTCGTCCAGGTGCGTCCGAAGTCGTTCGTCTTATAGAGATAGGGCCGCGTGTCGTCGTGCTTGTAGCGCGTGGCTGCCAGGTAGACGACGCCATCCTCGTGGGGCGACGCCTCGAGGATGCTGATCAACGCCCACTCAGGTAGGTCCGGCGGCGTGATGTTTTCCCAGTGCGCGCCGCCGTCTTCCGAGATGTGCACCAGGCCGTCATCGGTACCGGCCAGGAGCACTCCCGGTTGTTGCGCGGATTCGGCCAGGGCGAAGATCGTGCAGTAGACCTCTGCCCCGGTATTGTCGCGCGTGATCGGCCCACCCGACGTCTCCAGCTTCGAAGGGTCGTTGCGGGTGAGATCGGCGCTGACCGTCTCGAAGCTCGCGCCGGCGTCGGTCGAGCGAAAGAGCCGGTTGCCGGCGACATAGAGCAGGTTCGGGTCGTGCCGGGAGAACATGATCGGGAACGTCCACTGCAGGCGATACTTCAGGTCGCCGGCCCCGACCCCCCAACCGTAGAGCTCAGGCCAGACGGTAACGTTCCACTTCTGCCCGGTGCGCCGGTCGTAGTGAGTCATGATGTCGTTGTAGGCGCGCCGCCCGGCTGGCCCCGAGGCGATGACGATATCTGGATCGTCAGGCTTGATGGCGATGTAGCCACTCTCGCCGCCACCCGGGGCATACCAGTCGCGCTCGTGGATCGCTCCGTCCACGGTAGCGCTCGGGATGCTGATCGCGGTGTTGTCCTGCTGCGATCCGTACACGCGATAGGGGAACTGGTTGTCGGTCGTGACGTGGTAGAGCTGGGCCGTTGGCTGGTTGAAGATGGTTGACCAGCTCTTGCCGCCGTTGAACGTGACGCACGCGCCGCCGTCGTTGCCTTCGATCATGCGCTGTGGATTATTGGGGTCGATCCAGAGGGCGTGGTCGTCGCCGTGGGGCGTTGGCACTTTCGTAAACTCGGCGCCGCCGTCGATCGATTTCCAGAGGCCGTAATTCTGCACCCAGACCGTATTCGGGTCCTGCGGGTCGGCGGTGATGTGCATGTAGTACCAGGGCCGGGTGCGTAAGAGCGATTGCTCGCTCAACCGCAGCCAGGTATCGCCAAAATCGTCGGAGCGGAAGACTGCGCCATCTTCGGCCTCAACCAATGCCCAGACTCGACCACTCTGCGCTGGCGATGCCACCACACCGATCTTGCCGAGCATTCCAGTGGGCAGCCCATGGTTGCGAGTGATCTCTTCCCAGGTATCGCCGCCATCGAAGGAGCGCCAGATACCGCACTCCTCGCCGCCGCTGATGAGTGTGTGCGGGTAGCGCTGCGCCTGCCAGATCGAGGCGTAGAGGATGCGCGGGTTGTTGCGATCCATCGAGATGTCGTGCGAGCCTGCGCGGTCGCTCTTGTAGAGCACCTTTTGCCAGGTCTCGCCGCCATCCTTCGATCGGAAGACGCCGCGCTCCTCGTTGGGGCCCCACGCATGGCCGAATGCCGCGACATAGACGAGGTCAGGATTCTGAGGATGAATCTGGATCTTGCCGATGTGGCGCGTGTCGTTGAGTCCCATGTTCTTCCAGGTCTTGCCGGCATCGGTGGACTTGTACACGCCATCGCCGTGGACGACGTTGCCGCGGATCGAGGCCTCGCCGGTGCCGGCGTAGATGACGTTCGGGTCGGACTCTGAGACGGCGATCGCCCCGACCGCCGCGGTATTGAAGTACCCGTCCGACACATTGCGCCAGTAGGTACCGCCGTCAGTCGTTTTCCAGACGCCGCCGGCGCAGGCGCCAAAGTAGAAGGTCATCGGGTCCGACACATCGCCGGCAACGGCCACGACGCGCCCTCCGCGGTGCGGGCCGATCAAGCGCCAGTGAAGTGAGTCCAGCAGGCTTTCCCGTAGGGGTTGAACGTTGGGCGACATATGGCGATCCTCTCCTCTATCCCAGACGTGTCAAACACGTGTGTCAACTGAAATCCGATACCCGGCTGGCGGCTTGGCTCCCATCAAATGCGTGACGAAATAATCCCAGCGCTTGCGAATGAAGTAGGGGTCGTTGCCACACCGGTGAGGCCGGTTCGGCATGATCAGCAGGTCGAAGTCTTTGTTCGCTTTGATGAGAGCGTCAACAACAACCAGCGTTGACGACACGTGCACGTTCTCGTCCATGTCGCCGTGGATGAGCAGAAGCTTGCCCTGCAAGTTGTCAACCGCGGTCTGGTTGGCCTGCTCGCGGTAATGATCTGCAACCGGCAGACCCATGTAGCGCTCGACCCAGGACGCTTTGTCGAGCCGGTGATCGTGGTTGCCGGAGGAAGAGACACACACTTTGTAGAACTCGGGGTAGGTGAGGATGGCGTGTGCCGAGGCGTAACCGCCGGCCGAGTGACCGAAGATACCGACCCGGCTCAAGTCAAAATATGGGTAGCGGTCGGCGAGTTGATGGAGTGCCGCTATGTGGTCCGGGAGCCCGGCGTCACCCAGGTTGTGATACGCGACGTCATGGTATGCCTTGGAGCGGCCGGGCATGCCCAGTCCGTCGATCATCACCACGATAAACCCGAGCTCTGCCAGTGCCTGCGCTTGCCAGAAATTGTCACCTCGGCCGCGCGTTGCGTCCGCAAATGACGTCGGCGCCTGATTGACCTGCGGTCCGGCGTAAATGCTGTCAATGACCGGGTACATGTGTTCAGGATCGAAGTGCGACGGGCGGAAGATGACGCCGTAGACATCGGTGACGCCGTCCCGGGCCTTTGCGCTGAAACGCTCCGGGAAGTTCCAACCGCGTGCGCATAATAGATCGACATCCGCTTGCCCCAGCACGGAGATTAGCGTTCCGTCCGCCGCGCGCAGAACGGACGCCGGCGGAAGGTCAACCCGTGAGTGGTCGTCGACGAAGTAGCGTCCGTCAGGCGAGAAGCTGATACTGTGATCGGCGTCCTCTGGTGTCAGCAACGTAGGTTCGCCACCGTCGAGACTTACTCGATACAGGTGCGTCAGATACGGATCGCGGCCAGGTTCACGCCCCGTCGCGGTGAAGTAGATCCAACGCTGCTCTTCATCGATGTGGATGACCTCGGCCACAACCCAGGCTCCGGAAGTCAACTGGCGGATCAGCTCGCCGGTCAGACCGTTATAGAGGTAGAGGTGTCCCCAGCCGTCACGTTGTGAGTACCAGGTGATCTCTGCTCCGTCGCCCAGGATACGAATGCTGGGTGACGCCCAGGCAAGAAATGGATCGATTGCGTGCCCGGCACATTCCTCGATGACGGTACGTGCCTCGCCGGTTGCGGCGTCGATGACTCGCAGGCGGTGGCTCTGGTAGCCACGGTCACGGGTGAACAGATGGACCTTGCTCGCGTTGGCGCCCCACGAAACGCAGCTCGAGTCAAGCGGAGTGCCGTAGTAGAGCATCGGTAGCGGATCGATCTGGACATCGACTCGCGTGCCGTCGACATTAAAGATCAGGACGCTCGCCATCGGTACAGCTTCATCGCCTGGCAAGGGGTACGCGTATGAGTGTAGCTTCGGGCGTATTTGCCCATCCATGGGCACGGACTGGACGAGGTGGAAACGCAGTGCGTCGCGGTGGTCAATGCGAACACTCAGGAGCTTGCTGCTGTCGGGTGACCAGATTACCGCGGCAGCGTCCATCGCGGCGAGCCCAGCGGGATACAGAGGCGACTGGAGTGGTACCCCATAGTCGTGCCCTGATTCACCATCCTGTGTTAACGACCGCTCTTCGCCGGTTTCGGTCGAGCGCAGCCAGAGGTTATGGTCCCGGGCGAACGCATCCCATTTCCCGTCGGGAGAGCGCACGGCCCCTGCGGGTGTTTGCGCTTCCCGCTCATCAGATGTACAGGTGTAGGTGTTCAGGTCGCACGTCCAAGGCACGTCATCCACGGTGAACCGAAGTATCTGTGCGCCGTCGAGGAGTACCACGTCCTGGAGTGGGAGTCGGGAATGTACGTGTGGCGTTCCAGAAGCCGTCGATAACGCCGCAGCCAGCCTCACGTGGTCGAATGCAGGGCGTGTCGTCGATCGAGCGGGGTCCACGATGACGAATTCCGTTCCGTCGCTCGTGTTGTTCTGATACCAGAAACGTCCGGAGTTCTCTAACCAGTTTGGAGTTACCGACATCCCGAACATGCACTTCTCGGCGTTCCAGGGAAGGAAACGTTCGGCGCGGGCATAGTCTTCCCACGCCAGTTCTCCAGGCGCCTGCGGTGCCCTGGAGTCTCCACGGCTTGTCACGGTCATGTATCCCCTTTTGCCTGTTCGAGCCCGGGAGCACCGACGAGCGCTCCCAGAACTCTCTTGCTGCTTGAACAACACGCGTACGGCTTGACAACAGCTTATGCGTCAACCCACGCCCTGGTGAGCTCGACGACTCTACCGGCATGGGTCAGGTCGTAATCCTTCAATGAGGGTTGGACGCCGGTGATTGAGATGTTGTGCCAGAGCCAGATCGTGAGCTGATGCTCCTGGTAGAGGGCTTGCGCTTGTTGGCCGAGCGCTACCCGCTCGTCAAAGTCGAGCGTTACGAGAATGTCTTCGTTGAGTTTTTCGAGCTCTTCACTGAGCGCCATAATCTCCGGGTCCTCGCTCCGCAGGATTTGACAGATATTCCAGAAGTTGGAGGGAGCCCAGGAAGCTTGAATAGCTGCCGTCGAATTGAGCAGCGATCCTTGTGAATGGTGCGTAAGGTGCCAGTCACCCTGATTCTCGCGCCATTGATCCAGGTATGCACCCCATTCAAGGGTCGTTATCTGAGAGTCGATTCCGAGCACTTTGAGCTGCTCCTGGTAGATCTGGTTGTAGAGCCCGTAGCCGCTGTAGTCAGTTGACAGGATGCTGATGTACAGCGGCACGCCGTCGCGTGCGCGGATACCGTCACTCCCCATCATCCAACCGGCCTCGTCAAGGAGCCGAGCTGCCTCCTCAGGGTCGTATTCAACCGTGGGGATGTCTTCGCTATAAAACGCTGAAGAGCTCGGGACGCCGGCTCTGGCTTTTTCAGCAAAGCCTAGTAGCACTTCGGAGATGATGGTGTCGCGGTCGATGCCGTGCGCGATGGCCTTGCGAACCGCCAGTTCGGCCGTCGGGCCACGGGAAACGTTCAAGCTAATGAACACGGCCCCTGGTGAGAGTTGGTCCTCAACGATGACGCCGTTGTCTTCCAGTGCCCCAACGTCTTTCGGGTCAACTGCATACATGGTGTCGATCGTCCGCGTTTCCATCTCAATGAGCTGAACGCTCATCTCTGGAATGATGCGGACGCGGACGTTGTCCAGCAGGGGAGCGCCAGCCCAATAGTCTTCATTTCGCACGAAGTCGATGTGGCTGTCAGGCTCGTACTCATTGAACTTGAAGGGACCAGTACCAACTGGTCGCGTGGCAAAATCGTCGCCGAGTTCTTCATACGCCGTCGGGCTCAACTGGATCGATCCCCAGAGGCTTAGATCGTAGATGAAGTTCACGCGCACCTCGCTGAGGATAATCTCCGCAGTGAAGTCGTCGATGACCTCGACACTCTCCACTGGGTTGAAGGTCGCGTAGAATGCGGAGTCTTCCAGAGCAGCGTGCCGCTCAATGTTGAACTTGACGGCCTCGGCGTTGAACGGAGTGCCGTCATGAAACAACACGTCTTCGCGGAGCGCCAGCGTGTAGGCCAACCCGTCGTCGGCAATCTCCCAGGATTGAGCCAGGTGAGGGACGAGCGCTTCTTCCGCGTCGGTGATGATAAGGCGGTCGTAGAGATAATGGACGCTACGCCAGGTATTCCAGTCAGATTTGGTCAGGTCCCAGGCCGTGGGGCTCGCAAGGACTGAGACGTTCGCGGTGCCCCCCTGGTTGCCAGTGGGCGCGTCTGTCGAGCCGGACCCGGGTGTCGCGTCGCTGTCAACCGGCGTCTCTTCGCTAGAATCGGTCGTTTCCTCAGTCGTACCCGGTGCCGCGCCGGCGGTTGAGGTTGGTGCGGCGCTCGTGTCACCTCCGGTATCGTCAACATCGCCACCACATGCCGCCAGCAACGAGGCAACCACGGGCGTCGCCAATCCTGCGGCGATAGCCCGGTTGAGGAACCTGCGCCGTGTTTGCGGTGCCCGCAAGGCCTCCTCGAGGAAGTCACTGTTTTCTGTTGGATATTTCACCGTTCTGCGCTCCTAAACAGTTGATCCAAGCCAGGGCCATCGCCCGGCCACTCCGACGCGTATGGGACGACTACCCCTCCTTATCGCCCGAGAGCCCCACTGATCCGACTACCAAGCACTCGTTCCTCGAATTTCCCCACCCCCACATCCAGAACTCACTGCCCGTACCCTGCGCTCATCTGCCAGCTATTGAAGGTGTGGGTCGAGCGCATCTCGTAGCGCGTCGCCGATAAGGTTGAGGGAGACGACGGTGAAGAAGATCAATAGACCGGGGAACGTCACGAGGTGTGGGGCGTCACGCAGGTACTGGCGGCCGGCACTCAGCATCGCACCCCACTCGGCGGTAGGTGGCTGAACGCCAAGGCCCAGGAAGCCCAACCCAGCCGCGGTGAGCAACGAGCCCGCTACACCCAGCGTCGCGTAGACGATGATCGGCGCGGAGCTATTTGGAAGCAGGTGCCGGAGCATAATGCGGGTCTTGGTTGCCCCGATCGCATGGGCCGCCTCAATAAACTCTTCGGATTTGAGGGACAGCACGCTGGACCTCACGATTCGCGACAGCGTCGGTGTGCCCCAGATGGTGAGCGCGATAATGAGATTCGTCAGGCTGGGACCCATGACCGCGATAATCAGGATCGCCAGCAGGACTCCTGGGAATGCGTACATGATGTCGATCACCCGCATAGTGAGTGTGTCAGTCCAGCCGCCGAAGAAGCCCGACACCATCCCGATGAATGTGCCCAGAATCACGCCGCCAATTGTTCCGACGACTCCGATGAAAAGGGAGATCCGGGCACCATGGACGAGCCGTGAGAAGACATCCCTCCCAACCTCATCAGTACCCAGCCAGTGCTCGCCTGAAGGGGCCTTCAAACGGAACAACAGGTTCTGGTCGCTTGGACTGTGCGAGGCAATAAGGGGTGCGAAGACGGCTGCCGAGGTGATAACGATGAGGAAAATCGCGCCGACGAACGCGAGACGATTTCGGAGGAGAACGCTCCAGATCTTGCGGCCCCGTCCGGGCGATGACGTGTGGCTGCGTTCCAGGCGCGCGAGGCCGTCTGAGGCAACAGCAGGTTGTTCGTGTTTTGAGACCCGTCGAATGGTCAAGAGGCTCACTCCTAATTGCGATACGCCCGAACATCGCCATACGGTTACATCAGGTGAACCGAATCCGTGGATCGATATAGACAAGGAACAGGTCGGTGACCAGATTCGCGAGCACGAATGCGAATGCCACCAGGAGCACCGTCGCTTGGACGACCGGGAAATCGCGCCCGTTGATCCCGCTGATCAGGTAGCGGCCAATACCCGGCCAGCCGAAAACGGTTTCGACGATGACTGCTCCACTCAGAATCTGACCAAAGCTCAGCCCAAGGATCGTGACCACCGGAATGAGGGCGTTACGCAGCGCGTGTCTGACGATCACGGTGCGCTCGACGATGCCCTTGGCACGAGCAGTGCGGACATAGTCGTTGTTGATGACCTCGAGCATGCTGGAACGCGTGTACCTTGCCAGCCCTCCGGCACCGCTGAGACCCAGAACAAGCACCGGCAAGATCATGTGCCGCAGTCCCTCTGTGGAAAAAATCGAGCCGCCGAACCCGGATGGCGGGACCCAGCCCAGGCGCACCGAGAAGAACATGATCAGCATCAGGGCCAGCCAGAAATTGGGAACAGATACGCCGAAGAGCGCGCCAAACATCGTGGCGTTGTCGATCCAGGAACCGCGATGCACCGCCGAAATCACTCCCAGGGTGACGCCTAGGACCGCCGAAAAGGCTAACGCGATAAGGCCGAGTTGGAGCGTGTTCGGCACGCGCCGGAGGAGATCGTCGCTGACCGTCGTGTTCTGGCGAATCGACTCGCCAAAATCAAGGCGAGCGATGTTGCCGATGTAGTCGAAGTACTGGGCGTAGAGGGGTTTGTCGAAGCCGTACTTGGCGCGAATTTCGTCGTACACCGCGGCGCTGGTGTCTGCTGGCAGATCTGGCGGGACGAATAACGCTGCCGGATCGCCCGGGGCGAGGTGCATCGAGAAAAAGACCAGTGTCACTGCCCCAAAAATCGTGGGGATCGCCAGCAGCAGACGTTTGAGAATATAGGTCCGCACTACTCCCCCTCGTTCGTTCCCATAAGACCACTGCCTGTGGAATACCAGCCGCCAGCTCGTTCGGGAGGTAGCACGAGATCGACCCTGGCTTGTGGCGGAGAGTCCACAGGTTCGGTGTTTCTGGCTACGGACACGCTATGCCTCGTGCCGCGTGAGATGAGTCTTGGATGCGTTGACCGAAGGTAACATAGGTATTATCCCGTGTCAATACACTCAGGCTACTGAAATTATAATGTTGGTAGCCCATTATATTAGATATAACATCCTGCAACTGAGGGTACTGGCGCCGCAGGGCCGCAGTGGGGGTGGGCTGCGCTCGGTCATAAATATGCGCGAAGAGCCCGGCATCGCCGTATTGGTAGGCAAACGCTAACGTGTATGATTACGCTCGAGGAAGGGACATAACGTTGAAAACTGAGGGGACCGGCGAGAACGGTCGCGTGGACGCAAAGGGTCGCTCGCTGACCGAGACGGCCTATCAGGTCATCAAGCGAGACATCATTCGCTGCAGGCTCGAGCCGGGGCGTCAGGTTACCGAGGAGCAGCTCGCGCAGCGCTATGAGGTGGGTCGCGCAGCGGTTCGAGCAGCCATCAAGCGCCTCTATCAGGAACAGCTCATCCAGGTTGCACCACCCCGAGGCTATTCAGTCGCGCCCATTACCTTAAAGCACGTGCATGACATCTTTGAGCTGCGCTTGCTCCTGGAACCTGCGGCGGCAAACAAGGCGGCCGGCAAGGTCGACCGGGATCTGCTCAAGCATCTCAATGAGCTTTGTGAAGCACGCTACCGGCCAGGCGACCACGAGAGTGCCGCGGCCTTCCTGAGCGCGAATACCGAATTCCACAACGCTATAGCCCGTGCATCAGGAAATACCCTGTTGTCTGACACGATCATCAGCCTGCTCGACAAGGTGGAGCGGGTGCATAACCTCAGCCACATGTTGCAAGATCGGAATGAGGAAGCGTTTCACGAACATAACGAGCTTGTTGAGGCGCTGGTTGAAGGAGACGGTGAGCGTGCCGAGAAGGTGATGATCGACCAGATCCTGTCCGCCAAGACGTTCGTGATCGACGCGATCCTCTCAAGCCACAACATTCAGTCCGTTAACGTGGCTGTGCGCTAGCTTCAGCGATCGCATATTCCGCTCAATAGACCATGTCCCCCTGCACAAACGCCCGGGTGCCGGGGTCGGTGGGGGCGGTCAGGATCTGGTTGGTTGGGCCGGCCTCGATCAGGTCGCCGTCCAGGAGCATAGCGGTGGTGGTTGAGAGTCGCTGGGCCTGGTGGAGGTTGTGGGTAGCGAGAACGATCGTTGTTCCGTGCTCTTCCTGCAACGCCATGATGGATCGCTCGATCAGTGCGACGTTGTGTCGGTCGAGATGAGCCGTCGGTTCGTCGAGAAGCAGCGTGCGCGGCTGAACGATCAGGGCCCGCGCGAGCGAGACCCGTTGTCGCTCGCCACCGGAGAGTGTCTTCGCGCTGGCTTTCTCCCTACCGCTCAAGCCAACGAGATCGAGCGCTGCGCTCACCCGACTCGCGTCACGTATGCCCCGAACCTCAAGCCCATAGGCGACGTTACGCTCGACGCTGCTATCCAGCAACAACGGCCGCTGAAACATCAGGATGATCTCGCGCCGTAGCTCCTGCGGGAGCGAGCCGTTCACCGGTCGATCCGCGTAGCGAATGCTTCCGTGAGTCGGGGGTTCGAGCAGTCCGAGCAGGCGCAGCAGAGTCGATTTGCCGGCGCCACTGGGACCAATGAGCGCCAGGGTGTCGCCCTCGTGAATCTGAAGGTCCTGCACCCGGAGCACGGCGCGTTCCCCATAGCACTTGACGACGGCCTGAAGCTGATAGAGCGCGCTCATCGGGCGAGGTGTCGTTGAAGATGAAACATCGCCGTGTTCAGGACGAAGGTCACGCCGAGCAGAATAGCCCCAAGGATGATCGCTCGCTCGAACGCTCCCTGCCGGGTTTCAAGGACGATCGCCGTGGTGAGCACCCTGGTTCTGCCCTCGATGTTTCCGCCGACCAGCATCACTGCTCCAACTTCCGAGATGATCGCGCCGAACCCGGCAACCAGGGCCACCAGCACACCTCCGCGCGCTTCCCACAGCAACGAGCGTGTGATTTGCGCATCGGTCGCGCCGAGCGAGCGCAGCTGGAGCCGGAGCTCCTGATCGATGCCCCCAATGGCCGCCATGGTGAGACCAATTACCAGCGGCAGGCTGATGATGGTCTGGGCGACGATCATCGCCTGCGGAGTGAACAGCCAGCCCAGACCACCGAGCGGGCCGGCGCGTGAGAGGAGCAGGTAGACGGCCAGCCCCGCCACGACCGGCGGCAACCCCATACCGGTATAAACGAGCGCGGCGACCATCCATCGACCGCGAAAACTCCGAAACCCGAGCCAGGCGCCAAAGGGTATTCCCGCTAGCGCGCTGATCGCCAGGGCGGCGCCAGACACCGCGAACGAGAGCGTTATGATCTGCCAGAGATCCGAATCCAGTCCTACCTCCTCGCGTACTACTGCTCTGCAGCCGGCAGAAAGATTGGCTGGCCGAAATGTTCCCGGCCGAACTCGCCGATCATCGCCTGCACGTCCGGCGCCGTCAGCCACTGGATAAATGTCGCGGCGAGCTCCTCGTTGACATCCGGGTGCAGGGCTGGGTTGACCAGGATCACACCGTAGGGATTATGCAGCTGGAGGTCCGGGTTCTCCTCGATGCTATCGCCGCCGAACAGGATGACGAGGCTGGGTAACTCTGCCCGCATGCTCATAAATGTTGCCCGATCGGTGAGGGTGTATGCCCGCAGCTCGTTGGCGACGATAAGCGTTTCGCCCATGCCCTGACCGAGCGACTGGTACCAGCCCGTGAGTGCCGCAGGTGCCGTTCCAGCCTGGTCCCAGATTGCGAGCTCCTTGTCATGGGTGCCAGACTGATCTCCGCGGGAGACAAAGGGCGCGCGCGTCTCCGCGATCCGGGTAAACGCGTCGGGGGCAGCGGCTGCGTCCCGGACGCGTGCAACGTCCGAGTCCGGTCCAACGATGACGAAGTCGTTGTACATCACATCACGGCGGTTGATCCCAAACCCCTTGCTGACGAACGCATCCTCACGCGCGCGAGCGTGTACGAGCACGACATCGACGTCGCCGTGCTCCCCAAGCGTCAGCGCTTGCCCGGTGCCGACCGCGATCACATCCACCTCGGCGTCATACTGTTCCTCAAAATCGGGAAGAATCGCGGCGAGCAGGCCGGAGTCCTCGGTGGACGTCGTCGTTGCCAACCGGAGCGCAGGTTTGCTACCCGACCCCGGGCCGGCACAGGAGATCGTGGTGATGGCTACAACGACCGCGAGGATCGCCAACCGGAATGCAATCGGAGGTTCAAGGATGTTCATGTACCAACAGCTGCTAGGGCCTGGGGCCAGTGAGAATCAACGTTGACAGATGATAATGGATCGAGGGGTGTGCTTGTGAGCCAGGCGGTCACTCAGCTGGGTTTGTGGGTTCATCAGCGTTGCTATCATGAAGTAAGGGGATACTTCGAGGACACCAGTCTGCCGCTCCACGCGGTCGACCTTGCGATTGTTCGCTGTATGACATTGAGGCTGGGAAACCATGACACGACAGGCCCCAACGTTGAGCTCGGTCTTTGAAGATGACACGAAGTTCGGGTGGCTCGATAAGGTAGCCGAGCCGGTGCAGCAGGTCGCGCATCGTCTCTACCGCTCGATTCCGATGGGTATGCAGATTAAGAGCCTCTTGAATGGAACACCATTTCGGCACAGGCTGCACCCCGCCGTTGTCGTCGTGCCGCTGGGAGCCTGGACAACAGCATTCCTGTTCGATGCGCTCGAAGGAATGTCGTCTGTAAAGGACCGTGACGCGTACCGCAAGGCTGCCGATACGGCGGTGGCCTTCGGTATTGTCGGAGCGTTACCGGCCGCGAAGACCGGGGTGGCCGACTGGGTGGACCTCTACAATCATCGCAGGCGGGTCGGCATGGCGCACGCGCTGCTGAACGTGGCCGCGCTGATCTGCTACAGCGGATCCCTGGCATTGCGTATGTCGAACCCCGGCCGCCGCGGACCGGCACGCGCGTTGTCAACCGCCGGCTTTGGCATGATCATGCTCAGCGGTGCTCTCGGCGGTGAGCTGGTCTACACCCTTGGGACGAACGTGCCGCACACGATCTACCCGAAACCGCCCAATGAATTCGTTGATGTGTTGAGCACCGACGAGCTGCCTGAAGGAGCGGCGGCCGTGGTCGAGGTTGGCCGCGTTCCCGTGATGCTGGTCCGCCGTGAAGGTCAGATCTACGCCGTGGATGCCTGGTGTCCGCACGCCGGCGGACCGCTGGCGAAGGGGACCTTCGAGGGTAATGTAGTTGAGTGCCCATGGCACCAATCGCGCTTCTGCCTGGCCGACGGTAAGCCTGTGCAAGGCCCGGCGGTCACTCCGTTGCGAACCTTCGACGTGCGGGAGCAGGACGGCCGCATCTCGATCGCTCCCAGCTACGAAGGCAAGACCTGGCCTCCGCCGCCCGAGCCCCCTGCTCCTGGTCCAAAGATCGTTCGGATCTCCGGACAGCAGGCATGACGCACCTCGTGGAGGTAATCACCATCGACAACCAGCAGGTGCAGGAAACTGCTGCTCGCGTGGTGGCCCGGGCCGGCGAGGTTGCCGACCGCTGCGCCGCGCTAGCCGCAGAGCCCGACGCTGAAGAGGCATTTCCAGCCCGCGCATTTGAGCTCATCGCTGACGCCGGCTTGCTGTACGCGCCACTGTCACGCGCTCTCAGGGGCGCCGGCCTTGACGGGGGAGCCACAACGCGGCTGGCGTTGTTGACACTGCTGAAAGAGATCGGCCGGGGTGACCTCTCGGTCGGGCGACTCTACGAGGGTCACGTGAACGCCCTGCAACTCATCCAGACGTTTGGCCGGCCTGAACAAGTTTCACGCTGGGCTGAGGATGCCTGCGAGCGGCAGGCGCTATTTGCTGTCTGGAACACTGAAGCCGGAGATGGAGTCAAGCTCACCCCGTCCGGTGGGGGCCGCTACCGGCTTGAGGGAGCCAAAACCTTCGCCTCGGGCGCGGGGCATGTCCAGCGTCCGATTGTGACCGGCGTGCTGCCGGATGGCGGCTGGCAGATGGTAGTCGTACCGGCAGACGAGGTCAGCGTCGCGGTTGACCGATCCTGGTGGCGGCCGATCGGCATGCAGGCTTCGGCGAGCTACAAGATTGATTTCAGCGGGGTTGAAGTGGGGTCGGATTGTCTTCTCGGTGAGCCGGGCGATTATTTCCTCCAACCCTGGTTCTCCGGCGGCGCAATCCGGTTTGCCGCCGTGCAGTTAGGCGGAGCCGAGGCTCTCCTGAACGAGACGCGCCGCTACTTGCAGTCGATGGAGCGCACCGGCGACCCATACCAACAGGCGAGGATTGCCGAGGGCGCCATCGCACTGGAAAGCGGGAGTCTCTGGTTACAGGGCGCGGCGGAGGTGGTTGATATTGGTCCGGGTCGGAGCTCGACCGGCGAGGTTAACCGCATGGTGAACTACGCCAACATGACCCGCCTGGCGATCGAAACGATTTGCATGAACGTCATCCGGCTTGCCGAGCGAGCCGTTGGTGCACGGGGGTTGCTGCAACCGTCGCCCATTGAGCGGATTATCCGCGACCTGACCCTCTACCTGCGCCAACCCGCGCCGGACGCGGCACAGGCTAGCGTCGGCCGGCTGGTGCTCGAGTCCGACAAACTGATCCACAAGGTCTGGCATGACTGAGCGACGACGGTCGCTGCCGCCCATCTACTTCGAACGGATGTATGCCGAGCAGGACGACCCCTGGGGGTTTGAGACCAGGCCGTATGAGGCCGAGAAGTATCGCGTAACCCTCGCAGCGCTCCCGCGTGACGGCTACCGGTCGGCGTTTGAGATCGGCTGCTCGATCGGTGTATTGACCGAACAGCTCGCCGGCCGCTGCCAATCCCTGCTAGCGGTTGATGTCTCCGAGCGGGCACTCGCGCGTGCGCGTCAGCGTTGTCGTCATCTTCCACACGTTGCGTTCCAGCTGATGCAGGTTCCACAGGCATTCCCGGAGGGCCGCTTCGATCTGGTTGTGGTTTCGGAGGTTGGCTACTACTGGTCTCCAAGCGACCTTCTCCTGGCACGCCGCCGCATCGTAGAACGCCTGGCACCGGGCGGTCAGGTGTTGCTCGTCCACTGGTTGCCGTATGTCGAGGACTACCCCTTGACCGGGGACGAGGTACACGACCTGTTCCGGGCGGGCGCTAACGATCTAATCCACCTGCAGGGCCAGCGGGCCGGCCTCTACCGGCTCGATCTTTTCCAGAGGCTCGGGTAACACTGTCGCGCGGCGGAGAAAATCAAGCCGGCAGCGTAGCTGCCAGTTCGCATCGCGGATATCCACGAGCGGCCATCTCTCAAGCCAGCACCCTGTTTCCTGCTGGGCACGCTCCACTCGTTCTAACAGCATGCCGAAGGGTTGCGGCTGGCGGAGCGTGTGCTTGAGCCAGCCCGGATCGAGCCCAAGGTCGGCAGCCAGAGAGTTGAGTCTCGGGGTGCTGATACTGGTCGTGTGACGCTGCAGGTGCCAGGCGAGTCGCAGCTGCTGACGTGCCCCAACGCGTGCCTCGATCCCTGGCACGGACTCGACGCTGTGATAGTTGGTCCGCAGGTTCAGCCCCTCCCATTGGCCGAGCTGGACGGCAAAACCGAACTCTGTCCGGCCGATACTACGAGCGGAGGTCGTCACCTGGACCGCCAGGCTATGACGGAATCTGGCATCCACCCGCATAAGAGCATTGTAAAAGGCAACGTCTTCGAGCCACGGCTGCGCCGGCAGACCACCGGCTCGCAGGTATGCCTCGGCAGTGACCGCGAGACTCGCACCGAAGTGTTGGAAATGCCGTGGCCAGGGATCGTGCCTGTCTGGGTCGAGTCGTGACTCCAATTCGGTGGCCATCCAACGATAACCGACGTCATGAAGATGAGATCTACGGCCAGCTTCGCACAGAGCCTGGAGCTCGCGCGAATCAGCGCGTATCCTGCCGCCGACGGCGTCCGCGCCCAGGAGGATTTCTTTCCTGTTGGCCGCAATCCACGTATCGAAAACGCGGGTGTCGCCGTCGGTCGTCGCGATGATCCCGCGTGCTTTGCCAAGTTGGGTTAACCGGTGACAAGCCTCATCCATGAGTATCCGGCGCGCCTTGCCGACATGGGAGTCAGCAGCGGGCAGGTCCAGCTCGATGACGTGCAACGCGATCTCAGGGCGACAGGCGGCGAAGTCGCGGGCGATTGCTGCTGAATCGTCTCGACAGTTATTCGCCAGGACGATGATTTCGTAGGTCTGCGGGTCGAGCCGGCGCCCGTCAAGATCGACCTGGTCTGACAGTGCCGTCAGCGTGGCCTCGAGGGTGTCACGTTCATCGCGCACCGGAACAACCACACATACGTCGCAATGAGACGCTGGTGGTTTGATGACGAGTGGCTGAGGGTATCGATCGCTATCCAGGAACCAGAAGGGCTGTGCGGCATCTGTCAGGCTCAGCTCGTGCTGTGTCATGCAGTCTCTCCTTCGGCCCAGGAACCCCTGTTACTGCAGAGTCCGTTTTTCAACTATAGCGTCTGGAGAGGGTGGGTAGCGGCGAACCTGCCGCGGACAAAGGTTGAGGGCCTCGCCGGTGTGGAGCGAGGCCCTCGGCCGAGGAGGGAGAGGCGGCACATCGGGGTGCGTCAGACGACCATTCGATCCGGCTGGTCAGGCTGGGAAGGATCACGAATGGTGGGGTGCCGGCCGACGCTGATGTGTCTATATGTAGAGTATCGATCCCGGATGACCGCCTTATGCGTATAGAAGCAGCGATCCGTTGACGATACGTTCAGATTCCAGCGTCATCTCATATCGATATAGAAAAGTCATATTTCTCACAGCTGTGCCTTGCGGGCCCCGCTAACCTGGTACATAATCAAGTGTAGATGTTGTATTGTGTTGTGGCAACCGCCATGAAACTGGTTTGTTTATGCGAGGGATAGCCTGGTGTATGGGGCGCGCCCATGTCGACTGTCGATACCGTCCGCTATCAGCCGGTCGCCGACAAGGTTGCCAACAAGCTGCATGAGCTGCTCGATGTGTCGGTGGTAGTAGCCAACCATGCGGGCATCGTGATTGCGAGCAGCCAGCCAGAGCATGTTGGCAAACCGGTTCGGGCCGTGTGTCCAACCCGCAAGGGCGCGACGGTTCGGGTGGGGTTGTCGTTCGATTGTGACCGGTTGTCGGGCGAAGTCATTGTCGAGCAACCCGACGAGGCGAATCCAGCGTCGAGACGCCTGACCCGGGCCCTGGTGGAGATGGTGATTAACCAGGCAACCGTGGCGGAGTGGTTGCCTGCCCAGGCAGAGCTCAGAAACAAATTCATCTACGACACGCTGCACGGCACGATCACCGATCCAGAAGTGCTGCTGCGCGAAGGTCAGATCCTCGGCATGGATCTGTCCCAGCCGCGCTCGGTTATTCTTGTCAATGCGAGCGACTTTATTCAACCATCAGGCAGTGAGGTATGGACGAGCGGCGAATCGAGTCTGGTACGCGCTCGGCAGCGCGCCCGTTTCATCATCGCGAGCATTGTCGGATTTTTCGAATTACCGGACGACACGATCTGTGCCTACATCGGTGGAGGCGAGATCGTGGTGCTGAAGGCGATCACCCGGCAAACGCTGCAGCGGTGGTCCGCCGCCACCACGTACTCGGCGACCGACTCCTGGGTCGACCTGGCTGCCCTGAGGCGTGCGGCGACGGCTTTGCTCAAGAGGTTGTGCAACGATTCGCGCGCGTCGATTTCGATCGGCATCGGCCGCTACCACTCTGGCGCGCACGGGTTGACACGCTCGTATAGCGACGCGCGCATTGCCCTATCCGTCGGCAATCGGTATTACGGGACCGGGAAGGTTCACGCGATCGACGACCTTGGCATAGCGGCCTTCGTCGGCGGAGCCGATGAGCAGACGAAGCTCGATCTAGCCTCGCACCTTCTAGAGCCGCTGGGCGACGAGCCGGAGCTCCTCCACACCCTCACCACCTTTTTCGACGAAGGCTGCTGCCTCTCGATGACTGCCTCTCGACTCTCGATTCACCGCAATACCCTTGGGCACCGGCTGCACAGGATCACAACCATGGTTGGTCTTGACCCACGTGAATTCGACGACGCGGTGTTGCTGCGCCTGGCGCTGCTCGTCCAGGCGTTGCCGGACCAGGATTCGTGATATCTCAACCCGCTCCACTTCTTCTGTGCTTGTGTCGAAACCTTTAGCCATAACCGGCCTCGAAGATGTGCATCTGCACAACCCCATTCTTCTTCGCCGGTCATAGGCTAGACGGTATGGTCACTCGTGTGTGGCTGTCTCCGATCCGCTGGCTGGTGTCGAAGGGGACCTCAAGCAATGGCCACTGAACCAACCTTGACAAGCGATGTCGACGTCGCCTCGCGCGGCTCGCGCGCGGTCACAGACAACTTCCGCGCCAGGCTGCAGGAGCGCAGGGACAGTCACCTGGCGGCACTCGGGCGTATTGAGGAGTGTTGGCCCGCACTCCTCGGCGCGGCAGCGTTGTTGACCTGCTCGCTGAAACGGGGACGGAAAGTGCTGACCGTCGGGAATGGTGGTAGCGCGGCCGAGGCGCAACACTTCGCGGCTGAGCTCGTCGGCCGCTTCAAGCTGGAGCGCCGGGCGTACCCCGCGATGGCGCTCACCACAGACAGCTCGATCCTGACCGCGATTGGAAACGACTATTCCTTCGCCGATATCTTCGCGCGCCAGGTTGAAGCCTTCGCACAACCGGGGGATCTCGTCATCGCGTTTAGTACCAGCGGCGAATCGGAGAACGCGATCAACGCGGCGCGGACAGCCCGCGCGTGCGGGGCGTCGGTGTTGGCGATCACCGGGGAGCGCGCCTGCCGGATCGAGCAGTATGCCGACGTTGTTGTGCATGCGCCTAGTGTTGACCCTCCCACGATCCAGGAGTTGCACACCATGTTTACCCACATGCTGTGTGACATCAGCGAATCGGAGCTCGCCGGTCTCGACGAACGGAGACGGGTATGAGCGACCGGGCCGTCTTTCTGGATCGTGACGGCACGCTGGTTGAGGCGCGGCACTATCCCTCGCGGCCAGAGGACCTGCTGCTCTACGACGGTATCGGCCAGGAGCTGTATCGCCTGCAGCAACATGGATTTCGGCTGGTGGTGATCACCAACCAATCCGGAATCGCCCGTGGTTATTTTGACGAGGCCGATCTGGAGCACATGCACGACCACCTGCGCGGCCAGCTCTCTGCGTTTGATGTGACGCTGGATGGGATCTACTTCTGTCCACACCACATTGACGGCGTGATTCCAGCACTCGCCGTGGCCTGCGATTGTCGCAAGCCCCTGCCGGGGATGCTGCTGCGCGCGGCCGCGGAACTGGACATCGATCTGACGCGGTCCTGGTACATCGGTGACATCCTCGACGACGTGGAGGCCGGCAATCGCGCCGGTTGCCGGACGATCCTTGTGGACCTTGGAACAGAGCCGTACCCCGATCGATCCATACGACGACCTGACTATGTCGGGCGTGGTGTGCTGCACGCGCTACGCATGATTCAGTCACTTGAGGGTATCGGCCGCGACGCAAGACTCAACTACGAGCCCGCAAGCTGGCAGCGGTCGACGCCGGCCGTGTCTCAGAACATCGCGAGCCTGAGGGAGGTGGCACATGGCGAGCAGAACTGAGCTGGTGCGTCGCTTTCGTGGCAAGCGCGTCCTGGTAATTGGCGATGTCATGCTCGACAGCTATTTCGAGGGAACGGCCGCACGACTGTGTACCGAGGGACCGGTGCCAATTGTGAAACGCACCGCCGAGATCCGGCAGCCAGGCGGTGCAGGAAACGCCGCCGCGAACCTGGCCGACCTCGGCGCGGAGCCGCGCCTCCTCGGAATCGTCGGGAACGACGCTACCGGCGCTGCGTTGCGCTCGGCCCTGCGTGGACGAGGCGTGAGTGACGAATGGCTGATTGCTGATGAAGCCGCCCTCACGCTGCATAAGCTGCGTATTCTGGCGGACGGCCAGTACGTTGTGCGCTTCGACGAAGGTGACACGTCGCGCCAATCCCATGCTTTGAGCGACCAGCTCATGGCAATGCTCGACGCGGCAATCGAGGATTGTGACGCGATATTGGTTTCGGATTACACCTTCGGCGCGGTCGTAGACGCGTTTCTGACGCGACTGCCGGCGTTGCAGGTCGAGCGCGCCATTCCCCTGATCGTGGACTCGAAGAATCTGCGGCGATTTGCCGAGGCAGGCGCGACGGTCGTGACGCCCAACAACCTCGAGGCGAGTCTCCTGGTAGATCCTTCGGCACCCGTAGACCATGACTACGCCCAGTTGGGCAGGCGATTACTCTCGATCCTTGACGCCGAGTACGCCGCCATTACGCTGGCGCAGGACGGCGTGCTGCTGGCCGGCCGCGACGGCAGCATGCGGCACGTGCCGTCGCATCCCGTGGCGCGGGCCAATGATGTCGGGGCCGGCGACACCTTCGCGGCGGCGCTGACCCTGGGGCTCGCAGCCGGCGCGGATGTCATCGCAGCCGTTGAGATCGGTGTCGACGCCGCGGCAATCGTCATCGCCAAGCCGCATACCGCCACTGTCGGGTATCAGGAGCTTCTCCAGCGGGTCAACTTGCGCGAGCTCTCCAGTCAGAACGACACCGGCGAGGGCTCCCTGACGCGGCTGCTCGAAACCCTGGAGCTACGCCGGATGGTTGGGGAACACATCGTCTTCACCAACGGTGTGTTTGACATCCTGCATGCCGGGCACGTCGAGTTTCTGCGTCAAGCCAGGGCGCAGGGCGATCTGCTGGTCGTAGGCATCAACAGCGACCGCAGCGCCAGGCAGCTCAAGGGCCGCAACCGCCCGATCAACAGCGAGCTCGATCGGCTGGCTCTGATCGGCGCGCTCGACCCGGTTGACTACTGCTTACTCTTCGATGACGAAACCCCGACCGATCTCATTCGTCACATTCGGCCGCACGTGCACGTCAAAGGTGGTGACCACGCAGGGATCGAGCTGCCCGAAGCGCAAGCAGTCCGTGACGGCGGCGGTGACGTTGTCATCCTGCCGCTGGTTGGAAACCTCAGCACGACCTCGGTCATCGACCGCATTGTCGCGCTAGCGATCGAGCAGGAAACGGAAGCTGGAGCGGTCAATGCTTGACGCACGCTGGCAGGAGGTCAAGCGGGTTCTCGCAGTGCGGCTCGATAACCTGGGCGATGTGCTGGTCACGACCCCGGCCATCCGGGCGATCCGCCGATCACTGCCCGAGGCGCACCTGAGCCTGCTCGCCAGTCCGGTCGGAGCGCAGGTTGGCCAATTGAACCCGGATATCGACGAGGTGATCGTCTACGAGGCGCCCTGGATGGACCCCTGGCATGAGCTGCCGCTCGATCCAGCGCGCGAGCAGCGGATGGTCAAGCGGCTGGCGGAGCAACGGTTCGACGGCGCAATTATCTTCACTTCATTCCGGCAGAGCCCGCTACCTGCGGCCTATCTGTGTTACCTGGCCGGGATCCCGCTGCGCGTTGCGGCCTCGATTGACGGCCCCGGCTCGCTCCTGACGACCCGCCATAAACACCCCGAGCGCATGCTGCACGAGGTCGAGCGCGGGTTGGATCTCGTCGCCTCAATCGGAATGACGACGGATGACCTCGGTCTCGTGCTGGAACCGCCAGAGGGGGACCCGGCGCTGATCTCCAACGCCGATCGTCCGGCGGTCGTCGTTCATCCGGGCTGCTCGATGCCGGCTCGTACCTATCCATGGGAGCTGTACGCCGAGGTGTGCGATCTGCTTGTCGCTCGGCTCGGAGCGCGTGTCTTCCTGACGGGTGGTCCCGGAGAGCGAGCGCTGACTCAGCAGGTGCAGGGTCGCATGCGGCAGGACGCGATCAATGTCGCGGAAGAGCTCACGTTTCCCGAGTTCGTCGCCTTCATCGAGGCAGCCGATTTGACGATTACCAACAACACCGGTCCGATGCACATTGCCGCTGCGGTCAAGACGCCGGTCATCGCGCTCTTCGCCCTGACCAACCCGCCCGAGCAGTGGGGTCCCTGGCAGGTGCCTCATCGACAGCTCTTCCACGATGTGCCGTGCCGCATCTGTTACAGCAGGGTGTGTCCCTACCACCACGAGTGCCTGACGCTGGTGACGCCGGAGATGGTCGTGGATGCGGCCGCCGAGCTACTTGCCAGGACGACGGTGCAGCAGGCCGTGTCGATCGGAGCCACACCATGACGGGTTGGCTCGACGCGCGCAACATCCTGGCCGTGCGGCTCGACAACATCGGCGACGTCGTGATGCTGGGTCCTGCCCTGCGGGCGGTCAAGGATGCTTCCCCAGATGCCAGTTTGACGCTGCTGGCGAGCCCGGCCGGCGCGCAAGCGGCGCCGTTGTTGGCCTGGCTTGACGATGTCATCGCGTGGCGGCCCATCTGGCAGGACGTTGGGGGCCGGATGGCGTTCGACCCTGAGCGCGAGCGTGAGTTGATTGAGACGCTCGCCAGACGTGGCTTCGACGCGGCCCTGATCTTCACCTCCTTCAGTCAAAACCCGCACGTGCCGGGCTACGTCTGTTACCTCGCGGGCATCCCTCTGCGGGCTGGCGAGTCCTGGGAGTTCGGCGGGAGCGTGTTGACGACGGAGCTGAAAAGTGCGCCGGACAGCCTGCAGCAAGCTGAGCGCAATTTGCGACTGGTCGAGGCCCTGGGCTTCAGGGTGCGCGACCGGCGCTTGGCCGTGCAGCTTTCCGCGGCTGACCGGCAGACGGCTCGTGACCTGCTGACGGTGGCCGGTATCCGAGAAGACCGTCCAGTGGCGCTGCTGCACCCTGGCGCGAGCGCGAGGTCCCGGCGCTTTCCGGCAGCTGGCTATGCGGGAGTTGCGCGCTTGCTGCTCCGCCGCGGTTGGCAGGTCGTGGTAACCGGGGTTGAGCGTGAAGCTGAGCAAGTTCATGAGGCCGTACGAGATGCGCCTGGTGCGGTCGTGATGCTCGACAAAACGACGCTCGCCGAATTTGCGGCCCTGGTCGAGTGCGCGACCGTCGTCGTCTGCGGCAACACCCTGCCGCTGCACCTGGCCGATGCCCTGGTGACACCGGTCGTAGCGCTCTATTCCGGTACCGACCTCGAGTCACAGTGGCGTCCGCGCTTTACGCGCCACGCCGTGTTGCGCCGCGAGACGGCTTGTTATCCCTGCTATCGCTTTGACTGTCCAATCGGCCAGCCCTGCCTGGATATCCCCGCTGCAGAGATCGTCGCCACGATTGAAGCGCTCTGCGGCGAGCCGGTCGTCAGCCATCGGGAGCGACTGGAGGCGGCCGGTGGTTGAGCGAATTGCCATTGTCCGGGCACTGCAGCTGGGCGATCTGCTGGTGGCCGTGCCAGCCTTCAGAGCGTTGCGCTCGCGCTTCCCTGGAGCCGAGATCACGCTGATTGGTCTGCCCTGGGCGGTCTGGTTCGTCGAGCGATTTCCGGCTTTCATCAACCACTTTGCCGCGTTTCCCGGTTGGCCGGGGATTGACGAGACACCGTACGGCCCGGAGCAAACCGGGCAATTCATCCAGGAGCACCGCGAGTATCGCTACGATGTTGTTGTCCAGATGCACGGCAACGGGCGAGTGATGAACGGGTTCGCGCTGGCACTCGGCGGAAAGAGAACGGTGGGCTACTTCGCCGGTGAATGCCCGCACAGGGCTCTCGCCCGCAGCGTCCTATCCGGACGACCAGCCGGAGATCCTGCGCAATCTCGGCCTGGCGGCGCTCCTCGGGGCGAGCGACCTGCGAACGCATCTCGAATTCCCGTTGAACGAGTCGGACTGCGACGAGGCGGGCAGCCTGCTCCCACCTCATGGGACTCACGGAGCGCTTCGAGTGGGTGTCCACGCCGGCGCTAGCGCGCCAGCGCGCCGCTGGCCGGCGAAGCGCTTCGCCGCAGTTGCCAACGGCCTCGTGGAGCGCCACGGAGCGCGGATCATCCTGACGGGAGGGCCGGGTGAAGAGGAGATTGCCCGGACCGTCGCCACGCTCGTCCAGACGCCGGTTATCGATCTGGCGGGACGGACATCACTCGGCGGCCTTGCGGCGCTTATTTCCCGTCTGGATCTCTTCATAACCAACGACACTGGCCCTGCGCATATTGCGGCGGCACTCAGGGTACCGAGCGTCACGATTTTCGGACCGGCAGACGTCCGGCGCTGGTCGCCACTGGATACGAGCCGGCACGTCGCCATGCATCGCTCGGTCGAGTGCAGCCCCTGCCGGCACCGGGTGTGCCCGATTGACCACCGCTGCATGGCCTGGATTGAAGCGTCGGAGGTCCTGGAGGCCGCCGAAGGACTTCTGATGGGAGCTGTTGTCAGATGAAACGCCTGAAGATACTGATCTGGCATATTCACGGGAGCTACCTGAACACGCTGGCGCGCATCGACCAGGATTGGTACCTGCCGGTCAAGCCCGGGCGTCCCGAAGGATATGGCGGACGCGGACGGACGTTCGATTTGCCTGCCAATGTCCAGGAAGTGCCGGCTGAACGCGTGCGGGATCTCGACCTCGATCTCGTGATCTACCAGACTCAGAAGAACCTCACCGAGGATCGCGAAGAGATCCTCAGCCCTGAGCAGCAGCGCCTGCCGGCCATCTACCTTGAGCACAACACCCCCAGACCGGACGCGGTCCATACGCAGCACCCGGTTGACGACCCCAACATGCTGCTCGTCCACGTGACGCACTACAACAGGCTAATGTGGGACAGCGGTCGGACGCCAAACCGCGTGATCGAGCACAGTGTCGCCATCAACCCCGAAGCGCGCTACAGCGGGACGCTCGCTCGTGGAGTCACGGTTCTCAACGCTATGCAGGCGCGGCCGCGGATCGCCGGGTATGACCTGTTCTGCGACGTCCGGCAGCGCGTCCCGCTCGACGCCGCCGGCATGAGGACCGGGGAGCTTGGCGGGCTCGGCGACGTCGCGTACCGTGACCTGCACAGCGTGATGGCCGGCTATCGCTTTCTCTTCAGCCCGATCCGCTATACCAGCCTGCCGCTGGCGGTGATTGAGGCGATGACGATCGGTATGCCGGTTGTCGCGCTCGCCACGACCGAGCTTCCAACGGTTATCGACAACGGGGTGTCCGGCTACGTCTCGTGCAATGTCGATGAGCTTGTCGAGCGCATGCAAGGTTTGCTGGCCGACCCGGACGAGGCACGGCGCCTCGGCGCGAACGCGCGTGACGTTGCTCGCGAGCGGTTCGGGCTACAGCGTTTCATCAACGATTGGAACGCCGCGTTCGCCGCCGCGCTGGACATTTCCCCGGCGACCCAACGACGTCACCCACTGGAGGTTGGGCCATGAACCGGCGGCCGCGCATCGCCTTTCTGAGCGAGCACGCAAGTCCAATCGCCGTCCTGGGTGGCGAGGACGCGGGCGGACAGAACGTCTACGTGGATGAGGTGACCCGCAACCTCGGCACACTCGGTTTCGATGTCGATGTCTTCGTCCGCCGTGACGGCACCACGCTACCGGACATCATCGACTGGTCGCCCGGCGTGCGGGTGGTACATCTCGAAGCCGGTCCGTCCGAGTTTCTGCTGAAGGATGCGATCTGGCCGTACATGCCCGACTTCCGGGACGCCTTCCTGCGCTTTGCCGCGACCGAGAAACTGCGCTATGACCTGATCCACGGCAACTTCTGGATGTCTGGTTGGGTTGCGGCCCAGCTCCGGGACAGGATGAGAGTCCCGGTCGTTCAGATCTTTCATGCCGTAGGGAAGACCAAGCAGCTTCATCAGGGAACGCGGGATACCAGTCCATCCGGACGCATCGCGGTGGAGCATGAGGTTATCCGGTCGGTTGACCGGCTGATCGCCCAGTGCCCAAGCGAGCGGCACGAGCTCGTGGAGGACTACGGCGCCGATCCGGCGAAAGTGGTCGTCGTGCCGTCTGGTGTGAATGTCGAGCGCTTCAAGCCCGCAAATCGTCGACAGATCCGCGAGCAGCTGGGATTGGATCAAGACGCGTTCGTGGTGGCCTATGTTGGCCGGATGTTGCCGCGCAAAGACGTCCGGAACGTCGTCCGCGCGACGGCGCAGCTGATGCGGCAGACCGAAGCGCCGGTCCAGCTGTTGCTGGTTGGTGGTGAGACCGAAGATCCAGACCCCGAGACGACGCCGGAGATCGGCGAGCTCCAGCGTCTGGCGTCCGGCCTGGGCATTACCGACCGGGTTCACTTTACCGGCAGACGCCAGCCGGACGAGCTGCGACATTACTACAGCGCCGGTGATGTGGTCGTAACGACACCCTGGTACGAGCCCTATGGTCTGACGCCGCTTGAGGCGATGGCCTGCGGTGTGCCGGTGATTGGCTCTGCTGTCGGCGGGATTACGTTCACGGTCAAGGATGGCGAGAGCGGCTTTCTGGTGCCGCCGCGCGACCCGCAAGCTCTGGCTAGCAGACTGCGCCACTTGTTGGACAACCCGGACGAGCGAGCGCGCATGGGCCGCATGGCACGCCAGCGAGTTGAGCGCGAATTCACCTGGGCGGTCGTCGCCCAGCATACCGCGGCGCTCTACCGCGAGCTGTTGCAGCCGTTGGTGCTGTCCGAGGCAGCTGGTTCGGTTGGGATGGACCCGGCATAGGTGCATAAGGGGAGAGCTTCGATGAACATGATAGATCGACCGTTGGAAGGCAAAGTAGCCATTGTCACCGGGGCCGGGAGTGGGCTTGGTGAGGCGACCGCCCGCGCCTTGGCTCAAGCCGGCTGCTCGGTAGCCTGTATCGACGTCAACGAGGAAGCTGCTTCACGGGTGAGCCGCGAGCTGATCGATTTCGACATCGAGAGCGTCTCGATGCCCTGCGATGTTCGCGACGCGCAAGCTGTCTTCGAGACAGTTGAGAACGTTGTTGACCACTTCGAGCAGCTGGACTTCGTCATCAACTGCGCCGCGATCGATCACACAGTGCCGGTCGAGGAGATGACGGTCGAGCAGTGGGACGAAGTTATCAACACCAACCTGCGCGGTCCGTTTCTGTTCGCCAAGGCGGCTCTGCCGGTCATGCGCGAGCAGGGTGGCGGGCACATCGTCAATGTCGCCTCCACCGCAGCCACCCGCGCCTGGGCGAACGCTGCCGCCTACCACGCCTCGAAATGGGGTCTGGTCGGCTTTACCCGTGGTCTGGGCGTCGAAGGCCGGCTCCACCGCATCAAGACAACAACCATCATCCCAGGCGGGATGCGCACGCACTTCTTTGACCGTTTTGCCGAGCAGGACATCCCCATGCCGGAGGATGCCAATCTGCAGGACCCGGCAACGGTGGCAGATGTAATCGTCTTCGCCCTGTCGATGCCGCCTGAGGCATCGCTCCAGGAGGCCATCGTCACGCCGTTAACCGAGACCAGCTGGCCGTAGGAGGCCCTGAGAGAGGTGCACACATGTTTGTCGCACGAGCGCCGGTGCGAATCAGCCTGGGCGGAGGAGGAACCGATCTTGCTGCCTACTATGAGCGCTTCGGCGGCCTGGTGGTAAGCGCCACGATCACGCGCTACTGCTCGGTTCACGTTCGGCCAACTCCCGACGGCTCGATCCGGCTTGCGTCCGCCAGTTACCCGGTCGCTCGAACCTACCCCGCCGGCGTCGTTCCAGAGGTGACTGGCGACCTCCGACTCCTGGCGGCGGCGGTCGAGTATTTCTTTGATCGCGGTCTTGGCGAGCGCGGCGTTGATCTCCTCGTCTCATCGGACGTCCCGCCAGGTTCCGGGCTCGGGTCGTCCAGCGCGCTGGCGGTCGCCCTGGTACAGGCGCTGTCCTCCTATACCGGCACCCCGTGCGACGCTGCCACAGCGGCTGAAATTGCCTGTCACATTGAGATCGAACGCTTGGGGATGCCCATCGGACGGCAGGATCAGCACGCCAGCGCCTTCGGTGGTCTGAATACCATCGAGTTCCGGCAGAATGGCACGCGAGTAACACCGCTGCGACTGCCGCCAGCAACGCTCACCACGCTCGACGACCGGTTACTGCTCTTCTCAACCGGCCAGACTCGATCCGCGGCAGACATCCTGGCACAACAACGCCAGGACACGCACGGCAAACCAGCCGTGATCGAGTCGCTGCACGCTATCAAGGAGCTCGCCCACCAAATGATGTACGCGCTGTCGTCCGGCGACCTGGATGGCTTTGGCCGGCTGCTGGATACCAGCTGGAGCGAAAAAAAGCGCCTCTCAAGCCGGATCTCCTCGAGTGATATCGACCGTTGGTATGCGGCCGCGCGGATGAGTGGCGCGCTGGGCGGCAAGATCAGTGGCGCTGGCGGGGGAGGCTTTCTCCTGCTCTACTGCCCGCCCCAGGCGCAGCGCCGGGTGCGAGGCACGATGGCCGAGCTGGGATTGCCAGAGATGGAGTTTAGCTTTGATCTGAATGGCGCGGCCGTTACGCGTGCGGCACCAGACGCGGTGCCCGCCGGTGCGGACGTTGCCCTGGCGCACAGTCTTCTAGATCTTCGATAGAGATGGATGTACTCATGAACCACGCAATTGATAGCTACTGGCGGGGTCTGATCGACACAATGCATGGGATGGCGATCGAGCCAATTTCACGCGTTGCGAGCGAGCTCCACGCCTGCTACCAGCGGCGCGGAACCGTCTTTGTGCTCGGCAATGGAGGCAGCGCGGCAACCGCTTCGCACTTTGCCTGTGACCTGGCGAAAGGCACGCGTGCCGGTGGCGCGCCCACGTTTCGAGTGCTCTCCCTGACTGACAACGTGCCGACGCTCACTGCCTGGGCGAACGACGTTGCCTACGACAGCGCCCTTGCCGAGCAGCTCGCGGCGTTTGTTCGGCCCGGTGACCTCGTGGTGGCGATCAGCGCCAGCGGGAACTCTCCGAACGTCCTGAACGCCGTGCGGGCCGCGCGGGCGGCCGGGGCGGTGACGGTTGGTCTCACCGGCAGGAGCGGGGGACGGCTCAACAAGCTGGTCGACGTGGCGCTGCGGGTGCCGTCCGATTCAATCGAACAGGTCGAGGACGTGCATCTGATGGTCACCCACAGTGTCTGTGTCGCGTTACGCGGCCGGATTCACGCGGAGCGGGCAGATCAATCGATCCATCGGCCGGTTGCAGATGTTGAGCTGGTGACGGGTCAGGCGACCTGAGCCAGTGCGGCCGCGCCAGCAGCCGTGAGCACGACAACCATCCATGGTGGCAGTTTCCAGAACACGAGCAGTCCAAAAGCCGCCAGCCCGAGTCCAAAATCTGCCGGCCGGTGAATGGCGCTGGTCCAGACAGGGTCGTAGAGGGCTGCCAGCAGGATGCCGACGACGGCCGCGTTGATGCCGATCAGCGCGCTCTGCACCCACACTCGCGACCGCAGATCCTCCCAAAAGGGCAGCACACCCAGCACCAGGAGAAATGACGGCACGAAGATCGCGACAAGCGCGAGCATGCCCCCCAACCAGCCGCCCGGCCCGGCGTTCATGATTGTGCCCAGGTAGGCGGCGAAGGTGGAGAGCGGGCCCGGAATCGCCTGTGCTGCGCCATAGCCGGCGATAAAGTTCTCGTTCGTCACCCATCCTGGCGGGACGACCTCCGCCTGGAGCAGCGGAAGCATGACATGCCCGCCTCCGAAGATCAGTGAGCCGGTACGATAGAAGCTATCGACGATAGCAAACGACTCCAGGCCGATCAATGGTCGCATGAGCGGCATCCCCAGTAGCAGCGCGCCAAAGATAGCCAGCGAGACGACGCCGAAGCGCCTGCTAAGGGAGAAGGTTAGCGGTTTGTTCGGCAAGAGCGTCACTCTTGGAAAGAAACGCCAGGCAACGACCCCTGCGGCGAGGATGACCCCGATCTGCATCACCGGTGACTGCCAGGCTAGCACCCCGATCGCAGCCAGGATCGCGAGCGTGGCGCGAGCTTTGTCCGGCGCGAGGTTGCGCGCCATACCCCAGACGGCCTGTGCAACGACCGCCACTGCGACGATCTTGAGACCGTTGAGCCAGGCCGAGTCAGCAACGCCCGTCAGATTGCCGACCCCATAGGCGAAGACAATGAGCGCGATGGCCGACGGCATGGTGAAGCCGAACCAGGCAGCGAGCGCTCCAGGGAGCCCGGCTCTTCCCAGCCCGAGGGCGATACCCACCTGACTGCTGGCCGGGCCAGGCAGGAACTGGCACAGGGCGACGAGGTCAGCGTAAGACTGGTCATCAAGCCACTTTCGGCGCTGCACGATCTCGGTGCGGAAATACCCCAGGTGCGCGACCGGACCTCCAAATGAGGTCAGCCCGAGACGTGTGAAGACGCTCAGAACTTCAAGGAACGACCCACTACTCCGTGCGGATTCACCTAATTGCGTGTGGGATATCGGTTGTTCCTTCTGCAAGAGCGCTCCATGTCACACGCGTCACGGTAAGAATAGAATGGCCTGCCCGTCTGGCATGTCCAATCGGATCCCTCAATCGCCCGAATAATAGTACAGAGTGAGTCCAGGGAACGTACCACAGGCCAAGGCTAGTGTAGGATAAGCGCCAATGACTCGACGGTTGAACTGGGGAGTACTGCGTGGAAGATATCGATCGCGATGACCGCGAACAACCGGAAGCTGTTGCCGGCGTGGATGAAGAAACGGACGTTGACACCCACCTTGCAGTGCCGGACCGCCAGGCCTACGCCTGGGGCTGGGCTGTTGCCAGCGCGATTGTGAATGCGCGCTATGCTGATTCGGCATTGGACGCGCTGCCGGTCATACATCCGGAGCATGGATGGGACCGGTTTCTGCTCACCCGCAGGGTTTCGTCAAAATCCTTCGCAGGGGATTCCGCGAATCGCTTCGGCATGATATTGCTAGGAGGCGAGGACGCGCCGGTCATCACGCGGCCCAGCGGGGCGCCACGGCTGGCGCTGGGGCCGGCGTTACGCGAGGACCGGGACAAGGCACTCGCCGAGGCCGTCGCTCTTTTTCCTTCGTATGGCTTGCCGGCGGAGGACCTTGGTGGCCGCTGGAAAGAGCGACGGCGACAATATCCGCGTATCTATCAGGCTATTGCGGAGCTTATCGCCGAGCATCCAGAGATGCTCGCGGCGCGCGAGATCGCTATCGACACCGAGCCGGTTGACGGCGCCTATCACCCGCTCTATCTGCACGGTGTATCCAAATTCCCGACGGTGACGTACGATTGGTTCCTCGTACAATGGCAAGATCGAGCGGCTTTTATACGTATCCATGGCCAGCAGGCGATCTACGAGACTGACAGGCGGGGCTGGGCCACCGTCCGCAAACAGCTAGCAGCCGAGCCGTCAGTCGAGGCGATCAAGAAGCGCATCTGCGCCTGGCTTCGGATCGAGGGCGCTCCGGATCGGACAGTCGATTGAGACTGTCGCGCCGTCTGTGCGCGAGTGCGCTGGCATCGTAGGAGAAGGGGTAGAACGTGGCTGTGGAATTGAGTCCCGAGCAACTTGACGCTCTGAAGCGTATTGATAGCCCGACGATCGCGAACGCGGTCGAGACATTCAAAGTCCGGCCCCGGGTTGCCGGCTATGTCGGCTACGATATCCGCACCATCTTCCCCGACCTGCCGCCAACCGTTGGCTATGCCGTAACCTGTACGGTCGACAGCACCACAGAGGGCCGCACCGGGATAGGCTTTAACGCACTCTACGAGATTCTGGAGAAGGCCCCAAAGCCCGCCATTGTGGTGATGCAGGACGTCGGCACCGATCGGGTGCACTCTTGCCACGCCGGTGAGGTGATGTCGACCACCATGAAGCGCCTGGGCGCGGTCGGAATCCTGACTGATGGCGGCCTGCGCGACGTGCGCGAGGTCTCCGCGCTGGGCGGCTTCCAGTACTTCTGCGCCGGCCTAGTGGTGTCGCACGGAAACCCGATCTGCGTGAGCGTGGGCGGTGAAGTGACGATTTCAGGGATGACGGTGTGTACCGGAGACCTGTTGCATGGCGACGTCAACGGCATCGTTCATATTCCAGACGAATGCGCCGCGTTCGTTGCGGATGCAGCCTACGCCACCTGGACGCGCGAAGGCGAAACGATGCGCCGCATCCAGAGTCCCGACTTTACCATAGAGCCAGGCCCCGAGCTCAAACACTGAGAACAGGCAGCTGATGCCGCTGGAGAGATCAGAAGCGAACCCGTCGAACGAACCGCCAGCGCGAAGTCCGGCTGGTAAACGAATGTACGCATCGGTCCTGGGTCTCCAGCGCGGCCTGCAGCTACCCACGTTGGCCGCGCGCCACGGCATATCGCTCGTACTTGGCGTATTCAGCTTCGTTAACGGTTGTATCTCCATCGCGATCATGTCGACCGTGGCGTTACTGAGCAGGGAAGAGTTTATCTTCCCCTCGCTCGGTCCAACGGCGTTCCTCTTCTTCTACTCACCGTTGGAAGCGTCCGCCAGCCCGCGCAATGCGGTTCTGGGTCATCTCATCGGCGTGGGTGCGGGCTGGGGAAGTCTGGTGCTGTTCGGACTGCGCGACGTTGGGCCGGCCATCTCGATCGGGGTTGGCGAGCCACGGATCGCCGCAGCGGCGCTGTCGCTTGGACTAACCAGTGGGTTGATGGTCCTGTTCAAGACTCCACATCCGCCAGCGGGAGCGACGACGCTGATTATCTCGCTGGGCATCTTGCGCAGCGCCGGCCAGATGGTGGTGCTCATGGCGGCGGTCGTTCTCTTGACCCTGCAGGCGATTGCAATCAACCGCCTTGCGGGCACGCCGTACCCGCTCTGGTCGACTCGGGAACCTTCTGCCAACTCCGAGGAACGGTGTTGAGCACCCCCTGGAATGCTTACGAGGGCTGTCCCGAGACCGGGTACGCTGAGAGCCAGCCGAGAACGCGCGTCGCATCCTGATCTGGCGGAAAGACCGGGTAGAAGACGGTTTCAATCCGGCCGTCGAGGGCGATCAGGGTCAGTCGCTTGATGAGCGTTTGACCGTCGACCTCAAACGTTGGTAGACGTAACGCATCGGCGAGAGCCAGCCTCTCGTCGCTCACGAGCTCGAAAGGCAGGTGCAGCCGCTCAACCGCTTCACGCTGGTAATCGCAATCCTGAGTGCTTAACCCAAACACCTCGGCACCGAGCGCTTGTAGCTCCTGATAGTGGTCGCGGAACGAGCAGGATTGCGGCGTGCAGCCCCGCGCGCCAGGAATCTGGTCCCATCCGGTCGGCAGATCCCGGTCCGGCCGCCCGGTCCTCGGGTAGCAGTAGATGACCGTCCGGTCGGGGAGGCTGCGAAGATCGACATCTCGACCGGCGGTCGAGGGGAGGATGATCGACGGAAGCGCCATCCCGGTCAGGTGGTCGCAGGCGCCATCGTCCTCAGGGATCGGAAGATCGTCGGGTAACTCGTTCAACGTGCGCTTGTGACTCATATGCTCCCCGATACGATGAAGCCGGCTAACTCCCTGACGATACTATACAGCGACGAGGAACTGGCTCCGTCACTCACTCAGCACGAGCGCGCCGCGTTCATCGAGCCGCGAATACGGATTCCAGGCGATCTCCCAGAGATTCCCTTCCGGGTCGGCGAAGTAACCGGAATAGCCGCCCCAGAAAACCTCCTCGGGTTCCTTGACGATCACTACGCCGAGTCTGCGCAGTTCAGCGAACGCGTCATCCACTGCGTCCCGTGACTCCAGGTTGATCGCGAGCGAAAAGTTCGGGAACCCTTCGGGCTCGCGGTAGGGGATGGCCGCGTCGGCCGCCAGATTCGGCGAGGGAAAGAGCGACAGCACGCTACCCGACATGTGAAACATGGCGTGGTCATCACTGTCAGATTGCTCTTTCCAGCCGAGACCGCGGTAGAAGGCGCGCATCTCGGCCATGTTGCGAGCCCCAATCGTTACGATATTGATGCGAGCCGGGAGCATATGCCCCTACCTCTCCATTGATATCTTGCGAACTGATCCTGCCAGTGCTGTCATCGTCGCGCCGCATTGTCTACACACGCCGGCTGTCGATCGCTCATGACAGCACTCCGTACCAGCACTGCTCTGATTTCATCAAGGTGTGGTTCAGGATGGGCGATCAACAGGTGTTCCACCATCTCTTCAGTCGATAGATCAGCGTCCGGTAGTGGAAAGTACCGCACGCGATCGAGCTGCGGATCAGATAACGCGCCAATAAATGCGCTGGTCGCTAGTCCGGCCGTTTGTAAGAGCGCGACCGTCTCATCTTTGGGCCGATTCATGCTGAACTGAGCGTTCCAACGGTCGAGGCTGGCCCAGTCGGTGAATTCCGCTGGTAAGGGACTTTGTGAAACGAATGCCGCCACACCGTGCATCGCGAAGAGGTAGAACCGCCCAACGTGGCGAAAGACGCCGCCCACAGGCCAACCTGTCTCCGGGCATGCCTGCGACCACGCTTCCTCATCCGTTGCCCAGGCGAGCTCCAGAACGTCATTGTGGACCTCTTCGAACCGTCTCGCGAGAGTTCTGGCGCGAACGCTCATGCACCGTGGCCTTTCCGCTGCTGAGTGGTGCTCGGGGGAATGCGGGCGCTGCCCGGGCACGCCGTTGGGCCCAGGCAGGCACAACCAGAATCTTACGTCTGGCCGTCGGAGCCAGTGAAGAGTCCAATACTGTTGCCGGTGGGGTCGGTGAAGATCGCGTACCAGCCGATGTCGGGGATCTCAGTCTTGGGAACACGGGTCGTTCCACCGAGCGATTCGGCCTTCGCGAGGGATGCGTCAATGTCGTCAGTCTCGACGTGGATGAGGACCTGGCCGGCTTCGAACCCGTCGCAAATCTCTGGAAATCCTCCGCCTGGACCACTCCCCACGTCGAACATCGTGTAGTTCATCTCGGGATAAGAGCTGGTCTCCCACCCAAAGAGCTGGGAGTAAAATGCGCCGGCCTCCTTGGGGTCGCTGGCCGGGATCTCGACGTGAACAATCGCGTGCTTCGCCATCTTGAGGGCTCCTCTCCAGAGCTACTTGCGGGGAATCGTTACCGCCCTAGAATAGAACATGTGTTCTACTCTGTCAATAGCATTGTGTGACTTTGTGTCACGTTGGGTTAAGTTCTGTGCTCTCAGACGCCGTAGTTTGGCACTGAAGAGCCGGCTTGAAGCGCAGGGACATCAGCTGGTGGAGATGTCTGGACTCGTGGATCGCCATCGCGAGCACGCTACCCTTCACGCCGGCCCTGCCCAGGCGGGGATGGCTCGCCTGTTTGACCGGAGTGGTCTCTAGCGGGAGGACGTCGAACAGTCCCTCCAGCTCGCGGTCGGCAACGTCCAGGACGTGCAGCGATTGCTCTCGTGTCAGGAGGCCGGGGTACTCGACATCGGTCAGGTCGATTAACGGGTTGGGACCGGCGGGCGGTTCGACGCCCATGAGCCCCAGTAGCCACGCGGTGAGCCCAATCTGGGTGTGGCCGAGATGGTTCACGATCTGCCCAGCCGACCAGATCTCATTGCCGTCGGGATCGCTCCCTTGCTCCTCGAACGCGTGATCCGGAAGCCACTCCACCTCTGAACGCAGCCCGAGCCTGGTGACGCCGAACGCTAACCGGAGATCGTCGAGCGAGTACGGCGCAGCTTCAGTTTCGAGCGTCGAGATCCTTTGCTGATCAACCCGGCGCTGAATGGCCTTCAACGTCGAGCTATCTAAACGCTCCTTCATACCTGCGAGCGCGCTCTCTTGGGCAATCACACGTTTTCTCCTTGCGCTGCGTACGTACACTACTGACCCCTGGAGTGTAGTACACATGTTCTAAGGATGTCCAGTGGGAATTGTCGCCTGAGGGGTCATCGCCGGCGTTGCGGATCGCGTAGCATGGATTGGGTACGTATCTTCCGACGAAGGCAGGGAGGATTGCAGGTTGAATACTCAATTGGAACGCCCGGGTGCAACGGCAGCGCGGGCGATGACGCTCGGTTTTGTAGCAGGCCTTCGATCGCAAGTCCCTCTCGCTCTCCTCGCCAGCACGGCGCGGCGTGGAGACTTTGACCGGGAGGACACAGCCATGCGGAGACTCCTGGCCCACCCGGCAGTGGCTGCGGGGCTCTATCTGGCAGCGCTAGGGGAAATCGCGGTGGATAAGCTACCTTTCCTCCCCAACCGGATTGACCCTGCTCCGCTTGGCGCCCGTGTTTTTATCGGTGCGCTGGCCGGCTCTGTCCTCAGCCGTCAACTGGGGGGCCAGGCCACGCTCGGTGCAACCTGTGGCGCGGTTGGAGCGCTAGCCGGCAGTTACGCTGGATATCACGTTCGCACTTATCTATCCCGCTCGACGAGTATCCCGGACCCGGTCTGGGCGGTCGTAGAGGATGTCACCGCTGTCGGGTTGGGGTACCTGGCGACACGGCCGCCAGGCTGACCGAGAGTTGCGGATAAGAGATGCCTCCCTCCATGTCATTACAATGGATAAGGGAGCTACCCAGCGATGTTCGGGTAGGCGTCCCAGGATCATGTACGGATAGGAGAGGCTCAATGAGTCGTGACCCACGAGTTCCGCCGGAGGAGCGGCAAGAAATCCATGTGCACGTGGACAGTGGTGCAAGACCGGATGACCCATATTACCCTGCGCGCGAGGAAGAGGCGGCAGCCGCCGCCAGCGCCATGTCCGCCCATCTCATCTGGATCATCCTGGTCGTCGTGCTCATCGTGGCTGTTGTTTTGCTCTTCACGACCGGTGTTATCGACCTCAGCGGTGCGGACGACGTCGTAGATGAAATCGTCCCGACGCAAACGACGTAGGTCGCAACGCAAACCTGCTGACGCGGGCGGTGGATTGTTCCGTCCGCGTTTCGGAGAACCAGTTGCGTGGGCGGGCCGGTGGCCGTCCTCAGGACGTGACTGGAACCACGTTCTCGACGTGCACTGGCACCTCGAAGTAGCGGATGACTGGCGCGACACCATAGATGGCCGTCGCCTTGGCTTTCCAGGCGTCACTGTACATCGCCTCGGCGGCTTCGCGCGATTCCCAGAGGTAGAAGCCACCCACGTGGGAGCCATCCTGCTCGTAAATGTAGGCCTTGGAATGCAGCCCGGCCAGCCCGCGGTAATTCGGGGCGGTCGAGTTAAAGCGCTCGGTGGTCCCGTCGAGGCTCAATTCGTCGTTGGTATTGAAGAGAACCAGCGCAGCAATCATGGACGTCGTTCCTTTCCCGAACGGTTACCGTTTCGCCGGGGTGAAGCCGCCTCCACCGTCGTGGTCTCTAACCGATCAGCTCACTGATATCCTCAACGATCATCTCGCGGGGAGCCTGGAACGGATAGATAACTCGCAGTTTCCCCTCCGCATCGATCAAATAGGTATAGGTCGTGTGATCGACCGAGTATCCGGCAGCGGATGGCGTGCCTTCGGTCTGCGCACGATTGAAGTAGACGAAGTAGTCCCCGCCAATCGATCGTACTGTATCTTCCTCGCCAGTCAAGCCGATGAACGCGGGATCGAATTGCTCGATATACTCTCTGACCACGTCGGGAGTGTCGCGCGAGCCATCGACGCTGATGAAGACGAAGTTCAGGTCAGCGCCACGCTCACCGAGATCGCGTTTCACCTGCCGGAATTGCGCCAGCGTCGTGGGACAGACATCCGGGCAGTGGGTGAAGCCGAAGAAGAGCAGCACGGGTTTCCCGCGCAGGTCGCTCAGGCTGAGCGGCTGGCCCTCCTGATCGGTCAGTTTGAACTCGGCCAGCTCTTTGGGCGGTTCGATAACCTGCTTGCGCTCCACGGTGAGCGCGGCCGCGTCGTCCGAAGCCGGCTGGTCTCCGCTCGTCAGTCTGGGCAGCCCGAGCGAAATCAGCAGAGCAAGGAGGATAACGATCATCGCGATCATGCCGGCACGGCGAGGCTCAAGAAGTGACCGGCTCTGGGGACTGTTCATAGTAGTGTTTGACCCTGTTTCCCTGACGATCGAGCATCATTCCTGAACGGGTACGGCTGGCATATCCAGCCGGTCCCCTGTATCAAAAATAAGGGTAACAGCTACTTCGTCACCCAGCTCCAATGCGCGGTCGATGTCGATGAGCATGATATGGAACCCGCCGGGCTCGAACATCACCTCACCACCGGCCGGGATCTCAACCGACTCGACCGGTTGCATCCGCACCAGTCCATTGGTCTGGATCTCGGACTGGTGCATCTCAACGACCCGGGCAACATCCGTCTCCACGCCCGTCAACTGGACGGGCGCGCTGCCGTCGTTCTTCAGCGTCAGGTACATGGCGCTGATCACGCCGCTAGAAGAGGTCTCGTCGTGAACGTGTTCGGCTCCGGAAGTGGGGCTGCCCTCGGGGAGCACCGCCTCACGAATCCACGCGTCGCGCGTCGTGATGCCGGCCAGGACACCGTCCGTCGTGCCGTCATCGACACTGTTCTCGGCGCCGTCGCTATCGCCACACGCAACGAGGATCAATACGACCACTGCGATGAGAGACGTGAATTGTAGACCGTAGCGCACAACTAGCTCCCTGAACGGTGGCGTCTCGCGTCACTCGACGCTGCCACCGAAGCTTACCGCGAGATCGTGATGCTTTACACAAAGAACGAGCGCGGTTCCGGTTCCCCGCGCTCGTTCGACGTTTTGTATGGATGCAGATTTCAGGTAGCGTTTACTCCAGGGTCTGGATAAACGCGATCACGTCGGCAATCTCGTCGTCACTCAGATCAAACTCCGGCATGATCGGAGCGAAGCCTTCGTGGACTTTAGCACTTGGGTCCGTAATGGACTCGGTGATGTAGTCCTCGTCGGCGACAACGGTGGTGCCGTCTTCAAGGGGCACTTCGCTCATCCAGAGCCCCTGCCAGGTAGGACCGGTGCCGGTGCTGCCGTCGATGGTGTGGCATGCCATGCACTGCGCCTGCCAGATGGCCCGGCCAGCTTCGGGGTCGCCAACCATTGCGCCGGCGCCATCTCCCGGTGTCTCGTCGCCCTCGGGAGTCTCATCACGCGTCAGGAGTCTCATCGCCCTCGGGAGTTTCGTCGCCCGTCAGGAGTCTCATCAGCTTCCGGCGTTTCATCCGCCATCAGGTGTCTCGTCGCCTCCAGGCGTCTCGTCAGCCATCAGGCGTCTCGTCGCCGTCAGGCGTTTCGTCACCATCCGCGCCAGCTGCTGTCGTGGCTGTTCCGGCCGGCGCGGTAGCAGCCGCCCCATCCTCCTCCCCGTCATCACCACAGGCTGCGATGAGCAACGACAGGATTGCGGCAAAGGTGAAGAGGACAAAGATATTGCCCTTGATTCTGTTCATAAGGCATTCTCCATAATTCGTCACTAAACAGCGTTGACCGCTCTACGTGCGGTTAGACACCACCGGTCAGGATGTCAACCGTTCCATAGTCGAATGCTATCACCTTCTGAGGACCGATCTCACCCACCCGAAATGAAGTGCTACTACGCTATGATGGCGCGACGCTCCGAAGCGGAACTGACACGATCTAGCGAGGTGGCATGATGATAAACGTAGTTGGGATGGTCACGATCGGGCAGGCGCCGCGCGACGATGTCGTGCCTGCCATGCGGAACTTCTTGCCCGAAACCCTGCAAATCGTGCAGCGCGGCGCGCTCGACGGGCTATCGAAGACCGAGATTGCCGCCTATACGGTTGACGAGGGTGAGACCGGTATCATCACCCGGTTGACCGACGGCTCCTCGGTGCTGCTCTCCCACCAGAAGATCCTGCCGGCGATGCAGACGCAGGTTAATAGATTGGTGCAAGAAGATAGCGCGGAGCTAATTGTTGTGTTATGCGGCGCGAACTGGAGTGCCTTGCGGTCGGAGAAGCTGATCGTCAATCCTGGCACGCTCTTCCCGGCAGTCATCGGCTCGCTGGCCGCCGGTCGCAAGCTGGGCATCATCAAGCCTGACGCCGGCCAGGTCCAGAAGGAGCAAGCACGCTACGCGGATCTCGGCATCGATGCGGTCGTGACAGCCGCCTCGCCATATGCCGGATCGCAACGGCTGGATCTCGCGAGGGAAGCGGCCACCACCCTGCAGCATGCCGGGTGCGATCTGGTCTGGATGACCTGCGTTGGGATGGACGCCGCGATGCGTGACATCGTGGCCGGCATCACCGGCGTGCCCGTGATCCTGGCGCACGCACTGCTGGCACGCATGGTGACCGAGCTGCTCACGACTGAGGTAGAGGTGCGGGTTTGATCGCGGCGCTTCCATCCCGGTCAACGAGGGACGACACATAACCAGGTTACAGGAGGGACAACGATGAGCACTACGGGAACCATCGAAAGCAAGCTCCGCGACGGAGTCTCAGCCGAACGGCTACAGGAGCATCTGGAGCAATTCAATACACTCTTCCGGGATTCCGGTACCAAGGACGAGTGGGCGGCGGCAGAGTACATCCGCGACCGGATGGCTGCGTACGGCGTTGCGGCCAGAATTCACGAGTTCGAGTCGCTCATTTCCTGGCCGCTGGAAGGCTCGCTCACCGTTCTTGACGAGCGGGGCAACCCTGCCGAAGAGATCGCGGTGCGGACGCGCTCGTTTGGTGCGCAAACTCCAGATGGTGGTGTCGAGGCCGAGCTCATCTTTGTGCCCTTCGCGCAGCCCGAGGCCGGCGCGATGATCTTCTCGCACCGCGCGGTGGCGGGCGATTACTCAGGGCTCGACGTCGCCGGCAAGGTCGTCATAACGATGGACGGCGGTCCAGACGGCATCCGGCGCGCGCAGGAGCGTGGCGCGGCCGGCCACATCCATATCTGGCCGTCAGACGAACACGTTATCCACGAGATGATTGGTACCAGCGTCTGGGGAACGCCGACGCCCGAATCGGCCCGGCGTCTCCCGACAATTCCGGTGCTTGGTGTGAGCAACGGCGATGGCGAGCGCCTGCGCGAGCGCTGCGAGGCAGGCACGGTCAGGATCCGGATGGTCTCGAACGTCGACACGGCCTGGAGGAAGCTCCCGCTGGTTGTGGCTGATATTCCCGCGGGCTCAAGCGACCGGTTCCTGCTGGTCGGCGCGCACATTGACTCCTGGTACGAGGGCATCACGGACAACGCGACCGGTGACGCCTCGCTCATCGAGATGGCGCGGGTTATCCAGGAGCAGCGCGGCGAGCTGTCCCACGGCGTGCGCTTTGCCTGGTGGCCGGGACATTCGACCGGCCGCTATTCCGGCTCGACCTGGTATGTCGATACCCATTTTGCCGAGCTGCGCGAGAAGTGCCTTGGCTACCTCAACATCGATTCGCCCGGCGTGCGTGAGACCGAGATTTGGGATTGCCGCTACAACATGGGCGAGATCGAGCACATTACCGGGGCCGTCGTAAAGGAGCTTTCCGGACAGGATCCCAACATCCGCCGTCCGCTCAAGGCCGGCGACCAGTCATTCCTGGGCGTGGGTCTATCGAGCATGGGCGCATACCGCATGCTGCCGGTTGACCACCCGGACCGCAAGGCTGTTGGCGGCTGTGGGGGCGCGTACTGGTGGCACTCGCCGGAAGATACGCTCGATAAGGCCGACGCGAACATTCTGGCAGACGACACCCGTATCTACGTGACGCTGACGGCTCGGATGTGCGTCCCCGAAGCTCATCCTTACAACTTCGTCCCCTCGGCCAATGATTTTGTCCAGCATCTCGGTGAGCTTCAGAACGTGGCCGGCCAGTATCTCGATTTATCAGAGGTAATCACCGCCGCGGAGCGCTTCAAATCGGTCGCGGAGCGGGTTGCGGCCACCGGTCCGGGCGCTGACGTTGCCCATTACAACCAGAAGGCCTTGCGCACGACCCGCATTGTGAACCCGGCGCTGTTCACCATCGACGGCCCATACGAGATGGACCCGGCTCTTCAGCTTCCGATCCTCCCTGGTCTGGCCCCAATGCGTGAGCTCGCGACGCTCGATCCCGAGTCCAGCGAGCATCGCTTCCTCTGGACAAGGCTCATTCGCCAGCGCAACCGGGTCCACGACGCGCTGCTGCAGGCGACGGAGGTGTTGGAGTCCGCCCTCGCGCAGCGCTGACAGGGAGGTTTGATGGTGGACGAGCGACCCTTTCGTTTCGGCGTTCAAATTGCGCAGAGTAGCTCAGGGAAGGAATGGCTGGAGAACGGGCGCTCAGGGCGGAAGCGCTCGGGTATGACACGCTGGTGATCCCGGACCACATTGGTGGCCGGCTGGCCTGGGGACCGGCGTTGATGGCAGCGGCTGCCGCGACCACGACGCTGCGTATTGGCACCCTGGCACTGGATAACGACTTCCGGCATCCGGCGCTGGTGGCTTCCGAGGCAGCGACGCTCGATCTCTTGTCTGACGGACGTTTTGAGCTCGGCATCGGGGCGGGATGGTTGCGGGAGGACTACGAGAAGTCCGGCCTTCCATTCGATCCGCCGGCGATCCGGGTGAGCCGCTTTGAAGAGAGCATTCAGATTATCAAGGGCCTGTTCGGTGGCGACGTCGTTCATCACGACGGGGCGTTTTACAAGATCGCGGATCTCGAAGTGTTTCCCAAGCCGGTCCAACAGCCGCACCCGCCGCTCCTGATCGGCGCAGGTGGCAAGCGGATGCTCAGGATCGCGGCGCGCGAAGCGGACATCGTCGGGCTCGTGCCGCCGGCCTTACCGGAGGGCGGTCTGAGTCTCGAGATAGCCGCGGAGTCCGTCGAAAGACAGGTGACGTATCTCCGGGAGCAGGCTGGAGAGCGCGCCGCAAGCCTGGAGCTGCAGATGTTGAACCAGTTCCTGGCTGTGACCGATGACGCCAGATCAGCCGCGGCTGACCTGAGTACGCGCTGGAGTCTGCCGGCCGAGACGCTGCTGCAATCTCCTCACGTAATCATCGGCACGGTTGATTCCATTGTGGAGAAGCTGATCGCCGAGCGCGAGCGGTACGGGATCTCCTACATCGTTGTGCGAGGGCACAGCCTGGACGAGTTCGCGCCCGTCGTAGCGCGGTTAAGCGGATCCTGAGATGCAAACCGTCCATAACGAAAGAGACGAAAGGGAAGAACATATGCAGAATCTGAAAGACGCGGCGAAGCAGCACCTCGAAACCGTTGTGGAGCGCACGATGCGTATCTGCGAGGTTCCGTCGCCGACCGGAGACGAGCGCCAGCGGGCTGAGTTTGTGGCCTCCCAGCTCAGGGAGCTCGGCTACGAGCCTGAGATCGACGATGTGTGCAACGTCTATGTCCGGCGCGGGAACAAGGGCGGCAAGGCGGTCATGCTGATCGCGCACATTGACACGGTGTTCCCGGCAGGGACCGAGATCAAGGTGCGCCGCGACGATGAATGGCTCTACGGTCCGGGCATCGGTGACAACGCTTCCAACGTCGCCAGCATGATCACCACGCTGCAGATCCTCGATGAGCTCGGCATCGAAACAGCGGCGGACATTATCGCAGTTGCGGATGTTGGCGAAGAAGGTCTGGGTAACCTGCGCGGCGCTCGCCGCGCGGTCGAGCGATTTCAGGATGAGCTGGGCGCGGTTGTCGTCCTCGACGGCGGCGTGGGCAGGGTCACGATGAGCGCCGTCGGTTCGGTGCGCTGGCGGGTGTCGGTTGATGGGCCGGGCGGCCACTCATTCGGGGCGTTCGGGCTTCCGAGCGCGATCCACGGTCTCTGCCGCATCGGCGCGGCGATTGCTGACCTTGAGGTACCGGAAGAACCCAAGACCACCTTTAACGTGGGGATCATCGAGGGCGGCACCACGGTCAATAGCATCGCGGCCAAGGCCTCCGCAGTTATCGACATGCGCTCGGTGAGCGCTGAAGAGCTCGACAAGCTCGTCGCCCAGGTGCGCGAGATCGTCGAGACGAAAGCGGGCGAAGGGCTCACCACCCACATCGAGTTTCTTGGAGAGCGGCCCGCCGGCGCGCAGACGGAGTCCGACCCATTGATCCAGATGGCCGCCGAGGGGCTACGCTGGATTGGTCGCGAACCGACGTTCGAGGCATCAAGCACCGACATGAACATCCCCATCAGTTTCGGGATCCCGGCCGTGTGTGTCGGCGTAACCGAGGGCGAGCGGGGTCACACCGTGCATGAGGCCGTCCGCATCGCCCCCTTCGAGCAGGGGTTAGCGCTCGCGCTGCGGTTAACCATTGAGGCAACCGATTGGGTGGCGCGGAGCTGAGGCTGGCGAACAGCCTCCTTCCAGAAACCGGCCTCGTTGCGCTCGCGATAACGGTGCCAGGAGGATTGACCTCTCTCGAACGTTCAACGTGATCGCGCGTGAGTGGCACGATACACGAAAAGTGGCTAAAGAGATGTGGATTTGATAGGCAAAGTGCTGCGGTACAATCGGGAGTGAGATCGTCTGTTCGTTTCAGAAGGGAAGCCCAGCGATGCCCCATGAGTTCATGCCCAGTGACCTGATTCCTCCAGATCTGAAGGATGGGGCAGAGGAGTTCATCGACGACTTTCGTAACCAGTGGATATCCCTGGTCGAGACGTCAGCGCAGGCCGGAAAACGTCCGATGATGATCTTCCTTCCGACCCAGGGCGACCCGCTGCTGGTTGGCCGGATCCAGGTGCGCGAGCCGCACTTGCTCCGCATCGACGGTGCACCCATCTCAGACCCCACCAGCGTGACGATTATCTATGCGCACTACAACACGCTGCAGCTCATGATCAAGTTCATGGACGCGCCGCTGCCTGCACCCGACGCACCGGAACTCCCCCGGCACAAGGGCATCGGTTTTGACGTCAACTTCATCAACTCCGCCAAGCAGGAGGTGGAGGTAGGCTGACCGCGAGTTGCTACCGGCGGACGGCGAAACTATCGCAGATCTGGGGCTACGCCGTCGCCCGCTCCGCGTGCGGGATAACGGCCAGCGCCTCGGTGATCGTGGCTTCGAGGTCGCTGCCGGCGAGGTCCTGGGAGACGTCGTGGAGCTCGCCGAGCAGGGACTGGGCGGCGCGCACGACGTCGGGGTCGAAGCGACTGCCGGCCTGGTCAGCCAGGGCCCGCAGCGCCTCGTCCATCGTCAACGATTCACGATGAGCGCGCTCGGAAGTCATGGCGTCGATAGCGTCAGCCACGGCGATAATTCTCGCGCCCGGTGGAATCGTTGCCCCTTTGAGACCGGACGGGAAGCCGGAGCCGTCCCAGTGCTCGTGCTGATGGACGACGGCCGGCAACACACTCGCTGGTAAGGGGACCTGCGACAGCAACCGGTGCGCGTTGATCGGGATACCGTAGAGCAACTCTCGCTCGGAGTCAGACAGCCCCGCAGGCTTGCGAAGGAGCGAGTCCGGAAGCGAGAACATGCCGATGTCATGGATGACGGCGGCGATCCTCAGCGCCCCCACCTCCTCCTCCGGCAAGCGCAGCTCGCGCGCCAGCGCCAGCGCATAGTCCGTCACCCGTTGCGAGTGACCGGCACGCTCCGGCGTGCGCTGATCCATAGCTCGCACCAACAGGGCGAGTGTCTCCTTTGGAGACTGGCGCAGCAAGTCAGTGATCCGTCCGTGGGCGGAGGCGAGCTCGGCGAAGGCTTCGTTCGACTGGTAGACCTGGTTGCGTCCGGCTTGTTTGGCGAGGTACATGGCGTGGCTGGCTGCCAGGAGCAGCTGGTCAATATCGCCCGCGTCGTTCGGATAGGTCGCGGCGCCGACGCTCACCGTCATCTGCTCAACCTGTTCGGCGGCCATGAAGAGCTGGGTTGCGACGCCGATCCGGAAGTTCTCGGCGATGGCTGGTGCCTTGGCGCGACTGGTCTTTGGCAGGACCACCGCAAACTGGTCGCTGGTGTAGCGGGCGACGGCCTGTGGAGGCTGCACTCGCGCACCAAGGGTGTCCGCTACCTGACGCAGCATCTCATCAGCGATCAAATGCCCATAGGTATCGTTGATGCCCTTGAAGCGGTCCACGCCGATGATCAGCAGTGACAGAGGGTCATCGTCTGCCTTCACAAGTTCATTGTCAAGCCGTTTCAGGAACGTGGCACGATTTTCAAGATGAGTAACGCTGTCGATGGTCGCCTGTCGTTGGAGCTCGTGGTGCAGATTGCTGCGCTCGACGGACGATGCCAGATGGGTGGCAAGCGACGTCAGGAAGGTCATGTCTGCGTCGTCAAGCGGCCGGCGCGCTCCAGTGGCGATGTCGATCACCCCGGTGGCCTGCCCCTCGGTGATGATTGGGACGCAGATTTGACTCCGGACGGACTGACCCACAATCGAAAACGGTCCATGGCTACCGCCGAGAAGGACCGGCTCGCCGGTTGCTGCCGCCCGGCCAATGGCACCCTCGCCGACTGGTATGGTCGTTGCCTCGCCAGCGTCTCGTCCAACGAGGACTAAGGCGGTCTTGTCGGGCTTGAGCATCCAGATCGCGGCGTGATCGTAGCCGGCTTGCTCGCGCAGGGTGGTCACGACCGCGTCCATAATGTGATCCAGATCGCGTTCAGCCGCCATCACGGCCGCGGCAGTGCGTAGCGTGTCAAACTCCCGGCGGGCCCGCTCTCGTTGAGTGACGTCACGCAGCACGCCTTGGACAAATACCTCATCGCTCGCCAGGCTGGCCCTTGACGGCTGCAGGAAGAGCTCGGCTTGAATGACGCGCTGGTCCGGTCGGAGGATGTTCACGAGAGCCGGACCGTTGAGCTCCCAGGCGCTTGCCGGATCGCCGGATTCACTTCCAAGCGCGTGAAACTGGTGCGTGAGTCGCTGACCTGCAGCACCGGTTGTACCCTCATCAAGCAGGTCAAAGATACTGAGCGTCTCCAGGTTTCCCCGGCTACGCCCGCTCAGATTCTCCAGCGCCGGATTCACCATCAGGAAGTTGCCGTCGAGGTCGTTGACGAACACACCATCCGGCATTCGCTCGATGAGTGACCGTAATGTCTGGAGTTGTTCTTCAGACTGGAAGCGGTCAAGGGCGAGCGAGGCAGAGGCGGCAATCGCCTCCAACAGCTCAACGTCGTGCTCGGCGGGTGGTGTTTGTTCGCGTGTGTAGAGAGCCAGGGCGCCCAGCACACGGGATGGAGTCATGAGCGCAAGAGTTAACGACGCAGCGAACCCCTCGCCGCGAGCGATGTCCGTGAAGATCCTCGGCGCGTCCGTCAGCGCATTCACGAAGAGCGGGCGGCGCGCGATCTCCAGCCACCGTTCAGGCGAGAGATGCGCAAACAGCGCCGTGCCGCGCTGGGTATATTCGTCTGAGAGGCCAAACGTGCCGGCGCTGGTGAGGAGCTGTCCATCGCGGTTGCTCAGCCAGATCGCTCCGGCGGCGTTCGGCAGCACTCCTGTAGCTGCCCTGAGCACGTGCGCTGCCTGCTCTTCCAGGGATGCGCTGGTGGCCAGCTTTGTTGCCAGATCGCGCAACAATTCGGCTCGTGACCGGACGACCTGTAGCTGCTCCGCGGCGCGATGATTGCGGGTCGCGCCTGCGACCAGCAGGGCAATGTCGGCAGGATCAAAGGGTGCCCGCAACATGCCGTCGAACCCGTTGGACATCAGCTGGCGCAGCGAGACCATCTCCATGCGCGGTAGCGCGACGATCCAGGCGTTCTCCCCACCTGCCACCGATCGTAGCCGCGAGCAGATTTCCGACCCACTGAGTCCTACGGATTGTTGCGGCGCGAAGATGAGCGGGTAGCTTGATTCCTCAAGCGTCGCCACGGCATCGTCGAGATGCTCAACCGCGACCGAGCCTGCGCCTTCGGCCGCAATCGCGTCCGCCAGGGCGTTGCGCATGATGATGTCGTCGGAGATGATCAAGCTGGTCATCGACCGGCGCGTCGTTGGCTCGGGTTGGATGTTGTAGGCTGGGTAGTTCCATGCCGACACGGATACTGCCCCCTTCTGTTCGCTCCTGCGCGCCGGATTCAAACTCGCTCGCCGGAGTCTATGCTATGCGGCACTATCCCCTGGTGACAATGCCCGATGGTCCTGATCAACCCGTGTCATCAAGTGCCGATACTGATGCTATATTGGACCCAGCTCTCGATGGAATGCAGCCGAAAGGAACCGGGAACGATGCAGGTGTACGAGGGAACGCGACAATACGAAGTCGTCGAAGATTGGCCAACGATGCCAGAAGGCACGTCCTGGGATCAGGTAGTCGAGATCGTCGTGGATGCTCAGGATCGAGTCTTTATTTTCCACCGGGGCACGCCATCGCCGATGATCTTTAACACCGCAGGTGAATATCAGGGCACCTGGCTGGAGAGCGACCATTGGCGCGACATCCATGGTGTCTCCATCGGCAGCGACAGTGAGGGTGAGTATTTCATCGTTGTTGATCGCGATCGCCACCAGGTCAGCCGCGCGACGCTCGACGGCGAGGTGGTCTGGACGATCGGCAACCCGGACACGCCGGGCGCCGAAGGCCAGCCGTTCAACCGGCCGACTGACTCCGCCATTGCCCCGAACGGCGATATCTACGTCTCCGACGGCTATGGCAACGCCCACGTCCATCAGTTCACCTCAACTGGCGAGCACATCCGTACCTGGGGCGGCAAGGGCGTTGGCCCAGGCAAGTTCAACCTGACGCACGCTGTCCGGGTGATCGATCGACAAGGCGAGCCCACGGTCTACGTCTGCGACCGTCAGAACCACCGCATCCAGCTCTTTACGTTGGACGGGGAATACATCACCAAGCTCACGGGCTTCAAGCAGCCGGTTGACCTGGTTGTTGACGACGAAGGTGTCCGCTACGTCGGCGAGCTACAACATCGCGTTTCGATCCTGGATGACAAAGACTCGGTGATCACGCGCATCGGTGGGGAGTCAAAGGCTGAGCCGGGATACTTCGTCGCCCCACACAGCGTCTGGTTCGACTCGGAGGGGTCGTTGTACGTAGGCGAGGTGCTTGAAGGCAAGCGCGTGTCGAAGTTCAAGAGAGTGTGACAAACCGTCGGGCAGAAGGTTAAGGACCTGGCTCAGAATCGCGCAGCCTGAGCCAGGTGGTGACGCTACCGAGGATAAGGAACGCCACGGCGAGGATCCCCAGGAGCAAGTCCTGGAGGTACAGAGACAACCCGAGCATGATCGTGGCCACGACAAACCGGACGACTTGCAGGCCGATCAATCTCCGCTGACGCTTCTTCGTTTGCTCGTTGGTATCGTCCATGTCTTGATCGCCCCTTCATGCTGGCGCCTTCAGGCCGCTTCTTTCGGCGCTGGCGCTCGGCCAGCAGAGCAACGGTGCAGTTCGTCGGGCTGAAGGGCACGTTACCCAAACAGACGGCCCAGAAGCCTCACGCATCTATTGAACGAAAAGCGTGCCGCGCTATAGGCAACGGTGTCTTCAGCGCGTGAGCAAGACCGGGGATTTCTTCCCAGCGTCGGAACATCAGCCAATTGGCGCCCGCCGCTGGGATGGTAACTGACGATGCTCCTGTCGCGCCAGACCAAAATTGCAATCCGGACTCGTCCGACACACTGAGCGTGATGGCGACATCCAGCGCTACAGCGCGATCGCTTCCTGACCCATCGTAAACCACCACGCTTCATGGCCACTCCTGTGAAGATTTCGTTGCGGACGCTGGCCGCTTGCTGATCGGCCCCAATTGACAATCGGTGTATTCTGAGAGCAGTTCTTGGCGAATTTATCGTTCTCTCATCGACCGACTGAAATGCGTGGCATGGCCTCGCGGCGGGAGGAAGACGAATGGACGCGCTTCAGAGGCCCTACATCGCCGAGTTGGTCGGCACGTTCGTGTTAGTTCTGGGCGGGGTTGGCGCAGCCGTCCTGTCCGGAGAGCGCATCGGCGCTCTGGGGGTCGCCTTCGCCTTCGGACTGGCGTTGCTGGCGATGGTCTATACCGTCGGACCAATCTCCGGCTGCCATCTCAACCCGGCCGTGACGCTGGGGCTGTTGTTACAGGGCAAGATCGCCGCGAGGCCGGCTGCGGGATACGCGGTCACCCAGGTGATCGGCGCCGTGCTGGCCGCCGGCCTCGTCTGGGCTATCGCCCAGGATATCCCTGGTGGCTACGACCCAGGGACCGCTGGGCTGGGGGCGAATGGCTACGGCGACCACTCGCCGGACGGCTACGGCCTACTCGCCGCGCTCCTTACCGAGACCCTGCTGACGGCATTCCTGGTGCTGACGGTGCTCGGGGCAACCGACCGGGCAGCGCCGGTGGGATTCGCCGGCTTGGCAATCGGGCTGGTCCTGACGCTGATCCACCTGGTCAGCATTCCCGTGACCAACACTTCGGTTAACCCAGCGAGGAGTATCGGTCCCGCCCTCTTCGTAGGGGGATGGGCGCTGGAACAGCTGTGGGTGTTCATCGTCGCACCTCTGGCCGGTGCAGTCCTGGCGGCGGGCGTGTACCGCGTGCTTCAACCGAGGGAACAGCCTTTGACGGCCGCGGAGGCGGAGCGCGCGCTTCCGTTCGAACAGGCTGAGCGAGAGCCGCCCGTCGAGCGACAAGACGAGCGTTCGAGAGAATGAAACGCGGCTGCTACACAGGCAATTCAGCTCGTTCCAGCAGTGTTGGCATACAGGTTTGGATGGCCTTGATTTCCAGCGCTGCGACATTGCGACGTCGATGACCTGGCCCGGTTGTAGCGAAGACACACGGTACAACCGTTAGAATAGAGGGCTCCGTCCGAACGAAGTCGATGACGATGAGCACCAGGTGCAGGGAACCGCGTTCTTTGGCCTGAAAATCTGGAGCGAGAGCGTGGCCAGGGCGCGACGAACACCAGGTTCCTACCGGAGCTGCTCGACTATCCCCTGCATCTCCTGTTCGTCAAAGGCGGGAAGGGTTTCTGACCTGACGTTGCCTTCCCTTGCGAGCCGCAGAAGAGCGGTGGTCACGGCCTTCTGGTCAGGCGCCTCCATGATGGCGACGATGTCATATTGTCCCATCGTCCAGAGGATCTGCTGGAAGCGGACACCGAGCGACTCGAAGGCTGACTGTGCCTTCTGGTAGCGGTTGACGGTATCGTGTGCGGCCTTGACCCCATTGTCTGTCCAGTTGATCAGAGCGACGTAGTATGGCATGGACCTGCTCCTTTGCGTGTGCGTCTCGGCCACGCTGCGCTCCTTCCCCCATACTATCGCTTGTACCATGGTCATTGTCGATAGGGGTGGACGCGCGTTTCTCAGGTCTGTTATTACCCGGCGCACGCGGTGGCCGGCTTAGCGCTATTGTCCAGTAATAAATTGTAGGTGGCCCCTTACCGCTTCTAGGCTTAGGTCCATTGTCCGCAGTACCTCAAGGAGGTCAGGGTCAGTGGTGGTGATGGTAGTGTCATGAAACTCATTGAAGTCCGGATCGTGTGCGATTCGGTCATCGAAGATCGCCCAACATATCCATTGGAGATTCAAGCGAGAGGGGTATCGAATGCCTGCGAAGCGGGGCATTCCGTTATTGTCGCACTGCTCGTAGATGTACCTGGAACAGCGTTGGGTGATCTCCCGGCTGGTACTCAAGAGTGTACTGGCATCAAGATCGGAGAGCTTCAGGTCAACGATGTCTTGAGCGAAGGCTATCCGCAAATGCTCAATCGAATCCCCGTCTGTAATATCAGCAAATTGCAGAGAGGGGTTGAGTCGCGTCGTGCCAATTCGGCGCTTGAATCGCCAATCAGCCGGTATGACGCCCCTTCCCGTATCGCCCGGATCAAGTAGCCCTTCAATAGCCTCATCTATGGATTCCTCATCGTCGTCGACATCCTCCATCAATGCGATGAGCTTGGGTGATCGTCGCAAACGGGCAAGCGTCTCACCGAAGGTAGCTTGCCGATCTGAAGCGCAGTAGACCACCCGGAACTCTTCTTGAGGATCATCGAAGCGATTTGATCCAACGTATCGCCAGGGGGCCGGCTCAAATAGGCCAGTTTCGAGTTTAGCGACGCGATATATTAGACCACTTGGCGCGGCAACACTGGTGATCTGAGCGCCCATCGTCTTCGTTCGTACCAACCCGGACCCCTACTCGTGCTTAGCCTCCTGCGGCGAATGCTCGGGCCGCGTCAATAGCCTCTTTCAACCGATTCTCACGAATTGCTTCAGCCGGCGACGTGTCCCCAAGCTGGGGATTTAGTCCCATGAACCAGGCCTTGACCACTACTGGTGAATCCGACGTTGCCAGTAGAAAGTGAGAGATCTGGTACGCCGTCCGCAACCGGAGCTCTTTCTCGTCGCCACCGCGGAGATCAGGGGTTTCGCCCGCAGCCCAACGGGCGACCGTCTTGCCGTTTTTCACGCCCGCCATGACAGCGGTCAGCCTCCGAGACAGCAAATCTTGGAGTTCTCTGGTTATCTCACTGAATGGTTCGTTCATTGCCGCACGATGGGCTGTGTCCATTGGATTCCCTACGACTGCCGACCGAGCTTCTCTCTGCGCCGCCGTACTCAATACATTCTTCATGCGCACTCGCTCCACCCTCGTATGCACTACCTGCCCTCACCTGACAACACAACGACTGCCCTCAGTTGTGTACTCATTACCCACTATATACCCTTTTGTCAACCCACTAAACAGCCTATTAGTGTCGCTTTAGTATGCCTCTTAATGTCTCGCTAATACCGAACGTCGAACACGAGCCATCTCGACAAACGAGCTGTGGGTGCGCTGCGGTCACTAGCGGTACTAGACCCTAACTGCTACCCGGGCTCATTCACCTCGTTGTACGGTCTCTGGGATCCGGTACGGCAAGCGCACCATGAAGGTTGTGCCCTTCCCCAGCTCGCTGGAAACGTCGATCTCGCCGCCGTGGGAATCAACGATGCGCTTGGTGATGTAGAGGCCGACGCCGAGGCCGTTGGTCATGTGATGGGGTTGGGTGTGCAGCCGGCTGTAGCGGTTGAACAGCTGCGAGAGCTGGTCGGCCGGGATGCCGATGCCCCGGTCCGCAACCGAGACGGTGACGCAATGTTCGTGGGGTCGCAGCGTGACCTCCACCGGTCCGCCGTCCGGACTGTAATTGACGGCGTTGGTGAGCAGGTTGGTGAAGACCTGGGTCAGGCGGTCGCGGTCCCAGAGACCGACGATTGACGTCCCATCACCCTTAACGCTGATCTGATGCAGGTCGGTCTCACGACCGATATCGGCGGCGATCTGGGTAACCAGCGGCACAATATCCATCTCACTTGGCCGAATGACAAGCTGGTCAGTGTCGACCCTGGCAACGTCAAGGAGCTGATTGATGAGTCGCTCCATACGGTCGCTCTGCTCGCGCAGGGCGGTGAGCGCGCGGGGTTGCGTCGCGCCGGCCGATTCGATCTGGCGCGCCAGCATCTGGCCGTAGCCCTTGATCGTGGTGAGCGGCGTGCGCAGCTCGTGGGTCACGATGGTGAAGAACTCGTCCTTGAGCTGGTCGAGCTCCACCAGGCTGGTGATATCGGTAGAGACGGCGACCGCGCCAATGATCTCATTTCCGGCGTCTCTGACAGGCGCGCCACTCGTCCGGCGATAGACGTCACGGCCAAAGTGGTGATCGAACTGGATGTAATCGTCTTGCAGGGTTTCGCCCCGCAGGGCACGGTTCAGGGGGTTCTCTTCGATAGGGATGCGCTGGCCGCTGGTCTCACGCCACAAGCCTCGCTCCGTGATAGTACGGATGTCCTCAAGCTCGGCCAGCGAATCGACTCCGTAGGACGCCAGCGCGCCATGGTTCGCCAGGGTGATCTTGCCGTCCGGATCGCAGACAAGGACCGCGTCGGCGATTGCGCCAACGGTCGCTTCCAGCTCCGCGGCGTGGGTGGCGGCCACCTGGACCAGATTCTCGATGCGCCGGCGGGTGTTGACCTGCTCGGTGACATCGGTGGCGAGGAGCAGGAGATCCCCGGTCGTCGCGCGACTTTGCAGCGGGACGATGGTGCCGCTCCAGTAGCGCCGGCCGGAGCGTACGTCGTCGGCGGTCAACTCATTGAAGCGCCTGGTCTCGCCGTCCTCGGACGCCGCATCCAGCAGGCCGATCAGCTCACGCGCTGGATGACTGCGGTTGGATCTCCGGACCGATCCTCCGATCGACGTCTTTTGTCGCGCACCGATGATGCGGGTCAAGAACTCACCTGCAGAGTCGTTGGTCATGGTAATGCGATAGTCCGTGGCCGGCCCCTCGCGCGGGAAGCGCTCGAACACGATCAAACTGGCTGGCAGCCGGTCGACGACCTCGGCCAGGAAGGCTTGCTGTTCCGTGCGCTGTTGGTAGAGCTTGGCGTTATGAATTGTCAGCGCACACTGGGCCGCGATCATCTCCAGAAACGAGATCTCCGAGTCACTGAATGTATAGGTTCCCGGACGCCCGTACCCGAGGGTTCCTAACAATTCGTTACGAGCGATGAGCGGCACGATGATCGCGCTTCCGGTCCGATCGTCGTCGCTGAGTGGGGGGCGCAACTCGTGAGGCAACTCCTCGAAATCCGGCACAGCGACAGTCAGGCGTAGCCGGGCAGCCAGCGCCGAGAGTGACGAGCCTTCGAGATCGAGTGGCGTTGAATTCTTCCATGCCGCGGGCAGGTTCCATCCGGCGGCACGTCGCAGCATATGTTGATCGGGATCGTAGAGCATCAGCGATATAAAGGTCGGCTCGATGCTTTCGGCAATGCGCTCGACAACGGTGTCGACGACGGTGTCGACGTCTAGCTCCGAGCTGGCGAGGTGCTGGGAGATCGTCTGAAAGGCGGCTGCCTGACGCTCGCGATGGACCTGGCTGGTAATGTCGCGATAGAGCAGGAGGGCGCCTTCGGGCCGCCCGTCACTATCAACGACCGGGCTGGCGGTGACGGAGAGAAAGGCGCGATTGCCGTCCGGCCGCAGGATCGAGATCTCGGCTTCGCGTACCGGGTCACCGGCCAGGGTACCCGTTCCCGGCAATCTGTCAGCCGGGAAGTCCTGCCCGTCGTGCGTTGCGAACTGGAAGATCTCGGCGATCTCGGTTGTGTGTGCGCGGGCCGGAATCTTCCCGCCAAACATGTTCTCGACGGCACGGTTCGCTCTGATTACGCGCTGATCGGTATTGAGCAAGATAATGCCGTCGGAAATGGTCTCAATCAGCGCGTCGATCTCGGCCAGTCTCTGCGTGCTAGCGCGCTCGGTCTCCGAATACTGGCGCGCGTTGTTGATTGCCCGGCTGACCTGATCGGCAACGGCGCTTACGAAGGGCACGTCGCTGCGGGTGAACTGGCGCGGCGCGTCGGCGCCTGGCACGGGCACCTCTGGAAACTGCTCGAAGAGGACTAACGCGCCGCTCACTCCATCGTTGTCGTGCAGCGGCGTAGCGATCAGCGATCCCGGGCCAATGGTGTCGTGCCAGACCTGGTTCAGAAGCGGCTCGTTCATGGAGTCGGCCACCACGATCGGTTCGTCGGTCTTGACCACCTGCACCGCGATCGCGACATCGCGATCGATGTGGAGCTGGTTGTTTAGAATGCGGTCGCGGGCGACTTTGGGCAGATGGGGTGCCCAGAGTGCCATGAAATGGAGAACCCCGGACTGGCGATTGTAGCCAACGATGAACGCCCCGGAACAGTCAGAGCCCTGGGCAGAGTGGCGGCAAGCCTGTTCCAGCACGGTATCCAGATCGAGTGACGCGGAAGCAGCCTTGGTGATCTGGAGGAGTGCGCGGAGCTCCCGTACCTCGCGGTCGGGCTGGCTGCTGGAATATGGGCGGGTCGCGACGCGATTCCCGTCTCCAGATCGCCGTTCTTTGCCGGCAGGATCGACGTTGTCGGGTTGCTTGGACGATCTACGCGAAGTCTCAGTCATGGCCCTCGATCGTATCTTCGCTCCGGATTCTCACGCACCTCTGGAGTATAGCGATCGATGCTGAGCATTGCTGATGTGTCACTAAAGGATAGGCGGCAATTCTTCGTTCTTGTGATTCTCGTTGCGTTCCTGGTCCTTGTCGGCCAGGTACGCCATACAGCGCTGATAGGTTGCGTCGTCAATCAGGCGATTGGCGAGGTAATAATTCAACATCGTCTTCAAGCGCAGAATGGGCGTGACGCGCACGCCGTGCTCGTGCAGCCGGTCGATACCACCTTGCTCGCGATCAATCAGCACGATCGCGTCCCGAACTCTCATCTCGACGCGCTCGAGTTGCCTGGCCGTCGTCAGAATCGAGGTTCCGCCGGTCATCAGGTCGTCGACGATCAGGGCGGATTGACCGGCTACGATTCGGCCCTCAACCTCTAGATTGTCGTCGTCCATGACCCCCGAAGACGGCCGCAGGTAAATGAGCGGCGTATCGCTTTCAAGGGCGTACGCGGTCGCAACGTGGAGTCCGCCCATCGGCACGCCGGCAACGGCTGCGAAGCTCGCGATCCTCGGTCGCCTACGGCTGTGGTCGGCGCGGATCTCGGCGTGGATCAGACGGGCGATGCGGCGGAGCATGGCCGGCTCGCTAATGAGCACTCGTGGATTGATGTAGACCGGCGACGTCCCGGCGGCTCCCGCAAGATCAAACGATCCAAACTGGATGCCACCGAGATCAAAGAGCACCTGTGCCAGATCCAGGTTCGTGTCGGTCCCAAACAGCACGCTGCCGACCCTTCCCACCACGTTTCCGTTCGCGCCGTATCCCCAGATCGCGGCGCGAGATAATGGTTTACGACAATATCATACTGTTGCTTAATAGCGCTATTTCACCAGAGAATTGCAGCCTTTAGCTGTCTCTCCCGTCCCGTTCACCGGCCGTCAGGCCCCACTCGTCGGCAATCTGCGTGAGCACCCGCCTGCGATCCTCGAGATTCGGCAGGGGAGTGGTGATCATGACCTCGTCGGCCTGGGCCTGCGCCGCAAACTCCTGAACCTGGCGCGTAACTGTCTGCGCGTCGCCGGCGAACACGCTCGGCGGTCTCGTTCTCAGACGTTCGAGGGCGGCTGGAGAGAGCGCCGTCTCCCGGGCCTGCTCGTGGGTGGGCATCTGATACGGCTCGCCGGCCAGCAGCGCGGCGTAGCCGATGTTGACGATGTGACGTAGCTCCTCGACCTCCTCTGGTGTGTCGCCGACGATGACGCTAACTGCCAGGATCGAGTGCGGCGTCTGCCGGTACTCAGACGGCGTGAACCGCTCCCGGTAGGCACGCATGACCGGAACGGCCTGCTCGCGATTGATGTGGGCCGCGAAGGAGAAGCCGAGACCGGTGTTGGCCGCGAATCGGCCGCTGTACTCACTCGAGCCCAGGAGCCAGATCGGCGGCAGGGAGACGTCAGCCGGCGTCACCTTTATCGACTGAAAGGGATGTCCTTCCGGAAACTGGTTCCTGTCCAGCGCCAGAAGCTCTCCCAGCAGTGCCGGGTACTGATCGCCGGTCATCGCTGCTTCGGAACGCCGCAGCGCGTAGGCTGTGAGTGTATCGGTGCCAGGCGCTCGTCCCAGGCCGAGATCGATACGGCCGGGGTGCAGCGCCTCGAGCAGCCGGAACGCCTCGGCAACCCGCAGCGGAGGGTGGTTGGGCAACATGACGCCACCGCTGCCGACGCGAATTGTCTCGGTATGGTTGGCAACGTGCGCGATCATGATTTCGGGGGAGCCGCTGGCTAACCCGATCGTATTGTGATGTTCGGCGAACCAGTAACGCGTGTATCCAAGCCTCTCCGCCAGTTGAGCGAGCTCGGTCGAGTTTTGCAGGGCGATGGTGGATGTTGACCCTGACTCAATCTGCGTGAGGTCGAGGAATGAGAGTGGTATATCCACGGTGACATCCTTTGGTTAGCAGCTCGGGATTCAATGACGGCACGCAAACGCTGGATCTCAGACGAAAGCGCAGTCGCTTCGCTCATCATCCATGATGTACGAAGCACAATTCACCCCTGTACATCACCGCTAGTCTAACCTGTTGGCCGGTGGTCCGAGGTGAGGGAACATGCCATCTTGCCACTATGCATCCTCAGCCTCGCCCGCCGCGGATTCTTGACGTAATCTCCGCTGATGTCTCTTCTCTCGACTGATGGCTTTCACCTGAATGTAGGCGACCGCACCGCCAGCGAGGGCAGTGATCGTCATCAGTTGTAACCCCCAGCCTACGCTCGCGTTGAGGTTACTCTGTTCAATGGTGGTGCGGACGTTCAGCCAGGCGTTTACCCCCACCAGGCTGGCCAACAGGAACGCGATCATCATGCTGATGTAGCGCGCATGCGAGCGATTGTGGCGGATGACTTCAAGCAGGGTAATGGCGCCGGCGAACACTCCAAGAAAGAGGGTCATCTGTCCGTCGCCGGAAATGCCGTTGATCGTCTCGACGAATATCCTGGCCCAGGGGCCGAGCGAGCCAATGATGACGCCGGTAGCGCAGATCCCAAGCAGGATCGGAACGCGGTTGCGCGAGGCGGATTGCAGTACGTTGTCCATTTACTACTCCATGTGGAAACATGAGGTGGCCGCTGATTGTTGCTTATCCACAGCGAGCCAACTGGTCCGGTGCAACTGAATTGTCTCAGATAGTCGCACACCGGTCCCTCCAACGCGCGCTTCCTACGAGGAGTTGCTCGCAGTCTGCTCTTGCCGGCGTGCGTAATGTTCCAGGTTCACCAGCTCGTCGGCATACAGCTGCTCGAGCAGCTTTGGAGCGAACCTGCGCTCGATCCAGCCCTGTACTCCGCCCGCCGGCGTCCACTCTGTGCAGATATACACGCGGCAGGCTTCGCCCTCGGGAACGACTTCGAAGGTCGTCACGCTGTCCGATTTCAGGGCTTCCTCCTCAAGGATGCGACCAGGGTTTGGCTCGACGATCTGAGCCCGGATGCTGCGTTTCCGGCCTCCCAGTCTGAGATCAAAGCGGATGAACGTGCCGCCCCCGAGGCCTCCCCTCTCCACCTCAAAATTCGAGAAGGCCGGCGGCAAGAAGTGCGGATGATGTTCACGATAATCTGCGATTAAACGGTACACTGCCGGAGCTGACGCCTGGATGCGGCGCTCGGCCTCAACGCGAATCTTTACGGCGCTCTTTCCCATGACCGGCTCCTGTACTAGAACCGTTGAGGCAGGTTCTGATCGCGTGGCGCGCCCGGTACGAACGCCGGTGTTTCTGGATCGAGGCGGCGACCGGGTATACGGCCTCTACCCGTGCGCGCGCTCGTATGCTTGAGGCAGCACGTATTATGCCGCCTGGTGCGGAGATTGAAACGAATCTATGAACTATCAGCAAGCGATTGAATACATTATCGACCGGGATGGCTACGAACGAGGCTTCGTTGCGAACCCCTTCCTCGGAGATGATGTGGTGGCGCTGGGATTGAAGCGCACGGCGGGGTTGTTAGAGCAGCTCGCCCGGCCGGATCAACGCTACCGGATTGCCCATGTCGGCGGAACCAAGGGCAAGGGCTCGACCTGCGCGATGATTGTCGCCATCGCCCGGGCCGGTGGGCAGAAGACCGGACTCTACGCCACTCCGCACCTGCATAGTTTTCGCGAGCGGATCATGCTGGATGGCGAACCGATCTCTGAGGAGGGCTTCGCCAGGGTTGCGGTAGAAGTGGCAGCGGCCAGTCAGCGCCTCGAGGCCGAGCACCCCGAGCTCGGCACACCGACCGCGTTTGAGATCGTGACCACCATGGCGCTGCTAGCTTTCGCGCAGGCGGAAGTCGATCTTGCCGTCGTGGAAGTCGGTATGGGAGGAAGACTCGACGCGACCAATGTGGTGACGCCGGATGTCGCGGCGATCAGCAGCATCTCGCTCGATCACACCGCTATACCTGGGCGATACGTTGTCCAAGATCGCGATGGAGAAGGGCGGCATCATCAAGGCCGGCTGTCCCGTCGCCGTTGGTCCACAGCCGGACGAAGCGCTACGGATGTTGGAGAGCATCGCCGCAGAGCGAGGCGCACCTCTGTCGGCCGCGGGGCGAGACTGGGTGACCGGGGGTGATTCCCATGCGCCACGACTGTCCGGACCCTGGGGCGATTGGGGTGACATACGTCTCTCTCTGGAAGGTAGACACCAGGTTGAGAACGCCGGTTTGGCGCTGATGGTGTCGTGGCTGCTGAATCCGGAGATTGCCGGTGACGAGCGTCTGGTCCGGGACGCGCTGGGGACGGTCAGCTGGCCGGGGCGCTTTGAGCTTGCCGCGCGTCGTCCGGATGTCTATGTCGACGGTGCACACAATGTCGATTCCATCACCCGTCTCGTCGAGACACTTGCGGGCGTCGTAGGAGATCGGAAACTGGTCGTCATCTTTGGGGCGGCGCGTGACAAGGACGTCGCCGGCATGTTGTCTGAGATCGCCCGGCTGCACGGGACGCTCATCGCAACGGAATCGCACAATCCACGAGCGGCAGAGCCTGAGACGCTCGTCGAGTTGGCGAGTGAATCGGGACTACAGGCGCAGACGGCCGGCGATGTTGGCGAGGCCCTGGGCCTGGCGAGGTCGCTTGCCGGCCCTGACGGAGTGGTCTGCGTCACCGGCTCGCTCTACGTCGTCGCCGAAGCGCGTGAAGCCCTCGGCCTGGCGCGAACACCCGCGTTCGAACGCGCATTACTGTATCGATAATCAGTAGTCGACAGGGGGCGTGTTTTCCATTAACCTATCGCGTGTGCACCCGCTACGCGGCAACGATGCTGAATGAGTTTAGACCGCAAGGCTGTTTGCCGGTATCCGGGGCATTCCATGGTTGGGGTGGCATCGATCTGCACGCTGCAAACATCATGAAGTGGGGGTGACCGGTGAGCCAGCGTACTGCGCGTTTGGTCGAGGCGGGTGGGTTCCTCGATAACCAGTTCAAGCTCCGCGAGCTAGGCACGACAGTTCGAACCGAGATTCTGGCCGGCCTGACAACCTTCGTTGTCATGTCGTACATCATCTTCGTGAATCCCAATATCCTGTCAATACCAGGCCCCAACGATCCGGGATTGGCGGTTTCGGCCACGACAACCGCCACCTGTCTCGTGGCCGGCGTCATGTCGATCATCATGGGTCTCTATACCAACCGTGCCTTCGCACTGGCGCCCGGGCTCGGTCTGAACGCGATCGTGGCTTTCACGCTGGTGGGACAAGAGGGCCTGACCTACCCTCAAGCGATGGGGGTGATCGTCGCCGAGGGCATTCTGATTACGATCCTTGTGCTGGTCGGCGTACGCAAGTATGTGATGGATGCCGTGCCGCTGGAGCTCAAAAAGGGCATCGCGGTCGGCATTGGCCTGTTTATTCTCTTTATCGGACTCGTGAACGGCGGCATTGTCTCGACCGGCGAAGGCACAGTGGTGGCGCTGACCGACCTGCGCGGCGCGCCGGTGCTCGTAACCGTGTTTGGACTGTTCCTCACCATCGCCCTGATGGCCATCGGCCAGCGTGCCGCGATCCTGATCGGTATCGTTGGCGCAACAATTTTCGCGATCATCGTCGAGGCAATTGGCGACACGGGCCAGTTCCTTCCCGGCCAGGCAGTGGTTCCGGATGCTGTTGCGCGGACGCCCGATTTCAGCGTCATCGGGGACTTCTCGTTCGGCTTTTTTGCCGAGATGGGCTTGAGTGTCGCAATCCTGACAGTTCTGGTCATCATGCTGGCCGACTTCTTCGACACGATGGGCACCCTCGTCGGCGTAGGGAGCCAGGCCGGTTATCTGAACGAGCGGGGCGAATTGCCGGACGCTCAGAAGCCACTGCTGGTTGATTCGCTCGGTGCGGTTGCCGGTGGTGCCGCCAGCTCGTCCTCGGCGACAACCTACGTCGAGTCAGCTGCCGGCGTCGCCCAGGGTGGACGGTCTGGACTGGTGGCCGTCACGGTCGGTGTGATGTTCCTGCTGGCGATGCCATTCTCTCCACTGGTCGAGATCGTGCCGACATCGGCCACAGCGGCGGCGTTGATCATCGTGGGCTGGATGATGACGAGCGTGCTTTCTGAACGGGAAGAGGTACTTGCTGACGGCCGCCGGGTGCGGACCAGCGGGGTGGATTTCAGCAACATCGAAGTCGGCTTACCGGTACTGGTGACGATGATGATGATGCCGCTCACCTTCAACATCACCAACGGCATCGGCGCCGGCTTCATCGTCTGGACTGCCATCAAGATCTTCCGGGGCAAGTTCTCTGACATTCATCCTGCCATGTACGCCATTAGCCTGGCCTTCATTATCTACTTCCTGCGTTCGTATCTGGGAGTTGATGCATAGGACGGGATGTGCCCTTGGTAAACCGTGAGCAGGACGTCAGACCTCCCGGCGTCAGCGAGACACAGGCGATCTGGGATGAAAAGGCAACGTTCTGGGACGCCCGGATGGGCGAGGGCAATGCATTTCAGCGTGTGCTCGTCGGCCCCGCCTCCGAACGTCTGCTCCGCGTGGAGCCTGGACAACGCATACTGGACGTGGCCTGTGGAAACGGCGTGTTCTCCCGCCGGCTAGCCCAGCTTGGTGCATGGGTAGTCGCGGCCGACTTCAGCCAGACGTTCCTGGATCTCGCCCGTGCCAGGGAGGCCGAACACCACGATCGCATCGAGTACCGCCTGGTGGACGCCACCGACGAGTCCCAGCTACTGGCGCTCGGAGCCGGATCATTCGATGCAGTCGTGTGCAACATGGCGCTGATGGACATGCCGGTTATCGATCCGCTCATGCGCGCGGTCGCACAGCTTCTGAGACCGGCTGGTTGTTTCGTGTTCTCGGTGCAGCACCCTGCCTTCAATAGCAACAGCGTCCAGCTGGGCATGGAAGAGGAGGACCGGGACGGGGAGCTCGTCGAGACGAGGTACGTGCGTGTGCACGACTATCTCCACGTAACGCCCGGCAAAGGTGCGGGTATGCCGGGTGAACCCGCGCCGCACTGGTATTTCCACCGGCCGCTGAGCGAGCTCTTCCAGGCGGGCTTCCGGGCCGGGTTGGTGTTGGATGGGATCGAGGAGCCTGCGTTTAGCGCGGAAGACGCGAGCAGTGTCCCGCTTTCGTGGGCGAATTTCACCCACATCCCGCCGGTGCTCGTCGCGCGTATGCGGCCAGCCGGCTAGGGCGCTATCGTCGCGCGGTAGTTGCACCCGGGAGCACCGGGCCGATGAATGGCGGCGGTTCGGTTTCCGTCTGAACCAGCGTCTGCGGGCGGGGCTGGTCCAGTTGGCTGCCGATGAATTCCGGCCTGGCGTACGCCGGCGTGCCGCGTTCTGCGGCCAGCTGCAGTCCGTAGTCCAGCAGCGCGGCAACGTCGTCGTACCAGTTCCAGTCGTCCCGCATGACCACGGCAATCACCATCCTGCCGTCGCGGCGAGCAGCCGAGGCCAGGCAGAAGCCTGCGCCGTCGGTCAGGCCCGTCTTCCCGCCAAGGTAGTCCTCACGATTCAGCAACGGGTTATTGCTGTAGAGGTCATAGGAACCTCCTGCCCGAATGGAGAGCGTGGTCATCGGCACACGGATTCCTTGATAGTTGAGGGCCGCACGCAGCATGATCGCGACGTCATACGGCGTTGAATAGTGCCCTGGCTGATCCAGGCCGTGCGGGTTCATAAAATGCGTATCGCGCAGGCCGATCTCGCGAGCGGTCGCGTTCATCATGTCCACGAAACGGTTCACCGACTGGTTGGGATCGGTGTCCCCCTCCTGCCAGCCCACCGAGCGCGCGATCGCCATGGCCGCGTCGTTACCGGAGGGGATAAGCAGTCCGTAGAACAGATCCTCCAGCAGCAGCTCGTCGCCCTCGATCAAGCCCATCGTTGCTTCACCAATCAGGTCGTTGGGATGCACGACGACCGGCATGTTCATGGGGGCATGCCGCACCGCGACAATGGCGGTCATCAGCTTGGTAAGCGACGCTAAGGGGATTCGCTGGCGAGAATTGCGCTCGTAGAGAATCTCGTTGAAGTCCGACAGGATAATGATGTGTTCGGCGTTGGTGAGTGGCGCTTCCGCCTGCGCCCGTACCGGCGCACGTTGGAGAGTGACGCCGGCCAGCAAGACAACGATAAGCAGTACACGCCAGAGTGGTAGTTTGAATATCACCTGGTTAATCCGTTGTATGTTCCCACGGTCGCGAGCGATTCTAACGCCTGGAGTGTACGGACTCCGACACCCCATGGGCAAGCTATCCGGGACCTTCTCCATGCTCTGCCACCACCGGATTACTCAACACGCCCAGGCCGGCGATCTCGACCTCGCAGACATCGCCAGGGTTAAGTCGTGGCGGGCCCGCCGGGGTGCCTGTCATGATGACGTCGCCGGGGAGCAGCGTCATGACGCGGCTGACGAACTCTATTAAATAGGGAACGTCGAAAATCAGATGGCGGGTTGACGACGACTGGCGTCCCTCGCCATTGACTCTCGAAACGATATCCATATCGTCGGCTCGTACGCCGGTAACGATGGCCGGGCCGAGTGGGGAGAAGGTGTCGAACCCTTTAGCCCGCGACCACTGGCCGTCTTTGAACTGGTAATCGCGCGCGCTGACATCGTTCCCGTTGGTGAAACCGAGGATGACGTCGTATGCGTCGGCGGCGCGCACGTTCCGGCACTCACGGCCGATCACAATACACAGCTCGGCTTCGGCGTCAACCTGCTCGGCTCCCGCAGGCAAGACGATCGGCTGGTTGTGGCCGACGAGCGAAGACGGCGGCTTGAGGAAAATGATCGGATTCTCAGGCTTCTGAAAATCGAAGGCATCTTCGTCGATGTGGTCCTGGTAGTTCAACCCGATGGCGATGAGCTTGCTGGGCTCCACCGGGGCGAGTAGCTCTACTTCATCAACATGGCCGATGACCGGGCCAACCTGCAGCCGGTCGAACATGTCGCCTTGCGCCTGGCGCACCAGATCGTCTTCGAGAATGCCGGTAAAGATCTCGCCGTTAGCGCGGTAGCGTACGATGTTCACACTCAGCCTCGTCTCTGTTTTAGAGTCAACGGTAACTAACGATCAACCAGGCGTATTACAGCATCTTCCGGTCCCTGGGGAAACACACAGAGGGTCAATACTCGAAAAGGAGCACAGAACTTGTCCGAGATGCGTAGCGTGGATGAACTTCTCGAGGAATTGTACGAGTTTGGCCGGCGCGAGGGCGGCATGCGGAACGTCGGGCCGGAGGGCGGAGCCTTCCTTGCCTGGCTGGTTGGCCTGCTTGGCGCGCACCGGGTACTGGAGATCGGCACGTCGAACGGATACTCGACAATCTGGCTGGCGCGGGCACTCTCTGAAACGGGGGGCGAGCTGGTGACGCTGGAGGTTGAGCCCATGAAGGTCGAGATGGCGCGTGCCAACCTCAAGCTGGCCGGCCTGGATCGGGTCGTAACGATCGTCGAAGGTCCGGCGACTACGTCCCTCAAGGTGCTGGGCGGTCCATTCGATCTGGTCTTTATTGATGCCGACAAATCACAATACCCCGAGTATTTGCGCGAAGTGCGCCGGCTGGTGCGCCCCGGAGGGGTCATCGTGGCCGACAACATGACGACCCACTCCGACGAAACCGAGCCCTACCGCGCCTTGGCCGACGCCGATTCCGGCCTGGAAAACGTCCTGCTGCCGATCGGTGGCGGACTGTACCTGAGCCGAGTCAAGGACGTTCCGTAGACCTCATCAGGACTGCCACGATGCCACGGTGTGCTGACTGAATGATCCTGAAGCTTTGACGGTCATCCTGTGGCAACGAAGGATCTCCACGTAGCCCACATGCCGGTTTCGCCCGAGATCCTTCGCTTCGCTCGGGATGACTGGTTGCTTCAGGATCACGGTCAAGCCTCAGTACTCGACCACGATGATGGTGTCGCCCCCGTAGGGGAGGAGCTCGTCTCCTCCCGAACCCCCGGTCCGCTTGAGGCGGGAGGAGACGAGCTCCTCCCCTACCGACAGGTAGGAACCCCGAGTCGTGACAACTCCCCTGAGGTCCAGTACTCAGGACGACCAGCAAAGCGGCTCACTTCACCCGATGATCCGCACAGGACTCACGCGTCAATAGTGAATCGTCAGCTCGCTCTGGCGCGACAGGGTGATGTTGCCAATGCCCAGAAACTCGCCGACCATGGGCACGTATGTGTAGGTCGTCGTGACACGGACCTTACTTCCCGGCTCGCGGCTATTCGCTGACGGGTAGGTGAGAGTGCCACTCAGAGTGGAATCGAGCGCGCTAGTACGGTCGAGGATGACAGTCCGGACGTCTGCCCAAGTGATGGCGGAATTCGACTGTGCCTCCCACCGATCGCCCCGTACCGAGGCCCAGCGAGCCCCCTCACGGGTGCCGTTTGAGAGCTCGTGACTGGTCCACATCAGACGGCCCATCTCGATTGTGCCGATGAGCATCAAGAGAAAGATCGGGCCCACGAAAGCAAACTCGACCATGCTCTGGGCGGAGAAGAACCTGCGCTGGCGACGGCCCATGAGATCTCTCACCTAGCTTCCCAGAACGCGCATTCGGACCGTGCGCTGCATGGGCACATCACCGGGAATCGGCCAGATGGCGAACATTGGCTCAAACGTGTAATCTACTCGCACCTCGACATAACGATACCCCTGGGGATCTTTCAACGTCGTCTGGTTCGCAACGACGACTGTCGGCGCAACGTTCCAGATTTTCTTGCTCGTGCCGACCTCAGCGAGCGTCGTTTCCGTGATCGCAGTCGTCTTGTCAGCGTTCGCGTCGGAGCGCGAGGCGTAGGTGGCGCCTTCACGGGCGGCGCTGCTGATCGTGAGATATGCAGTGAAGGCGCGACCAAAATCGGCGGCGATCACCAGGAATCCCAACAGGATCGGCAGCACCAGAGCAAACTCCACGATGCTCTGGCCACGGCTGCGCGAGCGCTTTCTCGGTGAGCATGGGACCAGGTTGTGCTCTTGTGTTTCGTCGATCATCATGCCCAGGCTTTCATAAAACGGCCCAGCCTTACCTGTTGTGCGAGGCTGGATCTGCCTCTCTCCAGTGTATGGAGCGGCAGCAAAAGCGACAGAGTACCTTCGTCACCTTTTGAGACGAACACCTAATTAATCAGGAAAACGGACGGCTGGGAGGTCTCGACCCGCTGCCTATAGGTGATGCCAAGATCTGACGTACCTTTGAGGTCCAGCGTGCCGACGATGATCTGACCGTTGATGGTTTCGGTGGAGGGGTTACCGTGCATCAACGCGTTCGAGCAGGGAGCATAGAAAATGCCTTCAAACCGCATCTCACCGTTTCCTTGCAGATCGACATCGCTACAGTTGTCCACCCAGATCACCACGTCCTCTGGCCCTGTGGTGTCGTCTGGCACTGACGTCACTTTGAGATTAACGTCGCCGTTCTTGGGTTTGAACGAGCTTCCGCCGGTGAAATACAGTTGGACACCGGTGCCGGTGAGTTCAGACTTATTCTTGAGGTCAAAGCTACTGGTGCCGTCGAAATAGTACAGGCCGGAAGAGAGGTTGATCTTGTCCTTGTTGCCCATACTGATCGAGACGCTCGTGTAGCGTCCCGGATCCAGCTGGCACGGATTCTGCTTAAGGCAATCATCGATATATTTCTGGTCGCGCACCTGAGTTGGAACCGACGGTGCGACGACACCAGCTTTGACGATTGGGTCCTCCACGTACCGGTTGCGGTTACCCTGGACTCCCTTTGGCGCGTCCCAGCCGCTGGATCCGGTAATTTCTCCATAAGCGTGGATCGCACCTTCGACATCAAAGGTTGTGTTGCTCCCGCCCTGGATAGTCGTGTTGGATGCGGCGCCGCCCCCATCGCCGGAAATGACGATTCCGGTATTGCCGTTCATGTAGATCCCTGGGATCTCGGATTTGTCGAGGGTGATGAGGGCGTAATCCGCATCGACTGGCTCGACCGCGGCCATAGCGGCTGCAGTTACCGTCCAACTGCCGGGGTAGATTGCGCCGAGGAAGAACTTCTGGACACTCTTGGTGATCGTGACCTCGACGTAGCGCTCGCCGTCACCTCCACTGGGTCCGGCGGCGTCTGGGTCTACGTCCACCGTACTTTCTGCCACGCCGGCGTTCAACGCGCCGTAGTATTGGCCGGCGCTGATGATCTCGCTCTTCTTGTTGTCCAGCCCGGATTGCGCGGCTGCCATCGCGGCTGCGTCCGCCGCTGCCTGGACCTGACGGCGCTCGGCCAGCAGATAGCCGACGTCGACCGCAAGAGCGACCGCGCCGATCAGCACGAGCGACGCCACGGCGAACAGGATCATCACCTGTCCCTCGTGGATCAGCCTCTTCGTCCCTTGAAGTCTATGAATGAGACCGGTCATGTCGCGCTCCTGCATCGTGGTACCCATGCTCGTTTTGAGGCTCCGCCGGATCCTACGTTGGAGCTGACGGAAGCTGCGTGAAGTGTGGCGTTTTGCTTGAATAGATGTGAGGTCCAGGAGTACTAATTGTTTCGCCGTGCATAGGCCCTTCGGATCTACACTGCTCCTCGAATCCGCGCCGCACAGAGCTATGCACCCCCGCCGGGTAGAGCGTACCTGACCGCCTCGGTTCCCAATCACTGGTTCATACACACGCCGTCAGAGCAGCAATTCTCGCGGGAATCCGCCAAATTCTTCGACATTCAACAGAACCGATCCGCCTGATCCAGCGCTGCCGGGCGCAGGTCATAGTGCGGCCAGGTACTGTCGTACCTCGATGCCGGGCAAATCGGCGCGCCTGTTGTTCAGGTAAGACAAATATGTCGGCGAACGTGTCATAAAGCCGTGTCCTGTATCAATGTAGCCCCTCTTGCGATGTTTTGCGGTCGGCTAGCGATCAGGTCGTGATCCCGTTTGCCGCGACCTCGTTCACCCTGATCGGTATGCTGGCCGAGAACGTCAGCATTTCGTGAGTACTGAGCTCGGCCCCGCCTGACGAAATCAGGACGTTCGTCCTGTCCGACCTTCATAATGGCCCTGCTACATTCAGCTTGTCGTAGTTGCATCCCTTTGAAAGTAGAAGATCATGCCCAACTCCGCGCGCTCAGGCCATCAGGGGCAGGTGATGATCCTCTTCGCAGCTGCCTCATTCGTGCTGATCGCCATCCTGGCCCTCGCGATCGACGTAGGCAATGCGCTGGCCGAGAAGCGGCAGACCCAGGCGGCGGCGGATGCTGCGGCACTTGCGGCCGATTTGGTCTACCAGCGCGCTCCATTCGGCGATCCCGCTCCTGTCGCCGCCATCGAGGAGAGTGGCGAATACTACGCTGAGGCCAACGGGTTCGCGGCGAGCGAGGTGGAGCTTACCCCGCTGGCAACCTACACCCCGCCGGGCGGCGGCGAGCTGCAACGCTGCGTCAAGGCAACCGTCACCGCGCCTGTTGACTCATTCTTCATCGAAGTCGTGTACCAGGGCAACTGGGATGTATCCGCCACTGCGGTGGCGTGCACCAGCCCCGTCGAGCGTGACTACGCTATCGTCACGCTCGACCCGGACGGGCCCGGCATCAATGCATTCGGCACCAGCAACATGACAATCCACGGCGGCGGGGCCATGAGTAACAGCAGCATGGAGTTCGACGGCAACACGACGTGGAGCCAGCCGGGCGGAGCACTTGACGCCCACGACGGCATCAGTATCGTGCAGCGAACGCCGCCAAGTGTCACCTACGAAAGCACAAACCCCGCCGCGCCGCAGATCGCGGACCCCTATGCAGATGTTGCCCCCCCAGCCTGCGGACCTCTGCAAACGGTGCCTGATCTCAATACCGATCCAATCATCCTGTCCCCCGGAACCTATAGCGGTATCTCCGTCAGCGGTGGCAACGCCAAGAACATCGTCCTGATCGGCGGCGTGTACTGCTTTACTGGAGACTTCGGGGTGCAGTCCGGAAAGGGGAACCCGCGCACGGTCTACGGCGAGGATGTGCTGCTCTACTTTCAGGGTTCTGCGGAGCTAGATATTCGCGGCGGCGACACGGGCTTTAGCGTCAGTCACACAACTCTTCCCTCGGTAATCAAGAACGTTGCCCCTGCTGGCGTGCGTGATGTGCTTGGCACCAGATCATGTACGGACCCCGCCTGCGATGCCGAGATCGTGATCTTTTACAACCGGTCGAACTGTTCCAATCTTTCCATTGAAGGCGGCAACAGGCTGAACGTCATCGGCATTATCTACGCGCCGTGCTCGCTCATCACGCTCAAAGGGCATTCAGGCAGCCAGGTTGTCGGGCAGATCATTGGTGGCCAGGCAGCCTTCGGCGGCACAACGGAACTGACCATCACGTATGCCAGTTCATCCAATGTGCTCGTGCCGGTCGTGTTCCTGGTGCAGTAGCCAGACACAACATACGACGCCGCCGCCCGAAGGCCGCGACGTCTCGCGAGGAATGGGATCCCCGCGACAGCGGCAAACCCTGCGGCAAGGTAGACAACGCACTCCTTAAACAACAGGGAGAGCGTCGCGCTCTCCCTTTCGTTACGATCCTCTTTCACCCTCGAAACGACAATCTTCCGGCCAGCATGGAACGAAACTGGGCTGGTTCGGCATTTGCACCTGCGGTAACGTCTCGGCGTTCATCTCCTGGCCGTCTTCTATGATGGTGTTCTCGCGGAGCAGATATGCCGTCACCGCGTAGACCTGGTCCGGCTCAAGCGAGCCTGGCTCGTCAAATGGCATGGCCCGGTAGACGTAGTCGTACACCGTCGTCGCATACGGCCACCAGCTGCCGATGGTGCGCGGCATCCCTTCTCTCCATGGCCCCGGCTCGCTTACCAGTGCTGGGCCGAGCCCTCCCTCAGTCCCGGTCTGACCGTGGCAACTCGCGCATTCCGCGGCGTAGACCTCGGCACCTTCCTCGGGGGTGCCACTACCCTCCGGAAGACCGGAGCCGTCTGGTGGAACATCGATATCGATCGCTGCGATGGTGTCTTCATCCGCAGGTTGACCGAACCCGAACGCGCCCTCCGCCGGTGGAGACGGAGCCGGCCGGGGCGTGCCAAGCAGAGGTGGCGTCGGTGTTGAGCTCTCAGCGGTCTGTCCCGCGGGAGCCTGTGTTGCAGGCGCCTGGCCGGTTTCAGCAGGAGTGGTGGCGGCTGCGGCTTGCTCGTCGTCACCGTCCCTCAGCAACACGAAGCTCAGGATTCCAACGATGATGAGGCCCAGGACAGCCGCGGCAATCACGAGCGCGCTACGCAAGGCCATTGGTGACACTCCCATCCGGGTGGACTCGCCACGGCTGGATCGCGTTATAGTGGTAGACGAAATTAGGCCCTCGAACGCTCAGCAGCTCTTCGCGGGAGGGTTGAACGTTGCCCTGGTCGTCGGTGGCGCGGCTCTGGATGACCGTTTCCTCGCCGTTCCATTCCCACAGATAACGGAAGCGCGTATGGCACAGTGGCAACACCGGTCCCTGAATCGACGCGTCACTCCAGCTCGCTCCACCATCGACGCTGACCTCGACCCGCTCGATCGCGCCCAGGCCGGACCAGGCAATGCCGCGGAGCTCCCAGGGACCTAGCGCGGGAATGACGTGGCCGGTTGACGGCCAGGTGATCAGGGATTTCACTTCCATGGGAAAGGTGAACTGATAGATCCTCCCGTCGGGCAAGGCGTCCGAATACTTCGAGGTTTCTTCACGGGTCATGTAGGGTGCGTTCCCAAGCTCGAGACGCCGCAACCATTTGATGTTCATGTTGCCCTCCCAGCCAGGCAGGAAGAGTCGCATCGGATACCCCTGTTCCGGACGAATGTCTTCGCCGTTCTGGGCATAGGCAACGAGCGCGTCATCCATCATCTTTTCAATTGGAATGCTGCGCGTCATGACTGCCGCGTCAGCGCCCTCGGCCAGCACCCAGGACGCGCCGGGTTGTACGCCGGCCTCGGCCAGCAGCGTGGAGACGGGTACCCCAACCCACTCGCTCGTGCTGGTTAACCCATGTAGTGACTGGGCGGTAGCATCCGGCTCGGTCTCGCCATAGCCGTACAGGCTATTGCCGGAGCATTCCAGAAACATCTGGTACGTCGTAGCGGGAAAGCGCTTGATGTCCTCGACTGTGAGCTCCAGAGGTCGATCGACGAGCCCGTGGATGAGCAACCGGTGCTTGTCCGGGGCGATGATCGGGACACCTGCGTGGTGCCGTTCAAAGTGCAGATCAGAGGGCGTGATCGTGCCGTAGAGATGTTGCAGGGGCGTGAACGACCACGACGCGAGGGTCGTAGGGTTATCAGCGAAGGTTCTCCCGAGCACGACAAAGGGCGACCGCCGCCCAACGGGAGAGAGCGGAAGGCCCTGCACCTTGGTTGGATCTTCAGGGACGTCGGTCGGCGGTGTAGGTATCTGAGCGTCGACTCGCCCAGTGAGCGCAACGCTTCCTGCTACGGCGGACGCCGTCGCAAGCAGCTTGCGCCGTGAGAATCGACGCACGGCAGTGGGTCTATCAATCCCCATCTCCAAAATCCTCCCTTTCGCTCGACTACAAGCACAGCAGCGATGTTCTACCGCTTCGACGCGGACCAGTCCGTACTCTGCTATTTGGATGGAGTAGGTCTACGTTTCGCCGGGAGATCGTCCATCACGACGAACCTGGGCGTGCACGCGAAATGGATTCTCCTGGCCCCGATGTTCTTCCGGAGAACCATGAACTGCTGGGATGGGCGCCCTGCGATGACGCGTGTGCCGTCACGAGTTGGAGCACCGTGCATCCAACGGGGCTCCCCCGGTGAATCACCGGCACGTCTCCTCGCCCTCCCAGACCGCTAGTCGGGACTATCGGTCTGTTCGCCGCCGGTTCGACCCTCGTCCTCGGGCACGTCCTCGGTTGACGCACGAATCTCCGCAACCGTAGCGGGATCGACCTCGCTGGCAGCGTTCCCCCAGGCCGTCCGGATGTAGGACACGATCCCGGCGATCTGCTCGTCGGTGTAGGCATCCGCGAAGCGCGGCATTCCACCCCGGCCGGCCAGGACTACCTGGGTGACCGGCTGCGGATCTTCGAGCGTTACCAACGGATTACCGGCGAGTGCCGGGTAGATGCCATCGATTCCCTCGCCCTGCGGCTGGTGGCAGGCGGCGCAGACGTTAGCATAGATGTCCTCACCCACTGCGAGGAGATCCTCCGTACCTGGAGTTGTTCCCGGTGCTCCCGGCAGTCCTGCCGGCGTTTCTCCGGGTTCCTGTTCTTCAGTCGTCCCTTCGGGAGTCTCGTCAGCGTCCGGAGTGTCGCCAGGTCCCGCGTCGGGGGTACCCTCCGGTGTTTCGTCGCCCGCGGCTGTCTCGGTAGGAGTCTCACCAGCTCCATCAGCCGGCGTCTCTTGTGCCTCCGCTGCCGGGGATTGCGCGGCCGCGGCTGTCGGCGTCGCGTCCCCCTCGTCGTCACCCAAAGGCGAACACGATGCAGCCAGCGGAGCTAGTCCGAGCAGAAGAACCAGCAGAACCACGTTTAAGCGTCGTTGTGTGCGCATGTTGTCACCCGTGTCTCTGTTGCGATCGGTTTCTCATCCCCGCGGCCAGCCACGAGGGAAGAACTCATCCGCCCTGCGAAACCCGCTCATGCAGCTTTTCTATCTGGAGCCACGCGCCGGCAATAGCCGGCTCCATCCATCCGTTGCTGTAGCCGATGTGCTCGCCCGCGATATAGATACGGCCATCTGGTTCGAGCAGGCGTGGGTAGGCCTCCCGGCGGGATCGCGCGGTGTAATCTGGCCAGCCGCCCAGCGCATATGGCATACGGTGCCAGGCGATGGAGAAACCGTTCTCATACTCGTCACGATACTGGGGATGGATGCGGCTGCCGTAATCAAGCGCCAGCTCGATGCGTTCCTGATACGACAGTCTGCTCACTTCAATCGCAGGCGTACCGAAGTTGTAGTACGCCTGAATCACGCCCTTTGGACTGAGATAGCTGTAGTCGGGATAGGCGATCGTGTCGATCTGTGGGTTATTGGTGAACGTGATGCCGCCGTAGATAAACTCGTCATCTTCCCAGAAGCGGCGCCTGAACTGTATCCCCGCTTTGCCGGTCGGCACGTACGGAACTGCGCGCATCGCCATCGACATGTCGGGCGAGAAGTCCCCGGGGATCTTGATGAGCACCGAGAGGGGAATGGTGCAGATGCAGTAGTCACCTGTCGCTTCAGTTGCCTCACCAGTTTGCGTGTTGCGATAGACGATTCGAACACCGTTGTCGTCTTGCCGAATCTCGGTGACTTCGGAGTTGAAGAGAAGCCGGTCTCCCAGGGCCGGCTGGAACCCCTGTTCGTAGATCGTGCTCATGCCACCAACTGGCTGCAGCATCGTCTCTTGTTGGGTAAACGAGGGGACTGCGCCAATATAGAAGCCAGCTGCCCGCATCGCGGCCGCCCCATAGGGCAGAAGATCCTCGAACGGAATCGGCGGCGACGGTTCACCAGCCTGCATGCCTACGCCCGGTAGCTCCGCGTAGCCACGGCGGGCGGTACCCTGGTACGACAGATCCTCGGCAGATATCAAACCGTGGTTGACAAGATAGTCAATGAGATTCGTCCGGTCCTCTTCCGTCAGTTCGACGTCCAGCTGATTCTGATCGACTGCCTTCGCAAGCAGCTCAGACGTGTAGCCCTCCATATCCGCCAAGAGCTCGCGAATGTGTAGCCGTTGGCCATCGAGCGGACCACCACTGCCTTCGACGAAAGTGTAGGCGTTCAAGTTGATATTCTTGTGCGCCTCCATCTGGATGTTGAAGTGCTTGCAGTAGTACAGCACGGCGCGGTGCGAATAGGGAATGCGCCAGGCGCCCGCTTCGAAAAAGTTTCCTTCGTCGAATTGGCAGGTCTGCTGCTCACCGCCGTATTCCTGGGTAACTGTGCCCGGGCGCACCGTAAACACGTGTCCACCGACCCGGCCCTGGGCTTCGAGTAGCTGGACGTCGTACCCCTGATTCATGAGCTCATAGGCAGCCGTGAGGCCAGCAGGTCCCGCGCCAATGACAATGACCCTGGTCCCGTTGCCACCGCCCTCTAACTCGGGCGGCGCCTCTTGACCGGATGCGCCGGACATCTGCCAGGCGTCCATAGCAAGATAGACGGCCGCACTGCCGGTTACCGCGCCTAACATCTTCAGAAATGTGCGTCGGGTCATGGGTTGCGGGGCGAAGTAGCCAGGACGTGGATGATTCGGCATGATGATCGCTCCTCTTGGGCTTGTGGAGGTTATTGGACGCTGCGCCTGAACGGTTCTTCGTCTGTCGCGACTGAGACGTTGCGATCGGGCTGGTGCAGCTGAGTCGATCCTGGGGATTGCGGCTGGATGGGTGTGACCCTACAGGGGGTGGACGTCGTGCGTTTCGAGCGACCGATTGTAGATTCTTTGGCTATCCTCAACTCCGACTCGGGCAACAGCATACAATCGTGGGCTACATATCACAACTGTAACAGAACTCGCGCAGTGTCTCTGACGATCGGCGTCGCGTTCATCAACGTATCTGGAGCTGTAGCGGCCACCGGCGGTTCCTGCGAGTTGCTTGCGGGTATCCTAGGCAGATGAAGTCGATCCGATATGGAAGGACACTCGCGTTGCTGGATTCAAGGATTGCGAAACTTGCCGACGTGCTGGTCGGCTACTCGCTGGAGGTTGAGCCGGAGCAGATCGTCGCGCTCCAGAGCACCCCTCTTGCCCAACCGCTGATCGTGGCTGTCTATCGCAGGATTGTTGAGATTGGCGCGCTCCCTGTGGTGAGTGTCCAGATGCCGGGCGTCCAGGAGATCTTGCTGACGCACGGTAACGAGCAACAACTCACCAGGCTGACCTCGCGCGACCGCTTTGTCGTCGATGAAGCGGACGCCGTGCTGAGTGTCCTCTCCGAAGAGAATACGAAGGCGCTCTCGGGCGCGGACCCGAGCAAGCAACGTCTGTTCCAGACAGCGCGGCGTGAGATCACCCAGAAGTACCTGGCCCGTTCCGCCGAGAACAGCCTGAAATGGTGCGTGACGCTCGTCCCGACCAATGCCTACGCTCAGGACGCTGAGATGTCGCTGGCTGACTACACCGAGTTTGTGTTCGGCGCGTGCCATCTCGAGCTGGATGATCCGCTCGCTTACTGGCGTGGTGTCTCGAAGGAGCACGAGCGGCTCATCGCCTGGCTGGATGGCAAGCGTGAGATTCACCTGACTGGACCAGACACAGACTTGAGGTTATCGGTCGCCGGCCGCAAATGGATCAACGCCGACGGCAAGCGCAACTTCCCGGATGGTGAGATCTTCACCGGGCCGGTTGAAGACTCGGTCGAGGGCACCGTGCGCTTCACGTATCCGTCCAGCGTCCAAGGCCGTGAGGTGGAAGATATCCGGCTCTGGTTCGAGGGTGGCAAGGTAGTCAAGGCGACCGCCGCCAAGAACCAGGATTACCTGGAGCAGATGCTCGACGCCGATGAGGGTGCGCGTCGCCTGGGCGAGTTCGCGTTTGGCACGAACAAGGGCATCCAGAAGTTCACCAAGAACATCCTCTTCGACGAGAAGATCGGCGGCACCATCCACATGGCCATCGGCGCCGGCTACCCCGACACCGGCAGCACCAATGAAAGCGCCATCCACTGGGATATGATCTGCGACCTGCGCCGAGGCGGCCAGGCCACCGTCGACGGCGAGCTGTTCATGAAGGACGGCGAGATCGTGGTGTAGGCGGCCATCGGTAAGCGGTCTTTGATCCGAGTGAAGGGCAGGCGCTACGCAGATAGAATCAGTCCTCAATTCTTTACATAAATCTTTCTCTACATCATCGTAAGAGCATCTAATTGGCCGGTCAGCACGATTAAACTCAGGGAGAAAGGCTCGCCAGAAATGCCGGGTGACATGTGATCGTCAAAGATCAGGACTACACTGGATGCGTGCGCGAAAGGCTCACCATCAGCAACCTGTAAGAGCTAGGGGCTCGACAGCTCGCATGTCCGGTCTGCAATTTCGCCGCTTGATGAGGCCGGTATTCGCGGCTTGGACGGGTGGCGAGAGACTGGGTGTCCGCGATCAGGTTCCACGGCTCCGCAAAGTGATCACGCCGGGCTGGATCTCGCTCGGCATCGCGCTCGTGTCGTTCTGGTTTGCAGTGGAAGCGCGCTCGCTCGCCAGTCGCGAGCCGGAGGTTCTGTTCATAGGGCCGGAACATGTGCGTCTGGCCCAGGGCGATGACTTCAACTTCGCCTACTTCTACCTTCAGCCAGCGTTTGTCAGCACAGGTCAGAACGATCGGGTGGAGGTAATCCGTGACATGCACGTTGAGGTTGTGCGTGCCCCGGATTCGACCAGCTTGCCTCCGGCTGCCTTTGAGTGGCGCGAGCTGGCGAGACTGACTCAGGATCCGGTGGATAACTCTCTCAACTACGAGTATCTCGCCGACGCGATGCCGCTGCTGATCAGCCCACGCATGGCCCAGCAGCCGTTCTGCGTATTCTATGGCCCGCCCGGCTGGTATTTCCAGCCGGGCGAGTACCAACTTCGGCTGGTCGCCACGACGATCATCAGGTCGCAGCGACTTTCGTTCGATTTCTTGCTCTCGCTCTCGGCGGATGACGTTTCGTTCTTGAACAAGGCACGGGGGAATCAGTTTCTGAATTTTTCGGTTGTGGAGGTTCATTAGCCGCCTACGGCGGTTCTCAAAACCTTTGCCTGTCATTTCGAGCCCATTAGGGCTCGCTCAGGTCAGGCTCGGTTATCCACAGGAGCATTCAGGTGGTCAACAGCCTCTACCACATCACCTCTTGATCCATTTGCCTTCGTCGGAGTAGTTCATGGATCTCGAGTAACCTGCAGCGTTCCAAATCGCATCAAATGCTCCTCGCATCACTGCTTCGGCGGAGAATTCAAACGACTCAACTCGCACATCCGGTACCAGCAGATCATCTCGATTGATCGGCCGTCCTTTTCAACGGGGGTATTCGCGCAACTGAGACAGAGGCTCTGCGACGAGCTCGAAAACGGCAGGGACAACTACCAATTCGAACGACATCGAAAACATTGGAGGTGGACAGCAGACTTCGTTAACGGTGCTCCACAAAGTCGCCGTAGAGTAGAGCCTGCTCGATCGTGCCTCCATAGGCGTTCGTGCCCTCAAAGTATTTCTGTGGCCTGCCCCAGATGGCGATCCGACTGTCTTCATAGATGCCGCTCGTATCGACGTCGGCGCTGTATATGACCACGATCACCTCATTGTCGTATGTCCCAGCACCGGGCCATTGCACCTGTAGTTGCAAAAATGTGCCGCCACTCTCGAAGTTCTGGATTGTCAGCACGTTGCCTTCGTAATGCAGTTTCCAGTCAAGGTACCCATGGACGTTCTTATCGAGGTCACGTACATCGACATCCCCGCGATATTGCACTTTCACCTGGTCCGCGGTCATCGTCGGCGTCGGCTCCGGCGTAGGGGTTGGAGGTGGCGTCGGCGTCTGCGTCGCGGCAGGAGTTGATGTGGGTTCCGGGGTGTTTGTAGGCGGTGGAGTGTTCGTAGGCTTCGGTGTGTGCGATGGCTCCGGGGCAGACGTACTGGTCGGCTCAATCGTTGCGGTCGACGTGGGGACCTGTTGGGCGGCGGAGCTCTCTGCCGTGTGGTCCGACATAACACCTGCGACCTGTGTCAGTTCAACCGACCGAGTCTGCGTCGCCTTCGGATCCATGTCCGCCGAGGTGTTCCCTCCGCAGCCGATGAGCAGACCGCTTATCATCAAAAACGCGAACGCGACAATTCTCACAGAATTACCCTTCTGTCCAGCAACCGGTTTGACACCTGTCCGCCCCGGCAAAACAGCAGTCGTACATAAATGTGGGTACACAAAATCATCCGACACCGGCAGAGGGTTGTCAACAGGTCTCTTTGCCTATCCCAAAGCCAAGATGGATGGCCAACCAGTGACGCCGCAGGACAATGCGGCTCTCGTCGAAACGAGCGCGAGCCGCACTACGGGGGCCTCGTCCCACCCGCTCGTCAATGGACAATTCACTCTGGCGGACCTATGATGGTCTGATCGTGCAGCCATAATTCAAAGTCAGCCAGTTCGTCGATTTACAGCGCATCGAGAGGACAGGAGGGCCGCATGTTTGCGCGAGTCACGATGACTCAGGCTCATCCGGAGCAGCTTGATGACCGCATTCGCTTCTACCAGCAGGGTGAGGCCGACTTTCGCAACCAGCCGGGGTTTTTCGAGGCCGTCTTGTTGGTAGATCGGACTAGTGGGCGAAGTATGAGCATCTCCATCTGGGAGAACGAGAAGGCGCTCAATCGCAGCATCGGCATGTCACGGCTCATCTCACAGCGAGCGTCCGGCACGTTCCAGGGCGCGCCACTGCGCACGAACTACGAGGTGCTACGGCACCGTCCCGGCCGCGGCAAGGCCGCGGCCCGTGTCTCGACCATGAGGGTGAAACCAGACTGGTTTGATCGGGCCGACATACGGAGGGATACGTCCATCATCGACGCAGCCAGCAAGCAGCCCGGATACAGCGGATTCCTGGTGCTCGGAAACCGCGAGCTCAATCAGGTGCTGGGTATGTCGTTCTGGGACAGCATGGAGCATCTTGAACGGAGCGAGGGAGGCAGCGGTTACTACCAACAGGAGATGGAGCGGACCCGCGACCAGTGGGCAGGCGGCTGGAAGCGGGACGTGTATGAGGTGACGGCCGAGCTGTGGTGTCCTGATTGATGTCCCCCCTCGCGTTGGCTAGAAACACCCTACGTTCGGCACGAGGGTAAGCCCGGCACAGCTACGATGAGTCGATAGGTGGTTCACGAGAGCGCGGAGGACATCAGCGACAGTCGAGAGTGCTCAGTGTTCTGCTAGGAACATCTATGAGGAGAGTACTGCCGGGACGCTCATTGAGCGTCCCGGCAGTGTGCTATACGGGGTGGATCAGCTAGGCTGCCCGGCCCATGCGGGTGACCAGACCGACGATGAGCACGACGAGGAGGACCAGTAAGATGATTCGCAGAATGCCTTCAAGAACGAAGGCCGCGCCGCCACCGAGCAGCAGTATCAAGATGATGATGATCAGTAGTAAAGGCATGTGACGCCCCTCTCAGATGCGAACACGAGCAGCCTGCGATCAACGCAAGCAGCCCGGATCACTGCGTACGGATACTTCTCTCCGATCAGGATAACAATGTGCCCCGTTCGAAGGGATATTCTCAGTCTAACAGCGTTCGGAGAGGCATATTGCCGCGTATGTATGCCCTGCTACACGATTGCGACCGGCGCAATCGGGCTGCCGATACCGCCTTCAATCTTGAGTGGCGTCGCAACGAAGAGGAACTCATAGACCCGGTCACGGCTCAGCGCTTCGAGATCCAGGAACTCCAGCAAGTAGCCCCCGCAACCCCAGATGATGTCACGGTGCAGGTAGAGCGGATCGGTCCATTTCTGGACGGCTTCAACACCGGGATTGTCGGCGCCCAGCGCGACGAAGTCATGTTCCTTGAACCAGTGGCTACAAGCAGCACTTGGGCCGGGTTCCGAGGCATAGAAACGAGCGCGCGATTCGGCTCCACCGCAGAACAGCGACCACCAACCGGTACGAACCAGAACGATGTCGCCGGCCTGTAGCTCTATTCCCTGGGCACGCGCGCAGGCATCGAGCTCGTCCGGTTCGATCGCCTCGCCGTCGTTCAGGCGCTCGACACCCCGGTGATTGGCGATATCGAGCAAGACACCGCGCCCGACGATCGGCCCGCTGTTCTGCATTCCACAGCGTTGGGCGCCGGTCGGCTGCAGGGCGCTGGCTGGATGGCCGTTGTAGAGGGTGTCGCCGACGAAGAAGTGGGCGAGTCCGTCGATGTGGGTGGTTCCGTGGGTGTGCATCATGATGACGTCATCGGCGCTGTTCGCTTCTCCGGAAGCTCGCGGGCGGTGCGTCACCACGTGCCAGGTAGGCCGGCGGGTCGGCAGGTTAGGTCCATCCGGAGACAGCGGCGCGGCCAGCGAGTACACCGTGCCGGTCTGGACCAGCCGGGCTGCCAGGCGCACCATGTTGGGTGTCAGCAGGTTGGTGGTGCCACTCTCATCCTCATTGCCCCAGCGTCCCCAGTTCGTCGGTGCGCCCAGATCTTCGGGTCGACTCACTCTCGCTCTCCGTTTCTTGACGAACAGATGCATACTTGGTCCTTGGGACGACGCGCTGCGTCGCCCTGACGAAGGCCTTTATACTTCTCCTGGGCTGTTAGCCCCTCTCGTAGCGCGTGTATCATAGCCGAGGATCATCATCTTCGCTGACTCGTAGCTCTCGTAACCCTCGGACACACGACGAATATGACCATGGCAACATACCAACGACAGTCAGTCACCGACCGGCGGCGCAGGCCATTCGGAGTAACGATCATCGCGGTGATCCAGGTGTTGAGCGCAATCGCCTATGGTGTGGTCGTCCTCTATGACCGTGCCGATTTCGGTAATTTACTGGGCAGCCTCGGGTATTTCGGCGTCCTCGGTCCGGTTCTGGGCCTGGGCGGTCTACCGATCGCTTTCGGTTTACTGCGGCTCCAGCGCTGGGCATGGGTATTGACGATGTTCTGGGCGGGTCTGAACCTGGTCGCCGCGCTGCTGAGCTACTACAACGACGAGCCAAACTATTTTGGCATGGTGCTCAGCGTTGTAACCGTCTACTACCTGAACCAGCGTGAGGTGCAGGCGGCGTTCAGTGTGCCCGCGGCAGAAGGCCCGCCTCGTGAATGATCTCGAGCTGCTGCGCCGGTATGAGCCCGTGCTGCGTTTTACCTATGGCGAGCTCTTCTTCCCGTGTGCTGTCGATCCCTATGTCGAGCGGTCGAGTCTCTGGCGGCGCGAGCCGGACGGCAAGCTGAAGCAGATCGTCGCGCCTCACGCGCTGACGCTGGAGCGGCTGGCAGAGCATCGCGAGATTGAGCCGGGGCAGACGCTCTTCCTCCAGTTTGTGCAGGAGCCGCTTGAGGGCATACCGTATCAGCGCTGGAAGCACCGCGTTGGCCGGCCCCGTTTTCAGGCACCGGGGAGGTTGGCGCGCGTCGGTATCGCGGCACGGCTGCTCGATTCCTTCTTCTCGTTGTCACTATTGTTGCGTGGCACCGTTCCAGGCGGCACGACCGGCGCGGCCGCGATCCAGTACAGCGAGATCATGTCGCGCCGTCCACAGTACGTCTACTACGGCCGGGTTACCCGCGAGGGCGGCTATATCATCCTGCACTACCTCTTCTTCTACGCCATGAACGACTGGCGCACGAGCTTCCACGGCGTCAACGACCACGAGGCTGATTGGGAGCAAATCTTTGTCTATCTAGCCGAGCAGCCGGAGGGGCCACCGACGCCGGAATGGATCGCCTACGCTTCGCACGACTACACCGGCGACGATCTCCGCCGGCGTTGGGACGATCCAACGATCGTCCGCGAGGGTGACCACCCCGTCGTGTTTGTCGGCGCCGGCTCACACTCCAGTTACTTCGAGCGAGGCGAGTACTTGCACGATGTGCAGCTTGCCTTCCTCAAACCGCTCTACAGCGCTCTGCATATCGGCGAGCGGCTGTGGCGCAACGTTCTGCGTCAGGGTGATCCGGAGGCGCTGGTCGATCGCATCGAGGGATTCCTGAGTGTGCCTTTCGTTGACTATGCGCGCGGTGATGGGCTCGCGGTCGGCCCAGGTCATGATGCCGCTTGGTCCCCGGTTTTGATTTGCGATGACACGGGCTGGGTTCACGAGTATCGCGGGCTGTGGGGGTACGACGCTCGCGATCCCCTGGCCGGTGAGACGGCGCCGGGCGGTCCCAAGTTCAACCGCGACGGAACCGTTCGTCAAACCTGGCACAACCCGCTCGGTTGGTCCGGCCTGCACAAGGTCGCACCGACGCCGCTGGCCACGAATACGCTCCGCCTGCACCTGGCCGAGCTTGGCGTTGAGCTTGTCGGCACCGAATCGAAGATCGAGCAGCTCGTTCAGGCCCTGCCTCAGCTGGATCTTGAGGTGCGAGCGCTCCAGAAAAGCAACCACAGCCAGGAGCTTCGGCGACAACAGGAGACTGAGCTGCGAAACCAGTCAGACGCGCTCAACGATCTGTTCACGACGCGGGCAGCGCTGGCCGAGCGCATCCGGGCAACGAAGCTGTTCCTGCAGCAGATCGAGAAGACGGGGAACTTCGGTGATCCACAGGGGCACATCCGGCGCCGGCGAGTACCGGAGAGTGAGACGGTCCTACAGCAGAGCAAGTTGGCCGAGGGCTGGGCGGCTCTCAGCATCGGCCTGCTGCTCTTCCTCTTCATTGGGCTGATGCTCAGCGGTGTCGCGAGCTGGATCGCGGTTCTCGCGCTGGTGATCGGTATGTTCTTGCTGGTAGAAGCATTCCTCTACGGCAAGCTCGAGCGGCTGCTCCTGAACGCAACGATTATCCTGGCCGTGCTGGCAACCGGCGTGCTGCTCTGGGAGTTCTTCTGGTACGTGCTCATCGCTGGTGCGGTTGCGTTGGCTACGTTGATCATCACTGATAACGTGCGCGAGCTCCGCGGCTAGAACTATTTCGTCCGTTGATCCGCCATCGATCTCACACACTGAGATTCGCGAAGGCCCAGGCGTCGTGGCGCTCAGATGAAAGTATCCGCATTCATTGGTGCCCCGTCTTCGTACGGGCGCAATGCATTGCGCCCCGTGTGCATCAAGTCAAGGACAGACTGGACAGAGAATGTAGTTCGGACAGTCATCCTGAGGCAACGAAGGGTCTCTGGCTTAGCCATTCGACAGCCCAAAAGGAGATCCCATTCGGCTTCGCTCAGGGCAGGCTCTTCGTTGCCTCAGGATGACTAAAGAGGGCCGATGTTCTCGTTCATCGCTCTTAATTTGATGCCTAGGGGCGTAATTTGTTGCGCGCTATCCAACGCCACGAGCGGCCAGTCATGGCGCAATGAATTGCGCCCGTACGCATTCCTCATGAGCGAATCAATGAGAACACCTTCACCACGGCGCCGCCACGAAAGTCAATTCTGCGGCGGCGTAGCGGCATTCCTAGGTTGAGCGCCTTCGGCGCATGCCGAACGTCAGGATGAACATGTAGCTCTTGCCGGCGGCATGTGGAGAGAAGAAGTCGATCACCTCGTCGTCGACCGAGGTGGAGCCGACAGCCCCGAGACCGAGTGCGTGGGTGGCGATGTGGAGCTTGCTGGCGAGCAGCGATGCTTCGGTCTGGGCGACTCGGTAACCACGATTGCCGAAACGTTCGAGTACTGGTTCGAGATCCACGAGCGAATAGAAATTAACGTGCGCCGCGGCTGCGTAGCTCTGCCCGCTGGCAAGGCGAGCTGCATCTGCCCGGAACTCGCCGGCCTTGAGCAGCTCGAGAACACCACGGCTCGGGTGGTGGACATAGGCGCCGGGCTCGAGCCCCTCAACATTGTTGACGATCAGGTAGCGGTCGTTCAGGAGACTCGACGGCTCAAGGCAATCCGCTACAAACCCGCGTGAGGACAGATCCAGCAGCGTTGAGAGCGCGTCGAACGGCACCGGCTTCTCGATATCGTAGTGCCGCACCGAGCGGCGGCGCTGGATGATGCTGTCTACCGGGATATCTGGCAGGTTGGCCGGGTCAATCGGGGTAAGCGCGATGGTCTTGCCGGTTGGTTCAGGCAAGGTGCGCCGGATAGGCGCGGCACGCCAGCGCGCGACGTCGTTGCCAGAACCGAGGGACGAAGCCTGGTGCATGGCGACGATGTCAGGGAACTCGATTTCGCTCGACGAGATCGGCTGGGTCGGCAGATTGAGCGCTGTGACGGGCGGAGCAGGAGGAATCTCCTGGCTGGTGCGGCCCAGCGTGACCAGGCTCAGCGTTGCTTCGCGCTCGCCGTCCACGTCAAGGAGAGCGTTCACTTGAGCGTCGGCAAATCCAAACACCACCTTGGTGGGCAGTTCCGCGCTGGCCGCTACCGAGAGCACGTTCGAGAGTGTCGTGCCCATGTCCCAGTGCGCGTGGCGATAGGCGCGGTTGAGATAGCGCCAGGCGTTGCGCCAGAATGTGCTTGTGACGGCCATCACGACAGGCGCTTCGGCGACAGATGGCTCCGAGCCAGTCGCTTCGACCAATACCCCACGATAGTCGCCGGCGCGCAGCTGCCGCAGGCTGTGATCGTGGGCGGCGTACTGGTACACGCCGGCCGGAAGATCGGGAAGCTCGCCGCAGATCAGGTAGAGCTCGAGGTGGTAGCGTGCGCCGGTTGCTCCCGCTGACCGGTACTCGATGACCCGGCCGGTGCGATGGCTCCCACGCTTGAGGATGCCGTTCGACATCTGGCATATCCGGGCAATGTCGTTCAAGTCCGGGACCGCCTTGCTCACGTCCAGATCGCCAGTGGCGGCGATGGCGTCGAGTCCAGCCGTCGTGAAATCCGGAAATTCTCGAGGTAGCTCGATTGGGTCGAGTGTCGTGTAGATCTTGTACGGGAGCGGCTCGTTCGTCGGGCTTTGCTCGCCCATCGCCGGTCCGAGGTTCGACAGCTCGCCCATGAAGCTCTCAAGTTGTCCGGCTTCGTTGGGTATCTTGACGTACTTCGTCAGGTTGTGAAACTTCAGCGCTGCTCGGGTATCACTATTGCTCATGAATCCTCCGTAAATCGTCCGCATATCGCGGACATCCTAGCGCACAAAGAGGCTCAGTCGCTCGCAGGGCAGCCCATTGGGAGCCGGCGTTCAAGCACCCGAGCACACTCCTACTTCAGCCGCCTTGCACAGAGGTGCGTACGGGCGTCATTTATTGCGCCCTACCCCGACCGCTCCGGTGTTAGAGAGGGCGCAATGCATTGCGCCCGTACGCAAGAGACAAGCTTCCATCTAGTATCGGATCAACACGGATCCTCCCAGAAATGCGCCGCTTCGCCGGTCAGTGTTTCCAACAACCGCTCTGGGATGACGTTCACACGCAGCTTTTGTCCGCTCCTCGCATCGGGAATGTGAGAGGCAACGTGTCGCCTCTATGAGCCTGTGTTACTTGGCCAAATTGGAACCCGCAAGCCTGTCGAGTGGGCGTGCAGGACTGCCTTCTCGTAGCCCGCGTCGACGTGGCGCATCACACCGAGGGCGGGGTCGTTGGTGAGCACGCGTTCAAGACGAGCGGCGGCTTCCGGAGTGCCGTCGGCGAGGACGACCATGCCGGCGTGGATGGAGAGGCCGATACCAACTCCTCCGCCATGATGGACCGAGACCCAGGTGGCGCCAGAGGCCGTGTTCATGAGGGCATTCAGGACCGGCCAGTCGGCAATGGCGTCTGAGCCGTCGCGCATGCCCTCGGTTTCGCGGTAGGGCGACGCGACCGAGCCGGTATCGAGGTGGTCACGGCCGATGACAATCGGGGCCGAGACCTTCCCGGTTGCGACGAGCTCGTTGAAGGCTAGTCCGGCCAGGTGGCGCTCGCCGTAGCCCAGCCAGCAGATGCGAGCAGGCAGGCCCTGGTACTCGACCCGCTCCTCGGCCAACGTCAGCCAGCGCCGCAGCGACTCGTTCTCCGGGAAGAGCTCCAACAACGCCTTGTCAGTTTCGATGATGTCGTTCGGGTCGCCAGACAGGGCTACCCAACGGAACGGCCCCTTTCCCTCGCAGAAGAGCGGGCGGATAAACGCCGGCACGAAGCCGGGGAAGTCGAAGGCATTCTCCACGCCGGCCAGGAACGCCTGCCCGCGCAAGTTGTTTCCGTAGTCGAAGACGACGGCGCCAGCCTCCTGGAACGCAAGCATCGCTGTGACATGCTCACCCATGGCTGTCAGCGAGCGCTTCAGGTAATTGTCGGGATCTGATTGACGCAAGAGCCGCGCATCCTCCAGCGTCATCTCGGGCACGACGTAGCCGTCGAGTGCGTCGTGGGCCGAGGTCTGGTCGGTCACGACATCCGGCCGAAAGCCACGCTTTACCAGCTCGGGCAACACTTCAGCGGCGTTGCCGATGAGCGCGACCGAGAGCGCCCGGCTTTGCGCGGCGGCTTCTTGAACGCTCTGCATCGCCTCCTCCAACGAATCGGTTGACTCGTCGCAATAGCGCGTCTCGACGCGCCGGCGAGCACGTGCCGGGTCAGCCTCGATAACCAGGCAGACGCCGCCGTTCATGGTGATCGAGAGAGGTTGAGCGCCACCCATACCGCCCAATCCGGCGGTCAGCACGATCTTGCCACTCAACGTGCCGCCAAAGTGCTGACGGGCGAGCTCGGCGAAGGTCTCGAACGTACCCTGCAGGATGCCCTGGGTGCCGATATAGATCCAGGAGCCGGCCGTCATCTGGCCGTACATCGTCAGGCCCATACCTTCGAGCCGCCAGAACTCTTCCCAGGTGGCCCACTTTGGCACAAGCAGCGAGTTGGCGATCAGCACACGCGGCGCGTCGCTGTGCGTGCGAACGACGCCAGCCGGTTTGCCGGACTGGACAAGGAGTGTCTCGTCGTTTTCGAGGTTCTGCAAGCAGTCGACGATGGCGTCGAACGCTTCCCATGAGCGGGCAGCCCGGCCCGTGCCACCGTAGACGACGAGGTCTTCGGGGCGCTCGGCTACCTCGGGGTCGAGGTTATTCATCAACATGCGCAGCGCCGCTTCTTGCTGCCACCCCTTGCAGGTCAGTTCGGTTCCACGTGGCGCGCGGACAGCGCGCGAGCCGGCCGTCGTCATCCTGGTGCTCCTTACTCCATTCCGCCAACCGCGGATTCGGCTGCTCTCAACAGACTGCCGTCCCAGACCAGTTCCTCTGCCGCAGCCAGGTCCGGGGCGAGGTAGCGGTCGGGGCCTGGGCCAGGCACACGCGCTCGCAGAACGTCGAGAGCTGCCTGTGAGCCGGCAGCGGGTTTCATTGGCGAGCGCAAATTGATGCCCTGGGCAGCGCACACAGCTTCGACAGCCAGGATGCGGGACAGGTTCGCGAGGATCTGGCGCAGGTTCCGGGCTGATGCCCAGCCAAGCGAGACGTGATCCTCCTGAGCGGCGGAGGTCGACATTGAATCGACACTGGCCGGGTGGGCCAGCCTGCGGTTCTCGGCAACGAGCGCTGCGGCGGTGTAGTGGGCGATCATCATGCCGGAGTTCACCCCTGGGTTCGTGCTCAGGAACGGCGGCAAACCGCGCGAGCGTTTGGCATCCAGCAACCGGTCGATGCGCGCGACCGCGATCGCCCCGACCTCAGCCGCGGCGATGGTGAGGAAGTCGCAGGCAAAGGCCAGCGGCTCGCCGTGAAAGTTGCCGACGGACTCCACCCGGCCATCCGGCAGGATGACCGGATTATCGATAGCCGAGGCCAACTCGCGCTCAGCCACTTGAACGGCGAAATCAAGGGTGTCGCGTCCCGCGCCGATGACCTGTGGATGGCAGCGCAGGGAGTACGCATCCTGAACGCCGTGTGTCGCGTCGTCGTGAGCTGCAACGAACTCCGAGCTGGCCAGCATGCGGCGCAAATTTGCCGCGCTGCTCGCTTGTCCGGGATGCGGGCGTAACGCTTGCAGATCGGCTGCGAAAGGGCGGTCTGTCCCGAGCAGGGCCTCGATGCTCATGGCCGCGATGACGTCGGCGCTCTGGAAGAGACGCAGCGCATCATGGCATGCCAGCACCAGCATCCCGAGCATGCCGTCGGTGCTGTTGATGAGCGCGAGACCTTCCTTGGCTTCAAGGGTGATTGGCTCAATGCCGGCTGCCGCCAGGGCTGGCCCTGATGGTTGTTGCTGGCCGTTTTCATCGATGACTTCGCCCTCGCCGAGAAGACACAGACAGGCATGCGACAGTGGGGCCAGGTCACCGCTTGCGCCCAGTGATCCGTGGGCCGGGATATACGGTGTAATGCCGGCGTTGAGCAGGCGCGCGAGCCCCTCGACGACCAGCGGCCGCATCCCCGAGAACCCCTTCGCGAGCGTGGCGATGCGCAGGAGCATAAGCGCCCGCACGATCTCGGTTTCGATCGGGGGGCCCATACCAGCCGCGTGCGAGCGCAGGATCGCGTGCTGCATCTCGGCACGATCCTCTGCCGCGATCATCATGTTCGCGAGTCCACCGAAGCCGGTGGTGATGCCGTAGGTTGGCTGATCGCTGGACGCCGCGATATCAACCCATGCACGGGAGCGGTTCATGAGCTCATACGCCTGCGGCCCGAGCTCTACGCGAGCGTTACCTCGCGCGACGTCGCTGACATCTTCGAAGGTTAGATGGCCGCCATCCACGCTGACGGTTCGGGTACGCTGGCCGGCCTCGGCTTCCGGTTGGGGCATCGTTCACCTCTCTGTCGTTCGTCGTTCATTGTGCTGCGTGATCGCGATTCCGGCAATGGCGCATCTACCCGGAGCGTCGAATCGTCGCCGGGAGCGAGAAATCTCCCCACAGCGTAGTCGATTGCCCGTTGAACGTACTGCGCTTGTCAGTCATCCTGAGCGGTTATCCGTCATCCTGAGCGTTCATCAGTCACCCTGGGTGTTCATCAGACACCCTGAGCGCCTGATAGTCATCCTGAGTACTGGACCACAGGGGAGTTGTCACGATTCGGGGTTCCTACCTGTCGGTAGGGGAGGAGCTCGTCTCCTCCCGCCTCAAGCGGACCGGGGTTTCGGGAGGAGACGAGCTCCTCCCCTACGGGGGCGTCACCATCATCGTGGTCGAGTACTCAGGATGACTGATAAACGCCCAGGGTGACTAAAGAGCTCGGGGCGACTGATGAACGCTCAGGGTGACTGTCAGGCGCTCAGGGTGACTGGTGGACGCTCACGATGACTGACAGGCTCGGGATCACTGGTGAACGCTCATGATTACCCATCAGTCAGCGGGACATGAAAGAGATGAACGACCGATTGCACACGTACAGTTCCAACCGCCATGATAGGCTCGAATGGTAGTATGCAGCGCTATGCTAGATCGTCGCCTCTCCGAACGAAGATCCAAGGAACCCGACACCGATGGATGACATCCTGGTAGCGACGACACCCAGCATACAAACCACCAGGCATACTGAAGCGTCCGACGTAAGACCTTCCCCCTCGCTGAGGGAGAGACTACGGGACAGGCGCTTCCGGCGAGAGATCGTTGCCTTCGGCCTGCTACTGGTTATCGCCTTTGGGTTGAGAGTCGCCTGGCTTGACACGATCCCCGGCAACATCACGGCTGACGAGGCCGATAACCTCTCGACGATCTTCAAGATGCGGGTCACCGGCGAGCCAGGATTCTTCGGGCTGGACTGGAAACCTCAGCCTGCCATGAGCATGTACCTGTTTTCCGCCTTCATGTCGATATTTGGGGATGACATTTTCGGGATGAGAATGGCGTCGGCGGTGCTAAGCACGCTGGCGCTGCTGCCGTTCTATGCGCTAGCCCGTCGCGTAGTGCAGCCGGTCGCCGCGCTTGGCGGAGCGGCGCTGCTCGCGACCGGACTCTGGTACTTGAACTTCTCACGCTCCGGCTGGGAGAATGTGCACGTCGCGCTCTTCTCCCTCATGGCCGCCTGGGCACTGACCGTGGCATTGGAGCGCCGGCAGTTGCGCTGGTTCGCGCTGGCAGGGGTCGCCGCCGCGCTCGGTCTGTATGGCTACTTTGCGGGGCGGTTGATTCTCGTTGCTCTGCTGGCCTATGCGCCCCTGGCGTTCTGGTGGGCAAAGGGGCAGCGAAGGCTAGTAGTGGCGGGTTACGTCGTGATGGTCCTCACCGCGACCTTGCTCTTCTTGCCGCAGGTCTCATCCATCCGCGAGGACGAAGACCTCTTCAATCGCCGCACGGACCGGGTGAATGTCTTCAAGCAAGAACAGCCATACATGGGCGAGACTTCTGACTTCGGGATTGCAAGGACGCAGCTATCGCGTAACCTGAAGGGGTTCTTTCTGTTCGACGGAGAGATGTTCCGGAACGGTCGCTACGCTCCTAAAGGGGAGACGCTGTATGACCCAGTCACCGGCGTCCTGCTGATCGCTGGTCTGATGATCGGTCTCTACCGTCTGAGAAAGACCGGTCTCTGGTGGGCGATGCTGTTTGTGCCGCTTCTGGGTACCCAGATCCCGACGACTCTGACCCCAGACGGAGCACGAGCGGTGATCGTCGCGCCGTTCATGTATCTCTTTGTAGCCCTGGCGCTGGACGAGATCCTGAAGCTCGCCCGGGGACGCGGCCGGCAGATTGCGCTGACGACCGTCGTTACAAGCGTACTGATCCTGTCAGTTTTCAATGCGTGGAGCTATTTCAGCTGGGTGCAGTCTCCGGAGACGATCAAGGCCCGGGAGCCAGCAGTGGAGCTAGCCGACTACGATCTCTGGCGGACCACGCTCGTCGCAGGTTACTCCGAACAGGGACCGACCTTCCACGTGCGGGAGTGGGAGACGATCGTGAAGGCGTTGCGCCAGAAAGAACGTTTATACGAGCTTTTTCGACGAACCCAGGGAAGAGAGTACATTGGAGACACATATCAGTCACACACTCTTACCGGAGACGGATGGTGAGCCCGACGCGCTGGTTGAGGAGCAAACCGAGGTCAAGGTCGGCGATGTTCACCCGAGCTGGTGGGTCATGGTCGAGCACACCTCGAGTGACAGCCTGATCAGGCTGTCCTTCGATTCCCATGACGAGGCAGTCGCCTTCCTCGATACGATCGAGCACCTCCTCGAGGCCGGCAACGACTGTATCCGGGTGGGCCATACGAGGCTCATCTCTCTGAAATCTTTCCGTCAGGCCTGGATAAGCGGGTCAGAAGCGTAGCTGTCAGTGTGAGATGCTCGTCGTACCTGTGCAATGTGGTTATCTTCTAGCGATCGTCGATCGAAGGACCGGAAAGCGCAGGGTAGATGCCGGAATTGCCAGAGGTTGAAGCTGCCAGACGTGGGATTAGCGAACAGTTAGCCGGAAAGCGCGTCTGCTCCGTTGAGCTCCTTCTTCCAAAACTTGTCATCGCGCCCGAGGGCTGGGCGATCGATATGCTGGTTGGCCGCCAGATTGAGTCCGTCGACCGGCACGGCAAGTACCTCACGTTGCGCTTTGGCGACATCGCGGTGGTTGCGCATCTCAAGCTCAGTGGTCAACTGATCGCCCGGGGAGACAGCATCCCAGGATTTGCGGCAGGTCACCCGGTTCCCAGGTTCGACGCCCCGATGCCGCATAAGTCGACCCACCTGATCATGACGTTTGAGGACGGCGCGAAGCTCTACCTGACCGACATCCGCCACTTCGCCCGGATGCAGCTGATGCCGGTCGACGAAATTGAACCTTTCTTCGCGGCGTTGAAACTGGGTCCGGACGCGATCTCACCCGAGTTCAGCCACGACTGGTTTCGTCAGGCGATAGGCAGACGTAAGGTCGCCAGGCTCAAACCGCTCCTGTTGGATCAAAAGTTCATGGCCGGTATCGGCAACATCTACGTCGACGAAGCGTTGCACCGCGCCCGGTTGCACCCCGAACGCCTCGCTAGCACGCTGAGCGAGGAAGAGGTTGAGCGGCTCTACGACGCGATCGTCGAGATCATGGAGCTCGCGGTGCCGATTGCCGGCGCGAAGATCCTCAACGGCAAAGCGCAAACCGTCCATGGCGACTTCCCCTTCATCCACGGCCGCGAAGGCGCGCCTTGCCTGATCTGCGGTGGCACGATCGTCAAGACGCGCGTGAACAACCGTGGCACCTACCTGTGTCTGGTATGCCAACCGGCTCCCTGAGGAAATGAAGCGGTTTCGGAGTGACGTCGCTGTTGGACGAGGCGTTGTGCTTCGAGCTGAATGAGAGCCGCCGGCGCCGCTCAGCCGATCGGACAGGAACAACGGCGAGCCTCGTTTGGAGATCGCTGGATATCGTTCTCTGGGTGAGTACACGGCGTTCGTTTGGTGAGGATGTTCCATGTCTGACAGATATATCGTGAATGTCGAGGCCGTCATCGTTCGTGATGGACGATATCTGATGGTCGTTCGCAGCGACGACGAATCGCATGCGCCGGGGATCTTGAGCGTACCTGGCGGCAAGGTCGAGCAGCCCGGTACAACCGCCTCCATTCTGGAAGAGACCGTGCGCCGGGAGATCCGCGAGGAAGTAGCGGTTGAGGTCGAGGATGAACTGATCTACGTCGAGAGCAAGTCGTTCGTCACCGACGATGGCGACCCGGTGATCGACATTGTCTTCCTCTGCCGTTACCGCTCAGGTGAGCCTATAGCGATGGACTCCCAAGAAGTCATGGCCCTGGCCTGGATGACCTCGGCTGAGGTATTCGCCCACCCGAAGACACCGCCGTGGACCCGGCAGAGCATCGAGGTTGCCGAGATTCGGCGGGCGAATCTGGGCTGGTAAACGCATGGTCAGCCGGGGTTGGGTATCGTGAGCGGCCAATATCGCTTAGATAGCAGGCGGATACTTCGCAGCCAGCCGGCGTATCGTGTTCACGTTGCGCATTGTGGCAGGCAATCCAACTACTTTCTCAAGAAGAGCGCCGGAGATCGTCGAATCACTGATTCTTCCGCGGCGAAGGAAGTACAGCTCACGCTCGTGAATATGAAGTCTGTCGTCCAGGGGTCTGGAGGTCCAGGATTCTCTGCTGAACATCGCCGCCCGGTGTTTCCGGGAGGAACGAGATATACAGCGTGGTCTCGTCTGACTCAAGCTCGGCATGAGGGAAGGGTTGATACGCGATGACGTCCGCGAGCTCCTGCGACGACCGAATGAACGTGTCCACGTGGTAGCCGAGCGATTCCAGCAGCCTGGCTTCGATCTGCCTCTCCAATGCACGTGTGTCCTGATCCTGCCATTCGAAGATAACGTTGCCGCTTGCAATGAACGTTTCGACGTTCGTGAAGCCGAGCGACTCGAACACTTCACGCAGACGGTCCATCTTGACATTGCGCCCACCAACATTGATAGCCCGGAGGAACGCGACATAACGCGGCACGACGCTGGCTCCTCCTAATCCGGCTGCTGCCCCATGGCCTGCATGAACTGGTACTTGATCCAGACCGGGTCGTCGTGGTGGTTCCCCTGGGCGGGTTTGGCGTCGATGTGGGCGATGATGGCGTGGGGACCAGGGGCGTCGATGGCGAAACGGACGGCTTGCTCGAACTCGTCCTCACTGGCGGGAGCGTTGGAGTTAGCGATGCCACAGCCTCGTGCGACGGTTGCCAGATCGGTCGCGACGCCGGTGGCGGTCTTCTGGCCCCCGGTGAGCTGCCATTGGGCGTTGTCCCAGACGATGATGGTCAGATTCTGAGGCGCTTCGCGGCCGACCGTCGCGAGTGCGCCCAGGTTCATCAGGACGGAGCCTTCGCCCTCCATGACGATAACCGTGCGCTCAGGTTGCGCCAGCGCGACTCCCAACCCGATCGGCACTGCAAGGCCCATACTTCCGAGCATGTAGAAGTTGGCTGGGCGATGGCCCGCGTTGAAGAGGTCGAACCCGGCATTGCCGATGCCACCGATAACGGCGGTATCGTCGTCGAGCATGTTCAACACGCGTTGGGTCAGGTCGAGCCGGTTCATGCGCTGGATACTCGTGCTAGTGAGCGCCATCTTTACCTCCTGAGAGTTGCGTCGTGATGCTCAGAACCACCGGCCGGCGGGTGACAAAGGCGTGCTTCATGCCCTTGTCAACCACGAACGGAACACTCTCCGGCGAGGTGAGCTCGAACAGCTGCATGTCCATGGCGTCGATGGTCTTTGGCACTGCTTTACCCCAGGCGAGCTGCACGAGGTTATGCTCCATAAGATTACCCCGCGGGCTGAGCAGGATGACGAACGGGACCTGGTAGGGCAGCGCCAGCGAGCCTAGCGCATTCAGCGTGTTCCCGAGACCGGAGCTCTGGAGCAGGAGCGCACCACGCTGGCCGCCCATGTAGGCGCCGGTGAGGAGGCCGATGCCTTCTTCCTCACGCGAGAGCGTCACGACCTTGAAGAAGGGATCTCCTTCGAGTTTGGTAATGATTGGCGCGAGAACGCGGTCAGCAACGTGGACGATGAGTGAGATGTTGTTTGCCTTCAACGCGTCGATGATATCGTCGCGCCAGGTGCGAGAGCCCACGCTGGCTACCTCCTTGTGACTTCTGACGAGTATCCTATAGCAAATACGCTCTAGGATTCATCTTTCCTGTAGACTGCCGCCGGCAATCATACTACGGTATGCGTGCGAGCCGGCCCGTGAACTGTTAGACGTAAAGAGGCGATGGTAGTGCAACGAGCGCAATTGAGAGACGTGACTGACCGGCTGCCGGACCTCCCGAGATTCCCGCAGCCAGGAGATCGCGTTACCTGGTTATTGGGACGTGGCACGCCACCTGCCGACCGGGAGGCGTTTTTTGTCTGGCAGGAACGTGTTCTCGATGTGTTGTTGGCATGGGGTGTGGGCAACGTGTTGGCGGGCTCCGCGCTGGCGATCACCAAGTCAGGCATTCCACGCGCAATCGGCATTCAGGCGATGATCTGGGGGACGGTCGAAACCACCGTGGCCCTCTACGCCGAGTACTGGGCGCGCAGGCGTGCAGTTGAGGCCCGGGCAGGCATGCTGGGAGCGCAGGCGATCCAGGACGAGGCGAAGCGCTTCGAGTATTTCCTGGCGATGAACACCGCGGCCGACATTGTCTATGTGCTCGGTGGTGTCGCGGTCGCCGTTCAGACGAAGCGCCCTCCTCTGCGCGGCGCGGCGATCGGTGTGGCCATTCACGGCGGGGCGTTGCTGGTCTATGACCTGGTGCTGACTGTTCGCACCATCTTGCGTCCGGAATCGCGCTTCAGGAGAACGTCATTCGACTCGCGGTAGAAAGCATCTGACATGACCGAGCGCACGACCTCTCGCACGGCGGAGTGGGACGCGTCAGCCTATTTCCGGCTCTCGAACCCGCACGTTGTGTGGGGACAATCTGTTCTCGATCGGCTCCCACTGCAAGGCGACGAGACGGTGCTCGATGCCGGGTGTGGCGCCGGGCGGGTAACGGCTGACTTGCTGCAACGTCTACCTGCCGGACAGGTGATTGCGCTGGACATCTCGGCAAACATGCTTGCCGAAGCACGCGAGCGGCTCGTGCCTGTCTTCGGTGACAGGGTCACGTTCATCCAGGCAGATTTACAGGAGTTTCGACTGGACGAGCCGGTCGACGCGATCTTCAGCACAGCTGCACTGCATTGGGTCCTGGATCACCCGCGTCTGTTTTCGTCACTCTTCGCGGCCCTCAAACCTGGCGGCCATCTGGTTGCCCAGTGTGGCGGCGGGCCTAATATCGCCTCCGTGCTGGAACGCGCGGCAGCGCTGATGGAGTCCGAGCCATATGCTCCCTACTTTGCCGGCTGGCCCGGTCCCTGGGAGTTCGCGTCCGCCGAGGTGACTGCCGAGCGCCTGCGCGAGGCAGGCTTCATCGACATCGAAACAAGTCTAGAGTCGAGGCCCACCCTGCTGCCAGATGCAGAGGAGTACCGTGACTATCTCGCGACCATCATCTGTGGCTCCCATCTCGACCGGTTGCCGGATGAGCGTCTGCGAGAAGCGTTCGTCGAGACATTGACCGCACAGTCCACAGCCGACGATCCACCGTTTCTACTGGATTACTGGCGACTAAACCTCGCGGGCCGGCGACCGGGTTAGAGACCGGTTTTCTCAGCGTTATGGGATAATCCGAGCGAAGCTCAAACTTCCAGAATGCGAGTAGCGCCATGAAAGACTCCGAGTCAATCGACATTTCAGGGATGCCAGACGTGGAACGTTTGGTTGAAAAGGTCCGTCAATCGCAGGAGCCGATTACCCTGTATCGAGGCGAGGTAGCAGTAGCAGAGATCGTGCCATCTGGTACGCACACACGTCGATTGATCCGCCGGCGGACGAAAGAAGGCCGTGAGGCGTTTTTGTCGGCTGCTGGAGGATGGAAAGACATCGTTGATGCCGATCAGCTGATCGCCGACATTTATGAGAGTCGGCGGATCTCGATAAAACCTCCCGTTGACCTGTGAGCTACCTCATCGATAGCGACCGGGTAGTGGATTACCTCAACGGTCAGGCAGACGCCGTAGCACTTCTCACCGACCTTACCTCCGACTATGCTGCAATTAGCGTCATTACGTATGGGGAGGTCTACGAGGGAATCTATTACGGACGTGACCCGGTGAGGGCAGAACGTACCTTTGAACGGTTCCTCAATGAGGTCGTAGTTCTTCCATTGGAACAGGACCTCATGCACATTTTCGCTCGAATTCGCGGTGGGCTGCGTCGATCTGGACAGCTCATAAGTGACACCGATCTTCTCATTGCCACAACGGCGATTCATCATGACCTTACGCTTGTGTCTCGAAACGTACGGCACTTTGAGCGGATTCCGCGTCTCAAGCTACTGGGTGTCCAACCGCACTAATCCGACATTTAGATCCCCGGCCGCCCATACTTCCGCATCACCTCATGCAGCCGATCGTGAGGCAGGGCGTATGCCTTGCTACCGTCCCGGCCGGTCATGTCCTGCGCGGCGACGAGGGCGTTCAGCACTGATTCGGCAGTCGCTTCGACGGTCGCCTGGAAGAACGGATCGAGCCGGCGGTCGTCGAGGCGTGGGGTGACCAGAACAGGCGAGGTATCAAAGCGTTTCACCCGGCACTCCGGCGCATTAGAAAACGCGATCAGGAGATCTCCCGAACCGTGCGTGGCCGTTGAACCCACCTGCCCGAGGCCGAGCATCCCACGGCGGCAGAGCCGGGCTAGCTGACGATCCGAGAGCGGCGCGTCGGTGGCGATCACCACGATGATCGAGCCGTCCCGGGCTGGCAGCTCCTGTTGCGTGCCTCGCTCAGGCCGGATGTCCGAAATCTCGCGCCCGACCGGAACGCCGTCGACGAGCAGGTGTTCCCGAATTCCGAAGTTCCCCTGTACCAGCACCCCAAGCGTGTACTGCTGGTCCTCGACCCTGACCAGGCGCGACGCCGTGCCGATCCCGCCTTTGAAACCGAACAGCATCATCCCGGTTCCACCACCCACATTGCCCTCGGCAACCGGCCCGCCAGCTGCGTTGTCCAGCGCCTGAAAGACATGCTCGATCGTGACATGCTGGCCGCCGATGTCGTTCAGGAATCCATCGTAGGTCTCGGCAACGACCGGGATCGAAAAATGGATGGGGCCCAATGTGGGCTCCTGTTGCCGCATCCACTCGATGCACCCGCGATGGGCCGTCCCAACCGAGAGGGTGTTCGTGATCAGGATCGGGGACTCCAGCAGCCCGTACTCATCGACCTGCGACCGGCCTGTGATCTCCCCCGCGCCGTTCAGGATTTGAATGGCCGCCGGTGGCATCTCCGAGAACGCCGACCCCTCCAACGGATGCACCGCCGTCACTCCGGTTCGCACTGCATCGCCCTCGATAATCGTCGCGTGGCCGACACGCACGCCCGGAACATCGGTGATGGCGTTGTTGGCGCCGGACGGCAACGTGCCAATCTCGATGCCGAGCTCGCGCAGGCGAGGTCTTGTCTGGATCGTTTCGTTCACACAGCACTCCTTCCTGACCGGTATCTGACGAAGGCTATTGTCGCGTAGATCCTGTCTGCGTGGCATTGACCCCACGTGTCGGCAAGGGTAGCCTGTTGTTGTACAGCAAGGGCCAGCGCAGCCTCATCAATGAGCCTCGCCACGGAGAGTTTTCAACACGGTAAGGGAGGCCACTATGTATGCGCGTTCTGCCAGGTTCAAATTTCATGAGGATTCGATCGACGCAGGGATTCAGATCCTGAACGACACGCTACCGGAGCTTCGCCGGCAACGAGGGTTCCGAGATGCCTACTTGATGGCCGACCGGTCAACCGGTGAGAGTATGACGCTCACCGTGTGGGCGACGGAAGACGCAGTGCGGGCATCATTTGGATTTGCGCAACAGGCGTTTGCCAAAATCTCCGGCATGATCCAGGCCGAGCCCGAAGTTCACACCTACGAAGTGGTCGGCCACGAATCGGCAATCTCGGTCTGATCCCGGGCACTGCGCACCCCTCATCGTTGGCCCTTGCTCCCGGCTCCCTCCAGGTAGACACTCCGACCCGCACGCTACTACTTGTCGAACACGTGCTGCTAGGTCGCCTCGCAATTCAGATAGTAGGTCTCACAGTTGGCCTGCACCGGGCTCATCGCTCTCTGGCCGCGTGGCAGCCCCTCGATGGCTTCAGCGGGTAGATCAAGGTTCAGCCGGTGTATCGCCGCCCGCAGCATGCGCGAGGCACCGACATCACCGGACGTTTCGCGTTCGAGTGCGCCGTCCAGTCCGAAGGTCTCATGCCAGCACTTGAATGTCTCCCAGCCGAGCTGGGAGAGAAGGTCGAGGGCCGGTTGTTCGACGTAGGAGCTCATGGGCCGTGCCTCAGCTAGCGTATCAACCTCGTGTTCGCGAAATCATCTCTTCTGGCAAGAGCACACCATCTTCTACTTGCGCTGCTCCGCGAGCCCTTTTGTACGTTCCCGGTGCAACATCGTCCAGCAAGAATACGCATTCAACTTGGTGAACGGTCACCGGCTTGCCATTTACAGGATCACGACTGATCCAACCCTCGACAATGGCGCGACGATCCCACGCATCGCGCATCAGATCTTCTCGCCCTTCTTGCAGATAACAATGCACTGCACGATCGTAGATCGAGGCAAAAAGGATGAACCTGAGTGCATTGCCACTGGTTGATTTCTGGATGTGACCGTCAACAGCTCCAAAGGCTTTTAACAGTCTTCGAGATTGACTCATCGTGAACCCTCCGATGCCGCAGACGGTGCGAAACGAAACAACAACGTCCGAGTGTAACGGAATGAAACGTTAATCCGCTGCCAATTCACTCTGGCCAACATCCAAGGATTTTTCTGCTCGTCGGAACAATTCATCGTACGTGATGACTTCGGGATTATGCAAATTTCGTCGGAAGAGCTCAAAACTCGAAATCTTGTCCATGTCGTTTCCTAACTGCGCGAGTGACCCGACGACCAAGATGCCTTTGGGCTCATAGACGTAGATTCCTTGCTCAGCGAGCTTCCGAGCATTCTTCTCTTGCTTAGAGCCTTCCACAGCCCACAGGCGACAGTACGCTTGGAGTTGAGCGACCCCACCGCTCAACTCCTTGCCCGCCCGGTAGATCGTGGAGCGGTATGGCTTTTCGTATAGCAGTTTGCTGCTGGGCCGCTTGATGTCGACGAGAACGGAGAACCGATTCGGTGCATCCGTAGCAAGGTTGAAGTCGAGACGGTTTGCTCCCTGCCCGTCGTAGTCTGTACCGCCCATGTGCGATTCGATCGCAAGCGGAGTTAAGAAGTGGTACGTGAGATTGTGCCCAAAAATCCAGAGATTCTTCTCAAAGAAGGGTCCCCAGTCATCCTCGGTCCAATCATTGAGCCGTAGATGATTCTCAAACTCGTCCACAGCGGCACATTTCTGCTGATGGTGCTTCTTTATCGCAAGCGTATCGAATAGATCGGGATGTAGTTCGTCCAAATACTCCCAGATCTTTTCGCCCGCGAGTTCGCTGTATCTCATCAGGACTGCTTTGGCATCGTTACTCAACTCAATATGGTCGTCCTCGGGGACTAGTACATAATCTTGCTCCTCTTCCGGTGGCCGTGAGCCAATGCGCTTAGCGTAAAGCCCTCGCAGACTCTCAAAGAGGGAACGGGTTTGCCCTGCAGTCAGCTCAATTCTGACTTCCTCGCCTCCCTTGAGTGTCCGGAGATCAAACGAATCAGCATCGTACCAAGGCGTGTTCTTCGATCCACGGCGTTGATGCATGATCGTCGCATGGACAGAGGCTTGCTCGTCATGCCGGTTTTCGACGAGGATTGGACGAAGAATACGACGAGTAAGCTGACCATCGACATCGTCGTCAGGATCAATTAGGACAACATCGTTCTCGATCTTGAATGCTGGCGTGGCGGCCGGCAACTTGAAACGGTTTGACATCCTTAGCCTCCAACGATTTAGCGCCCTATGACCTCTATCTCTCCCGAGATGAGCTTTGGCAACAGTATGTCCTTAGTCACCGATAGCGTTCTGGTCCGGAAGATAAGATTTTGAATTGTGGTTGTAATCGAATTAATGACATCGTTGAAACAGTTCAGCACATCGGTGGTGGAATTGGAACCCGGTACTTGATGAGGATCTGCCAATTGGCTCTCGGCATCTTTGTGCCTTGCGATGTCTGAGCGGCGTAATCGACAAATGCGTTGCTCGAGATACATGCCAAGACGAGAGGATAATATTCCTGTGTCTTCGCTGAGATGACGATGGCGTCCGTCGAGCAAACACCATCAACTGGAGCAACCACGACCTTATGGAAATACGGTCTGATCTTTCCGAATAGAATCTCGCCTTTGCGGAATTCGAGCTTTGTGCTCTGGATATCGTGAGCCGCTCCCCACTCTGATAGAGCAACTGATTTCCTTGGAAGGTGTTCAAGTCCCATGTTAGACGTCTCAGGATCAAGGTCTTCTGGGCGAATCGTGCGCCGCGTTTCTTGAGCGATGTTGCCCAACTCTTCGACTTCCCACCCTTCCGGAATCAAACCGAGTGGGGAATCGACCATGGGGACGTGCTCGTGGCCGAGGACGCGGAAATGGACGAGCCACTTGCGATAGAGCGACTGGGCCACCTCTTCTTGGGGCTTGATGCGCCGGGTGTGGTTGTTTTTCGGGTCATCACAGGGAGCTAGGATGCCGGTGATCCGGCGTTGAATTTCCTTTAGGGGTAGAGACAGCGAAATGTGGCTGTAAACGTCGTGGTCAATAGATGAAGTGGTCGCATCATCAAAAGCGTCCGAGAGACGCTTTTCAATGCGAGGATTGCTATCGGTCATCCACAGGCCCTTCTCGATGAGCCTGTAGCATAGTCCTATACTGGTTCAAGCGCAAGATTTTCCTCGACCGTTGGCTTACCTGGCGTGCCAACCACTCTCCGGCATGTACCAGCACAGCAAAAAAGGGCCCTGCCACGTCGTGGCAGGGTCCTCTCCTCTCGCGGTTAGTCCCGTGCCGGCGCGGTTGCGGGCAATTCGCCTACGATGGATTCGTCGATGTACGGGTTCCGGAGGCCGACTGGCTGGGCAGACGCCTTGGCGTGGAGCCGCAGGTTCAGGAACTCGACGAAAACCGAGAATGCCATGGCGAAGTAGATGTAGCCCTTGGGAATGTGCTGGCCGAAGCCCTCGGCGACGAGTGACATGCCGATCAGGAGCAGGAAGCTGAGTGCCAGCATCTTGACCGTCGGGTGCGTATCGATGAAGGCACTGATCCGCTCGGCCGAGACCATCATCACGATCACCGCGATAACCACCGCCGCCACCATGACCTCGACATCATCCGCCATGCCGATGGCTGTGATGACCGAGTCCAGCGAGAAGACGATATCCAGCAACATGATCTGGGCGATGACCGACACGAACGAGGGCGCCACCCTTTTGACGACGTGGCCGGATTCACCTTCCAGCCGCTCGTGGATCTCGAAGGTGGCTTTGCCGAGCAGGAAGAGACCACCACCCAACAAGATCAAATCCCGCCCGGAAAACTCGTGTCCAAGGACCTCGAACAGGGGGCTGGTGAGACCGATGAGCCAGCTGAGCGACAGGAGTAGCAGGATGCGCATCACCATGGCGGCACCGAGACCAACCAGCCGGGCGCGCTGTTGCTGGTCTTCGGGCAATTTGCTGGCGATGATCGAGATGAAAACGATGTTGTCGATGCCGAGGACAATTTCAAGCGCGGTCAGGGTCAGGAGAGCTATCCAGATATCGGGATTAGACAACAATTCCAATGCGGCTGTACTCCTAGAGTAACAAAACCAGCGCTATCCCAGTGGATAGCCCGTGTACTTCATATTAACGTAGTGTATACCCCCATAGTCACACGCGAGCCCTGAACTGCGTACGTGTTTCGAGGTAGAGACGCTCCGGCGGAGCGTCTCTACCTGGCCAGCTGCTCCTTCACAAGATCCCCGAGAATCCTGATACCCTTCTGGATGTTGGGCTCGTCGGCGAAGGAGTAGGAGAGACGGATCTGGCCGTCGCCTTTGCCGTGGAAATAGAAGATGAAGCCAGGGCAGATCTCGACTCCTCGCGCCTTGCTGGCCGGCGCGAGCTCACGCACACTCACACCTTCGGGAAGGGTAAGCCAGATAAAGAAGCCACCCTCGGGCGTGGTCCAGGTTGTGCCCTCGGGCATGGACTCTTCCAGGGCTCTGAGCATCGCGTCGCGCCGGCTGAGATAGAGCGTCCGCAACTCCGTGACGTGCTCGGTCAGCGTGCCCGAGGATGCGAACTCGGCCGCGACGTGGCTGGCGAATGGGCTGGTCCCGCCCTCAGATTTGAGACCGGTCATCTGGCGGATCACGGCCGGGTTTGCGATGGTCCAGCCCAATCGCATACCGGCGGCCATGATCTTCGAAAAGGTACCCATGTACATGACCAGACCGCTGTTATCCAGCATGTAGAGCGTCGGCAGGGTGTCGCCGGAGTAGCGCAGGTCGAAATAGGCATCGTCCTCGATAATCGGGAGGTTGTGTGCCTGAGCGAGCTCGACGATCTTCTTCCGACGATCCAGCGTGGTTGTGAAGCCGGTCGGGTTTTGAAAGTTGGGGATCATATAGAGGAACTTCGCCGGGCGGCCCTCACGCTCGCATGCGTTCAGCTCGCGCTCCAGGGCGTCGATATCGATCCCATCCTCGTCCACAGGGATTTCTCGGGTTTCGGCTCCAGCAGCGTTGAAGGCGCCCACGGCACCCATCCAGGTTGGCGCTTCGCTCAGGATCACGTCGCCCGGGTTGACCAGCATATCGACGATCAAGGCGAGAGCCTGTGACGCGCCGTTGGTGATGATGACGTTCTCGGTGCCGGCCTCGATGCCCTGGTCGCGCTTGAGCTTGGCCAGAAGCTCACGCACCAGCTCGGGGTCACCGGCGCTCCTCCCATACTGCAACGCCCACTCGCCGGTGCGCTCCAGGGCCACCCTGGTCGCCTCGGCGATGTCGCTCCTCGGGAGGCTGCCGGGGTCGGGGAAACCGGCAAAAAACGAGATGAGCGCGGCAGAGTCGCGGGGGTCGCCCATGCTGTGCTCGCCGAAGCGCCGCGCTCGCTCTGAGTACAGACTGGCTAACGGGTTCGTCGCAGTGTCGCTCATGGTTTGATTCCGCTCCTCCAGATGTGCGATTCTTGTCTTGTTGTCCGGCCCAGCATACAGCAGCCTGCGCGTTCCGGTTGTCGTGACCGGAAGGCAATTGTAGGCTTGTTCAGTTCGGGAGTTTCGGGAAACTTCTGAATGGGAAGAGGCAAGGGGTTGTTTTTGCGAGTGATGGTAGGCATGGCGCTGGTGGTCGCCTTTCTGGCGGTGGCCGTCGGCACGATGGTCGTTCGTGGCGACATGGACGAGCCCAACGACGGTGCGCAGGACGAAGCTCCGAACGGTACCGTGGCTACTGCTCCCTCACCGTCTGCCTCAACCCCGGCGACCGGGACGGGCAGTGGAGACCCGGTCCCGACAATGCTGCCAGGCGTCAACCTCCCGGCTGTGAGTGTCAAGAAGCCGGAATATGCCAATTTCACCGAGAACCTCACTCGTGTACACGAGCAATACTCTGAAACCTATACCTACGGCACGGTAACCGTTGGCTGGCGACCGGGTGCCTTCCCGCCCGAGCGCGCCGCCGAGGTGGCTGACATGACCGCCCGTCTCCTGGGAGAAGCCAATGCGCGCTTGCAAACTGACTTCTATCCTGCGCTTGAGATCTTTCTGGCCGACCAGCTCTATACTCCTGAGTGCCACGGCTGTCAGGGCTTCGCCGCGGCCGATCTCTTCCAGATTTTCCTCTTGCAGGATGGCAGTCTGGCGGAGGACGAGTTTGAGGCACTCCTGATTCACGAGATCGTGCATGTCATCGCGGCGCACGAGATCTCGCTGCCACACAGCCTCTTCTTCGCCGAGGGTCTGGCGACCTGGGTCATGACCGGCCACCTGACCCAATCCGGGTATCTCTCGCCACTCCAAACCGCTGCCTGGGCGCACCAGGTCGGGGCGATGCCCTCACTTGCAGCGTTGCGGGAGGATGGCTTTGACGGCCGGGTGCGCAAGCGTGCCGAGTACGACGGCGCGGCGTCGTTCGCCTTCTTTGTGATCGAGACCTACGGTTGGGAGAGCTACCGGCAGCTCTACACCCTCGATCCGCCTGAGATGGTGCTCGACAAGACCTGGGAAGACCTGGAGACAGAGTGGCGCGCCTATCTGGGGAACTGGGGTGGAAACACTATTCATGGTGTCGACGCAGCTCAGTGGTGGGCCGCAGCAAGCCGTGTCTCCGACGGATTCGGCACGCTGTACGCCGACCCTGCGCCCATCACCCAGGAGCAGTACACGGCCCTGGTGCAGGCGCGCATCGCCGTCAACCGCGGTGACGTCGCGGCGGCGCTGATCGCCATCGAGGCGAGCGAAATGGTTGCTCGAACAGCTCACTAATTTTCTACGACATTCTCCCAATGTAGATAGGCGTACACGTCGGTACAATTACCACGGTGATGCGGCGTGTTCGCGTCACTGCCAATATCGTTCTAGATTGAGATTTCAGTTCAACAATGCAGGGGAGCAATCGCGCCGTGGCTATTGAGCACAACGAAACGTATGACGTGACGATCATCGGCGGAGGGCCGGTCGGGCTATTCGCCGCTTTCTATGCCGGCATGCGCGGCATGCGCTCGATCATCGTCGATTCGCTGGAAGAGCTCGGTGGCACCCTCACGGCAATTTACCCGGAAAAGTTCATCTACGACATCGCCGGCTTCCCGAGAGTGCTGGCCAAGGACTACGTTGAACAGGCGGTCGAGCAGGCGCTTTCCATGGGTGCGGAGGTCTCGCTGAAGACCGAAGTGCTCAACCTGGAGCGCAACGAGGCCGAGGACGTCTTCGAGCTGACGACCAACAAAGGCACGCTCCGCACCCGCACGGTCATCGTCTGCGCCGGAATTGGCGCGTTTGAGCCCAAAAAACTGGATGTCGAGGGTATCGAGCGCTTCGAGGGCGGGAGAGGTGTCCACTATTTCGCCAAGCACATCGAGGATTTCCGCGATAAGGACGTGATGATCGTCGGCGGTGGTGATTCCGCGGTCGACTGGGCCATGACACTGGGGCCGCTGGCGAAGTCGGTCACGCTGATCCATCGCTCGAAATTCCGGGCGCACGAGCACACCGTCCAGCAGCTCATCAACGGGCCGGCTGACGTCTACTTCCCCGACTACGCCGTGAAGGCGGTCCAGGGCGACGACCGGCTGCGTGAGGTGACCTTCCACCACACGAAAGAGGGTACCGAGCACACCATCCCGGTGGACGAGCTGATCGTCGCGATCGGGTTCCTGGCCGATCTCGGCCCGCTCAAGCAGTGGGGTTTCGAGATCCAGCGCAACCAGATCGTGGTCGACCCGATCACGATGGCGACCAACATACCTGGCATCTTCGGGGCCGGCGACATTGTCAGCTACCCGGCCAAGTTCAAGCTCATCGCCACCGGCGTCGCCGAGGCCGTCACCGCCGTCAACCACGCCTTCACCCACATCAACCCCGACGCCCGGCTCGACCCCGGCCACTCCACCAACATCATGGAGAAGCGCGAGAAGCAGGAGCGCAAGAGCGCCGAGGCCACCGCGGCGTCGTAGAGGTGACCTCGGTATCCGTGTAAGAGGGAGAACTTGGGCCCTCCCATATGCACCGATTCAAGCTGCATCAGGACAAACAGCAGCCCTTCTCGTCATCCTGTGCGGAGGCTAACCAGTCGTCCTGGGTGCAGCGAAGGATCTCTGAGCTCACCATGCGACGGTCCAACAAGAGATCCTTCGTTGCCTCAGGATGACCCTCATTTCATCCCTATCCGTTAGGAGATTCCTTGAGTTGACGCCGGTAGGAGGGTGTGAGGGCTTCTCTGCGGAGCATCTCCGCTTACCCTGCACCCAGGCGAGTGGCTTGCTCCTGGCGGGTGAAGATCGCGATTGTCAGGGCGAGGATGAGGGCGGTGGCGACGATCGTGGCGATGGCAGGACCGAGGACCGGGACGTTGTCGCGGGTCAGGACGGCGCCGACGGCGCTGAAGAGGCCGGCGGGGCTGTAGTCGCGGGCCGGGCCCCAGCCGGAGAGGATGCTGGCGACGAGATAGGCCAGTAGCCCCAGCCCGGCCGCTCCCGCCTGGGTGTTGACGACGGTGGAACAGAGCAGCATGATCGCGACGATGAACGCCGCCAGCGCCAGGAATATCAGCACCGACTCGGTAAAGCCCCCCAGCGGAGCTTCCCCAAAAACCGCCAGCGTCACGGCCCAGCAGGCAATGGCGGATACAATCGCCGCGGCTATCACGAGCACCATCTGCGCGACGTACTTTGCGGCGATGAACGCGGCGCGCGAGACCGGCTTGGTGAGTACGAGAACGGCGGTGCCACTCCGACGCTCTCCCGATACGAGTCCGGCCGTGACGATGATCAAGGCCAGTAGAACAATCTGAAGCTGCTGCACCCACTGGATGTAGGCATCGACCGCGACCGGATCCGGGATCTGGATCACCATACCTGGCTGCTCGGAAGTGGCGGATTCGATCAGCCACGGCGAGATCGCGGCCAGGACCGGGCTACTGAGCCCAACGGCCAACAGAATGCCCGGCAAGACCCAGATTCGCCAGGTGCGCACGATCTCCAGTAGCTCTTTGCTGAGGAATGCCAGGAACCCGCTCATCGTGGCGCACCTCCAACAAGCTCGACGAACACATCCTCAAGGCTGGCCGCGCCGCTCTCCATCCTCTGGAGTGCCAGGCCGTGCTTGGCGATGATCTGCGGAAGTTCCCGCTGCGCCTCGGTCAGAATGGAAACAGTGAGGTGCAGGGTGTCTTCAGTCAGCGAGCAGTTGCCGAGCCAGGGCAACCCCGACAGACTGGCCGCCAGGACCTCCGCCTCGCGGGGCGACGCCATCTCGACGACGACCGAGTGCGCTCCACCCCGTGCTTTGAGCTCGCCAATCGGCGCTTGCACCAACAATCGACCCTGGTTGAGGATGGCGACGGTGTCACACACCCGCTCGACGTCGATGAGAATGTGGCTAGAGAAGAACACGGTCGTCCGGCCGGCAAGCGCCGCGATCATGTCCAGCACGGCTTTACGGCCGACCGGGTCGAGCGCGCTGGTTGGCTCATCCAGCATCAGGAGTTTGGGTGCATTGATGAGCGCCTGAGCGATGCCGAGGCGCTGCTTCATACCGCGCGAGTAGCCTCCAACACGGGTCGTCTCTCTCAGCAGCCCCGCCATGTCGAGCAGGGCGGCGATGCGCTCGTCAAGCAGATCCGGCTCAATCCCGAAGAGCCGCCCGGCGAAACGCAGGAACTCCTCGCCGGTCATCCAGGGATAAAAACCGGGCACATCCGGGAGATACCCCATGACCGCGCGGACCTCGTTCCCAGCGCTCACGACATCATGGCCGAGGACACGCGCCCAGCCCGAGGTCGGATGCGCAAGCCCGGCAAGGATGTTCAAGGTCGTGCTCTTGCCGGCGCCGTTCGGTCCGAGAAACCCGAAGACCGAGCCTGCCGGGACCGTCAGGTCGATCGAGTCGAGTGCCTTCTTGTCACCAAAGACTTTGCTGAGTCCGCGGATCTCAATAGCTGGCTGCTCGCTCATCTGCGCTCTGACCCCTCGCTAGGGCCGTAGAGAAGGTCGACTGCTGCCTGGGCGCGACCGGCCGTCTCCGTCTCATTACCCGCCGGCGGAGTTTCGGCGTCAGTTGCGGGCGGGCTCTGCCGGCCAACGGCCAGGTAGAGCACCGCGCCGATGCCGGAGCTCACGAAGAGAATGATCAGGGCCCAGAGCCACTTCCTGCCCCAGGTTACGTGCTCGCGGCGGACGAGGTCGATCAGGCTATACAGTTGCAGCGTGACCTGGACAACGACGACGATGCCCAGAACGATGACGGCAGCGACCGGCACGTTCAGCGTTTCCGCGATTTCCTGCAGCATCCGCCTCCCGACCCCCGTCGTGGAAGAACAATAGTTCAATCGTGACAAGGGTACGGGAACCGGGTCAGGAAAACAGCCCCTCTCCGGCTATGTTCCTCTGGGGTAGGAGTGAATCACTCCTGCCTGATTCACGAAGAGCGGTGCAAACTGCGTGCGGGCGAAGAGGGAAATGACCCAGGTCCGGTCACCCAGTACCGATGGACAAGCGCATATTGCCTCTGTTCCGCGGGCTGGCTGCTGTGTTCGTCCGGATAGGTCCCTGACACTGACGAAGGATGAGCAAACGTAGCCGAGGGCGCTATCATGGCGTCAGTATGAGCACCTATGGCAGCGTCATTCCGGGAGCTGAGTACCTGGCGAAGGTTCCGGTGCTGTCGAAAACAGCCAGGACACGACACAAGTGGTTTCAGTATTGGGAAACGCATAACCACAACGTGAGCCTGACCTGCCGTTACTTCGGGATCAGCCGGCAGACGTTTTACTATTGGAAGCCGCGCTATGAGCGTCAGGGACCACGCGGGTTGGAGGATCGCTCCTGCCGTCCCCGGCGGGTCCGGCAACGCACCTGGAGGCTGGACCTGATCGCACGGGTGAAGGCGTTGCGCGCGCAGTATCCACGCTGGGGCAAGGACAAGCTGGCGGTGTTGCTTTGGCGGGAAGGGATCGCCTGTTCGGTCTCGATGGTCGGACGCATTCTGGCACACCTCAAGCACACGCGACAATTGATCGAGCCGGTGGTTCAGGCGGTCAAGGTTCGCAAACGCCGCCAGCATGCCAGACGCAAACCGAAGGAATACACGCCCCAGCAGCCTGGCGATATCGTCCAGGTCGACACGCTGGATGTACGTCCCATTCCTGGGACGATCCTCAAGCAGTTCACCGCACGCGACATGGTCTGTCGCTGGGATGTGGTCGAGGTCTTCAGCCGTGCTACGGCCACGACAGCCAGCCGCTTCCTGGGTCGCTTGCTAGAGCGTATGCCGTTCACGGTGCGGGCCATTCAGCTCGATGGTGGGAGCGAGTTTATGGCCGAGTTTGAGGAAAGCTGTCAGCAGCGTGGGATCCAGCTCTTCGTCCTGCCACCCCGTAGCCCAAAGCTCAACGGGCATGTCGAACGGGCGCAACGCACCCATACCGAGGAGTTCTGGGAGGTGACCGGGGTGGGCTGGACGGTCGCTGAGCTGCAACCGGAGCTGCGTGCCTGGGAGACGGTCTACAACACCGTGCGACCACACCAGTCGTTGGGTTACCAGACGCCGGCACAGTTCCTGGAAGGGTTCGCAGAGCACAAACCCGGGCTGAACCAGCAACGCCAGCTCAGCCCGGTGGGTGAAGTATGAGCACCCGACACCAGTCTACACGGAACAGTGCAGAAAGGAGACAGGTGTCAGGAAGGTAGCGAACGAGTACAGCTGCTTGACAGAACAGGTTGTAACTTGCTAATATCCAATAGATAGTTACTTCAGCGGATTCCTGAGAGATAAAACGAGCATGCAAGAAGCGAAAATGTTTGATCTGGACGCGGGCGTTGACAGCCTGGCGTTCGTGAACACACTCGATAATCGTGGCGAAGAGTCTCCCGTAGAGCTCCTCACGGACTACGCCGACCTGCTCGCGTTCGCGCTGCAGACTGAAACGCTCACCGAAAGCGAGGCGCGGCGTCTCAGGGAGTTGGCGTCAGCCCGTCCCAGCGACGCGGCCCTGGTGGTATCGCGAGCGACCGCGCTGCGAGAGACGCTCTTCCGGATCTTTTCCGCCATTGCCGCAGAGGTGGACCCTGCCAGCGAGGACATCAAGAGCCTGAACGCCGAGCTGAGCATTGCCATGAGCAACGCCCAGATCATCCCCGCGGCGGATCAGTTCGACCTGGACTGGTCGGACGATCCCGGTCTGGATCGTCCCCTCTGGCCTGTGGTGCGCTCGGCGGCGGACCTCCTGACGTCTGACGAGCTTACCCGGGTACGCGAGTGCGCCGCACATGACTGCCAGTGGCTCTTCTTGGACGAGAGTCGTAACCGCAGCCGTCGTTGGTGCAACATGCAGACCTGCGGGAACCGCGCCAAGGTAGACCGCTTCCGGGCACGCCAACGCGGGGCCGAGATCGTTGACGGCGACTAGTTCTCGCTCACGCCACTCACATCTCGCGCATCATCATCGTCGCTCTCGTCAAAGCTGAGCGCCGTTCGAGCCGGCACGAAGGCGATCACGATGTCTGCGCCGCTGTCGAGCGTGACATGCTGCAGGGCAATGCGGGGGTCTATCCGCGACAGGATCTCAGGGTCCGGAATGACCACCCGCAGTGTGTCCGGATTGAACGGGAGCCATGGTGCGGCGGATGCCAGCCCTTCGACGCTGTAATCTGAACGTCCATGCTGTGCAGTAAAGAGATAGCCGAACGAGCCATCGGTGTCGTTGCCCAGACCGTAGACACGGTATTCCGGTAAGAGGTAGGACGCGTGCCGGAAGCTACCGCTGACACGGGGTCCCCCGATCGTGGTCAGCAGGACCGTCGTTTCGGGGTCGTAGTGGCGCACGACCTCGGCCAGGCTCCGCCAGTGCGTGTCGCTCGTTTCGATGTCATACTGTCGCAGGTGCCGGACCGCGTCTGATTCCGACGTGCTGTTTTCCGACTGGTAGTGTGAGTAGGTTTCATGAGGAAGCCTCAGGAATCCAGCCGTGCTCGCGATGGCAAAGAGTGTGACGCTGGCAGCCAGTAGCGAGCGTTGCAAGCTGATCCCGGCCGGCCGGCTCAGACGACTGAGCCCCTCCAGAGAGACTCCGACCATCAGGAACAGCGCCGGCAGGAGCAATAGGATGTACCCAAGCTGGCCGGTGTGGCCCAGAATGAAGGTCACCATCGCCGGCAGAACCCAGAGCGAGAAGAACCACTTGTCTTTGCGATCCAGCACCCGTAGCGGCCGCACCCCGGCCAGATAGGCGGCCGCCATAATGAGCAGACCGACATTCACACCAACCACGATGCCAACCACCACGAAGGTGGAGTTCATGCGCAAGCCGTAGACATTGAATGACAACGCCGACGCCCCGATGAGGTTCGCCAGGGCCCGCGATTCACGCATGTAAGTGGTTGGCCCGCCAGACAGCCAGAGCAGCGGCACGACCCAGAGCAACGACGTCAGGCCGAGCAGCACCGCCGACTGGATGCGGGCTTTCCAAGGAAACTGCCAGACCACATACAGCCAGCTGGGAATCAGGAAGAGCATGGCGCTCTGGCGTAGCGATCCGAGAGCGGTGAGCAAGATCGTCGCCACCAGCAAGTCGCGCACCGAGGCCCGCTTCAGGCCGCGATGGGCCATTGCCAGAAACGCGACTCCAGCCGCCACTTCACCCGCGTAGGTCAGCGCCACCTCGCTGTAATACCAGACGAGCGGGGAGAGCCCAAAGAGCACCGCCGTCACGAGAGCGTAGGGACGTGACATAAAACGTGTGGCGAACAGGTACAAGAGTGCGGGCGCCAGGCTGCCGGCGACCATGCTCAGAATGGTCAGACTCGCGTTCGGATCGCCCGTGATGTGGTTCATGAGCCAGCCAAGGCCGATAAAGCCGATGTACCCGGGCGGGTGAGGCTGGTGGTGATGCAGGTTGAAAGACTGGGTACCGAGCGCCAGCTGTACCGCGTCCCAGTTGACCGGGTACTGACTCTGGAAGGGTATCCTCAACGTGAGAAAGCCCAGAAAGAGCAAGCCACTGACCAGTGTCGCGCTGCCAGCCAGCGGTAGGATGCTCCGATAGAGGCGCCTTAGCAATATCTGCGACTGAATGTTTCCATATCCTTCCACCACGTCCGTATTCATCGGCTGCCGGCACGGGTGTCTGCGCTTGCCCGCGATCTAGCTTGGGCAACGGGCGGTTCCTCGCGGATCTCTCACAGAAAGATGGACGCGGTTTCCCGTTTTCAGTCCGGAGCCGGGAGGTATCAAGGGCTTCGTGGTCTAGGAAACCCCTCTGTGCGACAACGCAGGCGTACCCGCCTGGCCGCCAACTTCATGGCGGGAGGCACCGATACCTCTACACAGGATACCGCAACACTCGAATCGGTAGCACGATCAAGGCGGAGTGGCACAGACCGCGCAGCCTCGGTCAATCTAGCTGTACGTTCTTTCAGAAATATCGCAGTCGTAGGACACCTTCTTTGGACGACTCTTGCACTACTGTCGGGAAATCGGGACGGTCGATGAGCCGGAGTACCGGGTTGTGGCTCATCGTGAGCGAGAGGCGGCGCAGGATTGGCATCAGCATCATCGATGACGCTTCACACCTCGTTGTGCGACCTCCTGCAGATACGCTACCCGATCATCCAGGCTCCGATGGCAGGATTCACAACACCCGAGCTCGTCGCCAGTGTGTCCAACGCTGGAGGGCTCGGTATGCTCGGTGCTGGGCGCATGTCAATCGAGCTGGTTGCGCAGGCGATCGATGCGATCCAGGAGCGGACCGAGGGGCCGTTCGGTATCAACTTTCTGCTCGCCTCACTTGACGCTGGTAACCACAACATGGAGACCGTCCAACCGTTTCTAGATCAGTTCCGCCGGGAGATCGACCTGCCTGCCGGTCGGACTGACCTTGTCTCCCCCCAGTCCGAATTGGCAGAGAAGATAGATCTCGCTCTTGAAGCTGGTGTGCCGGTCGTGAGTTTTGCGATGGGTGACCCCAGCCGGTTCGTCGAGCGCATTCACCAGGCTGGCGCCAAGGTCGCCGCGACGGTGACGACGGTGCAGGAAGCTGAGACGGTGCTCGCCGGAGGTGCTGACATTGTCGTCGCTCAGGGTGCCGAGGCGGGCGGTCATCGTTCAACGTTTCAAGCGGGCGCCGGAGACGACATTGACCTGATCGGCACCTTTGCGCTCGTTCCTCAGGTCGCGGACGCCGTGCCGGTTCCGGTGGTGGCGGCCGGCGGGATCATGGACGGTCGCGGCCTTGTCGCGGCGCTGGCACTGGGTGCCCAGGGCGTACAGCTCGGGACCCGCTTTCTGTCCGCGCGTGAGAGTGGCGCGCCAAAGGGATACCGGGAACGATTGCTGGCTGCGAACGAGACCGACACGTCTCTCACCCGCGTCATCAGCGGCCGGCCGGCTCGGGTTATACGCAATCACTTTGTTGACGCGTTCGAGCGTTTTGGCCCGGAGCCGCTTGCCTGGCCTCTGCAGACGCTGGCTGCTGCCGATATCTACGAGGCGGCGCAGGCCCGGGACGACGCCGACTACTACCCTGTGTACGCAGGCCAGGGCCTGCGCCTGCTGCGGGAAGAGCGCGGCGCAGCGGAGATCGTCGAGGAGCTGATGAGCGACTCCCGAAACGTGCTCGCCCGCCTCCTCCTCTGACCGCGCCGTCGCCGTCTTGTAACTTGCTGAGATTACGGCGCGGAAGAGGGCAGGCTTGGTCTGCAGCCCGACCGGCGCGATGATGAGATTGTCCAGATTGATGCGCTCATTAGGAATGCGTACGGGCGTCATGTATTGCGCCCTGCCTGGCCGCCCGTGGTGTTGAAGAGGGCGCAATACATCACGCCCGTACGCAGAAAAGGCAGCAGTCAATGATTGGGCGTTGAATCTGGACACGTCCAGCATTCCGCCTGTACATAACGGATCCCTCAGTGCTCGGGATGCGTTGCACCTTGATGTGCCGCTATTCCCGTAGCGTCCAGGAACGCCTCTCCGTGTCCACCACCTCGCGAGATACCCGGTTCGCCAGCTCGGCGCGCGGCCCTGGGGGCTCTGCGCGCTGGCCGACCGGCATGAAGGCAACCAGCCGGAAGCCTTCTGTGGGCAGGCCGGCGAACGACAGCGCAGCATCCTCTAGAAACTCGTGCCAGTGCTGTGGGGAGGTCGCCAACCCGTGAGCGGTAAGCGTCAGCCAGAGCGTGAACTGCAGGATGCCGAGCGCTTGCGACGCGTGATCGCGGGCGTCCTCCGGGGTGATCCCCTCGCGCGGGGCCGACAACGCGAGGTCCTCGAAGATAAGGAGGGTCATCCCACCGTCACGCATACCCGCGGCACGCGCCAGGTACCGCTCCTTGCGGTCGCCGTCCAGACGTTGCGCGATCGTTGCGGTCACCACTTCCCAGAAGTCAGCATTGCGCTCCTGCAGCACCAGGACCCCCAGGGCTGGGCATCGAAGGATGACGGCACCAGCCTCGCCGCAGCCTCCAGCTCCTCTACGAGGCTCGCTGGAAACGTGCCGGGCCGCAGGCGCCGCGCCGAGCGCCGGTGTTCAAGAACCGTGCTGAGCGCGGCTGCCAGATTGGACTCAGTGAGACTCACTCCGCAGCCTCGGAACCGGCTTGTGCATGCCCCGTTGCGAACGCTGCACTTGCTGGTCCAATGCCGAGCAGCGGGAGGACCTGCCGGCCGACGCGCTCGATCTCTTCCAGCATCGGGCTGCACTGGATAAGGAAGAGATCAACGCCGGCGTCGGCGAACGCTTGCATCCGTGCCGCAACCTGGTCTGGAGTGCCGATGAAGTTGGGTCGCAGGCCGCGATTCGAGACCGAGTAGTCGCGCAAGCTCAGCTCGCGCTCCAGCTGCGACATGGTGGTGAAGTCCTTGAACCCGGCGTAGCCGGCCGTATCTTTCACATCGGTAATGCGAGCAACTTCCGCCTGCGCCTCCTCCTCGGTATCGCGGACGATGACGTAGGCGGCCATGCCGTAGGTCATCGTCTTCCCCAGTGCCTCGGCACGCTCGCGCATGTCGGCGATCTTGCCGGCGACGGTTTCAAGATCGTCGCCGTGCATCAGATAGGCGTCACACTCACGCGAGATCATTTCTTTGGCGGCCGGTGATTCTCCACCCGCGTACAAACGCGGCCATGGCTGCTGGACCGGTTTCGGGGCCAATCGCGCATTCTCAACTCGGCCATACTTGCCGTCCACGGTGGTCTGCTCCTGGGTCCACAGACCCTTGAGGATGGACAGGAACTCGTCGGTGCGGGCGTAGCGCTCATCGTGCTCGACAAAATCCATGCCGTACTGGCGAGCTTCTTCTGCCCACCAGGCCGACACGACGTTCAGGGTGAACCGGCCATTCGAGATGCGGTCGATGTTGGCGGCCATCTTGGCGACGATGGCTGGATTGCGAAAGCCGGGTCGAATCGCGGCCATGATCTCCAACCGTTCGGTTGTCGAGGCCAGTGCGGCGGCGGTGGTCCACGCTTCGAGCACCGGCTCGGCCGGCCCCTTGATGTCGTTGAGGTTCAGCTCGGCGATCAGTGTCGTTGAGAAGCCCAGCTCTTCGGCGAGCCTGGCAGTTTCCAGGCAGTACTCGAAGGTCGGTTGCATACCTTCGTCTTCGACGTTGCGCAGCCAGCCACCAAAGATCGGAAGCCAGAATCCAACGCGGGGAGTTCGTGCGGAAGCCATCTATCGGTCCATTTCTATGTAACAGCATGTGTCGTAACGATTCGACTGGCACCTCGACCGTCGATCGGTCATCGTGAGCGCAGCCGGCGGGCTCCACCCTGAATGCCCGTTCTGTGCCGCAGTGGTACCTAACAGGCGCAGAAGTAACGGCTCGGATTGAATAGGTTCTGGATCATGCGTGCCGCAGGCGCCGGGTCGTCGGGGTCGATGACTGCGTCGACGACATGCTCGGACGCCCCCGAAAGGATGTCGGCCCAGGCTTGCTCCGACAGGTAGGAAGCCGTCTCTTGCCCCCTGCCTTCCAGGCGCAGCGCGAGATAGTCGCTGGCGTATGTCCAGACGATTCCGTCGCGCGCTGGGCCGGCGACCTCGGGGATGCCAGTCGCGTCGGCATATGCCAGCCAGGGCAGGTCCACGCCGGCCGCGATCGGCAGGCCGATCCATTTCCAGACCCGGGTATTGACGTCCAGCAGCTTGTGCTCGCCGTCGCGAGCGTCGTAGATGAACTCGACCTCGGAGACGCCGCGATAACCGAACGCTTTGAGCACCTGCACACCACGGGCGGCGATCTCCGGCACGTTCTCAGCTGACACGAGACAGCCGGTACCGAAATCCGGCGGGTACTGTTCGAGCTTGCGGCCGACGAACACCCCATGCGGCTCGCCGTCACTACCAATGTAGGAGCAGACCGAGTAGAAGTCGGTCAAGCCCTGACCGACGATCTCCTGGGCAACCATCGGGTGTCCCTCGGCTCGCGCCAGAACCGTGCGGAACTCCTGCGGCGACTCAACTCGCCAGGCCTTGTCTCCGAACTGATCATAAAATGAGCGCTGCTCGGTCGGTTTCAGGATGCAGGGGTAGTGCAGCGCTGCCTCGACCTGGGCGAGATCCTCATCCTCCAGGTACCAGGTCCGTGGAATCGGGATCTCCAGCTCGGTCGCAGTGCGGTAGAGCTGCGCCTTGTCGAGCACCGGCTCGACAATCTCAGGTCCGGAGAAGGGGATGAGGAAATACTTGTCCAACACGTCACGGTGGCGATTCACCGCCAGAACCCACTCGTCATTCGTCGGGTAGAGAACGGCAGGTTGCTCTAGCGCCTTACCAAGCTCAAGCAGGAACGCAATGAATCCGTCCTCGTCGGTGAGCACATACGGGCAGAGCGCCGTCACGGTCGCGTACCTGGAGGCAAATCCATAACCCTTTGGATCGGGGTCGAGCGCGATCACCGGCACACCGCGCCGGCCCAGAGACCGGGTGACGGCCAGCCCGGTGATGTGGCTGTTGAACACGATTGCCGCCGGGCGACCTCGCGGATTGACGTCCGCGCGTACTGCGTCGATCAGGTCTGTGAGGGTGGAGAGTGGCGCAGCCGGCACGGCACCAGATTGGCCTTCTTCTGTAGCGTCAGGAACGGTCATTGAGCAGGTCCATTCACGTTTATATCGCGCCCGGCTGTGACGGTACGTATCACCGGGTACTCGTTCGGTTTACAGGGAGGTGCTACGTCACGTCGTCCGGAAGACGGTCTCCCGCATTGCTGATCCGATCGTCAGTATGCGCAAGGAGCACGACAGGGTCGTACGGGCGTCATCCATTGCGCCCACTCCAACGTCCCGAGCGCACAGGCGAGGCGTAATACAGTGCGCCCGTACCCTTGCTCCGCTATACAAAGATCTGTTTTCAACCTTATGCCAGAGGTGGAGGCGATCCTGATCGCTGCGGAGCGGTCAGGAACCTGTACAGGCGCAGATGCGCGGCCAGAGCGCAAAGAGGAGGATGACCGACGGGCAGGATGGGACCTCGTGTGACGCGGACCTGGTGCGTGAGATGTCATCCCGGTGTAGCAAGCGTAACTCCATTGATGTGAACGTCGCTGTTGGTAGCGAGCCGTCCAGGTAGCAGTCGAGACTATACCGGTCATTTTGCCATCAGTCAACTCATGGCCAAGCCTGCACGCAGGTCACTTTCCTCCGTCCCCGGACAATGTGCACTGGTGTTCCGTCCGAATTACAATACGCTATCGTCCGCGTTAGAGGACCAGGCAACGAGGAGTAGCGCATGACACCCGGCGCACAGGCAGGCTCTGGGTTCAAGCATGGGATGGTCCAGGCATTTGGGTCGTTAGGGCTGCGGGACTATCGCAGGCTCTGGTTCGGGATGCTTTTCTCATTGATGGCCTTGCAGATCGATCTCGTTGCCCGTTCCTGGCTGGCATTCGATCTCACCGGTTCGGCGTTTGCACTCGGTCTGGTAGCCGCCGCGCGAGGGCTCCCTCAACTGCTCCTGTCGCCGTTCGGTGGGGTGGCGGCGGATCGCTTCGACAAACGCCGGTTGCTGGTGACGTCCGAGCTGGTTGTCTTCTGCCTGGCGTTGACCAACGCGATTCTGGTACACGCCGGCGTGATTCAGGTCTGGCATCTGGCTCTTCTCGGGTTTTGCCAGGGTATCGCGAATCCGTTTTCGATGCCGGTGCGAACTGCGCTCGTTCCTCATCTCGTGGAGGATCGGCACGTGCCGAACGCCCTTGCGCTGGAATCCACGGCGCGCAACATCAATCGGGTGTTTGCCCCGGCCCTTGCGGGTATCTTGCTGGCCTGGCACCCGACGCTCGCGTTCTATGCCGTGGCGGCCGCGTACGGGATTGGGGTGCTGACTCTGATGGGGCTGCCCGTCGGGCTACGAGGCGACGGAGAGCGCTCCGGACCGCTGGTGGAGATGATGATCGGCTTCCGTTATATCTGGGCACGGCCGTCGCTCATGGCCTTACTCCTGCTAGCGTATATCCCGATCCTGCTCGGTATGCCGTTTCAGCAGCTGCTGCCGGTGTTTCAGTCTGAGGTCCTGCATATGAGCGAGCGAGCGCTTGGCTTCATGTACACGGCTGTCGGATTAGGGGCGATCGCCGGCTCGATGGCGGTGGCGTACTTTGCCACGACTCCACACAAGAACAAGCTGCAGATCGCCTCGGGCATCGCGTTCGGCATCACGCTGGCGGCATTCGCGCTGTCCACGAACTATGCAGTGTCTCTGGGCTTGCTGAGCATCGTTGGATTTATGAGTAGCGGCTATCTCACGTTTAACCGCATGCTGGTGGTGTTACAGACCGATCGGGCGCTCTACGGCCGTGTAATGAGTATCTACGGGATGACCTGGTCGTTGATGCCGCTAGCGCTGATACCGATCGGCGCGTTGGCCGATCAGTTCGGCGCGCAAATCACCGTTGCCGCCTCTGGTGCGCTGCTGTCTCTGGTCATCGCCGGCATCGCGCTGCGGTTCTCGCACTACTACCTGGCTGGGGCTAAGAAGGCTCCCGCTCAGGCGGACTGACCCTCACCTCGAACCCCGCGCCGGCGGTACCTTCACGACTTGTTTACCTCTCAATTCCCGGGCCGGTTCATGGAAGTGTCCAACGTCATCCCCAATCCACAATGATCCCAATGATGCGGAGGGACGTGATGATGAAATGTGACAACTTGATCCGCTATTTGCCTTGCGTAGGGGCGCAATTCATTGCGCCCTGTCTGCCTGCCCGTGGCGTTGAAGAGGGCGCAATGAATTGCGCCCCTACGGAGATCAGGGCCACTTCCCTCCCTCGGATCAAGTTGTCACATTTCATTAGAGGGAGCGTACGCAGATAAGGCGCCTGCCGATGAGCAGATGCATCGGGACACCATCCCGATCCCCAGGCGTTCGTCGCGTTGGTGCTAGCGGGTCCTAGTATTCATTCTGACCGATCCGGCAGGTTACTGTGACTATTCGCCTGTTGTTCTCAGATTGGCTAATAAATCGGGGAATCTCGCTCACCTAAACATCGAAACTCAACCAGAGCGCAACGAATCGTCGTTCGCGCGCGGCTCGCTGGTGCGCTCGAACGTTTCGGCAGCCTCGACATCCATGTCCTCGTCCGGGTGGCTGTAGCGGCGCAAGGTGAAGGCGACGTCGTAGTGCCCGAGCCGTTGTTGGACGACGCGGGGTGGTACTTTGGCGCGCATCAGGTCGTTTGCGTTCGAGTGGCGCAGATCATGGGGCCGGATGACCGGCAAGCCAGCGGCTGCGCAGATCGCGGGGAACCGCTCGCGCACACGGGCGGTGCGCTGCATCGTGCCGCGCCGGGACGGGAACATCCAGTTGTCCTCGTTCCACCACGGCCCCACCTTCTCGCGGTAGGCGCGCTGTACGGCGCGGTGCGCGTTGAGGGCGGCGACCGTTTGCCCGGACAGGGTGATGGTCCGCCTGCTGTGCTTCGACTTCGGCGAGCCTACCAGCAGCCGGCCGTCCTCGTCACTGGATGCCGTCTCCCGCACCGAGAGCTTGTTGCCGAACAGGTCATCCCAGCGCAGGGCGACCATCTCTCCGATGCGCAGGCCAGTCGTCAGCATCGTGCGCCAGAACGCACCGTCTGGCCGGGTCTCACAGAAGGACAGGAACGTCTCGATTTGGCTACGGTTCCAGACGGTGTACGTGCGCTCTTCGACCTCGGGTAGTGCAACGTGCTCGCAGGGGTTTGCCGCGAGGATCTTCCAGCGCACGGCGTCGCTGAACATCATGGCGACGATCGTCTGGTGCAGGTGGACGGTGCTGATGCTGTAGTAGCGCGGCGGGTCGGGCTGGTAGGGCTCGGTGAGCAACGTGCCGCGCCAGGCCAAGATGCGCGAGGCGTCTATCTTGGCGATCGGGACAGCGCCGCTGTGCCGGATGAAGGATTGCAGCGCGTTACGATAGGTGCGGACGGCCGACGGCTTGATGTTCTGACCACGCTTGGCGGCCAACCACTGCCGGCTGAACTGTGCCACGGTCATCTTTGACGGCGTGACCAGCTTGCCGTCAAGCTCTTCCACCCGGAGACGGGCGAGCCGTTCGTTGGCGGCGCCCTCGGTGGGGTAGGTCTCCTGAATCGTGCGGTACTTGCCGGTGGTTGGGTCTTTCCCCAGCGGGTACTTGACGCGCCAGGACGGGCCGATCTGGTAGACGTTGCCTTTGAGCTTGGCCATGATGCAGCCTTACTTCACTTTGCTTAGCTTCGCTTTACATCTCTGAATTCTTTTTTCCCAATCACCGTTCCAGCCCTGCGCCATCGCTTCACCGCAGAGGCGAATGGCTTCGGGATGGTCCTTCTCCTTCTCTCGAATAATGGCCAACTGTTCATAGCCAGTATGACGAGGGAGCTCCCCTGTCACCTCAGCCTTCGTCCCGAACTCCTTGAGTCGTTTCACCCTATCCTTCTCCTCGTCCCGCATAGCCTTCGCTACCCGACTGGACAGGGCTATCTGCTCCTCGCAAGCTCGGACAGCGATGTGAAGAGAGTCAGGGTTCTGGTGACGATCAGGGTAGTACGTTTTGATCATGCTGAGCCAGAAGAAGTGCTGCTGGATGACCGATGCAGATTGATAGTAACGAGCCGCTTGTTTCAGGATCTTCTTGGCAAGTTCTCGGTGGGCCGCATCCGGCCAGCCAGCCAGCCCGCCAAGGAACTGCAACGTGTTTGTCGCTTGTGGTAGATTCCCCTCGACGAGCCTTGGTCCGGAATGTACTGGCCCTCCAACGCTAACCATGAGTGGCTGATATTTGTCCACCAGATACTGCCGCTCATCGTCGGTGAGTTCCTTCAGCCACCAGTCCTCAAGGTCATGTGCTGCGATGTATCCCGCGACGCGGGGTTTGCGTCCAAAAAAGCGCACACTCTCACCTGCCTCATCTGGAACGAACAGTTCCTCTGGATGCCCACATTGGACAGCGGATGCCAATATCACGCCACCTTCCAATTCGGAACGAACGTCACTCGCCGGGGGGCAACATCCTGGTGTGCGGTTATGCGCAACTCGACCAGGGCCATCGGCACATCGCAATAGGCCGCAATCTCGGCCATGGTGCTCATCTCATGGATAGCGGCGTCAGGAATCAACAGCTTGCCGGCCGCGATCGACGCCCGGCGCTCGGTCTTTTCCGCCAGCCACGGCCATTGGTGGCACAGGTGAATCGAGCCGGGGTCGCCGTTCAACAGGTGGCCCATCTCGTGAGCGATGGCGTGCCGCTGCCAGGGCCTGCCGATCTCGCCGTTGATCGTCATGACTTTGACCGGGCCGTTGACGATCGCAAATCCATAGAGCGTCGTCATGTCATCCCGGTAATAGAGATCCCAGCCTTCGTCGCGGGCAACATGGCGGATCGGGACAGGAAGGCAGAGCGCGAGGTTGGCATGTAATTCCCTGCGTTCGATCAACTGCGCTATGGCCCGCTCAGCATCGTCGCTCAAGTCCACTATGAGCCCCCTGCTTCGCGAGTATTTTCTATGTGGTCAGTGATGACAGCGTAGCATCTGCGCAAAAAACCGGATAGACGCTTATATGCCCTCTGGCACCACCTATTACGGTACTACGAGCAAATAGGACTTTTCGGCCTATCCCCCTTCAATCTCCCGGCGGCGGCGCTGGGCCTCTTCCCATGTCAGGCGGATGATCTGTTTCTGGTAAGAGGTCAGCGACGTGTTGCGCTCCAGCATCGTATAGATGCGCTGGTCGTCGTCTGCATCAGATTCGGGCCGATCATCGTCAACGGGGTAGCCCGCTGCCGCCATCAATTCGCGGGGTTGGCAGTCCAACGCCTCCGCTAGCCCAGCCAATTCCTCAGGTGTAGGGAATTTGTCCCCTAGATCGCGCTCCAGTCGACTCAATCGACTCTGATCGATGTTCGCCTTGCCTGCGACCTCTCGCTGCAAAAGCCCCTTGCGACCTCGCTGCTGTCTCAGGAACTCGCCAAGTGTCACTGTGCGCTTCCCTACTAGTGATATGTGCAAATGCATCTCTCCAATCATTCTGCACGGTTGAGGGTTGACAACCAAGCGGGAATCAAATATGATACGCATATGCGATAGTGAGACGCACATACAGACAGGACACCATCAGTGACAGCCAAGACCCACGCGCTCGAAGAGCTACTAACCGTTCGGCAGGTGGCTGAACTTGTGGGCGTCAGCACGCAATACATCCACCGTCTCATCAAAGAGAGTCGCATCCCGGCGACACGTACCGCGCTGGGGTATCTCATTGCCCCTGAGGTCGCGGAGCAGTTGCAACAAGAACGCGAGGTCAAGAATGCAGCGTAACACCACCCACAACCAGCATACGTACGCGGTTGAAAATGTCGATGCACAGATGTACATAGTGCCCGCCGACCTGCGCGCCAACCTGCACAACGGCTTTGATGCACTGATCGAGAAGATCGATTCACTGGAAGCCCGCGTCTTGAAGCTGGAGCGTGAGCAGGCAACCGAGCATAAGATCATCGACTTCTACCAGCGCCGGCCATCGTGGACCGTCAAACAACTCGCGGCCGACCTCAGCATGAACGAGCAGACCGTTTACAACTTTCTGGCACTGCCCGACGGCCACCCACAAAAGCTCTACTCGTTCCAGGCCAATCCGGGCGGTGCACATCACCTGTTGCCCGAGCACGTTGCTGACTGGCTGCGACGCAACCAGGATCGGGCCGCGTAACCATGACCATCACTCTTTTCCGTACCCCCTCGCGACTCACCCCGGTCGACGGCAACGCCACCATCGTTGCCGTCACCACCGAGCGCGTGACCGCTGGTCATGCCCTCGGTGGTGATGCGACCCCCGACATCACCAATTCCTCCCTCTCTTCGGTGACGCTGACGATCCCATCACCGTCAGCGTCACTCATCAGCTGGCGACCGCGTAGCGCTTGGTCGTTCTCCCGGCATGGTCTCCGGCTGATGGGTGACGATGTCCGTCATCCGTTTAGGGGCGGTCCAACCCGTACACCGGGCCGCCCCGCCCAATCCACTGTAGCGGCAACTGTGCCGCTGCGACTACTCACACCACGGAAGGGGGTGAACGAGATGCCACGCAACCCGACGATGGCCGACCGGCTGGAAGAGCTGTTGATGGACGTTGAGGCAGGGCTGCGCGATCTGGCGAACGCGGACGGCGTGATCACCACAAGCGAAGCGGAGCTGATGACACTGGTCCGGCGGGCCAGCATCAAATCGCAGCGCTTGCGACGCGGGATCATCATGGCCAAAAACGTCATGGACAACGCCGAGGTGAACGACAACGTCATCCGCCAGGACCGCGAGATGAAGCGCGACATCGCCGCGCTCGAGATGGGGGCGCCACTGGTGCACCTGTCCGAGTACCGCGCCGAGCGCTACGCAGACACGCCAGCTTGAACCCTCTGACCAGGGCCCAAGCGGCAGATGGCGTAATTGGAGATACCGAATGATACCAACGAACCAACACCTGACACCACCCAACACCGTCCCCGAGGCCATTCATCGGCTGGAGACCCTGCTGGCGAACGCCAACGATGCCGCCGATCGGTTACTGGCGCAGTCCAAGGCGGCAAAGAACGCCGGAGATCGCAGGGACTACAAAGAAATGTACCACCGTGCCACGGCCTACGCGGACGGCATCCGGATGGCGCTGACGACGCTGCGCGGGGAGGCCACGTCATGAGCCGCCGCAACGTCTGCCCGGCCTGCGGCGCCCACATGACAGGCTACTCGCGCAACGACAAGTACCGCATCCGGCGCATTTGGAACCAGTGCACCAACCCGAGCTGCGGCGAGGCGTCGTGGGAGGCCGCGGTGACACGGGATGACTACGAGCGTGGCATGGCGCGACTCCGGGCGCGACGCCGGGCACGGCTGACGGAAGAGAAGGTGGCGGCGTGAGTTGGGACGGCATACGCGACGAACGGATCCTCAACAGCGTGCAACGGATGCGAATCTCAGCGCGCGCTAGGGGGGCACCGAACCTGTTTGAAGATGACATCAACGCGCTCACACTCCACATCGACGCGCTGCACCACATCATGGGCTACTGCGCGGGGCTGCTCCACGATGAGCGCACCGGCATGACGGTCGATGACCGGGCATGGTCGACGGTTGCCGCCTGTGAGGTCCTGCTACGCGAACACATCGAAGACCCGCAACTGCCGGGAGATGGAGGCACGGCGTGAGAATGCAACCCAAGCCATTTACCAAAACTGAGCTGGATGCGCTCAAGGAGATCCGCCCAAACTATAACTTCGCAACGCGGCTCTACTCAGAGCAGAACCCCAGGTTCGAAGGACGGCGATACGAGCTCACTCTCGGGTCCAACGGAGATCAGCATGTGATTGGCCTGCTGGCGCTGCTCCCGGAGCAGCACGCTGACCTGACGACCACGCTGGGATCGAGCGATCGTCTCTTCGCCACCGCCCTCGCTCAGCACGATGAAATCATGCGGCTACGCCAAGCCGCAGAACTCGTACGGGACACCCTCTGGAAGTATTTCCGGGATTCCGAATCCGGCGACAAGGAACGGCTCGTGAATGCGCTGGCCTGTTCCTACATCCTGGACCAGGAGCTCAACCCGGACGAATACAGAGATGGTGCTCCCGATACCGCCATCAGCGGCTACTACGGCGGCTTTGGCCTGACCTGCGGCCCGACCGGACCCGAACCCGACTACCCACCCATCTGCACCGTCTGCGGCCGCGACAACTGCCTGTGCCTGCCGTATGCGTACGACGCCCTGGACGACCCCGTGCTGCGGGCACAGGAGGCGGAGATCGTCTCTGGCTTGGTGGGCTATGACCCGGCTGACTTTGTTGTCGGTCACGAACGATTGGCGCGAGGACTATGAGCAACAACACGATTCGCGAGATCAGCACCGACCACCGGCTCTACGTGCACCTGCGCAGGATGGGCCTGCGCTACCTGATCGTTCAGGGCGACGACGAGAGCGTTATCGTGACCGATGGCTTCGTGATCGTGCCGCTGCAGGGCTCACATCCGCTCTTCAGGAACAAGCGGCTGATACCAGCTATATCGGCTGGCCGGCCGCGGTTCTACAGCTACGACCAAGACTACCAGCGGTACTACGACTCGCACGCGGCCGACCAGAAGCGATTAGTGCCTGATCTCTTGCAGTACTGGGGCGGCTTCGTTGCTGCGGCTACCATCCCGCTCACCGCAATACCAAGGACGGCGACTGACGACCAGGACATCCCGGCGATCACCCTGGTTGCTCCTGACGGAGAGGTCACCTACCTGTCGCGGGCATTGGTGGACCTGTTCCCGGCGACAGGCTTCTGGGGGTCGAACACACACAGCGTGTCGTTCCAAGGACGTTCGTACCGCCACGTCCTGCTCGGTAACGACGATGGACCGCTGGCCGGGATTGCTCCAGTTGCACCTGGGTCGACGTTCGAGGCCACCCCATGACCGACCCGATCACGACCGGCGCGGCGCTGGCGGCGCTGCTGCTCCTGGGCGCGCTCACCTGCGTCGTCCTGGAGCAGACGGGCTGGATGGCGGCGGTCGTGCGGCTCATTGAAGGAAGAGAGTAACGACGATGAAAGACACATCAGATACCGAAGTCATCAGGCAATTCGAAGCGTGGCTCAACATGCATATCGATTACCTGCAGAAGCGCGAAACCGGAGAGCCCGGAGACGAGATCCACATTCGTGCTCTGACGGCGAGCCTGATCCTACGGCGGTTCCTTGAGTTCAAGAGTGGCCGAAAGGTCATCGATTAAGCCTCGATACAGGGAAGAGGACTAACAGCATGAAGAAGCTCAACGAGACCCACGCACGATCCGAGTGCAACGCCGCGCTGCTGGCACGGGGGCTGTCGATCGACCCACCGAAGACGCTGAGTATGTTGAGCCGCAGCATGGATGCGCGTGCCCGGTTACGCCAGAAAGCCTACCTGTTGCGAGAGCGCCATCTGGCACGCGGCCTGGAGCCTGACGCGACGTTCGGGGAGCGACTGCGGTCGTGGCGTCTGCGGGCGGGACTCACACAGTGGGATCTCTCCAGACGTATCGGCGTCTCGCAGGGCCACATCTCCAACGTCGAACTCGCCCGGACGAGGATGGCACCAGCCCATCTAGTGGTTGCCGCGCGACATCTTGACACCACGGTTGACGACCTGCTGTACGGGCCGGAGAGCAATGACGAGCAGCGGGACGGGGTGGCGGCATGAGCCTGAAAGTCATTGACAACGACGGCGAACTGCGACCTGCGCCGCGCAACCTCTCGTCTGACCTGTTTATCGAGTTCGAGCGCAAAGACGAACAGCAGATCATGGCTGAGATTCAGGGTGCGGCCATCGAGGAATTCATCTACGAGTTCAAGCAGGGTGGCCAGACCGTCACCGGGCTCTCACTGTCTGGCGTGATGGCCGTCGCTCAGAACCTGGGCGGCATCACCATGAGCCAACCGGTCTGGAGCGAGAGCACGGACCATGAGGACGGCACGCCGACGATCACCTGCGACATCAGCGCCACCGACCACAAGACCGGCATGTCCGTATGGGGCGACGCGACGCAGCGCTGGTTTGAGAAGCGCCGTGACGGGTCCACTAGCTACGACAAGTTTGCACGCTCCAAGGCGCTCTCGAAGGCACAGCGCAACGCCGTCCGGAAGCTCATCCCCGAGAAGCTGGCAACCCAGATGATCCGCCACTTCCGTGAGGGCAACGGTGGGCAGCCGGCCAGTGCGCGGTCCCAATCGGCGGGCAACAATCGGCAGCTTGGTTCGGGTTCGGCAGGCGGTGGGGCCCCCATGACCCCTAACCAGCGGAAGTACATCGAGTCGTTGGCGCGTGACACCGGCCTGGATCGTGCCACTCTCAAGGCAAACCTACAGACGGCCTTCGGTAGTGACCTCCCAGACCTCATGAAAGGCGATGCTGGCACCGTTATCGAAGCGTTGCAAGCACTCAAGGATGACCAGACAAACGCGGGGTTTGACGGACGAGGAGCCCTGACGTTCATCGAAATCCTTCGTGGTCCCCGTGAAACAACGACCGCTGGCGACGAATACGCTGACTGGGCTCCGAAGAAAGATCCAGCCCCAGCACCCGCTACCCTCTCCCGGGAGGACGCCCTGCAAGCCCTCACGCAGTCCGGCGACAGCGAGACGTTCACATCGGCCTGGGCTGACGTGAAGGCGTCCGGGCATGGCGACGATCTGGAGTTCTTTGGTGTCGCGCTCGATCTCCTGAAGGCGTTCCTGAACGATGCCGAGACGGGACCGGAGTGGAGCCGGGTGATGAAGGCGGCGAAGGGGGCGGGATGCGCAAGCGACCCCGAACTGGCCGAGCTCGCCCGTATCCGTAAGCGAGAGATCCAGGCTGCACTAGACGCCAAACGAGCGGCCGAGGCAGCACAGCAGACGAGCGACGTTTAGGCAATCGGCGGCGGTGTGACGAGCATCGCCGCATTGATTGTACGTAATTCTTGGGGGCACACGTGGTAAAATTAGCATCTACAAGCCAAAAGCCGGGCAGTGCTGGTAACACTCCCGGCGCGACATGGAAGGTGATTGCTCCCATGCACTCCAATCTTAACACCGATTCCCCGGATGGTTCCACGTGGGACCCAGACCCTCAGGGCCTTATCGAGTTTGAGCTTTGGGAAGAGTACAAAGCCAAGGTCGATACCTTCCATGCTGAGTGGGTCCGGAATGACCCGACCCGCAAGAGCGGCTATGTCTATGTCATGGCCATGCTGGGCGCAGGACCATCCTCTGCTGGCATGCAGACCGTGAAAATCGGGAGGTCGCGAACCCCCCGGCTCCGGCTCAAGGAAGTCCAAAAATCCAGCGTCATAATGCCGTATCGGATAGAGCTCTGGGACACGTTTTGGTCTCCAGATATGAAGCGTGCCGAACGCCTGATGCACATGTTGCTACAGCGCTATCGGACCCATGGTGAATGGTTCGATTTGCCGAGCGACATCTGGGGATCATTCGATGCCCTGTGGTACATCGAGCCATATCACAGCCTGACTGAACTTGAGTTCAGAGATGGCTACAACGGCGGTTGGTACACACCTCAGGCGTTCTTTGAGCATCAGATTCATCGGCATGGTGAGTCCTGATGGCTTGGGTTTCAATTGACGATCAATTCCATGACCACCCGAAGGCAGAGCAGGTAGGCCCACTGGGACGTGACTTGTACGTCGCCGGACTGGAGTACGCCAATCGGAACCTGACCGACGGCTTCATCCCCAAAGCGACAGCCGGCCGGCTGGTGAGCTTTTACGAAATACCTGGCATCAACGTCACGGTGAATCCCTATGACGTTGTGCAGCTTCTGCTGGATGCCGGACTCTGGGATAGCACCGATGGCGGATTCCAGATCCACGACTACCTGGAATACCAACCGTCCTCCGAAGAAGTAACGAAGCGCCGAGAACTCAAGCGCGAGAGGCAACAACGCTGGCGTGAGAAGCAGGAACAGAGCGAATCGTCTACTCATAAGGTAGATGACGCGTCTGTAGACGCGCCACGAGACGATCTGCAAGACGATCTACAAGACGGGCAAACCCAAGACCCAAGACCCAAGACCCAAGTAATACCCAAGAACCCAAAACCCAAGGCAAGGAATATTGCCGCGACAAGCGCGGCGCGAGAACCGGACCCGCTGTTCAACGCAATCGCTGAGGCTTGGATGGGCGAGCCGTATCGGCCGGACCTGCTGAACGAGAAGCAAGCCCCACTGGTCGGTGCCGCCACGGCCGCATTGCGCAAGGTCGGGGCGCGGCCCGAGGACGTTCCTGCCGAATGGCGGCGCTTGAACGCCCGGTATGACAACCCGACACCGGCGGCTCTAGCGAAGCACTGGGGCACGAACGGATCGCGACGTGCCACCGAGGCATCCGGCAATGCTCCACCTAGCAGTCATATCCCGGAATGGGGGCCGGATCATCCGTCTTGGGATGAGACGCTCAACGCCCCAGATTGGAATCAACGCTATGCAGAGAACTAACCCCCTCCCACCGCACGACCTGGAAGCCGAGCAGGCGGTATTAGGCTCGGTGCTGCTCGACCGGGACGCGATTATCAGCCTGGCGCCGCTCTTGCAGGCCGGCGACTTCTTCAAGGCCGGACACGGCGTGATCTACCGCGCCATGCTGGCCCTCTACTGGCAGCGCACGCCAACCGACATCGTGACGCTGGTCTCGGAGCTCCAGCGCAACGGCACCCTGCATGACGCCGGCGGCGAGTCCTACCTGGCCGAGCTCATGGCCGCCACGCCAACCGCGGTGCACGCGGCCTACTACGCCCGGATCGTCAAGGACCACGCCATCCGGCGGCAGTTGATCGCGGCCGGACAGGCGATTGTCCAGGCAGCCTACGACGCGGCACGCGAGATCCCGGACACCATCGGCTCGTGCGAGGTCGCCCTCGGTGACGCCGTGCGGGGTTACAGCCGCGAGGGGCTGGAGGGTATGGACAAGCTGGTCGACGGCTATCTGGCGCGCATAGATGGCCCACCGCCGAAGCGCGTCTACAGCGGCCTGCCGAGTCTCGACGGCCTGCTCCAGGGCGTGCGTGGCGGTGACATGGTGGTCATCGGTGCCCGCCCGATGTTTGGCAAGAGCGCGCTGGGCATGCAGTGGGCACTCAACGCCGCCAAGTCCGGGCACACCGTCGGCGCGGTCTCGCTGGAGATGAGGGCTCAGCAACTGCTCTACCGCATGCTTGCCCACGAGACCGGCGTTGACTCGCGCAAGATCGCCGTTGGCGGCGGCGCGCTGAACGAGCACGAGCGCGAGTGGGTGGCCGAAGCGGCTGGCGACTTGCGCCCCCTGCAGCTCTACGTCGACGCGCGCACCGGGGGCCGGATCGAGGACCTGGTCAACAGCGCCCGCAACCTGCACGTCGAGAAGGGGCTGGACCTGCTGGTCGTGGACTACATCGGGCTGGTGGGCAGCAGCAAAAAGCACAGCAGCCGGGTCCAGGAGGTTGGCTACGTGTCGCGCTCACTCAAGGTGCTGGCGATGGAGCTGGACATTCCGGTCATCGTGCTAGCCCAGCTCAACCGGGGGCTGATGAGCCGGCCGGACAAGACGCCGGTGCTCAGTGACCTGCGTGAGACCGGCGACATCGAGCAGGACGCCGACGTGGTGCTCTTTATCCACCGACCGGGCATGTTCGAGGGCGACGCGACCGACCCGGCGCTGACGCACCTGATCGTCGCCAAGCACCGCAGCGGGCCGCTGGGCCGGGTGACGCTGCACTTTGACTCCCAGACGACCACCTTTGGCGAGAGCCATCGATTACGGAGCGTTGCATGAGCACTACAACCAAAGAATTGCAACCGCGAATCTGGGAATACGATCCCAGCCATCGACTGCGAACGAAACCTGGGCCGGCATCGGCGGTCGGTTCGACACCTTGCCCGCACTGCGGAGACCTGATGGTCTATCGCTGCACGTACCGACGCCTCTACACGTTCGCCTCTGAGTATGACCCCGGGAATTGGCGCTGGAGTGCGGAACTCGACCACGAGCTGTCCACTTGCGAGTGCGCTCACACATTGAACGTCGAGAAGTGGGAGGCAGAACGGGTTCTCGATTTGGTCAAGGAAACCAATCGAAAGATGGGAGGCGACGGAGCATGACCATCACAACAGAGCGACGTATCCCACTCGCCCTTGCCGAGAAGGAAGCCCAAGAATTCGTCGAACTGACGGCGATGTATGCCGAGCGCGGCGTGATTGCTGGCAGTATCCGGCGCAAGTCGGCGACGGTGAAAGATATCGAAATCGTGCTCGAGCCACGCCTGGAAGCGATCGTGGTCGACCTGTTCGGCGGCACGGTTACACGCAACACGTTTGACGATCGCTGCGACGAACTCAAGGGGATGGGCATCCTCACCGATCGGCTCGACAAGAACGGGCATCCGGCCTGGGGATCGAAATACAAGCGCGCCATGTTCGGCGATGTGCCGCTGGACCTGTTCAGTGTCCTGCCGCCGGCACAGTGGGGCGTCATCCTGGCGATTCGCACCGGGCCGTGGCGGTTCTCGCAAAGCCTCGTGACGCAGCGCAACAAGGGCGGCCTCTTGCCCAACGACATGTACGTCCGTGAAGGGGCGCTGTGGGTCAAGGCGTGGGGCGAAGAGCCGGAGCTGATCCCGACACCGACCGAGGAGAGCTTCTTTGCGGCGATCGAGATGCCCTGTCTGGAGCCGTGGAAACGAGGCACGGCATGATGGCACACCCAACGCCCCCCGCACGCGCACGCAGCAGAGGAGGCAGCGATGAGTGATACCGCGACTATCCAGCCCGACACTGAAATCATTGATGCGCTGAATGAGAAGGTGGTTCGTTATGAGCGAGCACTGGACCGCATAGCGAGCGATACGGTGATGTCTGGGCCGGTACCCGGATTCGCCCGAAAGGTGCTCGATGCGGCGAATGCAGAAGCCCCAATCTCGGGTTCCAACCGCGCGCTGCGCATCGAGAATGAATGCCTGTGGCGGGCCTACAGCATTCTGGACTTTGCCCTGAAGTTCTTTGTTGACCTCGATAGCTACAGCCCAGCCATCGAGGACTATGTAGGCGTCCCGAAAGCCAAGGCTGCGATAAACGACGCCCGCGCCGCCTTGAACGGAGACACCCCATGACGCACACCGACCCCACCACGACCGCAGCGGAGCGGGTGAACTACCAGCAGGACGAAGCCAGATTCGCAGTGCGTAGACACCTTGCGGAGCGAGAACGCACCTTTGATCGCATTATCGAGCCGATTCTAGAGCACTTGCCGGACGATGCGCCGGATGAAGAGATCCGGAATGCCGTGTCGGAGGCGATGGAATCGAACGATGAATTGGCACAGCAACTGAACGAGATCGTTCTTGATAAGTTCGTCGATGACTACTTTGCGAGAACAGGCTGGACACCATCACATGTCGATGACGACGGCGATGTGATCTATCGGAAGGCATGACACCCTATGACGCACAACGACACAACCACGAACCCCGTGAAGCGCTCGGCACGGATAGCGGCACGGATGGAACGTATCAAAGCGCTTGTGGCACAGGACCGGCGTGACAGCGACGCCGGGGAGTGGATGAGTGGCTCGCCATCGTTGCACGTGAGTGATGCCGAATGGCTACTCGCCGAGGTTGAGCGGGTGAAAGAGGCGCTGGAAGATGTGCTGTCAAAAGCATCTCCGATACTCAATACCGGATGGTACAACGTCCCTCCTGTGTCCATAGAAAAAGCCCGTGCCGCCCTCGGAATCGAGGCCGGGAAATGAGCACCGCGTACCACGAGGAGACACCCATGCAATTTGACCTCGATGAAATCCTGATTCTGCTGGCCTTCGAAGCGAAAACCATCGACATGGAAACGGCTTGTGCCGCGCTCGGAATCACGCGCAGGGAGTTGACCGGGTGGGAGCTGGCAGCCATCGGTGAAGGTCGGGATCTGGCGATCGAAAAGGCGGCCGCATGACAACCACCACTGACACCGCCGCAGCGCTCCACGCCGCCCACCTGCGCAGCCTGCCGACCGAGCTGGCCCGCGCCCGGTACCGGCACAACCTGACCGTGCGTGAGGTCGCCGCGGCGGTCTCGATCGGCTACGGGATGCTGTCCAACTACGAGCGGGGCAAGTGGGTGCCACGAGCCGAAGCGCGCGAACGACTGGCGGCGTTCTATGGGGTCGAAGTTGCGGAGTTGTTTCCGGGTAGGAAGGTGGCGTAGATGGCGAAGCGGACACCGGAAGAGGAAATGTCGGAGCGGTTCGCCATCTGGAAGGACATGATGTCTATGCACAAGGTCAGTATGAATGACGCCTTCCACGCCATTCTGTGTCATCCGGGTGACGTGCTGCTGACGATGCCGATGAGCGAGCTACAGGGTATCCAGCGCAGGATGGCCGGACTGGTGACGAAGCTGCAGGAGGTGGCGGCATGAGTGACGCCCGCAAGATCCTCGACGCCCAGATCAGTGAGGCCGAGTTCATGAAACAGATTATCGACCTGGCAACGTTGCACGGCTGGCTGGTCGCGCATGTGCCGGATGCGCTCTACCGGCTCGCGGGACTGCAGGGCAAGTACTACATGATGGCAGGCGCGAAGGGACTGCCAGACCTGATCCTGGCGAAACCCGGCAGCCCGAAAACCGGCTGGTATCCGGTGGTGTTTCTGGAGTGCAAGGCGGCACGCGGGCGTGTGAAGCCTGAGCAACAACAGTGGCTGGATGCGCTCGACCAGGGGGAGGCATTGCGGGACTACATCGTGGCGCGGGTGGTGCGGCCATCGGATTGGGATTCGATCGTGGCGTTGTTGAGCGGCGAACAAGAGAGGATGACGGCGTAATGGCCTGTGAGTTTATCTGTGACGGCTGCGGCAAGCGGCAAGAGGTTAAGGCGTCCTATTACGGAGATTGGCATAAGCCTCGGGGGTGGTTTTCAAATCATAACGTTGACGAAACCTACGTTGCGTGTAGCCGTGAGTGCATAGATCGCGTTGTTGAGAAGACCGGTACAAGCTCAGTTGTGTTGCCGCTATGACCGCTACCGAGACGCGCATCGACGCCGTGGCCCGTCGCCGTCAGGCCATCTACTCCCTGCTTACAAACGAAATGCCCCGGCGGTGCGCTAACACCCCGGAGCGTGACACCGGAAAGGTTGGTTCCGATGCCCTCTAAGCGTAACACCCCTCGTGTTACTGATGACGCCATCCAGCGCGCAAGAATAGCGAACCGATGCATCAAACACGCAGATGACCATCTGGCTGCTATTACACGTCGCGCTGAGGATGCTCTTCGGAAGGGCGGCACAACGCTAGATGCGGAGTACGTGCTCCAGGCAGTCGGTAACGTTCGTAGCGACCTTGGCGACTGGTTGGCAACCGTTGGGGACGACATAGATACACGGGAGAAGCAGGTTCAAGACGCGCTGGACGAATTGGTCGATGTTGCAACAAAGATGCTCACTGAGCAGTCGCTGAAAGGAACACAGAATGACGAAGTCTCGACTGGTCTGGCTGATTAAGCAGCTCGTCCCCTTGACCTATCGCACCACCTACATCGAAGACGGCAAGCGGCATTTCTGCGTCTGGAAGATGTGGATGGGTCGGCAATTCGACATTGATGATGTGCTAGTGGCGTAGGTATCGAGCACAACAAAAGGCCCTCATTTGAGGGCCTTTTGTCAAGCAATGTGTGTGCGCTTGTTCAGCGCGTCGGATCTCAATGTACGTACGACGGCGAGAAATGTCAAGTCCCATTCTCTGGGCTAATGGGACGGTTGCGCTGAGGGGTGGCGCAGATGGTCACTTGGACACATCATCGAGGCTGACAACTATGGCCGCAGGGCTCGTGTCGCCTTGGGACTGAAAGTGGGCAATCCGTGAGTGAGCAACCACAGAAACAAGACGGCATCCGCGTCACAGTGGAAGACCTGAAAACCGGTGACGCGGAATCGGCCGAGATCATGGATGACTACATCATCGTATGTGCTGGTTCGTGCTACGTCGACAGTCAGCAGATACACGCCAACGGGACGGTCCAGTTGACCATTAAGGGGCGGAAAGCAGTATGACCGCCATCGAGACGGATCTGGAGCACGCCTACGCCGAGCTGCGCCGGGAGCGCGTCGGGCGCATCGTGCCGTTGGTGGTGGTGGCGCGAGAGGGGAGAGCAGCGTGAGCGCCAGAGAGACGTTGTTGTCGTACGCGATGTTGGGAGCAACCATGAGTGAGAAGCCAGAGGCGACATTCCCGCTCCGAGTAGGAGCCTACGACCGGCAAACCATCATCGCGCGAATCATCATCCAGGCGCACGAGCGCGGGGAAGCTATCGATATCGAGGAAGCCGATAGGCGACTAACCGCGTGGGAAGAAGCTAACCGGAGGGCGATTCGTGAGGAAGATGATCTGAAACAGCGCCTCAACATCATCATGCCGTACCTGGAGGCGAACACCAAAACGCCGTGGGTCATGCACTGCCTCAAGCGGCTGAACGAGTTGGAAGGCGGGAAGCCATGAGTGAGGTAGCCCCGGCGGATGGTGGCCCGTACTCGTTGCGTTGTCGGCAGTGCGGTGAGTGGGTGCCGAACACCGCCAATGCCGAGATGCGCAGTGAGGGCATGTACTCCCATTCGCACCGATGTGCAGACAAGGCCACCCGCCACACCTACGACGGCACGCAGGATGACTACGGCGACATGCACGTGGATCGCAAATAGGACGACACCCGAAAGGGATAGCCATGAGCGCAGCCGAGAACCTGAACGTCCGCTTGATCAGTTGCCGGGATTGCGGTGAGCCCTTAGCGCAGCGGTGGAAGGACGGGACAATCAAGGTGCTGGTACCCAACCCGATGTTCAGGCCGGACAAGCGCGCGGTCCTCGTGTGCCAGCACTGCGGCCTCTGGAATACCGTGACCCCAACCAGGCGGGCAGCCTGATTGCTTATGTTGTTGAACTGACATAAACTAGAGCCACAACTTGGCTTTGCCAGAGAAGACCGAACAGGGAGTACCCGACGGCAGTTGATTCGCCGTCGGGTTTTCTCATGTCTCGGGGATACAGTGCCAGAGCAACCAGTGACACAAAATGACACCGAATTTACATGGTCGAAGCCTCGATTGGCTGCGGCGCTGCTGGTTGCTGCTGACGAACTGACCGACGAAGAGATCGCCAACCAGTTTGACATAGCGCGGAAGACGTTAGCTAGGTGGAAGCAACACCCCACATTCCAGGCCCGTGTCGAAGAGCACCGCGAAGCCTGGCGCAAGGAAGTGCTGGCCCTGGGTATTGCCGAACGGCAGAACCGCGTGGATGCGCTCAACGACCGCTGGAAGCGCATGCAGGCGGTGATCGATGCACGGGCCGAGGAGCTGGCCGGACAGGTGGCCGGCGGCGAGACCGGCCTACTGGTCAAGCAGGAGCGCGCCCTTGGCACCGGGCAGAACCAGGTGATCGTGACTGAGTACGCCGTAGACAACGGCTTGTTGCGCGAGATGCGCGCCCACGAGCAGCAGGCAGCCAAGGAGCTTGGCCAGTGGGAAGACAAGCATGCCGTCAGTGGACAGGTGTTGATACGTGAGTACGGCAACATACCCAACGACGTCGTATAGACCCGCCGCAGAGCGTGTGCGCTACTTCCCGCGGGGAGCGGCGCACGACCTGTTCTTTCGTCGTGAGAAGGAAGTGCTGCTCAGTGGACCGGCCGGCACCGGCAAGTCACGTGGTGTGCTGGAGCGCATCCACCGTACGCTGCTTAAGACTCCCAATGTCCGCGCGCTGATCGTCCGCAAGACGCGCACCAGCCTGACGCAGACCGCGATCGTCACCTTCGAGCAGAAGGTTCTGCATCCCATGGATGGCGTCGTCTGGCGCACTCAGGAGCAGGAGTACCGCTACACCAACGGGTCTGTGCTGGTTGTCGGCGGCATGGATCGCGCCACCAAGGTCATGTCGGCCGAGTACGACATCATCTACGTCATGGAGGCGACCGAGCTCACCGAGAACGACTGGGAGTCGTTGACCACGCGCCTGCGCAACGGCGTGCTGCCCTACCAGCAGATCATGGGCGACTGTAACCCCGACGCGCCGACCCACTGGCTGTATGCACGCACCCAGGCCGGGCTGACGACGATGCTGGAGTCCCGGCACGAGGACAACCCGACGCTCTGGGATGACGCCAAGGGCGAGTGGACCTCGCGTGGCGCTGAGTACATCGCGACGCTGGATAGGTTGACCGGTGTGCGGCTGTTGCGACTGCGTAAGGGGCTCTGGGCGGCCGCAGAGGGCATGATCCACGACGGCTGGGACCGCAACATCCACGTCATTGACCGCTTCGATATCCCCGATAGCTGGCCGCGTGAGTGGGTCGTCGACTTCGGCTTCACCAACCCGTTTGTCTGGCTGGCCTGGGCACAGGACCCGGACGGGCGGCTCTACTGCTACCGCGAGATTTACATGACGCAGCGCCTCGTTGAGGACCACGCGCGCGACATCAAGCGCGTGACGGCAGGCGACCCACGGCCACGCAACATCGTCTGCGACCACGACGCCGAGGACCGCGCCACCCTGGAGCGGCACATCGGCATGAAGACCAAGGCCGCGCACAAGGCCGTCTCGCCCGGCCTGCAAGCCGTGTCGTCGCGGCTCAGGGTGGCTGGTGACGGCAAGCCGCGACTGTTCTACCTGCGGGATTCCCTGATCGAGCGTGACCCGACGCTGGCCGAGCGGCATCTGCCGGTGTGTACCGAGCAGGAGTACGAAAGCTACGTCTGGGACACCAGCAACAGCCGCAAGAAGGGCGAGCAGCCGGTCAAAGAGAACGACCACGGTATGGACGCAACCCGCTATTTGGTTGCCGAACACGATCTGGCGACGAACCGCAAAGTGTACGCATGGTAAAGGAGAGTGACATGACATTTGAGGATCAGATTCGTCGTATTCGTGAAGCACATGGCTGGACTGAATGGCAGATCGTGAAGTCGGCAGAGCTGTCTCTATGGCTGACTGTCATCGAACGAGCATGGGAGAAAGTGCATACACCGATTGTGGATGACGTTGCAAATGGGAATGCAGAAGCTGCCATCTGCGAAGCGCTGCACAGATTAGGTGACCATTGGGGTGTTGATGAAAAGATATCCCGAGACGTCCCCATCTTGCCTTGTGCTCATTGCTGGTGTGCGAACAAGGCCGAGTGGATGATTATCGATGGCTTCGCTCCGGAAGATTACACCTATGCATGCACAGAACATATCGGATCGCTCTTGCAGTCAGGCCGCAAAAGCACCGTGGTCCCGCTAGAGAGGGAGTCGTCATGATCGACGGTGACATGTACAAGACCATGATAGCGGTTGCGTTCATTTGCGGATTCGGAATCTGCGCTTGCATTGTCGGATTGGTCCTTCTCGTGAAGTGGTGGTTCTACTAATGCCCGAACCGAACGACATCAACCTCGCCCTGGCCGACCTGAAGGCGCGCGGCCCCAACTACCGGCTGTACGAGGAGTACTTCAACGGCAAGCACCGGCTCACCTTTGCCACGGAGAAGTTCCGCAACGCCTTTGGGAGCCTGTTCCAGGCGTTCGCCGACAACAACTGCCCGGGCGTGGTCGAGCCGATCGCGGACCGGTTGGACCTGCAGGGCTTCACGGTCGAGAGCGGGCCGAAGGACGCGGCTGAGCAGGCGTGGGCCGTGTGGCAGGCCAACCGTATGGACCAGCGTGCCGGGGAGGTCCACCTTGAGGCGCTACGGGCCGGCGACGCCTACGTCATCGTCTGGCCGGACAAGGATGGCAAGCCCGTCATCTACCCCCAGCGCGCCTCTGCCGTGACCGTGCACTACGACGAGGAGGCGGTCGACCAGATCAACTGGGCTGCCAAGGCGTGGCTGACCGAGGACAAGCACGTCCGGCTCAACATGTACTACCCCGACCGGATTGAGAAGTACATCACCAGCAATGCTAGCCAGAGCGCGACTCTGCCGGACAAGGCCGACGCCTTCGAGCCGTTCAACGTCGCCGGCGAGGCGTGGCCGCTGCGTAACGAGTGGGGCGTCGTGCCGGTCTTCCACTTCCCCAACAACAGCGACATCGGGCACTTTGGCCGCAGTGAGCTCAAGAACGTGATCCCGCTGCAGGACGCCTTGAACAAGAGCCTGGCCGACATGCTGGTCGCCATGGAGTTCGTGGCGCTACCGCAGCGCTGGGCCACGGGGGTCGAGGTGCAGTTCGATGATGACGGCAAGCCGATCCCACCGTGGCAGACTGGCGTCGACCGCATCATCGCCAGTGGCAGCAGCGAGACGAAGTTCGGCGAGTTCGCACAGGCCAACCTCGCACAGTTCATCGCCGTCGGGGACATGCTGCGCCTCTCCATTTCGCGGGTGTCTCGCACGCCGCTGCACTACATGATGCTGACCACGGGGCAGTGGCCCTCGGGCGAGTCGTTGAAGACCGCAGAGGCGCCGTTTGTCGCGAAGGTCAAGGACCGCATGGTGACGTTCGGCAACGTCTGGGAGTCGGTCATGATGTTCTGCAACCGCATCCAGGAGGCGCCCGAGGCGCAGTTGTCGGCCACATGGAACGACCCGAGCCCGCGTTCGGAGACGATGTTCATCGAAGGGCTGTCCCGCAAGCACATCGAACTGGAAGTGCCAAAGCGCCAGATATGGACTGAGCTGGGCTATTCGGACGAACAGCAGGAACGTTTCGAGGCCGAGGCTGAGGTCACGGACGCGGAGAGAGGCGAGCGCGTGCGGCGGTTTGCGGCGGCTGGTGGTGTGGATCGTTCGCTTTGAGTTTCCGCATATAGATGCGAAAAACGAGGTTTAAAGTGGTAAGATTAGAGTCTACAATGGAGCGCACCGGCGGTACGGTCAATACCCCGGTGCATGACATGGAAGGACATGCTCCCATGCCTCAAAAGCCTACCATCCCTCGTGTTTGCGAACATTGTCACAAGCCGTTCTTCACGTATCCTAGCCAGATTAGGGCTGGTATAGGTCGGTTCTGTTCAAGATCGTGTGCTGGTTCTAATTCAGCACAGATACGCAACAAATTGCCTGAACATCGCTTTTGGGAGAATGTCCAAAAGACTAACGGATGTTGGATATGGACTAGTGGAACCGTCGCTTACGGCTACGGGAATTTGTGTATTAACGGGAAGATGCAGCGGACTCATCGGTATTCATGGGAACTTCATAACGGTCCAATTCCCGATGGGCTCTTTGTTCTACATAAGTGTGATAACCCGTTGTGCGTGAATCCCGCTCACCTGTTTCTCGGAACTCATCAAGACAATATGGATGACAAAATGTCCAAAGGCCGCCATGTTTCTTTACGTGGGTCATCTCATGGCAACGCCAAGCTCGACGAGAGCGATGTTATTGAGATTCGTCGCCGGTACACGAGCACAGGCATTACTCAAGCTGAATTGGGCCGAGAGTATGGCGTGGATCGAACAACGATTAGCCTGATTGTCAGGCGAAAGAAGTGGGCTCATTTGCCTCCTGATAGTGAGATAGCATGAGCGCGAAAGATATCCTCTCACTAGCTGCGATGTTTAGAGAACAAGTTATAGCCGAAGAAGATGTGGCCATTTTGCAGTTGGTGGATGCGTACCAGTTGATTATGGATACGTTAGACGTTCAACTTGACGATCTACTTAACTTCATTTCGACGCGGCGTGAAATGGGCGAAGAAATTAGTATTGCTTGGCTTCGTCGTCAAGAGCGTCTGGAAACATTACTTGACCAAGTTGAACAGGAAGTAAGCAGGATTGCTGGCCATGCTGATGTATTGATACGGGATCGGCAATCGACCTTAATAATGATCGGGCAGCGCCACGCCGAGCAACTGATGCTGGCCGGCCTTAGTCCCGTCCCGGCTGGCGTGGCGGTGTCGTTCAACCGCTTCCCGGCTGGCGCCGTGCAGCAGATGGTGGGCTTCCTGGCCGATGGATCACCGTTGCGTGATCTATTGGACGAATTAGGTCCGGACGCCTCGTCACAGGTCCGTACAGCGCTCCTGAGAGGCATCGGCACCGGCCAGCATCCGCGTACGGTCGCACGCTTCGCCCGTGAGGCGCTCGACGGCAACCTGGCACGGGCCGAACGCATCGCCCGGACTTCCATGCTTAATGCCTACCGCGGTTCAACGATGGAGACCTACCGTGCCAATGCCGACGTTGTGACCGGATGGCAGTGGATTGCCGCGCTTGGAAGTCCCAGAACATGTATGAGCTGCATTGCCAAGCATGGGCAGGTCTTTTCGCTTCAAGAGCAGATGATCGATCATTGGAACGGACGTTGTACCCAGATACCGGTAACGAAGAGCTGGGAAGAACTCGGTGTTGAGGGCGTCCCGGACACGCGGCCAAAGATTCAAACTGGCGAGGATTGGTTCAACTCACTGCCAGAAGCAAAGCAGCGTGAGTATATGGGCCGCGCTAAGTTTCATGCCTGGAAGAACGCCGAGTTTGAGCTAAGCGACCTAACCACGGAACGTGTAGATCCTGTGCTGGGGCTTATGGCCGAGGAAACCAGTCTCAAGAAGATACTGGGCCCGGAGAAAGCACGGGAGTGGTACGCGAAAGCTGCGCAAATTGAACGTGAGGCCGCTGATGACTAGTCAGTTGCCGCATTCGTACGCGGAAAACGGTACAATTAGTCATCTAAATAACAGTGCGGCCGCGGTGCTTGGAACACCCGGCCGCGTGACATCGAAGGGACTAGCTCCGATGCTAAACAAGCGTACCATCCCCTGCGTCTGCGAAACGTGCGGCAAGCACTTCCTGGCATCCACATCGTCGTACAACCGGAACGGCGGAAAATACTGTTCGTTGCTGTGTTCTAATCGTCGCCACAAGCACACGAGACCGCACACGCCAAACGAATACCGCATAGACGGCGACGTGGCGTATCTTGCGTTGACAGACCGAAAAGGCGTAGTTATCGCTGAAACGCTGGTAGACACCGACCGGTTAGATGATGTGCTGCGATTTCGCTGGGCGTTGAACTCAACCGGCTATGTAACGTGCAGCCGTGTTGTCGATGGTCGCAATGTCCATTTGGCGTTACATCGTTTCATCACGGGGTTGGAACGGGGGGACAGGCGCATGATCGATCACGACAACCGCAACCGCCTAGATAATCGCATTGCCAATCTCAAGATCGCTACTGCGGCCATCAACGCTAAAAACAAGGTGACTCCGGCTGCTTCTCGGTATCCCGGAGTCACATGGGACAAGGAAAATCAGCGTTGGCGTGTCTCCTTTTGGAGACAGGGTAAGTCGTATTGGTTGGGCCGTTACGACACCGAGGAAGAGGCCGGTCGAGTTGCAATGGAATTCAGTCGTACGTACCCGCCGTCGAAATGAGAGAACACCCCATGACCGCATACCTCCTCGCCATCGCCGCCGTCACGTCGACCGCGCTCTGGAGCGTGCTGTGTGCGTACGCCGGCATACGCCTGGCACGGTACCGCTCCAGCCGTGAGCAGCACCAGAGGATTGCGAAATGGCTAGCAGGCATGAATGCAGCCAAGGCGCGGCTACCGGACAGGCCGGAACCATCGGCTGAGGTACGACGAAGGGCGCAGGCATGAGTAACCGCCACTTCCTGTATTGTGACGACGATTCGTGCCAGAAGCCGGTCGCGGAGATCCGCGAGGGCACCCTGCGCATTCTCGCCCGGCACCATGGGGACTGGCACCTGTCGACGTTTACCATCCGGCAGATTGAGCGTATTATTGAGCAGATGCGTGAGAGTGAAAGGGAGGCGGCGTGAGGAAGCGATTGGCCGGCCTGCAAGCGGAACTGCACGCACTGGCAAAGCGCTGCGAGGCGAACGCGCTCGTGTTTGAGGGCGAACTGGCGCGGCTGGAAGCTCATGGCATGAAAGGTTCATCGGCATACGCACTTCGCGAAACTGGTGCGGCCCTGTGCAACCTCTATGCGGAGGTCCTGTACAGCATCAGCCGGACGCGAAGCCCATTGGATGATACCTGTAGTTGACGCAACTCCCGCAATGACATAAACTCCTGACAGACAAGTTAATACCTAGCGCCTAGAAGCGCCCTTGATGAAGCGGCAAAGACCGCCCACCAGGGGCGTTTTTTCTTTGCCGGAAAACCGGAGGCGAGATGCCAGAGGAAGCCACCACGGGCCAGGAGCCCACAACCACGGACCAGGCGTCCACGGAAACCACCCCGCCAACTGCTGACAACAAGGGCCAGGAGTCCGAGTCAAAGCAGTTCACCGCTGAGTACGTCGAAGAGCTCCGCAAAGAGGCCGCGCAGAACCGCATCAAAGCCAAGAGGGCCGAGGATGCGCTGAAGAAGCGCGAAGAAGCGGACATGACTGAGACGGAGAAGATGCAGCGGCGTCTCGCCGAGCTGGAAGAGGCCGAAAAGGGCTGGGCAACCGAGAAGCAAACCATCCTGCTCAGTCAGGCCGTGACCAGTGAAGCTGCCAAGGCCGGCGCGCTCTACCCGGATCTGCTTATCAAGTCGCTTGACCGTTCAGCGGTGGAGTTCGACGAGAACGGCAAGCCGACCAACCTTGACAAGGTGATCGGCGCGCTGCGCAAGGACTACCCGGCCCTGTTCCGCTCGACCAACGGCAGTGCCGACGGTGGAGCCGGAGGGTCAGTAACAACCGCACCCAGCATGAATGACCTGATCCGCAAACGCTAGCGGAATCACCTAGGAGAAACACGATGGCCTACGACTCAATTATCAGCCGTACTGATGTTCAGTCGCTGATTCCCGAGCAGGTATCCCAGGCGATGCTGGGCAACTTGCAGAGCGAATCCGCCGCGCTCAATCTCTTTACTCGTATCCCAGTGTCTACCAACCAGACGCGGTTCCCGGTCATCTCGGCCCTGCCGACGGCCTATTTCGTGACCGGCGATACCGGTCTCAAGCAGACCACCGAAGTCAACTGGAGCAACAAGTACATCAACATCGAAGAGCTTGCCGCCATCGTGCCGATTCCCGAGGCGGTGCTAGACGACGCATCCTTTGATGTGTGGGGTTCGGTCCAGCCGCTCCTTGAGCAGGCTATCGGTCGCACCCTTGATGCCGCCGCATTCTTCGGGACCAACATCCCGGCCTCGTGGCCGACCAATGTAGTCGCCGCCGCTGTCGCCGCCGGGAATGTTGTAGCCCGTGGCACCAATGACGCAACGGCAGGCGGTATCGCTGGCGACATCAGCGAACTGCTAGCCACGCTTGAAGCGGACGGTTACGACGCCAACTCCATGCTGGCCACCACGGCCTATAAGGGGCGGTTGCGCGACGTGCGCGACGCGAATGGCGTCCGCAACGCCGAGGTCAATGCGACCAACGCATGGGGCGTTGATATTGCCTATCCGATGCGCGGGCAGTGGCCCACCGGCCTGAGCGTCGCCGAGATGATCGCGTTCGACCGCTCACAGTTCGTCTTGGGCGTTCGGCAAGACTTCACCTACAAGATCCTGGACCAGGCCGTCATTCAGGACGGCACCGGAGCGATTGTCTACAACCTTGCGCAGCAAGACATGGTGGCCCTTCGGGTCGTGTTCCGGGTGGGCTTCCAGGTTGCCAACACCCTGAACTACGATCAGCCGACCGAAGCGTCCCGCTATCCGGCCGCAGTGCTGCGTAGCCCGGCCGTCTAATGACGTTCGCTGACGAGGAGACTCGTGCGGCTGCTTACCGTGCTCAGCTCAAACGGCGTGAGATTGCCGAAGCCGAGCGCGAGCGGCAACTCGCCGGATCCACATCAGCACGGGCAGCACTCGGAGAGCGATTCCAACCGCTTCGCGATTGGATGAACGAAAGGAATGCCAACGATGGCCGACGAGAAGAAGACGACTGCTAAGGACGATGCCGGACGGGCCGAAGTCCAAGCCAACATGGATGCGATCAACGAGCAGGGTTTCGTTGGCGAAGAGGCCGATCCAACGCCCAACGCTAACTACACCATTGCCGGCGTAATCAAAGGCGCGCCCACACCCGAGACCGACGAGGCGCAGCGCGAAAAGGCGCGGAAGGCCGCGGGGTTCCGCTAGATGACCCCCGAGCAGGCGCTGACGCGCTTGACCACCATGACCGCCGCCGACAAGGACCCGGTGCTAACCGAGCTTGAGCTCGACGAGCTGGTTCTGATGGCGCGTCGTGCTGACTCGGACGGCCTCATCATCACCGACGCCGACTGGACGCCGACGTACGACCTGAACGCGGCCGCGGCTGAGGGCTGGCGCTGGAAGGCCGGCAAAGCTGCTTCTGACGTCACGTTCACGACTGACGGCCAGTCCGTCTCTATGAGTCACCTGATCGAGCACTGCGAGCGCATGGCGCGCAGCTACGCGCGCCGCACGACCTTCACGGTGACGGTCACCAGCGCGCTCGCGGCAAGTCAGGAGGTGTAGGGAGGTGATCGTATCTACTGCCCGGCTGGAGCGCATGCGGACAGTTGCCGAGCGATCCATGACCGCCGAGTGCCTGCTGGAACGCTACACGGAGGTGAGCGACGGGCAGGGTGGCACCACACAGGAGTGGACGGTTGTGGGCGTCCTGCCGTGCCGGGTCGCCCCGGCTGGCACGAGCCCGGTCGAGCGTGAGGTTGCCGGGCAGTTACAGGCGTCGAGCGCCTACACCATCACGCTGCCGGCCGGTAAGGTCGTGCTGCCCCCGGACCGCATCCAGGCTGAGGGCGAGACCTACCAGGTCGTCAAGCCGCTGACACGCACCGTGGAGATCGAGACCCGTGTGGTCTGTGAGAAGAGTAGCTAGATGGCGATACGCATCGAATACAACCATCTCCCGCAGATTAGCGCCCAGATGGAGGACCGTGCGTCACAGGTCGTCAGGAAAGCGGCGTTCGAGGTTGAGAAGCGTGCGAAAGAAGTTGTGCCGGTCGATTCCGGCACTCTGAAGGGCAGCATCCAGACCAAGGCCGACGGCCTGCAGGCCACGGTCGGTGTCGGGGCTGAGTACGGCATCTATGTCGAGATGGGCACCTACAAGATGGCCGCCCAGCCATTCATGACCCCGGCGGCTGAGGCAGTTCGTCCCGCCTTCTACGAGGCCATGCGCCAGATTCTGGAGATGGGCTAATGGCCGGGACGATCTACTGGGCCGAGCGCGAGAGCGAAATCAGCTACCCGGAAACAGATCCGGGAGGCCAGAAGTACCGGCACTTCGGTGCTACGTACCGCGTCCTCGGCAAGGCCGCCGCGCTGACGATACCGACCGTCAACACATGGCTCTACGAGACGTTATCGGCCGACGCCGTAGTCGCTGCGACGTTTGGGGATCGTGTTTACGAGGCCGATATTCCACAAGGTACGGCATACCCGGCACTGGTCTACCAGTTCATGAGCGGCGTGCCGGTTTCCGTTATCGGCGGCGAAACCGTCTTTACCAACATGGTCTATCTCATCAAGGGGATTGCTAAAGGCAATTCCACGATTCCACTTGAGACAGCGATGAATCAAGCAGACACGCTCGTCCACCGCACGGAATCCGTTGCGGTCGCATAAGGAGGTTTTGCTATGCCGAAAGCTCGACCTGTCTACGTCGAATACACGAAGGGTGAACGGAAGGGTGAGCGCTTCGTCGTGGCGAGCGCCGCCAGGGCCAAAGAGCTCCATCCCGACGCCACGATCATGCACTACGAGGACACCCCCGGCGAGAAGTACGAGGAGCCGAAGGCGGCCACTAAGGCCGACAAGCAGAAAGATGAGGGCAGCTAATGCCAGAGCGCGCTTCAGTCTTTGAAAGAACTCAACTGGGCGTCGAGGTCACGCCAGGAGTCGCCGTCCCGGCCAACAAGCGGCTGCAGTCGATCGGCATTGAGCCGAGCATCAGCTCCACCGACGAGATGTACCGGCCGCAGGGCAACAAGTTCGCGACGGTGCAGTCGCACAACCAGGAGTTCACGACTGCCAACCTGACCGGCAAGCCGACCTACGACGAGATCCCGTATGCGCTGGCGTCGGTGATGGGCACGCCAACGATCACGACGCCGGGCGCGGCGATCAACGCCCGGGAACACGCGTTCACGATCAACCCGTCAGACACGGACACCCCGGCGACCTACACCGTCGAGAGCGGCAGCTCGGTGCGTGCCAGCCGGTTTACCAACGGCATTGTCCAGAGCCTCAACATCAACATCAGCCGCACAGCGCTCGACATGACGGGCACGATGATCGGCCAGTTGTACGAGGACGGCGTGACCCTCACGGCCGACCCGGAAACGATCCCGCTCATTCCCGTTCTGCCCAGCCAGGTGTCGGTGTATATGGACACGACCTTCGCCGGGCTGGGCACCACGAAGCTCCTGCGCGTATCGCAGGCCAACATCGCGATCCCCACCCGCGCGAACCCGGTCTGGGCACTCGACGCCGCACAAGGCTCCTACGCCGCCACGGTTAAGACGGCCGCGCCGATCACCCTGGAACTGACGCTGGAGGCTGATGCCGCGGGCATGGGCCTGCTGGCCGTGCTGCGTAACGGCTCGACACGTTTCATCCGAGTTGAGGCCGAGGGCGCGGATATCGAGGCCACCTTCCCCTACCTGATGCGGTTCGACATCGCCGGCAAGGTGTCGGCTATCGGCTCATTCTCCGACCGTGATGGCGTCTACGAGATTGGGTTCACGTTCGAAGTCGTAGACGACGCGGCATCCGGCGCCGCGTTCGACGCGCTGGTGCGCAACACGCTAACTGCCTTGTAGGCCATTGATTCGTATCGAGGGAAGGTGACGTATGCCAATTCGTCTACAGGATCTGGTCGCAGGCAAGCGCACGATACCGGTCGAGTTCGAGGCGGGCACGCTCAACATTACCTACGACCCGGCGGTTATCACGGCCGACAACGAGCGCGAGGAGTTGCAGCTCCGGCTGCGGGGGATGGTGATCAACGCGCTGGCGCTATCCCTCAGCCGGACGATTGTGGCGTGGGATCTCACCGACGACAGTGGGAAACCGATTGAGGTCAAGCTCGAGACGCTCACTGCGCTGGGGTACGACGTCCTGAACTACCTCATGACGGAAATCAATAAGGACTTCCGCCCAAACGTACTGACCGCCGGGCGATCCGGCGGTTCCGCCTCAGACAGAAACGGCAAGGTGGAGGTGGCGGACTAGATGAGGTCCCCGAGTGGTACGGCGAGCTCAACTATTACCGCCGGGCCGCGCAGTATCTCCTCACGGACGTGGTGACGCTCCTGGAACGCATGGCGGCCAACCCGCTCTACGACCTGATCGTCTACCGCGCCCACGAGGCGTCCGTCGCCGAGCAGGAAGCGCTGGAAGACAGCCGGAAGTGATAGAGGGTAGTTACTGGAGGATGAGTTGACGCGCCGCTTCCCAAACCGCATCGCCGAACGAGTCGAACTGATCCGGATCCAGTTCATCGACCATGTGGGCCAAGATGTCCTCTCGGGAGTACTCCGATGCCGATGTTACCAGGTCCAGTTCCGTGCGCGCAGCATCTCGACAAGCGTCCGTTGGTGCGTCAGTGCAATACAACGCAATCGCTTCATCGAACAGTTCGTCAAAGGTGTGATCCTCATCACTCGCCCCACACCCTGTAACAACGATGAAAAGCGTGACGAGCACCGCCATGCCCAAGGCTTTCACGTTCTTGTCCTTTCTGGTTGCTACGACGCCCGTAGTGTAGCCGACACACAGAGATTGTGAAGATTCACAGATGGCTCTAAGCGCGGCAAAACTCATTGTTGAGGTCGAAGCTCGGACGCAAGCTGCACAACAGCAGCTTGCGGCATTCGGCGCAACGCTCGACGCCACCGGCAAGAAAGCCCAGAGTTCGGGAACCGGCTTCGCCGCGCTCGACAGACACGCTCTCAACGCCGGGCAGCGGGCCCAGGCCGCCGGTGCGAATTTCGCTTCCATGGGCAAAGGCGTTGACGCCGCCGGGAAGCAGGCTGCTACCGCCGGCGCGTCGATGGCAAAAGCTGGTGATGGAGCGAACAAGGCTGGTGCCGGCGCAAAGAACGCAAGTGGAGCAGTTACCGGACTCGGGAGCGCATTTAGTAAGACAAACCTCATGGCCGTCGCCGCCGGTACCGGCATGGTTGGTCTTGCTGCCGGCGTCGGCATGACCGCGAAAGCAGCGGTGCAGGCGGGCATCGACTACGAATCAGCCTTTGCAGGTGTTGAAAAAACTGTTGATGGAACGCAGGCGGAACTCGCTGAACTCAGTGGCGGCATTCGCGACATGGCAATGTCAATGCCGCTGGCTGCCACTGAGATAGCCGGGGTCGCTGAGGCCGCAGGGGCATTAGGCGTAGCACAAGGGGACATCCTCGAATTCACGCGGGTTGCTTCCCTTATCGGCGTAACCACGGATGTCAGCGCCGATCAAGCGGCGACTAGCTTGGGGCAACTGAGCAACGTACTCGGGTTAACGAATGCCGACTACGAGAAGTTTGGTAGCACGTTAGTCGCGCTTGGCAACGACGGAGCTTCCACAGAATCGGCCATCTTGGGCATCACGGAGCGTGCCGGTGCCGCTGGTGAATTGATTGGATTCGCCACCGAGGAAACGTTGGCATGGGGCTCTGCCGTTGCCAACCTTGGTATCGAAGTGGATGCCGGGGGCACGGCGCTTCAGACATTCTTTATCACGACCGCTAAACAAGTCGCCGCCGCCGGCGACGAGCTTGACATTCTTGCCGAAACGGCCGGGATGACAGCCGACGCTTTCGCACAGGCTTACGCAGAAGACGCTAGTGCTGCACTTGAAACATTCATTACTGGCCTAGGCGAACTCGACCAGGCCCAGCAACTGGCGACACTTTCGGCACTCGGATTTAACGATTCGCGCATTACCAGAACCCTACTCGGCCTAGCCTCCAACAACGACAATCTGACAAATAGCCTTAAGACATCCAAGAGCGCGTGGCAAGACAACACCGCGATGGCAGCGGAGGCGGAGAAGCGATTCGCTACCACGGAATCGCAGATCCAGTTGATGAAGAACTCCCTAAACGATGCCGCGATCAGCATGAGTACCGTTCTCCTGCCTGCCATTGTTGACATCAGTGGCGGCATCGCAGACATGGCACAGGGCTTCTCTCAGGCCGTCGAATACATGCAGGAACCAGACCCTATCGATTTCGCGTCACGCTGGGAAGAGGCGGCTGACCGGATCGCCGGTATCGAGGTTCCGATGCCAGTAGAACCAGAAGATACCAGTCGCCGCTATGGTCACATGTTCAGCGACCTGATGGGTCATGACTGGGATGGGCTATGGGCGGCAATGTTCCCCCCAAAGAGGACGTCATGGAAGTCTTCGATATCCCCATCGAAGAGTTGACGGCCGAACATGTTGCCGGACTTCAGGACATGGTGGATTCCTACGGCGCTCTCAAGCCTGAGATGGGCGGCGTTACTCAGGCAGAAAAAGAACAAGCCGAGCAACTACTACTACTCATTGAGCGCTATCAGTTCTGGACACAGGCAACTGACGAGCAAAAACGTGGCCTCACTGAGATTGGAATGGGCCTCGCTGATTTCTTCAGGCTCCAAGGCGGGGCAACCAAGGCAGCCATGGAGAATCGCGACGCACTCCAGGAAGCCGGTCAGGGCTTCACTGCCTATGGCACTGCTTCCGAAACAGCCATTGCGGGTGTCGGCAGTAGCGTGGGGCGGCTCACTGATATCTTCGCTGGCAACAAGGGGCTTGCCGGTGAATTCGTGGGGGAAATCGCGCTCGGTGTCTCGCTCGGAGCAACCAAGTTTGAAGACGCGATGGGCATCTTTGCCGAGGTTCCGCGAGACGTCTTGCTATCCGAGCTCGACGTGCTGCGCTCGGAGCTGGAAGGCAAGCTCGTATCGGCCCTGATTACTGGCTCCGATACACGAGCCCTCCAGTCTCAACTGGATCACGTTAACAAGATCATTACGGCAAGTACAGATGTTGCCGCGCAAGGTCTCACCGAGTTCGGCAACGCCGCTGAGATGTCCTTTGCCGGTGTCCCTTCAGTCATCCAAGAGGCCGCTAATGCCTTCGGGAATTTCGGCGCAATGCAAGATCTGTTCCAGGCAGGGATAAGTCAAGCATCAGAAGGCGTCTCGGAGTGGCAGGGCCACCTGTCCGGTGCTGAGACGGCGCTCGGGTTCCTGCAATCCAAGATCGATGAGGGCATCCCGCTTACTGAGGAACAGCAGGGCCAGTACGACGCTCTCAGCACGGCAGTCGAGCGCTACAAGGGCGGCATTGACGACGAGGCCGAAGCGCTGATCGATGCCGAGGTGGCGAAAGCCAAATTCATCGAGACGCAGGACGCGCTGAACCAGGCGTTTGCGGAAGGCAAGATCGGTCCGGAGGAATACCAGAAGGCCATCGCCGAAGCGGCCGCAGGTCTTGACCCATTCACCGCCGGTCAACTCGGGCTAACAGAAGCCACCAGCGACGTCATCGACAAGCTGCGCGATTTCATGATCGAGTTGGGCCTGATTGAGCCGCCGCCGCCGGTCGAGCTTGAGGTCGATGACGAAGACGCCCACATGTCGCTCAACGAGTACGCCGAGCACATTGGCGAGACTCCCCAGCCGGAACCGACGGTCCCGACCGTGGACAAAGATGACGCGCAGCTCTCGCTGAACGAGTTCGTCGCCAAGATCGGCGAGGTGAAGAGCCCGCCGCCGGTGGTCGTTGACGCCGACACCTGGAGCGCACAAGGCGCGATCCAGTCCCTGATTGACATGATCACGACCGGGCGCACCATGCCGGTCTCCGTGGTCGTCAGTGGCGGCGGGGGCGGCTACACCGAGTTTGCCGACGGCGGGATCTCGCAGGGCGGCCTCGCCCTGGTTGGCGAAGAGGGCCCGGAGTTCGTGATCCTGCCAAAGGGTGCCGAGGTCATCACCGCGCCTGAGACCCAAGCGATGATGGCCGGCATGCCGTTCATCGGCGGTTTCGCTGACGGGACCGGGGTTGACCTCACCGACGCCGACAAGGCCGCCCTGCAGATCCTGGGTGATCTGGTGGTCGTCCTGGATCCGGCGTCCGTTGCCGAGGCGGAGGCGGAACTGGCCACCCTGTGGGATGCCCGGCGCATTGCCGAGGAATTAGGTCTTGGTGAGGCCGTCATCGCTGATCTGGACGAGCAGATAGCCGCCAAGCAGGGCGAGCTTGACCTGATCGGCCAGGTGGCCGGGACGGCATTTGGCCAGGGCGTGATCGCCGGGCTGGAAGAGGTCGCCGCCAGTGAGCGCTTCACCGGCATCTTCCAGCTGCCCTCCACACCAGGCAGCTACTCGCTCGACGACATCATCTCGGGTGAGGCGCAACAGCAGATCGAAGACGACTTCGCCGAGCTGTGGAACTTGCAGAAGATCGCGACCGATCTCGGGATGGACGCATGGGCCGCCGAACTGGGCCGGCAGATGCAAGAGCTGGGCCTCGACGAAGAGATCGTCAACGCGATCATCAACTCAGAGACCGGACAGAAGATGGCTGAAGCCTTCGAAGCTGAGCAGATCGCTGAAGAGTGGGATCAGCGACTCGAGGATGCCCTCAGCGGCCCGGCCTTCGGAGAGGGCATCCAGGCGGGCATCGACGGGCTGCAGGACAAGATCGACCTGGGTCCGGCCATGGGTATCCCGCAATCGGTTATCGACGGCTGGAAGGAAGATCAGGCCGAACTAGAGGGTGAAGCTGCTCAGTACTGGAAGGACGTGGCCAACGCCGCCGCGAGTGGGCTGCTGGATGACGAGACCCTGGCGGCCTACGCCCAGGCTGGCGGCGCGCAATTCGAGGCCTACCTGACGGAGCTGGTCGGCGAAGAGGCTGCCCAGAAGATGATCGAGGGTGCGACCGCGATCAGTGCCGCCGGCATCGAGCAGCTTGAGACGATCTTCGCCTCGGCGCCGGAGCTGGCCGGTGGCTTTGTGGACGACATCGTGCAGGGCCTCGGGGACGGCACCTTCAGCATCGAGCAGGCGTTCGGGCTCCTGGGCCAGGTCGCGACGGACGAGCTGCTCCCGGCCCTCGAGGATATCGAGGAACAGCTCACGGTCGACCTGGTGCAGGCCATCATCGACGGCAACGCCGAACTGGAAGCCGACATCCTCGAGAAGCTCCGCCTGCTGGGGATCCTGCAAGACGAGTTGGAGGTCACGAAACAGGCCGCTGGCGAGTGGGGCTGGAAGAACGAGCCGACTGGCTCCTCCCGTGGCGGTGGCTCGTCACTGGGCGGCGGTGGCGGGGCCTTCGGCTCGGGAGGTGGCGCGTTCGGGGGCGGCTCCGGTGGTGGATCCGGTGGCGGCTCCAATCGTGGCCCGGCGGACAACGGTACCGGTGCCCGGGCCGGGACGGTGGATGCCACGTTCTACGGCGCGCCGGAGGTGTTTGGCTCGCAGTCGGTCATGATCGGCTCGGGTGGCATCCCGATTGGCGGAACTGCCGGACCCGGCACGATGGCGGCCTACCAGGCAGCGTCAGACGTGGCCCGTGCGGCGTTCGTCGAGGCCGTCTGGGGCGGGGCGTCGTTCGGCGAGGCCTGGGACATCTACGAGAAGGTACTCAAGGAACACGGCTTCAAGCCGGGCAGCGATCTCACAGGCTCGGCCTGGGCCTACAGCTCCTACATGTCGGCGTTCGGGATCGACGTGACCAACCGCAGCACGAAGGAAGACGTGTTCCGGATGATGAAGCCGGTCATGGATTCGATGTACGGCGACCCGGCCATGGAAGACGTGCTCGCCGAGATCTGGGCGATGGTCACGCAGAAGACCGGCGTGACGCAGAAGCAGTACCTGACCCAGTCTGGCTTTGCTCGCAGCGCATCGTCGGGCATCGGCGAGAGCTTGAGAGGCGGGCGGGTACAGGAGTATGGCCGCGGATACAAACCCACGTTCCGCGAGGCGCCGTCGAATCTCTCCGAACTGGCCGACGGCGGCATGATCGATAGCCCCCTCCTGGCCTTGGTCGGCGAGGCTGGGACCGAGATGGTGCAGCCGCTCAGTGCTGGCCATCCCGAGCGCGAGCGCTTTATCAGCGACATTGTGGCCGCTGTCGGGGGCGGTGGTGGAGCGAGTGGCGAGAAGTTCGACCGCCTGCTGAACCTCATTGAGCGATTCGTCAACGCGCCGATCAACCTCGATAGCTACGAGATAAACCGGCGGCTCGGGGCACGGAACTACAGCGACGCCATGACGAAGGTGGGGGCGAGCAGTGGCTGATTTCTTTCTGGAGGTGGGTTCCAGCGGCGACGCCCTGCACGACCGGCTGCCGCTGGCCGAGCCGAACTACCTGGTGCTGGCGTCCGGCTTTACCGTCGAGGACGATGCCCAGAACCCGCGCTACAGCGTCCTGACGGTACCGCTGCACATCAAGGGCACGACCAAGAACGCCCTGCTCAACAACCGCAGGGCCATCGAAACGTACCTGAACATGGCCACGATTGGCGCGGACCCGGCCGGCGAGTTGCCGTGGGTGACGTTCGGGGCCCAGTTGACCGGCGCGGATACGCTGGTGCGCTGGCGGATCGTCAGTGGCATGTTCGCGGGCGGCGAGATCAGCGGCATCCATAGCAATTGGATGGGCAGCGCTGACAACCCGGTCTCACTGATCCTGCGCGTGCTCAAAGGGGCAGTGGGTAACGAGATCGTGGATGACCCGGTGACAGTCACCGGGGCCAACCCGACGCTCTACCGCGCCGCGATCCCGGGTGACATGCCGGCGCTGGTCGAGGCCACCATCACCGACAACTCGACCGGCCAGGTGCTGCACAAGCTGCACGTCGGATCGAAGAGTGCTGAGAGCATGGCCTCGGGCGACGTGGCGCTGGTCAAGCCGATTGTGGGCGGCGGCACAGCGGGCACGGCCGACACGATCGCCGATTCCTACGCCAGCACCACCCTCTCGCCGCTCTGGAGCGCCGTGGGCTACGTACAGCCCACCGAGCGCTACCTGCGGGGCGCATACGACATCTGGGCGCGGGTGCGCGACTGGTCGACGGTCCTGGCGATGCCGACCGGCGTCACGGCCACCGCAGGGCAAGGGCCGTCGCTAGTGCAGATGGACATGACAACCCCCCCGGATGAACACACTGCCACGAGTGCGTCCGCGACATGGGATCGGTCCACGACGGCTGGCAACCTGCTCGTCCTGACGCTGCACCAGCGCGACGCGGCGACAGCCACCCTGCCGGTCGGCTGGACATTAGCGGTCACCAGGACGCAGGGGTCGTACACCGTCGCGATCTACTACAAGGCCAATGCCGCCTCAGAGAACGGCACGGTCACCGTTACGTTCAGCGCCGCAGTGGACGCCGCGATCGCCATTGAGGAATGGGCCGGCATTGCGGCAAGCTCGCCGCTTGACGTGACCGCCTCCGGCGGCACCGCATCTGGGACGACACATACGACCGGGACGACCGCGACCACGACGCAGGCACACGCCCTGGTGTTAACGGCGCATTCAACATCCCAGAGCAGCATCGGCGACTTCGTGGGGTATACGTCCGGGTACAAGGCAATTTACTACCACAACAGCAGTGGCTTCGGGGTGGGGCTCGCATCACGGTACAAAGTGGTGACGGGGCTCGGCACACAAGAGGCGACGATGACCTCATCAGGAACCGACACCAGCGCCAACGCCATCGCCGTGTTCAAGGCAGCGAGCACAGCGGCCGGCGACCTGGTCGCCGGGTCGTATCAATACAGGGTGCTGGCACTGGACGCCGCCGGCAACTACTCCTCCCCATCGGCGACGGTGAGTGTCGTGCAGCCGACCAGCGCGTCCGGCCGGACCGCGCAACTGGCCTGGGGCGTGCCTACGGGCATCACGCCAACTCAGTACCGCGTGTTTTGGAAAGCGCAGACGGACTCTTGGAAGTATCTCGACACCGGGTCTGCGAACCCCAGTTTCTTCCACTACACCGAGACCGGCGCGACGCCGGACGTGGTGCCCCTGGACGGCAGCGAGGGCGCACAGATCCGGCTTGCCTTGAGTCTCGGTTCCGGGCGGACGGTCGTCGCCACCACCCGCGAGGTGTTCACCGTGCACGCCAACGGGCAATGGGAGTGGATCAAGCTCGCCAGCGAGCAGTTGCCACCGATGGCCGCGCCGCTCTCAGCCGCACAGCGCGACTACCGGGCAACGGTTGAAGTGCGACAGCCAACGAGTGACAGCACCTTGGAACTGGACGCGCTGGTGTTCTTGCCCTGCAACGAAGCGCAGTTCACGGCGACAGCACTGGACGACCTGGTAACGGCACGTACCTGGACGATCGGCACGAGTGAGGGCGGCCACGCCTACGGCTACCTGACGGACGGGAGCGACGAGGATGGGCAGGTGAACGCGACCGGCCAACTGATGGCCGGGCCGGGTGACACCATGTTCGCGATGTTGATGGAAGCGGCCGGAGCCGTGGCGCAGGTAGAGGGCATGAGCCTATCGGTGACGTTGAAGATTTGGCCCCGTTATAGCTGGGCCACGGGCAGCACTTAGAAAGCAGGCAACCAATGGCCAACCTGAGCAACCACGCAGAAAACGCCATTCTCAACCACACGACCGGGAAAGCAGCCTGGACGATGCCGACCACGCTGTACCTGGCGCTCTTTTCCGCAGACCCCACCGACGCGGTCGGGGCGGGCGAGCTCAGCGGGGGTGGGTACGCCCGCATCGCCCTGACGTTCGCCACAGCCGCGAGCGGCACGACCTCCAACGACACCCAGGAAGACTTTGCCGCCGCCGCCACGGACTGGACGCAGGCAACACACTGGGTGCTGTTCGACGCGCTCACCGGCGGCAACGGCATCTGGCACGGTGCGTGGGGTACCCCGGTCACGGTGCTGACAGGGCAACAGTTTCGGGTGCGGGTTGGCGACATCGTCTTGTCCATGGATTAGGTGAGGGATCGTGTACTACCAGATCGTCGGCCAGCCGGAAACCGAAGAACAGAGCGGTCTCACCTACACGGTGGTGCGCTTCTGGCTGTCCCGTGCTGACTACGTGGCTGGCAAGGAGCCGGTCACGACTGAAGACTTCTTGAGTGACCTACGTGAGACGGCTACCCGCATCGTGACCGACGCACAGGGCCGTTACAAACTCAGTGACGGCACGTTCATCGCGCCTGCGCAAATGGACCCAGAGACGGCGTACGAGTTTGAGCGCGAGACGGTGCAACTCGACCCGGTAGACCAACTGCTCGAAAACATCGAGCGCTTTTTAGACGGCAACCGGGAGCGGATCGAGCGGGGGCAATTCCCTAAGAGTCGTGTGAACCGGCAGATCCGGGTGAAACCTGCAACCGAACGGTCTGCTGTCGCCAAGCGCTCTGACATGCGCGACCTGCGTGAGAGCCGCTGGGATCAGCGCAAGACGAGGGACACGCGATGACCGTTCTTGATATTCGCGTCGCTGCTGGTGCAAACGATGGAGAATGGACGAGCGCCGGAGCTTTCAGCTCGACCAATGCTCTTAACATCAATTTAGGCAGTTCCGCTGGGACTACAACCTATAGTGGGTTCTTTCGTTTTCTCAACGTCACGGTTCCTGGCAGTGACACGATCGATGTGGCGAACATGGTCTTTCGCTCGTGGGGGAACGCCGACTCTGGCGTAACCTGCAATGCGCGCATACTGGCGCATCTTGCAGCGAACCCAGCCGCCCCGACTTCGCACAGTGGAGTAACATCTGCTCCGCGCACCACGGCATTTACCGACTGGTCAAATATACCGCCGGTGGGTGCCGACGCGGACTTCACCTCAGCGGAGTTCCCGGCAGTTATGCAAGAGCTTGTGAGCCAAGGCAGTTGGGCGAGTGGCAACGCGGTAGTCCTGTTCGTAGAAAACAACGGGTCAAGCCCAAGCGCACTCCGTCATATCAGACCGTACGAGTTTGCTTCAGCGACCGCCCCCTTGCTGCACATCGAGTACTCGCCGCCCAACACCGCGCCAACCATCACCGTTGCACCCACCGCCTCCTACGGCAGTCTCACGCGCCTGGGTCCGCTCAACACCCCGGCAGTCGTGTCATTCACTGCAACAGATGCAGACGGTGACGCGCTCACCTACGAGATTCGCACCGCTGCGGGGGGGGGTGGGACACTGGTAGCAAGCGGCACGTGCACGTCCGGCACGACAGAGAACGTCAACATCGCCAACAGTGATCCGGGGCTGGTCGATGGCAGCCAGACGCTCTACCTGCGGGTGCACGACGGCGCGGTCTACTCGGCTGACAGTTCATTCTCACTGCTGAGAGACACGACGGCGCCAACCGTGGGGACGATCACCACAAATCCAGATCCGGTCGTGAGCTAATGCCGAGTTATACCGTCACGTTCCCGCCCACCGACACCTACAGCACGACTGCCGGGGAGCTGGCGTGGGGGGTCTACACGGCCGCGAGTGCTGGCGGAACGGAACTGCTGACAGGCACCGCCACGTCTGGGGTGGCGGTCACGACCGGCACGATCAACGATCCGGGCCTCGTGAACGGCACGAACACCCGCTACCTGTACATCATCGACGGCGCCGGCAATTTCCTGGACCAGCCGTTCACAGTCACTGCCGATCTGGTGGTATCCAGCAGTGCCGTAGCGTCCGGCGTGGGCACCGCCACCGCACAGGGGGTCGTGACCCCGCTGTACTCCAGTGCCACGGCACAGGGCACGGGCACGGCAACGGCACAGGGTATTGCCACGCCGCTCTTCTCCAGTGCAACGGCAACCGGTGTAGGGGCAGCGACGGCAACCGGCGTGTTGCGCTTCCTCTTCAGTAGCGCCGAGGCGTCCGGCGTGGGCACGGCCACGGCGCAGGGCATCGTGCCTTTCGTCTTCTCCAGCGCCACCGCCACCGGTATCGGTATCGCCACGGCAACCGGCACGATCATTGCTCGCTACACCGCCCTGCCCGTCTCGCGCCGCAACGAGCCGCCGCCGATCAGCGTCGCGATCTACCCACCGATCGGCCACCCCCGGCACGGCTCGCGGATGGACTGGGAGGACATCAACCCCTACCTGACCGCAGCGCGCTGGTCGACCGCCATGCCGATGGGCTGGCACTCGTTCGAGGTCGGGATCGAGAGGGAAGATATCCGCTATCGCGAGCCGCTGGCACGGCCCTATTTGCCGCGTGAGCTGCGCTGGATGCCATTCGCGCACGTCGCGGTCACGCTGGGCAGCGCAACGGTTTTCGAGGGCCGGATGGGTCCGATCCAGCGGGTCGGTGGCCGCGTGGGGGCCTTCACCGTCAACGGCTACGGCAAGGACGCGATCCGGGACGACTACTACCGCTCGACCGATACCACCGACACCACCACCGGCGTCATCATCCGCGAGATGGTGGCCGACGTCGCGCCGCAGCTCAGGATCGCGCCGGAGGGCTGGTTTGACGACCCGCTCGTCACCCACGACCGGGCTGAGTTCCACTTCCTCTTTCTGGAGGACGTGCTCGAACAACTCGTAGCCGAGGGCGACGGCTACGGCAACCTCATGGATTGGTGGGTCTACGAGCATCAGCAACTGGCCGTCAAGGCCCGCGTGGCCCCGGAGCAGCCGCACTACCAGCTTCCGTTCGATCACCGCGTCGTGAGCTGGCACGAGGACCCGACGCAGATGGTCGGCGCGGTCACGCACGAGCGGCTGAACAGCGGCACGGCCACGAAATCCACGACCGAAGAGGTCAACACCCGCTTTGTCGCCACCTACGGGTTCCAGCGCTCATCCATCCTGAAGCTGGGCGAGATCACCGACGCGGCTGCCCTGGAGTTCCGCAAGACCTACTTGCAGGTGCACAGTCGCCCCATTGCCAGTTGCCAGATTGAGATCGGCCCGGACGACGTGCTGACCGCCTCCGGTGGCCGCGTCGTGCCGGCGTGGAAGGCGCGTGCCGGGGAGTGGGTGCAGGTCGGCAGCGAGCCAATGCAGATGATCGTGGGCACCGAGTACGACGCCACCAGCCGGGTGCTCAGGATACAGGCCGGGGAACAGCCGCCGAACTGGTCGACGATGCTGGCGAGGCTGGAGCGGGACCGGTTGAAGGCGCGGCGCGGAATCAACGGCTGGGGCGGAAGGGCACGGTGATGACACCACCACAGCCCTGGCGGGTGCCCAGCTCCAAGGGCACGAGCCTGCAGATTACCAACATCATGTTACTCGCCTGGTGGACGGCCATGTTGATTGTCAACCACGACACCTACCAGCGCAGCGGCGCGTACGAGGCGCTCGGGATCATGCCGGACGTCTACTGGTGGGCCGCAGGGACGGGCCTGCTGACGCTGGTGTGCATCCTGCCGATGCTGCGCTGGTGGAGGCAGAGGATCAACCACACCTACACGACCAAGACCGTCGGGATGATCGTGAGCGGGGCCTGGTGGATGTTCCTGGCGATGATCTTCCTGATGGCCCAGGGGTTGAACCTCGGCTTCGGTGTGCACTTTGCGCTGGCGCTCGGTTGTATCTACGAATCGGCCCAGATATCACGAGTGGGTAGATCGTGAGGAGGTCTGGTGAGTGGTGAGGTCATTATCCCGGCGCTGGCAGGCATCCTGGCGGCGGTCACGGCGACGTGGATCAAGGCGTGGCTCGACCGCGACAAGGATGAGGCGGACAGCGAGGACAACCGGGCTAACGCGCTCGAAAAATACTGGAACCGCATCCGGGACCTGGAGGCCGAGAAAGACCAGATGCACTCCAAGATGGCAGCCATGGAAGCCGCCCACCTTGCGGAGACACAGCGCTGGCAGGCTGAGCGGCAACGCCTGTGGGCCGAGATCGGGCAGTTGCGCTCCGAGATGGTGCACCTCAAACAGAACGGCGGTCTGAAATGAGAGCCTACGCCGCGTTCATCGTGGTCTATGCGACCGCCGGGATAGCCGCACTCTGGATAGTGGAGGTGTTGTAGATGGCCGTTCAAATTCACGATGACTTCAAGGCCGCGCCCAGAATATCCGAAGACAGGTTTGTCTCGGTGCTCGAATCGGTTGGGTCGTTCGACTCTGACGCGCTGTGGGATCCGACACCGCGTGACAAGCGACCGGACGAGGCGCGAAGCCTCTACCGCCTGATTGCTTCACAGGGACACGATCCGGCTGCCTGGCTGGCTGTCGCAGGGAAGGAGCACACGTTCGGGATCAACCGGCAGAGCGTCCTCTGGCGCAACTACACGCACAGTTGGACGAATGCGCGTACGGTGCGTCACCCCCTGGTCAAGGCCCGCGCAGAGACCATCAAGGATCCGCTACGCGGGTCGAACTATGTGCGTTACCGGGATGTGTACGACAGCGTGCTAGATGGTCTCTACCGCGTCGACGAGCCGGGCTTTGACTACCGCAAGGCCAACGCCAAGAGCATCGTAGACCACATCCGTATATGGGCTCCTAGCAAAGACAACAACAAGCCGGAGCAGTACGCCCAAACGATGTGCGACTGGATCAACCAGTGGATAGCCACCGATCCGGTGAGACCAGGAACGAGGCCACCTTTGGCAGGACCCATCTCCGGCCTGATCGACATTCGCGACAAGCTGGCCACCGCGTCCGGCGCGAACCGGGGGCCGCTACGCACCATCCCCATGAGCCAGAAGCGCGGCGTCGTCATCCACTATCGGGGCGTGGTGACGACGCCAGTGCCGGGCTACAGCACCTTCCAGAGTGACGCCACCTATCACGTCAACAAGGACTGGGGCGGCGGTTCCCGCGGCGACGGCATCCAGTACCACATCGGTATCGGCTGGGACGGCAACGCCTACTGGATGCGCGACCTGGACCGCGTGCTCTGGCACTGTGGCGCCTGGCCGCAGAACGAGAACACCCTGGCCATCCAGCTCCCGATGGGCGGCAACCAGCAAGCCACACCGGAGATGCTGGCCACGCTCAGGCGGGTGGTTGACGAGTGGCTGGCCTATACCAAAGCGCCGCGCTCTGAAGTCCGGGGCCATCAGGAGCTGAGCGGCACGAGCTGTCCCGGCACGCTGATGAGCACCTTCGTGTACCCCTACCGCAACCGAGAGGATCAACCGATGGCAGACGGGCACTACTTTGGCGAGACACAGCGCTTTCTTGGCGGCGGCTTCTGGCATTTCTGGAGGGATCGCGGCGGCTTGCCGATCTTTGGCTACCCGCTGACCGACGAGCTCGACGAGGTGTGCGAGGACGGCAAGGTGCACACCGTCCAGTATTTCGAGCGGGCGGTCTTTGAGTTCCACCCTGCTAACAAGCCACCCTACGACATCCTGTTGCGCAGGCTGGGGGCGGATGCGTTGAAGGGCAGGGAGGCCGCATGAAACGACCTCACGTGCTCGCCTGGTGGCGCTTCTATGCCTGGCTCGTCCGCAACGGGAGCCTCCACGAGCGCGACCCGTGCCCCTGCGACATCGAGCCGTGCGAGTGCATTGCTGACGATCGGATAGCGCATTGATTGCACAGTTACGAGGCGCTGCTTGCCCGCGTAGTAGCCGAAACGAGACAGGACATTACACGGAATTACCCGTAATTAGACGCATTGCGTATTGATACACGAACGCCCATCAAATGAACATTGTCCGTTTCTATGGACAATTGTCCAATCCGACTGACGACGGATCAAATACCCATCAAATGAAAGGGACAACTAATGGAAACACTCGATATGGTAGCCGTCTTATTTCTCTCCGGCGTCTGCGTGGGGGTCGTCGAGATCGCCAAGCAGATCGGTTTGTCGAGCCGCTTCGCCGGCCTCGTGTCGGTTCTCGCGGGTATCGGCCTGGCGCTGATTGCAGGCTTCGCCGGTCAGGTCGAGGGCAACGCGGGGACCCTGGTGCTGATCGGCATTCTCGCCGGACTCGCCGCGGCCGGCCTCTACTCCGCCCCGAAAGCGGCGGCCAGAACCTAGCTCACCCCTACCGAGCGTCAAGGGCAAGGGCCCTGTCTATGGCGCGTGCCACAACCTTCTCTTCCGCGAGACGCCGCTGCCTACGGGCGGCGGCGTCTTTTCTTTGTGTCTACGTGGTGCAGGTTGACGGCGGTTGCGCGAGCCGATCCAGCGCGAGCCGCAGGATCTCCGGGTGTCGGATACCGACGGTGCCACGCTCCCACTTCGCCAGCGTGTCCGCTGGCACATCGAGCAATCGCGCTAGCTCCGACTGCGAGAGCCCCAGCTTGTTACGGATCGTGCGTAGCTCATCACCGGTCATTACCCATAGTCCTCGCCGGGGTGTTGCTTGACATCCCAGCCATGCTCACGCATGTTGCGCGTGGGATCCTCTGGTCGGTAGAAAAATTCGGCGTCTACTGGCAGGTCGTGCAACTTGTAGGCATAACCCACTTCGTAGGGGCTTGTGGTCGTGGAATTGCCCGTTACCCAGAGGACATACACACCATTGCCTCGAGTGTAGTGCATGTCCTTGGTGATGATGCCGTATGCCTCACCATAGATACCTTCGTGATCTTTGTAGGGCAGCATCACCGTGACGCCGTGCGGCTCCGGTGGGCTCACGTGCTGCGGCCCGGACAGGAGTGTCGTAGGGTCGAATGGCATTGGGGGCATCCTTCCTCTTCGCGGATCAAACGGTATGCCCTCATCCTATGCGATACGCATAGGATTGTCAAGTGCTGTGTCTGCCACATTTGCATAACGCTATGGGCTATACTTGCCGCAAGCAGGCGTTCTAGGGGCCTGCCAGCGAAGATGGTGTAGAGGGGAACACGCCTGCCGCAGGACGGGTCGCTCCCGGCCAGGTTGGAGTCAGAGGTTCAATTCCTCTTCTTCGTGCGCCGGTTCGTCCGGACTCAGGCACCGTGCAGGGGTGGCGCGAGGAAACGCCTGTGTGCGTCACCCGATGATCCGGCTAACTGTGGGGTGGCGGCGGGGCGAGATGACCCGCCCGGCAGATTGACGTACAGCGCCCGCTCCACTGCGGCCGGGGTTTGTTGTATCCTTGGAGCCCCTGCCGGGGATTACCTGACAAATGGTGCCTGGGTTTACGGGCACGGCGCTCCGCCTCGTTTGAGGACGGGGCGCTTCTTTTTGTGCAACGAATCCAATAACCAATAAATAACGAATCGATATCAAACAACGAACATAGGGTTACGGACCACGACAGGCTATTTCGGCGTCTGCAAGCCAAAACAACCGCAACGAATACCATGCCAATCCAGCCTGGCGGAACCTCAAAGGGCGGATGAGACAACTGTGACTATTCGCCTGTTTCTCATTCTCATCCCGTGGCACATACTTCGGGTAGCCAGTGGAAATGTTGTGGCGTTGCAGGATCGTACGGGGCAACGCCGCTGACAACGACAGGTCAGGCATGACGTTACCCGGGCACAGAGAATACCGCGAGATGGGTGGTTCGGCGGATTCGCAGAGACTGAATCTGCGGGACCTGCTCGAGACCATGTCTGAAATGAGCGGGGTCACTCAGTTTCAGGAGTTGTTGCCGAACCTCGCTCGCATCCTCGCTAGCAGTGTCGGCGTACAGCAGTGCATGGTGTATCTGTACAGCGACGACTTCACGTCCACCTCAGCTCACCTGAGCTGGGGCTTCAGCCCTGAGCAGATGCGATTGCTCAACCTGACTGATACTTTCTCCAGCCCAATGTTATTTGCCGCCGAAAGACACATCGTCAGCACGCGACAGGTACTCGGGCGAATTGCCGGTGAAGTTGACGAGAGCCTGCTGCCGCAAAATCCGCTCGTGTACGAGGCTGGCTGGCGTGGTGACGTCATGGTTCCGTTCGTCTGGAACGACCACGTCGAAGGGATCGCCTACCTGTGGCTGGCGGAGGGAGAGCGGAGCTTTCATCCCGTTCAGATCGAGATCGCTGAGGGCGTAGCGAGGCAAGCGTCCGCCGCCATACATCATGTGCGCATGCTAGAGGCGGAGCGCCATTCACGCCGTCAGACAGAGATGGTGCTCGATTTGAGCCGGGCACTCAACAGCGCCAACTCGACGCTAGAGATCTACGCAGCTCTGGCCGAATCCGTGCGCGAAACGCTGGGCACGGACGCCGTCTCGATCGTCGTTGAGCATGCTCAAGACCCCCGGACGGGCCCCTGCCGCAGGTCGATGCGCCGGGTGGCCGCACTGGGCATGACGCCGGATGAAATGGCGGTGCGCGACAACCTTCTCAGAGCGTCCTCACGGCTGGGTTCGAGCATCGACCGGATGGCGCGCGAGCAACATGAGCCGGTGATCGTTGCTGACCTGGACGACACGATTGGCGACCCAGCATTACGCGACAATTTACGAGCCAATGGTGTGGTGGAGCTACTAGCGGCGCCGATTTTTATTTCTGATGAGCTACTCGGTGTGCTCTACAGTTGGTCGCGTCAGGCCCGGAGGCGGCTGGAGCGTGAGCACTTGACGATCGTTGACACGATGACCCGCCACGCCGCCGCTTCGATTCAACGCGTGCTGCTCATAGAATCAGAACGCAGGCAACGCCAGCTCACCGAGGCGCTGCTCGATGTGAACCATGCGCTGGAGCGTTGCCAGAACAGCGACGAGCTGATCCAGATCGCCACCCGGGCTATTCGCCAGGTTCTTAACGCCGATCTTGCCAGCACGTTCGTCTTCGATTCCGGACCGCAGGGACCGGCGACGCTCTTTGCCGATGGGGCAACCGACGAGGAGCTTGCGATTCTCATCAGGGATGCGGAGACGCCCACGGAAACGGTCCCGGTGGAGATCGACCTTGCCCGAGACCCACGTGTCTTGCCTATCGACGACTTCGTGGCTGCTTTCGGCTCCCCCCTGCCCGGATTGCCAGAGTACCTTGCCCGGGTGGGTGTTGAACGAGCGGTGGCGGTGCCGGTTGTCTCGCGTCAGGAAACCCTGGGTATTATCTATGCCTGGTATCGCGATCCGGATCCAATCTACTGGCAGGCAGAGGTTGAGACGGCTGGGGCGATCGCGGTCGAGCTGGCAGCCGGACTCGACCGCCTGGTCCTGGTTGCCAGCGAGCGCCGTCAGCGGAGCCGTGCGGAGACGCTCTTGTCGTTCTCCAGAATTCTCAATCGCTCGATCGAGTCTGAGGCGGTCATCAGGTCGATCGTCGCAACGGTCAGGGACCTGTTTCCAGGTGCGCTGGTGTCTCTGGCGTTCGATGAAGAGGATCCGGAGCCTGAAGTCAACGCTTTCCATCAGTTGCCGTTCGCCGAGGACAGCGCGTTTCTGACGCTGCTTGAGTCGGCTCGAGAACACCTGTCACCGGAGCACTGTCAAATCGCGCAGTTTGCCATTGCCGCCGTGCCGCTGTCGGTCAACCAGGATGTTCTCGGATTGATGATCGTGGCGCGAGAAGCAACCCACCCCTTTTCGACCGAGGATCACGATCTGCTCACGGCGCTGGCACCCCAAGCGGCCACCGCGATTCGACGCGCCCGGCTGTACGCCGTTGCGGAGCGGCACATTGCCGAGTTGACGCTCCTGCACGAGGTTGGCCGGACGATTGCAACCCGGTCGAATCTGTCCGATATTTTCCAGTACATCGAAAGTGCGATTCGCGATGTCGTCGATTACACGACCGGGATTATTGCGCTGGAGTGTGATGACCCTACTCAGCTGGAAGTCGTTTCGATCTGGGGTGTTCAACCGGGACGAGGGACTGGGACCCGTATTCCGGTTGACGCGAGTATTCTCGGCGCGGTGTTCCGTAGCCAACACCCCGTCGTCGTTGACGACGCTGCCTCCCATCCCCAGGCCTGGAGCAAACGCACCGCCGTGTGGTGCTCCGTCGTGTGCGTTCCGTTGATGAGCGGAACCAGGGCGATCGGTGCCATGCTGCTCGGACATCAAGAGGCGGCGTTTTTCTCAGACGAAGATGTACGGCTGGTATCGCTGCTGGCCGGCCAGGCGGGAGCGGCCATCTATCAGACTCGTGAATCCGAGCGACAGCGTGAGCTCTACCGGGCCGGTGTTGAGGCGCTCGCGGCGGCGGTTGACGCCAAGGATTCATACATCCACTCCCATTCGCGCCAGGTGGCTGAGCTGGCGCGCAACGTTGCGGATACGCTCGGCCTCGGACCGGAAGAAGTCGAGCAGATCGAGCTGGCCGGCCTGCTGCACGACGTGGGTAAGATTGGAATTCCGGACCAGATCCTTACCAAACCCGGGCGGCTCGATCCGCAGGAGCGGCTGGTAATGATCAGCCATTCGGCACTCGGCGAGCGCATTGTGGCCGCACACCCCTCGCTCTCCCAGCTGGCGCGATTGATCCGGCATCATCATGAGTGGCACAACGGCAGCGGCTATCCCGATGGGTTGCGAGGCGACGAGGTGCCTATTGGCTCGGCGATTATCGCCGTGGCCGACGCATTCGGCTCAATGACCAGCCACAGGCCGTATCGCGATCCGTTGTCGCTTGACGCAGCGCGCGCTGAGTTACGCAAGTGGAGTGGCATCCAGTTCAATCCGGACGTCGTTGATGCGTTTCTGATGACCGTAGGCGACGTCGAAGGGGACAACCTGCCCGTGTCTGCTTCCGCTGCCATGAGACTGGTGCCAATCCAGGCGATCGACATAATCACACCGCGTATTCTCAGTCAGATCGCGACGGAAATCAGCCATTTGACGGAGTTGTACCCGTTCCTCAACCGGGTACAACATATCGTGTGCACCGAGCTCAAATACGACGACGTGCACATCCTTCTGGTTGACGAGACGCAAGGTGATCTGGTCCTGGCGGCCTCGACAACCCACGCGGAGCTGGCCGGCCGCTACCGCATCCGCCAGGGTGAAGGACTGTCTGGCGAGGCGGCCATGTCGCGCACGGTCATCAACTGCGGCGATGTCGAGGGTGATCCGCGCGCGCGTCTCTCGGACATGGCGTCAAAATCCATGCTGGCAGTGCCGTTGATCGTTGAAGAGTCAGTAATCGGCTTGCTCTGCTCCGGCAGCGCAGAGCCCCATCGGTACAGCGATCGTGACGTGGCCCTGATGACGACGATCGCCTGTCAGATCGGGCCAGCTATTCGGGTAGCTCAGCTGCACGACCAGGCCAAGCGTGCCGCGATGACGGATGGTCTGACCGGTGTCATGAATCACCACACCTTCTATCAACGTCTGGAACATATGATCGGCGAGCTGGACGTGTGGGACGACGAGCTACACCTGCTGATCGTGGACGTCATTGGCCTGAAAGCGATCAACGACGTGCATGGCCACCTGGCCGGGGACCGCGCGTTGCGCGCGATAGCAGGGGCGCTCAAGAGCCGGATACGGAGTGAGGACGAGGTGGCGCGTTACGGCGGCGACGAGTTCGTCGTCATCGTTCGTGGCACTCCCCGGGGCGGACTCCAGGAGTTGGTGGAACGCATTTGTGCGCCGGTGGATTTCGCGCTAGAGAGTGGATATGAAATGACGGTACAGCTACGCTGCGGTCACGCGACCGCGGAGTCCGCACATGAGCGTGCGACTGAGCTGGTGGCGCGTGCCGACGCTCGTCTCTACACGCTGGTGAGCCCGACGGCGCGTGGCACCGACCGCCTGGTGCTACCAGACGGCCATGTCTAGGTTTGTTGGGCCGGATCGTGGCTGGATCGCCGCGCAAGTGGGACTGCTAGCGCTCGGTCTCGCGGGTGGAATCGTTGAGAGGTTGGTGCGCGGCCGGGGCTTTTCCGTGAGATCGGTCAGGGTATCCGCACTGTTGGGTGCCGGGTTGACGTTCCTGGCCGTGGGCATCCTGCTACGTGCTAAACAGGATCTCGCCGGGAACCTGACCATGTCACCGACGCCGGTCGTGGACGGGCGGCTTGTCGAGCGTGGACTCTACGGTATTATCCGTCACCCCATGTATCTCGGCGTGCTGCTGCTGATGTTCGGCGTTGCGCTGGTGCTGGGGAGCTGGTTCTCGCTGGTCGTGGCCCTGGCGCTGATCCCATTCTTTTTCGCCAAAGCCCGGCACGAAGAGGCGCTGCTGGGCGCGCGCTATGAAAAATACCGCGAGTACACCCAACGGGTGCGCTCGCGGTTTGTGCCGTGGGTAATGTGATCGCGCGAGCTACTCGCGCTGGCGCGGGTCGAGAGCGTCTCGCAGGCCGTCACCCACCAGGTTGAAGGCCAGCACGGTAAGGAAGATCGCGACTCCCGGGACGATTGCGATGTGTGGATAGTGCCGCATGAAGCCACGGCCGTCCGAGAGCATCCCGCCCCAGCTTGGCGTTGGCGGCGTGACACCAAGGCCCAGGAACGAGAGCGCCGCTTCGAGAATGATGATGCCGCCGACGGAGAGGCTGGCGATCACCACAACCGGCCCGAGGACGTTTGGCAAGACGTGCCGGCTGATGATGCGCGTGTCATTTGCGCCAATTGCGCGCGCGGCAGTGATGAAGTCACGCTCGCGGATGCTCAGAACGTCAGCGCGTACAACCCGGGCGTAGGTTGACCAGACGGTCGCGCCGATCACGATGACGGTGGTCTGGATACTCGGTCCCAGCACCGCCGCGAGCGTGATCAGCAGCACCAGCGTCGGGAACGCCATTAATGTATCAACGAAGCGCGAGAGGATCGTGTCCACCCAACCGCCGAAGTATCCGGCTGCGGCGCCGACCGGAACGCCAATGGCGAGCGATATTGCGGTCGCGGCGAAGGCCACGATAAATGCGTAGCGCGTTCCGCGAATCAAGCGGCTCAGCATGTCCCGGCCAAGTTGGTCCCGCCCGAATGGGTGTTCCATGCTGGGACCTTCACCTCGCAGAGATGGGCTCACTCCCTTGTAGTCATACGGTTCGAACACCATCGGTACGGCCGCGACAACACCCATGAATGCCAGGAACACGAGTGCCGCAACACCCGGCTTGAAGCGCTTGAACCGATTGAGTGAGCGTGAGAACTCGCTGCGTCGCTTGCGCTCAACCGCAACCAGTTCCGAGGGAACGAGCGCCGCGCTCTTCTGAGTAAGACCCGCATTCGGACTTGAATCCATTACCTTCTGCCCCTAGCTACCCGTCGACTGTTACTTAACCCGAATTCGCGGGTCGATAATCGCGTAGACCAGATCCGTGAGGATGTTTGCTATGACCACAAAGATAGTGAAGAGCACGACGATCGCCTGGACAACCTGGTAATCCAGCCGGTTGACCGACGTAATGAAGAGTTGTCCGATACCGGGCCAGCCGAAGATAGTTTCGACGACGATTGTTCCGCTGAGGAGGAACGCAACTCGCAGACCGATGACCGTTACGGACGGCAGCATCGCGTTGCGCACGATATGGCGGATCAGCACCGCGTTCTCACGCAGACCCTTCGACCGGGCTGTGGTGACGTAATCCTGATTCATCACCTCAAGCGTTGTGCCGCGCATCAACCGGGTGAGGAGCGCTGTTTCGTTGATGGCGAGCACGGTGACGGGCATGAGCATGTGTTGCCAGGATCCCGCACCATTGGATGGTAACCACCCTAACGTGAGGGCGAAGAGGATGATGAGCATCAACCCTACCCAGAAGTTCGGTAAGGCGACACCGGCGCTGGCCCAGATCATGGTGAGAGAGTCGAAAATGGAGTAGCGCTTGACGGCCGCGAACACCCCGGCCGGGATGGCAATACTCGTTGCCAGGAGCATCGCCAGAATGTTGAGCTGCAATGTTGGCCATGCGGCTTCGAGAACCATCTCGTGGACAGGTACGCCAGTGCGTACGACAGATCGTCCCAGGTCACCCTGCACAAAGTTACTCACCCAGGAGGCGTACTGTTCGTACCATGGACGGTCTAACCCCCAGCGTTCCCGAATGCGTTGAAACTCCTCCTCGGTAATCTGGGCTTCACCCACCATAAGGTCGATCGGATCACCGGGAGCGGCCTGCATAATCCCAAACGTAAGTAGGGTGACCAGGAAGATAACTACGACTCCCTGAAAGACCCTCTGCACCATGTACGCGAACATGCAAACGCCCCATATTCAATCCTATCGCCGCCAACAGACGAGGGAATGATAATGCATCATTCCCTCGTGTCAAAATCTGGCCGGATCTGGACGACTATTCTTCGATCCAGAAGGTCGATGCCATCTGGTAAATCTCGTCAGCCGCGAGAGGCTCTTCCGGCAACCCCTTGACGCGCGAGTTGAAGATCGTGAACCAGTCCCAGAACTTGATAAACAGGAAGGGAACTTCCTCGGCGACGATCTGCTGGATCTCGCTGTAGATCACCTTACGAGCTTCTGGATCGGTCTCCGCCAGACCCATGTCGAGCAGCTCGTCAACCCTGGGGTTTTCCCAGAGACTCCAGTTGTTGCGCTGGCCGGACTTCAGTGTGGTCGAGCCGTCGGGCTCGCCGCTCTCACCGCCGTAGGTCCAGTTGTAGAGCGACATGTCGATCGTGCCTGCGCGCTGGCCTTCCTGGATCGAGGCCAGTGGAGCTTCTTCGATCAGCATCTCGATACCGACTGGCGCCATATACTGCTGCACGAGCTCTGCTTCGGGCTTGCGTGCCTGGTCGCCCGCGATGACCACGCAGGTAAATGAGCAGCGCACACCGTCCTTCGCTCTCACACCGTCATCAGCCATCACCCAACCGGCCTCGTCGAGGAGTTGTCCGGCCGTCTCAGGGTTGTAGTCATACAGCTTGACGTTCGGCTCGTAGTACGCGTCGATCGCCGGCGACATGTTGGCGGTTGCCTTGACCGCCAGCCCCTGCCAGAGATTGTTGACGATGTCGTCACGGTCGATGGCAAACATCATCGCCTGGCGCACGGCCTTGTCGCTGAGCACCGGGTGTTTGTTGTTCATCGGGAAGTGATTGAGAGCAACGCTGGACGTCACGAAGGTGGTGAAGTCCGGGTTGTCACGGAAGGCGATGTTGTCCTCTGTCACCAGTGCCCACACAGAGGTGTCGGCTTCGCCAGTTTCCAACGCAATGGAACGCACCGATGCCTCGGGCACGATGTTCTCGCGGATACCATCCAGGTATGGCCGGCCGGCCCAGTACTCCTCAAACGCCTCACACTCCGTGAACTCGGCGGCGCGCCATTCCACGAGCTTGAATGGTCCAAGGCCGTTCGGCGCGGCCTTGTATCCATCTTCGCCGATGGCGCTGTGGTAGCTCTCGGACACGATCCCTGCCTGGCCTGCACGGGGGAGGAATGCCGCGTTCGGCTGCGTCAGGTTGACCACGACGGTGAGATCGTCAGGGGTCTCAATGGTGTCCACCGCGACGAAGTCGTTCGCAATGACTGCCGCGTTAGCCGGATCGCGGCGGAAATCGAAGGTGTACTTCACATCGGCGGCCGTAAATGGCTCGCCCTCATGAAACGTCAAACCCTCGCGCAGATTGAATGTATAGGTAAGACCGTCGTCTGACACATCAAAAGACTCTGCGAGTGCGGGTTGCAGGGCGAACCACGGATCGAGCCGGAGGAGCGGCTCGTGGATGTTGCCAACGATGAATAAGTGGACGGATGGTCCCCAGTCGTCCGGACTGAGGCTGGAAATCTCATGGTGGCCCAGGCCGACGAGCACTCCACCCTGCTTCGGCTCCCCGGTGCCACCCGCTCCAGCGGCGTCCGTGGGTGTGGCTTCTGCCGCAGCCTCGGTCGGCGTGGCTTCTTCGGCAGCCGCCGTGGGTGTGCCTTCGTCCTCCGCGCCCTCAGTAGGCGTGCCTCGTCCTCCGGCACCGGTGTCAGTGGTGGGCAAGCCAATACGTGTTCTTTGTGTTGGGGCTGCCGTGTCTGGCTCCGGCTCGTCTTCCCCTTCATCGCCACCGCCACAAGCGGCGAGGAGCGATCCCAGGACGGGGATACTCGCGCCCATCATGGCAGAGCGTTTCAGGAACTGACGCCGGTTCGTGGGCGCGGCGTTTTCCAATATCTCGACAAGTCTCGAAACTGGATCCATGCACAGTCTCCCCTCAACACCTATGACGCCGTTCGAACAAAGCTGCGGCGAACCACAACAACGGACGCCCGTCGAGCGCTTCGACGGAAATCGCCAGCTGTTACAACACCACTTCTCACACAAAGAGAGTACACCGGACAATATGCGGTTCGGTGCACCTTGTCAAGTGCAGCGAGCGACCTCGTCAGCGGTGTTGTCTCTCTGGTTCGATAGTTTATTTACGTTTAGCTAGAGGAATCGGTCCTATGCCGTGACACGCCGTCGACGACGGCTATTCCCCATCTGCCCATTCGGGCAGGTGACGCTCGATGGCGGCCAGGAGGTCGTCAAGATCGAACGGCTTGGGCACAACGGCATCGAGTGGTAAGAGCTCCGCTAAGGCGGTGACATCGGCGACGGCCGAGATACCGACGATCGGGATGCGCGAGGTCAGCGCGTCCTGTTTGAGCTGGCTTGCCGCTTCTCCACCGGTAAGGCGTGGAAGCATCAGATCCATGATAACGAGGTCCGGCTGAAACTGCCTGGCTTTGACGATGGCGTCCTGGCCATCACGGGCTACTTCGGCGTCATAACCGGCGCTGGTGATGAACTCACTGATCATGCTGGCGACGGCACGATCATCCTCAACGATAAGAATGAGCCGTGGCTGGCCTGCCTGTCGCCTGAGGCGAGCTGACATGTGCTGTATTCCTCTCACCAGCGGGTGATCCCGTATCTCGTGCCTCCGACAAGGTTTCCCACGCTTCACGATACCACGCTGCCAGGCAGGATCCAGGAGGACCGAACTCCTGAATTTGTCCGGTCAGTTCGGCGCTGGCAGAGGACTGAGCTGTCCGTTAGCATAGCGGTAAAATTCCCGCGCCGGATAGAGTTCCATCAGAACGCGATTCTCGACCGGTCCCCGGTCGCTGGCGTAGACGATCTCCGAATCGAGGGCCGGCACATTCTGGGCGAAGAATGGCGCGTAGTCGACCCAGGAGTCTCGATCGACAAAGACCAATGCGTTGTCCAGGCCAGCTGCTTGTACGACGGCGACACCGTCGCCGTTGATCGCGTTCCAATCTCTGAAGCGCTCGAACTCTTGCGGCACCCAGCGGGTATAGGTGTAGCTGGTAAGGGCGAGGACCACGAGCAGCATCGTGGCGTTGCCGGCGACGTGGGGATAGCCAACTCGGGGTGCGCGCCGTTCAAGGAGCAGGGCGAGGGTGTCGCTCACCCGCATGATTCCGCGTGCGCTCAGCATGACGAGCGGCCCGATGGTCTCCATGAAGTAACGCGGTCCGTACATCTGTCCGGGCGTCCAGTACAGAATATGAATGGCGACGAGACTCAGCGCGACGCTCGCCAGAATCAGATCCCAGGCTTCTCGCGAAAGCTGGTCCATTTGAGGAGCGGCGCTCCTGGTTGCCCGCTTCCGAAACCGTCTCGCGAGGACGGTGATCAGGCTCACCCCAACGGCAACACACGCCGGCACCAGGCTGAATCGACCCGGCCACCCAAACAGGAAGGACGCCAACGCCGTCGCGTTGACCTTCGTGTTGCGCAGGCCGTCATCCAGATCGTGGCCGTTCACCCCAATATCAGGCCCAAAGCCGAGCCGGTCGAACGGCCACCAGAGTTCGTAGGCCGTGTGAAACGCGCTGCCCGTGGTCAACAGGTTGTACCCAAGAAAGAGTGCGACGAACGGCAGGGCTCCGGCAGCCATGATGACATACGATCGCGCGATCTTGCGTTGCTTCACCATCGTGATCAACGACCAGGCGAGATAGGGGAGTGCGATACCCACCGCCGTCAACGGGCGGCTGAGAAACAGCATCCCGATTGCCACACCGGTCGCGAGAGCGAGCGGGTAGCCTCGCCGCGAGCGTGCCGCTGGAAATAGCGCAAGAAAGAGCAAAGACCAGAACAATGAGGCAATATGCGACAGTAACGAACCTGCTTGCAGCAAAAAGAAGGGAGAAGCCACGAGCAAGCCCGCTGCGAACATGGCGGTGATGCTTCCATAGAGCCTGCGCGTCAGGACGTAGATCGCCGGCACACACAGCGCGGCCAGGGAGGCATTTACCAACCAGGGTTGTGCCACGAGCACGCCAAGCGACAGGACCATCGGGAAACCCAGGGGATATTTCCCGAACCACATGCCGTCACGCACGATAATAAAAGGGATCGAGAAGAAGCGTGGATGTTCCGGCTCGTCCGCAACCAGATTTCCCGAAGCGATCGTTTGCGCCTGAAAGAGAAACGCCGCTTCGTCCTCGGTATGCGGCACCCGGTCGAACACGGAGTTCGAGACCCATAGTGCACCGGCGAAGGCCACGGCAGACAGGACGACCACGATGGCAAGCTCGATCAAGGTCGAGCTGCGCTGCCGATTAACGTACGAGCGGCTCAACCAGGGCACAGAGGTGTCTTCCCTCTCAGGCGTAACGGCTCCAGGTTGGTCATGCTGACATGCAGCCGATCCGTCCGTTGATCGTCCGCACACGCTTTGGCGTCATACTAGCGACGGATCCGTTGTGATCCGCCGCCCGTCGAAGGTGACGCTGCCCCGTAATTACCAGATATGACCTCGCGCCTCGATGGGCCAGATCGTCTCGACGACTCCATCACGGATGCCAACCATGACATCGTGCAGGTTGATCGTCGTGCAGACATGGCTGGGCAGGATCGAGATCACGTCTCCGACGTTGAGATCGGCGTCCAGACCATCCGGGTCTACGGCAAGTGAGCCATGCTCGTCCGAGCCGCGCAGATAGCTCACCCCGGGCCGGCCGCTGACTTCGGGAGTTCCGCCGTCGCGCGAGAGCGTTTTGAGCCCAGCGTCACATACTGCCCGCTCCGGTGTCGGCCGGCTGATGATCGTCGAGAGACAGCTCAGCGCATTTTCAAACTCGACACCCGCGTCGCGATAGGCCGTGTCCAGCAGCAGAAATGAGCCAGCCTGAACTTCATTCAGGATGCCCGCCTCGACGTCCAGGCGTACCGACCCGGTGCCGCCGCCAGACAGAATCGGGATGGGGTGGTTGTGCTCGCGCAGCAGCTCGACCGTCTCACGCAGGATCTCCATCGCCGGCTCGTTCAGTCCCTTGCGACTCTCCGCCGGTTTCACTTGCGCGTGACCCGCATACGCGTGGATGCCGGCCAGCTCAACTCCATCGGTTACCCGGACCATGTCCGCCAGCTCCAGGACGCCGCCGGGCGTCACTTGCCCGCTACGGCCGGTATGGACGTCGAGCTCGATCATCAGCTTCACGGTCACTCCCCGCTCACGGGCGATAGCCGCGATCGACTCGATAGCGTGGCTGCTATCCACGACAGCTTTGAATTCCGGCACGCGGGCCGCCAGCGCCACCAGCCGCTCGTACTTGCCGACGCCGGCCACCTCACTCGTGAGCAGGATGTCGGTGATGCCAGCGTTGGCCATCACCTCTGCCTCAGCGAGCTTGGCACAGCAGATGCCGACCGCCCCCGCCTGGATCATGAGGTGGGCGATGGCCGGAGACTTGGCCGTCTTCAGGTGTGGCCGCAGTTTCAACTGGCTGCCATCAAGGATGGACATCATCTTGTTCAGATTGCGCTCCATCGTGTCAAGGTCAACAATCAAAACCGGGGTCTCCAGTGCTTCGACCGGCATCCCGGCGCGAATGGCGCGTTGCATAACAGTGCCCCCTCCTTGAACTCATATCTTTCCGGGATAGTAACAGGGACGTGCCTCTCCTGGTAGGGTCTGGCGTAAGTGAAATCGTTCCTCCACGATAACGAGGGGTTTCGTCATTAGCGTGGCAGCGCAATGACGAGGTTGTCCAACATGATGGGCCGTTCGCAAGGAGCGTCATTGTTCGTACGGGCGTAATTCATTGCGCCCCATGCGCATCGAGTCTAAGTCAATTTAGAGAAGGACAACGGCCTTTCCGGTCATCCTGTAGGCAACGAAGGATGACTCTGGTTTACCTATTCGACGGCCCACAACGAGATACTTCCGTTGCCTCAGGATACTACCATACATGGCGGCTCGGCTCGATCATCCTTAGCGTTGATCGAGTCAGGGCGTAATTCATTGCGCCTGCTTGCCGTCCGTGGCGTTGGAGAGGGCGCAACGAGGCATGTCCCGGATAAGGTCGAATCCAGTCGGATACTTCCATGGCCACTGCGAGGCTCGCGCAGCTGCTACCCGTGAGGCCCCGTGCAAACTCGTTCTCCAGCATCGTATCCTTAGATCCACGAGAATCGTCGCGATAGGGGTCGCGCGGCGGTCGGGAGAGCGCAGATTAGCTTCCATGTAATACAAGGACCAGGAATGCAGACGTTCATCAAGCGTTTGGCGGTTGTGGCGACAATAGGCATGTTTCTTGTCCTGGTGCAGGGCGCACTCGTCACAACGACCGGATCGGCCGAGGGTTGTGGGAAGTCCTGGCCCCTCTGTAACGGCAAGTTTGTCCCGAGTTACGCGATCGAGTCGATGATCGAGTATTCACACCGGTTCGTTGCCGGTGTGGAAGGCATTCTGATCGCGATTGTCGGCATCGGCGCGCTGCGCTACTGGCGCGAGCGGTTGGAGATCCGCATCCTGGCCCCGTTGATGGGGAGCTTCATCATCATCCAGGCTCTCCTGGGCGCTGCGGCGGTGATGTGGCCGCAAACCCCGGAAATCCTGGCCTTGCATTTCGGCATCTCGCTGATCGCGTTTGCCAGTGTGCTCCTGGTGACGCTCTTCCTGCACGACGCGAACGGCCGTGACAAGCTACGCGACGTTTCCATCCCGCGCTCGCTACGCCGCGCAATCTGGGGCTTGATGTTCTACACGTATGCCGCGGTCTACGTTGGAGCCTATGTGCGCCACAAGGACGTCAGCCTGGCGTGCGGTGACTGGCCGCTCTGTAATGGAAGTCTGTTCCCGGGATTCACCGGGCCGGTGGGGATCGTGTTCACGCACAGGATCACCGGTGGGCTCGTCCTCTTCGGCGTCGTAGGCTTAATCTACTGGACCAGCAAATATCGTGACAGACGTCCGGACCTGTTCTGGGCCACGGTGGTCTCCGCTGTGCTGATCGTCGGGCAAGCGGCGAGCGGGGCGTTCGTGGTGTTGACCCAGCTCGACGTCTTTGCGACGTTGTCCCACGGCATGTTCATGTCGCTCTTCTTCGGAACCCTGGCATACCTCTGTATGCAAGCGCTGCCGCGGCCGGCGAGCGTCCGCCGGCAGCAGGCCATTTCTCAAACCGCGTCAACCGAATCGCATCCGAGGGCAGTCACAGCACCCTGAGCTCCGGGAGGATTGTGGTAAGGTCAAATCTGACGTGAAAGGACCTTTGCCCCGGTGATTCGGCGCGCCAATAGATGATCGAGGTTGAACGCCTTACCAAGCGCTACGGCCAGGTCCAGGCAGTGGACGACATCTCCTTCTCGGTCGCCGCAGGGGAAGTCTTCGGCTTGCTCGGGCATAACGGCGCAGGCAAGACCACCACCATCCGCATCTTGACCGGCCGAACCAGGCCGACCAGCGGCCGGGCCTCCGTCGCCGGCTGCGATGTCCTGTCAGAGCGCGAACAGCTCAAGCCGCGTATCAATCTCGTCTTCGAAGACCAGAATCTCTACGAGCGGCTTACTGGACGCGAGAACATGCGTCTCTTCGCCGATCTCTATGGCGTGCCATGCGCCAGGGCGGATGAATTGCTGGACCACCGTCGGGCTGGTCGACGGCGCCGACCGCAAGGTGAAGACATACTCCACCGGCATGAAGCAGCGCCTGCTAATCGCCAGGGCGCTCATCAACAATCCCATGGTGCTCTTTCTCGACGAGCCAACGCGGGGGCTGGACCCAAGCTCGGCGCGCGACGTGCGCTCCGTCGTCTCCAGACTGAGCCTGGAGGGGACCACCGTCTTTCTCACCACCCATTACATGGAAGAAGCCGATGAGCTCTGCAACCGCGTCGCGTTCCTCAGTCAGGGCAAGATCGTGGCGCTGGGCACACCGCGTGAGCTGAAGCTCCGCTATGGAGAGCCTACCGCCGTCGTGCTGCTGAAGAGCGGTAATGAACACACGATCAACCTGAACCAGGCAGAAGATGCCGGTCTCCTGCAACAATGGATGGCTGAGGGTCAGGTGTTAACTATCCACTCCCAGGAGGGAACGTTGGAAGATGTCTTTATCGAGCTGGCGGGGCGCCCGCTCGCCTGACCCTGTGCGGAGGACCGTGTGCACCCGAGGATGATCCTGACAATCTTCCGCAAGGATGCACGCGACGCCATCCGCGATTCGCGCGTGCTCGCGGCCATTCTGATTCCGCTTGGAATCGGCTTGTTCTACAGCTATGCGTTTGACGATGATGACTTCGAGCCGCCGCCGGTAGAGTTGGGCTACGTATCCGAAAGCTCGACGCGCCTGTTCGATATTCTTCAAGACGTTTCCGGTCAAGCCGTGGACTTGGATCTCACGGAGCTTGGATCGGCTGACGATCTTCGCGGACAGGTTCTTGAAGAAGAGGTCGATCTCGGCCTCATTCTTCCGGCGGGATTCGACGAGGCAGTGCAGGCCGGGGAGTCGCCGCCCCTGGAAATCATCCTTCATGAAGAAGCCGGTCCGGGCGCCAACTACGTCGCGGCAGCGATTCAGCAATCAATCGACGTCCTCGCCGGACGTGCGCCTCCGGCCAGCGTCCAGGTAGATGTCGTCTCTCCTGCAGAGGCTGACGCATCGGTTTCGATCTTCGAAGAGATCGGCCCGCGGCAGTATTTCGTGTTGGCAGCCATCATGATGCTCGTCGCCATGAACAGTATCCTCGTGGTGTCAGTCATCCTGGCGGAGGAGGCGGAGAAGAAGACACTCGATGCCCTGGTGATGATCGCCTCCTATGCCGATGTCGTCGCGGCCAAAGCGCTGGTCGGACTGTTCTACGTGACGGTGTCCGTGGCCTTGATGATCGGCTTGACCGGCATCGTTCCAGAGAATCTGCTGCTGTTTGCCGTGGGAATCGGTCTCTTCAGCATCGCCATGGTTGGCGTCGGGTTGCTGTTGGGAGGCATGTTCAGTAATGCCAACCAGCTCAATACCTGGGCCGGCGTCTTCTTGATCCCGGTGATCGCGCCAGCGTTCATGGTCGGCGTGCCATTACCGGACGCGGTCGAGACTGCACTGTTGTTTATCGCCCCAAGTCAGGCGATGCGCCTCGCAGTGAACGCGCTCACCGGCTCGACGGTGTTCGCGGGTGTGTGGCTGTCAATCCTCGTTCTCATCGCCTGGGCCGTCGTGACCTACGGTCTGCTGGTGCTGCGGCTCTCTCGTCGCGAAGCCTAGACGAGCAAGACCAACCAATCTGTACCTTGATCTGTGCCCGGCAGAGGCGATATGCCTCTGCCGCTTTTCGTAAAGTGAGATTATGAGTTCTGCCACGGAGCAACAGCAGAGGCAGGCGTGTGGTCATGAACGAGCAGAGCCAGCGCAAAGACGAAGCAGCCGGTGACGCGGAGCCAGTAGTCGCAGCCCCACGCGATCAACCGGACGACGCACTGCGGAGCTTCGCTGACACGATCCAGGAGAAGGCTGGAGTTAACCCTGGCGCCGATCGGCCGGCTGAGGTTGGCCCTCTCGTGGCTGAGCGGGTTCGGCACGTTGATCAACCCCCACTCAAGCGACACGCGCCGCCGGCCGTCAGGCACGGGGCAATTCAAGTGAGTCCGTCACGTGAGCTACTCGTGGCGGCGGGGTTCGGCGTGGCTATCGGGTTCATGTTGGGGCGGCTCTCGAAGTAAGGCCATCGTCAGCCCCCTGACAGAGTGGCGCAGCAGAAGGAGATGAGATGGGTATCATATCGTGGATCGTCTTAGGTGCACTTGCCGGCTGGCTGGCCAGTATCATTACCGGCCGCAACGAGGAGATGGGCTGGTTAACAAACATCCTGGTCGGTATCGTCGGCGCATTTCTTGGCGGCCTTATCATGTCGTTGATCGGTGGCAGGGGCGTTACCGGATTCAATCTCTATAGCCTGGTCGTTGCACTCGTGGGCGCCATCATTCTCCTGTATCTTGTCAATCTGGTTCGAGGAGGCGACTGAGCCGGACCGTCCATCCAGGATCGTTCCAGATCGCCGCGATACACCCGTCGTGATGGAACGTGACATTCTGGTGCGCTCCTCACAGAGCTGCGTAACGGCGCAACGAATGGCGCCGCTACGCAGTAAAGACTGCCTCTCAATGACCGGATGAAGCCGGCATCTTCCATCATTACGCCGGTATGCATTCCACATAGAGCGGATCAATCGGGCTTCCGTCATGGCGAGGGACCCTGCGTCATGCGCCGGTTTGGAGCCTCGCGATCGTGACGTCGTAGTCGTTCTCGGTCACGGCTCGCACATCGAAACCCATGAGGTCCATGTAGGGAGTAAGCATCAGGTTAATCTGGGCAGGATCGTCTGACTCGACCAGCAGGAACCCCGCTCCGCCGCCGACCAGGTCGTACCAGCCACGGATCTGATCCTGCCGGTTTGTACCAGCATGATGCTGCTGAATCACCCGCTGCCGGACTTCCTCAGCGCTCGTCCCCGGATACCATGTGTACTCGCAAAACCAGAGCATAGAGTGCCTCCGTACTCCTCGAATCGAACGATCTGCCTGTATCCAGCGTAACAGGATGCGGCTGGCGTCATCTGTCGTCCGGTTCGGCGGCACGTTGACGTGCCGGTCAAGTTCGCTGCTAAGATAGCCGGAACTCCCCAGCCGGCTTCGTGCCGGGCATGGTCACACCGGGCAGCCGGGGTGCTGCAAAAGCGATCCAGGAAGCACAGATAGGAAAGTATCAGAATGTCGAGTCGAGCATTGAGCGTCGAACCCAAAGCCCTTCAGGCACTTGAGTGGCGCTCAGTTGGTCCATTTCGTGGCGGCCGCAGTATCGCGGTTGCAGGGCACCCGACCGAGGTAGCGACCTTCTATATGGGGACGACTGGTGGAGGCGTCTGGAAGACGGAGGATGGCGGTACCTACTGGGAGAATATCTCCGACGGGTACTTCAAGCGCGCCTCAGTCGGCGCGATCGCCATCGCCGAATCCGATCCCAACGTCATCTACGTCGGCATGGGCGAGTCGACCATCCGCAGCAACGTCTCCCACGGTGACGGCGTCTATAAATCAACCAACGGTGGCCAGAGCTGGACGAACGTCGGCCTTGCAGAGACTCGTAACATCAGCAAGGTACGCGTACACCCGACGAACCCGGACCTCGTCTACGTCGCCGCTCTCGGCCACGCGCACGGACCCAACCCCGAGCGCGGCGTCTACCGCAGCCAGGATGGCGGTCAATCCTGGGATCTGGTGCTGTTTCGGAGCGAGGATGCCGGCGCGGTGGATCTCGTGTTTGATCCCTCCAATCCGCGCGTCCTCTACGCTGCCTTCTGGGAAGGTGTCCACCGCGCCCATGAGCTGGTAAGCGGTGGTCCTGGCAGCGGACTCTTCCGCTCGATGGACGGCGGCGATACCTGGGAGGACATCACCCGCAACCGCGGGCTGCCCGGGGGGTTGCTGGGCCGCATGGGAGTATCCGCCTCGGCCGCAAAACCTGGGCGCGTCTGGGCCATTATCGAGGCGAAAGAAGGCGGAGTCTTCCGCTCTGAGGATTATGGCACCACCTGGAAGAGCATGGGGGAGCACCGCGAGGTGCGACAGCGTCCCTGGTACTACATGCACATCTTTGCCGACCCGGTGGACGCCGAAACCGTCTGGGTCATGAACCTGAACTCCTGGAAATCGACCGATGGCGCCAAGAGCTTCAACCTGATCACCGGCACCCACGGCGATTACCACGATCTCTGGATCGACCCGAAGAACCCGCAACGCATGATCCAGGGCAACGACGGCGGGGCGACGGTGAGTTTTAACGGCGGTAACACCTGGTCCACGATCTACAACCAGCCGACGACCGAGTTCTACCACGTCACAACCGACAACCAGGTGCCATACCGGATCTACGGCGCGCAGCAGGACAACAGCACGATCACGGTGGCCAGCCGCTCCCGTCTGGCCGCAATTACCGCCCTCGATACCTACGAGGTCGGCGGCGGCGAGAGCGGCTACATCGCGGTCAAGCCCGAAGACCCCAACATCATCTTTGCCGGCAGCTTCGCGGGCTTTCTCACGCGTTACGATCATCGCACCGGCCAGCGTCAGAATATCGCCGTCTGGCCCGAGGAATCAGCCGGGTGGGGCGCCAAGGACGTCAAGTACCGTTTTCAGTGGACGTTCCCGATTCTGCTGTCACCGCATGACTCGAATGTACTTTACGTAACCTCCCAGCACGTGCACCGTTCGACGGACGAAGGGCAGAGCTGGGAGATCGTGAGCCCGGATCTCACCCGTAACGATCCAGCGAGGATGGGGCCGTCTGGCGGGCCAATTACCATCGACAGCAACGGCATGGACTACTACTGCACCATCTTCGCCTTCACAGAGTCGCCGGTGACGAAGGGCGTGCTCTGGGCCGGCTCCGACGATGGCTTGATCCACGTCTCGCGGGACAACGGAGAGACGTGGGAGAACGTGACTCCGCCCGATCTTCCCGATTGGTCGCTGATCTCGATCATCGACGCTTCGCCGCACGACGCCGGCACCGCCTACGTCGCGGCCGACCGGCATCGGCACGACGACTTTGCGCCTTACCTGTATAAGACGAGCGACTACGGCAAGACCTGGACAACGATCGTTGCGGGCATACCAGGCGACGACTTTACGCGCGTGATCCGGGAGGACCCGAACCGGCGCGGCTTGCTGTACGCGGGAACCGAGACCGGCATCTACGTCTCTTTCGACGACGGCTGCAGCTGGCAGTCACTCCGGCTGAACCTGCCGGTCGTGCCGGTGCACGATCTGGTCATCAGGGATCAGGATGTGGTGCTGGCGACCCATGGCCGCGGCTTCTGGGTCCTGGACGACGTGACACCACTGTACGACCTGACGGCCGAGGCGTTGGAAGAGGATGCGCATCTGTTCGCGCCACGTCCAACGACACGGTTTTTGACGCTGCGCGGTTTCGCCGGAGCGACGGTACCCGGCCGGAACTATCAGACCACCGGCACGATCCAGGCCACCATCCGCCACAACGAGACACCCTCCGGCGAGACACAGCGCAAGTTGCTTGACGCCGGCCAGAATCCACCCGACGGCGTGGTCGTCCGCTACCACCTCAAAGACAAGCCGGAAGGTGAAGTAAAGCTGGCATTCCTGGATGCACAGGGGAACGAGATCAAGACCTTCTCCAGTCTGAAACCGGAGGTTGATCCTGCCGAAAACGGGCAGAAGGCAGAACCTCTCGTGCCGGTCGAGGCGGGCTTGAACCGCTTCACCTGGGACATGCGCTACCCGGATGCCTTCAACTTCAAGGGCGCGATCTACCGCTCGGGTGGCGTAACCGGCCCGTTGGCGGCTCCAGGAACCTACACCGTGCGCCTCAGTGTTGGCGATCGGTGCTGGGAGCAACTGTTCGAGATCCGCAAAGACCCGCGTGTCAGCGCGAGCGATGCCGACCTGCACGAGCAGTTCCAGTTGCTGATGGAGATTCGTGACAAGCTCACTGACACCAACCGCGCCACGGTACAGCTGCGTGAGCTGCGTAGCCAGATCGATCCGTGGGAAGGGCGCGCCAAGGGACGCGAGGGAACAGAGGCTCTGCTGAGCGCCACTCAGGCGCTCAAGGAGAGCCTGAAGGGGATCGAGGAGGAGCTGTTGCAGACAAGCTGGAAGTCATCGCGCGACGCGCTGACGGCTCCGTCCAAGCTGAACGCCAAGCTCGCCACCCTGATGGGCGTGGTCGCCAGCGCTGACGCCGCCCCAACCCGGCAGGCGCGCGAAGTCTTCGTCCACCTCGCAGAGCAGGTGGATACCCAGCTGAACCACCTCACCGATCTGATCAAAGAGGATGTTCCAGGCATCAACAAGCTGATCCGAGAGGCCGATCTACCGGCATTGATCGTCAAAGAGTCCTGATCCGCTTGAAGTCGAAACGGCTCGGGCGGGGCAGTGCCTCGCCCGATTTCATGGATGTACTGTACATAAAGGAAAGATCATGCTGGACGAGCGATTATCCGAAAACGTGCTGGCGCGTCGATCCGCGCTACCCCTGAAGGTCGCGCCGGTGACGCTAGAAGGGCGATCGGTTCGCCTTCAACCGCTCGACCTCGAGCGTGATGCCAGCCCGCTCTTCGCGGTGTCGAATGGTGAGGCCGCGCGACTGGGAGATCGGGAGGTCGATTCGTACGATGCCGATGAGCTCGTCTGGCGCTATATGCTCGGAGGTCCGTTCGCGGATGTGGAGTCGTTCTCTGACTATCTGCGGGCGCTGGTCGACATGCCGAACGGTCTGTGCCTCACGGTGATCGATGTGCCGACCGATCAGCCAGTCGGAGTCGTCACGTTCATGAGCAACGTGCCCGAACACCTGAAGGTCGAGCTGGGCAACATCTGGTACAGCCCGCTGGTTCAGCGCACCGCCGCGAACACCGAAGCGACCTATCTCATGCTGCGACATGCCTTCGAGCTCGGCTACCGGAGGGTTGAGTGGAAATGCAACGCAAAGAACGAGCGCTCACGCAAGGCAGCCCTGCGGATGGGGTTTCAGTTTGAGGGTATCCAGGAATCGCACGTCATCATCAAGGACCGCAACCGCGACACCGCCTGGTTCCGCATCCTGGACCGCGAGTGGCCGGAGGTGAAGGATCGATTGGAGGACATGCTCAAATAGGGCATCAAAGAAATATTGGAGGTATCCGTCGGGGATGCTCAGGTGCGTGCCTCCCACTGTGTGATGGTCTGGCATGGAGTGTGAGATCGAGAGAATGCTCCCGGCAGCTGAGATTCCTGCCTATTTCCACAACCCATATTTGTTGCGCTCGCGATCGCCATACTGGTGCATGTGATCGGCCTGGTGCTTGTGGATGTGCTTCCAAACCGCTCCCGAGCCCAGCATGATAGATATTGCCGCGGCAATGCCAAGGATCGTGAACCAGTCCACAGCGCCCCCTTTCATGCATCAACAATGAGTAAGAGATTGTAGGTCCCCATTAGATTCCGCATATGACAAGGGGTCCTCGAGTTTGAGATTTTGGGTGCCGATCTCGTACGTTATACCATCTTCCTGCCAGCGCAACTGCAGGACGGATATGCCAGCTTCGCGAGGCTGGTAGCGGAGTAGGCTATCACCCCCGGGACTCGATGGGTTCTGTTAGGTTCTTTCCGAGCTCCCAGGACCGTCACGAAGCTCTCACGCTAGACGTTGGGCAATCACCACGTTCACGCTGTGAGCCCAAGGTCACGAGTGCCCTGTCATGCCCAACCGCGCGCTACGTTGCTCTCCACGTCTCTCGATTCGTGGCCTGCGCGTAGTCCCACAGACCCAATGCTGGTGTCGTCACGATGATGCTGCGGCACGTTCCCGGTGCCCTTGCGTGCGACTGCGACTCCGTCAGTGCTGGACAGACCAGGAGCATTTCGCGCGTCGCCCACGCATTGTGCCGGAAGCCGTCGACTAGTTCATCTTCGACACCAAGGATCAAGCCAAATTCATTATCGAGGGGAGAACTTGACATAGGATCGGGCGCGTAGCTTGACTGGCTAGATGCCCTGCGTCATATGCTCCCAAAGCAGGAGATCGACTTCGGGCAGATTCGGCACGCTGAGACGTTCGAGAATATGCAGCGCCTCGCTACGGTGCTCCGCATTGTGAATGGTGACGTGGAGGATCGTGCCGCCGAATGTCGCGCGTTCGTCGAAGTGATCCACGAAGGTGTCATCCAGGCGCTGCTCGTCATGCACCCGGCGCGCGAACGACGCGAAGGTCGCGTACGAGCGCTCGTGGCGCTCGATCAGTGCAGCGATTGAGCGCTGGCCCTCGCGCTCCCTCGTCACCGGTTGCTCGGCCATCAACGCGGTCCAGGCAGCCACATTGAAGATCATGTGATCGAACGTCTCGCGCAGCGTCCTGTGTCCGATATCGAACGGCTGATCCAGCTGCGCGTCGGTCAGGTCGCGGCTCAGTTCGAGGAGACATGTCGTAGCCCAGCGGTCGTGACCCAACAGCCGATCAAGCAGATCCATCCGATACCTTCCATATACAGCTCACACCTCAAGTGTTCGAGATGTACTCATGATAGACGAATATGCGTCAATCGCTCACGCTCATGAGCGAAGCGACGCGCAGTGTCGACGCAGGGGGAATCACGCTCGTGCCTCAAGGCCTGTCACTGTTTTGCGGATAAGTGTCCTTGTGCGCAAGAAGGCAGCCCCCCGCAGAAAGGGCGTGTCCCGCGAAATGACCGTGCTGATCACCCGGGAGGTGGAAAGGGCCTCGTAGCTATTGCGCTCGCGGATTCTGTCATCGTGACCCAGAATGATGACCTCGCTTGCTGCCGCTGCTGTATTCGTTGCCGCGGCGATTGCGTCTGCCTGCGTTCGATGCCGGGATGATAAGTGCGTGTTGCCCTCACCACGAACACCCCAACCATCTTCAGTCGGGACAACCCACTGGTTCTTGCCTGCCATGGCCGCCTCCCAATTGTTGGTCCACAAAGATGGTCCGAGTGTAGCACACGCGTTCTATACACGAGAGAAACCTCGAGCTGCCTGCTGCTGATCATAATGGAGGTATGTCCGGACAGTTGCGTATATTTCGACTGATGGTAAGATCGGTCTGGTAGGCGTACGCGAGCGCTACTGCTGAAGGGACTATCCAATGACGACAACCGTGCTCGAACGCGAGCCCGTGACGGCAACCGACGCTGAGCAACCGGTTCTCAACCGAATCGAGCATCTCCTGGAGGGCGAGGCTGAAGGTACGGCCCGCCTGATCGGTCCGTCCGGTGAGTCTATTGAGCTTCCGAGAACGCTGTACGACATCCTTCGCCAGGTCGTCCATCACCTGACCCACGAGCAAGCGGTCTCGATCGTGCCGGTCGGCAAGGAGCTCACTACCCAGCAGGCTGCCGATTTGCTGAACGTCTCCCGACCATACCTCATCCGACTGCTGGAACGTGATGAGATTCCGTATCGACGAGTGGGAACACACCGGCGCATTCAGTTTGGTGACCTGATGGCGTACAAACACCAGCGCGACCAGGAGCGCCGTAGCGGCCTGCGTCAACTGACCAGAATGAGTCAGCAGCTCGGGCTCTATAAGAAGACTTCGAAGCGCTGAGCGGTGTCGACGTTTGCCGTCGTCCTCGACGCCAACGTGCTGATTCCGGCCGCGCCGCGCGATACTCTCCTGCGGGCGGCCGAAGCGGGCCTCTACCGTCCGCACTGGAGCGAAGCGATTCTCGCTGAGGTGGAACGCAACCTCGTGGAGCAAGGGAGACGACGCGCCGAGCGCCAACCGGCTCGTTAACGTGCTGCGCGCGGTCTTCCCAGAAGCAGCCGTTGCTGGGTACGAAGGTCTGCTTGAAGGGATGAGCAATCATCCCAAGGATGGCCACGTCCTGGCGGTCGGCGTCGGGGTACACGCCCAGTTGATCGTGACCGAGAACTTGCGCGACTTTCCAGATACGGCGCTTGCACCGTATGACATCGAGGCCCAGTCGCTTGACGAGTTCCTGAGCCACTTGTTCTCGCTTGCACCGGCGCGGATGACGCGGGTTGTTTGTGAGCAAGCGGCCGACCTTGAGGACCCGCCGATGACGGTCGAGGAGGTGCTCGCTGCCCTCGCAACATGGGCACCGACCTTCGTTGCATCCGTGGCGAAACGCCTTTGAACACTCGATCAGGCGTCACCGCACGAAGGTCTCTGAGGCGAGTCACAGCTGCCTGTCATGTCAGTTGCCTGACACGATGCGTGAGCTGCCAGGTTACACTCGCGTGATGTGGGCAGCGTCTTTCCGACCTGCCCACACCACAGAATGATTCACGGGGCGATCTGGATCAAGCCGTCGGTACTGGAGCTGTGACGCTCGGCCTGATGTTCTTGTTCATCCTGAAATGGTTCTCAGGATCGTAGCGGTTTTTCACGTCCACCAATCGGTCATAGATGTGCGGCGCATAGGCCTGGCGCGTCCGGTCGTCCCCGTCGTCCGCGTTCAGGAAGTTGACGTATGTGCCGCCGGACGAGTGCGGCTGAACGTCGTTGAAGAAGTCACGCGCCCAGCCGATGTGCCGGCCGGATTCTTCGGCCGATTCCCACGACGCCTGAATCGCGATGATGTGCTCGGCGTCGCGGTGCGCCATCGCCGTGGCGTCAGCAGGCACCCGCCGGGCCGCTCCGCCCAGGTGCATGATGAGCGTGGATGACATCGGCGAGGTGAATTTCGCACAGTGCTCCATCAGCGCATCCGCCAGCTCGTCGCTGAACTCATTGAAGTAGTCCGACTTCCAGTAGTAATGGCGCCCGGACGGCTGCCCGGCGTCGAGAAAGGCTTGATGCTCGACAAACGGTTTCGGCGCGATCGTGTCGACCAGCGGTGAGCCAAACTCCTTGACCCGTCTCACATGCGGTTCGGCCTCGTCAAGCGGTCCGGCGTAGCTGACCGCGATCGCGACGACCGGTTTGCCATGCATCTCAGCGGGGATAAACGGCATCGGCGGCGCGATCCGCAGCACCAGCAGACAGGTCAGTTCCTCGGGAGCCGACGCAGTGACGTCTCGATACAGTTGAATGACGTCGGCCACACGATCCATTGGATGGAAGACGATTCCCGCCATCACCTGCGGGCCGAGTGCTTGCGCCTCGTATTCAAACTGTGTGACGATGCCGAAGTTTCCCCCTCCACCGGCCAGAGCCCAGAACAGATCCGGATGGTTATGTGGAGTTGCCGTGAGCACCTGCCCGTCCCAGGTCACGACCTCCGCGGCTCGCAGCCAGTCACAGGTATAGCCCCACTTGCGCGTTAACCAGCCGAATCCTCCGCCCAGGGTATAGCCAGCGATTCCAGTCGTGGAAATGATGCCCCCCGGGACGATCAAGCCGTGCCGTTGAGTCTCTCGATCGAGATCACCCAGCGTATTTCCCGGTCCAGCCTGGATCCGATGACGCTCGCGATCGACCTGGATGTCCTTCATCAAGGACAGATCGATCATCAGACCGCCATCGCACAGAGCAGTGCCGGCGATGTTGTGCCCGCCGCCGCGCACCGAGACGAGCAGGTCATGGGCGCGGGCGAAGTTGACACTCTCGACGACATCCGCAGTATCGGTACAACGAGCGATCAGTGCCGGACGCTTGTCGATCATGCCATTCCAGATGCGTCGCGCCTCGTCGTAGCCCGAATGCCCGGGCTGCAACAACGGTCCGCGCAGCCGGGTCGCCAGGCCGGCAACGGCGGATTCAGGTATCGTCTTCTCGCGGCCGCCGGACGTTCGCATACGATAGCTCGTCATGTCGTCCTCCTTCCCTTTGCGGGAGTGCTGCCATGCGATGTCAATCCTCCCTTACAGCTTGCGCATAAGTAGAGGCCCGGACAAGTACGATTTCTGTACCGCGATCGCGAGCAAGCAGAGGCCCTTCAACGAGCGCCGTTGAGCGATTTGCTACACGCGCACTGGGGGAAATCTCCTGGCTATCGGCGACTACCGATTCCGTGTTCTGCGCCCGGGAAGTTGAGTAGACTTCATATTATGGTACGTAACGGAGGATACGGTCAGTTTTGCCCAGTGGCGAAAGCAGCCGAGATCGTCGCCGAACGGTGGACACCTCTCGTGCTGCGAGAACTGCTGTGCGGCAGCCATCGGTTTAACGACATCCATCGTGGAGTGCCGCTGATGTCGAAATCGCTGCTGTCCAAGCGCTTGAAGGAGCTCGAGCACGCGGGATTGCTTGAGCGCCGGGTCATGCCTTCGGAGAACGTGCAAGCCTATTACCTGACACAAGCCGGCGAAGAGCTCCGTCCGATCGTTGAGGCTCTCGGCCACTGGGGGCATCGCTTCGTCCGCAGTAACTTTGAACAGCAGGACCTGGATCCCTCGCTGCTCATGTGGGACATGCGCCGCCGGATCCGGCCGGCGCACCTGCCCGACGGACGGGTGGTTATCGAATTTGTCTTCCCGGATCAACCGGCCAACCAGCGGCGGTGGTGGCTACTGAAGGAACCGGGGAGCGACGAGCTCGATCTCTGCCTCCAGCACCCTGGGTACGACGTTGATCTGACCATCTCCTCCCCACTCGCCATTCTCAGCCGCATCTGGGTTGGTGATCTGGAAAGCTCGGTCGCCCTGCGATCCGGCGCATTCACCCTTGAAGGTGCGACCGCGCTGAAGCGGAGCGTCCATGACTGGATTCGATTGAGCCTCTTCGCCCAGGCACCACCGGTTGAAGCTCAGGAGAGCGCGTCGTCCACTGCCTGGTGATGGGCAATGATCAGTCTCCATTCGGATGAACGTCAGGAGTCACAACGTGCAGAGCCATCGCCGGATAGCCGTCCCAAGGGACGCAGAGCCCACGCCATGAAGGGGCTAGTCATCCTGAGCGGCAAAGCAATGCGTTGCCCTGAGCGCCTGATAGTCATCCTGAGCGCAAGCGAAGGATCTCGTGCTGGACTGTCGAGGCGTTTGACCACGAGATCCTTCGCTTGCGCTCAGGATGACTGATGAACGCTCAGGGTGACTGGTGGTTAGACGGTGACTGGTGGTTAGGCGTTCTGGGTGATTGTCGAGGCGCTTAGGGTGATTATCAGGATGGCGATCAACGCGCCCAGGAGGACGCTCGATGAGGCGCAATTGCGGCGCATACATCCGGGAATGCTCATGACCTCCATCGACCGATCCTGAGATTGAGGTTTGTATTCAATTGTCACTATGCGTTCGTCTGATCGTTACCGCATGTAACTGATAAGCGGGTATGGACACGCAGGAAGGTGCCAGCGATGAGCTCTCGCTTCACTTCAGCTCGTGTCGGCACTCTCGCCGAAACCATGCACGAGCTCAATGAGTTCTTCAACCGCTCGACCTGGGCGGGACGGCGACACCACCCGGACATCTGTGATTTCACCGTGGCCAATCCTCACGAGATGCCGTCGCAGGACTATGTCGACGCGCTGCGGGCCTGGGCCAAGCCGCTCAATGAAGACTGGTTTGCCTACAAGATGAGTGAGAGCGACGCCCAGCGCGTCGTCGCAAACTCGCTGCGTGACTGGTGCGCGGTTCCGTTTGAGCCGGAGGATATCGCCATGACCAACGGCGGAATCGCGGCGCTGTCAGTTGGACTCAAAGCACTCACAGATCCCGGCGACGAGGTGATTTACAGCCTGCCGCGCTGGTTCGGTTATGATCCGCTGGTCCTTGAAGCTGGGCTGAAACCGGTGAAAGTCAGCTTCAACCACGAGACCTTCGACCTCGATCTCGACGCCATTTCCAGGGCGATTACACTACACACACGAGTTGTGATTGTCAACACGCCGCATAACCCGACGGGAAAAATCTACCCGTTTGAGACGCTCGAGCAGCTCGCCGTACTGCTCGACGAGGCCTCGGGACGTATTGGCCGCACGATCTACATTCTCTCTGACGAGCCGTACAACCGGATCGTCTTCGATGGCAAGCGCTCGCTGAGCCCAACTGAATTCTATTCGAATACGCTGTTGGCCTACAGTTATGGAAAGGCGCTGATCACACCTGGACAGAGAATGGGTTACCTGGCCATGCCACCCACCATGCTGCGACGCGCGGAAGTCTACAGGAGCATTGTCACCGTGCAGATAGCTGCGGGCTGGCTCTTTCCCAATGCGCTGCTCCAGCACGCCATCGTCGATCTTGAGAAATTATCCATTGACATCCCACGTCTCCAGAGGAAGCGCGACCGAATGGTCGGGATACTGCGCGAGATCGGTTACCAGGTACACGTGCCGGAAGGCACCTTCTACGTGCTGCCGCGCTGCCCCTGGGAGGATGACGTCGCGTTCACCGAGGCGCTGACCCGGCACAACATCTTTGTGATGCCCGGAACGCTCTTTGAGATGCCGGGCTACTTCCGGATATCACTCACCGCCAGTGAGGACATGATCGAGCGCAGCGTGGGGGGCTTCACCGCGGTCTTCGACGAAGATGCGACGCGCGCTTCGGATCCTCACCTGGCGACGGCCTGAGCCAAGCTGGGCGCCGGCACGATCGTCAACCTCAACACAGGAGCCGCCCGATCCGACGGTCGGCAGCGCCTCGCTGCGCCGTTGCCCGGATGTTTGAACCATTCGATCCTGGCCCGCATCCATTCTCAGCAGTCCCCCGCTAACTCGAGGTTCGATCTAACAGCAGGCTCAGGTTCAATGCGGTGGCCGAGTGTGTCAGTGCGCCGGAGGAGAAGTAATCCACCCCGGAGTCAGCCACGGCGCGCGCCGTCTCGCGTGAGATGTCGCCGGAGGCTTCCAGCGTGACGAGACCATCTGCCTGCTCGACAGCCTGTCGAAGCTCGTCAGGCGTCATGTTGTCGAGCAATATCATGTCGGCCCCGGCCTCGATCGCCTCGTGAAGCTGCTCGAACGTCTCGACCTCGACTTCGATAACGGTCATGGGCCCCGTCGCACGACGGGCCCGCTCGACGGCAGCCGTAATGCCGCCGGCGACGGTGATGTGGTTCTCCTTGATGAGCACGCCATCGAAGAGGTTGAACCGGTGATTCACCCCACCACCAACCCGCACCGCGTAGCGCTGGAGTGCCCGCAGACCCGGAACCGTCTTGCGCGTGTCCAGGAGTCGCGCCTGCGTGCCCTTGATTGCGTCCACGATGTCGCGCGTCAATGTCGCGACCCCCGAGAGCTGTTGCAGAAAGTTGAGCGCGACACGCTCGCCTGTCAGAATGCCTCGCGCTGGACCGCTGATCGTCGCGATGAGATCACCGTCAGCGACCTTCGTTCCGTCTGCAACGTGTGGCTCGAAACGGATCCTGGGATCGATGTTCTGGAATACGACCCCGGCAATCGGCAGTCCCGCCACGACGCCACTGGCGCGCGCGATGATGCGCCCGGACGTCCGCGCATCCGGGTCAACGATCGCATCGCTGGTCAGATCGCCGCATCCAATGTCCTCTGCCAAGGCGCGTTGCACGACTTCTTCAATGATGTGCCGTGGCGGCACGAGCACAGCCATTTCGCCACCTACGCTTATGTTCACCTGGGCCATCTCCCCTCCCCTACGCGGTTCGTTGCAGGCATTGAACCACTGCTGATCGCAAACGTTCACACTTTTGTGACAGGTCGTCCAAATGCCGTTCGCAATTGTCGCGCATTCTTAGAGGGTCGGGGCAACGGGCCCACACCTCCCGCCGGACAACGGCGTCCAGCGGGAGGTAGACAGTGACCATCACCCAATGAAGGGGAACGCCATTCATGACAGCACTTGTGCAACAGACCGGCACCACATCTGGCGAACGCGGTACGGGCTACAGACTCCCGGTACAGCCGCTCGTTGTGCGCGCCGAGGGTCTCACCAAGCGTTACGGCCAGCAGAACGCCGTGTACGAGGCCACCTTCGAGGTGCGGCGCGGCGAGGTCTTCGGCTTCCTTGGTCCCAATGGATCCGGTAAGAGCACGACGATCGGCATGTTGCTCGGTCTGGTCGAGCCAACCGCTGGACGATTCGAGCTCTTCGGCATGGGACCGGAACAGCGCAGTGAGGCGCTGGCGCGGGTTGGTGCCATTATCGAGAGCCCGGCCTTCTATCCATACCTCTCAGGCCGCGACAACCTGCGCGTGCTGGGCAAGCTTCGGCCAGGTGTCGACGATGCCAGGATCGAAGAGGTCCTCACCATCGTCGGGCTCAGCGAGGCGGCCGGCAAGAAATACAAGAACTACTCGCTCGGTATGAAACAGCGTCTCGGCATTGGCTGGACCCTGCTGCACGATCCTGAGTTCCTGGTGCTGGACGAGCCCACCAACGGTCTCGACCCAGCCGGCATGATGGAGGTTCGACAGCTTATTCAGCGGCTGGCAGCCGGCGGCAAGACGATCTTCATCTCCAGTCACCTGCTCAATGAGATCGAGCAGGTGTGTGACCGGGTAGCGATCATTCTGCACGGCAAGATCATTGCCGAAGGTTATGTTGACGAAATCGCCGGCCAGAAGCAGCACATCAGGCTCCAGGTAGACAGACCGGATGAGGCGGTCACCATTCTACGCGGCCTGGATGGTGTCGATTCGGTGAAACGCGAGCATGACGAGCTGATCGTCGTCGCACCCGCCGTGCGCCCTTCCTCCCTGAACCTCGCCCTGGTGCAGGCCGGTATCGCCGTGGACGAGATCCGCACGAGTAGCAACACCCTTGAGCAGGCGTTCATGGAGCTCACCAACGACTCCGCTGGCATGGCATAAGTAGCACCCCCTCTCCGGGACCGAAGATAGATTGAGAAGGAACGACAGCATTATGGTTGCACAGGCACACGAGGGGCTCCGGCCCATTCCGAGCGATGGGACGATTGAGCCTCGCCCAGCTGGATTACGTCATCTGCACGCAATGGAATCGCTCAAAATGCGCAAACGGCCGATGACCTGGGTGATCGTCGCCCTCATGCTCGCAGCATCGTTCGGTATTCCGCTGCTGGGGTACATCGCCGTGAACGCCTCGGCGTTTTCTTCGTCCGCCGAGAAGGCGGATCGACTGAGCTCCTTCTTGTTGCCGCAAGGCATCGCCAGCGCGATTGAGATCACCAACGTTGTTGGTCATATTCTGTTGATCGTACTCGCTGCCGGCATCATTGGATCAGAATACGGCTGGGGCACGACCCGGGTTCTGGTCGGGTCGGGAGCGAACCGCACCAAGCTCATGCTGGCCAAGGTCCTGTATCTGGCCCGCTTTTCGCTCGGCTTTCTCCTCGCCGGCACGCTGGCAGGTACCGCTTCGTCGCTGATTGTCACCGCGTTCGGTGGTCACGACGTCTCCCTCGGGACGGTCGACGGGGCCTGGTTCGCCGACCTGGGCTTGATGCTGGCGCGCAGCTACTTCACCATGCTGGTGCCGGTGGCGATCGGCTTCGGCGTCTCCGCGCTCAGCCGATCTCTTGCGGCCGGCATCGCGGTGGGCATCGGGATCATGGCGCTTGAGCCGATTGTGTCGGTTCTGCTCAGCCTACTCGGGAACGTTGGCGACGTGCTCAACCAGCTGCTGATCTCCCCGAATGTAAACGCGATCCTCTCCCTCAATGGATTTGGCGAGGTGCGACCGGCGCCCGATGCCCTCAATCCGTGGCAGGCGGCCGGCGTGCTGCTGGCGTACATCGTCGTCCTGATTGGCTCGTCGATCATCGTCTTCCGCCGCCGTGACGTCCCCTCTGGTTCATAGACTCCATGCTCCCGGTGAATCTCAACCCGAGTTCACCGGGAGGCTCGCTATAATCATCAGGTTTGAGACACGATCGAACCTCTCCTGGAGTTTGCATGGCACACCTGATCGTGGTCGAAGACGAGCGCGAGCTCTCAGCGCTCGTTGTCCAGGCTCTGCAGAGCGACGGCCACACAATTGAAGCGTTCTTCGACGGCACCGGCGCGCTTGAACGGCTGTCCTCGCCGGCCGGACCGCAGATCGACCTCTGGATTCTCGACCTGATGCTACCGGGCGTGGATGGGCTTGAAATCTGCCGCCAGATTCGACGCAGTCAGATCACGCCAATCCTCATGTTAACGGCAAAGTCGACCGAGCTCGATCGCGTCGTCGGACTGGAGCTCGGCGCGGATGACTATCTCTCGAAGCCCGTATCGTTGCGCGAGCTGCAGGCCCGGGTGTCGGCGATGCTGCGCCGGGTCGAGATGATGCGGGTTGAATCGCGGGTGGTCGAGAACGATGTCCAGCCAATCGTGCATGACGGACTGCGGATCGACCCCAACCGGCGCGAGGTGCTCGTTGACGGTCAAGCGGTCTCCCTCACCGCCAAGGAGTTTGACCTCTTGAGCTTGCTCGCCGGGAATCCAGGCAGAGCGTTCAGCCGCGATTATCTCCTGGACCGCGTTTGGGGCAGTGACTTTGCCGGTTTCGACCGCACCATCGACACGCACATCCAGCGCCTGCGCCGCAAGCTGGGCGGCGCAGGCACACCGGCTGAGGGCATCGTGACCCTGTGGGGGGTTGGCTACAAGTACGACCCCTCGGTTAAGGGCTAGCGCGGGCATGAGCAACCTCAGGCGCCTCCTCTTCGCACCATTCCTGCTCCTGGTGAGAATGCATACGCCGCTTGCCAGGCGCAAGATCGGCGCTCAGCTTGTCTATTCACATGTGCTGGTCGTCATCCTGACGGTGATCGTCATTGAAGTGGTCGTTGCGGCCGTGCTGCTGGGGTTCTTACGCTGGGGAGTCTTGAATGTCGATCAACCGAACTGGTCGCTGGGCGATGATTCGCGAGTCGTCGCCGCGGCACTGAGCGGGAGCGACGCGCCCCGGTCCTCCAGTCTGGAGCTCAACGAAGAGCAGCGCTTCCGGATTGAGAGCCGCCTCATTGCTCTTACGGGTGCCCCGGCAGACAATACCTTCCCGGGAGCCATCACACAAATCGAGGAGGCGCTGGTTACCGACGCTCAGGGTGTGGTGATCGCCTCTTCTGACCCTGGGTGGGCCGAGAGAGGGGAGTCAGTAGGGTCCATTGACTACCCCCTGGCGCGCGATACGACGGCGCGGGCGGTCGAATTGCGCGGCGCACCGACGATTTTCGACCGCGTATGGCTGCTCGATTGGGACGCCGAACGGACCGTCGCATCTCACCCCATTTTCACCACTGAGGGCGAGTTCGCCGGCGTCGTCACGATACAGAGCCCGACCTTCTCGCGCCTTGCAAGCCTCCTGGACGGCGACGCGATTTTTGGGTTGTTAACGGCCAATATCGTGTTGCTCGGCATTATCACGGTGCCGGCTTTCCTGGCGGCACTGCCCGTGGGTATCTGGACGGCGAGGGCATTTACCAAGCGGCTCACCGTGCTGTCCGAAGCGGCCGACGCTATGTCTCAGGGCGACCTTTCGCGGCGCGTCAACGTACGAGGCGACGACGAGATCAGCAGACTCAGCGAGCGGTTCAACGAGATGGCAGACCGGCTTGCCGACGTCGATAGCTCGCGCCGCTCCTTTGTCGCCAACGTGTCCCACGAGCTGCGCACCCCGATCGCAATCATCGGGGGGCACGTCGATGCACTGGTGCAGGCCGACGGGGACAACCGTTCGCTGGCAGTGATCCAGCAGGAAGCCAAGACGCTTGAGCGCCTGGTGGACGATCTATTCACACTGACGCGGATCGAAGAAGCGGCGCTGCCCTTCGACCTGCAGCGCGTATCGGTCTATGACGTCGTGGCCGAGTCGGTCGAAGGACTGAAGACCGTGGCCTGGGAACAGCGCAAGGTCACGGTGCAGTCGCTAGTGTCGCCGGGCGTTGCACCTGTGCTGGCGGACCGTACCCGTTTGCGCCAGATTCTGGGAAACCTGTTGTACAACGCGCTGCGGCACACCACCGAAGGCGGTCTCGTGATTGTGAATGCGGCCTCTTGCGCTGACGCGGTTGAGGTGTCCGTCACGGATACCGGCATCGGCATCAGCCAGGACGACCTTACGCGGGTCTTCGACCGCTTCTACCAGACGGAGCGTACCGGCCGGAACAGTCAGGGCAGCGGCCTGGGGCTCGCCATCGTGAAACAGCTCGTCGAAGCGCAGGGTGGTGCCATCGGCGTCACCAGCGTCCCCGGCGAAGGCACGACGTTCCGCTTCAGGCTGCCGAGAGCAAGAAGCTCGTCCTCGGCCTAGACGGACGCCGGACCAGGACACCATTCCGGTCAATAGCCAAAGTGGAACGAACGCGCGTACAATTCCAAATCTCTACTACTGGCAAGGCGTTATGCTATAAGAGAGATGTGGGGAGTGTATATCGGTCAACGTTCTGACCGTGTGGGCCTTACCAGGGCACACCGCGCTTGACACTCTGCGCCGCGCTGCCATCAGCCGGCGGGTATCGTGACCCTGCGACCATCGTCGGAACGCACCGTACGCGATGGGATGAGCCATGGACCGATCAGAGGACCTACCCGGTGCTGTAGCGGCCAACGCACAGCTACACGGCGACACCGCCGTGGCCACGCCCAGCGTGGTCACAACCAGAGGGCTGGAGTACGTGCCGCCCTCTCCCTTCAAACGGTTTGTCCGCCGCAACGCACTCACGATCATCATGATCTTGCCGCTGGCGCTCTACATCTTCGGCTTTACCCTCCTGCCGGTCGTTGACTCGATCCGGCTCTCGTTCGAGGATCGCTTCACCGACCAGTTCCCCACCACGGCCAATTATCGCGAGGTCATCGACAGCGCGAATTTCGGCAGAGCCGTGCGCAACACCATCGGAATCACGGCGATCGGCGTCACGTTCGAGTTGATCTTTGGGTTGATCATCGCGTTGATGCTGGCGCGCGCGTTCCGTGGACGCGGGTTCTTCCGCAGCATGGTGTTAATCCCGCTAGGCGTACCGACGCTGGTGGCGGGCGCGGCGATGATCTACATCCTGGGCTTACAGGGCTATCTCAACGAGATTCTGCTCCGCCTCAACATCATCGACCAGCAGATTCTCTGGACACAGTCCGGCTGGCGCGGGATGTTCTCGATCGCGATAGCGGACACCTGGAAGACGACGCCGCTCGTGATCCTGATTCTGCTGGCGGGACTCGAAGCCATCCCAGGCGATATCTATGAAGCCGCCGAGGTGGATGGCGCCAGCAAGTGGCGCCAGTTCTGGGACCACACCTTACCGCTGCTGATGCCGGCCATCACCATGGCGGTCATCCTGCGCGCCATCGACGCCTTCCGCATCTTTGACATCGCGATCGTTCTGGGCGGCAGTCAGGTGCCGGTGATGTCGAGTTTTGTCTACTTCGAGTACTTCGAAGGCAACCTCAACGGAGCCTCCGCGGCTGCCACGATTCTGCTGGCAATGATCGTGGTCTTCATCGTGGCGTACTTCGTGATCGTCGAGCGCCGGCGAGGAGATGTGTAATGGCAACGCTATCGCGCCCCGCGCAACGCACGAACCCGGCTGAAGCGCTATTGTTCCGGCTGCGCAACTCGGTCTTCACGCTGGGTTTCGTCTTGCTGGCCGCCTTCTTTGTCGCCTGGTTTGTCTTTCCGCTCTACATCCTCTTCAAGGTCTCGGTGAGCGAGCCGCAAGACGTCCTGACCCAGCACCCTCCGTTGTTGATCAAGAACTTTACCTGGGAACACTGGGACGCGATGTTCAACCTGGACCGCATCCTGCCCCCGCTGCAGATGAGCCTCACGGTCGCCACCGGCACCGCGCGTCATGTGCATCCTGATCGCTGCTCCAGCCGCCTACGCCATCTCGCGCCTGCCACGCAGCCTGCGCTACTCCATCGTGCTGGCGCTGCTGTTTACGCGCATGTTCCCTGAAGTCACGATCGCGACACCGATTGCCGCCCGTTTCTACGGCTGGGGGCTGAGCGATTCCGAGATTGGGCTGGTCCTGGCGCACATGATCCGCAACCTGCCCTTTGTCGCCTGGATCCTGGTCGGGACGTTCCAGGTCATCCCGGTCGATCTGGAAGAGGCGTCGCAGGTGGACGGCGCCGGCCGGATCAGCACGCTGCTACGCATCGTCTTTCCCCTGGCGCTGCCCGGCATCGTCGTCGCGGCGATTTTTGCCTGGCTCGACTCCTGGAACGACCTCCTCTGGGCGATCTATCTGCTGCCCTCGGAGTTCACGTTGCCGCGCCTGACCTACTACTACGCCGCGAGAGGAGGGTTCTTTGATGTCGCCACCTTCTCGGTCCTCTTAACGATCCCCGTCTTCTTTATCACCCTGTTCTTGCAGCGGTATATCCGCACCGGATACCTCAGCGGCGCGGTCAAGGGCTAGGATGCGTCACAATGGAAAGAGGACCGGAGCCGTCCTCGCTGTCGTAAACCATCATGAGCGGTACGTGTAACGTCGGGGAAGGAGTATCACCAGAGGTACGAGAACCACCCTGCGGACCGTCTCTGTCTGTCCACTTTGCGAAACCGTATCGTCCAGGTTTGCGCAGTCTCGAAAATGGTCCGCAAGGTGTGGGGCCGTCGCCATGGAGCGACCGAGCCCCTGGCTGACGCAATTCACGAGGAGGAACAGTATGTCCGATCGACACTTTGACGAGTTGTACCAGGGGGCGCTTGCGGGCCGCCTGAACAGGCGTGACGTGCTGCGCAAAGGTGCGGCCCTGGGTCTCTCTCTGCCGGTCATTGCAACGCTGCTGGCTGCGTGTGGCGACGGCGACGAAGACACGCCGGAAGGCGCCGAGCCGACCACGCCGGCCGGTGGAATGACACCTGAAGCAGAAGAAACGCCGGAAGAGGAAGAGACCGCCGAGACGGAAGCCACCGCCGAGGGCGACGAAACGCCTGACATGGAAGGGACTCCCAGCGACGAGGAAACTCCCGAGGGTGAGGAGACGCCCGACGCCGCGGAAACTCCTGATGACGAAGGCACGCCGGACGCGGAAGGCACCCCCGGTGAGACGGGCGCGGTCGAGTGGACGCGCGACTACGAGGGCACGACCATTCGCTGGTCGACGTCGCTAGCCGAGGCCGAGCGCGAGGTCTTCGACAGTGTCATCTTGCCCGACTTTGAAGAGAAAACCGGCATCAGCGTCGAGTTCCTCCAGATTGAAGCGGCAGATTTTATCCGTCAGCTTGAAGCACAGGTGCAGGCCAACCGGGTCGAGATCGACCTGTTCGCGATCGACAACAACAGCCTCGCGCCGCTCGTCGCCGGCAACCTCGTTGAGGACCTGTCCCAGCACGAGGACATGATCCCGGACGAGACGCTTGAGGCGCTCCTGCCGGTGCTGCGGTTTGACGACACCCTGTATTTCCTGCCCTACCGGCCGAATGTCCAGATCACCTACTACAACTCCACCAGGTTTGAAGAGGCTGGACTTGAGGTCCCGCGTACCTGGGAAGAGCTGATGAGCGTGGCCCAGGCCTTCCAGGAAGCGGACGGCATTGGCCGGGTGGCCGTCCAGGGCTCGCCCGAAGGCGGTGCCGGACCCGTTGGCGTGACCGTGACGGACTTCATCTGGCAGGCCGGCGGCGATCCGCTGGAGCTCAACAGTCCAGAGTCGATCCAGGCCTTCACCTTCCTGCAGGAGCTGAGCCCCTACCTCAACCCGCAGACGCCGACGGCCAAGTTCGATACCATGAACACCTATATCGCCAACGACAGCGTCTACATCGGCCAGAACTGGCCGTTTGGTATCAACGTCATCGTCGAAGAGGCCGGCCGCGATGACGTGCTGGCGTACTCCGGATGGGCCGGGCCGGCCGGCGAGTTCCACGTGCTCGGCGGCGAGGTTTCCGGTATCCCGGTTGGGTCGCCCAACCGCGACGCGGCGCTGGTGTTTGCCGAATACCTGATGTCGCGCGAAACCCAGGAGCTGCTGGTCACCGAGCTTGCCTGGCCATCGGTTCGTGAAGACGCCTATGGTGTGGTCGAAGGCTGGCAGGCGCCCTACTTCGAGGCGATCCGTGAATCAATGGAGAATGCCAAGGCTCGCCCGAACGTCGTCTACTGGGGCGCGGTCCAGGGCATCATGGCCGACGCATTCCAGCAGATCGTGCTGGACGGCGCCGACGTCGAACAGACGCTCAACGCGGCCCAGGAGGATGTTGAGCGTGAAGCTCAAGCCGGATCGCTCAAGCGCACGGTGCGCGCATAGAACTGCCGTGCAGCCGGGCGCCGAACGACGCTCGGCTGCACGACCGGTGCTTCGGAGCGCTCGCCTGCACAACCGGTGCCTCGGATCACTCGTCTGCGTAGCGGCGCAATTTATTGCGCCCTCTCCGGCGCCGGGGCGGCCAGGCAAGGCGCAATAAATTGCGCCGCTACGCATTCTGATAGACCGGTTTAATCAGGACAACCTCATTAATTGCGCCGGTATATCAGGTAGAATGCCCGGGACATCGAGCGGATCATCCAGGCCAATCTCATCGACCCCTTGACGACAAGACGTTGGGAGCGGAGGGAAATCGCGATGGCGCGCGTCACATTCAATGGGGTCTGGAAACGGTACGGGAATGAGGCGGCCGTCAAAGACCTGACGCTCGAAACCCTCGACGGCGAATTTGTCGTACTCGTCGGGCCTTCCGGAAGCGGAAAATCGACCGCCATGCGCATGGTCGCCGGCCTGGAGGAGATTTCTGAGGGCTACATCGTCATCGGCGACCGGATCGTCAACGACCTCTCCCCCAAGGACCGCGACGTCGCAATGGTGTTCCAGAGCTACGCCCTCTACCCGCACATGAGCGTCTATGACAACCTTGCCTATGGCCTGAAACTCAGGCACCACTCAAAGTCAGAGATCGACGAGCGGGTCAAACGGGCAGCCCAGATCCTGGACATCGAGCCCTTGCTGGAGCGCAAGCCAAAGGCGCTCTCCGGAGGGCAGCGGCAGCGGGTCGCCCTGGGACGCGCGATCGTCCGCGAGCCACAGGCCTTTCTCATGGACGAGCCGCTCTCCAACCTGGACGCCAAGCTGAGGGTGCAGACCCGCGCCGAGCTGGTCAAGCTGCATCGCAGGCTGGAGACGACCACGATCTACGTCACCCACGACCAGGTTGAGGCCATGACCATGGGCGACCGCATCGCCGTGCTCAACTTTGGCGAGCTGCAGCAGTTCGACACGCCGGCCAATCTGTACAACAAACCGGGGAACATGTTTGTGGCGGGCTTTATCGGCAGCCCGTCCATGAACTTCTTCAAGATGAATCTCAGCACCGACGATGGCGCGCTGTACCTCAAGAGTGACGCCCTTACCATTCCGATCTCTGGGCCTGATGCCGATGCGCTACGCCGGGCAGACGTGTCTGAAGTCATGACCGGTATCCGGCCCGAGCATATCCTCGATAGCCGCACCAACGGCCACGGCCTGGGCGGTATTCCTGTGCGCGCCGAGGTGGATGTGGTGGAGACGCTCGGACACGAGCTGTTCGTCTACCTCGACATTGGCTCACAGGATCCCATGGTGGCACGCCTGCCGGCCGACCTCGACCTCGAGGTCGGGCAGGTGATTGAAGTAGTGATCTCGCCCGACGTGCTGCATTTCTTCCATCCAGAAACGGGCGTAGCAATTGCAGGAGACCGTTAACGCATGAGCGACGTACTGGACCCAACCCTGACCGCCGAGGAGCTCATCTCCTCCTTTTCCGGCGACGCAGCCTTCATGGCACGCAACCTCACCACCGGCGCAGAGATCGCCCACCTCCCCGACCGCGTGATGCCGACCGCCTCGACAATCAAGGTACTCGTCCTGGCCGAGCTCTTTCGCCAGGTGGACGCCGGCCTGATCGACCTGGACGGCGAGGCCGGCATGGTGGAGAGCGACCGGCGCGGCGGCTCCGGGATCCTGAAGGACCTCTCGCCTGCCCTCTCGCTACCGGTGCTCGACTACGCCACCCTGATGATCGCCCTCTCTGACAACGTCGCGACGGCGGTCCTCGTGCGCCTGCTGGGCCGCGAGCGGATCCTCCAGTCCGCCGCCGAATGGGGTCTGACCCAGACGAGCTTCGGCTTTGAATCCATGCTCGACAAAACCGGCGACGCACGCGATTATGCCGCCAGCACGCCGCGCGACATCGCCCGCCTGATGGAGTTGATCGCCACCGACGCGATCGTCTCCCCGGCCGCCTGCCAGCAAATGCGCGACATCCTCCTGACCCAGCAGTATCACGACCAGATTGGCCGCTACCTGCCCTACAGCCAGTACCGGCGGTCGAACGGGCCGGTCGTCGTACGCTCCAAGAGTGGCTTCATGCAGGGCATCCGTGTCGACGCCGGCATCGTCGACCTGCCCGGCGGCGTGCAGTATGTCCTCTGTCTCATGACCGAGAACAGCGCCGACCACTCCTTCGCCACCGAACACGACGGCTCCGTCCTCAACGGCCGCATCTCCCGCCTCATCTTCGACGCCTGGTGGCCGAAGGACGTGCCCTATCCCTAGGGCATCTCTTATAAACGTGTCCCCGCCGATACCGGGAGCTGCGCTCGTCTTCGTACGGGCGCAATTCATTGCGCCCTGCCTGGCTGCCCCGGCGTTGGAGAGGGCGCAATGAATTGCGCCCGTACGCATTGCAAAGAACGGATCAATTGCGCTCAGGATGACTCCCATGCGGGCGAGCATCTCCACCCGCACCTGGGACTAATGTGCGCTTGAGCGATCCCTTCGCATCGGCGATAATGACCCGCATGAACATTCAGGAATTTCAGACAAAGTGGCGCGAGGCGGAGCTCAAGGAGCGCTCGGCGGCACAGGAGCATTTCATCGATCTGTGCCGGGTGCTCGGCCAGCCAACGCCGGCTGAGGCCGACAAGACCGGCGAGAATTACACCTTCGAGCGTGGCACCGCCAAGACCGGCGGCGGGCAGGGTTTCGCCGATGTCTGGAAGCGCGGTCATTTCGCCTGGGAATACAAGGGCAACCGCGCCAATCTGGCAGATGCCTACCAGCAGCTGCTGCAATATCGCGAGGATCTGGAGAATCCGCCCCTGCTGGTGGTGTCGGACCTCCAGCGCTTCGAGGTGCACACCAACTTCACCGGCACCGTCAAGCAGGTGTACGCGTTCACCCTGGACGACCTCGATAGTCCCGAGCCGTTGCGGATTCTGCGCAACGTGTTCAGCAGTCCCTACGAGCTACAGCCGTCGCGCACGGTTGAATCGGTCACAGAGGAAGCGGCGGAGCGGTTCGGCAAGCTGGCGCTGAGCCTGGCGGCGCGCGGTGTCGCGCCGGATCGCGCGGCGCACTTTCTGGTGCAGCTGCTCTTCTGCCTGTTTGCCGAGGACGTCGGGCTGCTGCCCAACAAGGTGTTTTCGAAGCTGCTGGCCTTCTGCGTGCAGCATCCGGAACAGTTTCCGCCGCAGTTCACCGCGCTGGCCGAGGCCATGCGCGACGGCGGGTTCGCCGGCTACGAGGAGATCGCGCGCTTCAACGGCGGTCTGTTCGCCGACATCTGGGTCGAGCCGCTCACGCTGGATGAGCTGTACGAGCTGGCGCAGGCGTCGCGGCTGGACTGGTCGAGCATCGAGCCGGCCATCTTCGGCACCCTCTTCGAGCGCTCGCTGGACCCGGCGCGCCGCTCGCAGCTCGGCGCGCACTACACCGGCAGGGCCGACATCGAGCGGGTCGTCGATCCGGTCGTGATCGCGCCCCTGCGCCGGCGCTGGGAAGAGGTGAGGGAGCAGGCGGACAAACTCAAGGCGGAGTGGGACGCGGCGACGACACCCCAGACTCGGAACAACCGCCGTGCCTCGCTAGCCGGTCTGCTGTTCGACTTTCAGGAGGAGCTGGCCTCGGTCACGATCCTCGACCCCGCCTGCGGCAGCGGCAATTTCCTGTACGTGGCGCTGGCGAAGCTGCTGGACCTGGAGAAGGACGTTTCCAGATACGCCTCGCGCAACGGCCTGCCGTCCATGTTGCCGAGGGTGCGTCCCAACCAGCTGCGCGGTCTGGAGATCAACCAGTACGCCCAGCAGCTCACCCAGGTCATCATCTGGATCGGCTACCTGCAGTGGATGACCGCCAACGGCTTCCAACCCCAGCGCGACCCCGTCCTCGGCTCGATGGAGACGATCAAGCTCCAGGACGCCCTGCTCGACCGCTCCGACCCCGACAACCCCAAGGAGGCCGAGTGGCCGGCGGCGGACTTCATCATCGGGAATCCGCCGTTTTTGGGAGATAAGAAGCTTCGGTCCGAACTGGGAAATGGATATGTCGAGGATCTATTCAGAGTGTATAAGGGGCTGATACCTGCTGGTTCTGATCTGGTTTGTTATTTCTTTGAGAAGTCTCGCAACCAGATTCAGGTTGGGAAATCGGAACGTGCGGGACTTTTAGCAACGAACTCAATTCGCGGCGGTGCTAATCGCAGAGTGCTAGATCGTATCAAAGCCAGCGGAGACATCTATATGGCTTGGAACGACGAACCTTGGGTACTTGACGGCGCTGCGGTGCGGATTTCAATTGTTGGATTTGATGATGGTAGCGAAACACGCCGCACTCTTGACGGGCACGAAGTCGTGGCGATCAACGCTGACTTGACAACATCTGTTGATATTACCGTTGCCAGGTCACTCGATGAGAACCGTGGAATCGCCTTCATCGGTTTGCAACCTACAGGGAAGTTCGAGGTCACCGCTGATGTAGCTCAAGGTTGGCTCGCACTGCCACTAAACCCTAACGGGCGACCAAACGCCGATGTCTGCGGCCCTGGATGAACGGTGCTGATATCGTTCGGCGAAGCCGTAACGCATGGTTGATCGATTTCGGCATCGATTTACCTGAACATGAGGCGGCACTGTACGAGACGCCGTTCGAATATCGTCCGACAACATGTGAAATCTAATCGACTTAGTAACAGAAATCCGCGCCTCGCGCGAGCTTTGGTGGCTTCACGAGAAACCACGACCGGCGATGCGGCAAGCACTCAGTGGACTGACCCGTTACATTGCGACTCCGCTCGTCGCCCAAGCATCGAGTGTTCGTGTGGGTTACCCAAGAAGTCTTACCCGACAAATCTAGTAGTTGCCTTCGCCCGCGACGACGACTACTTCTTCGGGGTGCTGCACTCACGGGCGCACGAGGTCTGGTCGCTGCGGATGGGGACGTGGCTCGGCAAGGGCAACGACCCACGCTACACGCCGACGACGACCTTCGAGACCTTCCCCTTCCCCCGGCCAACCGACGAGCAGCGCGAGGCGATCGGGGCCGCCGCGAAGGAGCTGGACGAGAAGCGCCGCGCCTGGCTCGATCCGGAGGGGGCCGACGAGGCCACCCTCAAGAAACGCACCCTGACCAACCTCTACAACGCCCGTCCCACCTGGCTCGCGCAGCTCCACGACCGGCTCGACCGCGCCGTCTGGTGCGCCTACGGCTGGGACGACCCCGAGCCGGCGACGGTCGAGGAAGACGTCATCCTGAGCCGGCTGCTCGTGCTGAATTTGGAGCGTGCCGAGGCCGAGAGCGCCACCTCGACCCCTGGCCATTGAAAACACCGGAATGCGCCATTCGTCATCGCGGTCGTCACCGTTTTTGGCAGCCTGATGGGCTTCTGGTGGCCGCGCACGCAGCTGGCGATGCATCCCGTCACTTCCACTGCCCCCTCGCGGTTCCTTGCATACCTAGCACTGCCATGTATAATGCTGCTATGTAGACTCGGGTTCGAGTTCATTAGCGCCGCGCGACGGGTGAAATCATGGAGATCAACAAGGACCTGATAGCCGCTTCCTCGACCCCGATCGTCCTGGCGATCCTGGCCGAAGAGGACAGCTACGGCTACGCCATCCTCCAGCGGGTTCGGGAGTTGTCCGGAGGGCGCATGGAGTGGACGGACGGGATGCTCTACCCCGTTCTGCATCGGCTCGAGCGGCTCGGCCACGTCGAGGCGCGGTGGGAAGTTGCGGAGAGCGGCCGCCGTCGCAAGTACTACCGGATCACGTCCCAGGGCCGGGCTCAGCTCGCCGAGGAACGCAGGCAGTGGCAAGCGGTGGACGCGACGCTGCGGGGCATCTGGCAGGCGCTCTCCCTTCCCGTCCCGGCCAGCCACCCGGCGTCAGCCGCGCCACTGCCACAGGGAGCCTGAGCGATGCCGGCTCCAGATCACGCGGTATCGCTCGAGGAGCAGATCGACCAATGGCGGAGCTACCTCCGCCGCCGGCAGGCGATCCACTCCGTCGATGTCGCGGAGCTGGAAGACCATCTGCGCGAGCAGGTAGCGGTCCTGGTCGACGCGGGGCTCGCCACCGATGAAGCGTTCCTGGTGGCGGTGAAGCGCATGGGCGACCTCGACGCCCTCTCACGGGAGTTCGCGCGCGAGCACTCGGACCGCCTCTGGAAGCAGCTCGTCGTTGTCCCCTCGGATTCCGGGGAGCCGCGAGCGCGGGCCCGAACGGACGCCATCGTCGCCTTCTGTCTCGCGGTGGCGGCGGCCGTGGCCATCAAGGTGCCGGCGCTCTTCGGGATCCAACTGGACGAGGACGCCGGCTTCTACGCCCGCAACCTGAGTCTCTTCGTGCTGCCCCTCCTGACCGGCTATTTCGTCTGGAAACGGCGGCTCGACACCCGCACGCTCCGCTGGCTGGCCGTGGCGTTCGTCGCGGCGGGTGTATTCGCCAACGTCTATCCCTTCGCCCCGGGCGGCTCCACCGAGGCGCTCACGGCGCTGCACCTGCCGATCGCGCTCTGGCTGGTGGTGGGCATCGCGTACGCCGGCGGCCGCTGGAGCCAGGTCGAGGGCCGCATGGACTTCATTCGATTCTCGGGCGAGCTGTTCATCTACTACGTGCTGATCGCCCTCGGCGGCGGCGTCCTCACGGCGTTCATGGCGATGATCTTCCAGGCCATCGGGATCGACGTCGAGCCGTTCTTCGAGTCGTGGCTGCTGCCGTGCGGAGCGGCCGGGGCCGTCCTGGTCGCCTCCTGGCTGGTGGAGGCCAAGCAAAGCGTGATCGAGAACATGGCGCCCGTGTTGACGCGCCTCTTCACGCCCGCTGTTCGCCGCCATGCTGGTCACGTTTCTGGGGACCCTGCTGTGGACCGGACGCGGAGTCGACATCGAGCGGGACGTGCTCATCGCCTTCGACCTGCTCCTGGTGGTGGTCCTTGGCCTTCTGCTCTATTCCGTCTCCGCCCGGGACCCCCGGTCGCCTCCCGGCGCCTTCGATGTGGTGCAGGTCGTGCTGGTGGTCAGTGCGCTGCTGGCCGACGCGGTCGCGCTGTGGGCCATCGCCGCGCGCATCACCGAGTTCGGCTTCAGCCCGAACCGCGTGGCCGCCCTGGGCGAGAACGTGATTCTCCTGGTCAATCTGGCGTGGTCCGCCGTGCTCTACATCCGCTTTCTGCGAGGGCGCGGATCGTTCACGAGCCTCGAACGGTGGCAGACGGATTACCTGCCGGTCTATGCCGTGTGGGCGGCGATCGTCGTGATCGTCTTTCCGCCGGTGTTCGGATACATCTGATAACCCATGCCCGTCCACATCTACTGGCTGCTTGCGCTGCTTACTGTCGCCCTTGCTTCCGAGTTGCGGGCGGCCGCGCACGCGCAGGCAGTGGACTCGGAGCGGCAATTCGTGCGCGAGCGGGTAAACGATGCACTCCGGCGCCTGCTCGAGGAATACGTCATCCTGAGCCTGCTGCTCGCGCTGAACCTGAAACGGAGTGAGAGACAGTGAGTGAACACCGGTGGCTCATCGCGTTGGAAGGTCGTAATGTCGATCTCGTTCACCTAGCCGAAATGTCCCCCTTAGGTTCTACGGCCGTCTTACAAGACGATGGCTCTTACTACCTCGCAGATGATGACATTGACGCATTGAATACCATTCAAGACGTTCTCGATCAGGCAGATGAACGGCTAACGACGCTGAACGGAATAGCTCGATGGCGCTACTCACGCTTTCAACCGATTCGCCTTGGTGACCCGACGGAGATCAAAGAGGACGGTAGCCGAGAAACAACACGTACGCTGGCAGCGCGCATTGTAGTCGCAGTTGATGCTAGAGCTACCGTGACCGTTGAGCTAGGTGCAGGTGGACCAGTAGAACCCGTAATCCCTATTACAGAACGGGCAATGATTCTCGCCGCCGATGATCCAACCGTCGCACGAGTGCTGCATCTATATGGCACTAATGGCACTGATCCGGTCAACCTGTATCGCATTTATGAGACGGTACGAGATGATGTGGGGGGCCAAGGTGGGTTGTTACGTACTGGCTGGGTATCCAAGGGGCAAATCAGCAGATTCACTCAGAGCGTCAATGATCCAGAGATTTCTGGCGACAGTGCTCGCCATAGCGTTTGGCCACACGCACCACATGCTGATCCTATGCAATCATGGGAACAAGAAAGCTTCATTCGTCACCTAGTGCAACTGTGGATACAGTCGAAGCCATTGCCTGTGAGTGACGAATAGGGCGACGTACAACACAGAAAATCTCAACTTCGTGCAGCCCATCGCCAGGAGTCGGGTGCCTGGATATCACGACAGGTAATGGATTATGTAGAATTTTTAGAAGGAGAGGATAAACCATATGCCGCAGGTGAAAACAGTTCAGGTACCGGTGAAGACGCGGCAGACGGACGGCTGGCTGGATCGTAAACCTGGTCGAAGATCGGAAAGGCGTGCAACCGAAGACTCCGCTAAAGCCATTTCCTCCCCGCCCAACCACGCCGATTGCAAAGAAACCAAATAACACTTCCTCATAGATTAATCCAACGCTTACAGACTCGCAAGCGCCACGATGACGAACAGCAGGACTGCGGCGGCGGTATAGAAAGCGGCCTGGTCTGGTGGCACGGACCGGAGGCCGCGCGCCTTGCGGTAGTAGTGGCACTGGCGGTGGTCCTCGCTGAAGCAGTGGCGCACCTGGCGCTCCAGGCTCACCGGCGCGGGATCGGCGCTCAGGCAGCGACGGTTGGAAGACCGGCACTCCAGGTAGGGGCACGCCGTCACGCGGCCCACGAAAGGCATCGTCTCACGCGGGGCGATCAGCCGGAGCTGGATCGTATGCTGCGGCCGTGCATGAAAAGCCTCTTCGGCACGCTCGACCAGCTGGACACGCGGTTTGTCGTACATCAAGCCTGTCCCGGGCGCGACGATCGGTAGCGGCGCGGTGCGCTCCGGCTCAAGGGGAGGCGGCGGTGTCAGTCGCAACGAGGGAGCGCGCAAATCCCGGCTCCAACGGCTCTGAATCACCGGGTTGCGCCGCACGGTTCGACGGCCGATCGCTCTCGCGTACATCGATGCTGCCATATGGCCACAATCCTTCCGGTCACTGTGTACATACAGGTGTACGTACGCAATAGTAGCGGACGATTACGCGTGTGTCGAGGCCTGCCAGATTGTCAAGGAGCCGTCCTCGCCTTGTTGCCGCTCTGGCAACTGAAGACAACCTGATACCGGTGGTATATACTCAGCCTATGAATATTGTGGACACAATGAACCGGCCGCTCCGGGACCTCCGGATCTCGGTGACGGACCGCTGCAACTTCAGATGCGTCTATTGCATGCCGAAGGAAATCTTCGGGGCAAACTACCCGTTCCTGTCCAGGGAGGAGACGCTGTCGTTTGAGGAGATCGCCCGGCTGGGACGGATCTTCGCGGCTCATGGTGTGCAGAAATTTCGCCTTACCGGTGGCGAGCCGCTCGTGCGGCGCGATATCGAGCAGCTGGTCGCGATGCTGACCGAGATCGACGGCATCGAGGACATCGCGATGACGACCAACGGCTCGCTGCTCTCCCCCAAGAAGGCCAAGGCCCTCAAGTTGGCCGGCCTGAAGCGCATCACCATCAGCCTCGACTCGCTCGACAATCAGATCTTTACGTCAATGAACGATGTCAACTTCCCGGTCTCGAAGGTGCTCGGCGCGATCGACAACGCCGTCGCCGCCGGTCTGGAGCCGGTCAAGATCGACATGGTTGTCAAACGCGGCATGAACGACGCCAGCATCGTCGACATGGCGCGTCACTTCCGCGGCACCGGCATTATCTTGCGCTTCATCGAGTACATGGATGTCGGCTCGACCAACGGCTGGCGCATGGATGACGTCGTTCCAGCTGCCGAGATCATCGAGAAGATTGGCGCCGAGTGGCCGCTCGCCCCGGCCGACCCCAACTACTACGGCGAGGTGGCCGACCGCTATCGCTACCTCGACGGCGCAGGAGAGATCGGCATCATCTCCTCCGTCACCCAGCCCTTCTGCAGCTCCTGCACCCGGGCGCGGCTCTCAGCCGACGGCGAGCTCTACACCTGCCTGTTCGGCACCCGGGGCCACGATTTCCGCACTCTGCTGCGCAACGGCTCCTCGGACGATGAAATCGGCCAGTTCCTGCGCTCCGTCTGGACGGTCCGCGCCGACCGCTACTCCGAAATCCGCTCCGAGAACACCATCCACATCCGCAAAGTCGAGATGTCCCGCATCGGCGGTTAACGCCTCCCCACCGCGCCCAGCGTCTGGCCGCAATGCTGGACAGCGGTGCATGACCCCTCATTACGAATGCGTAGGGGCGCAATTCATTGCGCCCTCTCCGGCGCCCGAGCGGCCAGACAGGGCGCAATGAATTGCGCCCCTACGCAGATGGAACCCCACAATTATCGGATGAACCGGGACATCTTCATAATTGCGGTCCTACGCATTCCTGTTGGGATAGCACTCCGGCTATCTAACTCCCACCCTTCATCACGTAATCCCAGCGCTGTGCCGCGTCGGAGACGACCAGGTCGATGTCCTCGGCCAGGATGTAGCGGTCGTGGGCGAGCAGCTCAGCCTGGTTGCGGACCTCGGCAAGGTAGGCGTCCCGGCTCGGGTAGCGTTCCTCGATTGAGGGACGGGGATCGCCGGACGCCTCGCGCTCGGCTCGGGTGCGGGCGAAGAACTGGGTAAAGCCCTGCATCGACATGATCTGTTCGGGAGCGCCGGTATCCGGATGGCGCGGGTTCCAGCCGGAGTGCGTGCCGAGCGGTACCGTGAGATCCGGGAGCCGCAGCCCTGCGACCTCATTGCCGTCGCTGTCGACGTTTGAGACGTAGGCGGGATAGCGCTCGCCCTCGCGCGCCGGGTACTGGCCGATGCCCTTGTCCGCATCCGGTCCGAGATCCACCTGGCGTAGCACCGGCAGCCGTTCGGGGTCGGGCAGATGCACTCCCGGGAAGTTCCGGAAGTGCTCGAAGACCTGCGCCGGCGCGACCGCTGACCCGTCGGCAATGCGCGGATAGGCGCTGTCCGGCGGCTCGGCCTCCCCGGTTACCCACCGATCCAGGTTCAGCAGCGCGGCGCGCAGCAGCGGCGTGTACTCGACGGTGTTGAACCCGTAGCGCCCGCGTCCCCCGTCGTTCGGGTTGTAGTCCGTCTGCGGGACTCCGCCCGGACCATGCTGGGTGCCGGCGTAGAGGTAGATCCGCGATTCAGGCGACGGTTCGATGTCCCGTGTGCCGGCCGGATCGGTGTGCATCAGCGAGCTATCGCCGCGCCAGTATTCGGCAGAGGTGTTGATGTAGATGATCCTGGGCACCTGACCTGCCGCGCGCTGCTTACTCAGTAGACCGTCAGCCGCCGGGCTGTAGATGTCCTCCATCTCCTCGTCGGCAAACGGGAAGTTGTGGCCGAAGCCGGGGGTCGATTGCACCGAAGGCTGGGCGAAGCGGTGGTTGAACTCGCCCCGGCGGGCGCCAGCTACATGCGGGATCAGACCGTCATAGGCCATCCGGCCCGCTTCATCGACGTTCAGTCCCAGGTAGAGAAAGTGTCGCAGCATCCGGCCGGTCTGCGACATTCCGAAGCCGTACGCCTTCTCGATCGATCCAGCCACGGAGTTGCTCGCGTTGGTGGATTTCAGAAACGATGCGACGTCGCGAACCGCCAGCAGGCCGGCGCCGACGACCGGCGCGCCCTCCGCGGTATAGATCACGTAGTAGAGCTTGCCCGGCTGGAAGCCGGCCTCATAATGGATGTGGCTCGCGCTCGGCACCAGACCGTCCGGGGTCTCTCTGGCGAACCTCCACTGGTCGCGCGGAATCGTCGTGTCCGGACCGTCTTCCCAATCGCGCACCGTGAGGATTGCGTTCGGGTCGTTGACGTCGGCCACCGGGTTTGGCTGATGCTGGCGGTTTGCCAGCAGCCGGGTCTTCTCATGGGTGGTTGGGTGGATCTCCACCACAGCCAACCCTCGCACCGGCTTGCCGTCGAGCAGCGCCTGCGGGGCGTCCAGTCCCATGAGCGCCTCGTCGCGAAAGACATCCCACTGCCAGCCTATCCAGGCGACGGTGTAGCCGTGGCGGAACAGGAACCCGTCACCGGATGGGATCCTCGCGGTTGGCGGTGCTTCGGTGACCGAGCGATTGAAGTGCCTCGGCACCAGCTTGCGCCCCCGATTGGGTAGCTCGACCAGCGCGCGTCCATTACCCCTGCTCGGGTCCAGCGGCGCCAGCAGCGTGAAATCCGACTGGAACTGCACCCGGCCCTGTTCGTCGCGCGGCGCGAGCTCGAGGTCAACGATAGCCGCGTTGGCAGGGTGCCCGGGATCAACCGCGAAGGTGAGGGTTCCATCTATCCGTTCATATGCCCCGCTGGAGCCGAACTCTCGCCCGTCTTCATACGGGCCGCGCTTGCGTATGTCAAAGCCGGTCACTGCCACGTGGATCACTCCTTCGCTCGCTACAGGTCTTTTGGCCAGTATCGCACGAAAGAGTTGGGCTGGCAGCAGCGAACGAGTTTACGTGGCGAACTCCTGGCCCGGCTGAATCGGGATGACAAAGGCGTCACCAGCCGCGGTGAGCCAGCCGAGGGCGTGTAACTCGTCCATCGCGTCGGAGTCGTCAACGATTTCGTCAGGCAGATCGTCGAGCATCAGGATTGTGACGGCGTCCGGCTCGGTAAGGGCGTTGTCGGTCGAGAACAGAATATCGTCGCGCAGATCTTCGGTGACGATGATCCAGCGGTTCCCGGCGGCCACCACGTCACCGCCAAGACTCGCCAGATCACGCACTTCTGGCGGCCAGTCTCCGTAGCCGTCTCGCAGCGTCAGCTGCCAACCGGTGGTACAGGGCAGCTCCCCGGAATGAATTGATTCCATCAGTTTCTGAGTGATCGGAGTACGTTCAGTAGTCACGGCGATCCTCGTCTCTCATGTGCTCGTGGGAGCGTGGATACGGCCTCGTGTCTCTACTCTACATGGCTGGAAGGTCCAGGAATGTCTGAGGCAAGCTGAACCGTCCGTCGGGCCCGGGCGGAAAGTCCAGCACGGCGGTGACTGCGTCTATGTTGAGCGGGCCATAGAGATGCGGGAACTCGTCTATCTCGCCCTCATAACGGATGTCAGATGCGACTCGACCGCTGTCGATGCACAACAGAACGAGACTGGTCTCGCCTTGGAAGCGACTGTTCGCCACGAAAACAACCTGCCTCGGCAGCGAGCAGTGGATAAACCCTTCGGTGGCGAGCGACCGGGTCACGTACATGCCCGATTCCAGTGCATCCTGCCACTGTTTGCGGGGCGTGATATGCAGGATAAGAGTCATGGTCGCCTCCGTGCAATCTACGGTCAGGCCCAGGTGCGGGACTCCTTGAAGGCTGATTGTCCTGCATTCAGGATACTCTGCCAATTGGCTCGTAGAGGCGTCACGTCGAATTGTGTGATGAGCGTCTCGATCACTTGCTCAAGCGAGATGCGTCCGGTCGGCAAGTGCAGCGCGGAGAAGCGCCGGCCGAGATCATGCCGCGTGGAATCAATGAGCAACGATCCAACATGTAGATGTGGCGAATGCAATCCTCCTCGACCTGGATGCCAATGGAACGCAACGACCTCGCGACCATCGTCGGCCATCACCTTGTACTCATAATAGGTGACAGTGAGACGATATCCATCAATCCGGTCAGCACGCTGTTCTCGAATAATGTTGTATCCCTGCCAGAGCCCGAAACGCAATCGTGATTGGTTATTCGTGCGGCGCAACGGCACTTCAGGACTGTGTTGTATTACCAGAAGGTGATCGCGGTTAAGCGCCCAACCACGATGTTGGATCTTCGCTGATGTAACACAGTGAAGCGCGTCCTGGATGAGACGCGCATGCTGATAAATACATTCCTCGGCTGTCGGCACGTCTAGAGAGGCCTGTACGGGTGGTCGACTAGTGGGAGCATCAATATCATCATCATGATTGGATGTCGGTCTGGATCGTCGTCATATTCTCCGGCATCGTAGCGTTGAACGAATTCGTCGCCGCTCATGTTGAGGTATCGCCAGGCAGCGCGGTCAAAGTACTCGCGTGCCTCGTCGTGCGTCATCGGCTCAAGCACGTAATCCTGGTCGTATTGATCGATATGCTGCACGTTGAATCCTCAGCTCTCCGCCTATGCACGGGATATTCTCGATGATCCTAGCATGATTGCCGGTTGTCCTACCATGTCGCCGCTTGCGATGGATAGTCTGTTTGCTGTAGGCTCTCTCCCACTGTAAAGCATGCGTCGAGGATGAAAGTAGAGACACCCCCTTGATTGAGTAACAACCTCCGTCGAAATGTGTAGCCGCGACGATCCTGCCAGGGATGTCGTTCTGCCATGTGAGGTTGTTAGCATGCATTTATCTGTTTCCCACGTCTCTAAAATCTATGAGCCCGTCACCGTTCTCGACGACCTGTCGTTCGTGATCTCCGACGCCGAACGCGTTGGCCTGGTCGGCGCGAACGGCTCGGGGAAATCCACGCTTCTCAGGATCATCAGCGGTGAGGTCGCGCCAGATGGTGGGCGCGTGACGCTACCCACCGGCCTGGAGATTGGCTACCTGCCGCAGGATCCGCCTGAGCCGGGCGACGCAACGCTCGAGGACCTGATCTACCAGGCCGCCGGCGAGCTGCGGCAGCTTGAGCGACGGCTGCGCGAGCTCGAGTCTGAGATGACGGTCGCTGAGGGTGACGCGTTCGACGCGGTCCTGGCTGAGTATGCGGAGAACCTTGAGCGCTTCGAACGGCGCGGAGGCTACGACATCGAGCATCGTATCGACGTCGTCTGCGCCGGATTAGGGATCGAGCACCTTCCTCGCGAGCGACGCTTCGCGACGCTGTCCGGGGGCGAGAAGGCTCGGGTGCTACTCGCGACGCTCCTGCTCACCTCGCCGGATGTGCTGTTGCTGGACGAGCCCACGAACCATCTGGACTTCCCAAGCATCGGTTGGCTGGAGGGGTTTCTGTCCGAATACTCGGGCATCATGCTGGTCATCTCGCATGACCGGCGCTTCCTGAACCAGACGGTGACGCGCATCATCGAGATTGACGAGCACTCGCACCGCTTGCGCGACTATCCCGGCAACTACGACAACTACGCCGTGACCAAGGCGAAGGAGCGGCTGCAATGGGAGCTCGACTTCGCCGAGCAGCAGGACGAGATCAGCGAGTTGCGAAGGGCCATTCGCCAGGCACGAGCAGGAGTCGATCGCAAGGCGCCACCTGCGCGCGACCCAGACAAGAACATCGTGGAAGCCCACAAGGCACGCGCTGACAAGACGTCCAGCAAGAGCATCCGCTCCCTCGAAGAGCGCCTGCACAGGATCCAGGCTGACCCTGTGCCCAAACCGCCATTGATGATGAAGATCAACCCGACGCTGGACGCTGATGACCTCCAGAGTGACGAGATCGTGCGCTTTGAGTCGGTCTCCAAGGCGTTCCAGGGCAAGCCGGTGCTGGACGACGTGTCGTTCACCCTGCGGCGCGGACAGCGGGTTGTGCTGGTAGGGCCGAACGGCGCCGGGAAATCGACGCTGCTCAACCTGATCGCTGGACGGCTTGAGCCGGACTCTGGACGAATTGTCATTGCCCAGACCGCAAGAGTTGGATATTTGAACCAGGACGGTTCTACTCTGGAGACCGGAATAAGCGTGTTCGACGCCTATCGCCGTGGGTTGGCCGGTCTGGAACACGAGCTGATCAGCGATCTGTTCCGCCACGGCCTCTTCGTCTACGACGATCTGGGGAAGGCGGTCGAGCAGCTGAGCTCCGGCCAGCGGCGCAAGCTACAGATCGCTCGACTGGTCGCCGAACGCGCGAACTTCCTGCTGCTTGACGAGCCGACGAACCACCTGAGCCTTGATGTGCTGGAGGAGTTCGAGCGCGCGTTGCAAGAATTTCCCGGCCCAATCATGGCTACATCACACGATCGCTGGTTCATCGAGCGCTTTGGCGGGGCGGTCTGGGAGGTTCGTGAGGGGCGCGTCATCGAGCACCATGACGTGCCGGAACTCGTGCTGGCAGGGATGCTGGAGAAGGGCAGCTCGGTCATCGCGTAACGTTCTGTCCACTTGATGCCTTTCAGTCAATGGCCCGGTCACATACGGGAAGGTGTGTGACGATATCGACGGCTACGGGGAGATGCGATAGGCTACCCGGGGGTTGAGTTGGATAATAGGGATTCCCGCACCCGCCAATGGCGCGGCCACATCCACAACCGGCGTACCGGTTCGACATGGTACCGCCGCACAGAGTGACAGGTAGATGCGACCCCAGCGTGGGGTCGATTGTTGCGCCTGGATGGCGTCTCACTGGGGATGGGGATCCCGTGGTTCGGAGTTCTTCATGAGAGTTGTGGCCGCAGCCGTGCTGGTAATCGCGCTGTTTGGCGTCTCGGGCCTGGCGCACCTGGCCGGGCTGCACGGGATCGAACATGGCGCGGACGCCAATGCGGCGGTAGAGGACGAACGCACCAGCGAGCTCGCCTCGCTCGCGACCGATCCCACCTGGTCGAACACACCACTTGCCGTGACCGCGCCGCAGCTCACTGGTACCGGCCAGTGGATGGACCTGGTGCTGCTCGCGGCGGAGGAGTCGGGCGTGCCCTGGCAGGTGATCATCGCCATCATGGGCATCGAGTCGGGCGGGAACCCCAACACCGTGTCGTCGGCTGGTGCGCTGGGCCTCATGCAGGTGATGCCGCACTGGCAAGAGACGGCCAACCGCTGGGGACCGGACCTCATGGATCCCTGGGTCAACATTCGCACCGCGGCCGACATTTTGACCCAGGGGTACCTGCGGTGGGGCACCTGGGAACAGGCGGCGGCAGCCTATTTTGGCGCGATTGACGGCGAGGGTAACATCACGCTTGCCGCCGATGCGTATCAAACCACGGGTGTCGACTATGTCGAGCGATTCACGACGAACCTGATTGCGCTCGGTTTTATTGAGTTCCTCCAGACGTCCGAGATGCTTGGTCCGGAAACCGAGGCCATGCTGGAGTATTCGATGTCGGCACTCGGCACGCCCTATGTCTGGGGCGGAGCGTCCGACACGGCCGGTTTCGACTGTTCCGGGTTGGTTGTCTGGGCCTATTCTCAGGTAGGTGTGACGGTCCCGCGCACGGCCGCCGAGCAGTTCAACGCGACGACGCGCGTCGAGCAGGCTGACCTGCTGCCGGGCGACCTGGTCTTTTTTGAGAACACGGCAGGGCCCGGCATTACCCATGTGGGCATTTACGTTGGTGGCGGCTACATGCTGAACGCCCCGGCCGAGAACCAGGTCGTGCAGCTGATGGCGCTCACCACCCCATACTGGGCCGAACATCTGGCCGGCTTTGGCCGGGTCGAGGTCGTCCCGGCCGCGTAGGTTGCAATTCATAACCGGATGGAACGAGGGGACGCACGGATCTGCGTCCCCCCGTTTTGCTATGGAAGTATCCGAGTCAATCGGCTAATCAACAGCCCCGTATCTGCGCAGGGGCGTAACTCATTGCGCCCTGCCTGAGCCGCCCGGTGCGTAACCAGTGGCAGTGCGTAACCAGTGATCCTGACCGCCCATCAGTCATCCTGCGCTCGATAGTCATCCTGACGCAAGGAAGGATCTCTTGCCTGACACCCGCGGCGTTGGACCAGAGATCCTTCCTTGCGTCAGGATGACTAAAGGAATGCCATGGTCCTGCTTGAACCGTGTTGTGTGGTGTCACCCAGGTCGGGGAGGAGCTCGTCTCCTCCCCGACCTCGGGTGACACCATCATCGTGGTCTAGTACGCAGGACGACCATCGAGGCGCACGGGACGACAAGGTAGACATCGTCTCCGACATGACGACGCTACGTAGCATTGGCTGCCACCAATCATCCGGTGAAGCTGGGCCAACCTCCATAACCCGAACGGGAAGGTCGCATGACCGGCTCCTGGACTGACAGACAAGTGATCTCTCCACACCGCGCCAAAAAGGGCGGGGCAAATGCCCCGCCCTTTGTAATGACTCAACGGTGCTCTTAACCGGAGTGGACCACCACACGGGTACCGCTCGGAGCCCAGTTCCAGAGCTCTTGCGCGACATCGACCGGCAGGTTGACGCAGCCGTGACTGGCCGCGTACCCGAAACCGTTACGCCAGTATGCGCCGTGGATCGCGAAATCCTGATAGAAATACATGACCCAGGGCACGTCTTCCTGGCGGTACGGGGTTCCGTCCCAACCCACACCCTCCATTGTCTGGCTCTCCAGCTTCCAGTTGATATGGAACTCGCCCTGCGCAGTCGGCGACACCGACGCGCCGGTCACGATTGCTGATTGCAGAACTACCTCAGTCCCGACAAAGGCAGTCAGCGTATAGGTGGACAGATTAATGTCGATCCAGCGCTCACCGCTACCAGGGTGGCTGCGAGCGAACTGGGCCCGATTGTAGACCTGCGCAATCTCAGGCTTTTCCTGGGCCGGCGCAAGTTGTCCCTGAACGGTGGCGTCCAGGATGCCGATTGGCACAAGCTTTACACCCTCGTCCTCGGTCCAGGCAAATGCGCCGTGCTCGAAGAACTGGTACATGGACGTGCCGACCTGGAACTCCTCCGAGATCGGCTTCCCGAGCTTGGCCTCGTAGTCGTTGTTGCTCCAGGCGTTGAGCATGGCGTTGGCGAGGGAGTGCCGGGTGTCTTCAAAAAATCGCGCGCCTTCACCTGCACCTGCCACAGGTTGGAACGCCGGGTGCCAACGGGTGTAGCCGATCTTCTCTGCATAGAGGATGCCGGCCGGCGCGAACGTTACTCTTTCAATGTTGCGGGCGTCGTTGGGTACTTCAAGCCGGGCAAACTCGAACCACTGAACCCACTTGTCACCGATTTGGACGGCGGAGCTGATCGGTTTGCCGGTGCGGTCGATGCCCCCGACATCGTCCCAGGCTTCCAGAAATACGCCCCCGAGTACCTGACCGGTCTGTTCGAAATAGAGCTGATCTGCATCGGCTGCGTAGAGCTCGTCGGCGCTTGCCACCTGCGGTGCGTAGACTCCTCCAAGAACTGCAAGTGCCAGGAGTGCGGCCATAAGGCCGGTGAGTCGCCTCATCGGCCTGCCCCATACCGTTGAGCTTCCCATACAGTCGTGCTCCCATGTCTCTATCGTCCGCCAGGGTGTAATGCGCAAAAAAACGACCGTGGACCAGGCCCAACGTTGGCAGGTGACGGCCGTTACCCTTCACAATCGTAGCATCATGAACCGCTCAAGGTTTATCCTACCGCGATATGCCATACAGGCAAAATCGGGTAACCGCTCTAAGGGGAACACGGAATCAGATGCTAGTGATGAAATTCGGCGGTACCTCAGTTGGTAATGCCGCCGCCATAGGTCAGACCGCAGACATTCTTGCGAGCCACTCCAACAACGGCCGTGTCGTCGGAATTGTTTCGGCGATGAGCGGCATTACCAACACCCTGCTGGCCATCGCCGACGCCGCGGCGGCCGGCCACAGCGAGACGGTTGAGACGTCGCGCGCCGAGTTGCTCGCTCCGCATCGTGCCGCGTTGTTTGAGCTGCTCCCCAGCGGCGAGCTGCGCAGGACGACCGAGGCGACGCTCGATGACGCTCGTCGATGAGGCCGCGCGCCTGCTCTACAGCATCTATGTGTTGCGAGAGCTCTCGCCGAGGGCGAAGGATCGACTGGTGTCGTTTGGTGAACGCCTGAGCAGCGTTGTTGTCGCCGCCGCCCTGGCGCAACGCGGAGTGCCGGCCAAAGCGGTGCCGGCCGACCGTCTGATTGTGACCGATAGCAAGTTCGGTTCGGCGGCGCCCCTGTTGGATCGCACCAGGGAGATGGCAACGGCGACGCTCACGCCGCTGTTCGAGAGCGGCGTCCTGCCGGTTGTGACCGGCTTTTTCGGCGCGGACTGTAACGGAATCACCACAACGCTCGGCCGTGGCGGGTCGGATTACTCCGCCTCGATTCTGGGCAATGCCTTGCAGGCGGACGAGGTGTGGATCTGGACCGACGTCGACGGCGTGCTGACGGCTGACCCGCGGCTCGTGCCCAACGCGCGCACGCTGGAGGGCGTGTCGTACGACGAGGCGACCGAGCTGGCCTATTTTGGCGCGAAAGTTATCCACCCCAAGACCATGCACCCTGCCTCTGACGCTGGCATCCCCATCTGGATCAAGAATACGTTTCGGCCCGAATTGCCGGGCACGAAAATTGGCCCTGAGAGCGACTCGGGGACGGTTGCCAAGGCGATTGCCTCTATCTCAAATCTGGCAGCGGTGACCGTCGAGGGGCGCGGTCAGATCGGAGTCTCAGACGTGACGGCTCGGATCTTTACCAGCGTTGGCCGGACCGGCGCCAACGTCTACATGATCTCCCAGGCATCGTCCCAGCATAGCGTGACCTTTGTCGTGCAAAACAGCGACGGTATGATGGTGCGCGATGCCTTGCAGGACGAATTCTCCCGCGACATCTCGAGCGAGCGGGTGGTTTCGATCTCTGTCGATCCCGACCTGGCGATCATGGCGGTTGTCGGTTCCGGAATGCGGGGAACGCCGGGTGTAGCCGGGCGGGTGTTCAGCACGATGGGTGCGGCCGGCATCAACATCGTGACCATCGCCCAGGGGTCAAGCGAGCTCAACATCTCCTTCGCCATTGCCGGCGATGATGTCGTGCGGGCCGTGAACGCACTACACGAGGCCTTTGTCCTGTCCTAGGATGTTTTTGGGCCGTCGCCGGAGTCGCGCGAGCTCTCCTCGCGACGGCGCTGAGACCGGCCGAGCTGTGGCACCTGGCGCTGTGGCTCACGGCTGCGACCGCGAGCACGTGGGACGTCTGCGTCGGCCGCGCGGAACTGCGCCGGGCGTTTCCGTCGCCTCCAGAGCGGCCGGATTGCCGATCGGACTCGACCTCTTCGGGTTCTTCGACAGGTTCGACAACCGGCACGGTCTTGCTCTCAGGCTCAAGCGCAGATTCCGGCTCAACAGCGTCTGGTTCATCGAGCTGCAGCACGGGCAGCTCCGTTGTTTCGAAGACGGTCGTGTGAGAGTCAGGTAACGACTCGGGAGCGGGCTCGGGTTCCGGGTGGGAGGCCCGCTCAACCGTCTCGTTAGCCGCGACCTCTGCCATGACGGAGTTGAGATCCTCGGTCGACTGCACCACGACGAAGTCTTCGGAGTTTCCATCCGGCTGCAACGCCTCAGGGACCTGCTCCGCTGCTGCAACAGGAGCCACGTCAGCCGGTTCAACGGCGAGGTCGTCGTCACGAGCCTGGGTTTCGTCATCGGCTGGATGGGTGTCGCGGGTGGCGGTGGAGGGTGCCTCATCCAGGACCGTCACCGTGGCAAGAAGCGCGGTACTCTGGGTTGGTTCGTACTCGTCTCTGACTACGCTGTCGTGGACAGGCGCCTCGCCCACGTCGTGATCGAAGACTTGATTAGGACGGCGTCGGACAAACAGGACCGCCCAAACGCTACTCACCAGCACCGCCGTTGGCAGCACGATGAACGCCAGAATGAATAGAACTTCGCCGGAGGACATAGACCTTCTCTTTACCGCTGGATCGCAATGTGGCGATTGTGAAGCATTTCCCCAAGGTGGGAATTACCGTTCTGTCTAGCGATAATCATAACCATAGAACGCTTAAGTGGTCATCAACTCACTGAGGTGCATACGAACTCTATGACGATAGAGAAGATACGAGAACACTGGAACGGCCCGTTCTGGCGCTGGTGGGCACTAGCCGCCGGCGGTGCCATCGTTGGGCTCACAGCGCTCATGGCGCTGCTCTTGTCGCTGATCGTCGGACAGTCGATGGCGGCGCTGCTGGCGATCGCGTTGCTCGCTGAGCTCCTGATCCTGAGTATGATCGGTTCCGGTACGCTTACCGCAACCTCGCGCCGGATGAGCCGCGGCGGGCTGGCGCGTGAGACGGCGACACTCGATCTCGATTACAAATCTCAAGAGCAGAGCGAGGCCGAGAAAGAGCGTGACCGCAAAGCGCGCGACCGTCGCACGATACGGATTGCAACGATGATCCTTCCGCTGATTCTTACGCTGATGTATCTACTCGCACGCTAGAGGGCACAGGTGACACGATGTGGATCTGGGTAGGCGCAGTCATTCTCTCGGGAGTCGGCTTCATGGTAGGGGTAGAGATGCTCCTGAAGCGGTTGGGCATCCAGCCGGTTGATCCAGCGTTACGCGCGGGAGGTGTGCGTGACGTGGCACGGAAGGTGCATGGCTGGAGCGCCAGCCGTAACGCCGCTTACGAGCGACGCCGCACCAATGGCCGCGACAAGACGTAGGATGGAATAGCCTTCCACCCTACGTCTCTGCGGGTCATAAGACTTTAACCTCGCGCAACGCGCCCGCGTAGTGCCCCCAGCGCCAGGGTCATACTCACCACACCAACGATGGTGATCGCCACAACCCCCTCAAGCAGTACCTGCGGCTGCCAGCCGCCGTACAGCAGCGAGCGCTGCGCCGCGAGCAAGTAGGTCATCGGGTTGAAGTCAGCGATCGTGCTGAGCCAACCAGTCAGTGCCTCCTGCGGCAGGGTCGCTGTCGTAAGAAAGGCGAACGGGAAAAACAGGATAAAGCTGGACGCGACCGCCCCGGGTGACCCGGTCTTGAGCGCGATCGCATAGGGGAATCCGGTGAACACGAGACCCCATAACCCGGTCAACGCCATAAACAACAGCACGCCCAGGACGCCCGTCTCGAACCCAACCCCGACAGCGAAGCCGAGCAGCAGCACCGGCAACGTCAGCGCGATGACGAGCGCCAGATCGGCGATCATCAAGCCCAGCAGCAACGACAGCCGGCTCATTGGGGTCATCAGCAGCCGGTCGAAATAGCCCGACTGGATGTCGGTCACGAGCGCCGTCGCCCGCGATACACCCGTCACCGCAAAGATGATCGCGGTTGGCAGCTGGAAGGCCCGAAAGTCGAGCCCCGGGATGCCGCGTTCCGCGAAGTCCTGGAGCGCGCCGAGGTTTACCGCGAAGAAGAAGAGCGGAATGATCAACGATGGAATGATGACTTCCGGCTCGCGCGGCAATGCTCGCAGTGCACGAATCGCGACCGACCACAGGTCGGCGACGAAGCTCGTTTTTCGCGCGCGGACATTTGACTCGGACAGTCTACCCATCCGTCCCGGCGTGGCGAGGCTGCTTGCCATTACTCGGACTCCTCTTCTAGCCGGTTGCCGGTCATTGTCAGGAACACGTCGTCAAGCGTCGGCTCTCGCAGCGTTAGCGTCCGTACCCTGACTCCCGCCTCGGCTAGCGCGACCGCAATGGGAGAGACCACGGACGGTCCGTCCGACGTCGATGCCGTCAGCTCATCGCCATGGATTTCGATCCCTGCAACGCCCGGCACAGCAGCAATCGCTCGGGCGGCTACCTCGACATTGTCAACCTGGACCAGGACGAAGCCAGAGCCGATTGAACGCTTGAGCTCCGTCGGCGTACCCTCGGCAACGATCCGTCCGTGATCGATTATGCCAACCCGGTCCGCGAGCGCATCTGCCTCTTCCAGGTACTGCGTGGTCAGGAAAATCGTCATCCCGAGCTCGGTGTTCAGACGCCGTACTTCCTCCCACACTTTGGCGCGTGAGACCGGGTCCAGTCCGGTGGTAGGCTCGTCCAGAAAAAGTACGTCCGGGTTGTGGATGAGCGCTGCCGCGAGATCGATGCGGCGCTTCATGCCTCCCGAATATCCCTTAATGCGATCATTAAGCGCATCTCCCAGATCGACCAGGTCGCCTAACTCTTCAAGCCGGAGGTCGATCTCCTTACGCGTCAAGCCGTAGTATCGGCCCTGCTGACGCAACAGCTCCGTGCCTGTTTGTTGGTTGTCGACGGCCGTTGCCTGAAGTGCCGCGCCAATTCTGAGACGAACCTGATCCGGGTGTTGGACGACATCGAAGCCGGCGACGATGGCGCGTCCGCCGGTGGGCGCTGTCAGCGAACACAGCATGCGAGTCGTCGTTGACTTACCGGCGCCGTTGGGACCGAGGAATCCGTAGATTTCTCCGCGCTTCACTGCCAGGTCAACTTTGTCGACGGCGACAAAGGAACCAAAGCGGCGCTCGAGCCCGATCGTCTCAATAGCCAGGTCGTCTGTGGGTGGCTGAGCGCTTGTCCGGCTGGCGACGCTGCCTCGTCCGGGTGTTGCGCTCGGGCGGTCGGTCACGGCGGCTGCGCTCGCCTCAACGTGAACGGATGACGCCAGTGTCATCATTTCCTCGTTTCTTTACATCAACCAATTGGATTTGCGGCCCTGGTGGCCGCTATGAACGCGTGTCCTCCTTCCTGAGTTCCAGTAATGCCGATCTCCAGCCGCGGGGAGACCAGAACGCATGATCTATACGTACACTACCACGAGATGACTATGTGTCAACCCCGTACGTTCAATTTAAGTGAACTCTACGCGACAGATCGTTGCGCCCTTCCGTGCGGGCACCATCACAGCACATCCGGGAACAGCACGTATCCGCACTGGATTGAGAATGATGCTGTGACCGCGGCCTGCCGACCATGCGAAAGATGTCGTAATTCGACGAGAAACGTAGGAGGGTATCACAGGCGGCGTCTGGTGGGTAGGGTGCGATGATGAAGATGTCCTGGATCATTCGAAAACTGAGTGCTGCCGCGTCTGCCTGGGGCGTAGAGCGTGTCGCTCGCGGGCATCAACGTACGCGGAATGAGGACGACCAGCGGCCTGCCTCGGTCATCCTGACCGCCGTAGCATGGCAGCCCTCCCAGTATCGCCGCACGTTGATGCAGGCAGGGCGTAAAACATGACGCCCTGCCTGGGCCGATCGGGCTCCGGAGAGGGCGCAATACATGATGCCCGTACGAAGCGAGGAAAGTCCTGAACGAGGAAGGAATTCCGCTGCCACTCCCGTCATTGCACTGCCACGAGGGTCAACACTCCCCTCTCGACCGGGCAGAGGCGGTCTCTCGACTTCGTTCAGATGACTGTCAGGAGGGGCAAGCTCCGAACGTAGAACCGGAGCCAGTCCTCTGCCCTATTGGGAACAGAACGTGTACGCCGTGGCGGTCAGAATGGCGGCGAACTGGTGGAGCACCTGCAGGTCGGACCACTCTTCCAGCCCGTGCGCGCCTTCGCCAGCTGGACCGAAGATGGCGGTTGGTACTCCCGCTTCCGAGAGGAGGGCCGAATCCATCCAGCCCATCCCGCCGGTCAGGGCAGGAGTGCGGCCGAGGAGCCTACTGGCCTCAGCGCGCACGGTCTGGACGATCTGCGTGTCCTCGGCGATCTCAAATGGCTGGCGCACCAGCCCCATCTGGAGGGTCGCTCTGAAGTGCGGGTCCCGATCGGCCAGGCGGTCGAGAATCTCCTGCAGCTCGGCGTGCACCTGTTCCGCGTGCTCCCCGGGAATCGTGCGGCGCTCGATTTCGAGGACACACTCTTCGGGGTACGACGACAGCTCCTGGCCGCCTCGAATCAGCGACGCATGCAGTGACGGTGGGCCGACGTAGGGGTGCGGGGAGCGGCTGACGAGCTCGCTGCTCAACGCCTCAAGCTCGACGATGACGCGCCCCATGTGCGCGATGGCGTCGACGCCGAGCTGATACTGGCTGCCGTGGGCCGCGTGACCGCGGGTAGAGATCGTCGCCCAGACGAAGCCTTTGTGCGCAATGCTTACGTCGAGCCCGGTCGATTCCAGCACCAGAGCGGCGTCCGGCGTCCAGCGCTCGATCTCGCGACAGACCGCCTGGGTGCCGATGCTGGCGTACTCCTCGTCGACCACGAAGGTCGCGACGACGCGTCCAGGGAAGTCGCCGGCGCGTGCGATCTCCTCCAGCAGCAGGATCATCACGGCGTCGGCACCCTTCATGTCAGACGACCCGCGCCCGTAGAGACGCCCGTTCTCGACGACCGGGTCGAACGGGGCCGTCATACCGGCGACGCCAACCGTATCAATGTGGCCATTCAGCATCAGTGTCTTGCCGCTCCCCGATCCGGCGCACGCGATGACGTTGAGACGGCCGTCGCCGGCATCCTGCAGCTCGACGTCGATCCCCGGCGTTTGTCGTAACCGGTCGGCGATGAACTCGGCGATCCGGCGCTCGCCGTCGGCTCCCGGATTCAGGTCAGGGTTGATCGATGGAATCCTCACCAGCTCCGCAAGCGTATCGGTCAAACGCTGTTTGTCGATCTCGATCATCGTGTTCCTGACTTCGCTTTCCATGCGTCATATTCGGCACGCCGCTCGGCATTGGGCGGATAATGGTCGATCGAGCTGGCACCCTCCTGGATGCGCTGGAGAACCCAGTTCTCCATCTCCTCTTGCTCGGCTGCGTCGCGGGCGACGTCTTCAGCCAGGTGGCGCGGGATGACGACCGCGCCGTCCGCGTCGCCCACGATCACATCACCGGGGTTGACTCGCGCTCCGGCGAGCGAGACCGGCAGGTTTACATCGGCGTAGGTATGCAGTGACGGTGAGGCCGCGCCGTGTGTCCCCGCGCAGTAGATGGGCAGACCGACGGCATCGAGCTGCGCGACATCGCGCATGGATCCATCCGTGATGACTCCAGCTCCGCCGAGCACCGCCACCCGGGTTGCCAACACGTCGCCGAGCACGCCACTACCGGTGTCGTTGCGCGCATCGATCGCGACGATGTCTCCCGGTTGAACGCCCTCGATGGCCACCCTTTGTGGATTGAGCGCGTTGTCCTCTGGACCGATCGCGCCGTCGGGACGAGCCGGAAGGAGGCGTAACGTCAGCGCGAGGCCGATCATGGGTGCCGACCCGGCCACCCGGGCCACTCCGGGCAGGAAGAGATTGGGATACCCCTTTTTGGCGAGCACTGCCGCAAGGGTCGACGTCGTCACGCGCCGCAGGCGTCCCTCCGTCTCGGGGTCGAGTTGCCGGCGCTCATAGACCGGGTACGACTGGTAAGGTTCGTAGCGCTGGGTCGTCATGATCTCGCTCCTCGCTGTTTCGTCGAATCCTGCATACATTGCACTGGAGTCACGGCCACGTCAACAGCTGGTTTGACAGCGGGAGCGTCGCACGATACTCTAACGCTGTTCGGTTTGCTGAACGGCGTTCGGAAGGTAGCGTGCTGTGGCTGGCGAGACAGGTTCCCCCTCAACGACATCTGCCGGCGAGCGACGCGACCGCAATCGCGCGGAGATGCGGGAGACAATCCTCAGCGCGGCCCGGCGTATCCTCCTTGAGCAGGGGGTCTCGGCGCTCTCGATGCGAGCGGTAGCGCGCGACATCGGCTATTCGCCGGCCTCGCTCTACGAGTATTTTCCATCCAAGGCGGTACTCTGCCGGTCGCTCTTCTTCGAAGGCGCGAACGGACTGGCAGGCTGGATCCGCGCGGTAACGGAGTCGTTTCCGAAGAACGCCCAGGGCAGCGCCATCACCGGCGCGATGGGACATGCTTACCGGGCCTACGCGCTGCAGAATCGAGAGCTGTACCTGCTCGTGTTCTCGAACCCGGTGCCCGAGTTCGTTCCGGATGAAGACGATCGACGCACTGCGAGCAATGGGTTTGAGCTGCTAACCCGCGCGATTCTGCAGGGTGCAGCACAGGGTGAGATGGATGTCGAGGATCCGGTGGACGCGGCGATCGCGGCCTGGGCGGTGGTACATGGTTTCGTCATGCTGGAGATCGTGGGCTATCTCGATCGCCAGGGTCAGGATACCGACCAGCTCTTCCGGGACGTGCTGGCCCAGGTCGGACGCGGTCTTGGCAAGCCACCTGTGCATCCTTGAAGAGCCAACCGTCTTCTGGAGAAGTATTGAAGGGCATTGATGGATACCTCTTTAACTGAGCGCGCGGCCCCCACGCCAGCCGCGCTGTCCGGTCCATTCATTATTGAGGCCCGCGGCCTCGTCAAGCGCTATGGCACGATGACCGCCGTGGACGGCGTGGACCTGAGTGTGCGCCAGAACGAGATCTTCGGCATTCTCGGCCCCAATGGCGCGGGGAAGACGACGACGCTGGAGATGATCGAGGGGTTGCGCGATCCGAGACGCAGGCTCGATCCAGTTGGCCGGCATCGACGCGATCGCCAACCCGGTTGCGCTCAAGAAGTCGATCGGCGTACAGCTGCAGAGCACCGCCTTGTTCAGCCATCTCTCGCTGGCCGAGCTCATCGAGCTCTTCGCCGCGTTGTATGGCGCCGACACGAGCGCTGCGAGGGTCAACCAGCTCATTGCTATGGTGTCGCTGGAGGAGAAACGCGGGGCGCGCGTCGAGCAGCTCTCTGGCGGACAACAACAGCGGCTCTCAATCGCGCTGGCGATGGTGAACGATCCAAAAGTCCTGTTTCTCGACGAGCCGACGACCGGGCTTGACCCGCAGGCACGGCGCAACCTCTGGGATGTGATCCGTGACCTGCGCGCGGGGGGCACCACGATTGTCCTCACGTCGCATTATATGGAGGAGGCCGAGGAGCTCTGCGACCGGGTGGCGGTGATGGATCACGGCAAGATCATCGCCTGTGACACGCCGCTCGCGTTGGTCCAGGCACTGGGCGAGAGCTCGACGGTACGCGCGAAAGTCGCAGGCATCGTCGATCCCCAGCGCCTCGCGGGGCTGCCGGGCGTCACCACTTCCTCGATCCACGACGACCAGCTCACGATCCAGACCGGCGACGTCCCAGGAACGCTCGCCGGGCTGTTCATGCTGGCTGACGAACAAGGCGTCCGCCTCGATAACTTGACGACGACCAGCGCCACCCTGGAAGACGTATTTCTGTTCTATACCGGACGGAGCCTGCGGGAATGAAGGCCCTACGCTACATGATTCTGGCCAATTTCAAGATGACGCTGCGCAATCGCGCGGCGCTCTTCTGGAATCTGGCCTTCCCGGCGATCTAGCCGAGGTGTCCGACGACGCCGAGCGCGGATCACCCGGCGAGCGCCTCGCTCTCGTGCAGCGCGCGCACGCGCTCGCGCGATGCCCGCCGCGTCGAGGCCGCAGCGCCGCGAGCTGCCGCGCGCGCGACGCCGCGTAGATGATGCGGTCGGGCACGCCGTGCGTCGTGCACGCGCACGTCGGGATCGTGCCGCTCGATGACCGCCGCCATGTACGCGCCGAAGCCGTTGACGACCGTGCCCTCCTCGACGACGAGGATCTGCCGGTGGTCGGCGAGGATCGCGGCGAGCGTGACCTCGTCGTACGGCTTGAGGAAGCGGCAGTTCACGACCGTGACGTCGAGTCCCTCGGCGGCGAGCGCCTCCGCGGCCGCGAGCGACGTGCTCACCATCGTGCCGACGGCGAGGATCGCGACCTCGCTGCCCGTGGCGCAGCACCTCCCACGTGCCGTACGGCGTCGGCGGCGATCGTCGGCGATCGTCGGGCACGGCGTCGGGCGACGACGTCGCGCGGGTAGCGCAGCGAGAACGGGCCGCGCGTCGTGCTCGACGCCGGCGCGCAGCAGCGCCGAGCATCTCGCGTGCCGTCCTTCGGCGCCGTGACCGTCATGTCGGGCACGGCGAGCATGTAGGCGATGTCGTACAGCCCCATGTGCGTCTCGCCGTCCTCGCCGACGAGCCCCGCGCGATCCATCGCAGAACACCACCGGCAGCGTGCTGGATCGCGACGTCGTGGATGATGTTGTCGTAGCGCGCGCTGCAGGAACGTCGAGTAGATCGCGCACGACCGGGCGCAGGCCGCGCGTCGCCAGGCCGGCGGCGAACGTGACCGCGTGCCCCTCGGCGATGCCGACGTCGAAGAAGCGCGTCGGGATGCGCCTTCGCGAACGCGCCGGTGCCCGTGCCGCTCGGCATCGCCGCGGTGATCGCGACGACGTCCTGTCGTTCTCGTCGCCGAGCTCCGCGAGCCCCTTGCCGAAGACCGCCGTGTACGTCGGGATTCGCCGTCGACGCCTTGAGCTGCTTGCCGGTGGCCGGATCGTGGCCCGGCGGCAGCGCGTGCCACTTCTCGCACGCTGCTCGCCGGCCGGGAAGCCCTTCCCCTTCTGCGTGATGACGTGCACGAGGCGCGGGCCCGTCGATGCTCGCGCACCGCCGTCGAACGTGTCGACCAGCGCGTCGATGTCGTGGCCGTCGATCGGGCCGAAGTAGCGGAAGCCGAGCTCCTCGAACAGCACGCCCGGCGTGAGGAACGACTTCACGCTCTCCTCCCACTTCCGCACGATGCGTGCCGACGACGGGCCCGGCGCGCTGTCGACGATCTCGCCGATCTTCGTGCGCACGCGGTTGTAGAGCGGGTTGCGCTGGATCGACGTGAGGTACTTGTGCATCGCGCCGACGTTCGGCGCGATCGACATCTCGTTGTCGTTGAGCACGACGACGATGTCGCGGTCGGAGTGCCCGGCGTTGTTCAGCCCCTCGTACGCGAGGCCGCAGGTCAGCGCGCCGTCGCCGAGGACGGCGACGACCTTGAAGTCGCTCGCCGTTGATGTCGCGGCCGGCCGCCATGCCGAGCGCCGCGGAGATCGACGTCGCCGCGTGGCCGGCGCCGAACGCGTCGTACTCGCTCTCGGTGCGCTTGAGGAAGCCGGAGATGCCGCCCTCCTGCCGCAGCGTCTCCATCCGCGCGTTGCGGCCGGTGAGCAGCTTGTGCGGGTAGCCCTGGTGGCCGACGTCCCACACGAGCTGGTCGCGCGGCGTGTCGAACGCGTAGTGCAGCGCGATCGTCAGCTCGACGACGCCGAGCCCGGCGCCGATGTGCCCGCCGGTGCGCGAGCAGACGTCGATCGAGGCGCGCGCGCATCTCGGCGGCGAGCGTGCGGCAGCTCGTCGCGGGTGAGGCGCGCGAAGGTCGGCGGGCGACTGCGATGCGATCGAGAAGTGGACATGGCTGCCAGTGAAATGCTACGAGAGGTGCGCTCGACGCGTCGACGACGAAGCGCGCGATGCGCGTCGAGCGCCGGCGGTGAGCAGCCCGACCGCGTCGCAGGGCGCGCGCAGCGCCTCGTCGACCAGCGCCGCGGCCCGCGCTGTCGCTCCCTCGACGCCCGAGCAGCGCCGGATAGGTGCTCTTGCTGCAGCGCGAGGTCGCGGCCGGCCGTCTTTCCCGAGCTGGTCGGTCGTCGCCGTGACGTCGAGCACGTCGTCGGCGATCTGGAACGCCAGCCCGATCGCCGTCGCCGTAGCGCGCGAGCGCGTCGAGCGCGCTCGGCGCCGGCGCCGGCCGCGCGTCCGCCGATCGCCGCCGACGGCCGCGATGAGCGCGCCGGTCTTCGCGCGGTGGATCCGCTCGAGCTCGTCGAGCGCGAGCGGCTGCCCTTCGCCCTCGAGGTCGAGCAGCTGCCCGCCGATCATCCCGCCGGCGCCCGACGCGCGCATGAGCTCGCGCACGATCGCGCCGCACGTCGTCGTCGGCCGAGCCCGAGCGCGCGCGCCGCGTCGACGCGCGCAGCGCGCGGCGAGCGGGACCATCGCGAGCCCGGCCGCCGTCGCGGCCGGCACGCCGAACGCGCGGTGCACCGTCGGCCGTCCGCGGCGCACGTCGTCGTCGTCCATGCACGGCAGGTCGTCGTGCACGAGCGAGTACGCGTGCACGACCTCGACCGCCGCCGCGAGCGGCGCTCGCGTCGCCGGTGCCGCCCGCCGCTCGATACGCGCGCGAGGAACAGGATGCCGCGCAGCCGCTTGCCCTCGCCCAGCAGGCTGTAGCGGATCGCGTCGCGCGACGGGCGGCGCGAGCGTCGCCGAGGTAGCGCTCGCAGAACGCCGTCGAGCGCGCGATCGATCGCGGCGCGGTCGCGCGCCGAAGTCGACCGCGACGTCGACCGCTGTCAGCCATCGCAGGTCCGTCGAGCGTCGAAGGCGCCGTCGGCGCTGCTCGATGAGCCGCTTGCACGCGCGCCTCGGCCTTCGGCGAGCTCGCCGGCCGCGTCGCGCAGGTGCTCCACGCCCTCCTCGAACAGCGCGAGCGCCTGCGCCGAGCTCCAGTCGCTCGCTCTCGAGCTCGCGCGACGATCTCCTCGAGGCGCGCCAGCGTCTGCTCGAAGCGTCATTCGCGCCTCCTCGCGTCGGCGCGTGACGCGACGTCGCCGTGCGCGTCGCACCTCGCCGTCGCGCAGCCGCAGCGTCGAACGGCATCGTCCGGCGCGAAGTCGCGCGACCGACGTCGAGCGTGCGCGCCGTCGGCGCCGCGCGCCACGGCGTAGCCGCGCTCGAGCGTCGCGAGCGGGCTGAGCGCGTGCAGCCGGCCGGCGACGCGCTGCGAGCGCCGCGCCGGCGCTCGGCGACTGCGGCCGCGCGCGCCGCGCGAGCATCGCGCGACGCGTGACGGCGCGCTGTCGCGCGGCTCGCGCGGCGCCGTCGATCGCGCGCGACGCAGCCGCGCCGATGCGCGCCGCAGCGTCGCAGCGCGATCTCCGTCGCGCGACGGGCACCGCGGCTTCCGCGGCGGCCGACGGCGTCGGCGCGCGGAGGTCGGCGACGAGGTCGCAGAGCGTGACGTCGACCTCGTGGCCGACCGCGGAGATGGTCGGCACGGGACACGCGGCGACGGCGCGCGCGACGCGCTCGTCGTTGAACGCCCAGAGATCCTCGCGCGCGCCGCCGCCGCGGCCGATGATCACGAGGTCGGCGCCGCCCCAGCGACACGACGCGCTCGAGCGCGGCGCACAGCTCCAGCGGCGCGCCGTCGCCCTGCACCGTCGCCGGCACGACGACGAGCTCCACGCCGCGGCGCGCGACGGCGCACGCACGGCGACGATGTCGTGCAGCGCGGCGCCGTCGGGCTCGTGACGACGGCGATGCGCGCGCGGAAAGCGCGGCAGCGCGCGCTTGCGCTCGGGCGCGAGCAGGCCGTCGGCCTCGAGCCGCACGCGCGTGATGCTCGAGCGCCTTGCGCCACAGCCCGTCGCCTTCGGCTTCGATGCGCGCTGCACGGTGAACTGCATCTCGCCGCGCGCCGGCATACACGTCGAGCTGCCCGAGCGCGGCCACCTGCATGCCGTCGTCGGGCGGCGCGGGAATGCCGCGCTGGTCGCGCGCCCAGACGACGCAGCGGATCTGCGACGTGCGATCGCGCAGCGCAGAAGTACCAGTGGCCGTTGCGGTGCGCCTTGAAGTCGCTGACCTCGCCGCGCACCCAGAGCGGGATGAACGCGCCCTCGACGACGTCCTTCGCCGTCTGCGTCAGCGTCGAGACGGCGATCGCGGACTGCGCGGCTCGCGCCGGGATAGCGACGTCGGCGTCCGCGGCGCTCGCGGCTGGCGCGCCGGTGCGCGCGAGCGCGTCGCTCGCGCGAGTGCGCCGGCTCGTGCGTCGCGACGACGAGATCGAGCTCCGGGCCGCTCGCGCGACGCGGCGTCGCGCCGGTCGCGTCACTGCCGACGCTGCGCCGCGGCGCGAACGGTGTTCGTGCAGCAGCATCGCGATGGTCATCGGGCCCACGCCGCCCGGCACCGGCGTGATGAGCGACGCGACCTGCGCGCACGCCGTCGAAGTCGCACGTCGCCGACGAGCCGCGTAGCCGCTCTTCGTCGTCGCGTCGGCGATGCGGTTCATGCCGACGTCGATCACGACGGCGCCCGGCTTGACCATGTCGCCGTGATCATCTCGGCGCGGCCCGACGGCGGCGATGAGGATGTCGGCGCGGCGCGTGTGCGCCGCGAGATCGCGCGTGCGGCTGTGGCAGACGGTGACCGTCGCGTCGGCGCCCGGCGCCGCTCTGCACCAGCAGCGCCGCCATCGGCTTGCCGACGATGTTGCTGCGCCCGACGACGACGCACTCCGCGCCGCGCGTGTCGCACGCCGTACTCGCACGAGCAGCTCGCTGCACGCCGGCCGGCGTGCACGGCGCGAAGCCGTCCGTCTCGCCGATCAGCAGCTTGCCGACGTTCACCGGATGGAAGCCGTCGACGTCCTTTCGCGGGCGGATGCGGCGGATGACCGTGTCGGCGATCGATCTGCTTCGGCAGCGGCATCTGCACGAGGATGCCGTGCACCGCTCGGTCGGCGTTGAGCCGGTCGACGAGCGCGAGCAGCTCGGCCTGCGTGCGTCGTCGCCGGCAAGCCGGATCGTCTCGCCCGCCATGCCGGCCTCGCGCGACGCCTTCTCCTTGGCGCCGACGTAGACCGCGCTCGCCGGGTCGTCGCCGACGAGCACGACCGTCGAGCCCGGGCGTCGACGCCGCGCGCCTGCAGCTCCGCGACGTCGCGCCGCGACCTCGGCGCGAACCTGCTGCGGCGAGCGTCGTCGCCGTCGATCAGCGTGCGCCGCTTCGTGCCGCGCCGTCACGATCGCCTCAGCGGGCAAAGTCCACCGCCCGCGTCTCGCGAATCACCACGACCTTGATCTGTCCCGGATACTGCAGCTCGGCCTCGATGCGCCGCGCGATCTCCTCGGACAGCGTCGTCATGCGCACGTCGTCCACGTCGTCCGGCGTGACGATCACGCGGACCTCGCGGCCCGCCTGGATGGCGAACACCTTGCTCCACGCCCTCGATAGCTCGACGCGATCCGCTCGAGCCCTTCGAGCCGCTTCACGTACGTCTCGAACGCCTCGCGCCGCGCGCCCGGACGCGAGCCCGAGATCGCGTCGGCCGCCTGCACGAGCACCGACACCTCGCTCTCGTGCGGCACGTCGTCGTGGTGCGCGGCGATGCAGTTCACGACGAGCGGGTTCTCGCCGTACTTCGTCGCCACCTCGACGCCGAGCTGCACGTGCGTGCCCTCGTGCTCGTGCGTGAGCACCTTGCCGACGTCGTGCAGCAGCGCGCCGCGCTTGGCCATCGCGACGTCGAGCCCGAGCTCGGCCGCCATGATGCCGGCGAGGTGCGCGACTTCCTTCGAGTGCTGCGAGGATGTTCTGGCCGTAGCTCGTGCGCCACTTCATGCGGCCGATGAGCTTGATGAGCTCGGGATGCAGCCCGTGCACGCCGGTCTCGTACGCCGCCTGCTCGCCGGTCTCGACGATCTGCGCCTCGACTTCCTTCGCGACTTGTTGACGACCTCCTCGATGCGCCCCGGATGGATGCGGCCGTCGGACACGAGCTTCTCGAGCGCCAGCCGCGCGACTTCGCGGCGGACCGGATCGAAGCAGGAGACGACGACCGTGTCCGGCGTGTCGTCGATGATGACGTCCACGCCGGTCGCGAGCTCGAACGCGCGGATGTTGCGGCCTTCGCGCCCGATGATGCGCCCCTTCATCTCGTCGTTCGGGAGCGACGACGGCGGACACGGTGATCTCGGCCGTGTGCTCGGCGGCGATGCGCTGGATGGCGAGCGCGACGATCTTCTTCGCCTCGCGCTCGGCGTTGCGCTGCGCGGTCTCGCGAATCTCGCGGAGCGGTTGGCGGCGTCGGCCTGCGCCTCCTCCTCCAGCCGGCGGATCAGCTCGGCCTTGGCGTCCTGCGGCCGACATGCCGGCCATCTGCTCGAGCCGGCGGCGCTCCTCGGCGACGCAGCTTGTCGAGCTCCTCCTCGCGCGTCTGCGACGGCTTCTCGCGGCGGCCGAAGTCGCTGGCGCGCCGGCCGACCTCGCTTGTCGCGCTGCTCGAGCGGCTTCGAGCTTGCGGTCGAGCGCGCTCTCGCGCTCGCCGATCCGCCGCTCTTCGCGCTCGACCTCCTCGCGGCGGCGCGCGGAGCTTCGACCTCCCAGTCCTCGCGCAGCTTGATCAGCTCTTCCTTGCCGGAGAGCACCGCGCTCTTGCGCAGCGTCTCGGCCTCGCGCTCGGCTTCGCCGACGATGCGCTTGGCGGTCTCCTCGGCCGTCGCCTTCGCGGCGCGCTGCCGCTCGCAGCTCCGCGCGCTGAGCGCCGGCCCGTCCGTCGCCCAAAAAGAAAAATGCCGGCAGAGGCGATGACGACAGCACGCCGAGCACAGCAATGAGTGCCGTCTGGTTCATATCGGATCTATGCTCCACCGCGGCGCAGCGCCGCGGAGAAGGGAAACCACCGCCCGCCCGTCGGAGCGCCCGCTGCAGCGCACGCTCCGAGCGACGCGCCGGCGAAGGGCGCGACATGGGAGCGGGCTAACTGCAAAGGGCGCTTCAACCTACGTCGGCTGGACGCCTGGCTACGCGCCGCGCAGAAAGCAATCGCGCCGTGACGCGCGGCGAACGCAGACCGCGACTGCGCGGCGCTGACGCGTCACCGACCCGTCCGCCGCGCTTCGCCGGCGGGAGCCAGCGCCGCACGTCCGCGCTCGAGCGCCTGCATCGACGCGTCGCAGCTCGCTCGTTCGCCTCGCGCGCCTGGAACAGCTCGGCGGTGATCTGGAGCGCCGCGAGGATCGCGGCCCGGTTCGTCTCGACGACGGCGCCGCTGTGCATGATCTGCCGGATCGCCTGGTCGACGTACTGCGGCGACGGCGCGCGTGTGCTCCGGGCGGCGCGTCGCTGCGGATCGCGTACTCCTCGCCGAGGATCGTCGACCTTCACCGACGTGCTTCTTCGTCGCTCACCGCTCCGCTCCCTGCGCCTGCTGCTGCCGGAGGAACCGGACGCGATCCAGCATCTGGCTGCGTGCGCGTCGGTCGCCGCGTCGAGCCGGCCGCTGCAGCTCCGCGTTCTCGTGCTCGAGCTGCGGTCAGCCGCTCGCGCGAGCTCGACGCTGCTGCCGGCGCCGCCGCTGCGCTCCGCGCTCTCGAGCTCGCGCAGCCTCGCTTCCGCGACGAGCGCGCGCCGGCGGAAGCCGGCGAGCTCGTCGCCGAGGTGGCGCACGAGCTGCTCGAGCTCGCGGAACGGCGAAGGCTTCAGGACGTTCGCTGTCGGACATCCGAGCTCCTGCTGCGAGCGCTGCGAGGATCTTGGTGCGCCGGCCCTCGATCTCCTTGTCGCGTAGAGTGCGCTCCGGATGGCGGAAGGTCAACCGCCACGCGAGGCTGCGCGATGCCCGGCGTCGACGCCCTGCCCGCGGTACTCGATCGAACAGCGTCGAGCCGCTCGAGCAGCTCGCCCGCCGCGTCGCGGATGACCGCCTCGACCTCGCCGCCGCGCACGCGCGTCCGGAACGAGCAGCGCGAGGTCGAACTCCGCCGCCGGCGTGGTCGGCAGCGGCGCGATAGGCGCGTGCGCCGGCGCGGCGGCGGCCGGCGTCCGCGCCGTGCGCGTGACTCGCCCGGCGGCGCGACGTCGCTGTTCGACATCGCGCCGAGCGCGAGCTCGACGCCGAACGCCGGCGCCGCCCAGACCGGCGCGTCGAGCGCGACGCGGCGCACCGTCACCGCGCGCGCTGCCGTCGACGCAGCGATCGTCCACAGCACGCTCGTCCGTCGCCGACCGGCTCGCAGCGCGACGTCTGCGCCCGGCGAACGCGACGCGCGCGACGCGCTCGGCGAGCGCCTTCGCGTCCCACGCGTCGTACGCGTCCGTCGGCTCGGCGACTCGGCGTGAAGTGCGGCGGCCGCGGTCGCCCATCACGAGCACGGCGACGCGCACTCGTCTCGCGCGGCAGCGCGTCCGCGCCGCGGCGCGAACACCGAGCCGATCTCGAACAGCCGGACGTTGCCCTGCATGTGCGCGAGGTTGTACTCGGCGCGGCGCGCGAGCGACTCGAGCAGCGTACGCGCGGAGGTGCGCCTCGTTCTCGGCGAGCGGATTGCGCACGCGCACGTGCGTCCGTCGCCGCCGGCGACGAACGGCATCGGGCGCACCTCGAGCAGCCCGGCGCCGACGAGCGCCTCGCGCAGCCGTCCGCGAGCGACGTCCACAGCGGCGCGTCGGGCACGGTGCCCGGGCGGAACGGGCGCAGTCTCGTCCGGAAGCGCGTCGTAGCCGTGCAGGCGCGCGACCTCCTCGATCGAGGTCGACCTCGGCGACGACATCGCTGCCGCCAGTCGGCGGCGACGCACGCGCACGTGCGCCGTCGCATCTGCCGACGTCGGCGTCGAAGCCGATCGCTCGCGAGCAGCTGCGCGATCTCGCTCGCCGGGCAGCGTCGTCGCCGAGCACGCGTCGCGACGCGCGCGCGCGCAGCGGCAGCGACGCGGCGCGCGGCGGGTCGCGCGCGTAGACGTCGACCGGCGGCTCTCGACGCGTGCCGCCGGCGAGCGCGACGATCGAGCTGCGCGACGCGCTCGAGCGCGCGCGGCGCGAGCGCGACGTCGACGCCGCGCTCGAAGCGGTAGCTCGCGTCGGTCGAGAGGCCGAGCGCGCGCCGCGTCGCCGCGATGCGCGGCGGGTCGAAGTTCGCCGACCTCGAGGAAGATGTCGGTCGTCTCGTCGGTGACCTCGGTGTCGCGGCCGCCCATCACGCCGGCGAGCGCCGACGGCGCGCATCGGCGTCGGCGATGACCGTCATGTCCGGCGTCGAGCGTGCGCTCGACGCCGTCGAGCGTGACGAGCGTCTCGCCCGGCGCGCGCGCGACGCACGATCGATCGCGCGCAGCTCGCCGAGTCGCTTGGCGAGGTCGAACGCGTGCATCGGCTGCCCGAGCCGTGCAGCACGTAGTTCGTGGCGTCGACGACGTTGTTGATCGAGCGCGAGCCGACCGCCTCGAGCCGCTGCACGAGCCACTCCGGGCTCGGCCCGACCTTCACGCCGCGAATCGACGACGCCCATGTAGCGCGGGCAGCCGTCGCGTCCTCGACGATGCAGCACGATGCCGCCGGCGCCTTGCCGTCGCGCGGCGGAACGCGCTCGGCGCGGCGATCGCGATCGCCGGCGACGCCGATCGTCGGGCAGCGCGAGCGGCGTCGCCGGTGACCGCGGCGACCTCGCGCGCGACGCCGAGGTGCGACAGCAGGTCGGGGCGGTTCGGCAGCACGTCGACGACGAGGCGCGCGTCGCCGACCGGCATCGCGTCGAGCAACGGCGTGCCCGGCGGCACGTCGACGTCGAGCTCGAGGATGCCGTCGTGCTCCTCGCCGAGCCCGAGCTCGCGCGCCGAGCAGAGCATGCCGTTCGAGGTCGCGCCGCGGATCTTGCGCTTCTCGATCTTGAGCCCGCCGGGCATCATCGGTGCCGGTCGGCGCGAACGGATACAGCTTGCCGGCCGTGCACGTTCGGCGCGCCGCACACGACGTCGAGCAGCTCGCCGCGTGCCCGCGTCCACCTTCGTGACCGAGAGGTGATCGGAGTCGGGATGCGGCGCTGCCTCGACGACGCGCGCGACGACGATCGGCGCGCAGATCGGCGCGCAGCGCGATCGAGCTCCTCGACCGTCGCGGCGTGCGCCGTGATGCAGGTCGCGCAGCTCGGTCGGCGACTGCGTCGACGTCGACGAACGCGTTGCAGCCAGTCGTACGAGAGCGTTCATTCGCGCGAACTGCTCGAGGAAGCGCACGTCGGAGTCGTAGAGGAGGCGGATGTCCGGCAGATGCCGTAGCGCTGCATGGCGATGCGGCCGGGCCCCATGCCGAACGCCCAGCCGGTGTAGCGCTCGCTGTCGATGCCCGCCGCCTCGAGCACGGCGGGATGCACCATGCCGCGAGCCGAGGATCTCCATCCAGCCGGTGCCCTTGCACGCCGAGCACCGCGTGCCGCCGCAGAGCCGGCACTCGACGTCCATCTCGGCCGACGGCTCGGTGAACGGGAAGAAGCTCGGGCGGAAGCGCGTGCGCGTCGCGCCGAAGAAGCGCTGCGCGAAGTGCGTCGAGCGTCGCCTTGAGGTCGACGAAGCGAGATGCCCTCGTCGACCGCGAGCCCCTCGATCTGCGCGAACGCCGGCGCGTGCGACGCGTCGAAGAAGTCGCGGCGGTACACGTTGCCCGGCGCGAGGATGCGGATCGGCGGCGCGTAGCGCTGCAGCGTGCGCACCTGCACCGGCGACGTGTGCGTGCGCAGCAGCGCGCCGTCGCCGAGGTAGAGCGTGTCGTGCAGCGTCCATCGCCGGGTGGTCCGGCGGGAAGTTGAGCGCGCCGAAGTTGTACCACTCGGTCTCGGCTCTCCGGGCCGAGCGCGACGGTGAAGCCGAGCTCGCGGAAGATCTCCGACGATCTCGTCGATGACGAGCGTGACGGGATGCTTCGCCGCCGCTCCAGCGCTGGCGCGCCGGCATCGTGAGGTCGACGCTGCGGACCGCTGCGCCGCGCCGCGGCGCAGCGTCGCGCGGCGCTCGTCGAGCGCGGCCGTCGAGCCGCGTCTTGCGCGTCGTTGAACGCGCGGCCGGCGTCGCGGCGCGTCCTCGGGCGGCAGCGTGCCGAGCGCCTTCTGCAGCGCGAGCGAGCTCGCCGCGCCGGTCGCCGAGGAACTGCGATGCGCGCCGCCTCGAGCGCGTCGCGGCGTCGGCGCGCGGCGACGAGCGCGGCGAGCGCCGCGCTCGGCGAGTCGCGTCGGCGAGTCCTGGAGGTACTGCTCGAGCGTCGGGATGTCGATCGGGAAGCATTGCGACAGATGAGCGTCGGAAATGACAACGGCGGCGGCGATGACCCGCAAGGTCGCGCCGCCGCCGAGTGCCTGCGTCGAGCAAGCTGACTTACGCAGCGTTCAGGCGCGGCGCGCGCCTTGTCGGCGAGCGCGCGTAAACGCCTGCGGGATCGCGCACGGCGAGGTCGGCGAGGATCTTCCGGTCGATCTCGATGCCGGCCTTGCTGAGGCCGTTCATGAACACGCTGTAGCTCATGTCGTGCTGGTGCGCGGCGGCGTTGATGCGCATGATCCAGAGGCGGCGGAAGTCGCGCTTCTTGTTCTTGCGATCGCGGTAGGCGTACCGCCAGCCGCGCTCGACGGTCTCCTTCGCCGGCCTTCCACAGCTTGCTGCGGGCGCCGAAGGCGCCGCGGGCGGCCTTCATGATCTGCTTCTTGCGCTTGAGGCGCGGGACGTTCGATCTGGCGCGAGGCATGGTCGGTCTCCTTTACGGCCTGAATGCAGGCGCTTGATTCGCTTCGCTTCGCCGTTCGTGGCGATCGATGCCGGCGCGGCGGAGGTTGCGCTTCCGCTTGGAGGTCTTCTTGGTGAGGATGTGGCTCTTGAACGCCTTGCATGCGCTTGACCTTTCCCGTGCCCGGTCACCTTGAAGCGCTTCGTCGCGCCCTTGTGCGTTTTCATCTTCGGCATAGCACGCTCTCGCTCTATTTCGGCGTGAGAATCATCGTCATGGACTTCCCTTCCATCTCGGCCCGCGCTCTCGATCTTCGCGACGTCCGCCAGCTCGCTGCTGCGACCCGGTCGACCACCGCCTGCCCGAGCTCGGGGTGCGCGACCTGCCGACCGCGGAACATCATGGTCACCTTCACCTTGTTCTTCTCTTCGAGGAACCGGCGCGCGTGCCGCGTCTTCGTGTCGAAGTCGTGATCGTCGATCCCAGGGCGGTACTTCACTTCCTTGAGCTCGATCACGTGCTGCTTCTTCTTCGCGAGCCGCGCCTGCTTGGCCATCTCGAACTTGAACTTCCCGTAGTCCATGATGCGGACGACGGGGGGCGCGCCGTCGCGCGCGACTTCGACCAGATCCAGCCCTGCTTCTTCCGCCATGCGCCAGCGCCGCGTCCACTTCGAGAATCCCGAGCTGTGAACCGTCGGCGCCGATCACGCGGACCGGGCTGATGCGGATCATGCGATTGACCCGCACGCGCTTGGTGGTGTCCTGAATACTCGTAGCCTCGATGAGAGAGAACAAAAAAGCGGACCTTCCGGGGCAGAGAGTCCGCACGACGCCCGAGCGCCCGTCAGTGGCGACGGGAGCGAGACGCTGAATCGAGGACTCCTGCAGCACACCTCGCATCCGCGCGAGGGCCAGAGGGTGGGACCGTCGTGACACGGCCACTTAGCTAGTTGTCAGATCGGAAGTTAGGCGCTGTCGAGGTGCGAAGTCAAGTCAGCAGTGACGCTGCGCTCGTAGCACTTCAGCCACGGACGTAGCCCTTCCCGTCCGCGACGATCCGGCCGAACGCGTCGGTGCGCGTCGTGCTCGAACATCACGAGCCAGCCCTCCGCCGCGGCCTCGGCCCAGCATCGCGCCGCTTCGTCTCGAGCGTCACCAGCGGCTCGACGTCGTAGCCCATGATCCACGGCAGCGGCAGGTGCGCGGCCGTCGGGCCAGGTCGGCGAGATAGAACAGCCGCTCGCCGCCCGACTCGACAGGACGCCCTGGTGGTGCGGCGTGTGCCCCGGCGTCGGGACGCACGCGAGATTCCCGGGAGCGATCTCGCGCTCGCCGTCCACCAGATCGAGCCGGCCCGCGGCCTGCGAGCGGGATCGAAGTTGTGCGCGAAGTAGCTGCGCCGCCGTGCGCTCGTTCGTGTGGTGCGCCCAGTCCCACTCGCCGCGCTGCACGACGTAGCGCGCGTTCGGGAACGTCGAGCACGCGGCGCGCCGTCCTCGCCGCGCCGTCGTGTTGCCGCCGGCGTGATCGAAGTGCAGGTGCGTGTTGATCACGAGGTCCACGTCGGCCGGCCGCGAACCCCGCCTCGGCGAGCGCGCTCCTCGAGCTGCGTCGGGCCGATCGCTCCGCCGGCGTTCTCGATGCCGTAGATGTCGTGGAACTTCTCGTTCTCCTTGTTCGCCGACCCCCGTGTCGACGAGCACGAGCCCGTCGGGTGCTCGATCAGCAGGCAGCGCATGCCGAGCGGGATGCGGTTCCGCGCGTCGGCGGGAATCGCCGCTCCCAGAGCATCTTCGGGACGACGCCGAACATCGCGCCGCCATCGAGGTGCTGCACGCCGGCCTGGATCGCGTGGAGCGCGAGCGAGCCGAGCGGAACGCGATTGGACGAGCGGAAGGAGCGGCATGACGGGAGTCTAACCGCTCCGCGTCACGCCGTCGTGTCCCGGTCGACGGGTCGCGGCATGGCCGGCGCCCGGCGTCCGCGCCGTTTGCGCACGACGGTTCCGGCGGCGAGGAAGCGCTCGAGATCCGACCAGCGCTCGCAGCCGTGGCCGCGCGCGTCGTCGAGCAGTCCGAAGAGGCAGTGCGCGGTCGCGAGCGCGTCGCCGGCCGCGCGGTGCCGCTTGCCCGGCTCGATCTGGACGTCGTAGTGCCGCGCCACCCAGTCGAGGAGCGTGAGCGGAGCTGCGGCAGGAGCCTGCGGGCGAGCCGCACGGTGCAGAGCGAGCGGCCCGTGAGCTCGCGGCCGCGCGCGCGCGCGACCTCCGCGCTCACGAAGCGCCAGTCGAACGCCGCGTTGTGCGCGACGAACACGTGCCCCTCGAGCGCGCGGAGCACGTCGTCGCACACCTCGCGGAACGGGCGCCTTGTCGCGCACCATCTCCCACGAGATGTTCGTGAGCCGCGTGATGAACGGCGGGATCGAGCGCTCGGGATTGACCAGCGTCTCGAAGATCGTCCTCGCGACGCCGTCCCTCACGGTGACCACGGCGATCTCCGTGATGCGGTCGCCGCCGTCGGGCCGGCCGCCCGTCGTCTCGACGTCGACGACGGCGAAGACTGCTGCGAGCAGCTCGGCGGACGCAGACGTCGGCCATGCCGGCGCCGGAGCCTCCGAGAGACGCCACCGGCCGTCGAGCGTCGCGCCCGAAGTGTGGATGCCCGGCGAGAAGTGACGCCGCCATGTGTTCGGCGATGTTTCGCGGCGCGCCCGGCAACT